>NZ_BAVZ01000007.1 GCF_000576305.1 Paenibacillus pini JCM 16418 | reverse complement strand
TTATAGTTTTTTAGAATTAATAATGAATTTTTTATTTAAAAAATTGTAGCAAATCAAACTTTTTTCAAAAAGCTTTCTTTGCCTAGTTTTAAAGTACTGAGACTAGATATTTTTGACGAATAATGAAGGAAAATAATTATTTCTCACTTCACTAAATGACATTAATTTCAATATAGCGATGCTATCATTAGGAAGCACTTATGAATAAGTGTACTAATGGAGGGATTAGATATGGAAAACGTTGAAAAAGAAGCATTGTTATCGTTCGATGAAGAGCTAGAAAGCGAAGATGAGTCCATCGAAGAAATCGAAGACAACGAAGATGACGAAGATGAGGACGATGAAATTGAGTTAGATGAAGATTCAGATGATGAGGACTCAGAAGACGAAGAAGACTAATCCTAATTAAAGCAGTAAATCCCTTCTCCCAGAACTACATAAGCTGTAAATTCCAACCTGTTCAGTCACTGAACAGGTTTTTACTTGTCATTACGCATGAAAAGAAGCCCAGTGCCATCCCTCATGGGACAGACTGGGCTTCAACTTTAATGATACTAATGATTTAACGTTTCCGTAAGTACCGGAACGATTTGCGATTTACGGGACACAACACCTTTAAGAACAGCCTTGTTATCTACTAGCGTAACGTTATAAGCTGTCTCAACTGCTTTCGATGAGTTACCTAATACCAGTGCAACGGAATCATTGTTCAGAATATCCGTTACCACGAATACGAACAAATCTAGACCTTTTTGCGAGATGATGTTCGTTAAAGCATCTTCAAGCTCCACTTGGCGTTTCAAAATATCATTGGTATCCACCGCGTTCACTTGAGCGATTTCAACTTTATGATTACCCATTTGGAATTCCTTAGCATCTAGAGAGATCAGTTCAGCGATTGTTTTACCGCTAAGATCTGCTCCCGCTTTCAGCATATCTAGACCGTACGTGCTTAGCTCAATCCCAGCAATTTCAGCTAGCTCATGAGCTGCTGCTACATCTTCTTCTGTGCATGTTGGGGATTTAAGAAGCAACGTATCCGAGATAATAGCCGATACCATGAGGCCAGCAATCTCTTTACGAATGGCTACGTTCTTTTCTTTGAAGATTTTATTCAAAATCGTAGCTGTACATCCAACCGGCTCAGCGCGGTAATATAGTGGATGACTTGTCTCGAAATTAGCAATGCGGTGATGATCGATGACTTCAGTGACGCGCACTTGATCAATATCATTGACGCTTTGTTGGCGCTCATTGTGATCAACGAGAATAACTTCGCTCACTTCATTCGCTACTGTTTCCACAAGACGTGGCGCTGCAACCTTGAAATAATCAAGTACAAACTGCGTTTCCCCAGTAATGTTACCCAGCCGAACAGGCTCTGTTTCGAAGCCTAATTCATTCTTTAATTCTGAATATACTATTGCCGATGTAATCGTATCTGTGTCTGGATTCTTATGTCCGAAAATTAGTGTTTTTGCCATTGAGTTCATTACTCCTATCGTTAAATGAATGAAGTTTATCTAACTGTTTACTCTATTCTAGATTATAACTTTAATTGTGCTATATTCCAATGCCTTTACAGAGATTATTTCATCTCGTATTTACATATATTCCATTCGATCTTTCTCAGGAATCTCTCTTAGCGGTAAACCTTCTTTATAATATAGGGAGGGATTCAGTAAAATATAAAAGATATGCGTATGTGAATATCCATGCTCTTCTAATAGAGAATGAATCATTGCTGCTATCGCATCATGCTTCTCATGCTCTCTCGGGAACATCATAATTTCTACGGATAAAGGACTGTTTGTGATTTTTTCCACATGTAAAAGTTCAAGTTTGACAATTTCCTGCGGGATATTTGCGATACTCGCAAACCGCTCAATAAATACGGGTGCAATTCGTTCGACGAACTCTTTCTCGAAACCTTTAAATCGAATAAAAGGCAAGCACGTTCCCTTCTTTCTGTCGGTGATCTTAAGCGAAGTTATGTTCCTGTAAATCCTATATACTTAACCTACCACAAAAATAAGCAAAGAGTCACCTCCGGTTAGAGGGGATCTTTGCTACGTTCACGATTTCTACTCCATAATTTTACCCGGATTAGCGACGACATTTATCTTCTCCTGTACTCGCTCCTGATCTCCGAGAAAATGACGATTCAGAGGACGAAGCTGATCATCCAGCTCATAAAGTATTGGAACAGCTGTCGGAATGTTCAAATCAATAATATCTTCATCGCTAATGTTCTCCAGTACCTTCATTAGCGCTCTTAGACTGTTGCCATGTGCTACGACAAGTACATTCTTACCTGCCTTAATATGAGGGACAATTTCGGATTCCCAGTAGGGAACAACCCTCGCAATTGTGTCTTTCAGGCTTTCCCCGAGTGGGATTTCTGGTTCGGTCAACTCTTTATAACGCTTATCACGCTGTGGATATCGATCATCATCCACAGTAATCTTCAGCGGCGGAACATCAAAGCTTCTACGCCATAGCCTTACCTGTTCCTCTCCATACTTAGCGGCAGTCTCCTGCTTATTCAGCCCTTGCAGTGCTCCATAATGGCGCTCGTTAAGCTTCCATGACTTATAGATCGGAATCCACAGAAGATCATCCTGATCTAGGATGTAGTTCATTGTCTTGATGGCTCTTTTTAAAACTGAAGTAAATGCGATATCGACCTCATAAGGAAAGTCCTTCAGGAGCTGACCTGCTTTGAATGCCTCATGAACTCCCTTTTCCGTAAGATCTACATCGGTCCAGCCCGTAAAACGGTTCTCTTGGTTCCAAATACTCTCCCCATGTCTTACCAAAACGACTCTGTGCATTGATGATCCTCTCCTTCGTATATTTGATAATTAACCTTTACTGCACTAAAATAACTATTAGTCATTATTCCATAACAAATAAGGAGGAATACATAATGAGAGATTCATATATCATTGGTTTGCTGGGACGTACACGTAACAACATCGTTCAGAAACTTCAGGATCTTCCCGAATCGAAACGAAATATTGTTCCTGAAGGATTCAATAACAGTATCCATTGGCAAATTGGCCATATACTAACCGTTACTAATTTCTTAGTTTTCCATTTCGCAGGTAAACCTTCTGTGATTCCGGACAATTATCCAACTTTCTTCGGACCAGGCACCAAGCCTGCCGATTGGACCGAAGAACCACCTGCATGGGATACCCTTATAGCTGAGCTAAGTCAACAGGTAGAGCTCATCCAAGAACATTTTGAAGGCCATCTGAGTGACCCTGTTGTCGTTAAAGAAAACTTTGCTAAGGCTGAGACGGTTGATGAGCTGCTCGTCATGAATCTGGGTCATGAGAATTCTCATGCCGGCATGATCAATTCTCTAATTAAAGTACTCGCCTAATTTAATGTAATGTTAAAAGGCAACCATTCCCCGATTGGAGTGGTTGCCTTTATTTTATAAGAAAAAGTTTACATATGCCAGTTTCTTGAACAGCATTCACATTATTGTAGTAAAAGATCAACATGTACCTTAACGACAGCCTTCTTAATCGTAGCCAAAGGTTGGCCCATACTCGGTCTGTGAATGTCGTGAGGGAAGAAGACTGCGAACATGCCCGGTTTCAGATTGAGCAATATTTCACTCGCATCTGGATTATAAATGGCATAGTCACCTTCATGGTCATAAGCTTTAACCGGTTCGAGGCCATTCTCCTCCGAGAACCAACCAATCGTCTCTTCACCTTCAATTAGGTAGTGGATATCAATGTATGATTCATGCTTCTCAGCAAGCTGCTCGGCTGGCGATTTCGCTTCCAGTTCCATAACCGAAACATACATCTGATCACCGTCGATTTCAATTCGTCCTGTTTCTGGATTTCCCTTCACGATCGTTAACAGTTTATCAATAGCTTCCACAATCACTGGATGTTCATACTTCTTATCGTTCTCCCAAGATGACAATGAACCTAGAATCATGTCCCAATCTCCTCGTCTATGTTTAAACTTAAAGCAGCTTCTCCGTCACCGCTCTAGCTGTACTTTCCTTATTCATGATGGACTGCTCATTGGTTCTTTTGAAGTATTCAACATACAGAATATCCAGCAGGTAGAGCTGGGAAATCTTCGCTGATAATGAACCGCCTTGCAATGGTCCTTCGTTAGCTCCGCATAATAACGTTAAGTCAGAATATGAGGTTAAAGGTGATTTCACAAACCTAGTAATTGAGATGACTGTTGCACCACGCTCTTTCGCTTTTCTTGCCACTTCAATCGAGTCCTTCGTAGATCCTGAATACGAAATAATTACGGCAACGTCTCGTTTCGTCATCAGTGCCGCAGACATCATCTGAAGATGTGAATCCATGGAGCATTCCATCTTATTTGTAATCCGCATAAATTTAATTTTGGCTTCCATTGCCGTAATTAAAGAAGATCCAACACCAAAGAATAACACATGTTCTGCGTTAATTAAGAAGTCTATGGCTTGATCCATAATTTGAACATCTAATAAATTGTATGTTTCGTTAAGAGCACTGATATTGGTTGACAATACCTTAGAAGATACTTGCTCGATCGTATCATCCATTAGAACATGATCCGTTAGCTGTGGAATCTCATTCTCCACGGCAATACTATGCGCGAGTGCAATCTTAAATTCCTGATAGCCCTTATAACTCAAAGACTTACAAAATCGAAAAATACTTGATTCGCCTACATCACATGCATCTGCAAGGTCAGTAATCGACATATAAACTACACTTTTGGTGTTCTCCAGCACATAGTCTGCCACTTTTTTCTCTGTATTCGTTAAGTTGTTATACTTTGAGTGAATAGAGGAAAAAATACTGATCGTACGCAAGGGTTCCCCCCCTTTCTCCAACATGGATTTAATGTAAGAATAAGGATGCAGCACCTAAAACACCAGCTTTATTTCCTAAGGAAGCCCTTAGAATGCTTACATCAGCGAAGCTCTCCATAATTAAAGTCTTCGTCTTACGTTCGATTCGATGAACTAATTCTTCTTGCTCCATCACGCCGCCTCCGACGATAATGGCCGATGGATTAAAAATATGAATAAAGGATGCTAAGCCAATAGATACTTCATCAGCCCATGAATGTAAGATACGTATAAGCTTCGTATCTCCGTTATTTATTTTATCAAATAAAATTTTGCCGTTTATACATTCAGGATCTGCCTGTTGCGCCGATTTCACCAAAGCGGTGGTTGAAGCATATGTCTCATAGTATGGTTTTCTTCCATCTTCACGGGTTTCCGATAATGGATGGGTAAAGATATGACCAAATTCCGCAGCCACACCATTCGCTCCTTTGTAGATCTGGTGATTCATGACAATCGCTCCACCAATTCCAGTACCAAACGTTAAGCACAAGAAATCGTCAAAGGGTTTAGCTGCACCAAAGTATGCCTCCCCTAATGCAGCCGCATTCACATCATTCTCTATTTTAACAGGTTTATGAAATTTATTTTCGACAATATCTTTAATTCTGGTTCCCGTATAGTTAGGTATATTCTCGTTCGCATACACGATATATCCCTCTTCGGCATTCACTTGGCCCGCCGTACTAATAGCAATGGCGTCAAATCTCTCATATTCTGCTATCATTGTAAGCAATCGCTCGATGACATGCGGGCCTCCCAAATGACTCTCTGTTGCATACTCCTTGAACTGATCGATGGTTCCTAGTTCATCACAGATACAAATCTTGGTGTTCGTACCCCCAATATCGACGGCTAATATTTTCATTCGCCCATCTATCCTTCCTGTTTGCGAACAGCTTTCATGAACCTCTTAGTGATATCCATTGGTCTTGTAATAGCTGATCCGACAACCGCAGCATTCACCCCGAGTTCGTACATTCTCTTTAATTCTTCTGGAGTTGAGATTCCACCTTCTGAAATAACAGGTACGGAGGAGTTCTTTACAAGTTTCTCTACCAATTCAAAATCCGGTAATGACTTACCTTTCGTTGCTTCCGTATATCCACTCAGTGTAGTTCCCACGCAGTCAAATCCAAGTTCAGCCGCCTTCATCGCTTCTTCATACGTTGAGCAATCCGCCATAAACAGCTGATTTTTATATTTTTCTCTTATCATCGGGAATAGTTCCGAGATGGTCGATCCATCGGGCCTGATGCGGTCTGTCGCATCTAGGGCAATCATATCCACACCTTCAGCGCAGAGCTCATCAATCTCCTTCAGGGTTGGTGTGATAAATACGTCGCAGTCATCATACACCCGCTTGATAATTCCTATAATAGGAAGATCGACATGTTTCTTGATTTCATGAATATCTTCAACACTGTTTGCTCGAATTCCCCCAGCTCCACCTAAAAACGCAGCGTATGCCATTCTGCCCATTATAAATGGGCTATGGAGTGGCTCTTCAGGCAAGGCCTGGCAGGAAACAACCAGCTTATCTTGAATTTTACTCAACATATTATTATCTCTATCCATCCGTCACAACTCCAGACATTCTAGTTTTTACTCTTTCACTGCACCTGCTGTCATTCCTGAAGTGAAGTAGCGCTGGAATAACAAGAAGATGATTAGCATTGGAATCGCGGCAACCGTCGCTCCAGCCATTTTATAGGCAAAGTTCGGATTTAGATCCTGCATCAACGTAGCTGTACCAACCATTAACGTCTTCATACTCTTGTCTTGTCCTACAACTAACTGCCATAGGTAATCGTTCCATACTTGAACGAAGTTCAAAATAAATAGTGCACCGAGTCCAGGTTTAACGATGGGAAGCATGATTCGAGTAAATGTCTTCCACTCCCCTGCTCCATCGATTCTTGCTGCCTCTCTCAAGGCATTTGGAGTTGAATCAAAGAATCCTTTGAGCAAAAACACACCAAATGCTGCGGCCACGTTCGGCCAGATCATCCCACTGTAACTGTTCACCATTCCGAAATCCTGAATGATACGGAACAAAGGTACAATCATGATTTCCTTCGGAATCATCAAGCTTGAGATAAAAATGATATAGATTATATTTTTGAATTTAAAGTCAATTTTCGAGAATGCATATGCGGCCATTGAACCAAAAACAATAACTAATATCGTTGATATACCTGAAACGTATAAACTGTTAAATGCCCATCTCAGAGCCGGTTGGTCCCGGAAGATATCAACATAATTTGATAAGGTGAATGTCTTAGGCCACCAGTCAGGAGGCATTTTGACGACATCCGAGCTGTTCTTCAAAGAACTTGTAAATAACCAGTACAATGGGAAAAGGTTCAGAACCGCGAAGAGGATGATTACAGCGTTTGATATGACATCAAACTTCTCCATCTTTTTCTTGTTTTTAACCTGCGTCATGTTGTTTCCTCCTCACTTCGCCTTGATGATGGATCTCAACTGAGGTACCGACAATACCAATGTAATTACGAACATAATCACTCCGACTGCCGATGCTGTGCCGAGCTGATTATATTTAAAGGCATTGTTATAAAGATAGTACATCAATGTGACAGATGAATTATTCGGTCCACCACCCGTTAATAGCTGGATAACCACAAATATTTTGAGAACCGCAATAATATTAATAATCGAAATGTATACCGTTGTCGATGAAACGGATGGAATCAATATTTTACGAATAACTTGCCAGCGATTAGCTCCGTCGATCTCTGCAGCTTCAAAGAGGTCTTTAGGTACACCAATCATAGCTGCGATGTAAAGAATGATGGCTTGACCTACGTTTGTTGCAAAAGTGACAAAGATAATGATAGGTAGTACGGTTGTTTTATTCCCTAATAGATTGAACGTACCCATGCCCATGTCCTTGGCAAAATAAGAAATGAGTCCATTGGCTGGATTCAGCAAGAAGCTCCAGATCATACTCATAACAACCATGGAAACCATGACTGGGATATAGTAACTTCCTCTTATAAACGACACGTACTTCGCATTCTTATCAAATACGGCAGAAGCTACGAAAAGCGCAAACCCGACCGTAAGAATTACGATAAAGACAACGAATATGACCGTATTCATGAGTGCCTTAAAAAACACAGGATCATTGAATAGGGATACATAGTTATCCAGTCCAACAAATCTTTCATTCTGATAATTAATCCGGTACATGCTAAGTCTTATACCCTCAAGGATCGGGTAGACGAGAAAGGCTAAGAAAACGATCATCTGAGGAAGGATAAACAAATAACCGGTGATATTTTCTTTGATGAAGTTGTTACGTATTTTCATATCTGCTCACCTTTCTAATTAGAGCCGCAAGTTCAAATGACTCAAGGATTCTAATCATTTATTGTTTATCAGCATGATTATGGATTAAAAATAATAGAATTTTTCTTGTTCTCTCCGATGACTCGGTTAGCATTCTTCTGGTAATCCTCTACTACCTCTTCTGGCGATTCCTCTCCTGTGTAAAGCGCTTGCAGAGCAGGGTAGAGAACTTCTCTCAACTGACTGTATCCTGGAACACTACCTGTAAAGTTAAACATGTATTTAGAATCGGCATCATAGGCAGCAAAGAGAGGATTGGTACCCTCGAATTGTTTGACAACCGAACTCCGTACAGGTATTCCATTCTTAGAGGATTTCACTAGTTCAGGGTCACTGGAGAAGAATTTAACGAAATCTTTCGCAACTTCCACTCTCTTAGCGTCGCCTGACTGAAATACACTTGCTCCGACCACATACGTGAAGGCTAATGGATCTCCACTTTCAGAGGGAATATTGGCAAGACGTATATCAAACTTAGGCGATTTGCCATCCTTCATACTAATCTTCGAGTTATTAAAAAGCACCGGATTCGTAAAGCTGATAGCTAACTGTTGATTCTGGAACATTGCGTTTGTATCATTGGAAGACACTGACTCAGCACCTGGGTTCGTATATCCGCCATCATATATTTTCTTGAGCCATGCGGCTGCCTTAGCCCCATTCTGATCATTCAGAATGACATTGCCTTGGTCATCAAAAAACTTGTTGCCGAACATTCTCAGGTATGCAAGGTTCCATGTATCCCCTTGGTTGTTAAGAGCAAACAATCCCATGGGATAAGCATTGGAATATTTGTCTTTAGGCAAATCGTTCTTCAGCCCGTCCAAAATTTCTTGATACTCATCTAAGCTCCATGTTTTAATTTCATTTTCTTTACCGACATACTTTTCTAGTCCTGCTGCTTTAAACATATCTGCGTTATAGACTAAAGTACCGGGATTATGTTCAAACGGATAGAAATAGGTCTTACCACCGAAGGTGGATGCATCCCAATAACTTTGAGCAATATCACTTTTTGCTTTCTCATCGATAATATCGTCGATCGGTACCATTGCACCGCGATGGACATAATCGCCCATTGGAAAAATACTTTCAAAGAAGATATCCGGAGGTGTCCCTCCGCTTAGGTTAACGTTCAGAAGCTGGTCACGCTGATCTGCGGCAATCACTTCCACCTTCACATTTGCATCATATTTCTTATACTGTGCTTTAAACTTCTGCGCAGCATATTTAAAGAAACTATCATAGTCCGCACCCTTCTCGGATGCATCTAGAACGCCCTTCCATTGAGGCGTCAACCACACGGTGATGTTCACTTTATTCTTGTCAGAACTATCAGCCGTGCTTGATTTATCCCCGCTGCCCGAGCATCCCGAAATTACAGAAATCATTAACGCAAGTGCGGCCACCGTTGCTAGTAAGCGCTTCCTCTTCATGCGTGGGCCTCCCTTAATTAAATATAAGTTCGATCTGCTGCTGTACCAATTCTGCCATTAAGCGATGGCCTTCTTCATCTAGATGCATGTAGTCAACCTCGTTCATTGTTACGCGATCTTTCGAATCCACGAAATGAATACCCGTGCCCTCTAGCAAGGTCGCCAAATGTCCTGATAATTCTTTCGATTTCTCACTACAATGCATACCCATCGGTTTGCCTATTGGCGTTGTAATATACTGTTCACCTATAAGTGGTGGAGCGATAACAAGAACTTCAGGAGCTTTTCCATCCACTCCCGAAGCACTTCCTTTCGCCTTTAACGCAAGTCTGACAATGCCTTGAGCAATATTATAAGAAGTCAGTCCAAAGCGATCCTTCGTATCGTTAGTTCCGAGCATAATAACGACTAAACTTAAAGGCGAGTGTGACATCAGACATGGATAGATATACGATAGACCGCTTAATCCTTCAAACAAGGGATCTTCACAGACGCTTGTTCTACCACTCAGGCCTTCTTCTATAACTCGGTACGAGCTGCCTAGATTTACATCTAGCAGACTCGTCCACCTTGTCGTATCATTAAACCTCTTATCGGTTACAGCATCGTAGCCCCAAGTATTAGAATCCCCAAAGCATACAATTGTTTTCTTCATTGGAATCACCCGCAGTAACGTTCAATGGCCTGATCAATGGTTGTTATAATTGCATCAAGTTTAGCGGAATCATTCGAGCTTACACCTTCAAGAGGGCTTCTAACACTACCAATGTTAACGCCACGTCTATTCAGGATTTCTTTAATCCCTGCGTACATATGTCCATCATTTAATGAGCATAGTGCAATAATGATCTCATTAATGTCACTTTGGATTTGTGTTGCTTCATTAAAGTTACCAGCTTGAACCAATTCATTCGCTTTCAGGAACAACTCAGGCATAACGGCATACGTACCGCCGATTCCAGCACCAGCTCCCATAATTCTACCTGCAACAAACTGCTCATCTGGGCCGTTGAAAATAATTACATCGTCGCCACCAACTCTTTTGAAACGCTCGATATCCATCGTTGGCATTGATGAATTCTTAACGCCAATGACCTTCTTGTTCTCGAGAAGCTTCTTGAATAAAGCAGGAGATAACGTATATCCAGTTGTTTGCGGAATGTTATAGATAATGAAATCTAGTGGAGTTGCTTCAATGATTTCGCTCCAATATTTAAAGACAGAACTATCAGGTAATCTAAAATAAATAGGTGGGATTGCAGATAATGCATCATATCCTAGTGCTGCTGCATGTTTAGCGAGTTCAATACTGTCTCTAGTGGAAGGTGCTCCCACATGGGCAATCAATGTCATTTTTCCTTTAAGGTTATTTGCTACATAGCTCAATACTGATTTACGTTCTTCTAGATTCTGATAAATACATTCTCCAGAACTTCCGCCAACGTAAACCCCTTGAACTCCTTTATTATATAAGTAATCACATAAATCCTTAGTTCGTGTTTCTGAGATATTTCCTTGATCATCGTAGCAGGCATAGAAAGCAGGTATAATTCCTTGGAACTTTTCTAAAGTCATGTTTCTTCCCCCTCGTATAGTCGATCATTCATAGGTAACGCTTTCATTAATAAAATAACATGCTTTTATGATTTTGTAAATTATTTTCATCTATTTTTTAATAATAAAAAAACTTTTCACCAATAAAAAGTTGATTGACCTAACTTAATCTGCCCGCCTATATATTTGGTTGCAAAGCAAAAAACCTTCTCACCATGTCTTCCTATCCATAAGGAAGACAAAGTCAGAAGGCTAAGGGTGCACGAAGGCGTCGATCAGATCTTTAATTCCCCGAGCTTAATCAGCTCGACAACGGCTTGAGAACGTCCTTTGACATTGAGTTTCTGCATTACATTGGAGATATGATTGCGTACCGTCTTTTCGCTTATAAATAACTGCCCAGCGATATCTCGCGTGGTCTTATCCTGAACAAGCAGTTCAAATACTTCGCGCTCACGGTGAGTCAAAAGAAACTTACTTTTATGATCGTTTCCCTTCAATTGGTGTCACCCCTCCTTGCTCGGGTTTTGTATGGTATAACAAGGTAAAGGGATACAGTCAACTCATATTATGTAAGGCTCCCGCCAATGGTGTCGTTACCCCTAAAAAATGGGCTGCTCATGTTTTTTCTTCATATATACATCGTTTATTCTAAAGAAGTTATGTCGAAAATGGGAGCAGGAGGTGATACCCTATGCTCTTCTGGATCATAGCTAGTTTCATTGTTATTCCATTTGTTATGGCCTTTGTTTCGGCGCTCAGTATCATATTCAGAACCATTATTCATGCACTTGCGCTGCTCTCTATATATGTCAGCGGATCGATTGTGCTGCCGCCATTTACCGAACTCGAAGTCATGACACAGAATTAACAACAGACGTTCATCATGTGCTACTGAACCCATGGTTTTTATTCACCGGAGCTTATCTTGGTTTATATGTTCCCTATTTAATCATGACAAGATTATGGAAAGAACAAAATCAATAATTAAGGGTGCCCTTAGCCCTCCCTAGAAAATGATTGACAGCAGGTCATCAACTCCTTATGATAAGTCTAGCAATGATAGTGAGAATCATTATCATAATTAATTACCTTACCTATATTAAAGGAGCTGCTATTTGTGAAATTCCGTGTGGTTTTACCAGCAGGTTTACTGATTTCCTCCCTTCTCTTTGCCGGATGTGGTCAGAAGGAAACGACGGACACGGTTGCCAAGCAACCAGTCACTGATTCGAATGCCACCACAACTGCCGCTGCCACTGACTTTTCAACAGCCACTGAACAATATCGCACCTACGTTGTTGAGCAGTGCGATTTGTTCGTTAAAGAAAGCGAGAAATTTACAGAAGCTGTAAAAGCGGGTAAGATCGAGGAAGCAAAAGCTTTATATGCTCCTTCCCGTGCCTACTACGAACGAATTGAGCCGATTGCCGAAGCACTTGGCGATCTTGATCCAAATATCGATGCCCGGGAAGGTGATGTTGAAGCTGCCGAATGGCGTGGATTCCACCGCATTGAAAAAGCACTTTGGCAAGACAAAACAACAGCTGGCATGAATGAGTTTGCCGACCGCTTACTCAAAGACGCGCAGTTGCTTCGTGCTAAAGTAGAAACTGTAGAAATCGATGCAGGCCTAATGGTTACAGGTGCTGTTGAACTTTTAAATGAAGTATCCTCATCTAAGGTTACAGGCGAAGAAGAACGTTACTCACATACGGATTTATATGATTTCGCAGCTAACGTAGAGGGCGCTAACAAGATATACGAAATTTTAAAGCCAGCGCTTGCTGAGAAAGATCCTGCTCTTGAGAAACAAATTGGTGAGAAATTCACCGCACTGACACAAGAGCTTGCACCTTTCAAAAAAGGTGATGGTTATGTCTCTTACAAGGAATTGAAGGATGATGAAATCCGCACGTTAAGCCAGAACCTTGATGCATTAGCAGAGCCTCTCTCCAATATGGGCAAAATTTTGGGAGTGTAAAAAAATGTCAGATACAACAAATAAATCGAATCAGGATTCCATCCTGAAGAAACCTCTATCCCGCCGTGACGTACTTCGTCTGGCGGGTACCGGAGGTCTTGGACTTTTATTGGGCGGTGGCAGCATCGGCGGTATTCTAGCTGCGCAGAACAAGAAGAAGGCAGTTGCATCTCCTATCGATGCTGCCCATACGGTTCCCTTTTATGGACAACATCAGGCTGGCGTAGTCACTCCTTCACAGAACTTTATATATTTCGCATCATTTGATGTCACCACGAAGGAACGCAATAGCCTAAAGAAGCTATTTCAGGCTTGGACAGAAGCATCTGTGGCTATGACTGAAGGAGCTATGGTAGGTACGGATAATCATAATCTGAACCTCCCTCCATCGGATACAGGTGAAGCCGCTGGGCTGACTCCCGCCAGATGTACGATTACGTTTGGCGCAGGTCCTTCCCTATTCGATTCTCGGTTCGGACTTCAGTCCAAACGGCCGCCGAATTTCAAGGATCTTCCTGCATTCAGCTCTGAGCAGCTTGAACCAGAGTGGTGCGGTGGCGATCTCGTCGTTCAGGTTTGCGCCGACGACTTACAGGTTGCTTTTCATGCCATACGGAATTTAGTACGTATAGCTCGCGGTACTGCTGTGCTTCGCTGGACACAAGAAGGATTTCAGCGTACAGGGCAAGCCGATCCAGCTGCGGGGACACCACGTAATTTGCTTGGTTTCAAGGATGGAACGGGTAATCCCGATGTGAAAGACAGCAAGCTCATGAACAATGTGGTGTGGGCACAGAGCTCTGATGGAGCGTCTTGGATGTCTGGTGGAACCTATATGGCAGTTAGGCGCGTTAGAATGCGTATTGAAATTTGGGATCGTTCTAGCTTGAGAGATCAGGAAGCTACATTTGGCCGCTATCGTGATAGTGGTGCTCCACTCGGCTCCAAGCAAGAATTCGACCCTGTTGATTTAAAATCTGCCGGAGAAGATGGAAAGCTCCATATTCCTGCAAATTCACATATGGCGCTGACTAAGGGTGACGGCTCTGTTCAGCTACTTCGTCGCTCCTATTCCTATTCAGGGGGCATCAATCTCAAAACGGGCCAGCTCGATGCTGGATTATTATTCATCAGCTTTCAGCGCGATATTAAACAGTTTGTCACGATTCAAGAGAGACTCGCGAAGAGTGACAAATTAAATGAATACACAGTACACGTAGGTAGCGCCATCTTTGCATGTTTCCCTGGAGTTTCAAAGGGCGGCTATATCGGCGATACATTATTGTAGGAACCACAATATAACTGCCATCATTCATGCACATTTAAAGGAGATTCCATTCCATGCTCAGAGCGACCATATTGACCTCGAAACGAGGCTTTTCGCGGGTGTCTGCCGTGCTTCTAACCTTCCTCCTGCTTATTTCTCTGATACTCCCCTCTTCCATTCATGCAGAAACCGAAATAAAGGCAGATATTGATCATTTGCTACCTTTCGTCGGTAGTGCGTTAGTAGAAACAGGTCAAAGTAAATGGGACGCAGCTACGGAGGATTTGAAGCAATTTGAACAGCTGTGGCAAGCCGTCAAAGCCCAGCAAACACAAACCGGCTCAAACACTAATAGCGACAACGTGGATGCAGCGCTCGCAGATGCTCAAGCTAAGCTTAAAGCCGGTGGTGCAGATGCCAAACCAGCACTATCTAAACTTGCTCGCGCCGTGAATACCTATGTATCGGATATTCAAGATAAAGGAAAGACAACGACAAGTGGCGCATCAGCTGCCAAGACGCTTTTACTTCCGTTGGCTAAGGAAAGTCTAGCTGCCATCCAGCAAGAGGACTGGGATCAAGCCACAAAGAGCTATCAAAGTATCGTATCGGCGTGGCTCAAAGCCGAGACACCCATTCGGAGTGAAAACTTCACGGTTTATGGGCAGTTAGAGACCCAAATTACGATTGTTCGGGTTGCTCTTCAAGCAGATCCGATTCGTAAAGAACAGGCTCGTACAGAAATGCAGAAGCTAGTGACGCTGCTCAGCGATTATGCAGATGGTAAGGCTCCAGCAGATAGCTCAGTGAATACCAGTAATAATAGCTTAGAAGATTTATTGGTTATTCTGGATTCCGCTCGTCAAGAAACTGCGAACAGCAAAGGGAATCTTGCCGCGGATCAAATGACTACATTTATCTCAATGTGGCCATCCGTTGAAGGCGTTGTACGCATTTCTTCACCTTCACTTTATACAGATATTGAGAATCAGATGACTGCCGTTTCCGGTCTTTTACTATCCAATCCACCGCAACTAAGTAAGGCTTCCACCATAATGGATGACATGGCCTCCAAGCTTAAGCCCATCGCAGGCACTCATCATTACAATGCTTGGGATGCCGCGCTAATCTTGCTACGTGAAGGTCTTGAAGCCATTCTGGTTCTTTCCGCACTACTCTCCTACTTAAATCGTAGTGGCAACAAAAAGCAGAGTAAGTGGATTTGGTCTGGTGCTGGTGCCGGACTCGTGCTCAGCTTAATACTTGCAGTGATCTTAACATATACGATCTCTCAAGCTGCATCGGGAAGTGCACGTGAGCTACTTGAAGGTATTACAGGACTCGTAGCTGTAGGGATGATGCTCACCGTTGGTCAATGGCTACACAGCAAATCCAATACGAAGGCGTGGAATACATATGTCGGTCGACAGGTGGATAGTGCACTTGCACGTGGAAGTCTCTGGTCGCTATTCATGATTGCAGGGCTAGCCATCTTCCGAGAAGGTGCAGAAACGACGATATTCTACGTTGGGATGTCTTCCTCCATAGATCCGCTTCAGCTCGTATTAGGGATAAGTATCGCCTCTGTTATTTTAGCTGTTCTCGCTTATGCCATCATTGTACTAAGTGCTCGCCTCCCTATTCGGGGATTTTTCCTTGCGGCCACGGTATTGATTTATTACTTAGTACTGCGATTTCTGGGCGACAGTATCCACTCGCTCCAAGTGGCTGGGCGCCTGCCTGCGCATGCAAGTGATCATTTACCATCTATTAATTGGTTAGGAATGTACCCCTCTTGGGAAACATTTATTCCACAGGCTATCGTACTGCTATATATCATCTGGACGATGGTTAGACAAGAGCTTCATAAGACAAGAAGTAATAAGTCGGTGTCTGAAGCTAACCGTTAAAATCAGTCCACATCATTTCATTCATACGCTATAAAACCTGGGTTCCCGTGGAACCCGGGTTTTATTATATTGAAGGGCTTTAATATTTTATATTTTTCAGTCTTGAAAACGAAGTATATTTGGCCTATGATAGAGGCAGCACTAAAATTATTTTCTTTTATTTCAATTGTTAAATAAAAATTATTTTCATAGCAAAGCTAATTCGAGGAGGCCTTTCTATGGCGCCATTATTATACGCGCTGGCGAAGGACAAGGATAAATTGTCACATCAGGAGCGCCGAATTGCCGATTACATCCTGTTAGCTCCCGCGGAAGTCATTCACATGGGAATTAAAGATTTAGCCGAGCACTGTGGTACCAGTCCCGCGACAGTAACTCGTTTCTGCAAAGTTTTTCATTTGAAAGGTTATCCGGATCTGAAGGTCAAGCTATCTGCTGAAATTGCTCATACCGATATGCAGGAGCGAAACTTGACTGCTTCATATCAAGACATCGTAGCTGGGAATCCGCTATCCAAAATTGTGGAGGCTATGGAGGCCAATCACTTGGCATCTATCCGAGATACTACCTCTTTGCTGAATATGGATACGTTAGCTAGGGCCATTCAACTGCTCTGTTCCGCACAGCGGATTGATTTGTATGGAGTAGCTACTTCCTCCATCGTGGCTCAGGACTTTTATCAGAAGTTAATTCGGATTGGGAAGAACTGCACCGCTTTTGCTGATTCCCATATGCAAATCACTTCCGCAACAACACTATCCAGCCATGACGTTGCCATTGGCATTTCATACTCGGGCGAAACACTAGAGACAATCAATGCTCTAGCCTGTGCTAAAGACAGCGGAGCGGCTACGATCTCTTTGACTTCCTACAGCAGTAATGCGCTCGCAACGATGGCTGATATTCCCCTATTCTCTTCTTCACTTGAAGAAGGTATGCGCCGCGGAGATATGGCTTCACGCATTGCACAGCTTCATATTATTGATATTCTCTTCATGGGAATGAACAGTGAGCAATTCGGGCAATATGTTCCCAAACTGGAACAGTCCTACCATAATGTTAAGAATTACCGAAAAACCAGAGGAGGCCAATAATCGAATGAATATTTACACGTTTAAACAAGAAGAAGATTTCGTTTCTACTGGAGCCAGTCTCATTGCGAGCTTGCTTCACACCAAACCTAATGCTGTATTAGGTCTTGCAACAGGAAGTTCACCCATCGGTATTTATCAACGGTTGATTGAAATGCAGCAAAAGGGTCTTGTTAGTTTCGCTAAAGCTTCCAGTTATAATTTGGATGAATACGTTGGTTTACCAGAAGGCCATGCCGAGAGCTACCGTACTTTTATGAACGATAAGTTATTTAATCATATCGATATCGCTTTGGAGAATACGCATGTTCCTAATGGAAATGCACAAGATTTAAATGAAGAATCTAGAAATTATGACTTGATGTTAGAACAGCATGGACCTGTTGATTTACAAATCCTGGGTCTCGGACATAACGGACATATCGGTTTTAACGAACCTGATGATAGCTTAGATGGTGGCACGCATTTGGTCGAACTACAAGAGAAAACACGTACGGCTAACGCTCGTTTTTTTGATTCGCTAGATGATGTACCAACACAAGCTATTACAATGGGTGTAGGTAGTATTCTCAAAGCTAAACAAATATTATTGCTCGTTCGCGGAGAAGATAAGGCTGAGATTGTAAAGCGTGCGCTCACGGTCCAATCACGACTCAATGTCCGGCATCTTTATTGCAATGTCATCCAAATGTGGTTGTATTGCTGGATCAAGGAGCTGGGAGGTTGTTAGCATGAGTGAGGTAGCAGGTTATATTTTATATGGAAAAGTAGTGACTCCTAAAGGTATTGTCGAGGACGGCGCAGTTGTTATTCAAGGTGGAACCATTGTCTATGCAAGTGAGGCTCAGAGCCTTCCACAGCGCTGGAAAGAAACAATCTCCGAGAGTAAAAAAACAGATGGCTATATCGTTCCTGGCTTTATTGATGTCCACGTTCATGGTGGTAATGGCCATGATTTCATGGACTCTGACAAACAGGTGCTTGATACGATTACTGCATTTCACTGTTCCCAAGGAACAACTACCATGTTGGCTACAACGATGACTGCTCCAAAAGCAGCTATTGATCATGTTCTAGAAGCTGTTCATGAATACATGCAAACGGACATGCCCTATGCGACACTAGGCGGCGTTCACCTTGAAGGTCCATTTATTAGTCCAAAATGGCCGGGTGCACAAAATCCTGAGCACATCGTGCTACCGAGTGTAGAGTGGCTTGAAGCATGGGAAGCCAAGTATCCAGGTCTTATTCGTCAAGTGACTCTTGCCCCTGAACGCGAAGGCGCCTTGAATGCCATCGCTTGGATGAGTGCTCATGGCATCAATGCCTCACTCGGTCATACGGATGCGACATATGAAGAAGTTGAAGCCGCTGTTGAAGCTGGACTCCGTCAAGGTGTTCATACGTTCAACGCTATGACTCCTCTGCATCATCGTAAGCCAGGAACCGCTGGTGCGGTGCTGAGCGACAGTCGCATTAATGCTGAGATCATTGCAGACGGTATTCACGTTCACCCTGCATGTATCTCTATTCTTGCTAAGCTGAAGACAGACGACAATCTACTCCTTATTACAGACGCTATGTCTGCAGCTGGATTGGGTGATGGTGACTATACACTTGGAGATCTCCCTGTAGAGGTTCACGATGGCGTAGCAACACTAAAAGGAAGCTCTGGAAGTCTTGCGGGTAGTACCTTAACCATGATTAAAGGCTTCCGTTATCTAATGGATAGTGTTGGCCTTAGCGTTGAGGAAGCTTCACGCGTGGCCAGTTATAATCCAGCGAAACGACTAGGTATTGAATCATTTACAGGCACACTTGAAACGGGCAAACAAGCCGATGTACTTTTGCTTG
The DNA here is from genome assembly GCF_000576305.1 of Paenibacillus pini JCM 16418. GTDB lineage: Bacteria > Bacillota > Bacilli > Paenibacillales > Paenibacillaceae > Paenibacillus_AQ > Paenibacillus_AQ pini. The sequence continues at coordinate 234,599 of NZ_BAVZ01000007.1, read as the reverse complement.
ATGCAAGCTTCGATATCCAAGGTGTATGGGTTAAAGGCCGTCTGGTATTCTAAAATTCAACACATAATAAATCCCCTCTTGCCTTCTAGGCTTGGGGGATTTCTTCATATTGAATCATGATACAATACCATAAAAAAGCAGCATCCGAGGAACCGGAGCTGCTCTTCATGTTAATGTTATCGCATCATTTGGTCTCCAGTTGTTGCATTTCCTTTGGGCGTGATCATTTGGTTATGGGTATTATTGTTCATATTGATGGGGAAGATTCGTTCAACCATTGTTGAAAATTCCGAAATCATTCCTTTGATTGGATGACCATTTAATGTATCTGTTGAAAAATTACTCACCCGTTGAACAAAATCTGGATTGGCGGAAACATATACATTCTTAATGGATGGGTCTGCTTGTTTTACCTTTGCACTTATTTTACTCTTGATATGGCTCGGAAGATTTTCGTTAGAATAGGATGTCATATTGCCACCTGTTGTACCACCGGTTCCGTAAGTTGTAGCATTATAGCCATTGCTTCTCGTAATTTTGTCATACATGCCTGTGTTGCCTTTAGCTCCGTAATTATTCATTCCCGTTGAATTACTCATGCCATCGACTCCTGTAAAACCTTGTCTTGGACTGGACATATTATTAGCCGTACTTCTTCCTGTCGTAAGGCCACGCATGATCCCATAACTTCCAGTTCCCATCGTGCCATACAGACCACGACCACCGTTGTTATTGTTCATCGTACCCATACCGCCATTGTTGTTAAAACTACTGCTTCGCGAAGTTCCGCTGTTATTAAAACTGCTGCTTGGGCCACTATCCATGCTCTTGGTACGCATCGTTCCATTATTGTACCCATTACCTGGATGACTCGGGTAACTTTCACTCTTCATATTTGGACCGCTCACATTATCGGCCAATCTTACGGCTACATATGCACTGTTGCCTGATACAAGTACATTAGCCGAGCTTACATCAGCCATTGCAGCAACTTTTTTTTGCTATCTTTTGTGACACATGCAAATTGCTTACATCGTGCTTCGTGCCATTATTGTTTTTCGCAGTGAGCCAATCGCCACCGTCACGCAATGAATTTACATTTAAACGACCATTCATTCCGTTCATGCCATTACCATCATGTACGTTCTTTGTGCGGATGTTGGTGTTAGCAGGCTCTTTTGTATTGCAACCTGCAAGGCCGGCCGCACTGACAAGCAGCGCTGCGGATAAAGACAGACTAATCGCTTTGGATCGTATCATGAGTTCATCCTCCATCTATAATGTAAGTGTGTAATTAACACCCTTAGGATGGCCTTTGCAGGAGATCGCTATCCTGAAAGGATTTGGCATGAAATCATGGATTCACTCCTTATAATGAACGAACACAATCATCTGATATACCCACACCGTCAACAACATGTCAACGTATTTTAATTATGTATATGCTTTGCGGGGAAGCTTCAATTTCTGGATGGGAGTGGGTCGCTCATGAAAATATTATTCACTTTCTATATTCCAAATGGCGGTGTTGAAACATTAAATCGATTACGAAATCAGGCACTTCGTCAGTTAGGAATGGAATGTCATTTCCTCTACCTACAATCCGGAGTAGGTATGCAGAACATTACCGACACCTTTATCTATACAACTTCTCTCGACGAGGAGATTGCAAATATTATTGCTTTGCAGCAATTTGATGCTGTAGTGGTTACCTCGGATGTATATCTGCCTGAACGATTAAGAAGACTACATTACAAAGGTCCGATCATTTATGAAGTCCAAGGACTCGGAACAAAAGAAGAAGCAATTCAAACTTTGCATGAAGGCAAAGAGCTTCTTCAAGCTCATTGCTGTGCAGCTCTTATGCCGCCAACTTCCCATTTGGTTGAGCTAGTCACTCAAATCTGCCCCTTACTACCGAAGTTTATATATCAGAATCCTTTGAATACCGTAGAATTTTCACCACTTTCAGTTCCCAAACACCCCTCTCCCATCGTAGGCTGGGTTGGAAGACTGGAGCCGAATAAAAATTGGCGTGAATGTCTTGAAATCATCTATTGGCTTATTGTGAATCAGTCTGAAATTGAGGCCTGGATGTTTATTGACATGAGCCTGGCTACTAAACAATCCAAGGAGGACTTCTTCAACCGTGTAACCGAGCTTGGACTTGAAAATAAAGTTAACATTTTCCCTAATGTTCTTCACAACGAGATGCCTTACTACTACTCCATCATTGCTGAATCCAGCGGCCTTCTACTATCTACTTCAATTATGGAGGGCTTCGGATATGCTGTAGCCGAGGCATTAAGCTGTTCATGTCCTGTGCTGAGCACCGATTCCGACGGTGTACGTTCTTTTATCATCCATAATGTTACAGGGAAATTTTATGAAAAAGGCCAAATACCTCAAGCCGTTCGAGAAGCTTTTGAACTTATTCATCATTCCATACTCCGTGAACAAATCCGTAGCCAAGCAAGAAAGTATATGATTACCCATTTTGATTCTTCTCAATATGCCTCTTCATTCCTAGATATGATGCATGCTCTAAACATTTATTGAGAAGTATTCATGATATTCGAAACACCGAGTTCCAATTTTTTTACATCATCGGCCTTTAATGGATAGGCTAAACCTTCTTTTAACGCAGGTAGAAGCCAAAAAATTTCGGGTTGGTCAGATGTGGACACGCCTTGATATACTAACTGTTTGTCATCGCTTAACGTGAGCGTGAGCGTAAACTCCGAAATCCCCTGCTCCAATTCGGCAGCTTCCTTCGTTCTGTCTTTTTCCGGTAGCGCTCTAACTTGCTTGATTAGCTGACTTGCATCCTCTGCTGATGCTTCTTCTCCATTTAGCGTCCACGCTACGGTGTTTGCTTCCGCCTTTTTCTTAAGCACCCATGATCCGTTCTTCCCCTCCCATTCAAGCTCCTTTACCTGATCATCCCGCCATGAAAATGGCTCACTTGCCTTGTTTGGTGGGTTGTTTTCGCCTGTCACATTAGGATCAACGGTTACTTCTTGTCCTTGTCCAGACTCAGGTGATGTATCAGCCGTGCGGTCCTGATTAAACACATACACTGCACCTACAATTAAAACGATGGCAATAAGCCCGATAGGAATATACTTTTTCATCATAATTTGACCTCCAATTCTAGTACTCTACTTATGATTAGATTACCCGAAATAACCCTTTTCTCACACGTACAGACTTAATCATTCTCTGCCTATACGTATTTACAACCCTCCACATAGGATAGATCAAGTTATGACCTATACCTCAGGAGGTACGAACATGAAAACAGTGGTGGTCACAGGTGGGGCTGGATTCATCGGCTCACATTTAGTTAAAGGACTCATTAAGCAGCAATACAAGGTTCATGTCATTGATAACTTGGCAACAGGTTATCAAGATCGTGTACACGCTGAAGCAGAGCTGCATGTACAGGATATTCGTTCGAGTGAGACCTGGGCAACCATATGCCAGATCAAGCCGGATACGGTATTTCACTTAGCAGCTCAAGCCGATGTTCAGCAATCCATTAAGGAGCCATGGCTTGATATGGATACCAATGTTGGAGGCACACTGAACATGTTAGGCGCTTGCCGTGCTGCATCGGTCCGAAAGTTCATATTCGCTTCAACCTCTGCGGTATACGGTAATTTGCAAAGAGATATCCTCCATGAAGATGACCCTACGAGTCCCCTTTCTTTCTATGGATTATCTAAGCTGACAGCCGAACGTTATATCGACTTATATGAACAGTTATTCGGACTGTCTTATACGATTCTACGGTTTGCCAACGTTTATGGTCCAGGGCAAACAGCCAAAGGAGAAGGCGGCGTCATTGCCATTTTTATGAATCAACTTCATCAAGATTTACCCCTTACAATTAATGGAGACGGCGAGCAAACTAGGGATTTTGTGTATGTACAGGATGTCGTGCAAGCGTTAATCAAAGCAGCAGAATTGAAGGATTCAGACACACTTCATGTCAGCACTGCTTTGCGCACCTCTGTCAATCGTTTAGTAGAGCTATTGCAATACTGCCATGGAAGCCATATTCCAGTCATCCATCGTCAGCATCAATCAGGGGATATCCAGCATAGTTGTCTCAGTAATACCAAAACAAAGGCTAATCTGAGCTGGAATCCTGCTTATACGATTGAGTCTGGAATTGCAGCAACGTATCATTACCATCGTAATCAATCCATATAAACAACATTAAAGCCGGTTCCTTGATAAAGGAATCGGCTCATTTTAAGAATAGGATTGGGATGGATTATATAAGATTTCATGACTGAGAATTGTCTTCCTCCGAGAATACTGTGCCTTCTAGAAAGTAATCTCCGCTAATGATTGCCTGTTGATGAAGAGAGCGAACAATTAAATAGAAATGCTCCATTTGCTCATTACCTGTTAGCGTTATACTTTCTCGTGTACGGGCTTTTAAATAACAACTTTCTAGTGACCAGTAAAGGATAGGCCCATCAGACGTATTCTGACGTATAAAAACCTCGATTTCACCCATGTCCCATCGCGAAGGCTTTTCCCATCCAATATTAATGGAAAGTACAATGCGATCACCCTGACTAATACCTGGGAGTGTAACGGCAGTTAATATGATATCTTCAGCACCGACTAGAAAAGGGGTATACGTAGTAGCTACTGCTTCAATCTTTGTTGTGCTTTTCATCGTCATAAGACCTCCCCCAAAAATTAAATGTTGTACAACATATGAATAAAATTTCGGCAGTATACATCTGTATTAAACTCTGTCAGCAGTAACGCTTGGGCGTTATCACGGATACGTTCCCGCAGTACTGTATCCTGCATAAGCTCCAATGCTTCCGTAACCGCCCCCGGTACATCACCTAGATTATAATTCTTCCCCGTATCATTGTGACGGATGGACACCGCCACTCCATCTGAATGGGTTGCCAATACAGGGCATCTACAGCTCATCGCTTCAAGCACAGACAGCGGTCCTCCTTCGACTTTAGAAGTCGAACACATCAATCCACCCGAATCCCCAATGGAAGAGTAATAATATTGCATCTGCACGTTAGGTACATTTGAGTGTAGCACCAAGTTGTCTTCTAACCGCAGTTGACTTATAACCTGCATAAACTTCTCTCGCTCCGAAGGAATGGACAAGTTCTTATCTTCGAACATCCACATTTCTAAATTAGGAATGTAGTAGGAGAGCTGATACCCAATATTCAGAAATTCTCGCCAATTCTTGTTGTCTTCCATTCGGCCTAACCAAGCAATGATCGGGTGATCCGGTTTAGGTTGTTCTTGATACTTAAATGTTTCTGAATTAAAGCAATTCGGAAAATAAAACCGAGGGACATGCGGATATATGGTTTGGAATATCTCTTCAATATAAGGGGTAGGGGGATGAAGTAATCCCGAGGCGTATTGATTCACAAAAGGTAACGCTTCAGTAAGCTGCGACTGTGCCATCTCCCTTGACCCGAAGCCCTGAATTTCCAAAATAAATTTTCCGTTATAACCCAAATTTCGAAAACGTGGAAAAGTATGATGATCCGTTATAACTACAACAACATTATATTGGCCTTCGTCCAAAATTTTCTTGATTTCATCATCTTCATTCGTAATATATATGGGGAAATCAGCTGCATTCTGCAAGCCTGATCCCCAGCTATAATATAGACAGGACGCATGTATTCCATAGTTGCGTAACGCCTCACATCGCTGACGATTCAATGTTTCTACACCACCACTTGGCACAAAAAAAACAAACAGAACCTTCAACCTCTCATCCCTCCTTTTGAATACTAAACAGATTCAGTCATATCTCGACGCGTATATACAGCAAGCAGCGTTCCGTTATGCTTGAGTCTCACCATCACTTCGGTATGTTCAGCATGATTAGTATTTGTAACCAACACTAACTGAAAAGGCATATACGCAGTTTGAATATCTGAAATCGACACCTTTACTCCAGGATCCAAACTGATCAGATGTGTATCATACAAACCCCGTTCTCCATACATACCAATAAGCATTTCATAGGAATCATTTCCGCTGTTGACGACCTCTAAATCCAAAGCCTGTACGTAGCGAGAATCAACATTGGTATGGGGAGCCGAGTGTAAACTTAATATGGACATGAAGCTTCCTCCTGGCGAAAGTCTTTAACTCATCGTATGAAATTACCGAGTAAGTGGAAAGGGCATATGTATTGCTACTGCAAAAGTAATTGTGCTGGTTCATAAGAACATCCATCCAATCAAGCTGCTCAGTATATGCATTTAATAGAATATAGCGGGAGCTACATTGCCAAGAAAGGAAGGATAGAAGATGCACTTAGCTGATCTGAAAGGGAATTATTCAACCATTTACAGTCTTGGAGACTTATGTCTTGCCGCGATCCAGCTTGAGAAGAATGACCTTCGGCCATTTGCGGGTCCTATCGATTGGATGGGATCTTACAACTTGCCAGATGTAAGTCGTCTTATCCACAACCGTTTTTCGGGTTTTATGAGCTATGGACATCTCCAAGTACAGGAAATCATCAATAATAATATTTATCTCGTACTGGAGAGAGAGTATCAAATTATGTCCAATCACGATTTTTATACACACAATAATTCCCCTACTCAACTGGAAGCGTATCCTGAAATTAAAGCCAAATACGATCGCCGTATTGAGCGTTTTCTTCATAAGGCAGCGACCAGTAAGCATATTCTGTTTATTCGTACAAGAGGAACCTTCGAACAAGCCGCTGAGCTGCAAGAGGTACTCTCAAACTTAGTTGTTCATGAGTTCAACATTCTGCTTGTAAATCATGGGCCCGTCGAAGGACTAATCGAACAGGATTGTCCGCTGGAGCGAGTATGCTCTGTTGTGCTTCCCGATACGGAGATCTGGGAAGGCAATAATCATTTATGGACACAAATGCTAGCTGGTGTTCATTTAGATGAGAGTATTTAATTAAATAAAGATTCTACCCACATTCATGTGGACAGCCGCTACGATAACGGATTGTCATCCGATTGCTGTTGCCCTCTGATTTCTCAATGAATATGCCGCTTTTAGCAATTGAAATCAGAGAGCATAGTCCCGCGATTACGCTTCTTCAGAACAATTAAGTTTCCTTCACTAATTCGAATATCAACAAAGGCGACATTTCATTCAAATAGAATGGAATGTCGCCTTTATCTGTTACATTCAGCTTTAAATCACAAACTTTTTCAGTGGCCAAGAGCCTATTATTCATTTCATTTGGAACCTCGCGTGGGCTGATCCATAAGCAAGACAGGCATATCGGGTAACTTATAGGTTTTGGGCAAATTTGCAAATATCTGGTTCCATGTATTGTAATGTACAAGCAGATCGATGTGAGAAGAAGGTGTGACGAAAATCCGATTGTATAAATCGCCTATAACCCTGAACTCTTCATTCGCCATGTGCTACCTCCCCTCAGTAATCACAGAATGATAGACGGAAAGAAGACGCTCAATCATCACATCGAGCGACCAATGTGTACTTCCCCAAGCTGCTGCATTCTTACCAATTTCTATACGATATTCATCATCTTCAAGCAAGAGATGAAGCTGTTTAAATAGCGCTATAGGATCATTAACAGGCGTTACGAAACCCGTGACACCCTGCTTAACCATTTCTGGCAGTCCGCCTGCGGAAGACACGCATACGGGAAGGCCAGCAATCTGTGCCTCCATAACCGAGAAAGGCTGATTGTCCTGTATACATGAGTGAACGAAGATATCCGAACGTGTTAACAAGGCGGGTACATCATCTCGTTCGCCAAGAAATAGCACATCATCCTCAAGGGCAAGACCTGCGACTTGGAGCTCTAATTCTTTTCTCATCTCTCCATTGCCTACAATCCAGCAAACCCAGTCCTGACGAACAGGCTTGAGCAGTGCCAGTGCAGAGATGAGCACGTTAACGCCTTTAACAAAGGCAAGTCTAGCTGGGAAAATGATAACCTTTTTATTCGCTGGACGCTCAATGGATGTCCCCATATTTGCTCTTTTCCAAAAGCTCTCCGTATCTAAGCCATACTGAAACACATGAATATTTGGGTCAGGAATTCCAAAATATTCAACGAGTTCACTTCTTTGCCACTCATTAGCTGTAATGATTGTGTTCCCCGAAGATGCCCCATAATACTCAATCGAATCATAATATTTCCAAGCAATTGAATGTTCGTCAACGCCCATATCTGGATTCATCCGAAAATGGTTCTTCATCTCCGTAGCCACGGATCCGTGAAGATGGGCCACCAAGGGTACATGTGCAGGCTTCGCTCTACCTAACGCTCGTGCAGAGAAAATATCTTGCGTATGAATAACATCATATTGGTCCAAACCGAAGTAAGCTGCCGCTAGTTCCATACAGTATCGATCTTCTTCATAAAAACTAATATTATAATCGCGATGCAGCAAAGGTGAGTACTCTTTACTCAGCTTTGCTGAGAGGAACGGACGAATGAACTCTTTGGATAATTCCCGGTTCCGATTGTAAATATGAAATTTTTTATAATCGGGGCTGTTTCCTAGCAGATCAACCTCATGTCCCATCGACTCCAGCCTATGCTGAATTTGTTCCATGAATTTCCACACTCCACCAACATGGGGAATAAGCCAAAAGGTAGCGAGTAATATTCTCATGCCTTCTCCTTTCCACGCAATCTCATCTGCGCGCTGAGTGCTGCGGTCATTTGACATAAGGTCGCGGCAATATTCAGATAGGATATTATATTGAATCGGCGCGCATTTGGACACATCTAAGAACCCTGTTTGACTGAAAATATTCATGGTATCCACTTGTCTACCCTGAATATAACGAGTCAACACAAAAACACCGGCACGGTTGTCCCGGTATCTTCATGAGCTCTTCTCCATAGCGCTAATACTCCAATCTAAAGTTAGCTCCGCTGCCGTTCCATCGCAGCAACAATTGGAGACAGGCTATGAATCACATTTCGTTGTGTTATTGCAATTTCCTCCAGAATAACGGATCTATGCTTCATCGTTCCCATGCCATCATGCCAGCGATAACCAACGAGCGCTTCATCCAGATATGGAAAGGAAATTCCCGCTTGGATCACACGTCTCCATAAATCTAGATCATGCGTATATGTCAACTGTTCATTAAACATCCCCACACGGTAAAATAAATCTTTTTTCATCATAACCGTGCAACCATTCACTGGATTACCTTCTAAAAAACTGCGATAAAAATCGAGAATATCATTCGTGCAAATATACCCCGCACGATGATGGGTGATCTGGCTTTGATTATTGAGATAGTTGAAATTCGTATGAGAAATCCATGCATAATGTTCTAGCATATAATAGATTTGGTTGTGGATTTTATCTGGATAGAACACATCGTCTGAGCTAAGCCAAGCGATATATTCTCCTGCTGCGAACCGGATACCATGATTTAGTGCGCTAGCCGTGCCTCCATTGGCTTTGCCCAAATAATGAATATGGGGCAGATAGGGTTGTATTCGTTCCGTATGCATGGTAGAACCATCATCAACTACAATAATTTCAATAGGAGCATATGATTGTGACAAAGCGCTCTGAAGTGCCTGATCAATATATGGATCATTATAAAAAGGAATGACAATCGTAACCAGCGGTTTCATACGGAATCTCCTTCCTTTCGATAATAATCAAGCACGTCCAGTAGAGATGACAGAATGGAGATCGAAGCTTGCCATCCTAGCTTCTCCAATTCACCGATCGTTATGGGACTTTCTATTGTACGTTGACTGGATAGGTTTGTTTCTCCCACCTCTTCCCAAGTCACCGGAACTTTGGCCTTTGATAATCCAATCATCAGCTCACTCACATCGCCCAAGGTTCGCTCAACTGCCGAACGAACCATATACATCTCTCCTGACTTTCCTTGTGTGAGAATCATGCCATATGCCCTAACCGCATCACGAACATCTAGAAAATTACGGCGTGTATAACGAGAGGAAATTTGAAATGTATTGGTCTGCTGATTCCGCTCCGTGGCAACGATATGTCTTCCAAGTAAGGAACAGAAACCAGTAGATGGCCCGGGACCGATCAAATTGGAGGGTTCAGCAAGCATCACATGCTGACCATATAATTTCTCCCAAGAGAGCGCAGCCGCTTTCTGTAAGCTTTTACTAAGACTATACGGATGGGGTGCTTCGAAGGGAGGCGTTAGTTCGAATGCAGTTAGAGAGCCGACGACTAGTATTTTGGTGGAGGGGAATGAACGAAGTGCATTCAGTAAATAAAGCGTGGGGAATATATTCGTCTCCATATATAATAGTGGATTAGACCAAGATTCAGGCACCGAGTTTTTACCTCCGAGATGAAGCACTTCATCTGGAGCAATTTCCCTAACCAGCTCTTGAAGACGTTCTTTATTAAGCAGATCACAGGGATAATAGTGGACGCCTTCGATCGGCTCCATTATACTACCATCGCGTACAAGTGCAGCAACGCCCATACCCTGCGCTGCAAAATACTTACACGCATGAAAACCTGTAAAACCTGATGCACCCGTGACAAGGATTACATGCTTTCGGAGGGCATCTCTCGCATCCATCTCTCCAACTCCTTCAGCATGTCACGGTAATGAGGAACCTCATAGCTCCAATCACTTCGGATGGAGGACAGCGTTCTATCCTGAATAGGGACTTCTCTCGGAACCACTGTAACGTCCTTCACATTCCATATTTCTTGGAATAACAAGAGCAGCTCATATTTACTGATCGGTACAGGATGTGCCAGATGGATGAGACCTGACAGAGATTTCTGCATGACTGCATCAATCGCTTTAGCCAATTCCAGCGTCGTTACTCCATTCCAAAATACATTACGATAACCGTTCACCGTACCATGTTGATGCATAAACCAATGCATGAGTCCAATGCCGCCATGACGTATTTCTGGACCGATAATTGAAGTTCGAATGGTTAAATGTCCATTCGCACGAACCTCTCCCAGTTCTTTTGTTATCGCATAGGTGCTGATGCCATCTGGTGTATCGTCCTCACAATACATTCCACGCGTGCCTTCGAATACGCAATCCGTGCTAATATGAATCAATCTCGAACCGATCGCATCCGCCGCTCGCCGTAACTGGTGCGGAAGTATGCCATTAATTTGATATGCATTCATTTTATCCTTCTCGGCGAAATGATTAAGCACGCCAATCGCGTTAATAACGATATCTGGTCTAACGATCTCCATAACCTGATCGACCTTTGCCATATCTGCAACGTCCAGTACCAGACCCTCCGAATTTCGGAGGTCTCTGGACGTATAGAACACATGGTGCTTGCCCTGTCTTTTGAAATAATCCACTAACATATGGCCCGCCATTCCGCCTGCTCCAAGTATAAGCAGCTTCATTACAGGAATCCCCCACGCTGTAGGATATCCCGTATCTCCTCTTTGCTCATTAAATCATAATTAGAGCTAAAGCTACTGAAAGAGACTGGTTCGCAATGTCTGTATCGTTCCTTAAGCTCTGGCATATTAAGTGTAGGAAGAATAACCAGATACTCTTCATCGTAAACTACGGTCGTCATACTCTCAAAGTCACTCATGAGAATTTCGTGGATTTTTTCACCTGGACGTGTTCCTGTCTCTACAATTTCTACATCATCTCTACCTGATGCCTCGATTAAAACTTCAGCCAGATCAACAATATTACAAGCCGGCATCGTCATTACGAAAATCTCGCCACCTGTACTTTCTTCAGCAGCTTTGAATAGCAGAGTAATTGCATCGCGTAGTGTAAAGAAGAAACGGGTCATTCTTACATCTGTGATCGATACCTGACCTTTGTTGCGGATTTGATCTTTGAATACATGCACTACACTTCCATTTGTTCCTAGCACATTACCACCACGAACCGTAACAAATCTCGTTTCACTGCGTAGCAGATTTGCGTAGACGATCAATTTTTCACCAATCGCCTTCGTCATACCGTAAAAATTCGATGGATTTGCTGCTTTATCGGTCGAAATATAGAATACTTTCTTGACGTTATTATCAATGGCAGCTTCAATAACATTTTGAGTTCCAATGACGTTAGTCTTAAGTGCTTCATACGGTTGATCTTCGCACACGGGAACATGCTTTAGCGCCGCTAGATGAAACACATAATCAATATCCTGACATGCTGTTGTCAGTGCTTCTTTATCACGAATATCTCCGATACGGAAACTAAGACGTTCATTCTCAAACTCACGACTCATCGCTACCTGTGTGGATTCATTTCTGGAATAGACAATTACCTCTTTAGGTTGTAGTGGAAGCAACTGTGCAATCAACTCATAACCCCATGAACCGGTACCTCCGGTCACCAATATACGCTTATTCTCAAACATGAACTTTCCCTCCAAGCAGAAATTTAACAACCTTATCCGATACATCTTCCGCCAAATAACCCTGCGGGCACTGCCATTGACGCTTCATGTGCAGCATGAGTGATGCTGCACCAGCAATTGCATCTGCCTGCACACCCGATACGATATTGCTTCCACAGTCCACGGTCTCAGGACGTTCTGTTGTCCGCCGCATCGTCACGGTCGGTACCTGCATAATGCAGCATTCTTCTTGAACGGTACCACTGTCGGTAAGTGCGCAGCAGGTGCTACGTTCAAGCATGACAAAGTCAAAGAATCCAAAGGGTTCATGACATTCTACTAGAGGATGCAAGGACAGTTCAGTCTGTCCCTTCATCCGCGAGGCCGTCCGAGGATGAATGCTACATATAATTCGGCGGTCATGTGTTTCTGCGATTTGATTCAAACCCTTGATAATCTGCATTAGGGACTCAGGCTGATCTACATTCTCCGCACGGTGGGCAGTCACTAGAAAATAGTCATTTGGTTTAAGTTGAAGCTGGTCTAGAATATCACTTTCGTTAATTTGCGGTTCATAATGCTTCATAACTTCATAAATGGGGTTACCTGTCAGCACAATCCTACGACTAGGAAAACCCTCCGCGAGCAGATGCTTCTTACTCTGCTCCGTGTACGGCATATTAATGGATGAGATCGTATCAATAACACGCCGATTCTTCTCTTCAGGCACATTCAAGTCGAAGCAGCGGTTGCCAGATTCCATATGCACGACGGGATATCCCAGTCGCTCCGCTAGTATGGCACATAGTGCGCTATTGGTGTCTCCAAGCAGCAGAATGGTATCAGGCTTCTCCTGTTCCAGAATCCTTTCCATCTGCGAGAACATGGCAGACAATTGCCCTCCCAATGAGGCTGCTGAATCTTGTAGCACATAATCGGGACTTCGTAAATTCATCTCCCTGAAAAATATACCGCTTAACCTATCCGCAAAGTTCTGTCCGGTGTGCACAAGAATATGCCGCTCTGCGTACTGGTCCAGCTTGGGTAGGATAAGACTCAGTCGTATAATTTCAGGACGTGTACCTAAAATGGTCATAATTTTCATGCAGTCGTCTCCACCTTCACTTATCCGTGTTTACGATACTTCGAGGATGACCGAACTTTACCTATTTTTCGTTTATGTCTACTTTTTGTTGTTGCAGTAGATCTGCTGCTTTTTCTTTTTGCCCGGCGAGCGGGAAGTTTTTTGGCATGTTTAATGAAGCGAAATTTCTTGCGAGAGGTTCTCTTTCTTCGAGGAGATCGATCATTCGCTACCTTGGAGGAATCAGAGGTATTTGGTTGAGGTACATCTCCTAGTTCCGCTTGAAACCATGAGGGATTATGAAGCTGCCATTGCCCTACTAAATGGTGCAGCTTTGTTATATAAGCTTCAATACCATACAAATCTCGGGCAGCACGGGCATTATGCTCCCCTGATGCCGTAAGCGCAGCAGGGTTATGCAGAACTTCTGATACTTTGGCGGCAAGCATCAAAAAGTCTCCAGGCGTTGCTACCAAATGACCATTGCCCGTCTGTTCCATCATCTCACCTAGACCACCGTTAGAGTAGGCAACCACGGGTGTGCCACATAACATGCCTTCTAGCGCCGTCATTCCGAATCCCTCAGCAACCATGCTAGGGACAACTAGAATATCCATTGCGCTGTAGACCTTCTGCACGGACTCAACATAAGGAATCCATTGAAATCGGCGTTTATAAGGCGATTGTTTCACTTCTGTCATGCAGCTATCATAGTACGCCAAATCGGCAGGACGCCCAATGATGAGAAAGCGGCACATCGGATGTGCTGCACAAAGAGATAAAGCCATACTTACAAACTCTCGTAAACCCTTTTCTGGATGAATAAAAGCCGAGATGTAGCCAATACAGTACTCACGATCTTTCAGGGATAACCGCCTGCGTTCCTTTCTCCGAACCAAGCTGCTGGATGGATAGAACTTTGTATGATCTGCGGAAGGAGAGAGGTAGCTGATCGGAGATAAGATATGCCCTTCAAGCATGCTGCCCGCTGCTCTAGAGATCGCGATCACCCAATCACTATACTGATCAATTAGCTGGATAGCGACCGGTGTATACGGAGTCTCTCGCATAACCTCAGTGATTTTCCATACCACAGGTATGTTTAAGGATTTAGCAGCCATCGCAGGCAGGATGTTGACCACCGTGTTGGTCATTACCACGTCCGGTGAACAATCCTTAATAAGTTGAACTACCGTTTGATATTCGGGATGAAGATGCAGATCAAAGACCTTTTGAGCGAGATCTTGGTCTGGTTCATACATCGTGTGCATCAGCGGAAAATGCTGAATCCGTACGGATGTCCCCTGTGCTCTGGCATGCGTTGTTAATTTACCTTCTTGTGGAGCGACCATAATACATTCATAATAGGGAGCCATGTGACGACAAAATAATAAAAGTAGCTTTTCAGCCCCCGTAATACTACCGCTATTACTAACATGAGAGAATAACAGCAGCTTAGGTTGGCGCGTTAACATACATTTCGGATCGTACTACCAGAGGGAGGGATACGATCCACACCTCCATTCACCCGGGTCATATAATATATTAGTATCCGTCGATTGCCGGCACGTCATTTGATCCCCTCCATTCATCCAAAATCGCTGTAGATTAAGGGAAAATGATGGACAACATCTCATGAATACGGTTATTGTACGTATGATCTCGGTACGTACGTTGAAGCGCGTTCAGTGCTATCTCGCATCGTTCTTTCTCATGAGTAAGATAGTATTCAACTTTCTCCAGCAATTCCTGAGGTGAGCTATATGTTTCAATTTCAACACCTGGTGTATAGAACTTGGTTAAGTCATCCCGACTATCACTTAGCTGTAAAGTGGCGCATGCTGAAATTTCAAACGTGCGTGGATTAGGCGATCCTGCTGGAATCTTAATTGCATTGTTATTGACTGAATCATCTTCATGTGAGCGGTGAAGATTGATGACGATTTTGGAGCTATTATAAGCAGCTGCCGTATCCTCAGGTCCCATCCATTTGTTCAACTCAATCTTGTGTTGATATAGACCATATTCAGGTAAACGATCCCACCAAATTCCGTTAACCATCGTATTATGCTGCATCAAATTACCCATAATGGGACTCAGAAAATTAACCCTATTCCAGTAGGCAGATCCGATAAAACTAATTTCTCTGCGTACCGGAGAAGGCGTCTTGAGGGGATGATAATGCCCGGTATATGCTGCAAATGGAAGATGATGCACGTTCACACATCCGAGCTCTTTGTAGAGCGGTATGCAATTGGATTCCAGTGTGAACACATAATCATAATGTGTAACAGACTGTGTGGTCATATCGGTGTAATAGGGGTCATCCGTCAACCAGATCGCTGTGCGAATACCGTTCTCACGGACCGCATCGATCTGTTCGTTCGGTAAATACATACCGTCCAGACCGAGAACGAGATCGGGCTTCATCTGGATGGCCATTTCAGCGATTGGTTGCCCTGGCTCGATCACCGTTACCTCAGCCACCTGAGTCCGGAGTGTAGCCGCAATGGCTTCATCCAAAGGAGAGTATGGGTAGCCTTTACCCGAGGTCACATACAAGACATGCATTTGTCGAAAAGGAAATACTTCTGCAGGGCGACTCGCGATTACATCCGCTCTTCCTCTTACATATCCGTCCTCATAGCCGCCGTGGTACCCTGCCTCGCGTCCTTGCATTTTAGCTTCAAATGCAACGGATCCTCGAACTGTATGCACTGGCGAAGCCTTTCTCCGCCGACGTTGAATTGACATGTAGACACTCCTTCAAGTTAAAATAATTTAGACATACGCCAGCAGTGATTTCATACGTGACTCAAACGTATGCTCTTGACTTGTCGTCCAGAGACTGCGACATGCCATGTTCAGCCTTTCTTCTTCATGGGTCAAGTAATACGTAATCTTATTCTTCAGTTCCTCGACTGTCTCGAATGTTTCAATGTCATACCCAGGCCGATAATGTCGGGACAAATCCGAACGGATATCCGTAATTTGCATGGCACCGCAGGCACTGATTTCGTATGTTCGAGGGTTTATCGATTCTCCGTGCAACTGAAAGCTATTGCGGTTATCCTGACCTTGCTGCGTCGGGCGGTGAATATTGATTACCACTTTTGCTCCATTGTAATAATGAACAGTTTCCTCTGGCGGTATAAATCCCATGTGAACAGAGCGTTGAAGCAGCCTTGTTTGTGAAAGACGTTCCCAAAAACCGCCAGCTATCATCACCTTTTTATCATTTAAAAACGGTGCTAGTTCATCAAAAATAGCCACGCGATTCCAGAACGCATTACCTATGAAACAAACATCATACAAATGCTCAGGTTTACAACGCTGAGGCTTAAACATAACTGGATTCACTGCCAGGGGGAGGTAATGCACATTAGTTGCACCAAGGTCTCGATAGAATGGAATACAACTCATCTCATGTGTAAATACCGAATCATATCCTGTGCACAAGAGCGCTGTATCTTGTGTAAAATAGGGGTCATCCACAAACCATACCGCCGTTTTGATCCCCATTTCCCGAATTTGTCGTACACTGTCCATGTGGTTCTCTGGGAACACATGCAGACCATTCAGTACGAGAACTAAATCGGGTCGTTCTTTCTTCGCCAACTCCAGCATTGGGGAGGCATCACCAATGGTACATTCCCGTACCAAGCTCTGTAATGCTGCCGAGACACCTTGGTCAATGGCTTGGAAGCCTTGGGGAATAAACAATACCTTCATATTTCGAAAATAAGGCTCTGGACCCGGTAGCCGCTGATGGATCGCTTCACAGACACCGAGACGGTAACCTTCACCATAGCCTTGCTGGTAGCCCCCACTTTCTCCTGCAACAGCTTCATAACCCACAGTCTTCACCCTGTCTTGTTTAGATTTCAAAGGACAATATAAATATATGCGGAAGAGATACTTGCATCATGGACGACAGCCTTGCAGGCGTTAAATTGGCGTTTGCCCTGCATGTCACATCACACAAAAACCCCCAGCCCCATGGTTATCCATGGAGCTGAAGGCTTGACTGTATCCCATTATTCGATTATTTCGACTGATATGCTAGCTGGTGCCCATCCTCGTACCCTTTAGCAAATCCGGCGTTGAATCCTTCGTTATACGCTTCATCAAAGCCTTGGCTATATGCAACATCCGGACTTGTACCTGTATCTACAATCTGATTAACAGGTAGAGGCAGTACAGGCTTTATTCGTCTGTGCTTACGTAAGCGTGCTCCTCTACTTCCACGTAATCTCTTCGCATGCTTCGTCCCTAGTTTACCTTTAACTAGTCGCCGCTTCTTCACTTTAAGCAAACGCGTCTTACGGCTCAATAATAGCTTGCGCTTGCGCGGCTTAGCTACGCCAGATCGGGAAACGTTTTTTTTGGTCTTCATCCGTTATTCCTCCTGTACTCCTCGGTTCGGCATTAATACAGCAGTATGGGATGCGTTTAACCAGGGTGAGGTAGGTATTCCATCGATGCGCCTGTGCAGAGAAATACCCGTCAACATCTCGCACATGATACCTTGATACTGGCTGAGAAGACGGATATTCTCCTGGAGATTTCGAGCCGACAACTCCGAATATGCAGAAATATCTGCAATGCTACTAAGAATTCGAGCGAGCGCTTGCTGACTTTGAGCGATGGAGCTTACCAATGCAAGCTTGGTCTCATGCTCCTTACTGGACCAACTCATTTGCCCAGATCCCCAAGATCAAAGTCGCCGCCAAATCCATTACTACCTCCGCTGTCTCCGGAATATCCCTCATCCTGAGCGAGAACGACTTTTAGATTACTACACAATCCAATTTCCAGTTTAGTTAAGCCTTCAAGTAGCTCAACGATCTGACTATGCACCTGTAAAGGTTCATTCAGTTGGTCTTCATGGCTTGTAAAAGCGTCCGCGTTCAAATGATGGAGCGTCCAGTTCCGTACCTTCTCTGCTTCAACAGCTTTGGCTTCCAGAATCATTGCGATATTCCATTGTATCTTGGAGGCGGCATCCAGCATATGCAAAAATGCTTGTTCTCTGCTCATCGACAGCTCTCCTCCGCATATGGTATGAGATCACTCTTCCTCATGGCTACCCAATTCCTTCATCACATAGCCTAGCGTTTCCGCCAGCGCCTCTTGTAGATCGGCTATACTACCCAGATAAGCAATAATACTCTTATTGATCTGACCTGAATTTTCAATTAAGCCGCTGACGCCTTCGAATTCCGGATGGACGTCAGGCAATGCATGAATAACTTGGGACATCCGGACCGCCATTTGACGTTCGGCATCCAGGACCCTAGCCATCTGCTGCTGGGAGTGCGACATATGATTAAGCATTTCATCAATTTTACTCTGCATTCCGGTCCCCCCTTATGTGGTTCACACCGACCGCGAAAGGCGGCCCCGCCTGATCCGCATCTGCCTGCTCTATCCTATGCCGAATGAACGTAGACAGTTACGGATTCTCGAAGGCGATTTGTTCATCTTGGAGTTACAATATGGGATTTAGTAGAACCGGAGGTGCGATGATTGGAAGTCCTTCAGGTGCAGCATACAATTTCTCCTGAGCTATTTGCTGTATTTCGCTTCCTTCAAGCATCCACCGGCTCACCGCTTCTTTCGAAACAAAAGGTCTTCTTGTTCCCTGCTGCCATTGATAGATATTCCCATCACCGCAAGAGAATAACTGACCTTCTTTGAGTGCATCTGAAGTGGAATTCGCTAATTCAGCCCGCGCTGAAAGCCAATCCACTACTGGACCCTCTGGAATGCTATTTATATCTAGCATTGACACCAGCACCGCTGTCCTATTTTCCTCTATATCCTCGCTGCAAAGGAATTTCCGACCACCCTGCAACCAGTACTTTCGGCCAGATTGATCTCGAATAATAACTCCAGTTGGATAGAAATCTACGGCCTGACAACTAGAAGAGGTTCCTGAATCACTGCGCACAGCCCCAAGCGCCTTAACCTGCTGAACCCACTTATGTGGATTTCCCCCATTTCTGCTCATAAAATGTTCCATTCTGCTCATGTACGACCTCAAACTTCTGCTGCCCGAGATTCTTCATACTCACACTGCCATAATGATGGATAAACGTATCGCCCGCAATGACCAGCTCCCGCCCACTCAAACGCACGCGGATCATCCAATCCTCATCCTCATAATTGCCAATTTCAAAACCTTCATCGAAATAACCAGTACTCTTAAGCAGCTCACGCCGGAACAACAGACAATATCCGACCAAGCGATCTGCCTTGGACCAGCGGCTCTCATCTGGCACATTATGCTGCTCTGCAAATGCCCACATTTGCGGTACAGCATCGTATGGCACCTGTATTTGTTGCTCACCGCTAATGTAATTTGTAACAGGACCAACAACACCAATAGTGGAGTCACTATATAAGCAGCGAAGCATATTACTTAACCACCTCGGCGTGACCAACGTATCATTGTTAAGAATGACAATACTATCGCCTTTAGCCATCATTAATCCTTGGTTGACCCCACCAGCGAATCCGCGATTCGTCTCCAATTGCTTGAACCGGATTTGTCCGACTCGCTGCTGTAGATATTGCCCTGTATGGTCGCTCGATCCATTATCAACAACGATAATTTCATATGGATCTGTTGTATGGGCTTCAATGCTAGTGATGCACTGTATTAAATAGTCTGCTTGATTATACGTGGGAATAATAATACTCGTTCCGTGAAAAGGCTCAGCAAAGCTCTCAACCCCTTGATTGACACCAGAGGTATAACCTCGCTCATACCCGTGCTGAAATTGCTGGTTCCCCACAGTTCCTCTGTCTGTACGCTTACGACTACCGATAATCTTCCTACTAGTTTTACTACCCTTAGCTATAGTATTCCTCTGAATTAAACCGTTACGGTTACGGGATAAGCTACCTTTGTGTGCTCGATGTTTGCGCGCAGCCGTATGCAATTTGCCTCGCATCGCTATTCCTCCCACTTCTGTATCCCTCTTATCTATAAAAAGAAATCTCGCCTGTAACGAGCTTGTTAGCAAGATGTCCGAAATCCAAAGCGGCTCTACCCAGTTCACTTGCGATACGCTGGCAAATGACCACAGCCGGAATACCACTGGAAACTAGGGCGATATCAAAATCAATACCTGCTGCTGCGGCCATAACGTTAGGAATGTCACTAAAGCCCTTAACTGGGGTTATGATTCCGGCTACATTCACCGCTACAGTGGATAATACATTTGCTAACTCGCCTGCCATATTTCCAACTAGCAGTACTCGCCTGCCTTGCAGTAACTGCTGTAATAAACCCAGTTCTAGTAGAGCATAGTTAATAGTCGACGAAGTCAATACAACCTGATGAAACTGGATACCATAATGGTAGAAAACCGGCGTAAGCAGTCCCTGATAACTAGGCAATCGTGACAATGGAATACCGATAATACCGGAATTTTTAATAGACTCAGCAAGCAGTTCACGCGATTGCGCATCAGGAAGTGTTATGCCAGCATACGAGAGGAATGGCCCTCTCGCTTGGGCTTCCGCTACAGGTAGCACAGTTTCATGAGCAAGAGCTAACAGCTCGCCATCTCCAAGTCGAACTACCGAGAGGGGCTGCTTCGAGGATAATGCATTTTCAAGCCGCTGATATACTTCTTCAGGAGATAGGAGAGGAATCAACTGAGGGATATATTGCTGAATTCCCGCCGCAATAATATCGTGAGCACCTACATTTGCCAGCAGTGTATAAGGGGGTAATTGAGCCGAAATTGCTTCCTCCACTCCAACTGCACACCCTGCCCGGTAGCCATCCTCATAAGTAGGATCTCCTGCTTCATCCTTAGACAGGATATGCCGCGCAGTTTCGGCAGGAATGACTTTACTATGCACCTCTCCTTCAAGCGGTGAAGGCCTAAATGAGGCTATACTCTTCCTGAATCGACTCCGTAAGCCCCTACTTTTTGACTTAGGATGCCTTTGTTTTTGGGTTGCTCCCCTCTGTGAGCGGAGAATCTCTTTGCTACGCTTGCGTCGAGATTTTGGATGTAACGTTGGTATAGAAATAGCCTTCTTCCTCGAAAGGATGAAGGCTGTCCGCATAGGTAAATGGCGGCTCATGGTTGTCTTCCTTTCAATTTACGGCCAGCTTCCTGTAATGATTCAAAAGTCCCCGCATCACTCCACCAATATTTCAGCATATCGTATTCAAGATGGCCGCGATGGGCATAAACATTATTCACATCCGTAATTTCGAGCTCGCCCCGGGCGGACGGAGCAATTTGCGAAATAATATCAAATACGGAAGTATCGTACATATAAATTCCCGTCACACAATATGAGGAAAGTGGAACGGAGGGTTTCTCTTCAATCCGGCTAATTAATTCTGGGTGATTCGGATCAAAAACTGCGACGCCGTAACGCCTAGCATCATTCACATGTTTTAGTAATATTTTAGCCGTTCCATCTGATTGCCTCATGTAACTATCGACAAATGGTTTTAAATTATCTACAAATAGGTTATCTCCTAACAGAACTACAAACCTCTCTTTCTCGTCCACGAAGCTCCTTGCAAGTTCGAGCGCTTCGGCAATGCCTCCTGCTTCTTCTTGAATACGATAGGTTAAATGCACTTCCCACTCTTTACCGCTTCCTAATAAATCGATAAACAATCCAGCCGACTGCTTACCCATTACAATAAGAATATCCGTAATCCCCGCCTGCCGCAGTCGATCAATACCATAGATAATCATAGGATACCTTCCGACAGGAAGTAGATGCTTATTAACCATCCGGGTCAGGGGATACAACCTTGATCCCGTCCCACCAGCCAAAATGATACCTTTCACTGTAGTCCTCCTCCTTCTGGTGTATCGTTACATCTCTTACATCTCTTCAATAAATTGATGGGGATTGACTTGCCATTTATGGATAAACAATCGGTAATTCCGATCGATTAATTCACTAATATCCTCCGTAGAATGCTTCTTAAAACTCGCGCTCCCCTCATGATGAACAAGTACATCTGCACACACGATAAGGCGATAACCTGCAGCTCTAATTCGGTAACAGTAATCATCATCTTCATAATGACCTGGTGAAAAAGCCTCGTCCAATACACCTACATTTCTCATCATGTCCCTTGTGAAAAGTAGGCACATACCAATCACTCGTTTAACTTCACGCCAGCGGGAAGGGTCTGACACATTATTAACTGCGGCCTGCTGTTGGAATTCTGCCTTATTCTGAAATTCAATTTCCACTTTCTGAATCCCACTGGCTTCATTCGTGACCGGGCCAACAAGACCAATATCAGCAGCACTGTAAAGGGCAATGGTCATATTTCGTAACCAGTTGGCTGTGACGGTCACATCATTATTCAGCAATAGAAGTCGGTTTCCCGAAGCGGCTGCTAGTCCGAGATTGCAGGCCTTGGGAAAGCCCATATTTACAGGCAATGAAACAAAAGTAATCTTCTCACGAATGCAATACTGACTCGTTCCATCCGTAGATGCATTATCAACGACAATAATTTCGTAGGGCTCTGACGTATACGTACGAATGGATTCGATGCAGGTCTTAAGTAAATGCAGACCATTATAAGTCGGAATGATAATACTCGTTAAATTTATATCACTGTTCATTTAGGCATTCCTCCGCATGGCAACATCTTTGCGGGACAATGGAACGGGCGAGCGTGCATCTTTAATTAGCCCCATAACCGTCTGTAATGCTTCCACATGATCTCCAATGATCATATGAGCAACTGGATTTCCTTGGCCCATATTGCCAGTACGAAGCCGATTACTCACAAATACATTCACAGTATCCACCTGAGCGACATGGAAACCTCCCGTAATTGCTAAAGCTTGCGCTTTAGGTGGAATCATCAGCGCCTCCTTACCTATGGTTGCGAGCACACCTGCGGATAGAGCATGAGGTACAGCTGTCAGTGAACTCGCTCCTAAATCGCTCCGTCCAAGCGCCATGTTCAGAAAACTTTTGCAGCGCGTCACATCGTCCTGATGCACGAACAATGGAAGAAATGGATTGATGTCATTTAGAGCCACATCACATCCTCCATCCACTGCATACATAAATGCTGCCAGCTGTTCAGCGGGAATGGGAATATCTCCGTCCGTGAACAAAATGATGTCTCCTCTAGCCATCCCAGCACCAATGCTTCGCCCAACATCATGTCCCAATCGTTCATCATAATGAACGATTGTTACCTGTGGGTGCTTGCGGGTAATCGAATAGCTGTTATCGTCGCAACCGTTGAGCACAACGATCAGTTCCTGTAGCGGAAGACGCTCTAGCTCGTTAAGGACTTGATCCAGACGATCTGCTTCATTAGATGCACTGACTACTGCGGATGCCGAAACATGTAATAATAATGGAAAAAAAGATTCCTTCTCCCCTGAACCGAGGCTATACCCTCTTACATACGCAGATGACAACTCCATCATGTGGCATAATCAGGCCGCATATCTAAACTTGAGGAACACCACTCCATAAAGGAATGCTGCATGTTATGATTCAAATGTAGTGCCGCTCGATGCTGCTCAGCACCATTTTTTTTACTTAATATGCCGTCTCTAACTCCTGCTTTCAGGGCATGCCGCATCCACGACGATTGGATACTAGATTTTCGCTTTCGGGAGGAGGTTGACTTGCGCAGGGCTGAAGACGTTCTACTTGGTACACTTTTCTTTTTGGTGGAGAGAAGTTTGCCCGTAGCCCTTCTTCTTGGGCTACTAGAATCAGACGACCTTAGCCTGCCTGGAGTTCCAGCAGCTTTATGTTTCACCTGCTTCACCTTCCTACCCGATTTCGTTGCCGCCCTAAATCCGTATACCCACATCGGGGCCCATTTTGCGAAATTACCCATTGTAGCGCCTGTAGATGATCCTGTATGACTAAAGGCTGAAGAGGATCTATCTCACCCAGCTTTCGCCTCTTTCGATTCATACGACCTACCGACACCTCATGTACGGTTTCAATGATAAGTCCAGATGTCGTTGCCTTTGCTAAAGCTACAGGAGGGACAGATAAACATTCTGCACCTAATGTATCTACCGCATGGCGGCTGAGCGCATGTGGGACAGCTGTCATGGATGCGCCCTTTAAATCACTTCGGGCAAGCATGGTGTTAAGGACATGCTTAGCTAACACGACGGGATGAGCTTTCGTCTGTTGAACGGGCCCACTATATCGGTTCAATGCCACATCGGTTCCCGATAACACCGCATTTACGAATGGGCGCAAATGCTTAGCGGCTATACGCATATCACCATCAAGATATAGTAGAACACTCCCCTTAGCAGCCTGAGTACCCACAGTTCTACCCACATCATGTCCTAACGCCTGTTCATGCCATATGACAGTCGCTCCCATTGAAGCAGCAATAGTCGCAGTCCGGTCCGTACATCCATTCGCCACCACGATAACCTCCTGCTCTGAATGAACAAGACGAGCTTGCTTGATGACATCCGCTATTGTTCGCTCCTCATTCATTGCAGGGATAATGATAGACACAACAGGCTCCGTTGAATTAACAGTTACTTGCACGGTAGGAACTTTGCGCTTCTTCATTTTAGATCGGACATGTGAACGGGACCTGCGTAGAATCGGTCTCGACATGAGGACATGAACCTCCCTGATGTAAATCTGTCATTCTATTGCATTTTATGCTGCCCATAAGAACCAGGTAACGGCGTTTGTGCCTGAACTAACGGATAAAATCATGATCAGCTTGCTCCCGTGATCATGTACGCATAATAAAGAGACGTGGGAGTATCACCCACGCCTCTTATCTCTTCATTTCAATTATTTGCGCCGACCCGCATCTCTAACGGTTCGAACTCCTTTAGAGAGTCTGTTCGATTTAGACGTTCCACGAGATTTCTGTTCATTCACCGATGTCAATTTCACTTCCTTTACTTCCTTTATTTCATCTACCTCTTTTACTTCATCTACCTCTTTTACTTCATCAACCTCTTTTACTTCATCAACCTCTTTTACTTCATCTACCTCTTTTACTTCATCTACCTGTTTTACTTCATCTAATTTTACTAATTCATCGACTTCATGGGAATTCTCTTTTTCATTCCATCCATCAATTTCATCCGATATCACTTCACTATTAACGTGTGCAGCATCGTTAGGTAGCGCCGTACGATGCGATGATTCAGAAGGTGCAGAGCCAAGAGCGATCCATGAAAGAAATCCAAATGACTCTGTTCCCCCTTCCCTTCGAATAACTTCGAGACTAGCCGAATCCTTACGCTGTGTTTTTAGAACCACATAGAAATCAGGATGGTTACACATCGCAACAATGACGTAGTGGATGCTAGGATAAGGGGTATCCAGCGTAACAACCACCTCTATCCGTGTCTCTCCTCCATTAAAGCCAAATGAAGTCATGCCAAATTGCTGAAGCGCAGGATTACCTGTTACGCTCTGTACAGGCGTAAATGATAAATGCTGCGGCGTTACCGTCTTATTAGCCAGATGACGTCCTTCAATGGCTGCATCCTGAACATGATTTGTGCTTACCGCTGATGGACTGATATGCCAATCCTTCACACTATCTGTCTGAAGATGGAGAGCGCGAATGGCTTCTGGCTGGATATGAATACTTCCTACAGCTCCAGGAGCAATCTTCTCCTGAGTTACCGCACCATTCTGCAAGGCTTCTTGATGAATCGAAGAGATGCTGAGATGCCTTTCATTAATAATGCCCAGCTGAATTTGTTCCTCGCCTACGGATTCGGGAGCTAAATGACGAAATTCTACAGCTCCAGATGCGATATGCCATGGTTGGATACTCTTCTCCTGCACATGTGAAGCTCCAACGGTTTCAGACTGTAGATGTTCGCTCGTGATCGCATTCAATGAAATTTTATCACCAGTCACAGCTCGATCTTGAATGGATTGAGCAGACACTGATTCAGGGGTCAAATGCTGTTCTTTGATAATACTTGTTTGAAGCTGCTGGCTGCCTACGGATTCAGGAGCTAAATGACGGAATCCGAGCGACGTTTGTGCCAAATGATGCTCTAGTATGCTCCCTGATTGAAGATGATGGGAGGCAATGGATTCATGCTGCAAATGATCACTGCCTACGGATTCTGGAGCAAGCTTAGCTGTGGTAACCGATTGATCCTGCAGTGCATCTTCCGAAATACTCGCAGAAGTCAGATGTTGCTCTATAATACTCCCTGGCTGAATATGGGCCTCACCTACAGATTTAGAAGCAAGCTTAGCTGCGGTAACCGATTGATCTTGTAGCGCCTCTTCGGCGATACTCGCAGAAGTCAAATGTTGCTGATGAATACTTCCTGGCTGAATATGAGCTTCACCTACAGATTCAGCCCCCATTTGACGGAAGCCAATAGCTCCTGGGGCTAGATGCCGCTGCAGAACGCTTTTTTCATGCAAATGAATTGAACGAATCGAAGCAGGTTGAACATGAATACTCCCTATAGATTCTTCTGCCAAGTGCCGTCCCTCAACCACTCCATTAGCTATGGACCTACTATTTACAGCTCCATCTGTTAACTGTTCGTTGCTAACGGAAGCTTTACCTAGTTTCTCTGCCGTAACACTTCCTTGTGCCAATTTACTCGCCGTAATAGCTGAATCTTGAATTTTATCCGTTGCAATACTCTCCGGTGATAGCTTGAGGGATGTAACCACGTGGTCTGCCAAATGTTGTGACGTCACCGCTTGGTCTGCCAGATGACGTCCATCAATCGCCGCATTCTGCACGTGCTTCGAGCTTACGGCAGCTGGGCTGATATGACAATCCTTCACACTCTCTATCTGAAGATGCACATCTCGGATTGCTTCTGGCTGAATATGGTTACTATCCACAGCTCCAGTCGCAATCTTAGCCTGAGTTACCGCACCATTCTGCAAAGCTTCTTGATGAATGGAAGCGATACTCATATGCCTTTCCCTAATAATCCCCGGCTGCAGTTGTTCTTCACCTACAGATTCGGCGGCCAAGTGACTGAATTCCACAGCACCTGAGCTAGATGCCAAGGTTGGATACTCTTCTCCTGCACATGGGATGTACCTATGGATTTAGGCTGTATATGATCACTCGTGATCGTATGCAGTGAAATTTTATCTCCAGACACAGCTCGATCTTGAATGGCTTGAACTGATACCGATTCAGGGGTAAGGTGCTGCTCTAAAATGATCCCTTCTTGTAGCTGCTGACTACCCACTGATTCAGGAGCTAGATGACGAAATCCGAGCGCTGTTTGTGCCAAATGATGCTCTAGAATGCTACCTACTTGAAGATGATGGGAAGCAATGGATTCATGCTGCAAATGATCACTGCCCACTGATTCAGGAGCAAGCTTAGATGAGGTAACGGCTTGATCTTGCAGTGCATCTTCCGAAATGCTCGCAGAAGTCAGATGTTGCTGCCGGATAATTCCGTGCTGTACATGATCACTGCCCACAGATTCAGGTGCAAGCTTGGCTGAGGTAACAGCTTGATCTTGTAGCGCCTCTTCGGAGATACTCGCAAAGGTCACATGCTCCTGCCGAATACTTCCGTGCTGAATATGGGCCTCTCCTACCGATTTGGATTCCATTTGCCGGAAGCCGATGGCTCCTGGAGCAATATGCCGCTGCAGAATACTCTTTTCATGGAGATGGATCGAACGAATGGATGCTGGCTGGACATTGATACTGCTTACAGATTCTCCCGCCAAATGCCGTCCCTCAATCGCTCCATCGGCTATAGATCTACTATTGACAGCTCCTTCGGTTAATTGCTCGCTGCTAACGGAAGCTTTACCTAGTTTCTCTGCCGTAACACTTCCTTGTGCCAATTTACTCGCCGTAATAGCTGAATCTTGAATTTTATCCGTTGCAATACTCTCCGGTGATAGCTTGAGGGATGTAACCGCATGGTCTGCCAAATGCTGTGGGGATACCACACCATTACTCAGATGTACGGACTGTATGCTGGCTGCTGCCAGTTTCTGTGCAATAACAGATTCATTCTGGAGTATCGCGGAATTCACACTATCCTGCTGCAAATGATGCGTCGTCACCGCGTTAGCAGCAATTTGTCTGGAATGAATCGCATCATCCTGAATCGTAGCAGCCCCAACGCTTCGATCAGCCAGATGGATGTTCTGAATCGCTTTAGCGCGGACGTGTCCGCTGTCAACCGCCTCTTGCGATAGAATGTGACCTTCAACCGAATCGCTTGCTAACTTCTCTGTAGTCACACTATCATTTTCTAACTGATCTGTAGAAATGGATCTTGCTTGAACATGACGTCTGCCAATCGCTCCATCCGCAATATGCTCTGCTTCTACTACCTGGCTTCCGATTGTGCGGGAAGTGACAACAGACTGCTGCAAATGACTACCACGGATGCTATCCTCTGCGATATGATTTCCTGCGATGATACCCGGCTGGACATGAGCAGCCAGAATAGCATTCGCCGCAATCTGCGTCTCATGAATTGCACCCTTAGCAATGTGTCGCGACTGGACCGCTTCATCGGCGATTTTTTGAGATAAAATACTTTGGTCAGCTATCTTCGAAGCCGTTATCGTCTGCTCCACGATATGAGCCGTACCAATGGATTGTTCTGCGAGTGCTCTAGAGCTTACGCTCTGATCAGCAAGATGCTTGCTTCCAATTTCACCTGTTCCAATATGTCTTCCAAGCAGCGTTCCATCTGCCAAATGATTGCCTGTTACTGCATGTGGCGCGATGATTTGCGAATTGACTGCACCGTCCTGCAGATGACCTGTACTAACTGCATCAAGTGATAATTGCTTCGGCCCTACACTGCCAGCTGCAAGCTGCTCCTGCCCAATCATTCCATTCTCAATAAGATCTGCTGTGAAAGATTGCTTGCGAAAATGTATGCCCTCCAAGGTGCGTTCCTGAAGCATATCCCCTGTTATTTCACCTTTGCGAATCTTAGAGCCTGTAACTGCTCCGTCTGCCAGTTTAGACGTATCTACTGCTTCATTGACTAAATGATGTGTCTTAATACTTGAAGCTGCAATTTTGGCTTCCGTTATGGATTGGTCGTATAGTAATTCAGTCGTAATCAGCAAGTTACTCAAATGTTTGGAAGTGATTGATCCATTAGCAATTTTGGAGGCATCAATCACTTGATCAGCCAGCTTAGCTACAGTAATACTACCGTCACGAATCTTCTCTCCGCCGATAGACTGATCTCGAATTTTGCTTCCTGTTAAGGCACTATCGACGATATGTTCCTCTCTTACGGACTCCAGAGCGATCTTTGGAGATATGACTGAGCCATCGGCTAAATGAACATGGGTTACTGAATAATCAGCAATCGATTCATTTCCAACCGCTCCTGGCTGAATTCTAGCGGAATCAATCGATCTTAGTGCAATTTTATCTTTCGTGACAGATCCGTCGCTCAGATCATCCGTATATATAAAAGCTCTAGATGGGTCTGGCATTTTCTTCGAGGCAAGCTGCTGGGCGAGCGGGATTTCCGCTGCTACCACCTGTTCCGTTGCGACCACCTGTTCCTCTGTTACAACGCTTTCCTCAGTACTCTTTCGCCCCTCTGTTGGAATATGTTCACGTTCTACAGATATTTGATTTTTTTCTTCCGTAATTTCAGTAATTAAATTTACTTCATCCTCTTCTACGGCAAATGATCTAATATTAGCTTGAGTACTTTTCTTCTCTACAGAGGGACTTATGGTTTTCTTGATCAAACTGAGCTCCTGCATGTTCGGATTATCTACATAGTATAGAGATTGAGATTTTTCCACCTTCGATTTGACAATTTTATTTTTTTTCTTCAAATGATTCACTCCTCCTTAACCGGGTTGCACCTTGTAACATCATATGCACCCCTTTAGGCTGGTGTCACCGCTTCGCAAGCATTTGCATAAGCTCGTGCCAGCGGTCGGCAGTATATTGCCAACGGAAGTGCTGAACAACTCTGCTCCGACCTGCGAGCCCCATAGATCTGCTAAGCTCATCATCCTGAAGTAAGCGAATCAAAGCAGCAGACAGATCTCTATCCAACCGATCTACTGGAAGTGTTAGGCCTGTTAATCCATCCTGAACAATTTCCGGAATCCCCCCTGCGGAAGAGGCAACTACGGGTACTCCGGATGCCATCGCTTCAACATTAACAAGACCAAACGCCTCGCCTTCACCTGAAGGTACGACAATGACATCTGCGAGTCTATACCACTTAGGCATTTCTGAATGTGAGACCAGTGGGATGAACGTAACATGATGCCGATAAGGAGTAGCAAGCTGGTGAAGCTTCGCCTCATAAGCTGTGGATGTACCTGATCCATAAAAAGCACTACCAATAATAACAACCATAACCTCAGGTACCGCCTTAACCAGATCAGGCAATGCCGCAAGCAAGTGATGAATCCCTTTAATCGGTAATAAACGGCCCGCATACATGATGATCTTGCGCCCAGTCCACCCCTGTTGCTGAAGCTGAGCTCTTCTCAAATTGTCCTGTTGCGGTGACCAGCGAGATGGAAAGTCGGCGATCGAAACACCGAGCCAATTAACATATACACGATCAGCTATGGCTGGAAATCGAGATTTCAGTTCTTCTCCGAGATAGGTACTATTCGCTACAATGGCATCCACAGATGCAACATAGCGAGCCGCTTGCTCATGACGAAGATGAGGTTCAGATATAAAACTAAGAGAGTGTAGAGACAGAGCCACCTTCGTTTGGGGAAGAGCTTGTTTAAGCGTATAGGCAATCCGTGGTCTATTCATTACATCAATAACTTGCGGACGCCAGTGTAATAGCGAAGCTTGAACAGACCGAATATAGGCAGATCCTTTTGGATAACGATGAACGGGTATCTTTCCAACTGACCCTATTTCATCTTTGCCTTCTCCACATATCCCGTATATACGGATATTTAAACCTTCTGCCGCCAGAGGGATGGATTGCTCTGCCACTCGCTCGACGGAGCTGCTGTTCCCGGATGGAATTACAAACGAACCAGGAGTGATGACCGCCACTCGGGGTTCATTCATCATAGCTCCCTCCCTTCACTAACATCATTTATGAAAAAATAGGCCACTTCTACACGGACAAACGTCCGTGGCTCCATAGCCTGAAATGCATACGATATACACAAAGCCTGTAACGGATAGCTAGGAGGGGTAGCTTTGTGGATTTCATACGTTGGGATTCTAGTGAATGCGGCCATGCACAAAGGAATCCCGCAGAGGAGAACAGGGCAAGAATCGATAACCAACTATGAAGAAGCCGCAAGATCATTCGGCTTAATTCCCTGTTTTATGCGGCTGCAGGATATACATTTGGAAAGTGGACAATGCTTAGCGTATGTGCTGAATAATAACGAATATGCTCGAATACGGCTTCCAATACCGCGTATTATTCATAATCGAGCTCTTTATTTTGATAAAAACTCGCGACACAAGATCGAACTTATGCTCGGACAGGGTTACCGAATTTTTAATGCTTACAACCGTTACGGTAAAGATGAGATTCATCATGTACTATGTAGTGATACACAAATTGCCCCGCACCTCCCAGAAACGATAAACGCCACATCCCTTTCCATTAAGGAAATGATGCGGCGATATGATGATATGATTATTAAGCCATGTGCAGGAAGCGTGGGCAAGGGTTTAATGAGACTCCGTTATAAAGGTTCCTCTTGGACACTAAAATTTTCACGAAGTGGTCGTGCCCATGATTGGCACACCCTTCGACTACGACGGCAGCAGCTTCCCGTTATATTGCTGCGACGCATGCGCAGTGTTCCATTTATTGTACAAGAGCGAATTAATCTGGCTGAGTACAATAAGCGTCCCTTCGATTTACGTGTATCTGTGCAGAGGGGAATAAACGGACAGTGGGATATTACTGGCATGTTTGCAAAAGTTGCAGCATCTAATGCATTCGTATCCAATGTAGCTCAAGGGGGAAGCGTGTTTCCCGTTAATGTTGTGCTGCCCTCCAGCTTGCCGAATATTCCAACAGGACGTATCGTTGCAGATGTAAGGGAGCTATCGATGCGAATAGTAATGAAGCTAGAACGCCATCTTCCTATGGTAGCCGATTTCGGACTTGATATTGGCATAACTTCTTTAGGTAAACCTTATTTTATCGAATGTAATGGTCGTGATCAGAGATACGGTTTTCATAAGGCGGGAATGTATGAAACGTGGAAAGACAGCTATCGCCAACCGATGGCATATGCACGTTATTTACACAATTCACAGGATTATATTGACCGGGTCGTGAACACTCTTTGATAGGATAAAGGGTATTTACGACCCTTTATTATTCATTTTTAACAACAATTAGGTCTCAAGCTTATTCTCCATGGTTATTGCTTAAAACGTCATTCTATGTCAATATATTTCAGAGCGCCCAAACGACTCCAAAATGATTGTAATGACCCGAAGGGAGATTAAGCATGGCAAAAGAAATACTGCGGCTGATGACCGAACTCTCCTCACATAAATGGATCTCCGCCATGATGGGACGTTTTTCTCATAGCAGAATCAGCAAACGCGTTATACCTACATTTATCAAAAGCTATCAAATCCCCGCCCATGAAGCGGAGAAAGAAATACATGAATATCGCTCACTCAATGAATTTTTTGCGCGACGTCTTAAGCCCGGCATGCGACCTATAGGTCAAGGAGATCAGGTGCTCACTAGCCCCGTCGATGGCAAAATTACGGCCATGGGCCGTATTAACGCGGGTACCCTTCTCAATGTAAAAGGACAAGATTATTCCTTAGAGGAACTGTTGAATTACTCCCCTCATTTGGAATTATACAAGCATGGCTATTTTTTCGTGCTTTATCTTAGTCCGACCGATTACCACCGAATTCATTCGCCTGTTACTGGCGTAAAGGTTGAAAGTGAACATATCAAAGGTCGTGCTTATCCCGTTAACGAATTTGGTATGACCCATATGAAGACCGTATTAAGCCGCAATGAACGACTCATTACGTATATCGCCCATAACCAAGGCGAAGTCGCCGTCGTCAAAGTGGGAGCTATGAATGTCAGCAGCATCCACTACAACGACAAAACCGTCACGCAGTGGCGTAACGGTGATGATCTAGCTTATTTTGAATTTGGATCGACGGTCGTGTTAATTACAGAAGATGACACTTTTACGTTAGACTCTAACATACATATGGGTGATGCCGTGAAGATGGGACAACTTCTCGGACAGCTTCATACTTCTCGCTCTAAAGCTCCCAGCTAATTGCCTTATCTTATTTCCACAACACCATAGATAAAATCCGCTGGAAGAGACGATCTGGCAGTAGAATCTTTACAGCTATCATCATCCTTGTCGCATGCGGCAGTGCATATCGCATCGAAGGGGAACGCCGGAGGGCGGTGTATGCTACCAGCCGTGCAACGTCACGTGGATCTCCGCCTTGCTCAGCACTTTGCTTGGAGAAGGTCATGACCTTCTCCAGCATGCCGCGGTAAGGCGAGTTGTCCTTGGTGCTCATTTGCGAGAAGCCCTTATCCCAAATCGGCGTACCATATGAACCTGGCTCGATCAAGATGACGTCGATCCCAAAGGGCTTCATTTCGAGCGCTAAACATTCACTAAATCCTTCTAATGCAAATTTGGAAGATGCATATGGACCAAAGCCGGGAAATCCCATGATGCCGCTGATGCTGCTCATTTGGATGATCCGGCCTTTTTGTTGCTCACGCATTAGAGGTAGTACGGTCTGCGTTACGGAAACAACGCCAATAAAGTTAGCATCCATCTGCTCACGCCATACTTCAAGTGGAATCGCTTCGATAAAACCACCATAGGCAGTACCTGCATTATTGACCAGTACATCAATCCGCCCATAGCGTTCATGAATTAACTCGACTACCTGCTTAACCTGTTCTTCAAGGGTCACATCCAGCTCAATGACATGAACATGCTCGGCAACTCCAGCCTCCTGAGCAGCATCCATTAGCTTCCCTTTAGCTTCAGGCCTGCGCATACCCGCTATAACGGTAAAGCCCCGCAGTGCAAGCTCCACACAGATGAGTAGTCCAAAGCCACTAGAACAGCCGGTGACCAGCGCAACTGCTCCTGGATCAGCTCTACGCATACATCTCCTCCCTTGCTACGTGATCACATCGAAATACGATTAAACAAAAACAATTCTCCGCTCAAATAGTGACGAATTAAAGCGAGTGAATATCGCTTTTGTCCGAGTAATTCTTCCTTTTCCCTCGGATTGGCCGCATGGAAGCTCTGATTCTCAATCAGTGCCTTGATAAAAAAGGTTTCAAGCTGCGCCTCCGCATCATCCTCAAGCTGAACGATGTCTCGGTAAGCCTCCACAAATCTCTGACGCTGCAACGGATGAAGCCCGATGAATGCCTCGGCCATATCATATAAGTAATATCCGAAACCACAGCGCCCGAAGTCAATTAAATAAGGCTTGCCTTCATTAAATACTAGATTCCCTTCATGGAAATCCGCATGAATCATCCCGAAATGATTAGGGCTTGGCTGTAGCTCACCAAGGTGACGAATAACTTTACCCGCCGCCTGCTGATAAAGTTCAAAATCTTCATCCGATAAAAATGCTCGATAATGCTTCTGCAAATGCGCAAAATCTTGTTCAAAGCGTGCTACTCCCCATGTCTGACGCTTAAAGCCATTAGGAGATACGAAATCTTGAGAAGCTTTATGGAGCCTTGCCATCAACGAACCCATTTGTTTAACCTGATTTTCGCTGATTTCCCCTGCCTCATGATCGCCCTCGATCCAGCGAAGCATGGTAACTAGCCAGTGCCGTCCCTTGTCGGTGACCACTTCCGTCACATACTCATCCTGCAAGTTCTTCATCCCTAAGGGAACGGTAATTCCTTCGTGAGCTAGCGCTTCGAGCCATGTAAGTTCTGATCGAATTTCATCTGGGGCTAGTGTTTCAGTATGTATCCGAAGTAAGAATGACTCTCCATTATTCGATTCCAATTTATACGTAATATGATCTGATATCTGAATAAAGTGAATACGGTCTATCTCCTGCGAATATTGCTCCAGAGCACCCATGACAACCTGCTCCGCTTCAACGAGTAGTAACCGGCGTCCCTCTTCTGTATTTGCATCAAATGCTTCATTCATAAGTCGTATCTCCTTCTATCATGTCTAATAGGCCGCTGATGAATTGCCTTACTACCTATACTAGCAGACATCTTCACGATGGAACAAAAATTATCCATCATATCAATCAAAAAGAGCAGCTTCGGACCTTCCTCCGTCGCTGCTCTTCGTTATTAAACATATGTACATCATGTTTATATGAATTTTAATAGAATTAGAACCAAAGGTCGCTTTCAGAATCGCCTGTTTTCAACCGGCTTATACGATTCCGGAAGATCATGCGTCCGGCTCTGAAGCTGTCCCTACTGCGAATCCGCCGTCTGTAACTCATCCATACGTCCTCCCTTCATTTGCATCAACGTGCAAGTATGAAAGTATTTACCCCTACTTTACACTCTCGAAACAAATGGGAGTAATTACCTGATTTCCGACGGGTTCTTGCCGGTATATTGTTTAAACTGACGGCTAAAGAAGAAAATATCACGATACCCTAGCGCATCAGCAACCTCAGTAACATTCATCCCTGCATGTAGAAGCAAATGCTGCGCACGTTCAATCCGAGTTTTAATAATATAGGACTGAACTGGAAAGCCAATCAGTTCCTTGAACTTGATAGAGAAGTATCTTGGAGATAGACCAGCACGCGCTGCAAGATCCTCGACCCGATGTGGAATTCCCGGATGCTGCTGAACATAATTGGCGATTTCATGAATCGCTTCCGTTAGCTGGTTGCTCACTTTCTTCTCTGCTGGCTGTTGCCTGTCCTCGCGCAGCAAATGAATCATAAGCTGCTTCAGAATCAGTTGCCCTTCTTCCTTGGCACCATACGTAGGAACTAGAAACAAACGTACATACCGGGACAACATGTATTCGAAATCTACCGTTTCCGACAACTTACGATAGGGTTCAGGAATTTCATGAATCGGTTCAGCTATGTGAAAATGACTATAGGTCAGCACCAGTGGCTTTTGAGGATTATGTGTAGCACTTGTATGATCGCCTGGCCGGAAAAGAAAACAGCTGCCTTTGCCAACTTCAAACGGCTCATCATTGCGGATAACCGTTCCCTCCCCGCTCCATACATAGAATAAATCATAATTTAATAATGCTTTCTCGCGCTTTTGCCATTTCCATCCGGGCTCGCACACAATTTTAGCGAGGGATGGCAATATTTCAAAAG
Source organism: Paenibacillus pini JCM 16418 (assembly GCF_000576305.1). Lineage (GTDB taxonomy): Bacteria > Bacillota > Bacilli > Paenibacillales > Paenibacillaceae > Paenibacillus_AQ > Paenibacillus_AQ pini. The sequence continues at coordinate 197,844 of NZ_BAVZ01000007.1, read as the reverse complement.
AAGACGGCGATGCATGCAGCATGTCGTCATTCCCCCCTATAGATAGACTAATAATTACCTTTATTATGATAACGCTTCAGACGTTATTTTGCACATCCTGCCATGCGGCTGCCAGCCTTTTCACCCCTTCGGTAAGCTGCTGCTCATCGAGATGGGCAAAGCCAAAGCATGCTGCCAGCGGTCCCTGTTCCACATGAAACACCGCTGCATCTCGAAAAATAACATTGCTCCGTTTAGCCGCCTCAATGAATGCCGCATATTCCTCAGGTGAACGCTGCCAGTATGCATATACATGCAGCCCGGAATCACCGGGCATCAGCGTAAATATCTCGGATACGAACTCCCGCATCAGAGTGCAGAAATGTCGATGCCTTGCTCCATACATTCGAGTCATGCGCCGCAAATGCTTTCCATAGTCGCCCTTTGCCATGAACCTTGCCAAAGCACGCTGCTCTAGCAGACCCGGCGACATCGGGTCATAGATCGCTTTGGCGCGGATAACTGGATCAACAAGCCCCGCAGGTAGCAAAGCGTATCCGAGACGCAAGCCTGCGAACATCGTCTTCGAGAACGAACCAAGATAGATGACGCGTTCCTGCGTATCCAGTGTCTTGAGCGGCTCAATCGGTCGCCCTCCCCAGCGGAACTCACTATCATAATCATCCTCTATGATAACGGCATCGCGGCGCTGCGCCCACTCTAACAGCTGGCGCCTCCGCTCCAGACTAAGTATCGCACCCGTTGGATACTGACGACTTGGGGTGACAAAGAGCATGCGAGAATCCCAATTCTGTGGCTGAATGCATGATGATCTACATTTGCTGCAAGAGGTTGTCCACCAATGGCAGCAAGCGCACGCCTAATTCCATTGAAACATGGATTCTCTACGACTGCGGTTTCTCCTTCATTCATTAATAGTTGGAATAATAGCATAATTCCCTGCATCGAGCCGCTGAACAAGACGATATGCTCAGGATCTGCAAGTATGCCGCGTGTTAGGCGTAAATGGGCAGCTATCGCTTGACGCAATAACAGGTCGCCCTGAGGCGGCACCTCCTGCTGTAAATCGATCCCACCCTTACCTCCTGCAAAAGCCAGCGCACTACGCCACTCCGAATAGGGAAAATAAGACATACTCATGCTTTCACTCAAAAAACTAATATCTTCAGGGCCGCTATGCTCCTTCCATGAGAAGGTTGGTAGGGCCGCCAATCGCCTTCCCCAATTAGAGAGCTGTATGGGTGAATCCACAGGTTCTAAATTTTCTACTATTGAACCTGCTTGGGAGACGAACGTGCCTCTCCCTACTTGCGCTTCTACATACCCTTCCGCTAGCAGCATATCGTAACTTTGAGCAACACAGCCACGTGACAAATCATATCTATCCGCTAGCTCACGTGTAGAGGGTAGCTTGCTACCCGCAGATAGCCTTCCTTCCAATATTGCCTCACGAAGAGCATAGTAAAGGGCCAAATATTTATAATGATATTTTTCTAGATACGTCGTTAAATGTAGCGCTGGCTCCATCTCATCTTACCTCCGCCGAACCTATCATCCTTAAATTGGACTATAAATTTGAATATAAATTGGATCTTTTTAATTGTCAATGTATTCGATATGCTAATTCAAATTAAATCTATCGAAGGAGATAACGCCATGAGAAGAAGTGAGTTTAGTATTGAAGAAGAACAGGAAATTGAACAATTTCTATCCACGATGACCTTCGGTTTCCTCGGAACCGTAGGAGAAGACGGGCGGCCTCGGGTGACCCCTCTTAATTTTGTATATACCAATGGCCTATTTTATTTCCATGGAAGCCGTATAGGCGAGAAAATGGAGCATCTTAAACATAACCCTATAGTCAGCTTCAGCGTGGCCGATGAGTATGCGATTATCCCTTCGTATTTTACCGATCCTCACATGGCCTGTCCTGCTACCGCTTTTTTCAAAAGTGTTACCGTAAGCGGTACAGCTGAAGTCGTCAAAGATATCGAAGAAAAGGCCTCTTCCTTCTCATTTTTTATGAAGAAATTACAACCTGAGGGTGGGTATGATCCTATCGATGCAGAGAACCCGAAATATAGAAGCAGGTTAAATGGAGTTGCTGTCGTTAAGATTACACCCGATCATATGAGCACTAAATTTAAGTTTGGTCAAAATTTAACGGAAAGCAAGCGAAATGATGTGTTAAATGGCCTTACCCAACGAAGCAGCGATCGAGATCAAGAAACAGCAGAAATGATCCGAGGCCTTGCATGTCCTCATATGGAGAGTAAGTCTAAGAACGAATAAACTTTCAACCCGCTGGTTTTTACCGTGACGGTTCCCCTACCAAATGGTATAATATTAGGCAGTAAAAACGGATAGTAACCTTAATATTACACACACAGTTGGAAGGATGGAATCCATGTTAAACCCATTGGCTGAACAGTTGAACGCAAGTATCGTAGCAGGTAATGCGCATGTGTATGAAATGTTATCTTCGCTCGGCAGAGAGATCTATTTTCCTAAGGAAGGTATTCTGAATCAATCTGCAGAGGCATCAGCCCACGCAAAGAAATACAATGCCACAATCGGTATTGCTACTGAAGATGGTATTCCGATGCATTTGGAGGTCATTCAGCGGAATCTGTCTGCCTACCAACCGAAGGATCTTTATAGCTATGCTCCACCTGCCGGTAAACCAGAGCTCCGCTCCGTTTGGCGTACCAAAATGATTGAAGAGAATCCCTCTCTACAAAATAAATCATTTAGTAGTCCAGTGGTAACCAATGCCCTGACACACGGTCTAAGTATTGTTGCTGACTTATTCACTGATGAAGGAGACGCTGTGATTTACCCCGATAAAAACTGGGAAAACTATGAGCTTACCTTCGGCATTCGTCGCCACGGTGTAACGATAAACTATCCGCTGTTCACTGAGCAAATGACATTTAACAGCGCAGGACTTCGTGAAGCTTTGCTTGCTCAGAAGGATAAGGGTAAAGCTATTGTGCTGCTCAATTTTCCGAACAACCCTACGGGCTACACGCCGGGACCAAAGAAGGCGAAGAGATTATTGCTGCAATTCTAGAAGCAGCTGAAGCTGGCATTAATGTCGTAGCGGTAACCGATGATGCGTACTTCGGTTTATTCTTTGAGGATTCGATGAAAGAATCCTTGTTCGGACGATTGGCTGACCTCCATCCGCGTGTATTAGCTGTGAAGATTGACGGTGCTACCAAGGAAGAATTCGTATGGGGATTCCGTGTTGGATTCATTACCTTTGCCTCGGAGAACCAAGAGTTACTCAGTGCATTGGAACAGAAAACACTCGGCATTATCCGGGCTACGATTTCCAGTGGCTCACATCCATCTCAGACCTTTGTGCTTGAAGCTCTGAAATCACCTGAGTTCGCTCAGCAGAAGGAAGAGAAATTCAACATCATGAAGGGTCGTGCTAACAAGGTGAAGTCTATCCTTGATAGCGGCAAGTATGGAGATATTTGGGAATACTATCCGTTTAATTCAGGTTACTTCATGTGCCTTAAGTTGAAAGATGTTAAGGCCGAAGATCTGCGGACTCATTTAATCCATCAATACGGCGTAGGTACAATTGCGCTAGGCGAACATGATTTGCGTATTGCCTTCTCTTGTATTGAAGAAGCTTATCTCGAAGACCTCTTTGACCTCGTATACCAAGGTGTTCAAGATTTGCAGAAGCAAAATTCTTAATATGAAATAGGTGCCAAATATCGCAAGATATATTTTTACAAAAAGAATGGTGATTTGCCCAAGCACGAAATTCCCCTTGCACATACAATACCGTGTAACAAACACAAACCATTGCACGAAAGGGGAATGACAATGAGCGGAGTTGAAGAAGTAAGAGGCGGATATGGTTACGGTGGCGGTTGTGGAGGCGGAGGAATTTTCACGAACACAGGAGCTATTCTGGTTCTCTTCATCCTTCTGGTAATTATCACTCGTTCTTTCTGGGTATAATTAATAACCAGCCAAACCTCTAGCACTTAGCAGTCCATTATGAGTTGTTGAGTGCCAGTTTATAACCAAACAAAAGACCGGGGGGAATCCCCCGGTCTTTTGTTTGGTTATTTCACTTGCCTTCAAGTTCTCCTCATATCATGCAAGTGATATTACTCATCATCCTCATCCTTAGGCACTTTCCGTGACAAGAAGAAACGGAATAACGCACATACCACCACTCCTACTACCAGCGTACCAAATACAGTACTCATCTGACTCTTAAGTGCTCCTAGCATTGGAAGCCACATGAGCAAGGCAAACATCAGCTGAATCTGAAAAGCCAGCAAGACAGCATTCGTATGCCGACTTTCTGCGGGTACTGGATAGACCGTTAGCCAGAATGACTCACTGTGATACCGCAGTAACGAGGACATTTGTACCCCAATAAGAAAAATAAAGAACAGATAAATGCCGCTTCCGAGCATTGTTCCCCTTGTCCACCATACGAGTAAGGCTCCCAGAACAGCTGCGCGTAGCACAATACCAAGAATATCACTTCGAATGAAACTCTTCGTAAGCAAATATCGATAAGCCGCCTGAGGCTTCCAAGGGATATTGTTGCCTGCCCAAGATAGCCATTTACGCTGATACACTCGTTGCTGTCGGCCTGGTACATCTACAAACCAACCGAGCACCAGCATCACACGACCGCTATGTATTTTCTCCAGCGCAATCAGGCGTTCCCATGCCACAAGGTGACGGGAGGGGATCTTTAGTGAAGCCATGTATGCTGCAACAAGCAGAGCGATAAAGATTAGGCTTTTTCCAGCGGGTTGCCATAGCCAAGCAGCAAGAGCCAATGCAATCACTGCATAACGCAGTAGACGATACGATGAATACGCCCGTTTAGACACCATCTGTTGCTCTTTCCAGCTTCCGATGCTTGCCACTATTTTCAGAGCATATAATAGAATAAGAAATAACCAGAAAGGCTTGGGATCTACATCAGCACGGAAATACAATAGCCATGAAACCATAAACACGAGGGTAACACCGATCATTTTATAGATCACACCACTCGTCCAAGAAGCCCTGAAATATTGATTCATACGTGATTCCTGTGGCAATAGAAATACGGTGTCTGCAGACTGCATATAGGTGCGGAAGCTACTGTTCACCGTCAGTGGTACGAACAGTATCAACATGATCCAACGAATCGGAAGACCAGCTGGTATATGCTGAACCAGAGATGTGTACCAAGCAGAGAAAGCAATAATCAGGAATAATGTCAGAACGGCAACACCGCTCTGAATGACATATCCTAGATAGGGGAGTACTTCACCCCAAAAGCGACTGCGTCGCTTCAATCGTAGTTCGCTAAGATCCATCATGTTTAATCCCTGCCTTGCACAAGACTGTAGAACAACTGCTCCAGCGGAACACCAGGCTGGCCCGCCTGCTGAGCAATTTCTTGCAATGAACCCTGGGCAATGACTTTGCCCTGATGCAAGACGATAAAGCGGTCGCAGTAATTCTCAATCGTTGACAGAATATGAGAGCTGAGCAGGATCGAAGATCCGCCCTGCTTTAGTTCCACCATGAAATCAAGTAAAGAGCGAATACCGAGTGGATCTAGGCCGAGAAAAGGCTCATCGATAATATAGAGCGAAGGACGTGCCACGAACGCACACATAATCATAACCTTCTGCCGCATCCCTTTCGATAGATGGGTAGACAAGGTATCAATCTTGTCTTCCATTCGGAAAATTTGAGCGAGTTTCTTTGCACGCTCCTCGTAATCCTTTTGGCTTACATCGTATGCTCTTGCCGTAAACTCAAGATGCTCACGAACCGTCATCTCTTCATAGAGAAGTGGAGACTCAGGTACGAAAGCCAGTGCTCCATGATAAGCAGCTGAATCTTCTTCTCTCTTCTTGCCTTTAACACGGATGTCACCCTTCTGTGGATTCATCAGTCCCAGAATATGCTTCATCGTGGTACTCTTACCGGCACCATTTAGACCGATCAGTCCTACCATCTCACCTGGCTGAACCTGAAGCGAAATATCATGCAGCACAGGCCGGTTCAGACTGTATCCTCCGCTTAATCCCTGAATATCTAATACAGACGTATCATTCATCATTTCACCTCATCTATGCCAGCATGCTGCTCTAAGTATCAGCTGCTGGCTGAATCCATAAGATAATCTTCACATGTACGCTTAAAGGCCCTAGTCACGTGATGGCTTATCTTTCAACCATTTCGGAGCTCCCTTGTTCTTACGCGCACGTTCCTTCTCACTCTTGCTGAGACGTTTCATTTCTGCTGGTTTCCCCCCACGGAATGCTTCCTTTTTAGGTGAAGCATCTGTTGGCGTGCCTTGTGCTGTATCCGTTGTTTCAGGTGCAGCTTGAACTTTACTACCATTACGATTAGATTCAGCTTGTACCGGTTTTGAAGTCACTACACTGCTGTTTGCGGTAATAGGACGATTAGTTGTCGTTAATGGTTTACGAGCGATTATAGGTGTACCTGAGTTCATCTCAGGAGCACGTGTCTCACTTGATCTGCGGCTGTTGTCTGCAGACAACTCTTTCTTATCACGACGATTCCCTTCGCGCTCAGTCTGTGGAGCCGATGCAGGATCCACAACTTTACCACCAAAAAGTGTACGCTCATCCAGCTGAATTTGTAGTTCTTTCGTAAACTTTTTCATAATGAACAATTGCCGACTCGTTACAATAGATAGTACTGTACCTGTACGTCCCATCCGTCCAGTACGTCCAGCTCGGTGTACGTAATGCTCTGAATCCGTTGGAGGATCATAGTTGACGACTACATCCAGCCCTTCAATGTCGAGTCCCCGTGCCGCTACATCACTCGCAACGAGTACTCTAAACTTCCCACTACGAAATCCAGATAGGACGCTGCTACGTGCCATTTTATCAGCATCACCATATAATGCCTTCGCGGCAATGCCTAAGTGGTTCAATTTCGCCTCTACCTCACCGATGGTCTCCGTCATGTTCACAAATACAATCGCCTTTTTGGTCTTGTACTGGTGAATTAAACGACGCAGCATGTTCATCTTGTCCCGTTCTTCACTCACAAAATAATAATGAGAAAGTCCTGCTGCCGTTGATTGATCTGGATCTATGCCGATTTCAACAGGCTGATTCATTTCCCGCTTAACGAGGTTAGCTGTGTCTGCACTAACCGTAGCGGATAGAAATACCAATTGACGGTCACGGAGCGCGCTGCGAAGTATACGATCTACATCACCCGCACCACCAAGCTGAAATACCTGATCCACTTCATCAACGACAATGGTCGAAACGGTATGCATCTTCAGCTTTCGTACTTCAATCAGTTCGCGAACTCGCCCTGGTGTACCTACGACAAGCTGTGGATGTAGTCTCAACTTCTCCACCTGACGTTTTACCGCTGCTCCTCCAATCAGACCAAGCACACCAATGCCGTGCTGCTCTCCGTACTTCTCACCCTCACGTACAATTTGCATAGCCAGTTCTTGCGTTGGTGCTAGAATAAGCTTCTGTGTAGACTTCAGCTCTGGGTCTATGGATTGTAATAGCGGTAACAGATAAGCAAGCGTTTTGCCCGTTCCTGTCTGTGAGCGTGCAAGTACATCTGCACCACTCAAAATAGCAGGTATCGCTTGAACTTGTACCGGTGATGGTTCAGTAATGCCAAATTCCATTAGTTTGTTATTCAAATCTGTATTTAAACCTATTGCTTCAAAAGTAGTAGAACTCATGTATGTCCATCCTTTGTGTTTGAAATCATTCTTTTTCATTATATGTTATAAACGGCTCCCTACCAAATATCTTTCAATGTATGTGTACGAAAACCCTACAATGTTTATCCATTAGACCCGATTACACAAAAAAAAAGGCCCCAGAATGGGCCGATATCTACTTCTTATTCATCATGCGATAAGTCAGCCTATCCGACAGACGGGGAAAAAGTTGGTATAAACGCATAGCCGCTGCTGCTGACACAGGAAGATTTATCTCTTCCTTACGTGTATTCATCACCCTAACAATTTTGCGTGCTACATGCTCAGGCTTCATCATAAGCCAACGGACATTGTTTACGTATGATCCAGATGGATCTGCCTGTTCAAAAAAAGCAGTATCAATCGGCCCCGGATTAATCGTCGATACCGTAATCCCTGTACCTCGCAGCTCTTGTCTAAGGGAATTACTAAAACCGAGCACCGCATGTTTGGTAGCCGTGTAAGCAGTAGATTTCGCTGTACCAATCTTTCCCGCCATCGAGGCAACATTGATAATCTGTCCACGCTTGCGCTGCAACATATGAGGGAGCACCGCCTTCGTGCATCTGACGGTTCCCATATAGTTCACGTCCATCATTTTGCCATACTCTTCTGCTGGCATATCAAGAGCATTTTCAAACTTACCGTAACCTGCATTGTTCAGTAAAATATCAATACCGCCGTATCTATGTATAATATCTTCTAGAGTCCGCTGTACCTCATTTTCCTGAGTAACATCCATTAATCTAATCTCATGTGGTCCTTGAATCAACCGAGCAGTCTCCTCAAGACGTTGCTGTGAGCGCGCAGCCAGTATAGGAATAGCCCCTTGGCTACTCACCATTTGTGCGGTCAACGCGCCGATCCCACTCGAAGCACCCGTAATGAATACTACCTTATTTTTTAACACGATTCCGATTCCTCCTAAGGGCATCCTACATCATCTTACCCTTATTCTAAGAAATCATAACTTGAATATCCAGTTCACCAATTCCATCCATTATTAAAGGAATGCTAAGTGCTTTTTGCGGTAAAAATGAAGTTATTTGCTCGCTCTTCACGACTTTAGGTGGTGTAATATCCACGCTAACTCCTTGATTGGACAGAATGGTACTGGCATTACCACTGATCATGTTGCCAAGCTCAGATATGGCACTTTGCCCCATCTCATCCATCTCAGTCATCACGTATCCACCCATCATAATCGATACCATTCGTAAAGCAACGGTCTCTTGAATACCAAAAATAATATTTCCGCTGAGCTGGCCGGTCATGCCGATCTGAATCCATATATGACCGTGGATTAATTCCACCGTTTTAATACCCAGAGTTCCCGCTGATGGAGAAACCTGAATGACTTGTTCGATGACTATCCGTGCGGACTCCAGAAAAGGATTGATGACTTCCGCCTTCATAAATGAATACCCCCCTTCTATAACACGTTGTTAAATAGAGTACCAAAGTCCCATAATTCATTTGAAGCAATTATACTTTAAACCCTAGAATAAATCATCATAATTTCATTTGCGACAGCAGACAGGGTCTTTGTTCCCTATTTACTAAACCGTTTTTCCTATTTGAGCAAATTTTAATATCAACCCTCTATGTTTATCGGTCCTAACCGCCGTTCTTTGAATACTATGACGAATTTTTCCCATTTAACTACAGTTATTCTGCACATCCATTGCTCTGTCTCTTTGAATCCCATATAATTTAAACATATAGAATGATCGGCATAATGCAGATCCAACATGACCGAAATACAGTCTAAGGAGGACATGCATGAATATCAGTCAACTGGAGACCCTGATTACCATCTCCAAGACCATGAGTTTCCGTAAAGCTGGGGAGTTATTGAATTTAACTCAACCTGCCGTATCCGCTCAGATCAAAAGTTTAGAGGATGAGTTTAAAACGGTGCTTGTAGACCGTAACCAACCCGTCACTCTTACAGATCGTGGTCAAGTATTCCTTGAGCATGCGGAACAAATCCTTACTGTTGTCGAAGATCTGAAGCAACGTTTATCAGACCTTGACCAAACACCACAAGGACATATTGTCCTTGGTACAACTACTTCAATAGCCATTCAAATTTTGCCACGGGTACTTTCTTATTTCCAAGATCAGTTCCCGCTTATCAAAACTTCAATCCAATCCATGGCCTCTTCTCAAATTTATAACAGTGTAGTTAATGGTCAGATCGACGTAGGCATAGGCTATCTCATTGAGCGTAATCCGAATCTGATGACCTCCGTGCTCTACTATGACACGTTCGAGTTAGTAGTCTCTCCGCGGCATCCATTGGCACGTAAACAAGGGGCTGCTTCAGTCGATGTACTGCGGGAAACACCCTTGATTCTCCTCTCCCACGACACAGTCGGCAGACGTTTTGCAGATGCAATATTTAAAAAACATGGCATTGTGCCTAATGTTGTCATCGAACTATCGAGTAGTGAGGAAATTAAACGAATGGTTGAAATTAACTTGGGGGCTGCAATTATGTCAAAACAGTCTGTAGCAAGCGAACTTCGGCACGGCACACTCAAAATTATCGCACTCTCAGAACTCGAAGTAAGCCATCCCGTCGGTGTTATTTACAGATCAGGCAGGTACTTAAACTCAGCCATGCAGCAATTTCTAAGCGACCTAAAAGGAATGCCGGAAACACAGTTTATCAGCTCCGAATGAGAATAAAGAATGAGAATGAATATGTACATTTCAAATTCAAGGAGGAATCGCATCCATGAAGTTAGACCTTCACACTCATCATTTCCGCTGCGGACATGCAGATGGAAATATACGCGATTATATTGAAGCGGGGATCGCCGCAGGTCTTGAAGTGATTGGTATCTCAGATCACACTCCTTATTTTGGCGAACAAGAAGAGCAAGCCTTTCCTCGCATTGCCATGGGTAAGTCTGAGCTACAGCACTATGTTGCTGAAGTACTTAAGCTAAAAGCTGAATACACAGGAAAAATAGATGTTCTACTAGGCGTCGAATCTGATTTCTTCCCAGAGCATGCGTCACTATATAAGCAGGTATTGGGCAGTTATCCAATGGACTATATTATCGGATCGGTACATAATGTTGGCGGTTTGAGTATATTTAACCGCAATCGCTGGAAGGGACTAGACGAAACAGCACATATCGCTGTGAAGGAACAATACTACCACTTGATCCAGGCCTCTGCTCGTAGCGGTTTATTTCAAATCCTTGGGCATATTGATGCCATGAAAGGCAATTACCCTGCCTTTGCAGATATTCCAGGCACACGGATTTGGATGAGACGTTGCAGGTCATCGCTGAATGCGGTGTAGCTATTGAAATCAATACATCGGGTAAAACCAAGCTTAGTGGGGGTTGGTATCCAGCGGATGCCATCTTAGAGCGGGCTCACCATTTCGGAGTACAAGTTACATTCGGGTCAGATGCCCATAAACCTTCCCGCGTTGCAGATGATCTTGAGGAAGTGGCGTCACGCCTAAGGGAAATCGGATATAGAGAATGGGTGTATTACAAGAATAAACAGAAACAAGTTGTTTCATTGCCTTAAAAAAAGGCTATGTTAAATTCTAATGTTGATATTTGACCATAAGAAAACCGCATTCGTTGAAAAGGCGGCTTATTGCTATCGTGTCCCGTTAGCGCAACGACCTACTCTGTTGAATTTCGTGTTCCGAAACATAAAGCGGCATCAGAGAAGTCGGGTCTTACCTTATCGCGGCCTTTAAACGACAAAATGGTGCCGATAGCAATAGCCACATAGCCGCTAACGAAATAATGAGCCTAATCCGACAGTGCCCGCATGATGATGGATTTCGCCTCTGCCGCAATCGCTTCATTCCCGTCATCGATCGCTTGCATTAAGATCAGGATGGGGATGTATACCGCTATCAGCCGCGCCAGCAGCTTCGTTTCTTCGTCCGCTCCTCCGTACGTTTCGAAAAACACGCCACGAGCGTAAGGTGGTAAAAAGCTATAAGCAACGCTCAAATCGCAAGCCGGATGGCCTATGCTCAGATCGCCCCAATCAATGATGCCGGAAACGATCCCGATCTCATTCACAAGCATATTTTTGAAATGAAGATCGCCATGTAGCAGTGTATTCACCGCCTCGACATGGTCCTTTTGCAGACTGCTAATATACGCTTCGATCACATCGGACTCCTCTGGCGACAAGTGTTCAACCACCTTCGATAGAAAGCCCTCCAATTTCACTTTGCGCGATGCTATGTCCGTCAAGTTTCGATGATCCTGCTGAACTCCGTACTTCAGCGCCGCCTGCACCGGAAACTCATGCAATCTCCGCAAAAAGTTCGCCAGCGTCTCTGCCGATAAAGCCCGGCGTTCTTCGGTCAAACCGATTGGGAAATCTCCTGGCACGTAGGTATAGCCAAGAAATGGTGCAGGGTATTCGTCACTTGCTTCGCCATAAAACAACGGTTTCGGATAGGGGATGGTCATATATGCCTCCAGCTTCGGCAGCAGCTTCCCTTCCATACGAATTGAGCCAACTGCAATCGTTCTTCTTGGAAATCGGAACACGTACTCATCACCGATGAGAAAAACCGTATTGTCCCAGCCCCAGCCCATTCGCTTCACTTGCTTCGATGACAGCTGAGGGAATTGTCTGCCGATCAGCGTCCGCGCCTGCTCCTCGTTAACCTCCCACTCCGCATCCCATACATTCGTTCCTCCCATGATTTGTCTACCTCCTCGTTTCTTACGTTATTTACGCCTTTCACACGTTGTTTTCCGTCGTTTAACATAACCAAAACAAAAAAAGAGGACCCGTCACGTGCGGGTCCCAAACATCATTTATATTTTCAAAAAGGGGGTCATGAGTACATTGTATCCTGTCTCTGTTAGAGTTCCGTAACAGTAATATTTCATTTGTGTAACAAAGCTAATTACGAACGATGTTCTCAACTTTCTTTCTTCCCGCCCGGTTCGCAATAATAATGCCTGTTACTACAAGAAGTAAAGAAGCGCCGATCCAAATGGATAACTTTTCACCAAGCAACAAAGTAGATAATAATACCCCAAACACAGGAATTAAGAACAAATATAAGGATACTTTTCCCACATCATTATACTTCATCACCGTATTCCAAAGCGCAAATCCCGCCGCAGACAGTAGAGAAAGATACATGAGTAAGCCCCAGCCCTCAGCATCTAAATGAAATGGGGTAAGCCCTGTATTTAAGGCTCCTAAGATCAATAGACCTAGACCACCAACCAACATTTGTTTCCCTGTCAGAGAAATCACAGATTCATATCCACTTTCCCGCTTCGCAAGCACATTACCAAAGCCGCCAAATATCGCTGATGCAAGCAAAAGCACGCTTCCGATCCCGAATGTAACATGCATACCCTGCTGAGCAAATCCTATGACCAGTATGCCTGAGAAACCCATCAACAGTCCGAACCACTTACCCGCATTTAAACGTTCACGATTGTCCAAGAGCCTTGCTGACAGAATTTGAAATAAGGATGTCGAGCCCACTAGAATAGAACCTTCTACGCCTGAACTGTAGCTTAAGCCTACATACAGAACCAAGTATTGTAGCAACGTCTGCACCACGCCCAAACGCAGAAGCCTCGGCCAAGGCAAGGTTGTGATGTTATCTCTTCTCTTTCGATTAAGGAGCATGGAGAGCAGTACCAGCATTAATCCTGCCAGTGTAAAGCGGTATCCTGCAAATAACCACTGTTCAAACGTATCCCCTGGTTCGATGCCTATATGAGCATAGCTTAACTTAATTACGGGTAATGCACTTCCCCAAAGCATTGTTGCTGCCAGAGAGCTGACCAAAATACCTCCTGGATGTCTAAACCATGTCTCCGCCTTCACAACTAATAATTTCTCCTTTATAGCTTTATTCGTTTTGTTCTAATCCGAAGTATGAAGAATACCATACATTTCATCTGTCATTCGGTATAATTTCATTTCACTTGCTGACGAGAACAACCCTCGTCTCTGCATCATCGTTTGTTCAAGCTGCATGCCATTCTTCTGCATGACTCGTTCCGAAGCAGTATTCACCGCATGGCATTTGCCTTCAATCCGTTTCAACTCCAGCTCTCTGAATCCGAAATCAAGAAGGAGTCTGAGCGCTTCAGTTGCTAGTCCCTGCCCCCAACAAGAACGATCTAACATATATCCAATCATGGCCTCATGTTTCTCAGGACGCCAATGCTGAAAGGATACAACGCCAATCGGCCCGTCGCGTCCGGGAAGACAAATCCCATAATGCATTGAGCCATGACGACCTGTACTGAGGATCTCTGAAACAATACGCCGGGAACGTGAAAAATTGAATAGAGTGCCTTGGGTCACATAACGCATCACAAACGGGTCCGAAACAATTTCTGATACATACGGTGCATCCTGCTTCGTGATCTGCACTAAACTGATTCGCTCGCCTTCACATACGGGTAGCCGTTTGTCATGATAGGCACTACGTCCAAACATTAAGTATATCCCCTTCCTGTCCACAAGGAAATGATTACGTATGCGAGGTTCTCAGAGTGAATACGGTAAGCTCCGGCTTACACATAAACCGTAATGGTAGATGAGTTTCCCCGATACCACGGTTAACATACAGCGGCATAGATCTGGGTCCGACTTTATACATTCCCTTAATATAACGTTTAGAGCCTAGTGGCAGCATCAGAGCGCCAAGTAGAGGCAAGCGAACCTGTCCACCATGACTATGTCCGGATAGCTGAATATCAAATGAATAATCTGCAGTAACATCGGCATAATCCGGTTCGTGCATGAGAAGTAATGTAAACATATCCTCTGGGATGCCTTGAAGCCCTTTGTCCGGATCAGGCGTCCCTAACAATTGATCATCTAGACCCACAATTGCGATGCTGTGTCCTTGACTCTTCACTATATGATTCGCATTAACCAATACCTTAAATCCACAATCTCCTAACATCTGCATAACCTTATCCGGCTGTCCCCAAAAATCATGGTTACCCAGCACTGCAAATTTCCCCATAGGAGCCTGTAAGCTATATAAATATGGCATGTAAGCTCTCATAGGCTCTGCTTCCCCATCCACAATATCTCCCGTAAAACAAATCATATCCGGCTTTTCTTGTTGAATTCGTTCCATAATTCGCTTTATGTAAGCTTCATTAGAATAAAATCCAAGATGCACATCGCTGAATTGGACAACTTTCATGCCATCAAAAGCCGCTGGGAGACGCTCAAAGCGAAGTGTATGATAAGTTACATCTAATTGCCTTGGTTCCCACAACCATGCATAACCCCCAGCCAGTATCCCTGTACCCAGTAGAGTCGCTCCACTGCGCTTTAAAAACTGCCTGCGAGTCATAGCTTCACTGTTCATACTCCCACGTGGTGGATAGCTAGATGCTTGCTCTTTGAATTCATTCTGGGCTAATGATAACTCTTCCTGAAATGCAGCATCATGAGGCTGCTGATTCTTTTTCATTTTTATACAGCCTCCCTGTATAATGATTATTGAACATCTTTTCCATTTCAAAAAGGATGGTGCGCATATGAATAACGATACCATGGCTGAACTCATACAGAAACAAAAACATTTTCACCGCAGTGGAACTGCTCGGACTTTAGAATTCAGGATAACGCAGTTGAAACGTTTACGAGAAGCTATCGTATCGCATGAACGACAAATTATTGACGCTTTAAAACAAGATTTGAATAAAAGCGAATATGAAGCGTATTCAACAGAAATCGGCATCATTTATGGAGAAATATCATACACCCTTAAAAAACTAAAAAAATGGATGGCTCCGCGCAAAGTGAGAACTGCATTCACTCATATCGGAAGTAAAGGATATATCGTTCCTGAACCTTACGGTACAGCGTTGATTATTGCTCCTTGGAACTATCCTTTCCAATTAGCAATAGCGCCGCTGATCGGAGCTATTGCTGCGGGTAATACTGCTGTTCTGAAACCATCCGAACTCACGCCGAACCTCTCGGCATTGCTCTGTTCAATGATCGGTAACACTTTTGAGGAAGATTATGTAGCTACAATTGAAGGGGGTGCAGAAGTCAGCCAACAGCTACTACAGCAGCCATTTGACTACATCTTCTTTACGGGAAGTGTAAATGTAGGGCGCATTGTGATGGAAGCAGCTGCGAAACAGCTGATTCCGCTTACGCTAGAGCTAGGCGGCAAAAGTCCCTGTATCGTTCACTGGGATGCGCCGCTCAAACTGACAGCAAAGCGTATTGCTTTTGGTAAGTTTACGAATGCTGGTCAGACTTGTATTGCCCCAGACTATTTGTTAGTGCATAGCAAAGTAAAAGATCGATTGCTTTTGCATCTTAAAGAGGAGATCACCGAGTTCTATGGTAAAGAGCCTTTAACGAATCCAGACTATAGTCATATTGTCTCGGAGAAGCATTTTAAGCGTCTAGCTGCTTTCTTAGACCAAGGCACCGTCGTTAGCGGTGGTAAAACATCTCCAGAACAGCTATGTATTGAACCTACACTGCTCGACCATATCACTTGGGATATGCCTGTTATGCAGGAGGAGATATTTGGTCCGATCCTACCTATTATCGTGTATGACAAAATTCAAGATGCCATAGATATGATTAATAATCGTCCTAAACCTCTCGCTCTGTATCTATTCAGTCAAGAGCAAGAGATACAAGACATCGTTATCGAGCAAGTTTCTTTTGGAGGCGGCACCATCAACGATACCTTAATGCATATCGCCACCCCTTATTTACCTTTTGGAGGTGTCGGAGAGAGCGGAATTGGTTCTTATCATGGGCAGAGTAGCTTCGAATGCTTCTCACATCAAAAAAGTGTCCTCAAGCAAACAACCGCCTTCGATTTTAAATTCCGCTATCCCTCTTCGAAGAACGGATTAAAATATTTGCGTAAGCTTCTGAAGCCATGAATAATGGCTTCTTTTTTCACTCATCAGGACCAGGCTTGAAAATTTTACGGAACATACTAAGCATCGATAGGGCGTAGCCTACTGTAATAAAACTGAATGCAATCTCCATAATGACTGCGAGTCGTGAAGTATTATCGACGGCTGAAATGTCACCATAACCAACCGTAACAAATGTAGCCACGCTGAAATATAAAAAGGAAATGAGCTGGCTTAATAGATCGGATCCAATATTCTTGCCCTCAAAGGCCGTTTCACCAAACAGCTTATAGATGGATGTATATATAATCATGAAGAAAAGAATACAGGTAAGAGCTGCCATACTGATTCGGCTAACTAACTTCATTAGCTGTACATTTTTGTTAATAGCAGATTCAGCAATTTTGTTGAAGATATAGAGAATATAAAAAATAACAGAAATTAGACAAAAAATCAAAATCAGTGCACGCATCCCTCCTTTTCCCGGAACAATAGACATTAGATCAATCCATTCCAATAAATCTTCAACCGAAATCAGTACATATATCGTAATTGGGGCAAGGAGCACGGCCTTACTAGTCCATTTCTTCTCAAAATTGTAGAATACATATGTTAAAGCAGCCAATCCCACAATATTAACAATCCACATCCACCATGTCACGTTGTCACGCTCCATTCTTTCACAAGTCATCCTTCATTGATTGATTAACCCCGCGTGATGATCCACTAACCAACAATATGGATTAGAAAGTAAATTTAATCCATATTTATACATTAAAACACCCCTATGATTGCAATCGAACACAATCATAGGGGTGTCAGTTAGTTCAAGCTTATACACCAAGCCATTGTTTAAACATATGTTTGGTGGTTTGTTTGTTGATCTCTGCGATGGACGTCGTAAGCGGAATGCCTTTCGGGCATGAGCGTACGCAGTTCTGAGAGTTACCACAGCCTTCAATACCACCATCCTGCATGAGTGCATCCAAACGTTCGTCAGCATTCATTTCGCCCGTTGGATGAGCGTTAAAAAGGCGTACTTGCGATAGGGCTGCTGGACCAATAAAGTCCGTCTTGTCATTCACGTTAGGACATGCTTCTAGACATACTCCGCAAGTCATACATTTAGACAACTCGTAAGCCCACTGACGCTTCTTCTCTGGCATACGAGGTCCTGGTCCCAAATCATAGGTTCCATCAATTGGAATCCATGCTTTAACCCGTTTCAATGCATTAAACATCCGGCTACGGTCGATAACAAGGTCACGCACAACTGGGAATGTCTTCATCGGTTGTACACGAACTGGTTGCTCCAGATTATCAATCAGAGCAGCACAGGCTTGACGCGGTTTGCCATTAATAACCATTGAACAAGCTCCGCACACTTCCTCCAGACAGTTGGATTCCCAACATACAGGAGCAATGGATTCACCCTTTACGTTTACCGGATTACGTTGAATTTCCATCAGTGAACTGATGACATTCATTCCGGGACGGTAAGGAATTTCAAACTCCTCAACATATGATGCAGAATCAGGGCTATCCTGACGAGTAATGATAAACTTCACTAATTTTTTTTGGGAAGCAGTTGTTTCCGCCATGTCTATTCCCCCTTCTACTTAATCTTTGGAATAATCGCGAATCCGCGGAGGAATCAAGGAAACGTCCACAGGTTCATAAGAAATTTCAGGTCCGTTCGGAGTCCACTTCGCTTTTGTTGTCTTCAAGAACTCCTCATCGTTACGATCTGGGAATTCAGGTTTGTAGTGAGCTCCACGGCTTTCGTTACGCAGCAACGCTCCGAGTGTCATCGCTTCAGCTAACTCCAGCATGTTCCACAGTTGACGGGTAAACGCTACGCCCGGATTATTCCAACGTGACGTATCATTGATGTTGATATTCTTGTAACGCACCTTCATATCCTTAATCGTGCTGATGGTTTGCTCAAGCTTTTTGTTATATCGCACAACGGTCATATTGTTGGTCATGATTTCACCAAGCTCTTTATGAATACCATAAGCATTCTCATTACCTGTGTTCATCTTCAAGATACCTTCGTACTTGTCCGTTTGTTGTTTCTTGTAACCATCGTACAAACTAGGAGATAAGTCTTGAGCCGATTTCTTCAATCCTTTGATATACTCAACAGCCTTAGGTCCTGCTACCATACCGCCATAAATAGCGGATACAAGAGAGTTAGCACCTAGACGGTTAGCTCCGTGGTATTGATAATCACATTCACCAGCTGCAAAGAGACCCGGAATATTTGTCATTTGGTTATAATCTACCCAAATGCCGCCCATGGAATAATGGACTGCTGGGAAGATCTTCATCGGAATTTTCCGTGGATCATCACCGGTGAATTTCTCGTAGATTTCAATGATACCGCCGAGCTTCACATCTAGTTCCTTCGGATCTTTATGTGATAGGTCAAGGTATACGGTGTTCTCACCGTTTACACCCAAACCTTCATCTACACATACATGGAAGATTTCCCGAGTCGCAATATCACGCGGAACCAAGTTGCCGTATGCCGGATATTTCTCTTCAAGGAAGTACCAAGGCTTGCCGTCTTTATACGTCCAGATCCGTCCACCTTCACCACGAGCAGATTCCGACATCAAGCGCAGCTTGTCATCACCTGGAATCGCAGTCGGGTGAATTTGAATAAACTCACCATTCGCATAATAAGCACCTTGTTGATATAGCGCACTAGCTGCAGTTCCCGTATTAATGACGGAGTTCGTAGTTTTACCGAACACAATACCAGGTCCACCACTCGCCATAATAACAGCATCCGCTGCAAACGTGTGAATTTCCATTGAACGCAGATCTTGAGCACAAATACCGCGGCATACGCTTCATCATCTACAACAGCTTGCAAGAATTCCCAATGCTCATGCTTCGTTACAAGACCTTCTGCCTCATGACGGCGAACTTGCTCATCAAGTGCATATAGCAATTGTTGTCCCGTTGTTGCTCCTGCAAAAGCCGTACGGTGAAATTTAGTTCCTCCGAAACGACGGAAATCCAGAAGTCCTTCCGGTGTCCGGCTAAACATAACGCCCATACGGTCCATCAAGTGAATGATACCTGGTGCAGCATCACACATGGCTTTAACCGGAGGTTGGTTAGCTAGGAAGTCACCGCCGTATACCGTATCATCAAAGTGTAGCCAAGGAGAATCTCCTTCCCCTTTTGTGTTAACAGCGCCATTAATACCGCCCTGTGCACAAACGGAGTGCGATCTTTTTACGGGTACTAATGAAAATAAGTGAACATGGACGCCTGCTTCTGCTGCTTTGATGGTAGCCATAAGCCCTGCCAGGCCGCCGCCCACGATAATAATATTAGATGTTGCCATTCCTGCTCACTCTCCTTAACTTAGAACTGACTTAACCGTATCAATCCATACGGATGCTTCTTGGAACTCTACTCTGCGGAATGCAATGAGAGACAATACAAACATAATAGAAACAAGGACAAATAATGTCATACAAATATATGAAGATACGCGTTGTGCTCTCGGCCCAACCGTGATTCCCCAGCTTACAAGGAAAGACCAGATGCCGTTAGCGAAGTGGAAAGATGCAGAAATAACACCGATTAAGTAAAGTGTAAATAATACAGGCTGAGTAACGATGTCATGCATAACTGAACCTAGTTGTTCATGTGTCACATTACCAAGCGCCACTTGAATACGAGTCTCATACACATGCCAAATTACATAGACGAACGTAATAACCCCGGTAACACGTTGCAACAAGTAACGCAGGTTGCGCTCGTAACCGAAGCGACCGTTATTTGGCTTCGCCTGATAGGCAATATACAGCCCGTACACACCGTGATAAAGAAGTGGTAAGTAGATAAGCACAACTTCAAGCACAAGTACAAGCGGAAGGTCATTGAGCAGTTTTACCCCTGCATTAAACCGGCTAGGCCCTCCCTCAAACGCGCCAAAATTCGTCAGCGCATGCTCAATAAAAAATAAAGCGAGCGGAATGACCCCCAGAAGCGAGTGAAGCTTTCTGGCATAGTAACCCTTCATAAATTGACGTACCCCTTTCTCATATACAACATTTTCAAAAATCAACATTTCATAAGAATAGCCCAAGTTCCATAAAAGTGTGAACAACTTGTGGCACTTTTCATGTTACTCCTTTTTATCTTATAATGGAATTGCAATATTATTATTAATAGTTATAACACAAACGCATAAGAGGTAATATGCCTCCTATTTTTATACCCTAATATCAGGAAGGTGAATATATTGTTTGAAGATCTCGATGTTTTTGCAACCGTTGTTGAGCAATCCAGTTTGAACAAAGCTTCGAAGCTATTAAACCTATCACAGCCCGCTCTCTCACGTAAAATTGCAAAACTTGAAGCAGATCTAGGCGTCAGCCTTTTTAATCGCCGTGGCAAGCGTTTGGAGCTAACTCCTTTTGGACAAACAGCATATACCTTCGCACTTGAGCAACGACAGCAGCAGCTTAAATTCATGCAGGTGATTGCTAAGTACAAAGGAGATGATCAAATTGCTGTCACCTTAGGCGCTAGCTTGACGACGCTTCAGACGACACTTCCTCCCTTGGTTAATGCATTTATGGAGAAACACCCTACAGCAGAGTTGAAACTTATAACGGGCAAAACGCACGAGATTGTCTCGGCAGTACGTGATAAGAAAGTGGATGCGGGCATTGTCGCCTCATCTATAGAAGAGACTGGACTACGCTGCATTCCTCTCTTTGATGACCATCTAGTACTCGTGCTCCCCCGAAACCATCCGCTGACTGACCAACCCAATGCGGGTATGGAGCTCATGCAGGGTCTACCTATGATTATATTTTCAACAGGAACTTGGTATCGCAAATTAACGGACGATCTATTTCATCGTACTGGCATCGTTCCAGACATCCGCATGGAAATGGATTCTTTTGAGGCCATTGTACGATTACTTCCAACCTGCAAAGCAGCAGCGCTACTACCTAAATCTTATTTGCGGAGTCAACTGCTCGCAGACAATGATCTAGTCTCTATTCATATCCCGGATTTGAAAGAAACTCGGCGCACGACGTCGCTCATCTACGCTGTAAATGCGGGTATGACCGTAGGAGCCAGACTCTGGATCGAAGAGACAAGTCTACTCTTCAGACGGATGAGCCTCAACTGAGGAGATTGTGATTTCCATATTAAAAGAGCCCTGCATGAGATGGCAGGGCTCTTCGCTATTTTCATTTTGAATCTTATTTGTTTCCGGGCACCGATTTCACTTCCAGCCCTAACTTGCGGGCTACGAAAGCCGTTGTGCTCGCCTGAATTAGAATCGTAAGCATGATGGCCATAAATGTTACGGCTGAAATAACGTCGGCATGAGCCACCCCTAACCCAGCGATCATACCTGCTAGAGCAGCTGGAATAACACCCGTTTCACGTACCCACATCATAAATATAAGCTCACGCCAAGACCATTTCACCTTGCGGTCTGGCAATGCACATAGAAGAATCGTGAGTGGCCGTGCAATGAACATCAGTACTAACACCGTAATCAGACTTGGCCATAAATATTGACCGAGCACCTGAAAATTGACCTGACTGCCCAGAAGAATGAAGATTAACATTCTCATCATAACGCTCGTATTATCCGCGAACGATCTAGTTTCTTCAAGCTTATCATCCATTGATAATCCCATCGTATCGGCATTTCCCCATATCAGTCCTGCAACAAACGTCGCCATAAATCCGCTAACATGCAGAAGGTCTCCTATTAAATAAGAAGAAAGTGCCACAACAATCATCGCGATCGTCGTATAGTCCTTAAGTACACCAAGACGGAAATGGGCAACCAAATACGTTAATATTATGGCGATCACTGCACCCACAACAATACCGCCAACCGCTGTTTTTACAAAATCCCAAGCCATCATTCCAATATGTAATGAACCGCCACCTGTAACTGCAGCGAGCAGAGCAAAGGTCAGAATTGACCCTGTTGCATCATTAAAGGCCGATTCACTCTCTACCGTTTCACGAACACGCTCTTTAATCTTCACTTGCTTGAAGACAGGTATAATGGAGCCGGGTCTGTAGAAGCAATAACAGCCGCTGCCAGAAAAGCATATATCCAATCTATTCTGAACAGGAAATGGGCTGCCAAGCCCACAACCCCTGTGGTAATAATGACCCCTGGAATACTTAGCATCGTCAACGTAATCCATACTTTACGAAGCCCGCTCAGTTTTAGATTTCTACCACCATCAAACAGAATCAGAGCTGATCCCACGCTTAGAATGAGTTGATTCATTAACGAACTGCTCGTTGTATTAATGAGGTGAAGTCCTTGACCAATCAACATACCAACGACAATAAATACAGCTACATCGGGTAACTTAAGCCACGCCGCTAACCGACCGGATAACATTCCGATCGTAATGACGAAGAGCAGCAGAATTAAGATATGATGAATGATTTCCGTTGTGGACGACTCCATATTTTCTTCCCGCTCTCTAATTTATATCCGCAGCTTCTTTTTCAAAACGATCAATATTTACGTTCGAACCGATAATAACCATGATATCTCCGGTTTGTAATTTGTCCATCGCTGTTGGAGCAATGATAATTCCACCTGGTCTATGAAGTGCAACAATACTACAACCAAAACGTGTTCTCGTGTTGACCTCGTTCAACGTTCTACCATCCAAAGTAGCCGGAACGGTCATTTCTACGATGCTGTAATCTTTAGATATCTCAATGTAATCAACAAGATTTGGCGTAACAAGCTGGTGAGCCACACGAATACCCATATCCCTCTCTGGGAATATGACGCGATCTACACCGAGTTTTTCTAATGCTCTGCCATGTAGAATAGATATTGCTTTAGCAACTACCGTTTGTACTCCTAATTCTTTCAGCAATATGGCTGCCAGAATGCTCATCTGAATATCATCGCCAATAGCACGATTCCACAATCGAAATTACGAATTCCGAGCGACTTCAATACTTCTTCGTCGGTCGCATCAGCTACAACTGTATGGGTCAACTGATCACTAAGATCATTGACAATCTCTTCATTTTTATCAAGACCCAGTACCTCATATCCTAAATCCATAAGCTCAAGTGCCAGGCTTGATCCGAAACGACCTAAACCGATCACGACAAATTGTTGTATCTTCATCTCTCTCCAATTAACTCCTCTATCCAATAATTATTTTACCTTCAGGGTGCCGATACAATTCTTTACCCTTTTTAGGCCCAAGTGCATAACCAAGCGTAAGCGGACCAAGACGGCCAGCAAACATCGTCAAACTTATAAGGATTTTACCGATGACTGTTAAATGTGTAGTTAAACCCATAGTCAATCCCACTGTACCAAAGGCTGAGGTCGTTTCGTACAGAATCATCAGGAAGCTGCTATCCTCTGTTGTCGAGAGAACCATGGATACCCCTACCACAAGCAGCAAGGCTAGAAAGGTAATCGTAAGTGCTTTAAAAATACGTTCTTGTGGCAAACGATAACGATAGAGCACGATATCCTCTTTTCCTCGTATCATCGCAATAACAGCACCTATCATAATGGTAAAGGTCGTCGTCTTGATCCCTCCGCCCGTTGAACCGGGTGAAGCCCCAATGAACATAAGAATAACTATGAAAAACTGGGATGCCTGGCGCATGGCTCCTAGATCAATCGTATTTGCTCCCGCCGTTCGTGGAGAAACGGATTGGAAGAAGGAAGCCAGAATTTTGCCGCCCCAATTGAGCGATCCCAGCGTCTTCGGATTGGTAAATTCAAATATGAATATAACAATGGCACCAATAATGATTAAAGCGCCTGTCATAGACAGTACCACTTTGGTATGTAACGAAAGTCTACGTTTTTTACGAAAATCCACTAAATCGGACATGACGATGAATCCAATACCTCCGGATGCGATTAGAAACATCACAACAAAGTTAACTAATGGATCATAAACATATCCGGTTAAACTGTTGAAATGCCCGAACAAGTCAAATCCTGCATTGTTAAACATTGAAATACCGTGGAAAATACCGTAATATATTGCTCTCCCAATCGGCATATCGAAGGACCACCGGAAGGCTAGGAGAATAGCTCCACAGCTTTCAATAGCTAATGAATAGAACAGCACTTTACGGATAAGCCGTACAATGCCTTCCATTGAACCCTGATTCATCGCTTCCTGCAGCAGCAATCGATCACGTAATGAAATTTTCCGCTTAAATGCCAATGCGAACAATGTTGCCATAGTCATGAATCCCAATCCGCCGACTTGAATGAGTACAATAATGACTACCTGCCCAAACGTACTAAAGAATGTACCTGTATCTTTGACAACAAGACCAGTTACACAGGTGGCTGAAGTCGAGGTAAACAGCGCGTCGATGAAATTCAGAGGCCTCCCTGTTGTGTTGGATATCGGTAACATTAGCAGAAAGGTCCCAATTAGAATAATTGCGGCAAACCCCATGACGAGAATTTGCGGTGGAGATAGCTGAAACCATTTCATTTTAGTAAGCACATTAGTCACCTCTTCAAAAAAATCAAAACAAAAAAAGACATCGGAAATCCAATGCCCTTCGGTTTGGCTCCTGCTTGCATAACGCCTACGAGGTTAGCTGACGGATTCGGGCATGCACAGGTTGCCCGGTTCACCTTCGGTCTACAAAAGAGACGATAAATGAACTTCACCCCATAAATAATGGTTCCCCCGCTTTCAAATAGAAATTCGGCGTTATATTCAATTAAATTCATATGAACAAGCATATATGTATTGAAACTTCATTCAATCTATATGGCATCAAAATTATAATCCTAAATGTTAGACTTCACAAAGGTTTAATTGGAGAGTATGGAACTGAAAATGACCTGATTATAAAACAAACATTATATCATGCTTCCATTTTCTTCTGATTTCGCTTTTTCCCACAGTTTTTCTCTTCTTTTAATACCATCTTTTTCGGGAATACTGGCTATAGATAGATATCGTGTGCTATCTTTACCTTATATTGTTATTTAACTATAAATGATAAGGGGGAAATATATGAATCCCATTGGAGAGCCGTTAGTGCTCAAAGTGAATTATAAACTGCTCGGTTTACTCGGAGGCATTGGCCTTGTTTTATTTTTAATTTTTCAAGTGTTCCCTTCTTCTTCCTCAGATACCCTAAACCAGCAAAATACGAAGGTCATAAGCAAAAGTGAGGCCGAAGGCACGGCACGCACATTTGCTGCATCTGTCTTACATATGAAAATTGTAGACACGGAAAAGGCGCTAGTAACGTATCAGAGCCATTCCGATTTATATGGATATTTATCCAAAGAAAAGCTCTTAGACAAATATAATAAAACTTTTGAAAAGCAGTTTCCCTATGATATATACCGTGTTCGCCTACCTGAAGAAACAGGGGGCTATGTGAATGTCGATGTACATATGAATACAGGCAAAGCTCTTGCTTATTCACAAGAACCTGCTTATTCAAACTACGCAGCAGCCTTACTCCAATCCGATTCAAACCTTCGGAGCGAGAAAATGCATATCGTTGAAGGCAATATATCACAAGAAGAGAAAGAGCAGCTTGCTCTTCCTGTAATCAAAGCCTGGGGATTTGATAAGACTAAACTACAAGTAACAAGTGGTGCCGATGAAGCTGGATTGGTATACACCGATAACTCCAGAACCATTCGAGATTCCAAGCTAAAACTCACCTTTACCTATGAGGAAGGTCAGATTCGATCATTTGAGCCCGTCTTCGCGGTTCCAGAATCTCATTCAGATTATGTAAAAAAAGAGACTAATAAAGCAAAATGGCTAACAGGACTCGGATATGCGTTATTAACCTTTGCGCTTGGCGTTCTGGCTATTATTTACAGCATTCTAACCAGACAACATACTTCCTTTAAAAGAGGAATTTTCCTAAGCGTATTCTATTTCGTTGTATCTATGCTTAGTGCAATCAACATGCTACCAGTATTTAAGTCCCAAGGCTTATCTGGTGCAGGTCTACAGTTTGCCTTTATTATCCAGGGTATCTTAACCCTACTTATGACAGTGCTACTCTACTTCTCACTCGTTGGAGGAAACGGGTTATGGCGTAAACTTGGCATCAATCCTTGGGCACGTGCCAAAGAGCTGGATACGGAAAATACGTGCTTCACAGCATGTTCACAGGTTATTTATGGGCTTTCATTCTGCTCGGGGTACAGTCCATCATTTACATTGTACTTGATAAGACCATACATACTTGGTCTACGACAGATGCTACACAGTCTCCTTATAATATGGTATATCCTTGGCTGCTGCCAATCATGCTTGGATGGCCGGTATTTCTGAAGAAGCCGTGTACAGACTATTTGGGATTCCAATGATGAAGAAAATTGTTCGTAATACCTTTATCGCATGCTTAATCCCTACCTTAATCTGGGCGCTTGGACATACGCTCTATCCAATATATCCAGTCATCTCTCGCCCGATTGAACTAACCATTGTTGGATTAATATTCAGTCTGATTTTCCTAAGGCATGGATATATCACGGTTATGTTCAGCCATGTCTCTTCGACAGCATTCTAATGGGTCTTAGCATCATGATGCTAGGCGATGCACTCAATATTACCGTAGGTATCGCTGCTCTGATCATGCCAGCCGTCATCGCTTATCTGATTTACCTCTTTAGCCCCAAAAAGAAAGAGAAGTCGTATATTACGACTCCTCATCCTGAAGGGCAGTTATAATTTCTCTGGCGAGTTTCTCGCCAATCGAGAGAGGCCGGAATCTTCGACACTGGCCTCTTTTATTTTTTTAAGTGAACCAAAATGTTTAAGTAGCACTTTGCGCCGTTTCTCGCCAATACCTGGTATTGCATCTAGCTTCGATGTCACCATGGATTTACCACGCTGTTCGCGGTGGAATGTAATTGCAAAACGGTGAACCTCATCTTGGATACGCTGTAGCAAGTAGAATTCTTGACTGTCACGCGCTAGCGAGATGGGCTCTGGTGGATCTCCAACCATCAGTTGTGCTGTTCTATGCTTCACATCTTTAACTAGACCGCATACGGGAATGAATAGCCCCAATTCATTCTGCAGTACATCTGCAGCTGCTGAAATTTGCCCCTTACCTCCATCCACGACAATTAAATCTGGAAGTTCGAGATTCTCCTTCAGCGCTCGCTCATACCGACGACGCACAACTTCACGCATCGTATCATAATCATCCGGTCCTTGAACGGAACGGATTTTATATTTGCGGTACTCTTTCTTCTCCGGTTTACCATCTATAAATACAACCATCGCGGAGACTGGATTCGTTCCTTGAATATTAGAGTTATCAAAAGCTTCAATTCGGTGCAATGAATCAATTCCAATATGTTCACCCAGATTGCTTGCCGCTTTAGAAGTACGCTCTTCATCCCGTTCAATTAAACGGAACTTCTCATCAAGTGCTACTCTAGCATTCTGCTCAGCCATACCTACTAGCTGTTTCTTCGTACCCCGTTGAGGCACTAACACTTTAATGCCAAGCCATTCCTGAAGTGCCGTAGCTCCGCTCATCGCATCCATAATTTCTGCAGTAGCTGTTTCTTCCCCTGAAGTAGCACCCTCAATCGTTTGGTTTAGCTCTACAGAAACACCAGCCGCAGCTTCTTCCAATGGTATAGGTAGATCAGGCAAAAGCATTTCCTGTGGTAAAGCTGGGTTATCGCTATAATACTGTGTTACAAAGGACATAAAATCACTGTATGCTTCTCCGTAGAAAGGAAATACGGAGGCGTGACGCTGAATCATTTTCCCTTGACGCATGTAAAGAATTTGCACACACATCCAGCCCTTGTCCACAGCAAATCCCAGCACATCCCGGTCTTTCGTATCCACTGAAGTAATTTTCTGTTTCTCCATAATGGCATCGATGTTCATAATTTGATCTCGTAGTTCCTTGGCTCTTTCAAAATAAAGATCCTCGGCAGCCTCTTGCATCTTGCGCTTCAGTTCCTTCTTAATTTCCTCATGCCCACCACTTAGAAAAGAGCTGATCTCCTGACGAATATGGTCATATTCTTTGGTATCAACTTCTTTCTCACATGGAGCCAAGCATTGCCCCATATGATAATACAGGCATACTTCTTTGGGCATCACACCGCATTTACGTAGTGGATACATCCGGTCCAACAGCTTCTTCGTCTGCTGGGCAGCGTAAGCATTCGGATAAGGTCCGAAGTATTGTGCTTTATCTTTGAGAATACGGCGGGTCACTTCGAGCCGCGGGTGCTTCTCATTGGTTATTTTAATATATGGAAAAGTCTTATCATCTTTAAGCAATACGTTATAGCGTGGTAAATGAGTCTTAATTAGATTACATTCAAGAATGAGTGCCTCAATATTACTTCCGGTTACGATATATTCAAAATCACGGATATCCGCGACGAGTCTTTGTGTTTTGCCATTATGACTTCCCGTAAAATAAGACCTTACACGGTTCTTGAGAACCTTTGCCTTACCCACATAAATAATGGTGCCCTCTGCATTCTTCATCAAATAGCATCCGGGCAAATCGGGTAGCAGTGCTAGCTTATGACGGATATTCTCCATCGCCTTCTCCTGCTCCTGTAGCGCCTTCGCAAAATCTTCCATGCTCGTATTCCTCCCCCTCCCGATGATCTTATTATATGAGAAAAGTACGAAATACAGCAAATAAAACGCCTCCGGTTAGCCGGAGGCGCTGAGGGTAAAGCCATTCATTATTGATGTTTAGCAAGAATATTCTTCAGGGAGTCTTTCGAGTTCAGTCCCACAACTTTATCAACCGGTTGACCATCTTTGAAGAAGATCAATGTTGGGATACTCATTACGCCAAAACGGGAAGCTGTCTCTGGATTGTCATCCACGTTCAGTTTCGCGATTTTGACAGAGTCTCCAACTTCAGTGGACAGTTCATCCAGAATTGGAGCGATCATCTTACAAGGACCACACCAAGGAGCCCAAAAATCTACCATTACAATACCTTGACCTTCAATTTCAGCATTAAAGGATTGGTCAGATACATTCACAATTGCCATAATATTATTTCCTCCTTATAAAAAAGCTGAATTATTGTAAACTGATATGTCTTTGCGGACAGTTTAAGTATACCACATTCCATTCCCAAATGTGAAATGTCCTCTATAAGTATTCTCCACATATTCTTTACAAATTCTTTTAGTATTGGGTATACTAAGGTTAACTCGGGTTTCTGTGTCAATGACTCCGTTCATTTACATACCACGAAACCTTCATGAGGAGGCATTTACCATGGATGCAAACGTGCACGCTAATGACCCGCGGAAACACGTGAATGAAGAGCCGCGTAATGACTTGTTTGACTTAATGGCTGGAGTTGGAGGAATGGCTCTGTTTATGACCGTTCTCTTCGCTGCAATGGTCATTATCAAATTTATCATTTCAGGCTAACAGCTCCTTGTGAGCACGCTAAAAAGCCTGATCTTTCCGCTAGCGGAAAGATCAGGCTTTTTTTCTTATATACATACAGCTTATCGAGCGCCTTTATCTCCACGTTGATTTTCACCATGCAAATGTACGACATCAACAAACGGAGAGATTCGATCCATCAATCGCTGACCTTTGTATCCTTCTTCTCCATCCTTGTTGGTGAAGCTCAGATGCTTCTCCAGTCCGTCCAGACCATAGTTGGACGTGTAGAACGTAGGTTTACGATTCATCCGATAGTTAAGAATTGCGCCCATGACATGGTCCCGAACCCATGGATTTAAATTTTCTGCCCCAATATCATCAAAGATAAGCAAGTCACAATTTTTCATCAGCTCAACACTTTCCTTGAGCTTCTGATTATCCTGCAGCATCGACTTTAGATCTTCTACGAATTCAGGCATGTAGACGATCACTCCACTGTAACCTGAAATCGCTAGTTCGTGAAGGAGGTAACTCATTAGAAAGGTTTTACCTGTACCAAAAGAGCCGTATAAATATAACCCTTTCGAGGACAATCCATTTTCCTTAACCTCACGGATGTAGCGAAATACCTGATTAACTGCGGGAGCTCTCATCCGATCTTTACCCATGATTTCAACTTCATGATAACCTTCATTCAGAGCGCGTTCATCTACATAGAAGCTACGAATCCGTTTGCGGATCTGATCTTGCTGTAATTTAGAGACCTGTAATGAACAAGGAACCTTCCGCTCAATCATCTGCGCAGATTGACCTAATGATTCAGTCACTTCTAACTTACTGTAATGACCTTGGAAATCGTTAGGACAACGCTCAAGCCCCGGACAGGCCTCGCAATGATGACGCTCACGTGTATATTGGAATAGCTTGCTTAGGTTCAAGCGAAGGGCCGATGCATCGAGCTCAGGATGCTGCCTCACTAACTCTTGAACAAGCGGGTCCTGTAATAACTCTTTCTCAATATCTTGTGACCGCTTCATAAACGAAGGGCTCTTCATTTTACGAAGTACTTCACCCATGGATTCCATACCTGTATCCTCCTTTCATGAAGGGGAGAACGCCATCAACATCAGACGCCACCTTTACTCTTATTCGCTTGCATTTCAGCCGCCATTCTCAGCATTTCCTCGTACTCTTCCTCTGTCACGTCATGATAGAACCTTGTTCTTGAGCAATCGGAATTTCTGGCTTCGCCTTCGTTGTCTTCCCGCCATACGTTCGTGTCGAACGGGATGCACCCGAAGCTGCCTGCTTCCCTTTCACCTTAGACTGCTCACGAATATAATGAACTGCCTTCTCATACGTACTAACCTGTTTTAGCAACATATTAGAAGCAATCGCCTCGACAAAATTACGATTAATTCTTTGATCACTTCCGCCAGAGGTTAAGAGTGACATTAAATAATGAATGAGAACGTTAATAACTTCACCTGGCAATTTATAGCTTAGATCTATTTTTTCAAATATATCGATTAGATTATCTGGTACCGATCCTGGAAAAAAAGTCTTGAGTAGCTTCGTATAGGGTTCATTACGAAGCATCATATTATATTGGTGAACATCACATTTCGATTGAAATTGAACAGGTACGTCCACATAATACTCCATCTGCACCGCATGTTCCAGTGGAGGAGGTGAATCCTTCTCTTCCTCTGCTGCTGCTTGTCTAAAAGAAACAACTTTACCCGCCAGTACTTCACGTTGCTCTTGCCTTCTCTTCCCTTGACGGAATTGCAGGTTGGCTTGATGCTGGAGCTCATCTAGCAGCAGATTGCCGTCCGTGCCGAAAATACCGTCCTCATCCAACAATCTACACATATCTTGAACGCTTAGATCATATTTACGGACGACATAATTAACGATCCCCAATTGCTCATGGTCGAAGCGCAGCTTTTCTACATGCTTGCGGTTTACCGATTCTTTCGGAAACCGGAGAATGATATCTGCATAATTCAACTCGCCATCTTCTTCAATGCCAGCCATACCCGGTTGTCTTGCTGTTGAGACCTCCGATAATGCCTGCTCTAATTCATAATCAATCACATGTGTATTCAGCTCAAAAATATCATAAAATGCTACAGAAATATTTTCTTTATTGTTTGCAGTTGATCCTGCCCATTCCTCAGGTTCCTTCGACCATAGCTCTTCGCGTAGCCAAAGCACAGCAAACTTTCCAATCTTATCGCGAAGGAGCAGAGTCAAATGCTGAGTATTGAAAAATTCTGCTGGTGATAGTGGCGCCTGGAGCTCATACTCATACATATAATCCTCATGTTCTGGAACATAAATACGGCTTGTTTGCAGTAATCCTACTGCCTCCAGCCGTGACGTCTGTTCAATCAGAAGCTTGCGACCCTTCTCACTTGGTTCCAGCCCTAGCGTCATGAATAAGCGACGCTGCTGTTCTGCACGCGAATATCCCAATTTATCTATAGGTACCTGCTGAAAGAGCAGATGATATAGCTTATCGCAAAGGCTCCGACCATAGTTGGTAGACTGAACTGAGCATTTTACTATCCAAACTGCTTAAACAGAAATCGCGATACACACAGTACCGATGATTCTCCGTATAATGCAGCAGGCTCTTCATTAGCATCGTTTAATGCCCCCCATTGTTTACGTAGACTTTCTCTATTCTATCATAAAAAGAAGGCTTACTCCGAACATATTTCCTCCCTAATAAAGTAAAACAGTCCTCCTATATAGGAGAACTGTGAACGACAATACTTGAAATTAAAACATTTTAAATCCACCCTTACGAAGCTTCTGAATGGACCACCCACTAATAATTGCTCCTGCTAAACCAGCCACACCTGTTAAATAATCAACCACGTGAAATGACTCTAAGTGACCGACAAATGAAATGGAATCGCGGTCCCATAAGGAATATACAACCACTGGCAAAATAACAATAATAAATAAGTAAGAAGGGAACCATGTGGTCTTCATTAACATATTGAGAATAAAGCCAATGCCGAACATCATAACAAAAAACAGTACCATTAACACAAGCACCGGAATAAATTGCATACTAGCCTGTTCACCTCTTCTTCATTTGCCAATTATATGTAAGGTATCAATATAAAGCTTACATGGGCTGGTCTGTTCCTACTATTATAGTAGTTAGTTTACTAAAAAAATTGTCACGAAGCAACGAACATTCCGTGAATAGATTGTGTCTTCGTTTGCTCTTTCACTTCTGGATAAGATACAATAACAACTAGGATTAATGAAGCTACTTATACACTTAGGAGTGATTATTAAATGAATGAAGCAGCATCGACTTTAGAAGGTTGGTACGCTCTTCACGATTTCCGGTCCATGAACTGGACTGCTTGGAAATCCGCCGATGATGAAGACCGCGCTATGGCACTTGACGAACTGCAAGCCTTTTTACAAGAATGGGCTCAAATTGATGAGGCCAAGAAAGGCAGCACAGCCGTATACACCATTGTAGGTCAAAAAGCTGATTTCGTATTCATGCACCTTCGTGAAACCTTGGAAGAACTGAACGCGGTTGAGACCGCTTTTAATAAAACATCTTTTGCGCAATACACAACCAAGTCTTATTCATATGTTAGTGTTGTAGAACTCAGTAATTACCTCGCTGGTTCCGATGGTGGAGATCCAATGGAGAATCCACATGTGATTGCTCGTCTCAAGCCTTCACTTCCAAAGAGCCAATACATTTGCTTCTACCCCATGAACAAAAAACGGGAAGAAGGTTCCAACTGGTATATGCTTGATATGGATGAGCGCCGCTCGATGATGCGGAGCCATGGTCTAATTGGACGCAGCTATGCGGGAAAAGTGAAGCAGATCATTACCGGATCTGTTGGCTTCGATGATTGGGAATGGGGAGTTACACTTTTTGCGGATGATGCCCTTCAATTCAAAAAGCTCGTTTATGAAATGCGTTTTGATGAGGTTAGCGCTCGTTTCGCCGAGTTCGGCGGCTTCTATGTAGGAACACTGCTCACAGCAGGCACGTTTGAAGATCTCTTGAAAGTGTAGTCGACATCCCATATAGATACAAAAGGGTTTGCCTTAAAGGCAAACCCTTTTTATATTTTGTTCACTAATACTTATTGTTGATCGTCTATATGCTGTAATGATTCCAGAAATTCCGCTGTTGCCCGGTCTCGATCACGGCCCTTGTCTTTAAGCCTCTCGATGGCAGGGAGAATTAGAATATCAATTTCCTTCTGAACGATGTATACCAAATCATACTTCTGCTCATTTTCTAGAAATGCGCCAACTTCCATTAGAGCATTATATCGATCCAGCTCTTCACGTGTTAAAAGTCCCCGGACTTGAACGCTGCAATGACGCATTTTAGAGGAATCTTCCCTTCTTCAGCACGAGCGGAATTCCGCCAATCGTAAAGAGGTAACGCATATCTACGACTTTTTTCAGTTGGGCTGCCGTCCATCCTTTTAAATGCTTACCTCCAACAACCGCAATCCCCTCACCTTTACCAAGTGAAGCAACCGTACCTTTATTGCTAAACACAAATTTCTTAGGTTGTTGATTGCGGATTGAAGTCACAATATTATGAGCACAACATACGCCTTGCTGCATCGCAATTTGAGCAGTTGGTGGGTAAGGGCGTCCTTCTGGATTCATGATTAGAGCATTATCTCCGATAATGAAGATGTTTTCGTGACCCGGTGCATGCAGATACTCATCCACTTTCACACGTCCACGCGCAGTTTCAAAGCCAGCAGCTTCAATCATGTGATTACCACGAATACCGCCGGTCCATACAACCGTAGCAGCTTTAATTTCTTCTCCTGTTGCAAGGAGTACACCGCTTGCTGTACATTCTTTAATAGCCACACCGATTTTAAAGGTAACTCCCTTTCTACGAAGAACATCCATCGCATAATCTACGAGTTCAGGAGCAAATCCCGGAAGTGCAGTAGGTGCTGCTTCCACATTATATATATTGACAAGATTAGGGTCTACGTCATATTCTTTGCACAGTTGAGGAATACGATCTGCAAGTTCAGCTACGAATTCAATACCACTGAATCCAGCTCCCCCCACTACGAAATTAATACGTTCTTGTGGATTCTTCTCATTCTTATACAGAGCGAATTGATATTCAATATGCTTACGAATCAAGCGTACGGAGTTGATACTACGTATTGTTAAGGCATGCTCAGCTAGCCCAGGAATACCGAAGCTCTCTGATTCACCACCTAAAGCAATAACTAAATAGTCATAAGACAGGGTACCGTCTTCCAAGATAATTTTCTTCTCTTGTGGACGAATCTCCTGTACTGAGGATTTGACCAAATCCACTTTAAATTCATCAATCAGTCTAGAAATAGGTACCCGCGTATTCTCAATACTATCTGTACCTGCAGCAGGCATATGCAGATGCGTAGTTATGTAATGGTAATCATGGCGGTTAACCAATGTAACGTCTGCCTCATTATAATTCAATTCTTTTTGAAGACGTTGAGCGGTAAGAATCCCCCCATAACCTGCACCGAGGATAACTATTTTAGGAATGTTACTCATGATCTTGCTCCTTCCAAATTCTTCTTTGTATGGTGTATTACATAACAAACTATTGTGAAAATATACACATTTCGGGCAAGTTCAAGTGTCATACTTCCGCTTCCCGTCTCTCCTCGGAAAACGTGAGATTTCTATGTTATCTATTGTAAACCGTTGTCGTTTTTTTATCAAAAAATCTGTAAAACGGTGTTCAAAAAAATTTGATATATTTTCTTATTTAGGGCATAACCGATAATCACACATAATTGAAATAATAGCTATTTTCATACAAAAGATCAAGACTTTATTTGCCAATTACAAGGCTTTGCGGCCTTAATATTTTCCTTTATTTTACAATAAGTCTATATAGAAAGTACATCATTTTCGCATATTATAAACTGAAACTTTTCAGTTTTCGGTTTGAGTATTATAATGAACAAGTATTGAAGACAATAAATCAACGGAGACATGATCTACGGGTCCGTGATTTTTATATTATTTGGAGGTGTTTTACAAAAATGACATCGCAACCTGAGGGTGTTGAACTAAGTGACCTGCTCATCATTGGGGGAGGCCCAACGGGCATGTTCGCTGCCTTTTATTGCGGAATGCGCCAAGCTTCCGTTACGTTAATTGAAAGTATGCCTCAACTTGGTGGCCAGCTTGCTGCTCTTTACCCTGAAAAGTATATTTATGATGTTGCTGGTTTCCCAAAAATCACAGCTCAAGAGCTTGTGGATAACCTATCCCAACAAATGCAGCATTTTGAGCCTAATTTACGATTAGAAGAGAAAGTCACCTCTGTAGTCAAGCAAGACGAGCGTCACTTTATTGTGACAACAGACAAAGGGGAATATCACTCAAGAGCGATTATTATCACAGCCGGTGTAGGTGCATTCGAGCCTCGTAGACTGGATGTTGAGGGTGCTGAAGCATTTGAGAAAGCAAATCTTCACTATTTTGTAAATGACCTCAGTCGCTTTAAAGGTAGAAAAGTACTTATTACGGGTGGAGGGGACTCTGCCGTAGACTGGGCTCTTATGCTCGAACCCATTGCTGAGCAGGTTACACTTATTCACCGTCGTGACAAGTTCCGTGCTCATGAACATAGTGTTGAGAACTTGATGAACTCTAAGGTTAATGTCGTTACACCGACTGAGATCACTGCCCTTCATGGTGAAGAAACGATTAACAAGGTGACTCTTACACATGTGAAAACAAAAGAAACTCAAGAAATTGAAGTCGATGATGTTATCGTCAATTTCGGTTTTGTTTCCTCGCTTGGACCATTGCAGAATGGGGTATTCAAATCGAGGGCAACTCCATCGTCGTCGATTCTCGTACAGAGACGAATATTCCAGGTATCTTTGCTGCAGGTGATATCACGACGTATCCTGGTAAACTCAAACTTATTGCTGTCGGGTTTGGTGAAGCTCCAACCGCAGTCAACAATGCGAAGGTTTACATTGATCCAGATGCTAAACTATCTCCAGGGCACAGCAGTAATATGAAATTATAATCCTTCTATTATTAACAACGATTATTAACAAAAGAGGGTATCCTTTATTTCACTACTTTAGCAGTGAAACGAAAGGGTACCCTTATTTTTTCATTTTGAAGTATGTATCTAAGTTAATGAACAAGCTCTGCTGGTGAGGTCTCCAGTTCACGTTTGTGGATTTCTGCTAATAGTAATGCAATAAAGTCGCGGTCCAACATCAATTGAACGGCGGTATGATATGAATCCAGTAGCATTTCATCTGTTAGCATAGCCATGGATGCCACTCCCTTTCCTTTATTTTCCTTAAATCTATCATAACAAACATTTAATAGCGGAACAAGCGTTCGCTTATCCACAGCTAATTGTGGAAATCCTGTGTATAGTTTGTTAGCAAGTGTCGAAAAACCATTAAGTATGCAGTGGATATTGGGGATAAACTTTATACACAGGATTTCCATCCATGTTATTTTCGAAAAATTATTTTCTTTATTTTGGAATTTTATATGAATCTACCATTTTATTACCCTTATCTTTACTCACTAAACGATAAAAATTAATTTTGTTCATAGTGGACGTGTATTCACCTCAAAGATCCATATCTTTCCTTTATGGTCTAGACCGTAGTCAAATCCCAGTTCACCGATTCCTGGAAAACGAGCCTCTAAAATAGCTGTACATTTACGCGTAAGCATACGCATTTCATTACGTTTAGCTGATGTGGAAACCTTCGGCAGTGAGCGGCGCAGACCCTCAGAACCGGTTAATTGCGAACCACCCTTACATAAATTAGTTACAAACAATCCATTCTTGGCAAGTCTTCCGACCATGGACCGGAAATGCCATTGCCCATCTTGCTTTACATACTTCACACGATAATCAATGGGCCGCCCATTGATTCGCGCAAGATGAATCCCTTGCTGAATCAAATAATTGCGCTTAGCTTTGATTTTGAATAAAGCGCTATACATTTTGGAGAAACTGTCATATTGATGAGACTGGAACGAATGGGTGATCTGATATCCAGAGCCTGTGCTAGCAATTTTAATCACGCCGTATCCACCGCCACCAACGATTGGTTTAACGACAACAAAGCCAAATTTGGTCAACATGTCCTGAAGATTTGCTGTTGTCAGTGATTTGGTTTCGGGGATATAATGGGCTACCTCTGCATCTGTCAGCAGTGCCTCAGTTTTAAGCCACTTGCTGGCCAACTGTCTTCCCCCATACTCCCGCCTCCTTTCTTCTTCTATGCTAGTAGCATACTCGTCAAGTAGAGAGGTTTCTTGGATGATTGTACATAAACCCCGCCTGAGTTAAGAAAAACGTGCTTATGCGGATAAAAGTGTTAGTCAAATGTTCCCAAATCGTCACCCGTTTTAGCTTGGCGTATTTATAAATATCGGATATAATTACGATGATGTGTTAAAAAGGAGGATCTACTTAAGGTGGCTGAATTTTTCGGAGTATTATACTGGATCGCAATGATTGGCATGTCTTTGGCTCTTGCTGTCACGTCGATTGTTATATTTGCCTTAGGTTTCAAATTCATTAAAGACCGCCGCAGAGGACTGGGCGCTGGGTGTATTGTATTCTCTCTCATGGCTGCAGGCATGATTATACTTATGGTTAACAAGACGTTTATCGTTCCTGGGCTGTAGGAAACATAACAGACATAACAAAAAAAGGCGCATGATGTATTCCACTTGGAATACATCATGCGCCTTACTATTTTATTAGCACTCGCCCTCAGCTGAAGGTTTACCTGCATCGGTAGCTGTACGGAATGAAGAGCCACAGCCGCATGTAGCTGACGCATTTGGATTATTCATCGTGAAGCCACCCGACATACCCGATTCTTCAAAATCAATCTCCAAACCGTTGATCAACGGTAGACTTTCCTTATCGACCACAACTTTCATATCCTTAACATTCATAAAAATGTCTTCTTCAGACTCTTCGTCATCGAAACCCATTGCGTATGAAAATCCACTGCATCCACCAGACTGAACTCCCAAACGAAGGAACATATCAGGTATTTCCTGATCATTCAGCATTTCTTTCAGTTTATCAAAAGCGGAATCGCTTATATTAATCATAGGACACCCTCCTTTTGTTACTTACTTATAGTATACTCCACATTTCACTTCCCCTCAAGCCGCTACCCAGCGGATATTTGAGATCATTACTCCCCTTTTTTTCCTGTTCACTGTATTGCGGCTCCTGAGAACGGGAGCTATAATAGGGGAGGTGAAAGTTTGATGAACTGTTGAAAATTTGTCACGTTGCTGACAACGCTTTGTCAATATTAGTTGTAACTTTTTTCACATGAAATGGTAATTGTACTTCCCGATATACTTGATAACAGCCGGACCCCTTCCGACTCCACGGGATGCTAAGTACGACAAGAACTCACTACTAAATATCTGAACAGGAGGAATGGATATGTCCACTATCGTTACGCCTTTTACAGGTAAGAGAATGGAAGAGATTGTAGAGAAGGTGCGCCAGGGCCAGCGTTTAAGCCTGGAAGATGGTGTATTCCTGTATGAAACCGATGATCTATTAACACTAGGCCAGCTAGCTAATGAAGCTAACCTACGTAAAAACGGAAAAAAAGTATATTTCATTGAAAATATGAGTTTATATTTTACCAATGTATGTGAGGCGCGCTGCGCATTTTGTAATTTCCGTAAGGATTTGGACGACGAAGGATCTTATACTTACTCAGGTCAGGAAATGATCGAATACGTTGAACAGCATATTCATCCGGGGGTAAGAGAATTCCATATTGTTGGTGGTCACAATCCACATCAGTCTTTTCAATATTATGTTGATTCCTTGCAAGCACTAACGGATCGTTTCCCTGATGTCACACTCAAAGCATATACGGCTGCAGAAATTGATTTCTTCACACGTATTAGCGGACTTAGCATTAAAGAAGTTCTGCAGGCGTTACAAAAGGCAGGATTGAAGTCCCTTACAGGCGGTGGTGCAGAAATTCTATCTGACCAATACCGTAAAAAGATGAAGGTTGATAAAGCAAATGTTGCTGAATATCTAGCCGTGCACCGTGCAGCACATGAGCTTGGCATGAAAACACATACTACGATGCTTTACGGTTCCATTGAAAGCCATGAAGATCGTATCAAGCACATGATCCAAATTCGGGAGTTACAAGATGAAACAAATGGTTTCATGGTCTTTATTCCATTATCCATGCAACCTAGAAACAAAAATGCTGGAATTATGCGCCGTAATTCGGCTTACGAAGATCTCAAAACCATCGCAATCAGTCGTCTAATGCTCGACAATATTGATCATGTCAAAGCTTACTTCATTAACATTGGCGCTCAGCTTACTCAGGTAGCGCTCAGTTTTGGTGCCTCTGACGTTCACGGCACTATTATTAAGGAACGGATTAGCCATGCCGCAGGCGCTCTGACTCCAGAAGGTCTAACTCGAGAAGAGCTCATTTGGTTAGTTAAAGGTGCTGGACGTATTCCAGTTGAACGCGATACATTCTACAACGAAATTAAAGTGTACGAATAAAGGTTTATATATAAGATAAGCACCTATGTCATGACAGAGGAATTACAACCAAAAATTAAAACCGGTACAAGAAAGGAACGACGGACCCGATGAGAAAATTCGTCATACTCGGTGGAGGCTATGGAGGCCTCGCCATTATTCAAGGCCTTCTTAACCATCATTTGCCATCCGATATTGAATTGGTACTTGTGGATCGTATGCCGTTTCAAGGAATTAAAACCGAATATTATGCTCTCGCGGCGGGAACTGCATCTGATTTTGATTTACGTATTGCATTCCCAAATCACCCGCAGTTAACCAAAACATATGGAGACGTCACTTCCATTGACTTGGAGAATAAAACGGTCCATATGGATCAATCTGATCCGATTGTATACGATTATTTAGTCATTGCCTTAGGTTGTACAGATCGCTATCATGGCATACCCGGTGCAGAACTTTATTCAAACAGCATTCAGACATTCTCCAGCACCCGCCTGACTTATCAGCGCCTGAATGACGTTAAACCCTATGGGAATGTGCATATCATTGGTGGAGGACTAAGTGGCGTCGAAACCGCTGCCGAGCTCCGTGAGAGTCGTCCAGACCTCAATATTACGATTTTGGATCGAGGAAGCCGAGTTTTATCTGCATTCCCTGCTACAGTCTCCAAATACGTGGAACAGTGGTTTCAAGATCATGATGTGCAAACTCGCTCTCATATTTCAGTGTCACATTTGGAAGATGGCGTTGTTTTTAATGGAAATGAACCTATTCATTCGGATGTTACAGTTTGGACAGGGGGCATCCAGCCTGTGAAAGTGGTACAAGACCTTCAAGTACCTAAAGACACTGGTGGACGAGTGATTCTGAATCAGTATTATCAAATTCCAGATCATACCGAAGTCTTTGTGGTTGGCGACTGCGCTAGCATACCGTTCGCACCAAGTGCTCAAGCTGCCGGAGCTCAAGCAGAGCAAGTAGCTGAAATTATGCATGCCATCTGGCGTGGAGACACTCCAAAATTGCATAAAATTCATCTTAAGGGCACATTAGGTGCACTTGGTAGTAAAGCCGGATTCGGCCTAATGGGTAGAACCTCCGTAAAAGGAAGAGTACCCCGCATGTTGAAGAGCGGAGTACTCTGGTTATCTAGACGCCATTTTGGTTAGTCCAGATCAATCTGATCCCAAGCCTCAAGTTCCTTAATTTTGGCTAGAATTATTTCATACAGCTCATCAGCGCTGTCAGCATCTAAGATTTCACCATTTAACATCGCAAACGGCATCATGGCGCATTGGCCACAATTGGAGAGACAACCATATTCGATTACATCGTAATCGAGGTTCTCCTCCAGCTTATCCATAACTTCATCGGTGCCGAAGTGCATGTTATTTGTACAAAACTCAATGATGGGTCTCATCGTTTTATCACCTGCTCTATATTGATTCATCTAAAGATGGACTACCCTTAGTTTAACGATGGTTGTTCACTTAAGCAACGCCTCTTTAGTGACATCAACATATATAGCCATTTTATTTTACCTCGGATTGTAATATAATAATCATTATAGGAAAGGAGTTGAACAAAATGAGCGAAAACGCACAAGGTACAATGTACGATGAAGTATCAGAAGTGCTGGATAAGCTTCGTCCGTTCCTGCAGCGCGATGGCGGTGACGTGGAATTGGTCGACGTGGAAGACGGTATTGTGAAATTGAAATTGGTAGGTGCCTGCGGTAGCTGTCCAAGTTCCACTATTACTTTGAAAGCCGGGATTGAACGTGCACTGGTTGAGGAAGTTGATGGCGTCCAAGACGTTATCCAAGTGTTTTAATCCTATTTAATAAGTAAAGGAGCCCGCTTCTCTATTGAGAAGCAGGGCTCTTTTTTTATGACCATTGTTAATAAGAAGGATCAATCCAAGGACGAATGGGATCAAGACCGCCTGAAATATCCATAATGTTACCTGTAATGAAATCAGAATCATTCTGACATAAATAGTGAATGACCCGAGCAATATCCTCTCCGCTCCCAGGCCGTCCCCGCGGTGTCTCCGAATCCACCATGCCAACAACATCAGCAATACCCTTTTCTTTGTTGTCTCCACGGATATCTCCAGGACATACCATGTTAACGGTAATTCCAAACGGAGCCTCTTCAACCGCGAGTGTCTTCGTAAAAGATACCAGGCCGGTCTTAGCAGCGGCATATACAGCCCGATGAGGCCATGCCCTTGCTTCGCCTGCATGGCCAAAACCAAAGTGAATGATACGGCCCCATTTCTTCTTACGCATAGATGGTAGCACAAAATGATCAAGAAGCATTGTACCGAGCAAATTTCCTTGTATAAGTGAAATAATTTCTTCTTGCCTATATTCCGCAAATAGTCTTCTCTCACGGATAAAGGGTCCTGCATTATTTATTACAATATCGGCACTGCCGAGCTCTGCATCAACTTGCCGAACTAATCCTTCAATCTGAGAAGCGTCTGAAATATCCGCCTGAACAGCGATACAACGAACACCTAGCTCAATAATTTTCTGCTGTA
This sequence comes from Paenibacillus pini JCM 16418, assembly GCF_000576305.1. Taxonomy (GTDB): domain Bacteria; phylum Bacillota; class Bacilli; order Paenibacillales; family Paenibacillaceae; genus Paenibacillus_AQ; species Paenibacillus_AQ pini. The sequence continues at coordinate 154,626 of NZ_BAVZ01000007.1, read as the reverse complement.
GTTCTTCTGCTTCTGCCTCGCTGTGCACATAATTAAGTGCAATATCGCAGCCTTGGGTAGCCAACGTCAACGCTGTTTTTTTACCCAGTCCTTTGGCGCTGCCTGTAATGAGGGCAATCTTACCTTTCAACGTCTTTCCTCCTCCCCAAAGGGCAGTTCATCCGCTTACACTAAGCCTAACATTCTTCTGTTTAAACCTAAGTTCAGTCTATACAGTATAAAAGATTTACCAAGTCGCTACAACTCACTTGTCTGAAAGAGATGAGACAAAGAAAAAGCCACAGACGCAAGTGTCTGTGGCATGAAATCTAGTTATTTCATTTAATACGTATTTATTCTAATTTTGGACCATCTGTAGCTTAAAATGCTGGGATAACACCGTTGTAATTATCTTCGATAAACTTCTTCACATCGGCGCTAGTCAATGCAGCAGCCAATTTCTTCATTTCATCAGAATCTTTATTATCCGGACGCGCTACGAGGATGTTGGCGTATGGATTATCTTTATCCTCGATAAATAAAGCATCTTTCGTAGGGTCCAATTTGGCTTGAAGTGCATAGTTCGTATTAATAATAGCTAGATCGAATTCATCAAGCTGGCGTGGAAGCATAGCAGCATCGGATTCTATCAATTTGATATTCTTCGGATTCTCCGTGATATCCTTCACTGTAGAATCTACTTTGTTCTCGTCTTTCAGCTTAATGAGTCCTTTCTTAGCAAGCAAGCTCAGGGCGCGTCCACCATTCGTAGCGTCATTGGGAATACCGATAACAGCACCATCTGAAATTTCATCAATGCTTTTATGCTTTTTAGAGTAAGCACCCATCGGCTCCAAGTGAACAGCTACTACAGAAACTAGATCCATATTACGTTTAGCATTCTCACTATCAAGGTAGGGTTGATGTTGAAAGAAGTTCGCATCTAATGCTTTTTCAGACAATTGGACATTAGGTTGAACATAATCTGTATATTCCTTAATCACAAGCTTAACTCCTTCTTTCTCAAGAGCAGGCTGGATATGCTTTAGTATCTCTGCATGTGGCAATGGGCTTGCCCCTACTGTCAACGTGACAGTCTTATTCTCTCCAGCTGGTTCCGATGTTGTACCTTCTTTATCAGCTGTCTTATTTCCGCAAGCTGCGAGTACCGTAATTAACGCCAAACTTAGAAATGCAAGTAACCATTTTTTCATTTTCAATTCCCCCTAAAGTTTATAAGAATAATGAGATTTATATATGAGAAGGTTCCTGCATTTATTCTCTCGCACAAGGAATAAATGCATTCATACCTCTCTTAAAATCCGCATAGATCGGATGAAGACGCATTATTTTCGAGTAAAATGACGTACTAATCTGTCTCCGGCCATTTGCAATATTTGCACGAGAATGATCATGACGACGACCGCAATAATCATAACTTCTGCATCGTACCGAATGTAACCATAGCGGATCGCTAAATCACCTAATCCACCGCCACCAATCATGCCTGACATTGCTGTGTAAGATACCAAGGTAACTACAGTGATCGTAATCGCAGCGAACAAGCCGGGCCTAGCTTCGGGTAGGAGTACCTTCCAGACAACCTGTCCAGTCGAAGCACCCATAGACTGCGCAGCCTCAATGACGCCCCTGTCAACTTCGCGTAGCGACGTCTCAACCAATCTGGCAAAGAAGGGTGCTGCTCCAATGACAAGTGGAGGAATGGTGCCCAGGACACCATACGAAACACCTACGATAAGTTTGGTGAAAGGTAACAATACTACGATCAAAATAATAAACGGTACAGAACGCAAAATGTTAACAATAAATGACATGATTGCGTAGATGGCACGAATCCCATTAGAAGAAGATCGAGCGGTTTGGTACAATAGGATACCTAGTGCTAACCCTAAAATGATGGTAAAGAACGCTGAAGCTCCTAGCATCTTAAGAGTATCCAGTGTTGCTATACCTACTTCGCTCCAGTTCACATTTGTCTGAGAGAAATCCAGGCCCCACATCAGTCAATCACCTCCACGTCAAGACCTTTAGAGGCGATCTCAGCAATGGTTGCGTTTATCTTGTCCGCCTCTCCTTCAATACGGACAAAGAGTTGTCCATATGGCGTATCCTTGATCGTTGAAATGGTACCCTGAAGTATAGCAAAATCAACTCCAATTTCCCTAGCGGTTCTGGACAGAATGGCATCATAAGTTTGCTCACCTAGAAAGGTTATCTTAACGGTCTGTGAAAAGGCTCCATTTGTTCCATTACCACCTACAGTATGAATCCAATCTCCTACATTCGCTTCGCCACGGATAAAATCTCGAGTAACGGCATGCTGTGGTTTAAGAAATACTTCTGTCACAGGTCCCTGCTCTATAATGCCGCCTTGATGTATAACGGCAACGCGATCACAAATACTCTGAATGACATGCATTTCATGAGTAATCAGCACGATGGTCAGATTAAAGCGTTTATTAATATCCAGCAGCAGCTTCAGAATCGAATCCGTCGTTTGCGGGTCTAAAGCTGAAGTTGCTTCATCACATAAAAGCACCTGAGGATCACTCGCGAGTGCGCGAGCAATACCTACTCTCTGTTTCTGTCCACCCGATAATTGTGAAGGTATTTATCACGATGAGCTTCCAGATCAACCAAGGCTAGTAATTCACTTACTCTAGCATGGATATGCTCTTTATTTGCATGTGCAAGCTGGAGTGGAAATGCAATGTTATCGTACACGGTTGCCGAACTGAGTAAATTGAAATGCTGAAAAATCATCCCGATATTACGGCGTTCATGCTGCAATTGCTGTTTATTAAGTGCAGTTAACTCCACATCATTTACCCATACTTCACCTGATGTAGGCCGCTCCAGCAAATTCATACAACGGATCAGTGTACTTTTCCCTGCACCCGAGTGACCTATAACTCCGAAGATTTCGCCTTTCTTGATCGATAAATCAAGTGAGGTCAAAGCGTCGGTTATTTTATCGCCCTTGCCATATTTCTTAGTTAATTGTTTTAACTGTATCAACCAGATGTGCCTCCTTCACTAACGACTTCACTCCGGACACAAAAAAGCCCTCTTTGTTTGTAGAAACAAAAAGGGCTACTTTTATCCAAAAGTCGCTGCCTTCTCATCTCCCAACCGCCAAATCTCCTTGGGGTTGTAGGAATTAGCACCATGACATTTGAAAATACAGCCTCTGCTGTACATTCAAATCGGTTGCCGGGCTTCATCGGGCCTATCCCTCCGCCGCTCTCGATAAGAAAAAAGATTATGAAATTATAAAAGTTATGTTTTCTTAAAACAAGCTGTATTTTCAGTAAGTATAAAATTATTTGCTCGTTTTGTCAAAAAGAAATATTTTACTACATCTTCATACCCTTTTGAATGAATAAATCATTCGTATATTGAAATACAGTTAGCATCGTTTTACAAACCATATCCAGTCCTAATTTCAGATCCAGCAAATGTTTATCGAGATCCTCCAGCTCCACTCTATCGTGAAGTCCTTGATGACGCTGCCATAGATCATCCTGCATTTCGGAATTCATGTAGTGAATCTCTGCATTACGCCGCTTGCGTAGCACGTTCAATGTATATTTATACTCGTCTTTAATTACTGTGAGCTTGCTCGCAAGCTCTGTGTGTAAATTATAGTAAGCGAATTGACGCAATACCGTGAAGTATGAAAAATGAGGCTTTGTTTTAAATGTACTCAGGTTGAATAATTCATTTAATACGGTACCCAATTTGTCCAATATGGAGAAAACTCTAATGAATCCATTTTTATAAAAATAAACGTACCTCGCATACTCACTTTGTTCTTGAATGGTCATATCGTCCATATAACCCGCAATTACCAGTTTTCTAAAAAAGGAAGCCGCCGTCCAGCTCTGCTCCAGTTCATATAAAGAAGAAATCAGCCCGCGCGTCCATATTTCGAGTTTACGAAAGTCATGAGTTGGATCTTCACTCTTCTCCAGTTCCTCTCGAAGCAGTTTATTGGTCTGAGACATCGCCTCAATAGCTGTCTTCATTAGAACATTCTCTTGCCTTGGCATTTCTCCAAGTAACGAAAGAAGCATCCGTCTTCACCCCTCCACTCCATATTTGGCCGGTCTCCACATCTTCACTTAGGATGTCCTTAATGCAGCCACACTCATTCCAAAATAAAGCCCCCGAAAAATTCCTCGGAGACTTTATCTTAGACATATACAATGGTATTGAATTCATTACGTACTGATACATTATCGCTTATCTAGTGCTGAAGGTTTACTAAGCTGCCAAACGCGAACACTTGTATAGCAAAGTATTCCAAACAAAGAAGAAATTAGCAAGTTATGCAGCAGTGCGACAAAGAAATAAATTTCTGGCTTGTCCAGAGCATATACAATACCTGCTCCGCTGAACACTTGCATCAGGCAGAGGATGACTGCTGTAATTCCAAGCCCCTGAAGCTCCCGATTCCCTTTATTACTCCGATACGCATGGTAAGCCATTATGGCAATTAGAATAAATAAGAGCAATGCTGCTACTCGGTGCATGAAAGCAATTCCTACACCTCCAGAAAGCTCTGGAATGAATTTACCATTACATAACGGCCAACCGGAGCAACCTCCAGCCGAACTCGTATGACTGACGTAAGCTCCCAAATAAACAACAAAATATGAATATATGGTTACAGCCCATGTCAAGTTACGAAATAATTTGCCAACGCGAGGCAGTTCCACTTGAACAGGTAAATCCTTAATCTTATCCATTCTCCTTGCCCCAAGCGCCAGCATAAGTGAACTAGCAAAGGCAATCAATGAAAAACCAAAATGAAGAGCCAGCACCGCTGATGATTGAGAAATAACGACAGCAAGCGCACCCATGAATGCTTGTACCAACACAAACACAAGCGTCAAGATAGAATATACTCGCAGATCTCGACGTTTTTGGCAAAAAACCAAAAGCATAGCACGGCAATAACCGCGGTCAGTCCGGCTAAACCACTAACTAATCGATGTGAATATTCAATAAGTGAAGCAATGGTGTGGGCAGGAACAAACTTTCCTTGGCAAAGCGGCCACTCATGCCCGCATCCCAAACCCGATTCCGTTTTTGTCACGACTGTTCCACCAAACGTCGCACAGAACATGGTAATAAAGGTCAGATAACTGAGCCATTTCAACTGTTTTGTATTCAAATTTCGATCACCTGCTGCTCAAATTAAGAAACGAAAAATCGCTTTTTAGCACCGATACTTTATTTATACATCTAATATATTATACCTGATAACCCATCATAACACATAGCCTCTATGTGACAAAATATACAAAAAAATTCAAAATTAAAAAACACCGTTCCCATTGTTAACAGGAACGATGTTATATTTACATTTTTTATTTGTGAATGGATCTATAAATCTCAAGTGTATTGTTCAAATACTCTTCGATTTCTTCTCTGCTTTTACGATTCTTATTCACAAACCGCGATAGCTCACGCCCATCGGAAAAGGCAACAAAGCTTGGAATTCCTAAAATGTTTAGATCCTGGCTAATATCTTCAACTTCTTCAACATCAACCTCAACTAGCGTCAAGTCGTTCGCGAATCTCTTATCGATTTCAGGCATAAAGGGATCTAAAAATTTGCAATCTGAACACCAATCCGCTTTAAAAACAGCCACAGTTAGACGCGGGGATTGCGTTGAAACATCAAATTCAGCACGGGAAGTAACTTTTTGCATGATATACCATTCCTTTCTTGCCATCTCTTCACTTTAGTGAACCAAAATAAAGAGTGGAAGTCAAATTTTTAGACCATACTTATCATAAAACGATTTTACATGAAGGGAAGATCCGTCCATGCGGGACAGTCACGAAGATCACTCTGCTATGCCTGAGATTGTACGCCTGACCGCATCTCTTCCTAAAGCTGCCGTAGAAATGATTAAGGGCCGAATCGCAAGTTGGAAAGCGTCACAACTCCTTATCAAGCAACGTAGAAATATGGAATGGAAGAGCCCTGCCGCCCATCATATACGGGAGCAGCTGGAACGAATCATTCAAGATCGTATTTTTCTTCGGGATATCCCGTTGTATAGGGATCAGCTCAAATCTCGACGAACAGAGCAGGAGAAAGGCATTATTCAGGAAATCGAAGCCAGAACTGCTAAGTCCAATCGTAGTAATATTACACGTACTCGAGCTTACTTAAACTGTTATAAACAATTTCCTGAACTTCATTGGTCTTTTTTAGCACATATGGTCTCGCGTAACGCAGGCTGGAGCATGAGTGACTTAAAGGGTGGCCTCATGTCCGATCTAATGGAGCAGCCGATGCGAGAAGACATGTATCGACTACTTGAACGCTGTAATGCTCTTATTTTTCAAGATGCATATCCGCAGCTTCTCCTTTATATGTACAGTCGCACTTTAGGGAAAAGCCTCTTCCATTTGCTATCTGAATTTCACGTTTCGGCATTTATGCATCCATTTTGGGAACGCTTCTGGCTGGAACGTGATAGCGCCCTGCTAGCTACAGGACTCATCATTAACGAGCAGCAATATATTGAAGGCAGGGTCGTACAGCATCATTATTTTCAAAAACAAATACTTCGCAAACCTTCATTTCTTCTGCATAGTAAATTTCAGATGAACCAAATTATATTTCCATTAACGATTGAGCATCCTGTTCAAGACTCAAACCAGAGCTCACTCCCACAGGCAACCGGAATTTGCGGATTAATTTTAGAAGATTTTACCGATATCCATGAACGGATTGAGTTCGGTAAAAGTTTATATGCCATGCTGTTTGGATATCAGAATGTTCTCTCCGGTGTTCAAGCTTTTGCATTTACGGTCAAGCATCAAGGTTCTAGACAAGAATATTGGCCTGCGCTATTTACTGCGGATAAACAAACAGCTCTGAATTCCCCACAGGAGAGTTCAGAGCTGTTAAAGCAAGAATGGCTACCCGAGGGCAAGAATTTGTACAGTCCTTTGCTTAAAGACGTGTGGCAGGATATGCCTTATGAACCCATTCAACAGTATGACTGGTTCACTAACGCGAATGCTATAGTGCACATCACTCGACCTAGAAGGCCGCTGTTCATTGAAATGACGCATGCACATCGCCTGGCCCTGCAAAAGACAGCTATGATCCACGATGTCCAGAAGGCTTATTTCCCAGAGTAACAGAAGTTATAAGAATCTTATTAAGCTTAAGCTTAATTCCCTTCCGTTTTACTTGAGTTAAATCTCGAAGGCTGTAGACGCATTAACGGGCGCAAGATCTTTTGCAAGATGCGTGGATAGCTCGTCAGCTCTTGCTGGCGAAGTACTCCCAACATCACAAGTAGTACAAGGTATACGACTACAACAGCCCCACCTACAACAAGAGAAGTAATCAGAAAGGCTAATCTCGCTGGCATGACATGGACGAGCTGGATTCCAGCCTCATTTAGTCCATAACCCACCGCACCTGTGAGTATAACGGTAGAAAAAAAGCTCATCCAACGCTTATCCAGAATAGAGAAGGGTACGATAACTTTCAGCATTCTTAAGTTCAATAATGTAATAAATAAGAAACAGACTCCTGTGGCTGCAATAATACCGTATATGCCGATCCACTGGGCAAGAATGTAACTGACAATTAACTTGACGACAATACCAATCATAACGTTAACCATCGACAATCTAGCTTTGCCTAAGCCTAACAAAATAGAATTCGTTGTCATCATTGTAATTTGAAAGATGGTTCCAAAGGTTAGCAGCATAATAATCCAGCTTCCATCCAAACTTGCAAATAGTAAGCCATTTACGGAATAAGCTGCAGCACAAAGTGCAATAACAATTGGCATTCCTGTCAAAATGGCAATTCGCAGTGCAAGCATAATTTGCTGCTTCAAATGTGCCTCATCTTTTCGAGCAAACGCCGCAGATATAACCGGAATAAGCGAGGTACTTAAGGCAATAGCCAGAATTGGTGGAATACCAGCAATACTTTGGGCTCTGTTACCGAGAATTCCAAGTAACTGTGTTGCCTTGGCTTGTCCTATTTGCCCAGTTAGCAATGTGTTCACGATCGAAGAATCAATGAAATTGACTGCAGGCACTGCTAGGGAAGACAATACAATCGGAATAGATAGTGTAAAAATATCTTTATAGATGCCCATCAATGGAAGTTTGGCGTCTGCGCCAGCCTCTAACACTAGTTTCCGATCTTGTTCACGGATTTTAACTGTATAATACATCATGACCGCGAAAGCTCCGATACTTCCCAGCACTCCACCAAAAGAAGCACCAGCGGCAATCCAGCTATCGTTATACCCCATATGAAGCAGAATATAGGCTAACAGGATCGCTGTACCTACTCTGGCAAACTGTTCAACAATTTGCGATATACCGCCTGCAGACATATTATGTCGACCTTGAAAATAACCACGCATCATCGCAATGGTCGGAAACAGAAGTAGCGCAGGTGCTAGCGCCCGAATCGCAAGAGCAGACTCAGGAACTTTGATATAATTCGCATAAACTGGAGCAGCAAAATAGAGCAGCACCGTCATAATCACACCCATAAAGGCTGCGAATAACAGCGCTGCATGATACACACGTTGGGCTTCTCCCGGACGTTTGAGAGCATAGCGTTCGGATACCATTTTACTAAGCGTACTTGGAATCCCTGCCGTCGCTATCGTTAATAGCATTAAATATACATTGTTAGATACGGAGAACGACGCTCTGCCGACATCATTAAATAGATGATCCAGCGGCACACGCTGTACTAAACCTAGTACTCTTGCTACTAAAGCTGCTGCTGCTAATATTAGTGTTCCTTTGATGAAAGATTCTTTCTTAGCCAAGCTCCATTCCCCTTCTTCCTAGCAACACGCCTTACAGGCATATATAACTTGAATGCGAATCTTATTAAAAAGCGAATATCCAGATGAAGAAAATAACGATCATTGCCACTTGCAGTATAACCTTCATGACGATACTACTGAACATTCCGACAACCGAACCAAATCCGACTTTGGCCGATTTCTTGACGGAAGAACCAGCAAAGAGCTCACCAATAAAAGCACCCAGAAACGGACCAATGATTAGACCAAACGCCGGAATAACAAACGGTCCAATAATAACGCCAATAGTACTTAAGATAACCGACGCCCTCGAGCCGCCAAACTTCTTGGTTCCCCATGCGCTAACCACATAATCCGCTACGAACAATACAACCACGATTACCGATTGGATTATCCAAAACCAAACATTAAAATGCTGGAATGTGAAAAACCAACCGTAAACGAAAAATGCAAAGAAGATGGCGAGCGCTCCTGGTAGGATAGGGTATATAGCCCCAGCCAGTCCTACTGCAAATAAGGCTATAACGAGAATCCAACCGAGTATATCCATGGATCGAACTCACTCCTTAGCAAAAATATATTTGCGGATGACTTCTGCAATTCCATCCTCATCATTACTTGCGACTACTACATCTGCTTCATCCTTAACGACCTGTTGTGCATTCCCCATGGCAACGCCAAGTCCAGCTTTCTGAATGACCGCTAGATCGTTCATGCTGTCTCCTACCGCAATAACTTGGCTCACCTCAAGCCCAAGTAAGCTACACACTTGCGCTATTCCTGTTGCCTTGTTAATTCCTTGAGGATTAATCTCTAGGTTATGAGGCGAGGAATTCGTAATCTCAAGCCCACCGAGATCCTGAAGTTCCATTAAAATTTGATGACGAACATCATCATCTTCTGTATGAAACCCAAATTTGAGCCATTCTTGACCGTCGATTTCTGTCGTCCAATTTTCTTTGTTATACAAATGATCTACTGCATAGGCCCAGAACCATGTATCATAATGGGCTGCAATTCCGTACATTTTCTTAATCAAGTCTACATCCATCAGATACCTTTGATACAGATCATGAGGAGCACGCCAAATCTCGCTACCGTTGACCGTTACCATTGGAGTGGCTAATCCGAGTTGTTCACCGAATGGAAGAGCATTTCCAAAAGATCGACCTGTAGAAAGACATACATGGATACCATGTTCTTGTGCACGCTTAATCCATGATGATGTTTCTGGTGAAATTTGATGTTCATTCGTTAACAGTGTTCCATCCATATCTAGCGCCAATAATTTATAAGTGGTATTCATGACATGATGTCCCCCAGTGTAAGCGATTTATTTCACGATCTATTTCACATACCTTATGCAAACATATCGCCATTTTACCACAAACGTGCGAATACTCACAAAAAGGATTTTGCATCAATGAGGAACTAATAAAAAAATGACAGGTGCTAAGTTATACTTAACATCTGCCATTAATTAATCCATTATCTTGTTGTGGTTGAATCTGTAGTAGAACTCGCCGTTCCATCAGTAGCATTATCCGTAGATTTAGCCTTCTTCGGAATGCCATCTAGACCGTACACCTGATCATACGCATCAAACATTTTACGAGCAATAGGAGCCGCACTGCTTGAACCAAATCCACCTTCAGGAATAACAACAGCTACTGCGAGCACTGGGTTATCTCTTGGTGCGTATGCAATAAATACCCCGTTATCCACGGGCTTACCGCCAACCGTTTGGGTAGAGGTACCTGTTTTACGAGCAAAGGAGTAAGGGAAATCTCCAAATGCCGAAACTTCACTCTTCATTCCACGTTTGATCTCATTCCAATATGATTTGTCAAAATCAGCCGTAACCGAGTTCAGTACTTCCGGCTTAAATGTCTTAACTACATTCCCCTTGTCGTCCACAATTTTGCTAACTAGTTGTGGTTTCATTCGTTTACCCTCGTTAGCAAGCATTGCCGTATACTGTGCGAGTTGCAATGTCGTGTATTTACCCTGTTGTCCAAATGAGGCATAGGCCATCGCGGATTGCGCACTACCGGTCTTCGCCTCATTCACGTACTCACGGATGCCTTTAAATTCACCAGGTAGTCCGCTCCCCGTACTCACACCCAGTCCAAATTGTTTCATGTATTCGTCCCACTTATTGACACTCTCACTACCATATTTCTCATACAGCTTCACACCGATCTTATCGACCATGAAGGCATTGGATGATTTCTCGATAGCACGCGCTGGGTCCATCCCGCCATATACGTGACCCTGAGAGTTTTGAACACGCGTCTGATGGCCCTCTTTACCAAAATACGCAGCACCCTTATCTTGATAATAGGTGTTGGTCGTTATGAGACCTTCCTTAAGACCAATAAGTACACTTAACGGTTTCATAGTAGAACCAAGCAATACAACGGACTCTGGATGAGCACCTTTTTTTCCCGGGTTAAACGAACGGATCGTCCCGTTCATATAAATGTTCTGAATTTTATCCCAGTTGTCAGAAGAGATGCTGCCCGTATTCCACATATTCGTATCGTAATCCGGTAAACTTGCCATCGAAACAATATTTCCTGTCTTCACTTCCATAGCTACTGCAAAACCCGTTGTCGCGTTTGGGTGTGTTTTACCCGATACTAAATGTGAATGCAGCCAAGTAAGCTGATCCTTAATCGCATTTTCTGTCTCCAGTTGAATTTCCTTGTTAATCGTTGAGTAGATATCATTACCTTTCACAGGTGGAACGATTTCATCAACGCCCTCAGGCATATTGCGCGGGTTAATAGGTACTTTCTTATAACCGTTCTTACCACGAAGCTGGTCCTGATATAACAACTCCAGCCCATCGAATCCAACAAACTCAGGCTCTGTATACGTTAGACCTGGATCATTTATAATGTCTGGATTTTTCTGTCTAGAATCAATATTCTGATACTTCCCTAATCTCTTTGATCCACTGAACGTACGAATATAACCGATAGTTTGAACAGCTACGGTATCCGGATCATAGTGACGAACACTTTCTTCTTCAACGTCAATGCCTGGAAAGTCAGATTTATGCTCCATAAAATACGCGATTTCTTTATTGGTAAGGTCCATCTTAATTCGTCTCGATAAATAACCCGCATATTTTTTATAATCCAAATCCATCGCATCGATCACGTCTTGCTTCGTTAACTTCTTATCAACCTTTGGATCACCATATTTATCAAATATAGTAACCAATTTCTCAGCCAGCGCCTCTGCTTCCGGCCTATTCTTCATTCCGTTCACCGTACTGTAGTCTTTCATCAGCATTATATAAAGGGAGTGCGTAGGTGTAGAATAGGCTAATTTAACGCCAGCAGAATCATATATCGTCCCTCGATCTGGAGGTAACGGTACGTCTTTCACGATATTGCTTGATTCTTTCTCCGTCAGCATAGGACCTTCTACAAACTGTAAAATCGCAAGCCTCACAATAATCACACAGAAAATGATAAACGTACTGAAAAAAAACAGGTTAATCCTCAGACTAAAGCCGCCTTTTTCTTTACTATCTTTCTGCTGTGGATGATCCGGCGTATAATCACTCACCGGTTCTCCCCCTCTCTAGCTGTATTCAACATACTGGGTATTATTTTATCATAAAAATGAACTCTCAACACCTTTCGACAATATTCACTATCCGAATACCAAGAAACCCGGAGTTCACTAGGAATTCCGGGTTCGTATACCATATCCAATTAATGATTGGATTCATTATTTTGCAATCTTTCCGATTTTGCATTAGCTGAATTTTCTGCTGTTTTAGCAGCATTCATCGCTTTCTTCGGAACCCCGTCCAGACCATATTCTTCGTCATATGCATCGAATATTTTACGTGCAATCGGAGCAGCACTAGAACCCCCGAATCCTCCCTCAGGGATAATCACGGCTACCGCAAGCTTCGGATGATTACGAGGGGCATAGGCTATAAACACACCGTTATCCCGCATTTTCCGGTTAGCATCCTGCTGCGAAGTTCCCGTCTTCCGCGCAAAATCATAGGGAAACCCGTTAAAGGCATCTACTTTAGTGTTCATACCTCTTTTGATTAAGCTCCAATAGGCCTTATCCGACGGATCGGGCTTAATCGTATTCAGCACTTCACGTTTATAGGTCTTAATTACTTTGCCACTTTGATCCGTAATTTTACTCACAATCTGCGGTTTAATTCGTACACCCTCATTAGCCAACGTTGACGTATACTGTGCTAATTGTAGCGGAGTATATTTCCCTCCCTGCCCAAAAGAGGCATATACCAAGGACGCCTGTACACTTCCCGTTGCATCCGTGTCCATATAATCGGCAATGCCCTTTCTTTCATTAGGCAGGTCAATGCCCGTAAGTACTCCGAGTCCAAATTCTTTCATGTACTTATCCCATAGATTAAGTGCTCCTTTACGTTTAGATAAAGGGTTACCTACCATATCAATCATGAATGCATTTGAAGACATTTCGATGGCTTTAGCAGGTGTTTTGAAATATCCATAGCTATGATTTTGTGAATTACGGACTGAGAATTTCTTATCTTTACCAAAGTACGCAATACCAACATCATTATAATCTGTCGTTGTTGTAAACAATTTCTCGCGCAGGCCTATAAATACACTCAGTGGTTTAATGGTGGAGCCCAGCAATACAGTGGAATCAAGATTATTAGCGGACCTGCCGGATGAGATACCGGTAATTGTTCCATTCATATAATTATTATTTAGTTTCTTGAAATTCTCAACCGATGCAGTTCCTGTCCCCCATATGTTCGTGTCATAATCGGGCATACTTGCCATGGCCACGATCTTTCCTGTATCGACTTCCATAGCAACCGCGTATCCTGTTTTAGCCTCCGGATGGGTTCTGCCGCCCGAGATGAGATGCGTCTGGATATAGCTTAATTCATCCATAATGGCCTGTTCTGTCTTCATTTGAACCTGTTTGTTAATCGTTAACCAAACGTTATTTCCTTTGACGGGAGGAACGATTTTATCTACTTCTTCTGTAATGTATTGTTTATTAATCGAAATCTGTTTATAGCCATTCTTACCTCTCAGCTGATCCTGGAAAGAAAATTCAACACCATCGAAGCCGACCAATTCATCTCTCAGGTACATTTGATCCGGAAGTAACTGTGACTTATTATTTTCCCTTGCTTTATCATAAAAATGAAGCGTTTCAGTTGATTTAAAATATTTAGTATACCCTACTGTCTGAACAGCAACGGTATCTTTATCATACTGCCGGTAACTTTCTTCTACCACATCAAGGCCCACAAATTCAGAGCGATGCTCCATGAAATAGGCAATTTCATTATTGGTTAGCCCCGCTTTAAGTCGGCGTGGACTATAGCATTATCTGTTTTAGAGTCCAAGTCCATTGCAGCTAAAATATCATCTTTGGTTAAGGGTTTTGCATTGGGATTTCCTAATTTCTTAGATATTTCCGCAATTTTGGTCGCCATTTGCTCCGCCTTTGGCCTATTCTTTCTACCTTCTGTCGTTGTTATTCTGTAATCTTCAAACAACATAATATATAACGAACTAATTGGTTTTGAATAAGCAAGCTTCACTCCTGTATCATCAAATATAATTCCTCGGTCAGGAGGCAAAGGAATATTCCTCATATCTAGTGCTGCAATTTTATCTGACATGGTTGGTGCTTCTACGAATTGAATAATAGCAAGCCGAATAATAATAACGCAAAATATGACAAATGTACTAAAGAAAAATAGATTCATACGTAATCCTGAACTATGATTATCGCCTTCTGACTGATGCTGTGTACGTTCTCTAACTATAAAACGCAAGTAAGATACCTCATTTCCCCACAAAGGCATATTTAGAATATTATTCCATTCTAAATATAGCACATTTATCCAATTGTATTCATCATTTCCCGGGCTATAAAATGGACGATGTCTTTATAAGGATAATTTGCTGACTGTGGACAAACCTTGTCGATTTTGTTCATTTACTTTGGACTGGGCAATTATAAAAGGAGATGAAGCAAAGGAGTTGAGTGAAGGTATATTCACAAGATTCATAAGGAGGGGCATAGATGGAATGGATATATGCAGCAGAGATGCCTATTAGCATTTCTGCAACAAAACTCATCTACGCTGACATATATCTTCTATGATGTATTTAAATCTATTTATAAAGCTTTTATTGGTAAAGCTTCAACCATTTGAGCAGGTGCTCTTTCATCATTTCACGATATTGTAAGGGTTCTAGAATTTCAGCATCAGCCCCATACTGACGCAAACAACTTAAGAATTCAATAGTATCCGTCACTAACCACTCATAGATTAAACTACCATCGGAACCTGAAACACGGTCCAATAAAGCGTATTTATGTTCACATGACTTAAACATTTCTGTAACAACAGACGATAATTTAATTTTGAAAAGTAAAGGAGCCGTTGATTCCTGTACATCAGGTGTAGGTGATTCATGGTGAGAATTCTTATGTACGGTATAGAAACGATCGTCCAGAACTTCTATTTGTTTAAAATAATGTAAGGGATACGTTAACACTTCCCCTGTGCTATGGTTACGTCCCAACAGCTTAAAATCTTGCTTACACGGAATTAATAGGTAAGGATCAATTCGGCTTTGGGTCATATCTTGTTGTTCAGGAAGGCGGTAATGAGCATATATTGTATGATGGTTAAGGGTTGCCATAAGTACTGGAATCAAGAAATCAGACTTTTCCTTCGCTCCCCTTACTAGCTCTTTTTTGTCTTTCTTATTCGATACATATTCTGAATCTTGATCATCCAGCTGCTCAATCTCCATTCGATCAGCCTTTTGCTTATGATTAGCTGCCATCACTTTTTCATAGGCACTTTCAAATCCTTGCGGTAAAATAGGTCTTAACTGATCCATAATCGTAGGAAGTTCAGTGAAAGCCAGCATTTCTTCTTCCGTCCAGTCCAATGGATGGAGGGCGAAGTTTCCAATAAATTTGTACCCTTTACCATATCCTTGATGCGTAATGGGAATATGCATTGCACTTAATGCATCCATGTCACGATATATGGTTCGTTCACTGGTTCCACACCGTTCTGACAATTCCCTTGCTAGGATGCCAGGCTTGGCTTGAATTAAAGTAATGATACGCATTAATCGAATAAGACGGTCTGTCATGTGGATTCTCCTAGCTCATATAGTAAATTAGACTCATTTTTCAACTATATGTAGTCCATTCGACTTGTAGCAAAGTGAATCCTTCTTTTCAAAAATATAACTTTCGACTCATTTAACCGCTTATTATCTGTGCTTTTCCTCTGCTTGTATATGTTTTCACATATCGTTCACTAAGTTGATATAACATTGTTGCTTCTTCTAACAGTCTTACGTCAGAATGGCGAACTGCATTAATTAATAGTTCATCGCCTTTACGTCTAAGCATCCATTCGCCCTGAACCAGGTCACCATGTTCAAATAATCGGATCGCTTCCTTAAGAATACCTGGTGTCTCAAGAAGTTTGATATGTTTCTTCACATAAAAATCTTCAGGTTGCTGTAATAAGCCCATATGATATGTGTATTGAATATAGATTTCTCTAACAGGGAGCTCCTTCATTCGCTCCTTGTTCTTTTCTTTAAACCTCCATTGAGCTGAAAGTACACCATGCAAGCCTACAGTTTGAGGCTGGAAGGCAAATTCAATGGCAATGAATTGTTTAACGCCATCATATAAATGCCCCAAAGGAATCATTATAGAATCATTAATACTTTTAATTGGCTTCGCACCATGTACTTTTACCAACGAAACATTGGGCTCTAACCAGAGCAGCAATTGAACATCTCGGGCAATAAGCTTAGGTGTAGATCGCCTTCTATTTTGACGTATTGTTCCACCGTACCATTCGACCAATAAGAAAACCCTATTTGTACCACTTGCATAAATATTTTTACGACTCCACATAAAATTAGCTTGAATACCTGACTGCATGGATTCACCCCTTTCTATTCTTATTTTCATATCGTACCAATAGTAGTTGACATCATGTTGTCACGGAACACATGTTCCCATGTATAATTTTGTAAAATATTGATTTTTTTAAGTCATTAACGTGTAATAAGTCCTATGATTTTTCGTAGCACCCAGTTCTTTAGACCTCTAAATACTGTCGAATAACGTAAGCATACAAAAAAAACTGGAGACAATTAAGTCTCCAGTCCTTCGCATTCCCTATATAGTTTCATTTTATTGCAATGATATTAATTAGTGACAATCTCCGACTGTTGATGAGAAGATTGTGTCGTTAGATCGTTAAAAATGACTGGTGCATACGTAATTTTATCAATCCAAATTTCTTTACCAATGGGTTCATCGTTTACCATAATCATAATTTTTTTGTATTTCTGTTCATTGAATCTCATTTCCTTCTACTCCTTTAGTTCTTCTATATAATTTTGACAAAAATCGTCAGCATGTGTAATACGGATCAGCTCGTAAACAATAAGTTTGTGGAATTCATAAGTGGCTCTTTCTCTCATTACCCTCTTTCCATAAGATTTAAACATAAATCGATTTCTAAATGATTCTAATGGGTTAATGTATCTTATAGCTTCTTCTTACGTATTATCCATTGTTCTTATTCTATGCTGTAGGTGGTGAAAAGATGACTAAACAAATTGTCGCTCATTTCGTTCGTTCTTTTTTTATATCCTTATTGATCTTTTGCGGATTTCTATGGCTTCCTGCTTCTTCAGTTCAAGCAAACTATTTCCAAGACTTTTATAAAGGTATCGAACAATTTTCAGACTTGCCTAGTCAAGTCAATCAATTAAAAGAAAATTATCAACAGACTGTTGATGAATTAAATAAGGCACAAGCCAATATTAAAGCTTATCAAGATCAGAATGCTCAACTCATCGAGCAAAATCGCCAACTTGCTTCAACTGTACAGCAGTTAAAAGAAAGCAATGATGCTAAGACTTCCAGTTACCATAAACTCAAAGTAATATGTATTACAGTTCTGCTACTGACTATAGGTTACTTTGTTCTGATACGCATTCTTAGATATACCATGCGCCGTTCTAACCGAAGATGATAGGAGTTTTTCTTGAAAGGGGAAAGAAAGTTTGAATATTCAAGTTTCACAACATGGCAACACAGGAAGCGGACAAGCCGTTAGCTTCTCTCTTACCAAAGGAGATCAAATGCATATTTTGCACCCCGAGCAGATTGTAGCCTACAGGGGACCCTCCGACGGTCGAAGTGACCGGTTTATGAATGTGAATGGCATGTACCGCAAACGACGACTGATCCAGGCTGATATGAGCGGGCCTTGTCAGTTTACAGCTGCGCTCCCCCCGGGATTTGCTATGAAGACCGTTGAACTAAACGAAGGTAGCGACTTACTATATGAGTTTCGTAATTTATTCTTTTATAGTCAAGGCGTTACCATGCAGACCCGCATCTTGCGTATCAAAAATATGCTCATAACTCGTGATGCGGTCAAAATGAAATTTTCCGGTACCGGTACGATTGGCATTCTGACGGAAGGAGCAGTCTGCGAGACCGAACTGCATCCGTCACAGCGATTTATATTGATGCGGGTAGCATTATTGCATATCCTGAGAACGCCAAATTGGAATTAACCGTATATGGGAATACATTGGCGAGTCAGCATATGAGTTATCACTGGAAAATGACGGGGCAGGGTACCGTATTATTCACGGCAGGGCGGCAAAATCATAAACTTCAAAAAGATATGGAAAATGACGGAATCATTAAAAGAATTTTGCGTGAAGTTATTCCTTTTGGAGGTATCTTCATTAAATAAGATATGTTTAATGCTGAAGCCGAGATATAATTCGGCGTTTTTTGTACAACATTTGACCAGCCTCTGCTACATCCTCAATGGTTCCCTTGTTGCTAATCGAACCAAAGACAATTCCCGCAACGGGGACAAGCTGGAACAACTTCTTAAAGCCGAAACTATCGCGGTAGGTTTGTACAACTTCACGCCAGCCTTGAATTTGAGAAATCACCTGTACAGACTTATCATCCATTTCAAATTGAGCGAGTTCCTCAAGCACTGCCTTTTTACCGACAATATCGGCGGAAGCAAACTGCAGGCATTTAACGATAAATACCCGTTCCTTCTCCTCGCGGGGATCATATCCGTAGCAAAGAGCAATTTCTTGCAGTACTTTAAGTGATAATCCCAATACGGCAGGAATATCTGCAGCCAAGGTGAAAACTCCGCCCACGCCTGTTGTAGCACCTTGTGCAGCGGCAAAGCGCACTCTACTTTTAACCATTTCATCTGTAATTTGATCCATCATAGCTAGCGGCAGTTGTGAAACTTCTTCAAGCGTGGGATCTTCATCTATAAACTTTGCATAACGCTTCATCACGGATTTCTGCTGTACCAAATATTGTCCACCTGTTTGAATAAACCGACCTACTTCCGCTAAACCTTTTCCGAGAATATCCCTTATAAATTTGGGCGTCAATCGGTCGAGCACCATGAACGGCAATCGACTAATCTTGTCCCAAAGCCATACCTTCTTCTGATTCTTCTCCCACGCGTAAATTTTCAGCAGCTCAGTTTCAAGGTCTTCCTTCGACTCCATTTGTAACATGATTGTAGCTCCTCTATGTAAAATATCGTCTGATTGTAAGTACGACTTACCCCTTCTGGGTAATAGTCATTAGCATGAATAATCTTCCTGAGTAACTTACCCTTATTAGACATATTTTAAGCTAAATGAGGATACCTTCTCTTTCTTTAAAGCGACGCACCAAAAATTCACTGTCAACATTAGTAATGCCTTCAATGGATTGAAGTCGAATAAGATATCGCTCTACATGTGTTTGATTATCCATAAGCGCATGTACATGAAGATGTGGCCCACCACTCATTTGATATACATTCGTTATCTCATCATCCTCAAGAAGCAAATTAGCAATAGACTCTAACTTGTCCCACTGAACTTCAATATTTAAATAGACAGACATGTTCTTTCCCGCCTTCAATGGATTCACAATGATCGTAAACTTATCAATGATTCCTTGCTCCATTAGACCATGGACACGCTCTCGAACTGCCGCACGTGTTAAATGAACCATTCGGCCTAACTCTGCGTGACTTAGCCTCCCATTCTCCAGAAGAAGCTTCACAATCTGTGCATCCTTTTCGTCCATTTGGCTAAATAGCATGACACATCTTCCTTTCTTAATTTACAAATGTATATTTAACATGAAACAAATGATCTCAATTGTATATTAATTATTATACAATCGTTGTATAATAGGCACCATATATAGCCAATTGGGGTATATAAGATATTATTAATTTTACAGTTACATAAGCATGCATTGCAATCCGATTCATGCAATTAACAAACGGGATGGTGTTTTTACTTGATTATTTTCTCATTACAAATCCTTCTCATTTCCATTCTTGCCGGTATTGTTGGCTCTGTTTTAGGACTTGGAGGGGGAATCATTGTAACGCCAGCATTGACCCTGTTATTCGGAGTCAGCATCGAACACGCTATTGGGGCCAGTATTATATCGGTAATTGCTACTTCCAGCGGTTCAGCAATAGCGTATATCCGCGACCGCATTACTAATTTAAGGGTGGGTATGTTTCTTGAAATTGCCACGACGATCGGTGCAATAACAGGTGCTTTTATCGGTGGAATTATAGCTCCTAATCTGCTTTACATCATCTTTGGACTGTTGCTCATTTATTCTGCAGTCAATATGATCAAGAAGAAAAAAGGCGATCAACAAGAGCAGATAGAGATGCATCCAGCCGCGCAGAAGCTTAAACTTCAAGGAAGCTACTATGATAAAGCGATTAAAGAGAATATTTCCTACAATGTAGGAAATGTATACGGTGGTTTTGGCGTGATGTATGGGGCAGGTATTATTTCCGGTCTACTCGGAATCGGCAGTGGCAGTTTTAAAGTTATGGCTATGGATGTATTTATGAAGTTACCTTTAAAAGTTTCAACAGCAACCAGTAATTTCATGATGGGTGTCACGGGTGCAGCTAGTGCAGGTGTTTACCTACTCCGCGGGGATATTGATCCTCATATTGCAGGGCCAGTCGCTCTGGGCGTATTAGCAGGTGCTACGCTGGGTGCCCAAATTATGCAACGTCTAAAAAGTAAAACGATTCGAATGCTATTCATACCCGTGCTCGTATATGTAGCCATTCAAATGATCGTTCAAGGAATGGGGCTGAGCAAATGAACGATAAAAAAACGGATATTCAAGACGTTGAGCTCGCTGTCAGCCGTTGGCTTCGCATAGGCGTTATCCTTAGCGCCGTGGTTATCCTAATCGGACTGATCTTACTCTTCATTACAGGAACTAGTGGTTACCCAGGTAATACGTATCCGCATAGCCTATCCGATATTTTTAATGGTGCCATCGAATTGAAGTCTTACGCTGTCATTACCGTTGGTCTTATCTTACTGATCCTGACCCCCGTCCTGCGAGTAGCCATCTCGATATGGGTCTTTATGCGCGAAGGCGATAAACTGTATATGGGTATTACGACAATCGTACTCCTCATTTTAATTGTCAGCTTTGTCCTTGGTAAAGCATAATAAAATATAATAAAAAGGGGTGTCCCAAAGTCATACCAATGACTTAGGACACCCCTTTCGTCTATAGAAAGAGAATCGTTCGTTGAACATGCTGAGCCATTATCTTTTATCCTCATCATCTGATGCAATGACATTCGTTTCATTTCGTTCATCTTGACCACTAATATGGGAAATTGGCATCGCCGGAGAAGTGAGAATCGCTTTTAATTGCTTACGTCTAGACTTGGGACTTAACATATATAGCGTATCCCCTTCTTCAATCTTGGTATTACCTCTAGGCGTTATAATTTGTTCATTACGGATGATGGCCGTAAACAAAATATCCTCAGGCAAATCAAGCTGTAAAATTTCCTTACCAGCGATTGCCATCGTCTTGTTTACTTCGATATGATTAATTTCAGATTTTGTCTTACCAAGTGCAGTTAACTCCAACAACGAAGGGTTAGATGGTTTGACATCGCCCGCTAAACCAAGCTTGTTTGCAAGCGGCGATATCGTTGCACCTTGAATAATTGCCGAAGTCAGGACAACGAAGAATACGACATTAAAGATTAATTGGGCATGCGGCAAGTGAGCCAATAGTGGGTACGTAGCTAAAACAATTGGCACAGCACCCCTTAGTCCCGCCCATGATAGTAATATTTTCTCGCGGAAAGAATACTTCATAAGTATCGTACTGACAAATACCCCAATAGGCCTTGCAACCAGCATTAAAATTAATGATAGGACGATCCCTTGACCAATAATGTGAGGTAGCTGTTCCGGGAACACTAGAAGACCCAGCAGCACAAACATCATAATCTGCATCATCCATCCAAAACCCTGATTGAAGTGCATGATGGAACGTCCATAGGTTAGATCCGAATTACCCAAAACAATTGCTGTGACGTATACAGCCAATAGGCCACTACCACCTACAACTGAGGTCGCTCCGTAAGCCAAGACGGCAAATCCTAGCGCCATAACAGGATACAGCCCTGATGAATCAAAATTAATTTTATTAATCATATAAACTGCAAGTTTACCAATTAGTATACCTAGAACCAAACCAATTCCCATCTCCCATATGAACGAAAGGATCATAAGGTAAATAGGTGAATCCGGAGTTGCAATCCACTCAATCAGTGAAACGGTTAGAAACACCGCCATTGGATCGTTACTACCTGATTCCGCTTCGAGCGTAGATGTAATCTTTTTCTTAATGTTTTTGCCACCCAGAACTGAAAATACCGCTGCAGCATCCGTCGAACCGACAATTGCCCCAAGCAAAAAGCCCTCAGCCCAAGAGATGCCCATAATATATTTAGCTGTCACACCTACCACAAAAGTAGTCAGCAGAACACCAACTGTTGCAAGCGATAATGCCGGACCAATGACCGGCTTGATATCATCAAACTTGGTCTGCATCCCGCCTTCAAACAAAATAACGATGAGTGCAAATATACCCACGATTTGAGTAATCAATGCATTATCAAAATAAATAAATCGATTAAGTATCATCCCTACAGCAATAAACAATACAAGTGCAGGCATACCGAAACGTGACGAAAATTTTGTAGTAAGTACACCTACAAGCAGCAGGCCGGACAGCAGCAAAATGAGTGAATTAACTAATGTTGTGGATTCCATAGCCTCGCCTTTCTTAAATTGAATGAATTATATAACCTTATATTTATATAAACCATGTGCTATAAAGTACAAACTCGCCATGAAAAATTCTCATCTTTAATTTCCAATATTCACTTGATCCATAGTGTACAATATCCTGTAACAACCTTTTTTATACTGTATATTTTGAAAAAAATTTATCTTTATATATGTTATTTTTTTCTATTTAAAAAAAACAAAAATGGCGCAGCTAATATATAGCCTGCGTCATTTGATTTAAACCTATATAATATCCATTTTACTTCGGTGCAGGAACGATCGTTTCTGGTGTCACGCTCGGAAAACGAACCACAGCTTCCGTTCCATTATCCTTCTCGCTTGTAAAAACAACCTGGCCATGCATCGCTTCAATAATGCGGAAGGTTACCATCAGTCCAAGGCCCGTACCTTTATTTTTATTAGAAAAATAAGGTTCTCCGAGACGTGCTAAATCAGATTCGTTCATACCTTCACCCGTGTCTTGAATATGAATATAAACTTCGTCGTTTTTTGAATAAGCCCAAATATGAATTTGCCCGTCGCCATTAAGCGCTTCAATACTATTCTTGATCATATTAATAAAGGCCTGCTTAAATTTGGAGGAATTACCTCGAATCCATAAATCATTAGGGATATCCGTTGTCATCTTCCCTCCCTGAAAATTTGCAAGAGGGATAAGTATTCCTTCGATATGACGGAATTCTTTAGAAATATTCAGCAGTGTAACCTGCTCAATCTCTGGTTTGGCGAACGTAAGAAAGTCCGTAATAATGTTAGACGCTCTTCCCAGTTCCTCAAGTGCAAGCGTAAGATATTCCTTCTCCTTATCTTTCGACTTTTCTTGCAATAACTGCAAGAAACCTCGTGTAACCTGAAGAGGATTTCTTACTTCATGTGCGACCGAAGCTGCTAATTCACTAATGATCTCCATCTTTTCTGCACGCTGCAGTTCATTACTAAAAATTTCAAGTTCCCGAGAATATACCACAATCTGTTCATGATTATGTGCAAATTTACGTCCTAAGATAATAATGAGCGAGATAACGAATGCAAAGACTCCCCATTTCCACCAGAACATCTCATAATTTTCTTTTTGGATATAGTACCATACCATTTCGCCACCACTTACGATGGCAAAAATTGCAAAGCCCGTTGCAAATATGGCCGCGTCCTTATTACCACGGAGTGCATAAATCATAGTACTTCCTACAATAAGTATAAGCTGCATGATCATGACAAGCCCCAGTACTTTGACCGAGACAAAATAATAAGCATCAAAATAGCGATTATCAAACATCTTATTCACAAACATAAATATAAGGATACCTACCGAAAATACAATTTGAAATCTGCGAAAATTCCGTATGAAGCGTATGTTCCCAATATTCACTGTCTTCTCAAAGAATAAAGTCATAGATGGTAATAGAGTAAACAGTGCAACATCGTACATTAGAAGTAATGATTCACCTTTATCTTCGTCCAAACTGTACAAAAACGGTGAATAGGTCAAAATCAGTACGCCAATAGACATAATGATAATAGATAGAGTAATCCAACTGACTAGCTGAATTCGATTTAGAAAAAAACCACATATAATCATAATGAATGCGATAAACACATAGGAACTTCCCAGAATGACATCCTCAAGGTTAGCCTTCTCATATAATTTAAGCATCATCTGATAGTCGCCAGCCATTATATTACGGTCAATGCCAATGCGGTCTCTTACTGCCTCAATG
This sequence comes from Paenibacillus pini JCM 16418, assembly GCF_000576305.1. Taxonomy (GTDB): domain Bacteria; phylum Bacillota; class Bacilli; order Paenibacillales; family Paenibacillaceae; genus Paenibacillus_AQ; species Paenibacillus_AQ pini. The sequence continues at coordinate 129,792 of NZ_BAVZ01000007.1, read as the reverse complement.
TGAACAGATACTATTTTACCTGAATCTTGTTTACTTAGAGGTAGTAACACTTTATTCGTATCATACATAAAATTTCGGCTAATTTCGTATACTTTGCGATTGTCTATGTAGAGCGTAATATGTTGTCCATACACACGTTCTATGTACATTGCAGAAGAACTCCATGGGAGCGCCGGAACCCTGATTTGATACCAGACGGAATTGACATCACTACGTTTAGGAGGAAGGGGTTGATTCGATACTAGCTCTTTCCACCCATTGGTAGAGTTAACTCTCTCCAGTCCTCCACCTCGGTCACCCTTCTCTTCCCATTTGAACTTCTTGCTAATGATAACTGTAGCAATGGATTCATCTGGAGCCGTTCGACTTGGAGGAGGAATGAATAAGACAACGATCATAAGAATGATAGCCAGTATAATGGAGCACTTCATCGCCAATCTCATTTTAACACCTCGATGAGTGATTATTTTTAAGCCAGAAGTCCTATATTACACTAAAATATTTTTAAAAATTACATATTTTCCAAATAAAAGAATCGATATATAATGAAATAAATCAAAAGAATCAATTAATATAGATAAATTGAACTATTCATCATGTAAACTATAAATGAATTAAGCTATTAATTAAACACTTATTCCTGAAAAAAGTTTAGCTTTTGTATTCGCCTATTAAAAACAAATTTAAAACGTAAAGGTGATGTAATGAAATGGTTAGAAGCATTTGAAGTTGATTTACGATATGTATTTGAAGAATCTGAGTTTATCATTACAAAATTTCCAGAATCATTTCGCGAACAAGGGCTATTGTACTTACAATCGTTCCATGCACTCGGAGAAGGAAGCTCCAAAAATTATATATGCTATTTACTTCCCTTCTGGATGAGCGATATGACAAACCTGTCCAACGAAACTTGTCGTAGACTATCTGTTGGAAACATATTTGCAATGCTTTATTTTTTTATTCAAGATGACATCATGGATACAAGGTTACCACCCGGCAAAGAGAAATTAGCGCTAGCGAACTTGTACTATATTACGTTTTTGGAAATTTATCATTCTTTTTTTCCAAGCGACTCTCCATTCTGGCACTTATTCCAGCAGTACATTTACGAATGGTGTGTGGGGGTAACAAGCAGTTATGGTCAAGAGAACGTTATGGATAAGCCGTTACGGCTAGCTGCTAAGGCATCTCCTATCAAGCTTTCAAGTACAGCTGCACTGCTATTAGCCAAGCAACCTGAGCTAATCACTCCAGTTTCTGACCTATTGGATCATGTTCTAGTGACACTACAGATGGCTGACGATTGGGCTGACTGGAGAGAAGATCTAGAACAAGATAGCGACAATGGGCTTCTCTCGATGATTCATTCACTTGTACCACATACTAGCCAACTTTCATATGAAGTGGTACATCAATACATTACACTCAAGAGCGCTATGAAACTATACGTTAACACGGCTACTCTCATGCAAGAGTACGTAATTCAGACTAATCTTCCTCTTCCTCATCTCATTTCATTTCATACCTATTTACTGAATGCCCTGCAAAAGGATGCTGAGAACATTGAAGAGGAGAAAAACTCACTCCAAAAAGGGGGACTATACCACTGGATCTCAAAAAATGCACTCGGTTCATAGATTTCTAGATTCTCACATGCTATATTATATAGGTAATATTAACCAGTATTTATGAGGAGGGTGAGATTGTAATGTCAACGGAAGTTCTATTTCAAAATCAGCTTGTTCAGTTAGCATGGCAAGATCCAAGTTTTAAAGAGAGGCTTATGAGAGATCCCAAGTCTGCAATTAAAGAAGCCTTTGGTATTATTATTCCAGAACACATTAAGCTTAAAACTGTTGAAGAATCCGCTCATGAGTTTTATCTCGTCATTCCTCCTAGTCCCGCAGATGTGTCAACTATCGATCCTTCTACTAAAGCAACCTGGTAATTCATTAAAGTTCATTTAACAACTAGATATAGACATATAAGGCTGGGAACTGGCAGTAACCCGTTTCGTTGTATCATCAGTCGTTAGCTGATGGTAATCGGATGATTGCTTCCGTTCCCACCCCTTTTTCACTTTTAAATTCGATACTTCCATCCATTACCTCAATAATTCGATACGAAACCATCAGGCCTAGACCTGTTCCTTTTGTTTTACTTGAAAAATAAGGTTCTCCAAGCTTAATAAGCTCATTAGCGCTCATTCCTTCTCCATTATCCTGAATATGGATGACTGTCTGATCCTCTTCTTCATAAGCCCAGATATTAATTTCCCCATTTTCTGACAAAGCCTCAATACTATTCTTAATCACATTTATGAAGGCTTGCTTTAATTTCGAAGAGTTACCCTTCACGCGAAGATGAACTGGAATTTGCATTTGAATACGTCCGCCTTGCAGGTTCGCTAACGGCATCATGATGCCTTCCACATGCTTCAGCTCCTTATTTAAATCTAATAGAGTAATAGATTCAAACTGAGGTTTCGCAAAAGTAAGAAAATCCGTAATAATATTCGAAGCACGGTCAAGCTCTTCAAGAGCCATCGTAATATAGATTTTCTCCTGATTACTATATCTATTCGTCAAAAACTGGAGAAAACCCCTTGTCACTTGCAGTGGATTCTTCACCTCATGAGCTACAGAAGCGGCAAGTTCACTTATAATAGATAACTTCTCCGATCGATGCAGATCCGTGTTAAACAGTTCTAGTTCCTTAGCGTATTTAATAACCTGATTATGATTTTGGGCATAGTTTCTTCCCAGTACGAGAATCAGGGACAGTATAAATACCGTAACTCCCCATTTCCATATAAACAAATCATAGCTGCCTGAACGGATCAAAAACCATATGAATTCAGTAACACATGTGATTTCAAGTACTATCAACCCTACCGCTAATAATATCCCGTTACGATTACCTTTGAGAGCTTGCATTATCGAATGCACTGTTAATAAAACCAACTGTACAACAACTATTAGCACAAACATATCAACGGTCAGATTATAGTACATCTCAAAAAAATTCCGAGGTATTACTAAATAAACAACTAAACATATAAAACAAACAATAGAGTATGCACATTGAAATTTACGAAACTTAGTCAATATCGAATGATAGCCGGTACCTAATACAAGTTCAAAAAAATACGTCATTGATGGAATCAAGACAAACAACGCAACATCTAGAAGCTGAAGATATACATCACTATAGTCATTATAAAAGGTATATAGAAATGGAGAGTATATAAGCACTAATACGCCAAAACCCGCAATAATTATACTGAGAGATATCCAGCTGGAGCTATGTACTTTATTTAGGAAAATGGAACAGATAAAAATAACAAGAGCTATAAACAGGAATGAGCTGCCTAATATTATATTGATTACATCCTTTAGTAAAAACTGATGTAATAGATCCTCGGAATTACCGATTTGGGGAAGTTCTTGTATACCGACCTGATCCTTCGTGGTTTGAATCCCGATATATATATTTTTACCTCCACCGCTAACTTCAAGGGGCAAAAATATATTGTTTTTATCATACAAAAAACGAATATTCGAAGAATATATTTCTTTATTTTCTAAAAAAACTTTGATCCTTTGACCAAAAATGTTGCTAAGTAGCATTCCAGGCCTGTCAAATTTTATGGTAGGTAGATGTATTTTTATCCAAGCGGTAGAATTCGAATACGGTTTCTCGGGTAAAGTATCTCCTTCACTCATATTACTCCATCCATCATCTGACTTTATAGAAGGAGGGCCTTCATCTAATTCATCCTGGTCTCCCCATTTCATTTGCCATTTCATAATATTCTCAGTGGAACCTTGCTGCTGCTCCGCATAGGTTCGTTCAGGTAACAAAATGAATAGCAGAAAAAAACATGTAAAAAGTACGTTTCTTACATTCATGGCCTTGGGTAAAGCTTCATACATGCACCTCGAAAATTAATATTTGTGACAAAAACGTATGATAAAAACCATGTTCAAATTGAAACACTTACAAAGAGTGTTAAAAGCATATTTCAAGCAATCTTAATCAAATTCTATTAATTATCGTATAAAAATCTATATTACTCAACCTTTATGCATAAAAAATCATGACTAAATTAGTAAAATCATAAAAATGTTTCATAAAATACACTCTAGTTTATAGAATTACCAACAAAAACAATTTTTCCCTGTACAAGGGAATCGAGGAGGAATTACGTCATGCAAGATTCACATAAAAATGTAGAAGTAGAACGGACCGAAGTTCATAAAAATTCAGATTCGAGTTTGGTTGCATCAACGTTCATTAAATACGCAGCATATATCATTATATTTTTCGGGTTCCTTTTCTTTCTCATCCGCTACGTGTTTCCAAAATTCTAATCGTTTTATTTGTAATAAAGAAACCGCACCTATATAACAGAGGCTCATGAGATGCCTCTGGGTTATATAGGTTTATGAGAACAAAATTAGGGTAAGGGTAGATATAAGAAATCAATATATCGAAGGAGATGTTAACGATGGCAGAAGATCCTAAAACCACAGCAGATCTTACATACAATCAATATAATGCTTTACGCGATGTCCCAGAAGATCGGGATATCCCCAATGATGATATAAAGGATGTTAATACCCAGACTACTCAAAGCATCAGCCGTGAACCGGATGCAGTCGATATTGATTTTTATAGACATGCCGATGTAAATGATCAGGTAGAACAAGATAAAATAACGACGCATGCTAAACCAAGTTACGAGGATGTTCTCCCGACCGTGGCTGGTGAAGAAGACGAGGATTATCTGCATGAAGCAGATATTGAACATATTGAAGACATTGAAGATACGGATGAAGATGAATCCGAACTTGAAGATATACCGGATGCAGATGATATACAGGAAAATTCGCCCGTTGACCCCTCTGCTCCACCTTTAGAAGACATGCACGGCACGGACTTAATCAATGGATTTAATGGTGAGGATCCCGAAGAAGGATAATATCAAAGATTATATTTATCTTATGGAGAGGGGCCTACTTAAATAAGGCCCCTCTCCTTTCATCTAAACGAAAACAACCTCGAATGCAACCTAATGAACCAAAGACCCGTCTATAATCATGTGAAAGAATATACATCAGAAGGGATGACATCATCATGAGTAATAAAATAACAAAGAGCATCGCACTACTTGGACTTTCGATGGCACTTAGCAGCGGAGCCGCTGTAGCTTCAGCTAATCAGTCGCAAGATTCCGCGTTTAATGCGGTTCAGAATACAGTACAAACCGTTATGGTTAACGGCAAGACAATCTCATCAGGATACTTACAATCTGGAGGTAAAGAAGTAATGCTTCCTCTAAGAGATTTGGTTGAAACTCTAGGTATGACACTGAAATGGAATCCAGATGATAAATCAAGTGAGATTACAAAAGGCACATTGTGGACAACCGTGAAAACGGGTGAAGACCGTTACACTATTAATAAAATGTATACCTCTCTTGGTACTGCACCTGTGATCGTAAATAATAAACTCTATGTGCCTGCATCCTTTGCTAGTGAAGTGCTTCATGCCATAGTAAAAGTGGAGGGAAGCTCCGTGTCCATCTCATTCCCGGAACAAGAAAAAACGGCAACGACTCAGGGAGTTATTACTGAAATTAAAGATAATGACGGTCACATCTCGATTCATCTGAACGGCATCCAGGGAGATGGAATCGTGCTGAATGTAAGCAAGGATACTGTTTTTCAAACTTCCGAAGCCAAAGCACTAAAATTATCTGATCTTACATTGGGTATGAGTGTGAAAGCCGAGCATTCACTTGCAACGACAATGAGTCTGCCACCACAAACCGCTGTATACACGCTTACAGTTACTGACAAAATCGAAACTGCTGAAATTATCGGTACAGCGGGTACGATTGCAGAAGTGCGCACAAATGAAGCTGGCGTAGATAAAAGCATCCTTATTAAGGGTTTAGGCCTAACGGAACAATCACCTAAAGAAGTTGTACTAAATTTGAGTAAAGATACGGTCTTAGTCGATCAAAACGGTATGAAGGTAGAGCAAGCCTCATTAGTGAAGGATGCTAAAGTCATTGGATTCTACACCCCGATGCTGACTAGAAGCCTTCCTCCTATAGGTAATGCAACTAAAATTATGCTACAAATAGCAACAGAGAATACAGAGCCAGCTCTTTAAAACTAGCACTCATGGCTAAATTCATCTTTGAACATCAAAACGGAGCCCCCTATTCCAGTAGGGACTCCGTTTTGTTATGTCAGGCCTAATAGAATAACAAGTCCGTAGCCCATGGCTGATAAAATAAGTGATCCTATAAGACCTGCTACAAATGGCTTAATTCCTTTACGTCTGAATATGGCCACATCTACATTTAAACCCAAGCCTGCCATTGCCATTGCGATGAGAATGTAAGCAAACGTAATGACTTGGCTAGTTAAAGCTGCGGGAATGATGCCTAGTGTATTCACTCCACTCATCACAAGAAAGCCTAGGACAAACCATGGAATCGGAATCCCTTTCTTCTTGTTCTCTCCCTTTTCTTTGCGACCCGCCCAGATTCCAATGAAAATGGATACAGGGACCAGTAGTGCAACCCGAGTCAGTTTCACAATCACTGACATATCTTCTGCGACTTTACCGCCCGGCGCTGCCGCTGCAATTGCATGGGCCACCTCATGTAATGTACTTCCTGCAAACAGCCCGTAACCTGCTGGTGATAAACCTAGAATGGGATAAAGTCCCACGTATAGAAGTGTGAATAATGTTCCAAGTATAGCAACCGTTGCTGCACTAATGGCGGTCTCTTGTTCATTTGCTTTAATCTGAGGGGCAATTGCGACAACGGCTGCCGCTCCACATATCGCAGAACCACAAGCCGTTAGGAGTGCCATTTTGTTATCTACCTTCAGTAGTCTGGCCGCGCCGTATACGATAACAATAGTCACTGTAATATTAATGATTGCTAGCAACAGCACTTTCGGACCCGCATGAACAATATCGGTCAAATTCAGCCGCATGCCAAGCAGGATAATCCCGAGACGCAGCAATTTTTGATTTGAAAATGCGATTCCCTTCTTGGTATACTCGGGTACACCCACACTAGCTCTATAAATCATCCCCAGCATAATCGCAAGAACGAGCTGCCCCATGATGCTAAGGAAGGGAAAGGTTGCAAGTCCTTTGGCTATTAAAGATATGATCAAAGTAAGTCCGATGCCGAGTATAAAACCGGTTGAATTTTTCTTACCTGCCAACGCTGATTGTTGATCCTGCATAAGCCTGTTCCTCCTGTCAACGTTCCATGATGTATTATGCATTTATCATAAATCTAATATGTGAAGGAGAGAAATACCGATTTACTATACTAATAATGAGAAATACTTATCATTGAAGACCAAGTTAAATACGCGTATTGTATATACAAAAGATAATATAGTCCATGAGAGGATATACATATGATCACAGAAACATTGAAAGTATTTGTCACCGTTGCGCAGCAACGTAACTTCTCCAAAGCAGCCGTATTACTTAACCTGTCTCAGCCGGGTGTCAGTTTACATATTAGAAATTTAGAGCAGGAGTTCGGAGCTAAGCTTATGCACCGCACATCTAAGCTTGTGAAATTAACTGAGGCCGGGGAAATACTGTTTGCGCAAGCGCAGCAAATGCTTGGATTATACGAAGAAGCGAAGCAGCGTATACATCTGCTTCGCGATGAAGTGACTGGTTCACTGCACATCGGTGCAAGCTTCACAATCGGTGAATATATTATGCCATGGGTACTGGCAGAATATGCACAGCAATATCCCCATGTGGAAGTTCAGGTACATATCAGCAATACCAATACCATTGTTCAAGCCGTCCGTGCAGGGCGCTTCGAGCTTGGACTAGTTGAAGGTATAGTAGATGCTAAAGATGTTCAAATTTCGCCTTTTATGAAGGATGAAATGGTCCTTATTGCCCCGCCGGAACATCCACTGACAATGCTTAAAACGGCAGACATTAAACATCTTCAGCATCAAATTTGGGTCATGCGCGAAAGTGGATCAGGCACCCGAGCATACAGTGATAAGCTGATCGAACATGGAGACTTGTCCGTGAAGCGAAGCTATGTCTTTAATAGCAGCCAAGGGGTTAAGGAAGCTGTTGCTGCCGGTCTCGGCATAGCCCTACTATCTCGCTTAGTTATACGCAAAGAGTTAGACAGTGGAGAGCTATGTGAGATCCCAATAAAAACAATGAAGCTTAGCCGCGAACTATCTATTGTGCAGGATAAGAATCAACCTCAGATAATGGCTGTACAGAAATTTATGCAATCGTTAGATCGGCATACGAGAACACTTTAATGAAATCTTATGCCGTTTTTTGATTGTCAGTAGCATTCGTTAATGAATGTGTAGCGGAGGAATTCTTCTGATATGCTATAAAGTAAGCCAGACCCACAAATACAACACCACCGATTAAGTTACCAATGAACACTGCACTAAAGTTAGGGAAGTACTGCGACCATGTCATTTGCCCAGCAAAGATGGCTGCCGGAATAAGAAACATATTCGCCACAACGTGCTGAAAGCCAATGCCTACGAAAGCCATGACAGGGAACCACATACCAAGGATTTTACCAGCAACATCCTTGGAACCAAATGCAAGCCAAACACCCAAGCACACAAGCCAGTTACAACCGATACCGGATATTAAAGCCTGTAAGAACGAATCATGCACTTTAGCATTGGCTATCGCTACGGTTTTAGTCAGAAAAGCACCTTCTGTCAAACCAACAACGTGACCAAAAAAATAAGCAACAAATATGGCACCTATGAAGTTACTGATTGTTACCACAACCCAGTTCTTCAATACAGATCCAAAACCGATTTTACGAGAGAACCACGCGATTGGGAGCGTCATCATGTTCCCCGTAAGCAGCTCTCCGCCGCTAGCACAGTTAAGATTAGTCCCACTGGGAATACTGCCGCGCCTAGAAAACTAGTAAAGGATCCCCATTCTTTAGGAGCAGTGCCGATAATCCGGATATCAAGTAGAAATCCAAATGCGATAAACGCTCCAGCTAGAAAACCCAAGATAAGTAATGATGGCAACGACAGTTTGGATTTCTTTACTCCGGCTTCTACAGCAATCTCGGCGATTTGCTGCGGTGAATTGAAAGACATCAAAATACCCCCATTTTTAAGTATGAATACGAACCTCATGCTGAGCACACAACAAAAAAACCACCACGAACCATCCCTTAGTCAAGACTCAAAAGGAATGATTTATGCCGGTTAAAGCTCCTACCCGTTACCTATAGGAGAATCAATCACACATATGGCCATATTCTATAAAGCTTGTGCAGTACCTACACACACTCCATTGGAATATGACAATTCATACACATGATATACGTGTTATGAATTGTTTGTCAACAATGTGAACAATTTATTTCGAGAAAAAACAAATTTAACCACCGATATGAGACATTTCCACTTTCTTGCCCCTGTCGTCTTTTCCTTTACCGCGATCTAACGAATAGCATCATGTCTGCCTGTCCATATCGAAATGAGATGCTCTTCGAGCTCCTCATCGGAGGCCTCAGAACGCAGTAGTGGCCGTAGATCATGCCCCTCCGAAGCAAATAGGCAAGTATAAAAAGTACCTTCGGCAGATAGTCTTCCCCGTGTGCAGGTAGAACAAAAAGCATCGCTGACCGAAGAAATAATACCAATTTCCCCTTTGCCATCTTTGAATTGGAATCGTGAAGCCACTTCACCTGTGTAATTGGGAGCCTTCGGCTCCAGCGGAAACTTGGCGCTAATACGTTCAAGTAGCTCCTGCTTACTGACGACATGTTTCCAATCCCATCCATTGGTATTACCTACATCCATAAATTCGATCATGCGTAGAATATGTCCTTTATCGCGGAAATACTCTACCATGGGCAGAAGTGCATGTTCATTCATGCCTTTTTGCACAACCATATTTACTTTCACAAGCAGTCCGGCAGCCGCTGCCGCTTCAATTCCTTCAAGAACAGGCTGAACGCGGGATTTACCTCCGTTCATTTTCATAAACGTCTCATCATCCAGTGCATCCAGACTGACAGCTACCCGCATTAATCCCGCTTCTGCAAGTGATTCAGCATGACGCGCTAAAAGACTTCCGTTTGTCGTCAGCGCAATGTCTTTAATGCCTGAAATTTCAGTCATTCGGCGAATAATTTCCGGAAGCTCTTTACGTAGGAGTGGCTCACCACCAGTAAGTCGTATCTTCTCAACACCCAAACGGGCAAATATACGAGCAATCCGCGATATCTCATCAACGGATAATAAATGTTCTCTAGATAAAAAAGGATAATCTTTATTGAAAATTTCTTCTGGCATACAGTAACGACAGCGGAAATTACAGCGATCCGTTACCGAAATCCGCAAATCACGCAGGTTGCGTTTATAATGATCATCCAGTTCCATTGCTTATCACTCCATTTCAGGGCGTAGTTGAACGGACTGATCCTGGCACTCCACGATTCGGTGAGAATGAGTATATACATTGCATGAACTGCCCCGAATAAACCCAACAACGGTAATGCCAAGATGCTCAGCAAGTTCAAGTGCCAATGCGGTCGGTGCTGATTTAGATAAAATCATACCGCATCCAATCTTTGCAACCTTCAGCAAAATTTCAGAGGATACCCTGCCACTAAATACAATGACCTTATCCTCCATTGAAATGCCATTTTTCAGACAGTGACCATATATTTTATCAAGTGCATTATGTCTTCCAATATCCATACGCATTAGAATAATGCCATTGCGATCACATAGAGCGGCATTATGTACCCCACCTGTATTCGTAAACGTCACTGCACCATGCTGCATATCATGCACGAGACGGAAACAATCATCGAAGCTTAGCTCGACCGATATATTTTGCAAAACTTTAGCTGTTCGAGCATCGTTAAAAAACACAAACCCATGGCGGCTGCTTCCACAGCAAGAAGTTACATACCGTTTACTAAACATCTGGCGATGCAAAGGACTCCATTTATCCACTGTTACATGCACAAATCCTTCGTCTTCTTGAACCCATAGGTTATTAATATCCTCGTACCGAGTGATAACACCTTCTGAAGCTAGGTAACCTACGGCCATGTCTTCAATGTATTCAGGTGTACACACCAGTGTCGCAAATTCCTCACCATTAATTTTGAGAGTTACAGGATGCTCTGTTACGATTTCATCCGTGATTTTGGAAATGATTCCTCGTTCATAGCGGATAATATTACCCTGTTCTCTCGTCGCTGTATTCATTGGCTTCATCCCTGTTCTATATTTTTCTCGAACATAAAGACTGAAATGGCCACATCCTCATCCACCTTGATATCCGTAAATAAATGAACAAGCTTCGAGCCGCATAGTTCCTCTAGGCCCTCTGGAATATGATGTTTATACAAATCTTGAATCATGTAAGTTCTTGCACTATGAACCATCTTTTTACCATCTGGTGTTTGCGCAATAAACTTCTCAGTTGGCGTGAAATTACCGTACATTCGCGTAATAGCCATGTTCTCTACAAATGTAGTATGAATACGCTCCGGACCCTTGCCGAACGTGTCTTTCCTGACTTTACGGATGATATCATTAAAAGCTACTTCTTTCTTCATCCAAATAATCACCTCGTTACAAGTTAAACACTATACTAAATCTTAGTAGTATTGTACAGAATAAATCAACCTTGTTTTTTTAAATGGAAAGAGTATAATCAGGGCGAGAAGATTGTTTAAATTTAAGATGACGGAATGATACATTAGTAGGCCAATGCTGATGAATTACTCCACTATAACTTGCCGCATCTAAGAACTGCGGACAAGTTTAGTGGAGTTTTTTTGTTTGCACGAAGAAAATTTTGCTGTTAGATTGCCCAGTTTTTTTGTTTTTGTAACAATTTTTAGGGGAAAAGGGGTTATTACGTGAGCCAAGAATTACTAAACATCACGCTTAATGGGCAACCATTTGAAGTCAAGTCAGGTATGAGTGTCATTGAGGCGATTAACCTTGCAGGACTTGAACATCCACAAATTTGTTATGTACCTGAAGTCGATCCAATTCAAACATGTGATACCTGTATCGTTGAAATTGATGGTAAACTTACACGTTCTTGTGCTACGAAAGTAACTGCGGGAATGAATATCAAATTATCTTCAGCGTCAGCTAAGGCTGCACAAACGGAAGCAATGGACCGGATTTTAGAGAATCATTTACTGTACTGTACAGTCTGTGACAATAACAACGGAAATTGTAAACTTCATAACACGGCAGAAATGATGGAAATTGAGCATCAAAAATATCCCTACCGTCCGAAGGTTGATCCTTCTGAGGTCGATATGTCTCATCCCTTTTATCGTTATGATCCTAATCAATGTATTGCCTGTGGACAATGCGTAGAAGTATGCCAAAGCCTACAAGTAAACGAGACTCTTTCTATTGATTGGGAAGCAGATATTCCTCGTGTAAAATGGGATGCCGGCACTTCCATTAATGACTCTTCTTGTGTCAGCTGTGGACAATGTGTAACCATTTGTCCATGTAACGCCTTGATGGAGAAATCCATGTTAGGTGAAGCTGGTTTTATGACCAATATGAACGAAGAAGTGCTTAGTCCAATGATTGACCTCGTCAAAGAAGTAGAACCTGGATACGGTGGTATCTTTGCAATATCTGAAATCGAAGCAGCCATGCGAGATACAAGAACTCGTAAGACTAAAACCGTCTGTACCTTCTGTGGCGTAGGTTGCTCATTTGAAGTATGGACGAAGGGCCGCAAGATTCTAAAAGTCCAGCCTTCCCATGATGCGCCTGTAAATGCAATCTCCACATGTGTTAAAGGTAAATTCGGCTGGGATTTCGTGAATAGTGAAGCTCGTGTAACGACTCCACTCATTCGCCAAGGTGATGTATTTGTTGAAGCCACATGGGATGAAGCATTGTCACTTGTAGCTGAGCGTCTAGGTGGCATTAAAAAAGAGTATGGTTCTAACGCACTCGGATTTATTTCTTCTTCCAAGATTACGAATGAAGAAAACTATGTCATTCAGAAACTTGCTCGTCAAGTATTTGAGACGAACAATATCGATAACTGTTCCCGTTATTGCCAATCTCCGGCATCAGACGGATTGATGTCAACCGTAGGTATCGGCGGTGATGCTGGCACTATTAAGGATATCGCCGCCGCTGGCCTCGTCATTCTAGTAGGATGCGCTCCAGCAGAAGGACATCCAGTACTTGCATCACGCATCAAACGTGCACATAAACTTCATGGTCAGAAGCTCGTTGTAGCCGACCTACGTAAGCATGAAATGGCAGAACGTTCCGACCTATTCATTCGTCCGAAGCAAGGAACAGATTTTGTATGGATTTCCGCGATTACCAAGTACATGATTGATCAAGGCTGGCATGATGAAGCTTTTGTACAGCAACATGTTAATCAATTTGGAGAATACAAAGACTTGCTCGAGACGTTCACACTTGAATATGCTGAGAAAGAAACAGGTATCGAAGCAGCTACACTGATTTCCATAGCTGAAATGATTCGTGACGCAGATGGAACTGTGATCTGTTGGGGTATGGGCGTAACTCAGAACGTTGCAGGTTCCCACACTTCAGCAGCGATCTCTAACTTACTTCTAGCTACCGGTAACTACATGCGTCCAGGAGCAGGAGCTTATCCGCTACGTGGACACAACAATGTACAAGGTGCCTGTGATATGGGTACGTTGCCACCATGGCTACCTGGATACCAGCATGTAACCAATGACGAAGCTCGCGCTCGTTTCGAGCAGCATTATGGAGTTCCTATCTCACCAAAGCCTGGTATGGATAATGGTCAAATGATTGATGCGATTGACCGCGGCGAATTGAAGGGGATGTACCTTGTAGGCGAAGATATGGCATGGGTAGATTCCAATGCGAATCACGTGCAAGATGTACTCGCTAAACTCGATTTCTTCGTCGTACAGGACGTATTCTTGTCCCAAACGGCTCAATTTGCAGATGTCATTCTACCTGCAGCTCCATCACTGGAGAAAGACGGTACATTTACGAATACGGAACGTCGTGTCCAGCGTTTACATCAAGTACTTGAGCCAATGGGTGACTCGAAACCAGACTGGTGGATCACCATGCAAATTGCCAAACGTCTCGGATTTGATTGGTCTTATACACATCCAAGTGAAATCTTCGCAGAGATGGCTAGCTTAACTCCATTCTTCTCTGGCGCAAGCTACGACATGTTGGAAGGCTGGGGAAGCTTCCTATGGGGTTCACTTACTGGCGAAAGCACACCGCTTCTATACACAGATGGATTCAATTTCCCTGATAAAAAAGCCCGCTTCTCGCTTGTAGGATATATTCCTCCCGTTGAATATCCGGCGGAGTTCGATCTTGTACTCAACAATGGCCGCCTACTGGAACAATTCCATGAAGGTAACCTGACAAATAAATCGCATGGTATTAATCTTAAATTACCCGAAGTATTTGTTGAAATTTCGCCTGAACTGGCTGCGCAGCGCGGAGTTGAGAGTGGATCGATGGTCCGTCTAGAATCGCCCTACGGTGCGATTAAGCTGAAAGCTCTAATTACAGACCGGGTACATCGTAATGAACTGTATGTTCCAATGCATTCTGTTAGTCATGAGAATGCGGTTAATCTACTAACAGGTAATGCGGTTGATGTACGTACACACACACCTGCATATAAGCAAACAAAAGTACGCCTGCAAATTTTAACTGTCAAAGGTACTAATCCATTACCACTGACGAATCCACGGAACAAGAAGCGTCATCCGCAACAAGGCGTGGAAGTGCAGCGCAAATGGAATCGTCCTGGCTATGTTTCACTCGTAGATTAAAGGAAAGGTGGCATAACAATGGCTCAACCCATTTCGTTCATACAGAAACGTGTATTAAGTGAAGAAGAACTGAAGCAACAGTCCTTGGAACAACTCAAAAGTTATATCGCAGAGAATGAACAAGCGTTAGAAAAAGCGATGTCGGTCATAAGTGAGCTGCACGGCAGCGGTATCTTAGAAGCAGCAGAATCTCTACTTAAAGCGAAAGCAAAAGTAGCCGAAATTGCCTTGCATCAGGCTAAACGTCCTGAGATGACGAACATGATCAACAACGGAATTGCTGCAGCGGGAGCATTAGCTGCAATCGAACCCGAGCAAACTGCAAAGCTGCTGAATAGTGTGGCCAAAGGATTGGAAGCAGCCAATGAATCGCAGCAGCAAAAGGTTAGCGTATTTACGCTGATGAAAGCCTTAAAAGATCCTGATGTTAACAGAGCCATCGGTTTTGGCCTTCGCTTCCTCAAAGGTATGGGTAAAGGACTAGGCGAGAAATAAAATAGTTGAACACAATAATAAAAAGCTAGAGCTGTCACATGCAAACTGGCGGTTCTAGCTTTTTAAATTCTATTTTACATATCAAAATAATGCGGTGTATTCATCCATTGTATATAATCCATTGGACCTTTAACTTGTAAAAGTGCAAAGAAGTATCGATATGGCCTTCTTATCTCATGTAATATCGGGAAAGCATCTATACTTTCGTATCCTCTTCTAAAAGCTATCGCTCTTTCTAAATCTAAACTGCATTCTAACGGGATTAAATCTAACTCTCTTGGTCCTATAACATAAGCTTCCGTATCCACTATTGCAGTTATTTTATCGTCACTAAATAGAAATTGACGTGCATCGAAATCAACCATGACATATGAAGCATCACTTGGATCAGGGAGTTCAAGTAGTCCTTGTAGAATCTCATCATACTTGGACAGCTCCTGAAGATCAGTATCATATCTATGTGTAATCTCACTCAGCACTTGCGTCAGACGCTTGTTAAATTCCGTGACAGGGTATCTGAATGCTCCACCCATATTACCGCACTCATTAAACCTTCTACTATGTATAATCGCTAGATCCTTTCCAAACGATTCAAGTATTGATGGTGAACAGTCGATAAACTGACGTTGGTTACCCTCCATCTTGTTAACTACAACAAATTCTACATCTTCTATAATCGCTTTCCTTAATACTTGAGGGATTGGAATAGGACTAATTGCTGCTAATTCTTTATTCATGAACTCCAATTCAAATGTTCGACATAACTCATTCCCAAATAGCTCTCTACAACCATATAAAAAGGGGCATCCGAATCCTCTCTAACTCCCGATGCCCTGACAACGACCTCTTCTTTCGAGGTTTTGATAAGCCATACATCACTTGCGTGACCACCTAAGTTATCTTGTGTTTCAATAGGCTCTTCAAATAAACATTCTACATTCAAATGACTCAGTCCTTTCAATTCAGACTTCATATGTACACGCAAACTATATACGAACTAATTAACCCAAAATTAGGATTACTTCTCCGTCATATACTTCTAAATTTGAGTATTTCATGATTTCATCATACTGCTGGTGAATAGGATATAACAACGAATGCATTAGCTTATTTAGAGGAGGCATGTGTCATGAGTCTTGCTCAAGCTCTGGGTTATACGTCAGATGACAAGCTATTAATCATCAATGCCGATGACTATGGTATGTGTCATTCCACCAACGCTGGAATTCAGCAGCTTCTTGATGAGAAGGTGATTTCTTCCGCTACAATTATGATGCCTTGTCCCTGGGCGAAAGAGGCTGTGCAGTGGGCTGTCTCTCAACCCCATGTCGATATCGGTGTTCATTTAACGTTTACGAGTGAGTGGGATACCTATCGCTGGGGGCCTGTCTCTCGGATACCCACTGTATCTACCCTACATAGCGCAGAAGGATATTTTCCGTCAGACTGCCTTACGTTTGAACAAACCGCTCATCCCGAACATGTATATATAGAAATGATTGCCCAAATCAATTTAGCACAACAGATGGGAATCGTTCCTACCCATCTGGATAACCACATGGGTAGCCTATATGGACTTGAATCCGGAAATGATTATCTAGGCATGGTTATTGATATTTGCGCCCAATTAGGGCTACCATTGCGCATGCCAAGATATTCGGTTGATGGATTAACACTTCCAACCGAAGCTTTACGAAGACTACAGCATCGTGTGAGGCAGGCTGATGCTCTAGGCGTTGTCATCCCCGATTATGTGATCAATCTACCTTTTAAACAACAGCTAGGAGGAACTTATTCTTCGTTTAGAGATTTAGTAGCCTCCTACCTCCATTCACTCAGACCGGGTGTGACGGAAATGTATATTCATCCCGCGATTGTGACCGAGGAACTCAAATCCATTCATTCTGAATGGAAACAAAGAGATATGGATTTCGAAGTGTTCCGCGATGCTACCATTCGGAGATTGATACAACAGGAACATATCCATATTATTACTTGGCGAAATTTGCAGATATTACAGAAATCACTCTGACATCTATTCACATAAAAATAGACCCAAGGCACGGTGCCCTGGGTCTGCTTACATATATTGAAAAGGGGTATAAGCCCATTATAAATAGACTTTCTTAAAAATAGATGAAGATAACCTTTGGCTAATATTAAATATGAAGCTTTCTCAATCTCAGCTACTCCAATGCCGAAGGATACGTTCAACTTCAGCTATTAAAATAGGCTTGCTGATAAAATCATCCATACCTGCTTCAAGGCACATTATTTTATCTTCTTTACCCGCATAAGCGGTCACGGCAATAATTATGGGTGCCTTATGATGCTGTCTAATCAATGCCGTCGCATCAAGTCCGCTGAAATTAGGCATCTGGACATCCATGAATATGAAGTCATAGACATGCTCAGCAGCAGCCCGCACGGCCTCAGCACCATCCTCAGCGATATCAGCGCTATAACCTATTTTCTGCAGAATCGTCTGAAGTAGCATTCGATTCACGGCGTGATCATCTGCTATCAATATACGCAAAGGTCCAAATGGCTGAAAAGTATTCCCATCTTCTTTAGATTCATGAGGAATCGTATCACATATGCTTTCTTTCCCCGCTGCCAATTCATTTACAACATCCACATCATTCCAAATTGTGGTTTGAATCGTGAAATAGAATGTCGTGCCCTCATCATGATCACTCACAACACCGATTGCACCACCCATAAGCTCAACAAGTTTTTTACAAATAGACAATCCGAGTCCCGTCCCGCCATATTTACGGTTAATAGCTGGATGCAACTGAGAGAATGATTGGAAGAGCAAACTTTGCTTATCAAATGGGATTCCAATTCCCGTATCTTGGATTTCAAATTCAAGTGTCAACTGGTTGTGGTCTCGATGTGACTTAGCCGGACGTACGGATACCGAGATACTTCCCTCTTCCGTAAACTTGATTGCATTTCCAACCAAATTAATCAGTACCTGACGAAGTTTCCCTTCATCTCCGCGTATAATCTCTGGAATGTCAGGCGAGATATGACAAGTAAGTTCGATCCCTTTCTCTGCAGCCTTTACAGCAAACAACTCTATGACACCGTCTAGCGTTGACTCGAGGAAGATCGGTTCATCATTCAGCACCATTTTTCCCGCTTCAATCTTACTGAAATCTAGTATTTCATTCAGAATATGCAGCAGCGCATCACTGCTCTGCCGAATAATATCTGTGTAGCTGCGTTGTTCTTCATTTAGTGGTGTATCCGCAAGAATCTCCATCATACCGATGATTCCATTCATTGGTGTTCGAAGCTCATGACTCATGATCGCTAAGAATTCAGATTTCGCCCGGTCTGCCTGCTCAGCTGATTCTTTGGCACGAATAATTTCCTTTTCATTCGTTTTATCCAGAAATACGATGACAGCTCCAATTCGCTCCTCTTTCTCATATAAAGGCGTTACCTGATAGGAAGCGAGGAAGCTAGAACCATCTTTACGCCAAAATACAGACTCCTCTTTTCTAAGTTTATGCCCTTCCTTAATTGCCTTCGCAATAGGAGTCACTTCGGGGAAATACGAGCTACCATCAGATCTCGTCTGTTGAATAATGCTCAGGAAGGACTGACCAGTCCATTCCTTTGGCCCAAATCCAAGCATAGCTGCAGCTGCTGGATTCATAAAAGTTGCTTTACCATCTATATCCACGCCAAAAATACCCTCAGAAACGGAGTTTAATATAAGTGCATGTTCATAACTAAGTTTTTCAATTTGTTCAACATATCTTTTGCCTTCTGTAATATCACTCGTAATTCCATACACGCCAACAACACTGTCGTTCATAACAATAGGTACATTAATTACACTAACTTCGATTCGGTGCCCATCCTTATGTCGAAGACCAATTTCGTATGTCTGTGGCTCTCCTTTAGTCGCAAGTTCAAAATGGTAAGCCGTTTTTTCTATATCCACCGGATCTACTAATGGACCGAAGTAATTCTCAACCATTTCCTGCTCTGTAAAACCACCCAGTAGTTCCTGACTTCGATTAGCTGTCAAAATGTTACCTTTTAAATCCAGAGACGCTACTCCTGCAGGGTTATAATCAAAAAGGGACTTAAACTCTTCTAGCTTTAGATCCATCTGTTTGCGTTCAGTGATATCTCGGGAGATCGCAATAATTTCTTGTACTTCACCAAGTTCATCGTACGCAAAACGGCTATTGGTTTCAAACCATACGTAAGTCCCATCCTTACGTCTAAACCTGAACATAAGGGATTCCGTAATCTCCGCTTGTTGAATCGAACTTAATTTCTGTTGAACATTCCTCTGATCATCCGGATGAATGTAAAGAAGACCGGCAGTGCCGACCAATTCCTCCTGCTCGTATCCAAGCATCGTAATGCACACGGGTGAAGCATATATAAATGTAAAAAGTTCATCTGCTTTATGTCTTGAAATAAAGTCCATCGAATTATCAGAAATAATTCGATAATCTCGTTCACTCTTCTGAAGCTTGTGCCCCATTTCAATCCGCTCCGTTACATCTCTACCAATGGTAACGACTCGCTTTACACTTCCATCTGTGTTGTATATTAGCTGAAAGGAGGTTTCAATCCAAAGAAAATGCCCATCTTTGTGTCGTACTCGACGAGTAAATATGCGATTATCACTGGCATAAAGCTGCTCAGGACGAAGCATATCCGCTGCATCCGCCGAATGGTAAAACTCCGTCCGGTGATAACCTATCATCTCAGATGGCTCATAACCCAAAATATTCTTAATAGAAGGAGAGACATCTACAATGATTCCATCAGGTGTACTTGAGGAAAACAAATCCTGAGCATTCACAGAGAATAGGGTTCTAAGATCCCCATTTCGGATCCATTCCTGATCAGCAGAAGCAGAAGACTTAGGTATGACGGAAGCTTCTTGTAACAAGTAACTCGGAGTATTTGTATTCGGATCAGAAATAAGTGAAATCGTAAGATACACCGATATTTCACAGCCCAATTTATGTATATAACGTTTCTCTATTGTACAAGTACCCTGCGATGATGCATGCAATTGTTTCTGTATGCTGTTAGGATCACAAACTTCTTGGTCTTCGGGTAACGTAATTTCCTTTTCGCTGAGTGCTCTTAATTCATCTTCTGTATAGCCTAACATTGTACAATAAGCATCGTTTACGGCAAGCCATGTCCCATCGTCAACGGATATGGCTGCCAAGGCCACAGAAGCATGATTAATAAGCTGTTTAAACAGTTCAAATGAATCCGGTTTTTTCACAGGAACCTCCTTAATTACAAAAAACAATATGTCCATTTCGGAAATGAATACGAATCTTTTGTTCTATTATATCAATAACCATAACACAGTAGTCTATACCTCTATCAAGCTATAAAAATAGACTTATTAGAAAAGTACGAAAAAGGCCTAAAGCTGGTATAGCTTCAGACCTTTATTGTACTCTATAATATAGCTTCTACCGCAGGTTCAAGATCCAATGTTCCGACTGGAGATTCAAATCGCTCAACGACTTCACCCTCACGGTTGATTAGAAATTTAGTGAAATTCCATTTAATTTCGTCACCTGGCAGCAGATCTGGTTGTTCCTTTTCAATGAACATATTTAGCATTTTTGCTTCCGAGTTGTTTAAATCTAAACCTTTATAAGGAGCTTGCTGTGTTAGATAGGCGAATAAGGGATGCTTGCTTTCACCGCGAACATCAACTTTTTCAAATAAGGGGAAGCTCACTCCATAATTTAATTGGCAAAAGGTATCGACATCCTCATTACTTCCTGGTTCTTGGCCACCAAATTGATTGCATGGAAATCCAAGTACCATAAAACCTTGATCCTTATATTTCTCATACAGCTTCTGGAGGTCTGAATATTGGGGAGTAAATCCGCATTTGCTAGCTGTGTTCACAATTAAAAGCACCTTGCCTTTGTATTGCTCCAGACTCTTTTCTATACCACGGATATTGATTGCTTGAAATGAATATACACTCATCGCCCTAACCTCCATTTTGTTTGCCAGAACCACCAAATACCTTTTACTTCATCAATTAAGAATTAAGTTGTGCAAAATATAATTGTATACAATAGCTAGAATCTACCATATCTAATCATAGAAAGTCAAAGAGAGTACGATATTAATAAATACAAAACCGTCCCCCTCCGCAGCTGCTGGAGAAGGACGGTTCTTTGCGATTTATATTTACAAAAGCATCAGGTCTCATGAACAACCATTAACCTAATCCCTTCGCGGATCTCATTCGCTTTCTTCCCTGGAATAAACCATAAATCTGGTGTGTCCTTGACACCACTTACTTCTACAGCAAATGGAACTTTAGGGGGATTAGACAGTCGTAACACGATACGGTTGCCATCGACCAAACGTTCTTCGATCTGAATCTCATGGATGATTTCTCCTCGAACCTCGGAAGTATAGAACAATAAGGAACCTATATATTCTGGATCGATTCGTTTATTAAACGAAATAACTAACTGGGTTTCGCCTTGCAAGACAGCCCTTAGCGGCTCAGGGGATTCTTCATACATATAACTACCCAAATGATATTCATACGCTGTCCATGAATCATATCCTAGTTCATACACTGTATTCTGAAATTCATTCAACCAACTACGGTTTTTCACCATGCTTGCCTTAGATCCAATGTCTGCTTGTATAGCTAGCGGCAATCCGGGAAAGGCGGACCGAATAGGCGCTGCAAATCCTTCATAAGCTCTCACGTAATTGGATTGAAGGTTTCGACGCATCCAATCGGGCCAATGAGTCTGAAGGACATGCATATCCGGCTTGACCCGCTCAATCATGGAGATTGCGTCGAGTCCCTGCCACTCTTTTAACCGTAATGTAGAAACAGCCCCGCCATCAACAGCCAGCGACCAAGTAGCAACCATAATATCGGGTCGAACCGAACGGGCACCATTTACACCATTGATAATTTCATCAATAAGTCCATTCACTGCATCCACGCGAAAGGAAATCCATTTCGTATACGTTTCCGGAACTTTTTTATAATAATTTGATGATCTTTTATTATGAAAGTCTGGTATCTCAAGATCATATTGTTCGCGAAAGGCCTGCTGTGCATGGATTCCTATATCACCATATACCCCTCTACGTATTCCATCCCACTCTGGAAAATAAGGCTCAGCAATTTCGATACCATCGAATGGATGATCCTGAAGCAATTTCGCAACAGCCTGCTTCTTCCAAGCCACATAATCTTTAGACAATGGGGAAAACCGTACGAAACCATCGTTCAGCTCTTTGACGAGTCCCATACGCCATGTTTGCCATTCCGGAGGCAAATGAGAAGTGCTAAATGTTCCATTACCGATCACAAGCGCCCATACCGCGATGCCGCGCGCATGCAACGCTTCAAGTAGTTCAGCATTCACTCCATTTTCATTCACTACAAAATAGTGAACCGTCTGATAACCAGCTAGCTCAATCTCTTCGGCTATACTATCAGCTGTGCGGCCCAGATAATAAGGAAACAATGGGTCGATCTGTATACTAGGTCCCCCTAGCGCCCATGTTCGTGGCTGATTGTCTAATTTACTTCTCATCTTGTCACCTCTCCGGTATAGCAACTTCTAGCTATTCATACCTTAATCTATTTTTCCAAATACACCTTGCCAACAGAACGCTCAGAAGCTTCTCTACCTTCCAGCTAGGCTCAGATCAAAGCAATCCAGCATACCACCTGAAAGACACAGAACATTCTAAACGGTTTATTTATAAAAGATCATCCGCATCCGTACATCTTGCTCTAGCTAGCGCCAAATTCATCACCTGCCTAATGTTCGTCTCATATAATACATTAATTCATAAACGGAGGGATGTCTGGTGTCCATACTATGGTTAAAAAGAAAACAAACATTACAGCAGCGATTATTCCAACTAAGAGGTCATCTAGTTGAAGTTAACGGAGAGAACCTCGGGCTTGAACCCGGCCAGTTGCAACAAGTTTTTAAGCACAACTTTATAAAGGTCCAAGGAGAATTATTTGTTCCTCTTAGCCTTCAGTCAATCCGGGTGTTTGACATCAAGCCTCCACGAAGAACCGTTCGTGTAGGAGTTCGTACAACGTTTCGCACAGGCAGTGCCTTCTCAAATATCAGACTGGTACAGATCGGCACCGATTTTATCGAGCTACAGGCTAAAGGAAGTCGGTTTCCTTCCCGCATCTTGTTTCCTCTAAACAAGGTGGAAGGGATTTTCCCTGTAAATACCGAGCAGAAAACCTTACGTAAAAGAATCGTTAGACGTACATGATAAACGCTCTAAGAACATGAAAATGGAAAAAAACTTATAGAATGAACCGGTAATGCCGCAGTACACTGCTGGAGCTACGCTCGGGAGGCAAATGTGCTAACATGTTGCATATATCCTCCTAGGTCAGCTTTGCTGCGGCAAGCTGCTATCCCTATTATAACCATTTATGATTCAGGAAAATAGATGGTAAACCTTGCTTGATCCACTATGTTAATGAGCTTCGATATTCATTATACAATCCTGTAATCGACTGAGTTATAATTGAAATAACACTTATCATTCAGTCCCGCAAGGAGGAAGCTACTTATGAATCTTAACAAACATGATTTTAATGAAGTCGTAAACCGAAAAATGACCGCTGCTGAGAAATGGGATGGCATGGAGCGTGTCTTCGGCGTAACCGATGTCCTTCCCCTATGGGTTGCAGATATGGATTTCAAAGCACCTGCTTCCGTCATAGAGGCAATAGAGAAGCGCGTAGAGCATGGAGTGTTTGGTTATACATTACAGACACATGATTATAAGCTTTCAGTAGCCCAGTGGATGCAGAAGCGCCATCAATGGACTATAGATATGGATTGGATTGTATTCAGTCCAGGAGTAGTTCCGGCATTAAGCTTTGCCGTACAAGCCTTCACAGAGCCTGGGGACAAAGTACTTATTCAGACGCCTGTTTATCCACCCTTTTATCAGGTTGTTACAAATCATGGTCGCGAACTCGTCATGAATCCACTGCAGCTTCAGCAGGACGGAACGTATGTAATGGATTTGGAAGCTTTAGAACGCAGTTTGGACGATGGCGTTAAGCTCCTTATTCTTTGCAGCCCTCATAATCCAGTGGGTCGCGTATGGTCCGTTGAAGAACTCGAAGCAATCTCACGCCTTTGTGCTGAGCGAGGAGTGCTAATCGTATCCGATGAAATTCATGCTGATCTCGTATTTGAAGGTAAACATACACCCCTGGCTATGATTTCCGAGCAAATCAAGAATCAGTGTATCATCTGTACATCACCAAGTAAGACCTTTAATATCGCCGGCCTCAATACTTCGAATATTATTATTCCAAATGATGAAATTCGTAAGAAATTCCAGCAAACTGTTCAGCTTTATGCCGTCGGTTCAATCAGTGCCCTAGGAAGCGTCGCAACGGAGGCTGCGTACAATGGTGGCGAGGTATGGCTGGACGAGGCTCTGGAATATATAAGAGACAATATGCATTACATTCAGCAGTTTATCGCTGAGCATATTCCAGAAATTCATGTCACATTGCCAGAAGCCACGTATCTGCTGTGGCTGGATTTCAGAAGTGTTAACATGTCTTCTGACGAACTTGCAGCATTCCTTCTAACACAGGCCAAGCTTGCTTTGAATCAAGGAGCCAGCTTCGGCACTGAGGGTGAAGGATTTATGCGCATGAATGTTGCCTGTCCTCGTTCCATCATTGAAGAAGCGATGCATAGACTTCACTCTGCTATGCAGAATCTGCGTGCACAGCGCTAATGAAATACCTAACATCATGAGCTCATTCACACATAAGAATAGAAATTGAAAAGGATAACTCTAGTGCATATTGATGTACAGGGTTATCCTTTTTTGATTTTTTTTTAGCCTTAATATTAACAATAACTCATTGATACCGTCCAAATAACATGCTAACCACATATTTATTCTCCATTGCTATGAACTAATTGGAGATATTAGTCGAAATATAATAGAGGACTGTTTTAAACTGTCCCTTTTGTTGTGTTCTAAACACGAACTCGGAACTCAAGTCCTAATATACTATCAGGAGGAATCAGATTGAAATCGTTTATGCAAAAAATCCCCAAATATTTTACCCTTAAGAAATTGCGGAATAAGCTCATGCTGTTCATATGCATTATTCTTATCGTTCCTAACTTGGTTGTAGCTTTCTTCTCTGTGTCGAGTGCCAAAACCCAATTGCAGACGAAAATGGAGGATGCAACTAAATCAAGCGTAAAGCTACTCGATGAGCTTCTAAATACGATGATTCAAATGGAAACTTCAAATGTGAATCAGCTAGCCACTCTCATATCTTCAAATGATATTGAACAGGGTGCCATTCAAACGCAAATTCTTCTCGACGACTTTAAAACAAAGCATAAGGAATTAGATGTGATCTCCATAGGGACAGATACAGGAAAGTCCATGAGATCGCCAGATCCAGGTAACAGTAGTTCCTACGATCCACGTACTCAAGAATGGTACAAATCCGCGAAAAAATTTCCTGGACAAGTGATTATTGTTGATCCTTATCTTTCCGAGACAACGGGTACATATACATTGAATATTACAAAAATACTTCCTGACGGCAATGGTGTCATTAGTCTAGGTTTAAGTATAGATAGCTTTAGCGCGATTGCTCAAAAAATCCATCTCGGTTCACAAGGTTATGTTTTCATAATGGACCGTAAGAAACGTATCATGTCGCATCCTACTGTGAAAGCCGGAGTTCCTGTTGAGGGCGATATCCTTAGCATATATGACCAAAACCCCGATGGTTCGATTGATACTACGGATCCAAATACAAAAACACATCAAAGAGGATATTATGTAACGAATGGATATTCAGCCTTCAAGCTGGTCGGCGTACTTCCTCTCGATGAGTACACGCAGGCTACCAATCCGATCTGGTGGACCAGCATCGGCGTCATCATCATTTCTTGTATAGTTGCTGGAATCCTCATGTTCTTTATTATTCGGAATATAACACGTCCCATTGAACAACTGAATCGTTCAGCTAAACGAGTGAGTGAAGGCCATCTGAATGAACAAGTTATTACCAGAAGAAATGATGAAATTGGTCATTTAGCTGAAAATTACAATGTAATGGTTCGCTCATTACGTGACATTGTCCTCGATATGTCAGATACATCCGGCCAGCTGGCAGCGGCCAGTGAGGAACTTACAGCAAATACAGAGATGAACTCACAGGCTGTAGAATACGTCGCCAGCCTTGTACAAAGTTCTTCTGCCGGAGCTCATAACCAGGCAGTCGCAGCAGAAGAGAGTGCCAAAACAATGGATGAAATGGCAAGCGGTATTCAGAGAATCGCCGAGTCCGCTGGTGGCATCGTGGATTCTTCTACTCGCACCGAAGAAGATGTATACCGGGGTAGTGAGAAAGTACAGCAAGTAAGTGTACAAATGGAGACTATACGCGTATCAACTCATGAATCCGCAACATTAATTGAAAGACTACATGATTTGAGCACGAATGTAGCCTCTATGAGCAAGGCGATTACTGAAGTAGCCAAACAAACCAATCTATTGTCTCTGAATGCCGCTATAGAAGCAGCTCGGGCAGGAGAACATGGACGCGGCTTCGCTGTTGTTGCTAATGAAGTTCGTAAACTAGCTGACCAGTCTAGGAAAACATCTGATCAGATCCAGCAGACCTCACAGCAGATGACTGTCTTAATTACTAGCGCATACGACGTAATGAAAAACAAAGTCCAGTCAGATGTCGATAAGGGAATCCTTGTTACAGGAGAAGCACTTGAGGCCTTTGCTAATATAGAGCAGTCTGCTAAACAAATAACGGATCAAATTCAGGATATCTCAGCGGTTACGCAGCAAATGTCCGCAAGTAGTGAGGAAGTCTCCGCATCTGTACAAGAAGTTGCGGGTATATCTCGCAAAACGGTAAGTTCGTTTGAAGGCGTGAGCGCTGCAAGCCAAGAACAGCTCGCTTCCATGGAGGAAATTACTGCATCTGCAGCTAGTTTATCGCAGATGGCTAACGATATGCAGTCCAAAATTGAGAGGTTTACATTCGATAAATAGTAATAAAAGAAGGATGCTGAACTCAGCATCCTTCTTTTATTAGAACATTTCAAATCTTGGTGTAATCATAGCAAAACTACATATATTTGATGTTTGCTATCTTTTTGCATGCATAAATGATCTATCGTTAGTTCTGCATATGCTCATGTAAAAAGTCCACGATATGAACGGCTTTCATTTTATCACCAAGACCTTGCTGCTCAATACCTAACTTCATTTGCAGCAGACAGCCCGGATTACTTGTCAGAAGATAAGAAGCATCTGCCGCTTTGACGTGTTCCATTTTCTCATCCAAAATCTGACCTGCCATCTCGGGTTGTGTGATATTATAAATTCCTGCTGATCCACAGCAGCGGTCTGCATCCTTCATTTCAACAAATGTAACTCCATCAACCTGACGCATCAGCTTTCGCGGTGCTCCCGACGAACGCATCACGTTACGAAGATGACAAGAATCCTGATAGGTAATGCGAATAGAGCCACTCGCCTCTTCCTGCATAGCGCCTTCCTGCTTATTCACGTTCTTACTAAAGCAAATCTCTCTGCCATGACGAACTAGCAGATCACTGACATCTAGAACGCGTTCAGCGAACCATTTAGCATCGGCTGTCCATTCTGGTTCACCCTGCAAGAGGTGGTCATATTCCGTTAGTATCGCACCGCAACCACCCGCATTAGATACGATATAGTCAATACCTGCTTGCTTGAAGGCTTCAATATTTCGACGTGCAAGCGATCTTGCACCTTCACCCTCTCCACTATGTGCATGCAGAGCTCCGCAACAATTCTGTTTCTCTGGAATCACAACATCAAAACCTGCTGCTGTGAGCAAATCAACCGTATGGATATTGGTATCCGTGAACATAACATCCATAATGCAGCCTTTGAACAAGGCAACCGTGGCGATTCGCTCGCCCTTAGCAGGGTGGCGGGTTCCGATTTGTTCTGCAACCCCTTTAGCCGCCGCATCCGGAAGTATTTGCTCCATTTCACGCATATGTTTGGGAAATAGCTTCATTAAACCTGAGCCGCGTGCCACCGTACGTAGACCTGCACGTTGATACAATCTCAAACCCTGACCCATTAACTTCATCCGTTTAGGGTTTGTAAATACCGAATGAAAGGCGGTATGGCGAATCAATCGAACCATTGGCTTGTGCTGCTTATGATCTTCAATCGCATCACGAGCCTGTTCGATCAACTGCCCATATTTCACATCCGCTGGGCACGCAGGCTCACATGCGCGGCAACCGAGACAATGATTCATCTGTTCTTCAAATGCTGCATCGGGGAGCATAATCCCGTCATTTACGGCCTTCATTAGTGCAATCCGTCCTCTTGGGGATTCAGCTTCAATACCTGTCTCAGCATAGGTAGGACAGGCAGGTAGGCAGAATCCGCAGCGCATACAGTTCGTCAGTTGATCCTCGTCTAGCAACATACGGAGTTTGTTAGTCAAGGGCTTAAGCTTAGCTTCATCCTTAAGTTTAGCCACGCTGAATCACCACCCGTTTGCGAGATTCCTTGGCGAAGATTTTGCCTGGGTTCAGTATGTTATTCGGATCGAAGGCATGCTTAATGCCCTTCATAATCTCTATACCTGCAGGGCCGACCTTCCATTCTAAAAATGGAGCCTTAACCACACCTACTCCGTGCTCTCCCGTAATCGTACCGCCTAGACGAATGGTCGCCTCAAAGATTTCCGCGAAAGCAGCTTCAACACGATGAATCTCGTCCGTATCACGAACATCCGTCGTGGCAGTAGGATGTAGATTGCCATCACCTGCATGACCAAACGTACAAATTTGAACATTATATTTCTTAGCAATACGATTTATTTCCAGCACCATATCGGCAATTTTGGACCGAGGAACCGTAGCATCTTCTAGGATTGTCGTCGGTTTGAGCCTTGCTAATGCTGTAAAAGCACTACGGCGCGCCGTCAGAAGCTTTTCAGCCTCCTCTAAACTTCCCGCTACACTCACTTGCTTCGCTTGCTCGCTATGGCAGATTTCTGTAATCCGTGCAATATCACGTTCAACGGACCCCTTATCTCCATCTTGTTCAATAATGAGGATCGCCTCCATTTCACGTGGAAGTCCAAGCTGGGCATAATCGTCCACAACCTGAAGTGTGGCATTATCTAGAAACTCTAACGTTGCTGGAATCATACGACTTTCGATGATTTTAGATACTGTTCGAGCTGCATCATATAAGTCGCTATACATCGCAAGCATGGTCTTCTTATATTGAGGTGGCGGTATAAGCTTCAACGTAGCTTCTGTGATAATCGCAAGTGTGCCTTCTGAGCCTACAAGCAGTTTCGTTACATCGTAACCTGCCACATCCTTCATCAGCTTCCCGCCTGTACGAATCACTTCCCCATTCGCCAATACTGCTTCAAGCCCGATCACATAATCTTTGGTCGTACCATATTTAAGTCCACGTAAACCACCCGAGCACTCTGCAATATTTCCTCCAAGGGTCGAAATGGACATGCTGCTTGGATCTGGTGGATAAAAAAGGCCCAATGCCTCCACGTGTTGACTAAATTTCTTCGTGTTGAGTCCAGGCTGAACTGTTGCCGTCAGGTTCTCTATATCCACTTCGAGGATCTGGTTCATACGATGCATCACCATGACGACCCCACCCTCCACTGGCACCGTTCCTCCACATAAATTCGTGCCTGAACCACGCCCGATTAGCGGGATTTTATAATGGTTAAGCACTTTCATAACCTGGGACACCTGCT
Organism: Paenibacillus pini JCM 16418; assembly: GCF_000576305.1. Taxonomy (GTDB): domain Bacteria; phylum Bacillota; class Bacilli; order Paenibacillales; family Paenibacillaceae; genus Paenibacillus_AQ; species Paenibacillus_AQ pini. The sequence continues at coordinate 99,529 of NZ_BAVZ01000007.1, read as the reverse complement.
TCGTATTCTCAGGATAAATAACCAGCTCAGGCAAAGATTGCAGCATTGGCGTGCCATCATAAGAGTGAGTTACAAGCGACTGGGGATCATCTTTGCAATATGAGCTGCCCAGGATTTCCGTTAGTTCGCGTTTTACTTCTGCATTCAGCACAAGGAAACACTCCTTTATATGTTAATGATTGATCTCATCCTTAATTGATCAGGTCATCTGATGACTTTTCATAAAAAAAAGTATACACTAAAATAAAACAGCCGAATATAGATTTTGAAATTTTATTTTAAAATAATTAATTGTTCATGAAAGGATTTGAACCAAAGTGTCTGAAACGCCACGACCCTTAAAACAGCATGAGTGGGTTATGCAGGATTTGAAGAAGCAAATAGAAGAGGGAAGCCTTTCCTCAGGGGATCGGCTATCTTCGGTCGTTGATCTGGCAAGTACATACGGAGTTGGCAGATCAACAATACGTGAGGCGCTAAGCGCATTAAAGGCTATGGGGATGTTAGATATACGGCAAGGCGGAGGGACATTTGTTCGAACACCAAATGCTCAGCAACGCCTTCACCCAAGTCAAATGTATCCTGAACTATGGGAGCATCGAGCCGCTTCACTTCGCCATATTCTTGAGGTTCGTCGAGTGCTTGAGACCGGTTGTGCTGCTCTGGCCGCACAAAACCGAACCGAAGAAGATTTAGAAGCTTTTCGGCAAATTTTGCATGAGATGGAACATACTCAGGATGAAACAAAGAATGAACAAGCCGATGTAAGGTTTCATCAGCAAATCGCTATCGCAACACACAATCCGTTGTTAGAAGATTTAATGCAGTCTTTATCGTTCAAACTTCATGAAAGTATGCGGGATATGCGTGCGCTCTGGTTCTATGCCGAGCGGTCATCTGCTATTCGTCTATTACAAGAACATAATCATATTTATGAGGCTATTCATGCTAAGGATGCGAAAGAATCCTCTACTCGCATGGACATTCACATTTCTAAAGTTGAACAAGTTCTATGCGAAAAAGGTGCGGTCGACCACTCACATCATGAATCTTAAAAGCTACATATGTAACTGAACCTTAACTTTCATATCCATCACTTGATTGTTCATTGAAGCTAGTATTTCCTCCAGCCGTTGCAGCATGGTAACCACATGATTCTGGCTCATACCATCTAAGAATGACAAATGATCCTCTTCCGAAATAAAACATAACGTATTCAGAAACAATTCGGTTTCCATATTAATCTTAGTTACTTCTCTCGTGTGACTGACTAGATCATCAAAAAGCCATTGCTCAGGCGGTATCATCCCTGCCACTTGCAGGTAAATTTGCTTGAGCTTCGCCTTCACGGCCATGTGCGCTACAATTAGACTAGGCTTACACAGCCCTTCTTCTAATAATAGATGTGCCAAATTAAGATGACTCTGTGCCAATTCACTCCAGCTTAGAGCCTTGGCGCATAAGTCATGGTCACCCTCATAATGCTCTAGCTGCTCTCTCATTTGGTATTTGTCAAAAGATTCTAGATACATTCCTCAAACATCCTTCCTAAGCTTATACCCTCTCAATTGTTTTTAATATGTCTTTCGGTAATATTACTGGAAAAATAAAACCAAACCCACTAAAAAAATGCGGATTACACAAAAAATATATAATTGAATTTATATTCCCAACTCTAACTTATTATACAGATTTCTGTCTATTCTGAAAGCTAGATCTGCTTTGATTTGCTTTTCCTCTCCAAAATATCCGCTAACTCGGCAATCATAACGAATTTTGGTTCATTCAAGTCAGGGATGTGTTATATTCATTGCAGTGACTATATACATAATTATGGGATTAGAGGGGTTGTCATCCAATGAATTTAGAACAAAGAGTTCAATGGCTTGAACACAAAATGAGGATCATGGAACAAGAGATATTGCAATTACGTAGTCGGACAGATCGGTCGGTACCGCCTGTTGCAGGTGGTCCTCAGCAGCATCCATCTACGGGCGTACAGCAACAACAACATAGCAATATGCATAGTCCACCTCCACCAGAGGCTATGAATGGCCCTACATTACATCCAAGGCAACAAGCACCTTTACATGGGCCGCAACTACCACCTTCGCATCGTCATGGAAACGCTCTGCCTCGCCCACCTTATGTTCCCCCACAGCCAAAGAAACCTACGGATTGGGAACATTTGATAGCTAGAGTCTGGTTACCAAGAATCTTCATCGTTGTACTACTTCTTGGCGTGTTGTGGGGCTTTATCGCAGCTGTCAGCGAAGGATATCTAACCAAACCCGTACGATGTATACTAGGTCTCCTCGCTGCCGGTGTGATGTACTGGCTTGGAGAAAAGCAAATCCGCAGCAAGCGTGAGGCGCTAGGTCAGGTATTGTTAGGCGGATCCATAGCCGTATCTATGCTCTCGTTCTTCTCCGCTCATTATTTATATGAGCTGATTCCTTCGTGGCTGGCTTTTGTATTGTATATATTGTCGATTGCACTAGGGGTCTTTACAGCCATTCGTCATCGTTCACAAACGCTAACCATCATCATGATGCTCGCCGGATACCTAGTTCCTTTTCTCGTACATTCTACAAGCCCCAATGCCTGGGTATTTGTCGGATATGAAGTCATTTTCTCCGTTGCCATGATGATAATATCCATTCGTTACTCGTACCGTGTTGCTTATTTCGTTGCCTTCGGGGTTCTACATTTACCGCTTCTAATTGGTTATCTATCAGGTAACTTTGATGACAGCCGGTATGTGTTTATATTAGCGGTATTCCTGCTACATGCAGCGCAGCTTGCTATGTCACTATTCAGGCCATATCGACACCTTCTTGATGAGAAAATACTATTAGGTGTGGGCTTTGCACTGACACTATTTTGGAATGCAGGCTTATACGGAAATCATGATACTTTCCTTAATCCACTAATGCTCATAGGTTGGGCATTGATTTACAGTTTAGTTACCGTCTGGAGATGGATGACAACGAAAGATAGCGAGCTTTATCTCGTTATTTCTACTTTTAGCTGGTTCTTATGGATCATAGACGTATTTGACTTCACCTACGTCCCTGTTTCAATCATTTTGCTCGCAACGCTCGCTATTGCATTAGGTTTTTATGTCAAAAGCCAAGTTCAACAGATTATTTCAACCGTTATATATGTTATTGGTTTTGTATATACACTATCGCTAGGCATTACAGATATTTTCTCAGCAAACACCATCTCGTGGCTTGTTTTACTCCTTAGTTTAGCAAGCTTATCAGTATATATTCGGAGCAATTCAGAGGAAGTTTGGAAGACTAAGCTTTCGGATGGCATCATGTGGCTTGACTCGCTCTTATTCATTATTTTTATTACTCAAATCACCAATGTCCTAACGGATGAGCTTTCATATGATATGCAACATCTGATCTTGTCCGCAATATGGGCTCTGTATTCCATTTCCATGATTATCATCGGCATCGTAATCCAAAAGTCTATCGTTCGTCTTGCCGGTATTCTATTCCTTCTGTTTACACTACTTAAGGTTATATTCTTTGATTTGCCAGGTGTATCCATCGGCGTTCGTGCCATCTTATTTATCGGACTTGGTATGATCGGCATCGCGATTTCTAGATTAATGTACAGACGAAAGAGCGATAGTTCTTCAGACCCAGCACATATTGAACCAGAAACCAAAAGTGATTCACTCTAAAAATTGAATTGATTCTAGTCAAAAAAGCTGCCATTCCTCTTGAATGGCAGCTTTTTTTGTCAATAAGTGCCTTTCAAATGTGACAGAACTGGCAACACTGCTCGGTTCCATGTTAATTATGAACAAAAATGAAAATCACCGAATTTCAACTTTTACAGTGATATTTCGCACATTTTGGAGCTTTTTCTGAAATAAATCATAAATTTCACCGAAATAAATGGATTTAGCTGGTAAATATGGAGTAGCTTGCATTTGTTTTCACAATGTCAAAAACCTATTCTAGGACTATAAGGATGACATGATTCATCCGACATCAGCTAGTAGTTATCGCTAGAAAGGAGCTCCCTGTGAAGAAAACCAGATGGTTGTTTTATACTGTCATTGTTTCTATTGTAATGCTTTTAAGTGGTTGTGATTCTTCGTTGGTTGTCTTAAATCCGAAGGGACCTGCAGCTAAAACACAATCGGATACGATTATCTTTTCCATTCTAATGATGGCATTCGTCCTTATTGTTGTCTATATTCTGTACGTGTTCATGTTAGTGAAATATCGGGCAAGCAAAACGAGTGACGATTATGAACCACCACATATGGAAGGTAGCAAATTACTCGAATTTATTTGGACACTGATTCCGATTATTATCGTTGTCATCCTGTCCGTTGTTACCGTGAAATCCACAAACGCGGTGGAAAATGTTCCTGCAGGTTATGAAAATGAGAAGCCTCTTGTCATTTATGCTTCTTCTTCTAACTGGAAATGGCATTTCAGCTATCCGGAAGAAAACATTGAAACGGTTAACTACGTTAACATTCCGGAGAATCGTCCTGTAGAGTTCCGCCTTTACTCGTACGGACCGATTACAAGCTTCTGGGTACCACAACTTGGCGGTCAGAAATATGCCATGAGTGATATGGTTACCACTCTACACTTGCTTGCAAGTAATGAGGGCTCATTTATGGGTAAGAACTCTAACTTCTCAGGTAAAGGTTTTGCACAGATGGAATTTGAAGTACTTTCCATGACGCCGACAGCTTATACCGATTGGGTTAAAGAAGTTAAGGACACTGCACCTAAACTAACAGAGTCGGAATTTAACTCTTTAGTGAAAACGTCATTTGTAGGACGTAAATCATTTACTTCCACTCACTTAGAATTTAGTCCACCTCCAATGACATCTGAGGAAATGGGCGATATGAATGGTAAGACAGATGAGAATACAAACAAAACAGATTCAACAGATATGAAAGATATGGAGAACATGAAGCATGATAACTAACTCCATATGGAAAGGAGACAAACCGGAATGAAATGGAGCGAATTTTTTGTAACGGGTGAACCCATGATTTACGGGGCTATGGTCAGCATTGTCCTCGTATCTCTCGCCATTCTTGTCGGATTGACCTATTTTAAAAAATGGGGATATCTTTGGCGTGAGTGGTTAACCACTGTTGACCATAAGCGAATTGGTGTCATGTACATCATTGCCGCATTAATTATGTTGTTCCGCGGCGGTATTGACGCATTAATGATGCGGACGCAGCTGGCAGCACCGGAAATGAAATTTCTAGATGCACAGCATTATAATGAAGTCTTTACAACGCACGGGGTTATTATGATCCTGTTCATGGCCATGCCATTCGTTATCGGAATTATGAACGTTGTTATTCCGCTCCAAATTGGTGCGCGTGACGTTGCGTTCCCACGTCTTAATGCAGTCAGCTTCTGGATGTTCTTTGCAGGAGCCATGCTTTTCAACATTTCATTTGTAATCGGGGGATCACCAGATGCTGGTTGGTCCGCATACTTCCCGCTAGCAAGTCTAGAATTCAGTCCGACGGTAGGTAATAACTTCTACTCGCTCGCACTGCAAATATCAGGTGTTGGTACGCTCATGACCGGTATCAACTTTATCGTTACGATTCTTAAGATGCGTGCACCAGGCATGAAGCTTATGCGTATGCCAATGTTCACATGGTCTGTACTGATCACGAATGTCATCATTGTATTCGCCTTCCCTGTACTGACCGTCGCATTAGCACTTATGATGTTCGACCGTATCTTTGGCAGTCAGTTCTTCACGATGTCCAATGGCGGTATGGATATGCTCTGGGCCAACCTGTTCTGGGTTTGGGGACATCCTGAGGTATATATCGTCGTCTTACCGGCCTTCGGTATATTCAGTGATATTATCTCCACATTCTCCAAAAAGAATTTGTATGGATACAAATCAATGGTTGTCAGCATGCTAGCCATTATGCTACTTTCCTTCCTCGTATGGGCTCACCATTTCTATACGATGGGCGCTGGCGCCATGGTTAACGGCTTCTTCTCCATCACCACGATGGCGATCGCTGTACCGACTGGGGTTAAGATATTTAACTGGTTATTTACACTCCGAAAAGGTAAGATTTCGTTTACAACACCGATGTTGTATGCGATGGGCTTTATTCCGATCTTTACCATTGGTGGTGTAACAGGTGTCATGCTAGCCATGGCTAGTGCTGACTACCAGTACCATAATACGATGTTCTTGGTTGCCCATTTCCACTACGTTCTCATTCCAGGTACCGTATTCGGGGTTCTTGCAGGTATGCATTACTGGTTCCCTAAAATATTCGGTTTCCGTCTGAACGAAAAACTGGGTAAATCAGCTTTCTGGCTCATTATTGTAGGATTTAATGTTGCCTTTATGCCGCTGTTCTTCCTTGGACTCCAAGGTATGACACGCCGTCAGTACACATATTCAGAGAGCACCGGATTTGGTCCACTAAATATGATTGCTACGGTTGGTGCATTTGTACTTGCTATTGGTTTCGTTGTTCTCGTGTACAACTTCTACTGGAGCTTCCGCCACAGCCCACGTAATGAGGGCGGCGATCCTTGGGATGCACGTACGCTTGAATGGAGCACACCAAGTCCAGTGCCTGTTTATAACTTCGCACGTGTTCCAGAAGTTCATGAACAAGATGCTTATTGGTACTCTAAAAAGAAAAATGTTCCTCTATACTCAGGTGAATATGAATCCATTCATATGCCTAACAATAGTGGACAGCCATTCATTCTTGGTATTGTAATGTTCTTATTGGGCTTCTTCCTAGTGTTTAGCTGGTTTATTCCTGCCATTATCATGGGTGTTGTTACGGTTATTATGTTAGCATGGCGCTCCTTTGAACGTGATCACGGATACCACATCTCAGCTAAGGAAGTTATGGCTACTGAAAACAAATTGCGGGGTGATTCCGTATGAAAATAAATGATACACTACCGCTTGAATACAGCACGGAAGAGAACAGTAATAAAGTCTTTGGTTTCTGGATTTTCCTAGGGGCAGAAATTGCCCTCTTCTCTACTCTGTTTGCCGTTTACTTTACCCTCTGGAACCGCACAGGTAGCGGACCTTCAGGAAGTGAACTCTTCGAGCTTAACGGCGTACTTTGGGAGACGTTCCTCCTACTCACAAGTAGTTTTACTTGTGGACTGGCTATTCATGCGATGCGTTTAAATCTAAAGAAGCCGATGATGATCTTCTTCGGACTTACATTGCTCATGGGCCTCGGATTCCTTGGCATCGAAATTTCTGAATTCGTGACCTATGTTCAAGATGGTGCAACATTACAGACAAGTGCATTCTTATCTAGTTTGTTCGTACTTCTTGGTACTCACGGACTCCATGTTAGCATGGGCTTTCTATGGGGCGCAGGAATTATGCTACAAATTAAACGTCATGGTATTACGCCTGAAACAGCGAATAAATCATTTATTTTCTCGCTGTACTGGCACTTCTTGGACGTCGTATGGATCTTCATATTCAGCTTCGTCTATTTGAAAGGATTGATGTAATATGGCAAGATTATTCCCGGTTCGTCATGTGATGGGATACATCTTCTCGCTGGTCCTTTCACTAGTTGCACTAGGCGTCGTGTTTTGGGATTTAAATGTTACGGCTGGTCTTACTATTCTGACGGTATGTGCAGTGATACAGGCTTCTCTTCAGCTTGTTGTCTTCATGCACATCGGTGAAACTTCGAATAAAAGAAGCCTCTATCTCAACATCATACTTGCAGTGTTCGTCGGCGTTGTTACGATCTTCGGTACACTGTTCACTATGATCTGGGGATTCAGATAAGAATAGTTTGCATAACAAAAGGCTCTCCCTTCGTCCATAAGGACTTAGAGAGAGCCTTCTTTTTTATATCTTGGCCATTAACATCTCTTCAACTTACTCATCTACTTGAATATAGTCCGCAAGCTGCTTGTAGATAGCAATGATCTCACCCATCGGCATCCGTACAAGGCCACTAGAGGAAGGTGCGACAAACTCTTGGATCTCCTGAACGAATGGATTAGACTGGAATCCCCATTCTGCTTTACTTCTCTTACAGTATTCGGTATATACACCCTTGCCTACAAAGCAGGCGATTCTAGGATGATAATACTCTAGCTTTGCTCGAAGAATATCTCTTCCTTCTGCATACTCTGCACGTGAAATATCATCAATTCCCTTTGTCGGCCTAGAGACGATATTGGTAAATCCATACCCCAGCTTCAATAAGTCCTGATCCTCTGTAGGATCATATAATCTTGGAGTCAAACCTGAATTGTAGAGAATGCGCCAAAAGTTGTTACGCGGATTAGCATAGTGATGCCCCGTCTCTCCAGAACGTATGGATGGATTAAATCCAATAAAAAGAACGGATAATCCTTGATCAAGATGATCCGGTATATATGGCATCTACTCACCTCCTTGTAACTTCACATAACCTTAAATTCGTATAGCCAAACAGCCTAACTTTAGAATTCTTTTCCTTGGCTCGGGACAAGATTTTGTACCGATAACATAAAAAAACCGGTAATATAGCGACTTCATTAAGAATATCTCTTGACCCTCAAAAATTGATAACATGCTCAAGACTTGCTAAAAGACCGAAGATCAGCTTCACATCAAGCTGATCTTCGGTCTTTGCGGCGTTAGTAGTCATCCCTTTGCCTAACGCTTCTTCTCTTCTTCTTCTTTGTTAATTTCTTCAACTACGATATCCTTGGTCGCTTCAATCAATATAATATGCGGACCCTCCATCTTACGAACTGTAAACTTACAGTCCTCATATCGCATGCTTCCTCCTTGCGCCAGGTCGAACTTCTCCGACAGCATCCAGCCGCCAATCGTATAAACCTCATCCCCTGATGGAATATTGATCTTGAGCTTTTTATTCACATCATGTATAGGTGTCTGAGCTTTGAAAGCGAAACGATTATCTTCAAGTTTAGTAATTAAAGAAGATTCAGGTATACCATTACCCGTCCCTGAAGTTGAGCCAGACGGAATATCGCCTACGATCTCTTCAATAATATCTTCAAGCGTGACCAGTCCAGATGTACCCCCATATTCATCCATAAGTACAGCAATGTTAATACCAGCCTTCTGCATTTGTGCTAATAGATCACGTGCTTGAACAGTTTCGATGACTTGCAGAATCGGTCTGATAAAGGGCGTAATCGGTGCATTTCCCCCCGTGGTATTCCTAACAACTTGATGTAGCATATCTTTAACATGAATCATGCCTTGGACCTTGTCCTTATCTCCATCGGTTACCACAGGCAGATAGTTATAAGCTTTAGGATCAATAACATCCATCACGTCACGGACATTAGCATCATGTGATACGACTCGAATCGCTGTACGAGGTACCATGATTTCGCGAGCGTCCCGATCATCAAAGTCAAACACATTATTTAAGTATTTGTATTCGGTTGGTGTAATTTCACCGCTCCGATACCCTTCTGTGAGTGCAAAACGCAGCTCAGCCTCACTTAAAGCAGCATCTTCTTCTGACATGGGCTTAATTCCAAACACACCTGTAATTAGACGTGAGGAACGGCTAAGCACCCAGTTAAAGGGATACGTAATTTTATAAAATATGATCAACGGACGTGCAAAGAATAGCGCCATGGGTTCAGCAATTTGAATCGCAAAGTTCTTCGGTACCAATTCACCGATTACGACTTCAAAGTACGTCAATATCATAAATGCAATAATAAAGGAAACAACACTCTCTAGCGAAGCGGGCATATGGACTAGCTCAAATAACGGATGCAGTAGTCGCTCAACCGTAGATTCCCCCACCCAACCGAGAGCCATCGAGGTTAACGTTGTTCCGAGCTGACAAGCTGACAAAAATTCATCCAGTTTAGAAATGATATGCTTAACCGCTTTGGCATTCTTATTCCCTTCTGCAACTAACTGATTAATACGAGACATTCTTACCCGAATTACGGAATATTCTGATGCAACGAAGAAAGCCGTAAGGGCTATCAATACAATCACTAGTAAGACTTTCAATATTTCCATGCTGTTCCCCACCCTTTACGTTCAGGACAGGTGCACCTCCCTTTTCTTCGCCTTAAGATTCACCTTAATCTACTTCTTTTTATTACCCAATTTTCATCAAAAGGATCTACACGTCTCGAATTAATATGTAAATAAAGCGTTCATAACAGAAAAAGACCGCTGCATAAGCAGCGATCCGTGTTCAGAGCATTTCCTCAGACCATAAAATTAGTTAAGGAATCCATTAGAATATTTCCCATAATCCATAAAACGATACAAGTTAACAAATACGTCAGCAACGTGCCATAAACCGTATCCAGCGTAGACTGTTTTGCTTTATTATAGCTGCTAATCAAAAGTGCAGGTATTGTAAAGATCGCACCGATAAAGCCAAGAGCGAAGAATATAATGAAAATGGATGCGTGAAGTATAGCCATAATATAAGCAATAAGCAGACAGCATAAGAAAGGCACAAGCAACGCGCCAAACTTACTAATGACTTCTTGGTAAGATACTACGGTTTTACCTAGCCTGATGGTCAAATACGTAAATGAGGCTATAATCATCATAAATATAATGTAGCCAAACCATGGCTTAACGAACATACTCCAGAATGGATGATCTACAAAAAAAGCTACATTACGAAACAGCGTATACGCCATGAGTGGAATGATCAGAGAGAATAGAACAATCGTAATCAGACCATTCATAAAATTCTCTTTGCCGGTTTCCTGAGCGTAACCCATCGGTCTTTTCAATGCATTGACGAAAAATCCAAAATATAGTTGAGATACTTTCTTGGCATTATCTAAATACACTTGTGCAGAACCAGTCCCCGTTGAAGCAGCATCGCGAGGAGATGATTGTGCATCCACTCCTAATGGACCTCTGTTCTGCGTAGCCGCTGCGACTGCTGATTCTTCACTACTATAACCTGCTTCTCTACCCAGAACTCTCTCAGAATGACGAGCATCGACGTAACGCCCCTCATCCTGTGTCTTTGAAATATGTACCTGTGGTGGTTCGGCTTCACCCACTAAGAACGTATTTCTTGATACCTCGTCCTCTGCCAATCTAGTACCACATTCCGCACAGTAATCACCGTAATCGTTCAGATGGTGACAATTCGGGCAAATCTTCTCCATAGATACACTCCTGACTTATAGTTTTATAAAACGCTTATGTATTCGTCCTGAAGCTACACTTAATTCACCAATCTGCGCATTTATTCTATGCTTTGTTTATATAAGTATGTTAGACAACCACTACTTTGGCAACCATTATTTTCCTTTAATTTCGACAAAAAGCCTCCCTTACCGCTTGAATCCGGCAGAGAGGCTTTCTTCTGTATTTATCTAGTATAAAGTGTATTTAGAATATATTCCGCTGAAATTCCGCAATATCCTTATATTCCTCTTCTAATTTACGAGATATACGAATAAAGATTGGCAGCAGCTGATGATAGATATGTGCATTTTCCTTCATCGGTGTATGGTGATGTGTAGCTCCCACCATACCGGACACAACTTCAAGTGAATCTACTTTACCTGTGGCATATAACCCCAGCACCACTGCGCCTAGACAGGAGCTCTCATAGCTCTCTGGAACGATAACCTCTTGGTCGAAGATATCTGCCATCATTTGTCTCCAGAGCGGCGAGCGAGCGAATCCACCCGTAGCATGGATTTTGGCAGGTCGACCGATTTGCTCTTCCATAGCTAACAATACGGTATATAGGTTAAATATAACGCCTTCTAACACAGCCCGAATCATATGTTCTTTACGATGATGCATCGTTAAACCGAAGAAGGAGCCACGGGCATCTGGATTCCATAATGGGGCTCTTTCACCCGTTAAATAGGGATGGAACAGCAGTCCATCCGAACCTGCTCTAACCTGCTCAGCAATACGCGTAAGTAGATCATAAGAATCGAGTCCGAGACGCTTCGCCGTTTCCACTTCCGATGCCGCGAATTCATCACGTACCCACTGGAACAGCATGCCTCCATTGTTGACAGGGCCGCCTATAACCCATAGCTTATCCGTTAAGGCATAGCAGAAGAAACGGCCTTTCGGATCCGTTAGGGGTCGATCGACCACCGTACGGATGGCTCCACTTGTGCCGATGGTTGCAGCCACAACACCAGGAGCAATTGCATTTACACCCAGATTCGACAATACACCGTCGCTCGCGCCCAGAATAAATGGAGTCGCCGTAGAAAGCCCCATTTCTTCAGCATAGACGTCGTTCATACCTTCCATGCTATGCGTGGTAGATACGAGCTTCGATAACTGATTCGTAGTCACTCCAGCAAGTTTAAGTGCTTCTTCATCCCAATCTAGCTTGTTCAGGTTCAAGAGCCTGTGCAGGAGGCTATGGAATAATCAATGACGTATTCATTAAATAGCTTAGCGAAGACATACTCTTTAATGGAAACAAACTTGCTTGCCTTGCTAAATAATTCAGGCATATCATGCCGTAACCACATCAGCTTCGTTAAGGGTGACATCGGGTGAATTGGAGTGCCTGTACGTAAATAGATTTCATGACCATTCAATTCTGTCTTCAGCTTCTCTGACCATGCAGCACTGCGATTATCTGCCCAAGTAATACAATTCATTAGCGGTTTACCTGCTTCATCTACAGCAATAACACTATGCATCGCTGCACTGAAAGAGACAAACATGACTTGCTCAGGACGAATGCCGCTCTCGGTCATAACCTGCTTAACCGTGTGAAGAACAGCTTGAAAAATCAGTTCAGGGTCTTGCTCTGCCGTCGAAGAATTAGGAGTATACAAAGGGTATCCTTCGCTGGCCTTACATACGACTTTTCCCGATTCTTCGAATAGGACAGCCTTGGTACTCGTCGTTCCGATATCTATGCCAATCATCATATTAGCGTTCAATGTACCGCTCATATTCCAACCTTCTTTCATAACGTACTTTCTTTAAGGGAGTCCGCTCCATCACACGATGAAACTTAATCCAAGGATCAGAATTAAGCTTATAACCGAAAGTAATGTCTCCATAACCGTCCAGGATTTCAGGGTTTGGGGAACCGTCATATTAAAGAATTCCTTAACCATCCAGAAGCCTGCATCGTTGACGTGGGATAGTACAATGGAGCCTGCACCCGTTGCCAGCACAACTAGCTCCACATTGGCGCTAGGGTTAAGTGCAAGAACCGGAGCAATAATGCCCGCCGCTGTAGTCATTGCGACTGTAGCTGAGCCGGTAGCCACACGAATGAGCGCTGCGACAAACCATGCAAATATAATAATATTGATGTGGGCGGAAGTTGCAATTTGCGCAATGGCATCACCAACTCCGCTAGTAATCAGCACCTGTTTGAAGGCACCGCCACCCCCAATAATCAGAATAATTGTAGCGGTAGGTGCCAGACATTCACTTGTAAACTTGGACACCTGCTCTTTCGTAAATCCTCTGGAAAAACCAAGTGAGAAGAACGAGAACACGACCGCGATTAATAACGCAATGATTTCATGTCCGATGAACTCACAGAATACGGTAAAACCATGTACGGCCTGAGGGTCAATGATCGTAGCAACCGATCCAATCAACATCAGGATTACAGGCAATAAGATGGTAAACAAGGTCAATCCGAAACTTGGTAATTCCTTGTCATTACTTGCTGAGAATTGCTCTGCAAGCTGTGCCGGTGGCTCTACCTTAATTCGCTTCCCGATCCATTTACCAAAGACCGGCCCTGCAATAATAGCTGCTGGGAGACCCACAATAAGCGAGTAAAGAATCGTCGGACCTAAACTAGCCTGATAAGCATCAATGGCTATCATTGGTGCTGGATGTGGCGGTACTAGACCATGAACCGTCGATAAACCCGCCAGAATCGGAATACCAATTTGCAGCAGCGACATTTTGGTCTTACGTGCTACAGTGAAAATAATAGGTATCAGTAATATTACCCCAACTTCGAAGAAAACGGGTATACCTACAATAAAACCGACAATCATCATAGCCCAATGAACACGCTTTTCTCCAAAACGATTCACAAGGGTCGTAGCAATCTGCTCTGCCCCGCCGGATTCAGCCATCATCTTACCAAGCATCGTTCCAAGACCAATGACTATAGCGATCGTGCCAAGCGTGCCACCTAAGCCTTTCGTAACCGAATCGACAATATCAAGCGGTTTCATTCCTGTCAAAAATCCTAGCAGCAATGCGGATAAAAGCAGCGTTACAAAAGGATTCCATTTGAATTTAGCGATAAATAAAATGAGAAAAACAATGGTAATAACGGTCCATACGATAAGCGTCCAATTATGACTCAGACCAAACATACTCATGTGACGCCTCCTTTGATATATAGAATACCCCGTTTCAGGATTTTTGATAGATTGATAAGTATTTGTATACTTGTCGACATGTTAAAGTGCAGCTGGAGTACAGCTGATCTAGAACTGCTCCCTACAATTCCTATTGCTCTGGGATACTCCGGTGAAGCGTAGTCCGCGAATCCGCAAAATACTCCTCCACGTCCCTCTGAATAATGTCGGGCTGCTTGGATTCCAGAGCATTAATAATCTTACGATGCTTGTTAATGACTTGATCCAGTTTCTGATCACCCTTAGAGAAGACCTCTTCTGTCGTAATCAACATAACGGTCATGACCACGGGTCGAATGCTATTCCAGAGATGTAAGATTCTCTGATGCCCTGCGGCTCCAATCATCGCCTCATGAAAGGAAAGATCCAGATACGAGAAGTCAGCGATATCGCGGTGTTTAACGGCCAGTTCCATTTTATCGATAAGCCGATAAAGTGAGGAAAGCAGTGGTTCCTGATCAATGTCAGCTAGTCGTCTCTGGACAAAGCTTTCGATCAAAAAACGCACATCATATAATTCTTCAATATCCGTAAGGCTAAGGCCGAGTACCACTGCACCCATACGTTCAAGGCGGATAAGGCCTTCATTTGAAAGGGATTTCATTGCTTCCCGAACAGGAGAACGGCTTGTACCAAAGTCAGCAGCAATCCGATTCTCCGAAAGGATTTCACCCGTGGGAATGGTCCCGTTAATGATCTGTAATCTGAGTTCACTTGCTATCTTTTCCCCAAGGGACATACCTAACAACCAGGCTGAAGGATAATGTAACATAATTCAACTCTCCTAGCTCGAATTCAATCATTCGATATACATTGAACTAAACAGTCCACTGTATATAGTAGCACATATGCGGGGAGGCTTGATCATTTATTCATTCCTTACCAGAGTCACTTGCTATAACGCTATGTCCACCGAATTCATTACGGAGTGCTGCTACAACTTTCCCATGAAACGTATCGGATTGCAGAGAACGGTAACGCATTAGTAGCGACATTGTAATTACCGGTGCACTCACCTGTAAATCCATAGCCGTTTCCACCGTCCATTTACCTTCACCAGAGCTCTGCATGATTCCGCGCATACCTTCGAGTTTCGGATCTTTGGCAAAAGCACTTCCGGCAAGATCCATCAGCCAGCCACGGATCACAGAACCATTCGACCATACTCTTGCTACATCCTCATAGTTGAATGCAAATGGGCTGTGCTCCAAAATTTCAAATCCTTCTGCAATGGACTGCATCATTCCATATTCAATTCCATTGTGGACCATCTTCAGAAAATGACCACTTCCGCTTTCGCCTGCATATAAGTATCCTTGCTCAACAGCCATATCCTTTAAGATCGGTTCGATGACTTCGAAAGCTTCTCGGCTACCGCCTATCATGAAGCATCCACCTTCTGCTGCGCCTTCCATGCCGCCTGATGTACCCACATCAAGAAATTGAATACCATGACCACGTAATTTCGTTCCTCTAGCAATGGAATCCTTATAGTGAGAGTTCCCGCCATCAATGACGATATCACCTTCGGACAGTAGCGGAATGAGTTCATCAATTACCGCATCGACTACGGCTCCCGCAGGAACCATTAACCACACAATTCGAGGAGAGTCCAAATGTGTAATAAGCGCTTCCAGATTGGAGGCAGCAGTTGCTCCCTCCTTGGCCAATTGTTCGCCAGGTTCAGAATGGACATCATACACGACTACTTCATGATGATGTGTAAGTAAATTTTGAGCTAGATTATAACCCATTTTCCCCAAACCAATCATGCCTAATCTCAATATAAAAACCTCCATAACATCTATTTTTAAACTTTAAGTATACTTGTATACAAGTTTATTTAAGAATTATTTTAAAGCAGACCTAATTATCTGTAAACCTTCCCCTTTAAATGAAGAAGGAGAACTTTTAAATTTTTCCATACCAATTTTTCATCATTAAGGGTTTAATCGTTGATTCAACCTATTTGAAAATTTTGAAACCTTTGATTCATAAACAAATGATTATTTTTCCATACGTAGCACGGAGATAGGTAATGTTTAAATCTTTATTTAACAATTGCAACTATTTACCAATATAAATCGTTATGACAAATGAAAAGGAGTGAGTTTCATGAATAAAACAATTTCCTTAGCCCTTACAATGGTGCTATCGATGAGCATCTTCAGTACGAGCGCGTCTACGGCAAATGCAGTTAACGCTCCATCAGCGAAAGTGACTGCAATTAAAGCAGCCTCGGGTGAATTGAAACAGGACCAATTCATATTCGGATATGTCGATACATCTGGTAAGCAGATTCTCGGTTCTGATGATCAGAGTATCCCAAATCCTAAACGTTTCAGCAACGTTTATTCTGCCCCCGGAAAATTAGAACATGTAACCTTTGTAAAACATCAGAAGAGAAATGAGAAGAAGGATACCGGAAGACAAACAGAACAAAACTTCAAGAATGATGAGGGTGAATTATTCAAACTTAATCCGAATCAAGCTAAGCTCAAAGCAAACAGTAGTGTTCTATTTGCGGAAACAAATGCTTTTGTAGGCCATCAATTTTTAAGTTTTAATTCGGTTCAAAAGGCTTCACTCGGTCGCAATACAATCCAAAGAATTGAGAAGATCAAGGGTCTTAAGATCGAACGGCAAGGAATCATTGCTCAAGTCTCAGCTGGGGAACAATTTGCTGCAATACAGTTCAAGAAAGTCGGAAATAAGCTACCTCAGGCAAGTCTTGTTCTGGTGACGAAGAATGGAATCATCTTTCAGGATTTTGTAGGCAATACCTATGCAGATTCGACTTGGCGCGTGAATGACGGTGGCGTTTTTGATGTTGCGCAGTTTAATCTGATGTTCATTACCAATTCGAAGGCTGGATATTCGTTAGGCTATGAGTGGTATGGCGAGGAGGGCCTAAATCTGGAATTGCTCCAGCAAAAAGGAACTAAGTTTCGTATCATCCAGTCCGGTGGAAGGTACACCTTTTAGTAGTATATTGATACCTATTCATATCTTAGATCCCTTAGTTGTACAACAATAAGAGCAGACCGACTAAATCTCGGCCTGCTCTTATTGGTATTGCATCATCTATTTAAAATCATGCATATTTTATAAGTCCAATTGAATCTCTATCTCTATCCAGCTTCAACTGCTTGAGATTTACGCGAAATTACGAATAAAGCTCCCCAGATCAAGACAAATCCCAAAGCCTGAGTCATGGTCACGGCCTGCTGGAACACAATCCAGTTGATGATGACACCAACCATTGGAAAGCTCAGCTCCGCCAAAGTAGCAACCGAAGCCTTGGTTGTTGTTAAGCCTTTGTAATATACGAGTAAACTTAACAATCCCGGCAACAGTGCCTGCCCTAGCAGGTTCAGTGATACACCGACGGCCGCTGTTCCACCTGGGAAGTTCCACCCTGCTCCCTCGTTCCAAGTAATCGCAAGTAATAGCGGAAGCGCCAATATAAAACGCAGCATGTCACCGTTTCATATTGCATCTTGCCTACCATAAGTCGGCCCATGACTGTTGAACCACCCCATAATGCAGCAGCTCCAAGTGACAATAGACTGCCGATCTGCACAAAATCATTGACGTGACCGAATGGAAACGTAAACCCAAAGGTAAGCAGGTACGTTCCTATGAGTGCTACGACAAGCAACCATGAGAACTGCTTAGGAAGCTTTTCTTTAAGCAACAGCCGGGCCATCAATATAGCGAAAATTGGTTGCAGTTTCTGGAGCAGAACAACAGCATTCAAGTTACCACTTGATAATCCCATCGTAAATAGAATAGTCGCGATAGCTGAGCCTCCCCACGATAGGAAGAGCAGCGCGCCGATATGGCGCATTTTCAGCCCCCGCAATTCACTGCGATGCTTCATAAACACAGGGATGACACATAAAACAATAATGATGTGCTCCAGCAATACAATTTGTGTTGAAGTTAGCGATTTGAGCAATAAAATCCGAAATAACGGATCCATCCCCCATAACGCCGCTCCTAATACAACAAACCAAAAACCACTTTTCGCCTGATCTGGTTGCTGAGGCAAAGTACGCTTCACCTTAATGTTGCCACTTACATTTTCCATACCTGTCCCCTAACCTGAACATGGAGCGACAAAAGTAAACCCCCGGGATCGATAAAAATCGACACACCGGGGGTTGATCAAACAAGCTTGCGGAAATATAAAAATTTCGCGCATGCTCATTTCGTTGATCTTCTCTCATCCGGACTGTACCGTCGGCCTTGGAATCTCACCAAGTCAGTCGCTATCTTAGTATCAAAACAGCGAGTCGCGGGCTTACATTTTATTCTTTTAAGAAGCAAAATGCTCACCGCCGGTTGGGAATTGCACCCTACCCCGAAGATCCATATTCAATTTTTTTATTTTGTAAAACCAACATATGCTGACACAAGTTCACCCTATGCTAAGTTATCACAATTGAGTTTGTTACATGCTTGTTTTCATGTAAGTTTCATTCCTTGCCACATTATATCATAAAGTTGCATTAAAATTACCTGTTTTATTTTTCTTTTTTAATTCAATTTCTGGAATATTATTATTCACATGCATTTACTTGTGATTTAACAAGGATAAAATAACGACAACAGACTCTGCGCGTGTTGCGTGTGCGCTAGGAGCAAATCGATTGCCAGCTCTGCCACTCATCAGCTTATTTCGCACAGCGGATGCTACGAAAGGCTTAGCCCAATTAGAAATTTGCTTCGTATCTGCAAATGAAAGCTGTCCATTCGTGTCGCCAGCCGAACCATCCAGCGCACGGACGACTATCGCAGCCATTTCAGCCCTTGTAATGAGCTGACTCGGCTTAAATGTTCCATCCTCATAACCTTTCAGAATCCCGCTATTCACACTTGCCTCTACGTATGGCTTTGCCCAGCTTGGTATTTTATTTCCATCTGATAACTTAAGCTGAGATCCCTCTGTTATGGGAAGTCCTGTTGCTCTGATAATCATCGTTGCAAATTCAGCTCGTGTCACTTCTTTTTCAGGACCAAAAGTACCATTCTGGTAACCACTCACCCAACCTAACTCTACTGCACGTAAGATTGAAGTCTGCGCCCAATGACCTTTGATATCCTTAAACTGTAATTGCTCAGAAGGCTTCCCATCTCCACTTTTCAAGGTTAGCACCGCTGTATTCTTAAGAGTAGCCTTATTGAGCTTGGAGTCTACCAACTGGACATCATGTACTGACAATCCAGAATCACCACTCTGCTTTTGCTCAAATGTGACGATTACCATTTGAACTGTGCCATTGTCACCGGCCGTTTTACCGACTCTAGTATGTGCGATACGCACTTCATTATTCTTCACAATAGGTTCAATAGAGAAGCCATTACTTCCAGACGTGGCCTTCTTAAATTTGAGCTTAGAAGCGTCAAATGTCAGCCTCATATCATATGCATACAGATCCTTCATCTGTTCACCCGTAACCGTAACGATGATTTCATTACCTGAGTTCACAGACTTCAGCGATAGCGTAGGCTCATCCGCAGCGGCATGAGCCGAATCCTGTACTCCTATACTTAAGATAACAAAGAGAATAAGAAAAGATAGTCTCGTACATATGGTTTTAATATCGATCACCCTTTCCAGCCTGTGAGTTAAACTATAAAAACAGGGGGACGCATCGCGCCACCCTGCAATGTTTCTTGATCGTTCCTGACAGATCCACTCATCTTTTAATTCACGTACCAGTCTCCAATGATCATCTGCGCCACGGATGCCAATACGCGGATAGAAATTTCACCTTCGCCAAACAAATCAGCCTTACTAATTTGGCTCCAGTTTGGATCGGTTGATGTAACTCCATAGTATTTAGAAATAATAGACAAGTCCTGTATCGTAATCTTCGTAGCCCCTGGAACAAGCGATACCAGCTTCGTTTGGAATAACGCTATCGCACTATTCAGAGATGCTGTTGCTGCATCAACCTGCGCTTGAGTAGCAGATGCACTGTTCTTAATAACCTGTGCATTCTGAATAGCAAGCTTCAGTGCTGACTTCGCATCCGCAGGATACTGTCCTATTTTGTCGCCTGTAGTTGAGCGATCATAGAGGCTTTGAGCCGCTGTAATTGCATTAACTAATGCTGCCTTTTCCGCTGGAACCGTTGGCACAGAAGGATTAACTGCATTTTTAAATATATTTACCGCATTCGTAAGAGCCGTAATTGCATTGTTCAGTTCCTGCTGCGTAGCGGCCGCATTATTGCGGACAGCACTTGCTGCTGTAATCGCTTGCTGAAGCGCTGATTTTGCATCAGCAGGGTACTGACCTGGATTTGATCCAACAACAGCTTGATCATACAGACTTTGAGCTGAATTAATTGCTGTGCTGAGTGCTGTACGATCTGTAGACTTCACTTCGATACTCCAAGTTGCTGCTGTTGTATCAAGTGTCGATGATGTACCATCCAAGGACACTTGGAAGTCCGACAAGGATATATCGGTTTTGCCATCTGGAAGGTTAGCCTTCAATTTAACATGGAGTTTCAACAATTCACCGCTGCCTGTGACTGCATGCTGAGCGCCTGCACTACCCATAATGATACGGATAAGCCCTTGATCTGGCTTGACACCAGAGGCTAGCAAACCAAGGCCATCGCGTGATGAAGTCACTGCCGAGTCAGCAAGCGAAAGGGTGCCATCTCCATTAGGACTCGTAGCTACATCCAGCTTAGAAGGATCATAGTGAACAATCACATCCAAAGCTGTAAAGCCATTTACCGGATTAAGTACACCAATAGGTAAGTCAATGCTTGTCTCAGGATAAGCTGAGCTAGGTCCAGTCAGTGTTGCGGTATGATTTGCACCAGTCTGTGCAGCGCTAACGGTCACTCTTACAGTCAGTGTTGCTTCTGCGCCCTTAGCATCCACAGCCTTTAATTTAATATCGTAGCTACCAGACTGCTCTGGTGTCCAAGTAATAAGACCACCTGCTGAATCAAAGGATGCTCCATCTGGTAAAGATACTGCCGAGTATACGATAGCATCTCCGTCTGCATCCGTTGCCTCAACCTTAAGGCTGAATGCTTGTCCTACCACGGTATTCTGAGGTGAGACCTCCTTGAAGACTGGAGGATGATTCTCCGCTGCTGGGCTTGAAGGCCGAATATCACCGAGATTCAACAGCTTAAGCTGATATGCTCCCTTGAAGATGGAAGAAATGCCTGTAATATGAACGGCTGTCCCCTCGGGATAGGTTTGTTTAAATATATCGGAATTAATATTCGTTCTGCTATCAATCCGAACATGGTTTGTGTTACTACCGTTAACTAAATCGAACTCCAATGATCCAGTCACAACAGCGTATTTGCTAATGACTGCGTTCTGTATGGAAATTAATTGTCCTTGATTCGCATCATTTACTGCGTTCTGCGGTAATGCGACGGGTGTAGGTAACGAAGCTTGATCATCAAGCTTCGTAATTTGCAGTTCACTTAGCAGCTCTGCTTCCGTGTTGTAGGTTGTTTTCTGAGCACTAATCTTTACCTTATCTCCAACATGGTATCCCGTCGCCTTACTGGGGTACACGTATATACCTGCTGTGCCGTCCTGCATATAGAAGCCAGTGCCTCCAAAGATTCCTGGCTCCGAGGTAATAACGCCTTGCACCGTAACATAGCTGCTATCAGCAGCTTGTCTAGCCGAAGCGATGCTCGTTAGTTCAGGAATCGTCACCACGGGTCCTGAACTACCCGAACCGTAAGAACCTGCCTTATACGTAGATGGATCATACCATTTGTATCCAGCTACAGGCGTATTCCATGGCTCTGTACCGGCAATTTCAGCCGAAGTTGCTGGTTCTTCAAGGGCACCTAATAACGGAGTTGGTGCGTCAAGCGTAATTCCTTTATTCTCAAACGTCGTATAATCTTCTTCATGTACTGCAAGCCATTCAACGGTCTGAACAAGGAATACCGCATCCTGTGCTTCACCTTTAAATCCATCATATGTTGTCTTCTTCGCCCCTGTATCCTCGCGTACATACGCCGGGCTAGCATCTTCAACTGGAGAAGAATCCCCGATAAAAGCTGCCTTTCCTTTATTAAGCTTAGCTATGGCTGCATAAGGTCCTTCTGCTACACCACCATTTTTGTAGACGCCGCCGTTCGGGAAATGAGCCTTGTCACTATTTTCAACTGCATTGTTCCAGCCTGGTACATTCTGCGGCAAGTAGATAACACCTTTGGCTACCTTAGGATTGAGAATCACGAGTGTAGAGCCACTGTGCATCTCCACATCGTTAACACCAGCCGTGATTCCAAAGGATTGGTCATACTTGACCGTATCTGTCTTCGTTACATCTCCAACAGAGTTATAACGGAACCGGATGCCAAAGTTCTGGCCAAGCCAGTCCGTACTCGTTACATTTTGCATAGCTCCTGAGGCTACTTCCCCAGCCGACATGCCCTTCGTAGGATCACCGTAAGCTCCACGGCGGTAGCGTTCATCACTTCTGATGAATCCCAGCGATTTAGATTTCGGTCCGAATTATAATGGTCGGCAATAAAGAAAATACTTCCGCCTTCCTTAACATAAGTGAGCATCGCATCCTGCTCTGAGGTTTTAAAAGGAATGTTGGCTTCACCAATGATAAATACGTCATATTGTTTCAGCTTACTGAGTGTAACAACTGGTGTATCATATGATTTCGCATTCATAGGTAGCGTGCGTTGCAACGCGTCTACCTGAAAACCAGCTGCTTTCAGCCCATCAGCAAAATCTGAAAATGCACCATCAATAACCCAGTCAGATGCCCCTGCGGTTTGGCCATGCGTCTGGTCAAATAGAACTTTCTTACCTACTCCATTCGGTAATGTAGTAGGTACGCCCATATTCTCGCTACCAGGATCTGACGGATTTGGTGTCGTTCCACCGCCACCCCCACCAGTCTCGCCCGTAAGTGTGAATGCAGTTGCTGGTTGATGCCATTCATTGAGCTATACGTTGCAAGAGTACCTGTGACCTGAATTTTTTTACCCACGAGAGTAGGGTTGGTTTTCAGACCAAATTGAGCCCTGAAATTACTAGGAATTTGAACGTCAATTAGCTTTGTCTTGTCCTGTTCACCTGGAGTATCTGCGATCAGCAGATTGAAATCATCTCCGAAGTTTGTAAAAATAGGTTTGGAGTTAAACACTTCACCTACAATAAATCCTTCTACCACCGCATTACTTCCGTTGTTGTTCTTGGCGATAGCCTGAGCCACTGTGAGCGGTGTGTCTGCGGATGCTTGTCCAGATAAAACATTGAAAACACTAACCATAACAAATAAAATTGCAACCAATGAAGCAGCCCATTGCCTCTTACGATTGTTCCTATTCATTCGCTTCACGTTCCCTCCCAATCTATCAATTCATAGCTTACCTCCTTAATATAACATGCAATTATTAGATATATTAGATTTTTATGTAAAAATTGTATGCAATAAACATTATGATTACACTGAGCTTTGATCCATTGTTTAGCTCATATCGATTTTAAATATCCCATAACCCTGACTATTTATTCGTCCCGTATACTGTATTTTCACAGAAGGAGGAGTCGATATATACTTTGCGGCTTGCGGTGAACTTGTAAACGTAACGTTTACTTGCCCCTTAATCGGAACAAAACTCCAATTCGCTTCGATTTGAGCATCCAATTGACCTTGTGCTGCAATATAATTCATAAGGATATCCCGGTTTTCCTCCGTTGAGTCCATAATAAGTTCTGCATCTTGCATACCAGGAAAATTACCTCCGCCAAAAATACGATAGTTGCTAGAGACCACGATGAATTCTTGCTCCGAAGATATCATCTCTCCTTGATACCTCAGGTTATAAATACGCCCCGCATCCGATTTATTTATCGAGCCATTGGGTGTATATTTGGCAGGCTTTGTTACATCAACCTGATAGGTTACACCACCCATAATGTCAAAATTAAAGATCGAATATGTCGCATTCAGCAGGCTCTGCTCTTCCAGACTTTGAGGATCAATCTGATTATATGCACCTGCTGACATCTCCAGCCATTCCTGAATTCCAGCTTTGTTCATTTTGACAGCTTTAATTGTATTATCGTAAGGATATAGCTCCGTTGCGCTCTTAATCGCAAGCTTACCCGCTGGAATATCAGAATAATCGGATGGACCATTCCGGCCAGCCTTAAAGGGAGAAGCTACCGAAATAATTGGAAAATTAACGTATTGAGGCATATTGGTAGAGATCCAGCGCTGTGCATATTCCTGCTGTGCCCGGTTCACAAGCTGAACCGACAGATCATTTTGAACCAGAGCAAAATAACTATAAATAGGAGCATCAATTTCACCAATGGATTGATTGGCATAAGTTATAGTAGCTTCATGAGCCTCTTTTAAAATAGCTACTGCACCACGGTCGGCCTCAACTAGCGGCTCAGCATTCTTGTTATCATAAATATGACGAATGCTAGCATGGGCATCGGCAATGATCCATCCTCCTTCTTGAAGTTTCAGTTGGAGATCGATGATGCCGAGCTGCGCCCCACCATATCCAGCCTGTACCGATGGGATGCCGTGAATTGTGCCCCGATTCAAATCAATATAAGGAAGCAGATTCCCCTCTCTATCTTTGAAAGAGGCGTCGAGATTATTCAAATTATCCGCAGGAAAAATATGATGCGTATGCGAGAACGTAATTGCATCAATCCCCTGTTCCTTGCTAAGGGATAAAACCACATTTTCGGCCCCCCTCCCGTTAGCGGATTCGCCTCCATCAAATCCGGTATGCGCCATCGCAATGATTAGTTCCGCACCCGCTTCCTTCATTTTCGGAATGAAATGACGTGCCGTTTCTACCATATCGCGAACGATGATTCGCCCCTGTAAGTGAGCCTGATCCCAATTCATAATTTGCGGGGGCACGAAACCAATTAAACCAATTTTCAGGTCATGCCAGTTACCAACGTTATCCTGACAGCGCTTAGTCAAAATAACATATGGAGTATACATATTTTGCAATCCCTCGTGATCTCCATTACCTTCATCCTTATATATATTAGCGTTCACATACGGGAACATAGCTCCCATAACGATACGATCCAATAATTCTAGTCCATAATTAAATTCGTGATTTCCAAACGTTGCTGCATCATATCCCATCTCATTCATCACTCGAAAGAGGGGATGTACCGGTCCGAAATGTGTCAGCTGATCCAATTGAGCCACATAGCTACCAAGCAGTGATCCCTGCATCAAGTCTCCGTTATCTAGCAGCATGGTGTTAGCTTCCTCTTTACGCGCCTGTTGAACTAGCGACATGGTTCGAACAAGTCCGATTTGTGGTGTATATTGATCTCGATAATAGTCATAGTCCATTCCGTTGGCATGGATGTCCGTCGTAGATAAAATGCGTAAGGTTATGCTCGGGTTATCAGCACGACTCACTTGGTTGTTCAAAGCGTTTCCCCCTATGAAAATACGTCTCTCCCCCTATTATAAATTCCAATTATTAAATCACGGTAAATCGATAGATTTCATTCAACTTCCTTATAATGTCTACTTTTCAATGTATATTTACTTACTTACTTTCCCAAATAAGGATGAAAATTTAACTTTAATTCAACAAAAGTCTGTCTTTCATTTAACCCTTGTCCACGCGGGCTATGTTACGCTCTTTCCTGTCAGGTCGGAAGCTTTCGATCATGATCACAAATATAGATTTTCCTTTGGAGGGGACCATCATGTTTAAAAAAACACTTACCATTTGCATGTCCTTAGCGCTTGCAGCAAGCATTTCGGCATGTGGATCAAAAGACAACAGCAACACTTCTGCGGAAGCAAGTAAAACGACCAGCACTGAAGCAACAGGTGGAGATTCTTCTAAATCTTATGTTCCAAAAGAGTTGAACGTACAATTTGTACCATCCCAGAATGCAGATACCCTTGAAGCTAAAACGAAGCCGCTTGAGAAGCTGCTTGGCGATAAGCTCGGCATTCCTGTCCATGTAACGGTATCTCCTGATTACAATACAATTGTTGAAGCCATGGCTTCGAAACAAGTAGATGTTGGTTTCTTACCTCCGAACGCATATGTTCTAGCACATGATAAGAAAAAAACAGTGGATCTTCTGCTGCAAGCTCAGCGTTATGGCGTAAAGGATGAGACTGGTGAAGATACAACTGATAAAGTAGATTTTTACAAATCAATGATTATCGTGAAGAAGGATTCCCCTATTCAAAGTTTGAAAGACCTGAAGGGTAAAAAAATCGGCTGGCAAAACGTTACTTCATCCGCTGGTTATGTATTCCCTGCAGCTGAACTGAAACAAGAAGGTATTGATCCAGACAAAGATGTCCAAGGTGTAACGATCAAGGGTCATGATGCTGCAATTATGGCACTCCTGAACGGACAAGTGGATGCTGTTGCTGTATTCCAAGATGCGCGTAACACGGTGAAGAAAGATGTACCTGATGTTTTTGCAAAACTCGTGTACTCCATTACACTGCCAAAATCCCTAACGACACGGTAAGTGTGCGTAACGATATGGATCAAAGCTGGAGAGACAAGATCAGCCAAGCGTTCATCGACATTACCAATGATGCCGAAGGAGCTAAAATAATTAAAGACATCTATACCCATGTTGGATATGTTGCAGGCGATGACAAGAACTTTGAACCCGTTCGCAAATATGCTGAGGCTGTAGGACAAGAAATCAAGTAATCCTCACCTTCAGAAAGCAACATATAGCGAACAAAGCAGCACCGTTCATGAATGTTCATGACGGTGTTGTTTCCTTTATTCAGTTGAGAATAAGACTCCATGACAGAAAGTTGGATAACCATGATTGAATTCGATAATGTATCAAAAATATACCCAAATGGCTCGATTGGTCTACGTAATATCAACCTTACGATTCAAAAGGGAGAACTCGTCGTTATCGTTGGCCTCTCTGGTGCAGGGAAGTCGACATTACTGCGCTCTATTAATCGCATGAATGACATTACCTCAGGTGATATACGCATTAATGGAAACTCCGTTACCCAAGCATCCGGCAGTGAACTACGCCTAATTCGGCGCGATATTGGCATGATCTTTCAAAGCTTCAATCTGATTAAACGTGCTACGGTCATTCAGAATGTTCTGTCTGGACGTGTGGGGTATCACTCCACACTAAGGACTATGCTGGGCTGGTTCCCCAAGGAAGATATTGATCTGTCACTTACAGCTTTGCAGCGAGTTAACATCCGCGAGAAAGCCTATACTCGCGCCGATCAATTATCGGGAGGTCAACAGCAGCGGGTATCCATCGCTCGCGCTTTAGCGCAGGAGGCTCAGGTTATTTTGGCTGATGAACCCGTAGCTTCACTTGATCCCCTAACTACGCGCCAAGTTATGGAGGATTTAAAGCGAATAAACCGTGAACTAAATATTACCACGGTCATTAATCTGCATTTTATTGATCTAGCTCGTGAATATGCTACACGCATCATTGGACTTCGCGCGGGTGAGGTCGTATTTGATGGTACACCTGAAGAAGCTACAGATGAGGCCTTCGCAGAAATCTACGGCCGCGCAGTAAAGCATGATGAATTATTGGGAGTACTATGATGAGAGCGCCACTTCCAACCCCATCACAACCTAGTCCGCCTGTCGTAGACATCCAGCCTCCATTACGTTACAAGCGTTATGCAGGCTGGATTCTACTCATTCTTATCATTGTCATGTGCTCTATACAGACGAAAGTGACTCCCTACCAACTCATAACGGGTCTACCCCAAATGGGACAGCTTCTGAAGGAAATGTTTCCACCGGATTGGAGTTATATACCGACTATATGGGCTCCGATGATGGAGACTGTTCAAATTGCCATTCTTGGGACTACAATCGGCGGAATTATTGCCGTCCCTGTAGCACTGCTATGTTCATACAACATCATGCCTAACCGCTTCATCGCCTTACCTGTTCGCATGATTCTCAATCTGGTGCGTACAATTCCAGATCTCTTATTCGCTGCGATCTTCGTAGCCGTCTTCGGTATCGGTCCTTTTGCAGGGATGCTCGCACTCGTCTTCTTCTCCTTCGGTATTATCGCTAAGCTGACATTTGAAGCGATCGAAGCGATTGATCCAGGACCCCTTGAAGCGATGACAGCAGTCGGCGCTAGTCGCTTGCAAGTGATTCGATTTGGCGTATTGCCTCAAGCGCTACCTTACTTCATGTCCTATTTACTATATACATTTGAAGTTAATGTAAGGGCAGCGTCAGTACTTGGTCTAGTTGGCGCAGGCGGAATTGGATTGCTGCTTGATCGATCCCTTGGTTTATTCAGATATGATCGTGCTTGCGTCATTATTCTATTAACCCTCGTTATTGTATTAATCATTGATTACTCAAGCACATGGATACGGAGGAAACTACTATGAGGCTGATACCGTCAAAAACAAGTTCTAGCTCATCCAAACATATCGCTCTGACGCGTATACGCTTTGGGATTATCGCCATTGTAGTGGCTCTGATCTATTACTGGTCCATCCAAGGCATGCATTTCGAAGGGCTGCAAAGCACGGCGGGCACTGTATCACGATCCATATTACAGGGCTTTCTACATCCTGACTGGTCCTTTGTGTACTTAGCTGAAGGCGAGGATTTACTACGAGGTCTGCTGGACACGCTGATCATTTCCATATTAGGTACCGTTGTCGCGGCTATTACTTGTATTCCCTTTGCTTTCTGGGCCTCCTCCAATATGAGTCGCCATCTAGCTACATCCGGTAGTGGTAAAATCATTCTCAGCATCATTCGTGTATTTCCAGAAATTATTGTTGCTATACTGTTTATTAAAGCCGTTGGTCCAGGCTCTTTTGCCGGGGTGCTTGCACTTGGTATCCATTCAATTGGTATGCTTGGCAAGCTATACTCCGAAACGATTGAGAGCATCGACCATGGCCCTGAGGAAGCTCTTATTGCCAGCGGAGCCAATCGCTTGCAAGTGCTTCGTTACGCCGTACTACCTCAGGTCATTCCACAGTTTCTTTCGTATTCGCTCTACCGATTTGAAATTAATATCCGTTCAGCAACCACGCTTGGCTTGGTTGGCGCAGGAGGAATCGGTACACCGCTGATCTTTGCACTTCAGGTCCGCAATTGGAACCGAGTCGGTATTATTCTGCTCGGAATCATCTTCCTCGTCGTAATGACAGATCTCATTTCAGGCTGGGTTCGCAAACGGATTATTTAGGATCACTCCATACTAGCAAGTAATAGGCTGCTCCGGGTGTAGGGAGCGGTCTATTGTTAGACTAACATTAAATTTTTCCCATATTTGAAACAACCTAACAAGCTTCTTCGTCTATATGAATATAGTGAAGGAGGCTTTGACATGATCCACAAATCATTTATGCTACTTATTGTGTTAATTATGCTAACGAGCTGCGGAACGCGTATGGATTCCAGCACTGAACAAAAAGAATTAGCCATGTCTGTATCCACAGATCAAATGACTTCCGTCTCAGCAAGTTGGCCTTTCTCCAATATGATCAGCTTTAATAATCTTTCTTATCTGGGTACCGATGAAACCATCGATAACATCGATCATATTATCGGCCAGATCGATAGTTACTCTGATCAAGAAACCGCTGTACAATTTGGCAATTTCTCCAACTTCTATCCCACGCAGACGAAGCTTTACAAGATCAAGAATGTCGACATTGAAGATGAAATTGCCATTGAAGTGGCACCTCATGTATATGTTAAAGCCATTCGCAATCCTGATCATAAATAATATAATAAAAAACGCCATGTTCATGAAATGAACACAGCGTTTTTTCGAATTTTCATGCTACAATGATGACGAATATATACATCCGCAAAGGGGAGCCCTCATAATGGAATTGAATACTAAGGACACCCGTCTACAAGATGCGCAGCAGTTACAAGCGACTGCCCTCACTCGTATTGAAGATACCCCAATTATGGAAGAAACACTAGAAGCTGCTGAACACATTGTGGAAGCAAGCTTACCGGATAAGACAGGGGGATACTCCAGACCCCACCCTATTCGGCTGCTGGATTTCTTTTACATGTACATCATCCCAGTACTGCTGCTTATCCTTATGTTAATCGGCTTTTTCCGTTAACCGAACTAGCTCATGTTCCGCCCATAATAAATTTCATCCATCTCTAACGTAATCCGTTCGGTAATCTCCTCTTGCTCTTGCTGATTCAGTTTATCCTTGGTGTATCCAAACAGATAGTTATCCAGATCGAAAGCCTTCAGCTTGCATTTCGTATGAAAAATATGCTCCGGATATACGTTCACATCAATCATTTGATACATGCTCTTAATCTCATCCGGGATATAGTTCTGGATCGAATTGATATCATGATCAATGAACAGCTTGTGACCGTTTATATCTCGCGTAAATCCACGCACCCTATAGTCAATCGTCATAATATCCGTATCAAACGAATGGATGAGATAGTTTAGCGCCTTTAGCGGTGAAATTTCCCCGCAAGTGGAGACGTCTATGTCAGCACGAAAAGTGCTAATTCCCTCATCCGGATGAAATTCAGGATACGTATGCACTGTAATGTGGCTCTTATCCAGAGCCATTAGCACAGCATTGGGTAGCGGACCTGGTGATTCCGAATAGGATTCAGTAGGCACCTCAACAACTGGACCTTCCGATACAAGTATCGTTACACTTGCCCCTTGAGGTACGTAATCCTGCTTCGCAATATTTAGCACATGAGCACCTATAATGTCAGATACCGTTTTGAGAATCGTTGTTAAACGATCGGCATTATACTGCTCATCAATGTATTCGAGATAAGCCTCACGTTCCTCTTTGGTTCGTGTGTAGCAAATATCATACATATTGAAAGCTAGTGATTTTGTTAGATTGTTAAAACCATGCAGTTTCACATGTTTTTCTGGTGTTATTGTCATTATCGTTCACCTACCCATTCAGTATCCGCTGCCTGATAATCTTGATGTCTTTAGCGTGAGTAGGCAGCCGTATGTCGTATTTAACTATTTACCCATTCTGAGGGAGGCAAAAACAATATGCGGCTCTACTCTGTCTCTTCTATCACAAATTGACGATATTTCTCATAATCCATCGCCTTGCATTCTAAGCTCAACCGCGTACCTTCATTCTCATATTCGGTCGACTTAATGTTCGCTTGTTCATTCAAATAGGATACAATCTGTCCCTGTTCATAAGGAATTAACATCTCACATTGCACATAATCGGTGAAAATAAATCCACGAATCATATCCACGAGCTCCGTAATTCCTAGTCTCGGCTTCGCCGCTAGATAGATGTTATTTCCTTCAACTTCAGGAATATCCCGTCCCGCCATATCACACTTATTATAAGCAAAAATCGTCGGAATATCGGTAATTCCGATATCTTTTAACGTATTCTCTGTGATGCGAATAAGCTGCTCATAATTAGCATTCGAATAGTCTATAACATGAACGAGCAGATCAGCTTCAGCTACTTCTTCCAGCGTGGATCGGAAAGCCTTCACCAGATGGTGAGGGAGCTTACTAACAAATCCAACCGTATCGGTGAGCAAAAAGTCTTTATTATCTGCTAGATGGATATTACGAACTGAAGTCTCAAGCGTAGCGAATAACATATCCTTCTCGAACACTTTCTTCTCTTCAGTCCCACCAGATGGACTGTATAACTCAACCATCGCATTCATAATCGTCGATTTGCCCGCGTTGGTATATCCGACTAAAGATACGACCGGAACCTGATTCTTCTTGCGCTGTTTACGCTGTGTTTGACGCTGGAATACTAGCGTTTCTAGTTCCTTGTGTAGAGCATTGATTTTATCTTCAATCCGGCGGCGATCGAGCTCAAGTCTAGTTTCGCCCGCACCTTTATTCTTCGTACCCACACCACCACTTTGACGTCCAAGTGACTCGCGCAGGCCGGAGAGACGTGGAAGCATGTATTGCAGCTGAGCAATTTCAACCTGAAGCTGAGCTTCACGGGTCTTTGCTCTCTTTTCGAAAATATCCAAGATCAGGATCGTACGATCAATGACCTTACACTCCAAATCAGCTTCCAAGTTGCGGAGCTGTGACGGAGATAATTCATCGTTGAAGATGATCAGATTTGCCTCTAGACCACGATATAATCCCGCTAGCTCCTCAACTTTACCCGTCCCGATATAATGAGATTTATTAACTTTTTCCATATTTTGTGTCATTTTACCTACCACTTCAACGTGACAGGCATGAGCCAGATTCCCTAGCTCTTCCATTGAATACTCAAAATCATCCTGATGTTTTTGCTTTAAATTCACACCTACGATAATCGCTTTTTGTTGTTCTTCTTCCATCTTTATATTCCTCCAAACTCTCATCTTCATAAAAAAATCCGTAGGCTAAACCCTAAAGTTTGAGCGAACGGAGATTCCATAGCTATGTTCAATTAAAATAACGCATACCGCGTCATTTTATTCTTAAAGACAAGAAGGCGTCTTCGCCATCCATACGGACGGCAATCGTTTCTGCGAGAAATATAAGGAAGTCACATGTAATGTAAAGACTACTAGTTATATTCCAACAAAAAGAGGGCGCGATCGCCCTCCCTCTGCATATATGGACACATCATAAAAACAACGTGTCGTATATGAGGTTCTTTAAGCCATAAGCATACCTATCCCGTTCGCCCGCCAATAAGGCCGAGCCTTTGAGCACTATTCAATTAGCGGCGCAAAGTGTTGTAACGGAAATGAATGTACATGGCTTTACGAACCCTCCGATCCTTAGAATTGTTATTATGATAGCACAATTGGAACGTTTTCACAATGAAGGACATGAAGTAATCATCCAAACTAGTGCTTACTTAATACTACTTACCGTCGTCTGGTTTCTGCCACTTGTCTTGGATTGATATAACGCCTTATCTGCCATGAGTAACAGATCTGTAGCACTATGAGTATGCTCAGGATAAGATGCAATCCCGGAAGAAATAGTGATCGGTTGACCTGCCGGGCTATTCACCAATTCAAGTTCTGTCCTTAACTTCTCAGCCATCTCTTCTGCACCGCGTGGTCCAACGTGTTTGACCAATATGCCAAATTCCTCGCCACCATACCGGAAGCATACATCTTTTTCCCGCGATATATCCTGCATCGTTTGTGATAAATAACGGAGCACTTGATCCCCTACGACATGACCATACGTATCGTTTACCAGCTTAAAATGGTCGATATCGATTAAAATAAGTGAGAATGGTACCTGTAAATCAATCCATTTTCCCATAACAGCGTCAAATGCTTTACGATTCGCAAGCCCAGTTAACTCATCAATTTTCACCTCGTTACGAAGCTGATTGATATCTTCATTCATATTCTGAAAGGCAATCTTTACACTCTGCGACAGCAGCCTAACTTCATAGTATGAAGTCCGAATGTCTGGGATATGCTGCACCTGGTTTGGATGAAGCGTAGCCTCATCCGAGAATTGCGCTAAGGTATGGAGCGGTTTCGCGATCCGACTAGCGACCCACCAACCCATCAATAAGATAAGCATTAAGAATGGTAATGATTGCAATAATACCCGTTTAACAAGAAGCTGTAGAGGCTTGTCAATCACCATGGTTGGTGTTTGAGATATAATTCCCCATGAGGTACTAGGCTCGTATGCATACCCAGCATAAAAAGGGTTGCCCTTTGAGTTAATCACACGTTGAGAACCACTCTTCCCGAGCACAACTTTCTGGACGACTTCATTCTCAATCACGGACTGCCCAATACGTTTTCGATCCGGATGAAAAATTAAACTTCCAGTCTTCTCAACGACATATACATATGAACCGTTACCAAAAAAGTGTTCCTTCAGCATCGTATTTAATACGTTCTTTTCTTCTAAATATATGGTTCCGCCGACGAATCCTTTGTAGTTGCCGGCTTTATCTATGATAGGTGCAGAGACCAGAATAATAAGTCGACCTGTGGTAGCCCGGTAAGGCTTAGATACAAAGGGCTTCTTTAACTCAACTGCCATTTTGCTTTGCTCTGAGTTCAGTCGATCACCTACTTCAACACCTGTAGTATGAGGACTAATCGCCCGAATAACAAGGTTCGGATCAGCAACCACAACGGAATTGAAATACTGGGTATTTTCTTGAAATAAATCGTCAAATAGCTGAACATCAATCACCTGTTCGCGTTCAGATATTTTGGCAATGGCACCGATATTCTGCTGCATCGTAATCAATAGCTCGTTTGTGGTCAGCGCCAGCTTCTTGGCGTATTGCTCATTATTCTGCAAATAATTATTAATTAGTGTTGAGCGATTCACTTGAAGCGCCGAGAAAACACTAATCACCATCGTTAGTAAAATGGCTGTAATAACTAGAACACTAATCGTAAATCGAAGAGTGAACCCTTTTGTTCTAAAATGCTTCAATATTGCATCCCGCCTGCGTTAATAATATGGAAATTGATGTCAAAATATGTCGTCTCTTTTATTATACATCAATAGCTTAATAGGGGGATAGCTTATTCAGCTTTTGTCACATTCTCAGTTCTTCGAGCGTTATTTCGAGCGTTATATAGATAGGTTGATATAACCTTATTTCCCAATTTTATTATGTATAAGCTCTATGACCTGATCCCTGTCCTTAATAACAAAGCGATATTCTTTGCCAGATCGAAGCTTAATGGTAATCCCATTTGGCACAATACGCAGCGTATTTCGACGCTCTACTTCTTGGATATCACTCATTGGTATCTCCAGTGAATCTCTTTGGACATTAAGTCTTGTCGCATTAAAAATGACCCGATCACCTGTAATTTTAAGCTTTCCACCTACGGCTTCCATGCCGCGGAATAGATTAGCAGGTTTAGTTAATAAAATTTCTCCGGTTGTTTTCATTTGCATCATCACGACCTCCTCAATATGTATCTCTCCAATACTCTATCTAATTAAATACACGTTCTATTTCTTTATTAAACGCATTCCATTCCTCCTACAAGATTATCGTCTTAAATCTGTTTGCTTCATCAGTTCAACGTACCTTATCAACTCTACCTTTTGCTGCTCAATATGAGATATTTTACTACCGAGACCCATGAAAAATGCTTCGATTTGCTGTCTTACCGTCTCTGCCGACTGACCCGTCCAATCGTCCAGCTGCCCATACAGTGTCCTTGCCTCCTTCTCGTCGGCACGAAGCTGACTCAGAAGCCAAGTAAGTTCCTGTTCTGCCCGCATCAGGTCATCCAGTTCCACCAGAATTTCTTCATTCAATGCTACTTCACTCCAATTCATCAATATTCATTATTCGTTGTTATAAGCTGCTATCCACTGTCTGCTTGCCTAAATTGCTCAGCCTTCTTATTGATAAAATTTAAATATTCCAAAGTTTGCTGTAAATGCCATTGATTTAATTCCGTAATAGACTGATCCAGTTGGATGACTATCGGCTGAAGCCTGCGACTATGACTACTATGCATATACTTAGCAAGTCGTCCCCGCACTCTCGTCATGTCAGCGTTCACCTGCTCTGCATTCAGCTTCCATTTCTCAGCTATTGCCTTTAATTGTTCAGGAGTGACCCGGATCGTCTTGCCTGATCCCACCACTGTAGCAAGCAGACCCAGTTGATGACTCATACCACCGAATAAAGTAGATAATCCACCAAATGAATGACTGGAAGAGGTTAACCTAGGCGAGTTACTCACAAACTCTCCCGTCGCCGCATCATATAAATCATTAGAAAGATACCCATCCTTGAAATGATAATTATTTAAGCTGTGGTAGTTTTCACCACCAAATGAATTATTAATTTTATCGAGTAAACTGTACCCTTTATTAGCATCCTCATAGTTCGAATTAATATAATAGGTAGAACCTACATGAAGGTCAAATCCGCCCATTGTTCCGCTTCCTACAATATCTTTAGGATGTACAAAATTTACGATTTGAGAGTCGAATTCACCTTTTTCTGCTTTGCTTCTAGCTTCTGGTGTGAGACTAGCTATAACAGAAGGTGCACTGAAGGTAACTGCCGTAAGACCTGTATATGCGGCAGCATACTGTGCATTTCCTCCCCCTAGAGAATGTCCTGTTAGTGAAAAGTCGAGTTCTTTATATTTATCTTTCATTTTATTTGCATAATCTTCTGACTGGTATAACTGATTATTCTGACCCAATGTCGCTTTATCAATATCTTTACCTCGATCACCCATCCAGTTATTAAACGTTGTCACACCTAAAAAATCTTCTGCTTTTTTTATTGAATCATTCCAAGGAGGTGCAACCGTTCCTGTCTGAGTTATTTTTCTTCCAAGTTCGTTAATTCCAATGACACCATCATTTAAAAAATCGGGAAGTGATTCGGATAGTTCTTTGCTCCCCTCCGTTCCACGGTAGGCAATGACCGCCTGGTTGGTATCTGGATTTACAAAGGTAACCGCGTCAAACCCAGATTGATCATTGTTTGCTGGCGTTTCAAGCACTTTCCAGCCTGGGAGTTCCTCTAGCTCCTGATCCTTCTTCAAATCGGAGTAGGCTAAATCAGACATTATTTTATAAGTTTCATCATCTACAGCATTAGAACTCATTCACATGTGACCTCCTTACTAATGATTTAAGCTATTTTTTTATAAATGGCTCATGACCTTTTGCGCGAATGGCACTCACTAATTCAGGACTCATTGCAAAATTCATCGTTTTCTTTTCTTTATAATCCACCGCGATGTTAAAGCTTTGATCAGGATGTCCGATCAC
This sequence comes from Paenibacillus pini JCM 16418, assembly GCF_000576305.1. Lineage (GTDB taxonomy): Bacteria > Bacillota > Bacilli > Paenibacillales > Paenibacillaceae > Paenibacillus_AQ > Paenibacillus_AQ pini. The sequence continues at coordinate 62,372 of NZ_BAVZ01000007.1, read as the reverse complement.
ATGGCCTTCCATCGTAATTTCATCATTCACATAAGTTGGGAGCATCTTTTGTTTCGTGATTTCAACATCGATTTCATATTTTTCTTTTAAATGCTGGACTGCGATCGTTTTAGCTTCTTTCATCAAATCCGTTTCATCTTGTTTATTCATTTTCCCGCAACCTCCTAGCAATAAAATAACAACCATGATCCATATCAGTGATAGATAGCCTGATTTAATCATAAACACTCCCCTCAAACCTTAATAAAAACTATAACTATGAGTAACCTAAATTTTACCTTTAACAGAGATTAAACCTATTTCCTTCAAAAATAACGCAAAAACTAAAAACCCTTTCCAAAAGAAAGGGTTACTTCATTTATTTCTATAATGAAATTGTGTGCTATTCTGCTTCTTTCGTTACATCCATCAAAAATACGCGATCCTCAAAAGCTCCACGATCCTGCGCTTTATCCGCCCTGAGCTCTTCAAGTGCCGGCCAACTTGAACCGCGTACATCCGCCAATGCTCGAATTACTTCCAGTATATCTGCGAGCTCATCCAGCGCCTCTTGATCTGTCGAAGCATTGAAATACTCGTCTGTTTCCTCACGTAGCTTCGCAGTAAGTGCCTCTTTATACTCCTCCGGGTTCAAAATCCGTGTCTCACATACTTGGCCATTCGCACTAATCATATGCGGGATTTTGTCGCGGACTAATTTGTTATATGTAGTCATGATGTCGCTCCTTTCGCAAGTAAGTCCTTCCTATATCTTACACATAAGAGAGCTCATTAAATCATCTTGTTACTTCTCGATGCGGAAAAATGCCCTTGTCGTCTTCACGGTCTCTTCAGCTACTTCTTGTACCTCTCTCCCCATACAAGAAGCAATGACTTCTACAATATGTGCTTAAAAGACCGGTCCATTAAGTTTACGCCAATGTCGATTACTTGTGATTTCATTTCGCACATCTCCTCTTCGGTGAGTTACATAACAAAAAGACCGCATCCTAAAGGTTGCGGCCCTGCACATTCTATTATTTATACACGGGTTTTCCGTACTCAGCTTTCTTCTCAAAAAGAACGGTGTAGGTTTCATCCGAACCATCTACAGAAGGAGCCACCACTTTTTTTAATCCAACCATGGGCAGCAGCCCTGAACTTTTCAGTCCGAGTTTACGAAACGTGGGTCTAGAATTATAACTCACGACGATTCCCCTCCTAACAAATCATGGATCGAATCCAACAACGCTTTATTCATTTCACATAAAGCTTCAAATAAATGCTCAGTCACTTGTACGGAGCCTCTAAGATGGATCGTAAACACATATCTTCTCGCTAAAGGATAACATAAGATATATTCCTTCACAACCGATTTGCGATTTCGTTGACTAAATGTCACATTTCCGCTCGCGTGGACGTCCACGACATGAATAGGTTCCTCGTCCGGCTTCTTATCCACATTCGCTTGAAGTGAATATTCATGCCCGACCTCTCCTATTCCGTCTTCACCCACTTGCTGGATCGTAACTTCTCCTGCTTTAAACAAAGCCGTCCCACTTACCGTGTAGGGCACAGAGAGGAAGGAAACGCGAAGTGCACGACATATTTTATTAAACAAAACGGTATCCAGTGAAGGCTTATGATTCAGTTCTTCAAAGAATCCGATAATCTTTAACAGACGATCCCGCTCATCTTCCGATTCACGTAAAAGTTCGAAGGGATCTGGATTTCTGCATCCTAATTGTTCAATCTTGGCCCCTACTTTACCACAAGCCACTCCAACTGCTGCATTCCAGTTTCGCGGATTATGCTGATAGGTCAGCGTAGTCATCCCTAATAGATCTGACGGGGTCTTGAATCCCTCAATTTTATCTTCATCATGGCCTTCCTGCTCAGGAATATGCGCTGGTATAAGAAAAAATACCCGATCTCTACCCAGTTTACTCCAAAAAAGTCCCATTTCAAATACAGTATTATCCCTTGATGTATAATATAGCTTACCCCGAAAAAGGGTGACATCATCAGGATGAAAAACAAATACTGCGAAATCGCTCTTCTGTATTTGAAGCTCTAAATCTTCCATTGTATAGCGATTTACCTGAAAAACTCCCCTATGCCAAGGTGTCACCTCAGCATAATGTTCCAGTTCTTCTTGGACAGCGTTTACAATTGGAATCGCTTCTTTGGATGAGCCAATAAATACGGTTGGTTTGTCCATAATCGCCTCCAATTAACCCATAATATACCTTTTTAGTAGTATAGCATAGAATTTCATAGAGTTAAGAATACAAAGTTTCTTCTAAACGATGTAACCGATTGACTTCTCCTTCACTCTAATCCATATAAAGACGAAAGGAGCCTATCCTTGAATAATGAACTGAACGTTATTAAAGCCCAGCGTGGCGACCGCCATGCATTCGTATCACTCATGCGCATGATTGAATCTGATTTGTATGGAATGGCTTACTCCATGCTCAGACAAGTAGAGGACTGCGCAGATGTAATGCAAGAATCTATGTTAAGTGCCTATAAATCAATTCATCAACTACGTGATCCGGCTTATTTCAAAACTTGGATATTTCGGATTCTTATTAATGAATGCAACAAGGTACTCCGTAATCGTACATCGACGTATGCAGCAATGAGATTATCCGATATCGCGACCACTAGCGGTGGTTATGACCAAATCGAACTTCATGAGGCTGTACAGGGACTAGAGGAATCTATGCGAACCACAATCATACTTTACTATTTTCAAGATATGTCCATTAAAGAGATTGCGAGTATCCTCGATATTTCAGAAAGTGCAGTAAAAACTCGGTTACACCGAGCTAGAAAGATACTGTTATTACAATTACAAACTGAACAGGAAAAGGAGATGATCATCCGTGAAAACTACTGAATTGGAGCAACTGCTCGATTTAGACAAAAGAAAGATGGGTACCTCTAAAGCTATTCCGACTATGGTACGTACACGTTTGGATGATCTCTATCGAGACTTTGAGAATGGTGAAGTGCATTCGCCAGGAGGACAAGCTAAATCGTTATTTCGTCGTATGCGTAAAACTGCGATCGCCTTAACCGCCACAGCAGCACTCGGGCTCGTACTCGTGGGCAGTGCATTCTTCTCCCCTGTCATGGCTGAGTCTTTGAAGCAAATCCCCATTGTTGGGGGGGTGTTCAAGATTGCAGGAGATTTCGGGCTACAGCAAGCAGAAGACAAGGGATATATACAACAGGGAAGTAATCGTATCCAGCATAAAGACGTAAAACTTAAAATTACCCAAGTGATCTATGACGGTATCCGCCTTGTTATTGCTGTTGAACGCGAGGGAGGCGACCCCAACGTCAGTTTAGATGAACAAATGAAAAACTTTGATTTCACCGTTGACGGTAAAAAAATGGAACCAGCTGCATTTTCTTATATGATTTCCCCAACCCACCATAATCAGAACTCGCTCATCTCCATTAGTAAACAAACGGATAAGTATCAGAAAATTGATGTTACCTTGCCTGATTCCTTTAAGCTCAATCTACAAGTGAACTTAACAGGGATTGAAGAGCCCTTTAATTTAGAAGCGCCTGTTCACAAAGTACCTGTGCCGCATACCGTCTGGAAACCAAATGTCAGTAAAGCTAGCAAATATATTCGGTTTACGGTAGACAAAATTGATCTTTCGCCTGTAACGACACAAATCTTCACCACAGCATCACAGCTCAAATTAAGTGAATCTACAACCTACGCTTACACGAATGGTTTAGAAATTAATAGTCTCAATTACACCGTATTCGATGACCAAGGAAATGAATTGAAAGAGATTAATGGTACTTGGGGAAGAAACGGTACGAAGGATTTAAAGAGACCCGCGACTCGCCAAACGAGTCTAACTCCTTTTCCAAACACGCCGAAATTTATCACCATCAAGCCGTATTTATTACCATCTCACGGGAATGGGTCGTTCTATGATGATGGGAACGGGGATTTTATTAGGGTATATTTACCTGAGCTAGAGGTGACTATACCTGTAGAACAAAAATGAGAAATACAAAGAGAACTGTCACGTGAATGGAACAGTTCTCTTTTCACCACACATAAGTTATTTACCCGAGTATCCGCCCATAGGGACAAAGAATTTATCGGTATCGTCCTTTTTGCTCTTATCTATTGGACTCGCTTCTACCTCTGGCTGCTTCACTTCACTTAGTAAAACCCGGCTACCATCGGCCTAACGATATATTGGCGGGTAAAACATCCTTCTCTGCATGTAACCAGCTTGGCGCCACCATCACTTTTACCATTCGCTTGTTGCTCTTGCAGTTCAAGTTGGAATTCAGGTGTGGATTGGTCACGATTCACACCATGCCTACTATTCTTCTCATTCCAAGAATATCTTTCTGACTGGATACGCACATGAACACGTCCTTTGGTATATGTTTACGTATGAGTTAAGAATACATTAATCACTACAACAATATATATCGGCATATGAGAACGGTTTCATTCGTATTTCAAGATAAATAATCCCAAAATATATTACAAATCCACCATTCCTTACATATACATACCTATCATACCATACTGTCTCCTAAGAGTTGTTATTAAAGTCTCGTTGATTTCATAAGTAGGGATCTCCAAGACATAGTAAAACCTCCGCTATAGTACAGAATAGCGGAGGTTTGCAGCTCATTATAAACAAGTTGCCTGTGTTCCAAGCGGGTATAGCTTATATTGTTCGAGTAAGAATTAAGAAGCTAAGAGCTGTTACTCTTTGACCGCACCCGCACTCAGCCCCTTCTCTACCTTCTCTTGGAATAGAAGATAGACAACGATTGTAGGTAAGATCGTAAGCATGATGCCCGCAAATGTTGGTCCAAGCTGAGACGAACCCTGCTGACCTACGAAAGACATCAGCGCCATGGAAATATTATTCATATTCTGATCGGAGATCAGAATGACATTCCATACGAGGTCATTATAAATATCGAAGAAGCTCAAGATCCCGGCCGTAGATACCGCTGGCATAGCTAACGGCGCAATGATACGGAACAGCATCCGCACAGGACCACAACCGTCCATGATCGCTGACTCATCTAATTCCTTACTGATGCCGCGCATATATCCTGTAATCAGGAATACCGCTAGCGGCATTTCGAACACACCGTATAACACAATCATCAGCGGATAGCTGTTGAAGAGATGCATAGCGCCAATCACTTTAGAAATTGGAATCATCAGTGAGAATACCGGAATCATCAGACCAATAGCAAAGTAATTGTACAGCCATGGATTAATCCGTAGTGGCATTCTCGTAAGTACAAATGCAATCATTAACGCTAATACCAAGCACAATAACGTACCCGGAATGGCATAAATAAAGGAGTTCAGGATTGCACGGCTAATATTCGCATCGACAAGCGCCATTTTATAATTTTCCCAACGCCAGATCTCCGGTAGTGAGAATACGGATTTATTATATATTTCCACATTATCCTTCAGTGAGGAGAAGAATGAATACAGCAGTGGATATAGGAAAATGACAGCGGCTATCAGTGAGAAGACGTAAAGCAGCGTTTTTTTCATCGTACTCATGCCTGCTTCACCCCTCTCTTCTTAGAGCGCTTATTAGGGCTAGTCAGGAAGTTCATCACAACCGTAATTACCAAAGCTGCTACGATCATGAAGGTACCTATACTGTTACCTACACCGAAGTTATTGAACTTAAAGGCTTCGTTGTAAAGGAGTGTGGTTGGTACATCTGTTGCACCATTCGGGCCACCGCCTGAAATAACATAGACCTGTCCAAATACCCGTATCGATTGGGTAATCGCTAGAACAGCGAACACTTTGAACGTTTCCTTCATTAGCGGAATTGTAATCGCATAGAGCTTCTGGAAACCATTCGCTCCGTCCAGCGATGCTGCTTCATAAATATCATCAGGTATGGAAACCAAACCACTTGATAAAATGATCATGTTCTGACCGCAATAAATCCACGCATTCACGATTACAACGGTATATATCGCAAGTGCCGGCTCGCCCAGCCAATCATGAGTTAATCCGCTAAGTCCAACCATGTCAAGCAACTTGTTAACTAGACCATCACTCTTCAATAAAAACTGCCACATCAATCCTACTGCGGTCAGTGGAAGAATAGATGGGATAAAGAAAGCTACTTTAAAGAAACGTTTGCCCCGCATCCGGCTCGTGACAACGAGGGCCAGCGTGAGCGCAATAGGTAAGATCAATATAAAAGATCCAGCGATGAATAAACCTACATTTTTCAGCGATTTATAAAAATTCGGGTTGTCTAGCATCTCCCTATAGTTATTTAAGCCATCAAAAGTCAATGGAACATTAAATATTCCATTCCAGTCAAAAAAGGATTGGTATATCGTCTGAATGGCGGGATAAATGAATGCGATGGTATACAATATCAATCCAGGCAATAGCAAAATCGCAATTGCCCCATAGGTTTTTCTTCTATTCAAGCGATTCCCTCCGTTCGATGCGAAGCTGTGGCCTTGAAACAACAACCGCCGGTACACTGCGCTCCATAAAGCTGCGTTGATGCCGGCGGCTGTGACCCTGTATCATGTAAGCTTGAAATTGATTAATGACTCGAGTCAACGACCTTCTGCACGTTATCAGCTGTTTGCTGTGGAGTGGCTCCCGCAAACATTCCCTGAATTTCGCTGCGTAGCTTATCCTGAAGCGAAGCGATATTATCATACGTCTCGATTTCAGAAAGATATTTTTTAGCCGATTTCTGTGCTTCCATATAGGCCTGAGTTACTGGATCAATCTTAGAAGCATCCATTTCAAAATTCACTGGATACGTTCCGCCTTTGGTAGCTTCAGCAAAATATTTAAAAGTATCGACGGAGGTTAAATATTTAAGCAGTTTAATTGTTGCATCTTTCTCAGCACCCGAGATCGATTTCGATACAGAGTAACCACCTGCTGTTCCAAACCAATTATCCTTATTCTCTGGGTGATCTGCGAAATAAGGGAATGGAATAACACCAATCTGATCTGCTATAGGAGAAGAAGAGATCTGTGCAATCGCCCAGTTTCCTTCAAACAACATCGCGCTTTTACCTGCCAAGAACTGAGCCGTTGTACCATTCGAATCAAGCGTGACAATGTTATTTCCTAGCACGCCTTCATTTTGCCAGTCCTTCATCAATTGGAACAGCTCCACCATATCTGGATCATTCCATTTCGCCTTGCGGCTCACTAGATCTTCGGTCTTTTGGAATCCGAAACGTTTAAAAGACAGGTTATTGATGAGATGACCTCCACGGAAATTTTCCTTATCACCCATGAGCATCGGAACTGCATCAACCGCTTTGAAAGGTTCAACAAGCTTGGACATATCTTCAATGGTCTTTGGAGGCTCTACGCCAGCCTTCTTAAACAGCTCTTTATTGTAATAAATAGCTGTACTACTGTCCTCCATCGGTATCGCATACGTTCCTTTTACATCGGAATACTGCCAACCGCTAAATAACGGTTTGAAGGCATCCTTCCAAGTCTTGTCTTCATCTAGAACAGGTTGTAAATCCATTGCGATATTTTGAGCATAAATTTTGAATGATTGCCCGCCGTAATTCATCCAAATATTTGGGACATTCCCTGTAGCTACTGCTGTTTTGAACTTGTTATTATATGAGGTTTCATCATTAACAGATTCGTTAATAACCTCAATATCCGGATTTTCTGTTTTGAACTTCTCAAGCAGTTCACCAAATGCTTTCGACTTCGCATCTGAACCTGTCAGTCTGGTCATGATGCGTACTTGAGTCTTCGTTTTGCCGTCAGCCGACTTACTGTCCGCCCCGCTATCCGATCCACAAGCAGAGAGAACGAGAGAACATACTAACGTGACGGCTAGTGCAACATGTGATCTTTTCATTACTTTCATAGGTTTCCGCTGCCTCCTTAAAGTTCATGCAAGATGCTTTAATATTTAGGATTATAAATGGTAGCGGTTTCAAAACGAATGTAATATAACGACTTCATCGGTAAAATTATGACATTGTGACTCATCGACATATTCAAAAAAAACTGCTACATCAAAAATTTGGAAGGCGGAACATGATAATGTTTCTTGAAGCATTTACTGAAATAATGGGGATCAGCGTACCCAATCTGCTCTGCAATGTATTCCACATTCTTATGACCATCTAGCAGTAACTGTTTAGCTTTATTCATACGGCAGAATGTTACGTATTCGGTTATGGACAGCCCACTTTCCGCTTTGAAAATACGGCTGAGATAATTCGAATGAATATACAGCTCTTGAGCAATGGCCCCAAGATCCAGTTCAGTATTGCTATAGTTCGCATCAATATATGCCTTTGCTGCCTCAACCAGTTTCACCGCAGGTGACTGCTTCTGAAATCCCGCTCTTGAAAAGAAGGTGCCGAAACGTTCTACAATCCAGGCTTCGATCATTGAAGGCGTCTCCAACTGCTCTATGACCTGTGCTGTATTTAGCGATGTCGCTTCCTCTTCCGTCATGTCCATTTGCTGTTCTTCTGCATATATGTTTAAAGTAGCTATCAATTCATAGACGATAAAATACATTTGATCGAGATGCGTAGGCTGTTCATTGAAACGAGCAAACAAATCCTTTATCCGATTAACCGCTTGTTCCACACGATTTAAGCGCAAGTCGATCAGTAGCTGCTCTCGAATGCCTTGAAGCTGAAATGCTTTCCACTCCGATGGAAGCTCCTCGTATCGGATCATTCGATCACCACCATATACGGCTTTATGACGCATCGAAAGTAGCGCTTCCCGGTATGCTCGATCAATCGTTTCGATATGACCAACACGGCTAACACCCATCGTTAGGGTCATTCCTGCTTTTTCCCGGAGGCTTGTCATGAGCTCTTTGCATAATTCCTGTACGACTGTATCCTCACACTCCCCCTTAACTGCTTTATCACGTAAGGGTAAGAAAATAACAAGTCGTTCCGTATCGTCAAATGTGACGACACAGTCATTTCGTAACGCCAAAGTTTCTATCCAGCCTGCATACACGGACGCCATATCTATCTTTAGATTGAGTTCATGTATTCTAATCGGTTGATCCGGCGTAACCACGAGTACAATGAGTTCAGAGCCAAGTAGTTCTGAGGCATAATTTCTCAGACCTTCCATTCGCTGTTCCTCATTTATTAATTGTGATTGTTCAAGTAACCGGCAAAGAAAATTTCTTTTCCCGAGCTCAGAGACTTCAGCCACATTTGCCTCCAAAATCATGGTCCGATCCATCATATTCTGTCTTTCATCGATTAATATTTTCACTTTGGATAACGTTTCTGCTAGCTCCTCCATATCAATCGGCTTTAAAATATAATTGACCGCACCGAGTTGAAGCGCCGTACGTACATAATCGAAATTGCTGTATCCCGTAAGAAATATAAAATGGATGTCCGGATACTTTAAACGTGCTCTTTTGGCAAATTCCAGTCCGTCGATCATAGGCATATTAATATCCACCAGCACGACTTGAACTGGGGTATTTACCATATCCAATAACTCCAACGCTTCTTCCCCGTCGCCGGCTTCTCCTGCCAATTCAAAACCCAGCGTATCCCACTGAACGAAACGTTTAATTCTTTCACGGATTAAAAATTCATCATCAACGACTATCGCCTGAATCATGTGTGAATCCCTCCATATCAAGCAATGGCAGAACCGCTGTAACGGTCGTACCTATGCCATATTCACTGCTGATCTGCAAACCGTATGCGCTTCCAAAATATATTTTGATCCGTTCATCTGTACTCTTCACACCAAATCCGCTTCCATCCGCTGAATGCTGGCGTAAAATGTCGTTCAATTTCTCGGGCTCCATGCCGATTCCATTGTCTGTGACACTAAGAATTAAGCAACCCTTCGCTTCGTACACGCTTATATCAAGCTGCCCTTTATCCCGTTTAAAACGTAGTCCATGATACACAGCATTCTCTACCAATGGCTGAAGTAATAACTTAATCGTTGGATACTCAAGCACACTTGAATCCACTTCGAAATGGCTGCTGATCCGATCTCCATACCGAACTTTCAGAATGTCCAAGTAGTTTCGAGTAATATTCAGCTCATCCGCCACCCGGATAATTGGACTTCCTTTGCTTAACACACCTCGGTAAAATGCTGCTAGCTTCTGGACTAGGGTCACGATATCTGATCCTCTTTCCAAATCAGCCAATGCGCTGATACTCTCTAGCGTGTTATACAGAAAATGGGGGTTGATTTGCGACTGTAAAGCTGCAAGTTCAATTTCCTTCAGCTTCTTCTCATCTTCAACAATCTGCTCCATCAACAACTTGGTTCGATTAACCATTTTGTTGAACTCCATACCCAGAGCACCAATCTCATCCCTAGTCTCCACATCAAAGACAACGTCGAGATTACCCTCCTTCATTTTCTTCATGGTACGTTTCAGGGCTAATAATGGCCGCGTAATAGACCTCGATGTTATCGAAGTTAGGGCGGCAGCAAGGGCAATAAACAGCAAGCAAAGCAGTGAGAACTGACGTATCAAAACTTGATTATCCTTCGTGACTTCGCCGACAGGAACAACGCCTAATATGACCCAATCTAGCTTTGGAAAATAACGAGAGACGACAATTTGCTTCTGTCCATCTACCTTGTAAATGTCGCCTTCCTCATGACCCATCACCCAAGGGAAATAAGGCTCACTCGCTACAGATTGATATATTCTTGACTGATTGCTATCAGATATAACGACTCCTTTACGGTTCACGATAAAAATATTTCCGCCTTTACCAATCGATATATTCCGATACTGTTGATTCATGCTTTTTTCATTAATCGACAGTTGGATGAGCCCAATCGGGAGACCAGTCTTCGATGAATAGAACTTCTGATAGAACGAGATCACGTTACGATAACCGTCTTCGCGCTTGTAATTGGACAACGTTGTGTCTAGCCATTCCGAGCCAACACCAGCCATCGAAAATTTCTTTTTATATAGAGCACTTGTATCCGAAATGTCTCTCTCTACACCGGAACTATAAACTCCACCTAATTCATCGTAGACGATAACCGAGTCAATTAATGTCTTCTCTGTAAACCCAAACAATGCGTTCTGCATGCCAATCTGATCATTATAATAAGCGAGGTAATTGTTCGGTTTCGGTTTACTGATAATCTCCTGCACTTTAGCATCCGTAATGGCCATCTGCGCGAAGGTTTCGGCTTCGCTCATGATCATATCTAGTTTCTCGGAAGCTAAACGTAAATTCTGCTCCATATTCACAATTGATTTATTAATCAGGATTGTAGAGGAAATGAAATACGTTGTAACTGCCAATAAAATAAGGAGTACTGCGAATAGCCAAATATAAGCAAAGGTGATTTTGCTACTGATTGATCCGGGCAGGAGCCGGTGCTTCCATTTATGCAGTATCATAAGCTCACCTCCATACAACCACAACAAACCGCTTCCGAGCGGAATGTTTATCCGCCCGAGAAGCAGTTTGATCTCGTTGTTTAATTTTGCCCTTCGCCCTATGAAATAGGATTGTTATTTCAAATCTAGCACGACCATCTGATGCCCCTTCAGTACTGGTACCGTATATTGAATGTGTCCATCTACGATGTCATATGCCAATGGTGTTTTCTGTGGAGCAAGATAGACACCAGCAATGTCTTTACCTGGCAGATGTAAATCCACCTTAACATCATGCACAGGCAAGATGTCCTCAATAATCTCTACCCCTTGTCCACGACTAACAGGTGACGCGTAGAGCAGATGATTTACTAGACGCTTCTGACTCGTTTGATGCTGGAGGGTCACTACACCCTGTGCTGGCAGATTCGTTGAAAGTGTAGGTTCTGTCAATAACATGCGCATACACTGATGGATAAGCTCCTTAACAGGAAGACTTCCCTCCACTGCGTAATCTTCGAACACATTCCAAGCAATATAGATGCTATTACAGGTCTGGACTACACCTGGACTTTCATCTTCCTTGCGGAAGGTGAATGGCGTATGCTGATGTCCACTGAACTGGAAGGCTTTACGGTTAAAGTAAGGATCTACGCGTTTCGCCAGTTCCGTTCCGCCTTCCGTAAGCTCAATGCGCTGACCAACTGCCTGAATGAGGAAGTTAGCATGACCTAAATTTGCAAGTTCAAACGATGGACGGAAATAATCAGGTTTAAACGTATTCACACCCAAATGACGAACCCCAAAATCCATCACAAATTGCTGCTCTTGCCAATCCATACCCGACTTGCCTGAAGCAAGGATTTTACCGCCTTGCGCAGTAAAGTTCTCTAGCTTCGCTTGCAGCTTCTCATTCACTAAAACATGGTCTGGCATAATGATTAGCTTGTAAGCGTTGAAGTCCGAATCCATATCAACTACATTGAACAAGAATTTACCCTCAAGCAGCAGACGAACTGCGCCTGCGTCATATTGGTTCGTAAACATCGCGGAACCATGTTGCTCATAACCAGTACTTTCTACCGATAATAATGCAACATCAGCAATATTCACCGTGTTCTCACACCAAGCTTCCTTTGCCTCCACTTCACTGTAAGCAGCGCCGATCAAATCATACGTCGCAGGGTCCATCAGACCTTCTGGATGCAAATGATCTCCAATCGAGCAGTGTGCTCCATGCGCCAAACTCAGCGCAGTTTCATAACGGAGTGCATTCGGATGCTTGTATCCACCGAATTCTCCCCAGAACTTGTGGAATTTTCCTGTCATGCCCAGGAAATCCACACCCAGCGGCTGTACATAACGTGCCGATAAAGGGAAGTGATCATAGCCCCAACCCGCTGTAGGCAATGACTCTAATTCTAGATGCGTATTTACATCGATCAGATCACGACGACCATGTGGGAAATGCCCGGAATTTTGTGTAACTGGCATATCGGGTTTGATTGCTTGAATTGCTTCACGGATACGTTTCGCATAATTAGCGTATACCCGCTCCCCTTGTTCAGCTACATGCTTCTCGTTAAAAGGATCCTTCCCTTCAGCAAGCAACTGGTTTAGACATGTTGGACAGTAACATTTCCGTACACCAACGATATCTAGGAAGATTCCATCCGCATCATATTTGCGTACCACTTCTTCTGTTTGAGCAATCACATGATCTAGATAAGGTGTATTTAGGCAAAACTGATGCCACCCTGGGACCATGAATCCATCGACCCAGTTCGTACGGTCTTTCTCATCGCGCATCAGCCACTCGGGATGAATACGAGCCATTTTTTCTTCAAAACCTACAGATATATATACAGGTGTCTTCACATTAATTTCATGTGCAGCCTCAATTTGCGCGCCTAATAAATCAAAATCTAAATTTGGATGCTGGTCATTCACTTCGGACGGAAAATAAGCCCAACCATGATGACATTTAGCAAAAACCGTAATCGAATCTACATGGCCACGTGTAAGCATTTCTTGGAACTGCTGTTTGGAAAATTGTGTACCAATTCCCGGTATGTGTTCGGATGTGTGAAAATCAAGATGGACCTGTCTAAAACGCATATGTTGTCACTCCCTAGGATACTAATGTTCTGAATTGGCCTTTAGTGTATCATGGAAGTAGATATGTGTATTTGAATGGTATTCCGTTGTTTATACGTCATTCCACCAACATGATGAAGGGTGATCAGGAACATGGCAAGCTTAAGCGAAGCATCCCCCTACATCCGTTCTGCTCACCGCTGGGTTTATGATGGCGGAATTCATGAGCATACAAGGTTTGGGTATGCCTATGCGGTGCATTATTTCACAGCCGGAGCCGGCAATATTATGGTTGATGGCAAGCTTTATAAAGCAGAGAAAGGCACTCTAGTACTCATAAGGCCGGGACAGGTACATTCTTTCCATCCAGCTGCCAGGCAATCTCTTGAAGCATACAATGTTTATTTTGATCTCTGGTCCGTTCCAACAGATCAGCAGCCTCGATTTGTTTTCGCCCCGCAGGAACCAGATCAACAGTACATGACCCTGACTCCTTCCTGCCCCGAGCTTGATCATATTCCGGTCTGCACATCTATGGCTGCAACTTCACTACCCGCTGATTGTCTGCATCAGCTCTGTCAGATGGAGTATCTGACTTATGGAGAAGAGATAGCCTCTAGTCTAATGCGCGCTATCCTTCTATACTGGGCAGGCAGCATTGGTAATAATCAGGTCAGTGATTACCGCATAACTCGCCTAATGGAACAGATGGAACTCTACCCAGAGACAGCATTTCATATTGAGGATTGGTGCCGTCAAACAGGACTACAGAAATCACAGCTATACAAACTGTTTCATACGGAAGCAGGCATGTCGCCTATGGCTTATCAGTCCAAGATGCGGCTTAAGAAGGCCGCTGTCCTGCTACTGGAGACGAGGCAAACCGTCACGCTAATTTCGGAGCATCTTGGATATAGCTCCATTCATCATTTTTCCAAGCAATTCTCGTCCGTTTATGGACGTAGCCCAACCGAATACAGACAATTAAATCGAATGGATACTGGGCAAGGCGACTCCTGGTTTAATGAGCATATAAAAAATAACCATCCATTATCCACAAAAGGGTAACGGATGGTTATTTTCAATTTACTTTGCTCTATTGAGCTTACAAGAATTCCTTATTAATGAGAGGGGTTCTAGAATGGAGCATATTGATTGGATCTTATATGGCTTGCTTATATATTCATCCATGCCGGCTTCCATACAGCTCTCCCGGTCGCCTTTAAGTGCATTCGCTGTAACTGCCACAATGAAAGGACACTGATCAGGCGGAAGAGCTGCCTTAATGGCCGCTGTTGCTTGGAAACCATTTAGAATTGGCATTTGAATGTCCATAAATATGATATCGAAGGTTGCTGTGAGTGCTGCATCAACGGTAGCCTGACCATTATTGGCAATGGATACGATATGACCTTGCTTCTCTAACATCTTCTTTAGCACGATTTGATTAATTTCATTATCCTCACCAATTAGAATATTCAGCGATCTAGCAGGATAATGTTCCCCGTCAGGACAATTCCCTTCGTTATGATAGGTCCCATCTTCCTTAAAAATAACGGTAAATACGAAGGTTGCTCCTGGCTCTTCATTCTGCTCCACATAGATGTTACCACCCATGAGCTCGATCAATTTCTTACTAATAGCTAGTCCAAGACCTGTTCCTTCATAATTACGTGTCATGAAATTATCCACCTGTGAGAACGGCTCAAATATATAATTGGTTTTGTCAGGTGGGATGCCGATGCCTGTGTCAATGACTTTAAATTCAAGCTGAATCCAATTTCGTTGCTGCGACAGCTTATTCACCTGTATTGTGATTCCGCCGTTTACCGTAAACTTAAGCGCATTGCCAACAAGATTCATCAGTACCTGGTTAAGTCGTTTGGGATCACCAATCAGAGTAGTGGGTACATCACTGTCCACCGCAGATATTAATTTCAAATCCTTCTCACTAGCAATAGCTGAAAGAACATCAAATGTTTCTTCAATACAAGCCCTTACGTTCATCGGCTCCTCTTGAAGCTCGGTCATACCTGATTCCACTTTGGAAAAATCCAAAATATCGTTAATAATCGTAAGCAGCGTCTCTCCGCTCTTACGAATAATTTCAACGTATTCTCTTTGTTCACTGTTCAGATCGGTTGTCGTTTCTAACAAGTCCGTCATACCGATCACACCATTCATAGGTGTCCTGATCTCATGACTCATGACTGCTAGAAACTCACTCTTCGCCTTATTCGTATGCTCAGCGGTCTCTTTGGCAATGATCAGTTTCTTATGCTCTGTAATATCCTTGGCAATAATATAAAACCCTACATTTTCATTACTGATAATAATAGGAGCTATCGTTGTCATAACCTCAACTTCATGGCCATCTCTATGTCTAAAGGTGTTAATATTATTCTCTACCGATGCATTACTCAAAGACTCGGATAAAATTCGGTACAGATTCCCCTCACCAATAAAGTGTGATGAATCCATCCCAACCATTTCACTCACAAGATATCCAGTCAGCTTTTCAGCCATGACGTTGGAATTGACAATCTTTCCTTCCAGATCAAGTGAAATAACTGCATCATGATTATATCTTTTAAGAGAAGTATAGCGCTCGACGGATTCCTGTAACTTCCGTTCAGCTATCTTTACAGATGAAATATCATTCACCTGAACAATTAAGCATTGTGGAATTTCTTGCTCATCCCTCATTAAAGAGACATGAGTAGATGCCCAACCATCTTCTCCGTTTTTCTTAATATAACGTGTCTCGATCCTTACTTCGGATTGATCCATATCAGGGTTAAGTAATATTTCAAGCGGATTTGGAGTATGTGCTGGATCATTTGGATGAACCACGTCAGTAACATGACTTTGCATCAATTCATCCTTCGTATAACCCAAAATGCTGCACATGGCTGGATTTACTTGTAACCATTCACCATCAAAAGAGATGAGTGCAATACCAAAAGGCGAAATCCTATATACATGTTCATACAAAGCATAAGGGTCTGCTTGAAAATTACCCATATTGTGCCTCCGTCCGTTATGATCCCAATTGTCGATCTATGTAAAATTGTAACTTAATCATACCATATCACATGATTAATCTTAATGTCCTACTTATCCTTGCAGATAGACAGACGTATCCTCTTACTATGCTTTAAACAGCAATCAACTTTTCTGAATCATCACATATTTTAATATAAAAAATAAACCGCACACAAAGTGTACGATTTATTTGAAACATTCTTCTAATGTACGGAGCGTATCAACCACATGCTCGATAAGCTCTGGAATATCATCCATCTGATCTTCATTGATTTTACGATTAAATGTCAGTTCTGCGGTGATGTTACATTGAACAGGTTCTTTCCCGTACATACAGCTTACAGTCTGTACAAGTGTAAGATCCGGCCAATGCTGCTTCATAATCTTTTCAATTTTATCGCATTGTAAAGGCTTACTTAACCCTTGTCCTACTTGGCTAGGAACCACTTCCATGTCGAAACGAATCACCAGCTTACAACCCGGTGACTGATCTTTCATCTCCAATATCTCTGCTGCCAAATCTTGAAGAGAAGCCATCAGCCGAATTTCCGCCTTAATCTCTCCGCCATGGATTAGCTCGAACTGAAGTGCGAATTCGCGCGCCATGACGGACATTTCCATACGATCCGTTCGATTCGTAATTCGGATGATGCCATCCAAATTATCTAAATCGTACAGTTGGTTCTCCAATGCAACTTTCAAATTCTCAAAGACAGTAGGATCAAACATCTGTCTTGAACTTGAGACCGATTTGCTGGCGAGCATCTTCCATCACTTCTGCAACTGCTAGTGAATGTGCGAGGGAATTAATCTTACTATCCCGCTTGCCGCGCTGAATCAGTTTCATAAATTCCTCTAATTCATAATACATAGATTCATGGGTTTGGAGCTGTGTCAGTTCCTCCACACTCCCATCTCTATACTGAATTTTCACATCATAGGGCTGATTAATCCGGTCAATGACCATCGTTCCGTTCTCGCCCTGAATTTCTGCCGGAAGGAAGGAATCCGATATCTTCGAATGCATAACGACCGCATCCATCTCCGGATAGCGCATAACCATGCTTCCTTCTCCATCAACGCCAGAGGATAATAAAGTACCTACCGCATGAACGGATTCGGGCTTTCCAAATAAAGTCACCATCGGATAAAGGCAATAAGTACCCAAATCCATCAAAGATCCATTCGAATATTCGGGATTGAACGCGTTTAGAACCGTACCTTGTTTAAAAGCATCATAACGCGAGGAGTATTGACAATAGCTAGCAAAATAACGACGAACTTGTCCTATTTTGTATAAATTGTCTTTCATCACTCTGAAGTTTGGCATTAATGTAGATTTCATAGCTTCCATTAGCAGAACATCGTTACTGCGCGCAGCGTCAATCATCCGCTTCATTTCATTTGCATTGGACGCCATGGGCTTCTCGCATAGCACATGCTTACCATGGTTCATGCATATGATCGCTTGCTCCGCATGAAATGAATTCGGACTCGCAATATATACCGCATCCACTTCGCCGCTGGACACCATCTGCTGCACATCCGTGAATACCTGCGGCTGCTGCTCATACATTGCAGCGAAAGATTTCCCCTTCTCCTCTGTACGTGAATAAACCGCCGTTAGTTTAAACTCATCATGCTCCGCAGCAGCCTGCAAAAATCTCTCCGTAATCCAGTTGGTGCCAATTATACCGAATCGTATCATCGTGATCTCAGCCTCTTTCTGTCCTGTTATCGCTTTGATACATTCTCTCATTCTGAGTGGCTCATGTCTACTTAAAACCCGAATAAAGCCCATCCTCTATTCATTATATCGTTCGTCATCCGCGATACTTTGGATATCATCTGAGCTAATACTAATATAGGTATAGTCTTCTTCCTGCTGCTTACGTAGTGCACGTTCTTTATAGAACTTGGGACTGCCTTCCCCCGCATCTTCATCATATAGAAGCACAATACCGTCCGTTTTCCGAAATAATAAATCATCTCTTGCCTTAAGCTGCCATGGCCCTTCATAAGGCTGTTTGCTCACCGATGCATAATAATCTAGCCCTTTTATAATTTGATGAAAATATTCTTTCTTATCGTCCTTCCATTTATCTTCAGGATTCAAATACGCTGCAATAATGGAGCACTTTAAATGAGGATAATCTTGTTTCAAGAGAATCGCTACCTCCATGGCCCATAAATCCACACCGTATTGACCGGGAGTAATCACCCATTCCAGCCCTTCCTCAATGAGGGAAATCAGCTTGGTTCGTATGGCTTTTTGAATGTAGGCAATGCCTTATGCTTCTGGTCAAAAATATTGAGTTCATGTGCACGATAGCCTGTAACCAGACAATTCTTCATAGTATCAACACCTTAAGTGGAAATTCATTGGAAAGCCACGACTTAATGGCTCTACCCATCATACCGTGACTTCCATGTTCATTACCACTATGGTGCAAGTTCAGCATACCTAATCATTAACACTCTTCGCACTGAGTAGTGAATTCAGCTGCTCAAGCAGATTACCTCCACCCGTCAATGAAATGGTTCCAATTTTCTCACAAATCTTCTCAAGGAACTCAAGCTCCTTCAGACGATACAGCGTACCGTTCTCATCCATGAGCTTCGCAGTATTCAGCAAACTACGCGTTGAAGCAGTCTCTTCACGACGAGTGATCATCGTAGCCTGAGCTTTCTTCTCAGCGAGTAGCACCGTGTTCAAAATATCCTTAATATCACCTGGCAGGATGATGTCCTTAAGTCCTGCAGATAGAAATTGCATACCATATCGATCACTTTGTTCATTCAAACGCTCCAATACAAAGGTACCAATCTCCTGCTTCATCCGGAGCAGATCATCCAGCTTCAACGTACCTACATATTCACGTAAAATGAGCTGGAGCAGAATATACAATTGATCCTCGTAATGCTTGATCTCCAAAGCTTGAAGTGGATTCACAATTTTATACTGGCATACAAAGTTGAGGCGCAGCGTCACCTTGTCTTCAGTCAATATTTCCTGACCTGTCATGTCGAGCTGCTGCTGACGAAGATCTATCGTTTTAGCCTGTACGGAAACGGGCCCCTTCCAGAAGTAGTATCGACCTGGACGAAGCTCTTTTTGTAACACGTTGTTATAGTATAGAAGCGCCATTTCGTGGTTTGCCACCTCAACCGTCTGATAGTAACCATTGATTCTAGGCAAAATCGCTAAATCAATTTCAGGTCCAAGCTCTGGAATTCGAATATCAGCCGTAATAAATGTATGCTTCTTAAGTACATTCCAGAAAGCGTAAGTCCCCGCTGTGAGTATCGAAACAAACCGCCCATTTTCATAATGAAATGCCAGTTCATGATCCTGTACTTCAACTAGCGTCAGCTTACTCATCAGTATTTCATCCTGAGTAAACAGGTGAATATCCTTGCCTGGTACAGCAAAAGGCTTCGTCATATTTAGCACTTCTACGCTATCATCAGCCATTATAAAGAAACGGTACGTTCCTGGCTGCAAAAGCTTTACATAGCTACCTTTTCGGAACAGCAGACCACGCTCATCTTGTTTGATCGTTATTTTTTTAAACATCGGTATTCCCCCCATATGAATAGATATGTATGTAGTCATCTGCAAGTTGGTTGTGATTTGATTTGATTTGATTTGATTTGATTTGATTTGATTTGATTTGATTTGTAAGTAACCTTCTGATTTGTAGTGACCTTTCATACAGGAACTCTCCTGCAAGGCCATGACGGAATCCAGTTTGAGAAAAGAGGACATCTGCCCCTTATGCATAGAATTCCACGACCTCTCAAGGATCAACTTCTCCTGATTTCGTGCCGCTTGCTTCGCCGCATTCGAACAAATTACTCTACTCGGTATCCACCGATTACAAAGTCATGTCTCGCAGTACTCGGCATACATTTCATGCCGAGTATTAGAATTCCTGTGAGAGGCCTCTTGAAGTTGTACCCTTAACCTACAAAAGGTTGTTTTTCTACCAGAAGCTCGCTTTGCAGGCGAGTTAGGGATTCGATCCCTGTCTATTGGAGTCAACGACGGTGCGGACAATACAGCATACAAGCAGATAGAATCTGCATGCACTGCGGAATTTTCAAATTCCAGCCTGGGTAATGCCGTCACTTCATTCACTGACAAGAACTATCATCGCTCATTTATGTTCGATCGAACATGGCGTAAGTATTACGACATAGCAGAAACTGCTACAATGAATGAAAGGAATGTTGAATCGGAGGTTTACATATGGCTAAAGAAAGCTTCGATAAAGAAGTCCAGTTTCTACGAATGCTTGTTTTGACGAGTGGGGCTTATAGCCGTCAGCAGTTTGCTGACAAATTGGGTATTTCCATCCATACGTTTGATAAAACAATCAAAAATCTGAAGAACATCGTAAACTCGATGTCTGAGCAGCTTTCCTCTGGGCAAAGCAAGGAATTTGCCGAGACTCTTCGCTATAATTATCTGGATTCAGCGAATCCAGCATTGCTGTTTCTTTTTCGTGCCAAATCACTTAAAGAATCCGAAATTGTACGAATTTCTCTTATCTTAACGACACTTCAGCATGATCCCTTAACAGCCAATGAAGTTTTAGATGCATGCTACGGGGGTCTACCCGTTGATTCTCCGCTTCCAGATGAGAAAACCATCCGTCCAGACTTGAAATATTTAGAACAAGTTGGCGTAATCCGCCGTTTATCAAGCTCACGCCCATACCGTTATCGTATACATGACGACTTGATAACGAAATTATCAACCGAAGAACTGCATGACTTATATGATTTCATTGATATTATGGCGAACACACAGGTGCCGTCAGTACAAGGGTACTTGCTCCGAGATGGTCTTAGGAAGCATTTAGCACGAAATGGGACGAATCATAATACAATCGCCCCCTTCTTATATAAGTATCATTTTTACTCACGTATTCTGGCTGAGGCTCATTTGTTTACTCTCTTCACTGCCATTCGTAATCGCTGCAACATTGAAATCCTTTACTTTTCACATAAAAAACCACAAATGTATGCGTCCCAAAACACCAATCCGTTATTCGAACGTGAGAGTACTTCTATAGCGGAAACCATCCTGCCTATTAAGGTCGTATACGATCATCAATATGGTCGCTGGTATCTTCTTGCGCATCATAGCCGTAATGGGATGCGAACATATCGGCTTGACGGAATTACACAAATTCAGGTTGCCGAGCAAGTTGCGGAGAGTTTATATGAGGAGAAGCGAGCCAAGCTGGAGCAGAACATGAAGAACAGCTGGTTAATTGATACGAAAAATCCGGTCACCGTTCGCGTGAAATTTTATAACCCTGGAGATGGAATTCCTAATTTCGTGAAGGAACGAGTAACGCTACAGGGACAGTGGGGGCAGATTACAGAAGAACATGATGACGGCTTCATCTACGAGATTCATGTAAATGGAGTTACTGAAATTCGGCCATGGCTGAGGAGTTTTGGTTCCAGCTGTGAAGTCCTTGAACCCAAACAGCTGCGCAAGGAAATGATTGCGGATTGGAAGGAGATCCAAAGCTACTATGAATCCATTCGAGAAAATATTTAACTACCAGATTCTTTCATCCCTCGATCAATCTGGTACATATATGGTTACTTCGCATGAGAGAAGCTGGCTGAAGTCCATGCTGCTGCGACCTGCGGCTAAAGAAGCTTTTACAGCCGAGACGCTTAAGAAGCTCAACGCTCTGCTGGATGAAGATCCTTGTATGGATATCGACGGCATACTTATAGAGAAGGCATATAGCCGTGAGAAGCAGGTGTATCACCCTTTAATACGCTCCTTAAGACAGCTCATTATGCACAAGAATGGAATTACAATTCGTTATAAAACGAAACATGATGTTATCGATTATGCTAAACATGGGATTCCATATAAGCTAGAGTATTCTATGGTTAAAAGGGAATGGTACCTTTTGTGGTATTACACCCGTAACCAAACCATGGTCAGCACGAAGCTAGATACCATTGCGATGATTACCGAGCAGGAGTGTCCACAGGAGAAATATGATCGATATATGGCTGATATTCAAAGACTTCAGCTTCACCATAAAACCACCGTTTCCGTTCAAGTCATCCGGCAATTCAATGATGAATTATCTCGAATCTTATATGCCTTCTCCTGCTTTGAGAAAGAAGTGATCTACGAGGCTGAAGATAATCGCTACACGATCGTGCTTAGTCTAAGCCGTCAGGAGCTGGAATATTTACTGTCCAAGATAAGATTCCTTGGGAAACGCGTACAGATTGTGGATCACCCTCATCTACAACAACGCATGAGTGAAACAGCAACCAAAGCACTTCTTAGGTATAAAGAAGCAGATTTGTAACAAGGATATTTTCCATTAGGCGATATTTCGTGTAAAATTCATATATAGAGGAGTTGTAAACATGTCAAACGAAGAAATTATATTAACGCAAGAAGGTCTGGAACAATTAGAGGCTGAACTTGAAGATCTCAAAGTTGTAAAGCGTAAGGAACTTGCAGCACGTATCAAAACTGCAATCAGTTACGGGGATTTGAAAGAGAATAGTGAATACCATTCTGCTAAAAACGACCAGTCCTTTATGGAAACCCGGATTTTAATACTCGAAAAAATGTTAATTAAAGCTCGGGTGGTTAAAAGTATAGACGTGTCTACCGTAAATGTCGGAACAGTTGTAAAGCTCAATGACATTGAATTTAAAGAAGAGATCGAATATCGAATTGTTGGTCCTGCGGAAGCAGACGTGCATAATAATAAAATTTCATATGAAAGTCCCCTCGGTAAAGAACTCATGGGTAAATCTGTGGGAGACAAGATCAGCGTAACCGCTCCCATCGGTATTATTAAATATGAGTTACTTGAGATTAGAGCCAATTAATCTCAAGATTATACGGTGGGTATAGAATAGGGATAGGCGCACTGAGCATTCGGCTTGGTGAACCTATCTTTTTTTATGTGAATAATACGATATTCAATCTATCTATCTTGCCAAATTATGACTATAATAGATTTGTAATCCAAAAAATTTCAAGGAGATGATAAGGCTAATGAAAAAAATGTTCCTTTCACTCACGCTATTGTTCACTATGGTGTTCTCCTTCGCTTCCTCGGCTTTTGCTTACTCTGAAACATGGCCTGCTGATTACTTACAAGGTACGGTTTACTTAGAAGGTAATTATACGAACACTGGCTCTACGACAGATATACTCTATCTTCAGCTCTATCAAGTTACTCCGCGTGGCGATCAACTTGTGTCTACGAATACAGTTACTCTAGGCGCTGGTCAAAGCGCTGTTAAGAAAGTACTCATTGGTAGTAATCTACTCTTTGGACAGTACAGATTGGTGCTCTCGGGCTCTAATTTCTGGAGTGTTGCTGCTGGATATACGTATTAAATGATCTATTTATCTATCATTTGCTAAAGAAAGGGCAGTTCACATGATGTGAGCTGCCCTTTTTAATATCTAGTATTTAAATTTCTGAATTTGAATCTTTAGCTCATCGGATAAAAATGATAACGTCTGGGAAGAAGATGAAATTTCCTCCATAGCCGCTAACTGTTCTTCCGCCGATGCCGCTACTTCCTCCGAGGTTGCTGCATTTGTACTTGATAGCAAGGCAAGCTCGCTCGCCACCGCGCTAACCTCTTGGATTTCCGCTGATATTTGTTCTGTAATAGCCGAAACCTCATTCATATGCGGGGTTGTATTTCGCATACTTATTACAATTTGTTCAAATTTCTGAATGGTTTGTCCAGAGACTTCTATGCCTTTCTCAACATGTTGCGAAACTTTTTTCATATTTAACGCCGAAGCCTTCGTCTCTTCCTGTATCTCTTGAATCAAATCCGAAATTTGTTTCGCAGACACTCGAGATTGTTCAGCTAATTTACGCACTTCACCCGCAACCACATTAAATCCATGTCCATGCTCACCAGCCCTTGCCGCTTCAATGGCCGCGTTCAATGCAAGTAAATTCGTCTGTGTAGAAATTTCACCTATAACTTTGGAAATCGCTCCGATTTCTTTTGAACGCTCATATAGCGAACTCACCATTCGATCTGACTCTTCTACGGACGTATAAATGGAATTCATGGTTTCAACAACCTGGTTAATAGATGCGCCCCCTTCATCAGCCTGTTGTGTAGAATGCTCTGACAGATTTGCGAGCTCCCTCACGCTATCTACAATTCGCTCAACACCATGAGAAATCTCCTCGATTGCTCTTGCGTTCTGATCAATTCCATTCGTCTGTTTTTCCGCTCCTATCGCAATATCCTGCACAGCAAACGTAATTTGCTCCGTTGCCGCACTGGTCTGTTGAGCGTTAGCTGTTAGTGCTTCTGACGATACCGCTACCTGCTCAGCCCCCGTCTCAACATTCTTAATTAAGGAACGAAGATTATGCTGCATGATGCTAAATGCCTCATTCAGTTCACCAATTTCATCATTAGACTTCACCACATTCGTTACGGTTAGATCCCCTTCGCTTACTTTAACCGCATGTTCTTTTAAGCGTCTAATGGGCCTTATAATCGATCTCAAAATAATCAAGATCATCAACCCTCCGACGATTAAACAGACGATGATCGTTACAAAAGTAGTTATGAATATTGGATACGCGGCTTCATCAAACTCCGTTTTATATACGGCTCCAGCCACCTTCCACCCTGTTACTTCATTCGTGGTAAAGAACATCTCTTTAGCTTTGTTATCCAGCGTATAGTTGAAATTACCGGTTTTGCCTGTATATAAATTTTTATAAAAGCTATCCTTCGCCTCAGATCCAACCTTTTGCTTAGGATGGTATATAAATTTCTGACTCTTATCCACAATAATGATATATCCCTCGTCACCAATATTGACAGATGAAGCTATCTGCTCAATTTGATCCATACCCATCGTAATGCCGATAACACCAGAACCATCGTTCATTGCTTTTGCAATGGTAATTATAAGTTTTCCATTAAAGGAGGAGGTATATGGATCTGATACAATCGCCTTCCCTTTGTTCTGCATTGCAACTTTATACCAATCATTTGTTCTTGGATCAAAACCTGGCTTTACCTTCAGATCCGGTGAGCGATAATATCGTCCCTCCGCTGTGCCTATACTAATACTCGATACTTCATCCTTATGCATTTCCATATATTCTTCAAAGTCTTTTCTAATTTCAGCACTCTCATCATACAAACTGTGATCAATATGTTTAGAGAAGAAGTCCGCATCCTTCATTCGAGGCTCGATCATGTTACTTACCGTGTAATTAACAACCTCAATATTTTCATTTGCACCATCCACAATTTCTTTTCCGATCTCGATCTTCGACTGGTTGTACGCTAACACCCCAATCAATAATGATGGAATAATGAGTATCATCGTAAATGCTACGATTAGCTTCGTCTTAAAATTATTTCTCAACATTTTTTGCAATTTCGTCCTCATGTAAAATCAACCTCTCTCACGATGTAGCAAAAAACGTGTTACTTTTCGCCTATTTTTACTATCGGTTATAGTGCTAATATACTTTATTAAAATCTAAAATTTTAAATAATTATATTTTTAATCGAAATTTGTCGAATAAATATAAAAGAGGAGACACATTTCAATTGAAGTGGGTCTCCTCTTTTCCAAAGGGATAAGTCTATATTTCTGCTGCGCTATTTTTTAGACTAGATAAAACTTGCAAAGCCTCGTTCCCCATTCCGATCTTATACCCAGAAGCAGTATAACGAATTTGATCCTGACTATCCAGCACAAACAGATGTGGGAATCCGGCCTCATTTGCCGGAGCTTCCGAAATGAAATCCGGTAATGAAGCATAAGTTAAATCTCTCACAAAAATAGTGTGGGATGGTAACTTCGGATAATTAGCAGGATCAAATGAAGAGCTCCATTCCGCATGTCCGATTACAAGGATGATTGGAACGCCAAGCTTGTTCATGGGCTCTGCCAACTCGCCAAGCTCCCGGAAGAGATGCTTCGTAGGTTCCCGCTCAGGTTCAATCCAGGCCGCAATGGCACCTCGATCGCCGATCAGGTCTCCAACTGTCTTCACCGTTCCATCCAGCAGGGTTAGGTTGTTCGAGCGATCAATATTACCGAGCACAGGGATGTCCACCTTCGTCTCACGGTACGTTAGCATAACTTCCGTTTGCTCATCCGCACATATGGTAAAGAAAGCAAGTCGAACTCTTACCGTCCCATCCTTCAAGCGGATACCTGACGTTAAACGGTAGGCTCCAGGCTCGACCTCAAACGGTTCATCATAAACGTCACGTTTACCATCTGGATAAACTAACGTCTTATATACTCCATTCTCCAAACGGGCGAACGTGAAGTTCTCCGCATAGGAAGCCGCCGGCGTCTCCAATGTTGCCTCAGGGTCCTTGACCAGATGAAGCATACCCCATGCCGTTTGTTCAGGCTGTTCTTCAATAGAAGCTATTGTAAACAAGGCATCTTCCCAGCTTCCCCCCTGCCAATACTGTGGCTTCTGTTCGCTTGGATGTAAGCGAGCCGGAATACCTAAGCTGCGGCATACAGCCACGAATAGAATATCTAATGACACCGGATCGCCCTTCTTCATGGAGTATGTTCCTATTGGATTTCCTCTACCTCTAAGATTCGGGAGGTCTTCCCAGATTCCAAAGTTCTGTTCCAGTCTGCGGACAAGCTCTGAAGGATCAGATTTAAACACTGCTGACTCTTCAGTGCTATACGCATCTTGGAAAAAATGTTTATACGGTACAATCATTTCATGTAAGATCCGTGGACTAAGTATATATGATGTGAACGTATCCTCTGGGAGGTCTCCACGCTGCGCGAGTGCACCTGTCAGATGATCATCCAGTGTAGGAATGAACGTATCCACCAAGTCTTTTTCGTTCAGGGTCTCCAGTAGCCTTAGCGGCCACTCACCATATTCACTAGAGCGTTTCTGTAGAAAAGATGCAATTTCCCTGCTATTCCCACGGGCTTTTTGTAATACATCCCATACGCGCTCAGGTGGAAGATTGGCATTACGGGCAATCGCGGAAGCATCTTCTTCACTCAAAAAGGTATTCTCATACAAAGTACGCGTTTTGGTACCTTCCTCAAGCCGCTGGTTATGATATTTAATTCTCTCATCAGAAAGTGCGCCCGAAGCTTCACCTTCCAGCTCAGGAGGCGGAACCATGTCAAAATCAACAGTTTCTACGGGCTGCTTCGTAGCCTCTAGCACGAGTTCATAACGATTGCTATCCGCAACCGTAATTTTCATTTGTCCCCACATACCATCTTTCACGGCGCGAATCACCAAATCGCCAAAGCCTGTCTTTAATATCGCTTCTCCCTGCTCATTCGTTGGAAGCGTAGCGATTGGATATAATTCAGCCATGTTGTACAGCTCGAAATGGACGTTAGCTCCGTGCACAGGTTTTCCCTGCTGATCCTTCACCGTCACGGTGATAATGCGCGTTGGCGCGTAATTCTCTAACAAGTTGATTTCCGTAAATCCATCATCAACTAAGGTAATATCCTCGGGTCCTGGATAATCTGCATAAATGCTCGTATTGATTAACATGGCTCTTCGTGCAGGCAGGCTGAACCACCCTTGATTCAGACGGGCTTCTGGTTCGCACGCACCGATATAGTACCAAGTACCATCAGCCCATGCCTCCACCCACGCGTGATTATCGTCACAATGTGCCCAGCGCGGTGTATATACCTGACGAGCAGGAATACCTATACTGCGAAGAGCTGCAACCGCAAGCGTAGATTCCTCCCCGCAACGTCCTCGCGCATTTCGGATCATCGTCAGTGGTGACATTGTCCGCATATCGCTTCCAATATATGTCGCTTTCTCATGGCACCAATAGTTGGTTTCTAGTATCGCCTCCTCCATCGATAATGTTTTTGTCCGATCGACCAATTCGTTATACAGAACACCGCGATAATCCTCAATATTCTCCGTGTTGACTCTATAGGGCAGTACAAAATGAAGGAATAAATGATCGGGTACACGTTCTCCCCAAGGCATCTGTCTACGAATTTCCAATGTCTGTCGCACATGATTTAAGAATAAAGAACCGTTGTAATCTGCCATATCATTCACTGGCATATATGCGAATAGATACTTAAGCGCCCAAGTCTCTTCTATGGACAATTCCTGCTGAAAAATATCAAACAGCTCATGTTCTCTATTCTTAGCCATCACTTTCTTCTCAAGAAATTTCTTCTCAATAAGTTCCATCGTTTTGCGATCTAATGAGAATACAGATGTCTGTATGGTCATCTCGATTCACTCCTTCCACAGCTTACCGTCTTCTCTGATGCAAAAAATGACTTTCTCGTCTGATGACGGCGCTGATATCTGAAATAGACTGCTTGTCGTCTCAATCTTAGGTAGGATACTCCACGATTCGTCGCCCATCAATAGCCTTACATTCGTTGTAAACTCACCATGGATCTCGAAGTAATTACGTTCACGGTAATAGAGCCTGCGAAGCTCCCACTTGATCCGTTCATCTGCGGTAATCTCAAATGATTCAGGACCTTCTTCATCTGCGAACACAACGTATCCCCAAAGTTCGGGATAATGCATATTAATAATGCCCATCGGAGACCAGACCCAGTTATCCTCTGGATAAGATGTACCCGTAGATGGATTGATAACCTTACGGTATTCACCCTCTTGAACCTCGGTTTGCCACTCCACACGCGAGAAATTTACGCGCCAGAATTCACCTTTTATCGGCGGACGGCTCTCTGCTGCACACTCACGTAAGCTCGTCCAAGGCATGGCTACCTCAACACTCCACTTCCGGTTCTTTGCATCCGGACGGTTTAGCTCGCCATCAATATGCACTGCAGTCTTGAGTCCATAAATGTCCCAAGCGTTAACAGGAGGTCCACCATCACGATAGGGTTTAACCAGCATTAAGTCCCATACGGTATTTAGGGCATTGATCTCGAACTCATAATATTGGTGTGTGTCTCCGTCTGGATCAATGAAGATTTCAAAATCATTATCATAGAAAATGACCGATTCGCGCTCCGTTAACGTCGCCCATATCTGATCCTCTATTAATTCCGCTGCAAAATAGAAATATTCGTCATCCCAAAGCATTTTAACCCGAGTTTGTTTCGCGGGCTTCGGCCTTAGATCCCCTTCGATATCAACAAAGTCTTCTGTCCAGTCCGCGACTGCCCAGAAGGCTTATCCACACGCCCATCAAGAACAAGCTGACCTGGCGCACGCTGACATATATAATGTTTGGGAGCATATTCAATCTTCGGTTCAGGTACTCCGCTACGATTCATGTTATTTTCCCCCAGGTGTCTTTTAGCTTAATTCATAACTTAAATATTGACTAGAATCGTAACAATCTCTGCTGGACCTATGCTAGCCAATTTAATTACCTGACCATTGGTACCATCAATGCGTTCCTGCCGCTCCTCAAGGACATTACTCTTATGAACGTCGTTAAATGAGAACTTTGGTTCAACCGTTAATGCGCTCTCACCTAACGTCATATTGAACCAGCGTAGTGCTAGATCACCTGTATTTTCCACCATCTTCACAGAAGATAGTTCCAAGCCCTGTGCCTCCCAAGTAAACCACTGGTATATGGGTGGCAAACTTCCCTTCTGTAGATGGGTCTGCTCCGCGATCCACGGAACCTGAAATTGATAAGCTACCGCATACGCTGCCTCCGGTGCATTATTTCCATGAGGAATGATCATAAGCTCTGCCCGTGCTTCTCCCAAACACTGCGCTTCCGGTGTCGGGAATACTCCCCAATCGCCTAATTCTCCTACAGAACGCAGCAGTGTTACCGCGATCGTATTGCGGCTGTCACGAAGCACTTCATATTCGCTTAGTCCTTTGTTTGCAATCGTAAGTCCTGTTTCTCCATCTTTCACGCTGACAAACGACTGTTGGTGATGACAATAGCTTGGATTATTCCACTCCACCGCCGGCTGGTTATCTCGAGTAGCAACCTCAAACATGGAATCAGCCTGATGAACGCTACTATTGATATCCGTTGGGAACAGCATTCTCAAGCGATGATCAGCCGCCTGATTATTGAATGAAGTATTGACTTTCAAGCCCTTCGCCCCTTGTTCAAGCGTGATCGTCGTCGTAATCTCCAGCTGCATCATTTCCTCAGAACGTGCAGACTTTCTACCTGTAAACCATACCAGCTCATCCTGTTCCTGTTGAAGAAGAGAATCAGCGCCCTTCGGAATTGCCCATTGATGCACAATTTGCATTGCCGATTCGTATGACTTATCCGTCATAACCGTTACACTCGCTACTATATTCTCCGTTGTCATGGGTGACTCGCCGTCAGGCTGTCGGTACATATATTCGTTTCCAATATCACCACTATCTTCGTATATACATAATCCACTGAACGTTCTGCCACTAGCTTTATCTGTTAACGTAACAGAACCATTCTGTTCTACGCTTACTTGCAAATATTCATTCTCCATAGTCCGTTCATTGACCAACAATGACGAGGAGGTCCCGTCCTTAGCAGCATCCGAATCTTTACGAATCAATGCATATGCCTTATACCCGTTCGCAGGGACTGCTGAGGCTGCGAATTCTATTCGAAGCGAACGCGCGAAATACGGCTGGCGGAACTTATCATCAGGCAGATCATAACCAAATTGCAGTCCGAGATCCGTTATTGTACTCTTCAGTTCGTTTCCCTCGCTATCCACCACGACCCGCTCCTCCAACGCAAGCTGCTTAACACGGGATTTCATTTCATCAAAAGATAGGTCCTCGTTGAAGTAGTGACGAATAAGATCCAGCTCTACCGTGACTGTTCCGCTGCGTTCATGGCCCGTCATATTGAAGACCGTGAACGGCCGAGTATCTTCCCCGAAACGTGAGAAACAAGTAGTATCAATACGATCTGTAATAACCTTCACTTGATCCT
Organism: Paenibacillus pini JCM 16418; assembly: GCF_000576305.1. Taxonomy (GTDB): domain Bacteria; phylum Bacillota; class Bacilli; order Paenibacillales; family Paenibacillaceae; genus Paenibacillus_AQ; species Paenibacillus_AQ pini. The sequence continues at coordinate 30,867 of NZ_BAVZ01000007.1, read as the reverse complement.
GTATGATCGCTTCAGCTACATGCCGACTCTTCTCAAAGCGAGTCACCATTTCGCGATGCACTTCATCGACGCTGCAGCCGCAGATGCTGTCATGTGGATGATTCTTCATTAACGTTTTCCAAGCATATGTTAATAAATGATGCGGATATTCATGACCAAGTAGACTAGCGTATGCGGATAGCGGCTCAGCCATTTTTTCCAATATCATTTGCCCTTGCTGATTCATCTGCTTCAGATATACTCGGGCGGATGCCGTATTCACGAGTGTACCCCAGCCATCGGTCCGCTGACTACGAAGCTCACCTCTTACCGAAGACAATTCGCGATCTAACGATTGTTCTAGCGATTGTAAATAATCTATGAAATTTGAATGTATAAATTCGGTATCCGGATACATTTCACGAGCTACCCGAATCGCTTCTGGCAAATCTAGTTGAATGGGTTGATGATCACAGCCATTCATGAAGAGTAGTTCGCCTGTAGAGGCATACTTCTCAGCATCTGTAAGCTTCCTTTTCCAATATGATATGGCTTCCTCAGCATTCGCCGGCACTTCATTACCATTCGAATACCAATTGGCAAACAGGATGCCGAGTACCTTCGAGCCATCCGGTCCTTCCCATTGTAACTCGGAGAAGGACGATTCATATTCACCATCTGCAACCGTATTATTGAAGCCCGTCGGCTTTACGCCCCGACCAAAGAACGCATTGTTGATTCCAGATTGCTGCATGAGCTGCGGTGTCTGACCCACAAGCCCAAAGGTATCCGGAAAATAACCGACCTTGGATATTTGCCCGTAACGAAGCGCATCCTGATGACCAATTTGCATATTACGAACATTGGCCTCACTACTCGTTAAGAATGCATCCTGTAATATATACCATGGGCCAATCAGAATACGACCGTTCTGGATATGCTTCACCAGCCGTTCTTTCTGTTCAGGTCTGACCTGCAAATAATCCTCTAGGATAATCGTCTGTCCGTCTAAGTAGAAGCTGCGGTAATCAGGGTCTTGATCCAGCTTATCGAGGAGTGTATCTACCAGCTTCACAAGACGAACATGATGCTTCTCATACGGTAAATACCATTCCCGATCCCAGTGGGTATGCGAGATGATATGAGCTGTTTTTTTGTTAGACATTCGCTATGTCCCCCTTATTCGCACCTACTTGGATATGAACTTCATCAGAACGATATACCGACTTGATCTGACCTTGTGCATCTGTTGCAAAGAGGACTGATCGTTCTTGTTCCAACACAAAAGTATAACTCTTCTGTGTAACGGTATCCTTCACTTCAATATTCGTATCCAAGCCGAATTCCGATACGAAAATATATAAGTAACCATCTTTAAACTGTAGCTTTCGCCCATATACACCTGCGAGGTCCCCACCTTTAATCCATTCTAAACCGCTTTCGCAGCCGGCCGCTGAAATGGCATAACGATACAGCTCTGCTACAGATTCCGACCGTTCATTCAGCTCTATCGGAAGCGGACTCCAGATTAATCTTCCGCTGCCTAGTGGGATATCGACTACGGTATCACCCATTGAGGTTGCACTGGAATTACCTGTAGTAGCATGCTGACTTCCCATACGCACTTCCTTACTTAACTCAGCAATCCGCCGCTTTCCGAAAGACACAGGAATCTGCTTCCCTTGTAAATCTAGTATTTCTTCGCGTCTTACATTGCGAAGTTGACCTTCACCTAGTAGCTCTGTTAATCGGTCTGTCTCTCTCCAGTAGCATCGATGCCCAGAGGACCTGTTACGAGCAGCGTTGCACCTGTGCGCTTTACGATATTTAGAAGGCGAGTCCATGCCACATCATCAATATTATGTGCGCTAGGTAGCATTATGAGCTTCGCAGGGTTTGCTTCAAGATCATCTAAATGATATTCAGATGCTCCACGGAATGGCATGTTTAACTGATATGACAATATACGTGCAAGGCTTGTTGTTGCTTCATATGCCAATTTTCGATTGGAGAAATCATTCGAATAAGGGAAGATGGCGACAATCTCCTCAAGGGTACGTTCCTCGAATAGGTCTCTTATTTCACTTATGAACTTCCCGAAATCATAAGACACATTCGTTTCTGGCTTCTGTGTACCATCTGCACGTAACGCTCCGATATGCGATTCATTCGCATTATCCATGTAGAAATTTGTATTCCATATCCATTGAATGGCGCCAGCTCCTCCAGTCGAGAAAGCATACGCATACTTGCGTTCTAATATATTTCGCAATTCCTTTTCTGTACGTTTCGCTAGTCCATCTGGTGTCTCAACATACATAATTCCGGTCTCTTGGATGACATTCGGCTTATTGGCGGTCTTCGCAAAGATACCATCCCAGACCAGATCATCGTTAAGCCACCACGAGTGAACTGTCGTATAATCAACGGCTTCCTCATAGAAAAAAGGTGACGGGCGCTGCGCCCCTAGCGCCTCATCCTGACCTACCGTAACCAGATGATTCGGACATTGCTCCTTAATTGTGTCATATAACTGTTTCGCCCAGCGGTTATGCATATCCATGGAGAATAAGCAGTAATCGAGCCAGCGGGTTCCCTTCTTGCTCATGATCATATCTTGCACGTCGAAATTAATTTCTTGTGGGCCAGGAATCATAGCCGCTGCGAAGCTTGGAAGCTGGGCCGGAGTCATATTCCAACGCTCTTGGAGAAGCTCAATTCGACCATGTCGCTGCTCCAGCCAGTCAATAAAGGCCGCCTGTTCAAAACGATCGTTGCAGGATCTTGGTCCCGCTGAGAAAACCTTTGCCGGATCGAACATCGAAGGTTCATTAATTAAATCCCAATCCACGTTCGTCGTTTCCCTGTGACGAGATACAATGGAACGGATAAACCGCTTCTGCGCCTCAACACTTTGTGGGTCCAGATATGGATTAAGTCCTTCCCATGTCTCTGGTGTAAAGGAGAAGAACGTAAATGTCACTTGTAAATTATATTTTTTTGCCGTCAATAAAAAGGCATCTATGGCTCTAAGCACCTCTTCCGAAGCGTGACCATCAACCTGCATCATGTTACGGTACGCTGTCCAAATACCTGTGCGAATCCAGTTGATCCCTGCCTTTGACATCTGCTTCATGTCTCGATCCCATACATCTGCATTCGGTAGGAAGAGGAATTTACGTGCCACATCCGAAGCCATGTATGTCATGCCTACAATCGGAAGTGGACGTCCATCCTTAATGAAATAATCTCGATTGCAAACCAGCGGACTTCCCTCCGAAAGTAACTGAGGATCATTCCCCCAGAATCCTTGATGAAGCACACGTACCTCGCCGTCTTCTGCAGTTGCACGGCATGTCACACGATACAGGCCACTTTGAATATCTAAGGAAACAGGGATACGTACAAAATCAATGTTCTGCGTTACTTCTGTCGTGAAACGTTGCTCCCAGTACTGATCCCCTTCTTCCTGCTCTACAGTAAGTTCAAATGTCCAGCGATGTGTATGTTTGTCAGATGTCTCTATTCGGTCTATCCGCTGTGTTTGCAGTGTAAGCACAGCATGTTCCCCTGGCTCATATACCGCGTAATTCGTTTTGATCCACAGCTCCGTAACCGCCTTGGAACAAAATCCAATCCAATCTGTCAATGCATTCGCTCCGCCTTGTTCCCAGAATGTCGCCGCTAGTGGCACATTCACGAATAACCAACGCGAGTTCGCAAAGTCACCACGAGTATTTTCCCATAACACGACAGGGGCTGCGATTTCACGTCCCTCTTTACTGATGCCTTTCAGCAGAGGATATATCTGGGTAGACATGGTACCTGCAGATCCCATCTGGTGCGGAATATCGCTATTCCGAGTCGTATGCGGTACCAGATTCAAAGTGTCTTGAATACTAAACAACGACTCCTGACCGACAAGGAGCGGAATTCGATCCAATGCAGTAAACTCGGTTATAGACTCTACTTCAACTCGCAAAATTTCATGAATATACATGTCTCGATGATAAGCAGTTTGTTCCGCTTCCACCTTCCAGCTATCTTCTTCATAACGAACCGGATTTCGAAATGGAGCCCCACCAATACTTATGAGTCCGCCTCCACGTCTTAAGAAGGCAAGGATCTCAGGCCATGCTAACTTTGGAAAGTACGGAGCATGTAGGTTAACCAAACAACCGTCCATCGTAGAACGAAGTGCTTCTGCTAATCCATCTGCGTCTACGACCGTACCCATCTTCTCCAATACTTCTACACCGCCACCTTCAGGCATCGAATGACCGGGAAAAGAAGGGTCATAAAAAATAATCGTCGAATGTCTCATAGAATCCCTTCCTTCATCGCTTGATAGACAAACTGCGAGAATAGGCTGTTAGACCATGCGAACCATGATCTTGTAAAATTCAGAGGATCATTCGAATCAAATCCCTCATGCATATATCCAGTATCTGCATCTGTAGATTCAAGCATCGCGATCATCTCAAGCTTTTCTTCTTTCGTTGTCGCTGTTATTCCTTGCATCGACAATGCCATATGCCAGATGAACCCGTCAGGCGTATGTGGACTTCCAATTCCTCTAGCCGCTGTTCCTTCGAAGAAGAAAGGATTCTCTTTTGACAGCGCAAACCGTCTCGTATTCTGGTAAATTGGATCTTCAGCTGACACGTAACCAAGATAAGGAATGGATATCAATCCCGGTGTACCTGCATCATCCATCAAGCAGTAGTTTCCAAATCCATCTGTTTCATATGCATAAATCGGACCAAACTCTGGATGACGATAAATGCCATACAATTGTATCCCGTGATCGATATCCGCTTCGAGTGCCTTGAGTTCTTTCAAGAAGTCCGTATCGCGGAATATCCACTCCGCAAACTCTTGCATATGACGAAGAGCTACAACCGCAAACATGTTTCCTGGAATGTTGTAGTGAAAGTCACAAGCATCATCGCTGGGGCGAAAACCAGACCATACCATCCCTGTATAATTGACAGGCATGCCTTGACCATTGTTGCTTAGCGAATCCGTCCGAATTCCGTTATCTCTCGTAAAGCGATATGGCGATAACTCGAAGTGCCTCTGTTCGGTCTTGAACAAATCGTAGATTAAACGCATAGCAGATTTAAAGCCCGCATCGAAAATATCAGTCAGACCTGTTTCTTTCCAATACGAATGTGCTAAGCGCATCGAGAAACATAGGGAATCAATCTCGAACTTCCGCTCCCATACCCATGGTGACATATCCGTGATATCCGCCTTGTTCCAATGCCAATCATTCGCAGATTCATTGAATGCATTTGCATACGGATCAATATGTATATATTGAATATGGCGTTTTATTAAGCCACTTAGAATACGTTGCAAGTCTGCATCATCCCTAGCAAATGGGACGTAGTGCATCACTTGCTCAACCGAATCACGGAGCCACGAAGCTGGAATATCTCCTGTAATCACGAATGTTGTTCCGTCTTCCATAAGTTTAGTTGTCGTTTCCAATGTATTCGTAAAACAATTCTTAAATAATTGAAGAAGCTTCGGACGACCCGCTAGTTTCTCCTCTGCTTCTTGGAGTACTTCTTGAATAGCTAGGGGGAGTGTCATTTCAGGCATCTTAATTTTGGGTAATTTAAATGATTCCATAAGAACCTCCTTATATATATCAAACTCGCTTAATGTAAATCCGCTTAATCTCAAAGCGCGTAAATTATTCATTGGGATGAGGGAGGATGAATGGTTATCATGCAGCCTCCTTAGCAATATTCATAGCTTTCATCGGTTTACTAGTTGTGAGTGACCACAGCTCCCGAACCGCCGTACATATCCAGTTCTTCTTCTAATTCAAGCTTGAGGACCGTGACTTGCTCATGCGTATCTTCGGCTGTCATATGAATCCAAGTCGTACCCGGAATGTTGAACCAAGGCACACCCCCATGAATTTCATGAGTAAGCTCTTTGTCAGAATGCATTACGGTAATTTTCTTGATAGGATTGCATAGTCCTTTGAGGCAAATGTTTTCTTTCGGATCATCGTATACAAAAAGGTAGAGCGTCTTTCTGTCTTTTGAAATCGTACTACCGCCTAAGTAATATCGGGTCATAATTCCTTCTTCTGTTCCAAATACCGCTTCTTCATGCGCCCGAATCCATTCTCCTAGACCTAGCAAAATATCTTCTTGTCTCTGATCAATCGTTCCATCTTCCATAGGTCCAATATCCAGCAGCATGTTTCCGCCTAAGGATATACAGTCACAGAACATACGAATGATCTGATTCAGCGATTTATACTGATTATCCGTTGGTACGTAGCCCCATGAGCCGTTAATTGTGGTGCAGAATTCCCATGGTCCTTCCGGTCTCGTGATCGGAATTCCCTGTTCTGGTGTTTTATAGTCGCCATGACCTTGAAGACGTGAGTTGATGATAATATCCGGGTTGAACGATTGAAGATACTGTTTAAACTCCGGCAGATTCCACTGCTCGGCGCTCCGTTCCCAATCCCCATCAAACCACAATAAATCCACCTTACCGTAATTCGTTAAAATTTCTCGCAGCTGATTATTGTTAAATTGTAAAAATCTCTGCCATCTCTCTTCATCCTGTATACCATCTAGAGGGCTTGAGTATTTATTCACTGTGCTAAGATCCTCAGGTATATTTCCACCTTCATACACACTTGGGTAATCAGGATGCGACCAATCGATCAGCGAATAGTACATCCCAAGATGGATGCCTCTCTTTGTCACGGCTTCAGCATATTCTTGAATAAGATCACGCTTAGCTGGCGTTTTCTTCACAACGTTCAAGTCACTAAACTGCGTATCCCATAGCGCCACGCCATCATGGTGCTTCGTCGTAAGCACGGTATATTTCGCACCTGATTTTTCAATCAAATCAGCCCACTTGTCCGCATCAAATTTGGAAGCGGTGAAGCCATCTAATTGTTTCATATATTGTTCATAGGGCATTCTTCCATTATAGAAAGACCATGATTCTGAAACCCCATCCACTGCATAAATACCATAATGAATAAAGATGCCTAATTTTGCTTCCTCAAACCATTTTTGCATATGTGACAGCACCTTTCCCGATATATTCATAGAGTTATTTCCTAAGCTATAAATCAGATTATTTACTGGATTCTGAATACATGCGCGATTGGAGCCTGGATTTGAAGCTCCGTTTCCGGCATGCGGACAACTATGCCGTTCTCTATACGCCGATAATCTAGCTTGTCCTGGCCGCCTACCAGATCAATCCTACTAAATTCAATCATCATAGGAATATACAGCTCCTCTTCAACAACTTCTTGATCATCCTTGTACAAGTAGAAGGCATACGTGGTGTCGCCTTTTCTAGTGAAATGATAGTTACCAATAGAATATGGCTCACAGATCCGTGTTCCATAGATCGCTTCCCCGTGAATATTCAGCACGCTCCCATGCCCTGGATTCGGGAAATAGCCGTTTTGGATATTCTTCCATCAGGTTGAGGTCCAACGTTAAGGGCTAAGTTACCACCTCTAGCAACAATTTCAACAAGCAAATGAATAAGCTCCCGTACGGATTTATAGTTATCCTCATAGCGGAAAGAGAACGCAGAACCCATCGTGATACAACTCTCCCATGGAACATGAAGCGGCCCTTCAGGCAATGTCTGCTCTGGTGTAATCAGATTCTCATAAGGACCCCCAACGGTACGATCCGCCGAGAGAAGCCAAGGCTGGATTTCACGTGCCCTTTCTACGACTTCACCCAATCTGACGTTCTGATCACGATAATCATTGACCCATCCCGCATCAAGCCATAGCATATCGATACGTCCGTAATCCGTCATCAATTCCATAATTTGCTCATGAGTGAATTGTACGAATTGCTCCCACAGTTCGGGTTTTTCCTTGGGATCATAGGTAGGGCCACGAGATGTAAATGTCCCTTCCTTCATTTCTGGTGCCCAGTAATACGGAGTATGCCAATCAGCCTTAGAGAAGTAGGCAGAGATCGCTAACCCCTTCGCGCGAAACGCATCGAATAGCTGCTTGGTTATGTCGGCATATTTGTGTGTATGGAATGGACAATCTGGACCTGTAATGCGGTAATCGGTCGTATGTGTATCCCACATGCAGAAACCATCATGATGCTTGGTCGTGAAATTCAAATATTTGAAACCATTATCCGCAGCCAAATCAGCCCATACCTCCGGCTGAAAGCGAAGTGGATTGAACGTCTTATTCAAATTAAAATATTGCCGTTTGAGTTCTTCAGCATCTATATCCCAATCGATCTCGTTGCGGGACCATTCTACATCTTCATCGCTTAATGCCCATGATTCAACTATACCTAGCTGAGAATAGGGTCCCCAGTGCATCATCAGACCTAGCTTCTGATCCTTGAACCATTCAAGTCGTTCGAGCAGAAGCGGTTCCTCTGGTCTAACCCATTTCTCCTCGCTGCTATAGTTATGAACACCCTGTTCTACTACTGGTACCTGCTCTTCTAACCTATGGTTCTCACTCATTGGGATACCTCCAATTTATTTGTTTATTACTTCTTCACATCGCAGATTACAGTCGTGTGGAAGTAATGGTATGATAAAAATTGCGTATTCCGCTCTATGTCCAAATGCTCGCTTTGTTGGTATATTAAATTTAACTAGATTAATTATTGATATAGAGGAGGCAGAATAAATGAGACTGAACTACTTCAAATCCAAGCTATTCTTAAAATACATTTGGTCCTACTTATTCATTTTGCTTATCCCATTAATTCTAATGACTATATTCATTTATGAAAGCGCAGTCAGTAATCTTCGGACCGAAATTGAACAGTCCCGTCTGGGTCAATTAACGCAAACCAAGGTGATTATTGACGGCCGAATGAAAGAACTCAGTGAAATCGCATCACGTGTTTCCTATGATACAAGACTGACACCCTATCGAGTTCATGATCCGATTTATAGCGGAGAGGCCATCCAAGCATTAGATCAATACAAAGCAACAAGCTCTATCATTGACGAGATGTTCTTGTATTTTCATAAGGATAATAAAATCTATTCTAGCAAAGGCCTATCCAATATAGATGTATTTGCAAAGAGCTTTAGCTTTCAAAATTGGAAGAAAGAAACCCTTTTTCGAGATTTGGATCAAGTGAAATTTCCGACCATGCGTCCAGCAGATATGGTTAGTAACTCTTCTCAACTTCAGGAAACAAAGCTAGCTTATCTGATTCCAATTACGCCGAACAGTCCCACTCCGCACGGAACGATCATGTACCTGATCAAAGAATCCGAGCTCAGCAATCTAATTGATTCCGTTTTGGGGACCTTTCAAGGTATGACTTACATCCTAGACAACAACGGTCAAATTCTTGTAGATAACCGCCAAGGTGAAGCGTTAACGAATGCGGAGGCGAAGTCCTTATTTAATAACCTAACGCCGGGTATTCATGACCGCACCCTAAATGGGAAAGCTCACTCGATTGTATCCGTCAAATCGAAAAATAATGGCTGGACCTATGTGACAATCATGCCGAGCTCCCAATTCTTCAGCAGTGTTCTGCATGTGCGTAGTTTCATCATTATGCTATTTGTCATCGTCGTTATCGTTGGAGCTGCTATCGCACTTTTGCTGGCCAAAATGCAATATCAACCGATATCTATGCTGGTTGAATTTGCGGCTTCTAAATCTAATTCAAAGCGCCCCGTAGATGGCTCTATCGTATCTGGCAATGAGCTTGACCGTATTTGGACTACACTCCAGGAATACAGCTCACGGATAGACCTTCAGGAACCCTTTGCCCGTAATCATTTCCTATCGATGCTCCTTAAATATGGGAGTGCTCAGAGTCTTACGCCTGAGCTGCAAGAAGCCTTTGATCTAGAATTTGATTGCTCCCATCACTTTGTCATGGTCATAGCATGGGACGAGGATATTCAGAATGAAAGAGCAGAACGTCAAGATATGATTCATCTGCTCACCCAGATTGAATTTCCGGAACTAGCCGCCCACGGATATGGTGTTGAGCTATCGCAGCTTGATCAGCTTGGCCTCATTATCAGCTTTAACCTAAACAACCAGATGGATGAATTCTCACATGTACGTCAGATTGTCGAAGCCGTGCGCAGCAATATGCTCGAAACTTTTGATATCATCCCTATGATTGGGGTCGGAACCTGCTATTCTAGTCCCGATCAGCTGAATCAGTCATTCATTGAGGCCTGCTCAGCTTTTGAACTTCGAGTATCCACAGGCCACGGTTCAGTCACCTATTTTGAAAAGCTATCTTACACGCCTGATCATGCCTTCTGGATTCCGAACAATACGCTCATGAAGCTCGCTCAGAGTCTCAAGCAGGGTAGTTACGATGTGGCGGCCCAGATGATTCATTCAGCTATTCAAAGCCTGCGAACGTCTGAGCTCTCTGCTTCACTCACTCGCTGCATAAGCTACGACCTATTGAATACGATTCTGAAAACGTCTTCCGAGATAGGTAATCACAACTTGATGCAGGAAATGGCACCTAATCTGATGTATAGCAATTCCTTAGATGAACTAGAACGTAGCCTGCTGAATCTCGCCTCTCAGATCTGTGATCAGGTTGAACAGAACAATCAAAAGGAAGAACAATCCATCATTGATCAAATTGTTGGCTATATTAACGAGCATTATATGGACCATACCTTAAGCCTTGAGACAGTGGCCTTCGAGTTCGGCATCTCGCTTCCCATGTTAGTCGTTCGTTTAAGGAAAAGATGGGACTTAATTTCATTCAATATATTTGGCAAAATAGAATGGAAGAGGTTATGCACCAACTGAAGACGACGAATGACCCACTTAAGGACATCATTCTAAAGGTCGGTTATATGGATACACCTAACTTTATTCGTAAATTCAAGAAGGAAACGGGCTATACCCCCGGCCAATACCGCAAGATGTTCTCACAAAGTGACTCCATTGGATTAGAGCCAAATTTGGAGGACGAATAATGATTAAAGCCAACATCCGGTCGTTAGACCGGGATATGTTGGCTTCATTTTTTTATGCGTGAATCACTTTATTTAGCTGATTTCCAGCGATCGTATGCACCTTGATATAATTCTACGATACGATCACTACCCATTTTTTTGATTTGAGCTGCATACTGGTCCCAATTGGATAGAGGCTCTTGTCCAGTTACGAATTTAGCTTCCATTTGCTTCACATACGTATTTAAATCCGACAATAAGGCAGTAGCCTCGCTTTGCTCTTCATTCGTCAGATATACGTTAGGGAATGGTGCTTTTCCAATTGGAGTGAGCTTGTCCGCATTTTCTTTATCAATCCAACTGTCAAAGTCCGTCTTAAGGCCTTTGGTTAGCTCACTTGAGTTCATCCCAGGCGTGAGAATACCATAGTTCGGTGTAAGCGTGCCGCGGTATTCGTCTCTTTCTTTTCCACCTGGAACTGGAAGCCATTCTTTCTCATGTGTTTCTTTGTTTTTATACTTCCACAGTACGTTTTCAGGTCCTTGGGAATATAGCGTTGCACCTTCATAACCATATTGGTAATCAATCCAGCGCATCGTTGCTTCCGGAGCAGGGTTCTTACTTGTAATGGCAAAGGTTCCTTGTGCGGAAATACCAGGATGCTTGCCATAGACTGGTGATCCAGCCACTTCACTCTTCACCGGTGTCATAAGAGGGTTGTCGCTGCTAGGCTCACCTCCAAGTGTGAAGTAAGGGTAGTAGTCGTTAAACAATGCGATCTGATTGCTTTGCCCCTTCGCTTTTTTCTGCTCAGGCGTTTGCGAGAATGTCTCATGATCCAGCAGATTGTCCTTCCAGAGGCGGTTCAAAAATGTCAAGTAGCCCTTGTAGCCTTCTTCTTGAGGCGTATAGTGGACCTTTCCATCCTTATCAGCGTAGTACACTTCATCATAAATGCCCCAGAAGCCAAGGAAGTACATACGTAAATCGTCTAGTTTAACAGAAGTAAGTGGAATTTCATCGTTCTTCCCATTTCCATTCGCATCCTCATCTTTAACACGCTTCAGATAGGTATACAGTTCATCTGTTGTCTTAGGCAGCTCCGTCATCTTAAGCGCTTTCAGGAATTTACCGTTATACCACATTGGACTGCGGTACCACACCGCTGAAAGATCAATATTAGGAAGTGCGTAGATATGTCCGTCTGGTGTTGTGTAGGACATACGGATGTCTGGATGCTCATCAAATATCTTTTTAATATTCGGTGCATATCCTTCATCAATGTATTTTTCCAGAGGAACGAGTACGCCCTGTGTACCATATGTCACTTGGTCCGCTGGTTTAAGATCTGCCCCATAGAACACATCTGGCAAATCACCACTGGCAAACACTAGGTTTTTCTTGGTAGCAAAACTATCAATCGGTGATAGCTGATACGTAAACTTAATTCCTGTCAGCTTCTCCATTTCCTGATTTACAGGCATCTTATTCCAATCTGCAACGCCTGCGTCCTGTGACATCATGGAAAGCGTCAGCGGCTTGTCTATGATAGGAAAGCCTTCCTTCTTAACATCTTGAGCCGTTTTGGACGTTCCAGAAGCAGAAGAATCTTCACCTTTAGATGAACCACAAGCAGCTAACAATGTCGAGGCTACTGTCAGACATAACAACATGGATGATGCCTTGCGAAGATTTTTCATGTAATAACTCCCCTTTAGTTGAGTATGGTAAGATCAGCCTTTACGGAACCAATCATAACACCTTGTACAAAATAACGCTGTAGGAATGGGTAAATTGCGATAATAGGCACGGTCGCCACGATAATAACGGCGTATTTGACCAGTGCTGCAATTTCCGCTTTGCTGTTAAGTGCAGCGGCTGCGGCAGCATCGATTGCCCCCCACCTTGAGCCGACATTTCCTGAAGAACAAGAATCTGACGTAGAACAAGCTGTAATGGGTATTTTGCAGAATCATTTAAATAAATAAGTGCTGAGAAGTAGTTATTCCAATTCCCCACCCCATAGAATAGAGCCATAACTGCGATAATCGGCATCGATAATGGCAGCACAATCCTAATGAATAGCCGTAAGTTAGTGCATCCGTCGATTTGGGCTGCTCCTGAAGCTCTTTCGGAATTGAAGACTGGAAGAATGTACGAGAAACGATGATGTTCCAGATCGAGGCTGCTGAAGGAATCACAATGGCCCACATCGTATTAATCATCCCTAAATTTTTAATGAGCAAGTACGTTGGCACAAGGCCACCGCCGAAGAACATGGTAACCATGAACATACCCATAAAAAAGTTGCGTCCTAGAAAATCTTTGCGACTGAGTGCATAAGCTGCTGGAAGCGTAACAATTAAGTTAATCGCCGTCCCCACCACGGTATAAAGGATCGTGTTGCGGTATCCGACCCAGATACTGTTGTTCTCGAATACTCTTTTGTAGCCATCAAAGGTAATTCCCTTTGGAAACAGCCACATTTCACCAGAACCTACAAGCTTCGGATCACTAATGGAAGCACTTATCATATACACCAAAGGATAGGCCACAATGATAAAAGCTAGGAACACATAAATATAGTTGCATATCAGAAATATCTTGTCCCGACCGGTTTCTTTAACAGCAGAAGTCATCGGCCATCACCCCCTCTTCTACCATAAACTGTTGCTATCATTGGTGCGTCTTACAATTTGGTTCACAACAACGAGCAATATAGCGTTGACAAGCGAATTAAATAGTCCAATGGCTGTCGAGAAACTGTACTGTGCATCTACAAGCCCTGAACGATAAACGAACGTTGAAATTACATCGGATGAACCCATATTCAATGGATTTTGCAGCAATAGTATCTTTTCAAAACCTACACCAAGTAGACTTCCCATATTGAGAATCAATAGAATCGTCATGGTAGGAACAATCGTTGGTATGTTAATGTGCCACACCCGTTGAAATCTGGAGGCTCCATCAATTTTTGCTGCTTCATGAAGCCCTGGGTCTACTCCAGAGAGCGCTGCCAAATAAATGATCGTACCCCAACCTGCGCTCTGCCACACACCCGAGAATACATACATGGTCTTAAACCATCGCGGATCCGTTAGAACTTGAGGTGCATCAAATCCAAGCCATTCAATAATGTGTACAATAATACCCGTCGAAGGCGATAGGAACGTAATAATCATACCTGCCATAACCACGACAGAAATAAAGTGAGGCGCATATGTGACCGTCTGTGCCATCTTTTTAAAGAATCCGCCCCTTACCTCATTAAAGGCAAGCGCGAGAATAATAGGAATCGGAAACCCGATAACCAATTCATACAAGCTAATACTCAGTGTGTTCCATATTAAGTCCCAGAAATAATAGGAATCGAAGAAACGAGTAAAGTGATCGAATCCTACCCATGGGCTGCCCATGATTCCTTTTGTAGGAATGAAGTTCTTAAACGCAATTTGAATACCGTACATCGGACCGTAAGAGAAGATAAGAAAATAGAAGAATGCAGGTGCAATGAATAGATAAAGTTCCCAATTCTGAAAAATTCTCTTCCATACACTGCTCTTTCTCTTCCTCTGTTCCAGGAGTACGTTGCCAGCTATGCTAGCTTTATTACCCTGCATACAATCACCCCTTCCAGATTTAATAGTGCTGCTCTAGCTTGATTATCAGTGGTGAGTTTTTTGCTAGCGCTTACATATTTAACGATATCCGACTCCAAGTCATTTCGTATATATGTCATTTTCGTTTCGTTAAGAAAGCGCTTTACATCAAGGAAAATAAGCATAATGACAAGGTAAACGGACACCTGGACAATGTGTCATTTTTGCTCTTTAATGGCGTTTATATTCGCGAATAACAAATATGACAATCCATTTATACATCAAAAAGGTCGATGGGATATCCCCATCGACCACAGATCAAGTACGTTTTTATTTTCGTCCAAAGTCTGCCTTAATCTCTCCCCATTCCACCGTGTTCCATTTCAGAATCTTGTTGGGATACGTGTTCGTTTGCAACCACTGCACTGCACGATCTGTTAGTTCCCAGACCTTAGCTGTCGATTCATTTCGAGGAAGGGTAGTCGAGGGCTTCTTATTTCGTAACCATGCAAGAGCTGTCCGTGAATCCGTATAAACAGTCTTCTTACTTCCCTGCTGTTTCAAATACGCGAGTGCGTGCACAATGGCGATAAATTCACCTAAATTATTCGTACCGTTCTCGACGGGACCGACATAGAACAGAATTTCACCTGTCTGGGTATCTACCCCCTTATATTCAATCGGCCCCGGGTTTCCTCTTGTCCCCACATCGACCGAGATACTGTCATAATCAATGGTCTCAGTTTCTCCACCCGATGCATTACCTGATTTACTACTGGGCTTATAAGCCTTTGAACCACTAGTCATCGATTTTGCTGAGGAAGACGATGCAGAGGCGCTTCCTTTACCCCAAAATTTCTTCCAACCGCCTTCCAAAGCAGCTTCTGCCTCCGCACGGGACTCATATGATTTATATTTAGCATCCGTATGTCCATTAACCTGAGCCTGACAATCTGCCCATGATGTATAAATTCCGGGCGAACGCCCTTCCCACACCACATAATATTTTTGTTTAGCCATAACTAGCTCCTATCATTTCTCATTAGATAAAAAAAGAACCTCCTATAGGAAGCTCTCTAATCACTATATTAAGTATTCACTCATCAAACTGCAAGTAGGTCCACAGCTTATTTCGTTCTAATATGCAGGTTCGGTGTGGAACTGTACACCGTGGAGGTCTGCTTCTCTTTAATCCTTGCAGCGGCTTCTCTAACTGAATTCGTTACACTACTGATCACCTCACCTACATCATGCGCAGATTCAAGCAGTGGATCAACTGTGTTTATTTTGCCTTTCACTTCTTCTGTTATGCCACCCGCTTGATGAATAAGATACTCCGCCTCACCCGACAGTCCTCGTACAGCCCCGCGAACCTCTACAATTGTCTTATTTACTTCATCAATCGTAGTAGTACCCTTTTTCAACATGTAAATGGCGTATAGATTGAGTCCGGCAAAGGCGAGCGCAGCACCAGCAAGGCTATTTTTGAGGATTCTATCCATACCACTCAGCTCCTTCCTTACTCATAATTTATGAGTTCGGTTGCTGTGGCATGCCTATCCCTTCAAAAGAAGCAATAGCTTCGCGTACATCATCTGGAATAGGTGTGCTCTTCCCACTCTTTTTATCAATAAGCACGATTGCTCCACGTCCCGCTGCTTTCAACATATCTGAAGCGATAATAGCGTACTCTACGTCTAGAGATGATCTACCTATCTTAGCCACACGTACATGCAGCACTACTTTATCACTACGGTACATTTGCGCTAGATACTGACATTCTAGATCTGCCACTACAGCAATTTGCTCCTCACCAAATATCTCATCAAACAAACCGATATTTTCAAAATATTCAATACGTCCTTGTTCAAAATACATAAAATAACTAACATTATTCACATGACCTAACATATCCGTCTCGCAATATCTGACCTTAATCGGAATAGAAAAATGAAATTTCTCCATCCAGCTCTGTGGATCAGGTTGAATAAAACTTTCCTTTCTCATCGCTCCGGCTCCTTTACGTATGCGGCTTACTTAAAACCTTTATTACCCCATTCCAAAGGCCTTGAGTAAAAATCACTTCGAGAAATTACCTATATAAGTTATGTATAAGTTATGCAATGGCTACGTGCAGGTTATTCGCCGAAAATCACTCGGTGTCATGCCTGTTATTTTCATAAATGTTCGGTGAAATTGGCTCGTACTCGCAAAACCAAGTCCACAACTAATATCCGCAACCGTAGCTTTTGTTCGTTTTAGCTGATTCATCGCATCTTCTACACGTAGCTTCAACAGAAATTGATAAGGAGTCATCCCCGTATGGGCCCTGAAACTTCGCATAAAATGATAGCGACTCTGTACCGCAATCGTAGCCAACTCATCGATTGAAATCGACGTCGTGTAAAATTCACGCATATACTCTAGCGCCAGCGATATATGCGGATCTGAACTGACCGGTATACATATACGTTCTTGCTGAACTCCATGTTCCTTTCCCTTAAATACGGGATCGAAATATTGTAGCACCTTATTTTCAGTCTCTTCAATAGCAAGTGGCTCTATAAAGTCACCAAACATTAAATCGGTCGTCCAATTCTTAAACTGCTGCGACAATTTAAGTGGATCGATCCACTGCTCCAGCCCATATTCCGTCTGTTTCCTTGAATCGTTCATTTCTTGCAGGACATCATTATGGAACTTCACAATAATTACGCTGGATTGCTCCTCTAAATGAAAATAATGCTCTGTTCCAGGATGCTGAATCAAACCCCGTCCACCAGCTAACTGATATCCCTTATTCTCCATCATGAAATGGCATGTGCCTTGCACAGGAACTGTTACCTGATACCAATCGTCATGAGCGTGTGAGCTATTCGAGAATCGGTTAGCTCCTTTGAATAATTCGATCCGATCCGTTTTAATACTCATTTTCATCGTCTTCACCTGTTGACATTATAGCAAAAAGTGCTGAGGTTTCCAGCACTTTTCACGACGACATACCCCAAGCTATGAAGTTATGATTATAAAAAAAGTAAAGGTGTGTATGCCATGTCGCAAATTTCAATTGCTACTCCTACCCCAACGCGAAATTACGCGGGATGGATGCTGATCGGAGTCAGCTTCGCACATCTACTGAATGATGCGATGCAATCTATCGTCCCAGCTTCGTTTCCACTACTTCGCGAATCCATGAATCTAAGCTTCGCCCAAGTCGGCTGGGTTGCCTTCACGCTCAACGTTACGGCGTCCGTGCTACAACCACTGATCGGCTATTATGCTGACCGAAGGCCGATGCCAAGCCTGCTGCCCATAGGCATGCTATTCTCACTCGTTGGAGTTCTAGGCTTTGCATTAGCCTCTACTCTCTGGATGCTACTCTTTGCAGCCGCTCTGATTGGAATTGGATCATCTGTCCTACATCCCGAATCATCACGTGTTGCCCATATGGCAGCAGGTAAAGGTCGCGGGATGGCGCAGTCCATCTTTCAAGTAGGCGGAAATACCGGTCAAGCGTTAGCACCGCTTATGGTTGCATTCGTCCTTGCTCCACTCGGCCAACACGGATTTTTATGGATGATTGTTCTCGCCATGATCGGTCTTGTCGTTCAGATGGTCATCAGTCGCTGGTATCGACAGCAACTAAACTACACGGGACATATGAAGAAGAAACAGACTGAATCAGATACCCAAACGGTACCGAATAAAGGTTTTATCATTTTCGTCATGGGCATTCTTATGGTGTTATTGTTCTCTAAGTTCGTGTACATTGCAGGGATGACAGGGTATTATTCCTTCTATTATGTGAAGCATTATCAATTACCCTTACCAAGGGCCCAAGTCTGCCTATTCGTTTTGCAATTCGCTGGCATGATTGGTACTCTTCTTGGAGGTAAATTTGCAGACCGCTTTGGCCGTAAAAAGATGATCTGGTTCTCTATAGCAGGTACAGCGCCTTTCTCTATTTTGCTACCATATGCGAGTCCAGCCTTTGCGCTGATATTATGCTTCCTCATCGGGCTTATTCTAATGTCTGGATTCTCCGTCATCATCGTCTATGCCCAGGAGCTTCTGCCGAGCCTCGTCGGAACCGTATCAGGATTATTCTTCGGATTCTCGTTTGGCATGGCCGGGCTAGGTTCTGTTATACTCGGCTCGCTCATGGATAAAACGAGCGTGGAATTCGTCATTCAGCTATGTGCTTTCCTACCACTACTAGGGATATTCGCCTTCCTGTTACCTTCGGATGCGAGGCTAAAAGCTGCTGGTAGAGTTTAATACCTCATTCTTATTTCATAATTCTACACAAAAAAAGAAGTCCTTAGATATCCAAGGACTTCTTCTCTATGAAACTTTTAAGCGGGTGATGGGAATCGAACCCACGCTATCAGCTTGGAAGGCTGAAGTTCTACCATTGAACTACACCCGCGTAACGTATCGGGACGACACGATTCGAACATGCGACCCCCTGGACCCAAACCAGGTGCTCTACCAAGCTGAGCTACGTCCCGATATTTATTGGAGCGGACGACGGGAATCGAACCCGCGACCCTCGCCTTGGCAAGGCGATGCTCTACCGCTGAGCCACGTCCGCATTTTTTCATTGTTGCTCACTAAAGCATCTCTATTTCAGCGGCGACAAGAAATAGTATATCAAATTATAATATGAAGCGCAATATTTTTTTATGAGATTTTAAATTTAAATTCGAATGAAGTATCTATTCATAATTATGAAAGATAGGCTGTCTTAATGACAGCCTATTTATTATTTATTCATTAAAGGTAATTTCACGCATGACGACTTTATTATCCCATTTCGTGTTTGCAGACTTAATATTTATCTTAATCTTAGAACTTGATAATGTTTGTTTCAGTTTTACTGTAACCGTCTCTCCCGCTTCTCGATCTCCTGCACTCGTCCAAGGAATCGTATACTCTGTCCCCTGCTCGATCCAGCTCTGAGTGGCATTATCCCATGTAGACACCGTAAACGTTCGGAAACCTTGTCCATTTCCATAGTTTGCTGCAAAAGAAATCGAGGACACATTTCTTGGTTGTCCAAAATTATAGGAAATATAGGCTCCAGCTGGCAGCGGTTCATAATTGATGTCCAAGAGGAGCTAGTACTTACACCATCTTGGTCAAACAACAAATTCAAGTTGTTCGAATTTAAATTTGTATCCCAAGGGGTTGTATTAATCGTTAGCACTGGGCGAACTAAACCTGGGAAATTTGCAGCGATATTCGGTAAGGTCCCTTGTTTAGTCACTGTTTCTCCCCGCTGAAGCTTCTCTAAATCTTGCGCGGTAATGGGGTCCCATTTCACAAATTCTTGCGTCACTACACCATCGTTATACGTCACGTTCGTATAAGATTTAGTGCCTGGCAATGTGCTTTCTGTAAACGTTTGTCCTTCTTGACCAGGAACTGCAGAAACATATGTTTTAGGCTTTGCATTCGGCGATATAGATAGACTTGCGTTAGCAACGTTTGTTATAGCGAGCTGCGCCTGTGGAACCGTAGCATATCCCGCTGGGATTTTCTTATAAACACGTACATAGTCTAAACGGAACGTGTTTGGATATGGTTTACTCACCCATGGTCCTGTCCATCCCCCAGCTCTCTTTTCATAGAGTGAAAAGAGTTGAATCAGTGGATAATCAATCTTCACATTTTTTTCGCCGGTTTTAACACCATCTACGTAGAATTCCATCTTATCTGGCTGGGAAGCACTTCCGCCGCCTTGTACCCAATTGAATCCGTATGTGTGAAATTCCTTATGGAAATCCATATTGTTATTGGTGTACGCAAATCCACCACCTTCTGGACCCGTTGGATCATTCCAACGATGGAAAGCAACTGGAACACTGTGAGAGTTATTTCCAAGAATCTCAAAGATATCTATCTCAGCCGATTCATTGGGGATGTCCTCAAATCCTAGCAGCCACCAAGCTACGTGACGAGACGAGCCTGGCTGTCCCATTGCACGAATCTCATAATATCCATATTGATTGATGTGTGTCAGCTCGGTTTCAACAGGGTTTCTAACCGTATTGTTACCATTCCAATTATGCAGTGCGTTACGGTTACCTGTCGTAAACCCTGAGACGACCGTTTGACCGTCAAACTCAGGTGCCCAAGGCTGAGTATCCTGCTTAATTTGCAGCTTCATTAGTCCGTTCTCCATAACATATGTCGGCTGTGCATACTGCGGTGTCTTTGTCCAAGAAGATAAATATTTGTTTACCCACTTCCCTTGGTTCAACTGTTTATCTCCAAATTCCTCCTGAAAAATTAAACGATATCCAGATTTGTCTATTGGAGATACTGTAGTTTCCTGAAAAGTAACATAATCAAGGCCAGGCCCATTTTCTCCTGCAGGTGCGAAGAATTTGACGGTATTCTCCTGCCCTGGAGTCAATTCAATGGGTAATGTCTCATTGTCAAAGCTGCTCCAACTGCCACTGTTTAAGCTAGATATTTTTTGAGGAGCTTTATTGTTCACGGAATACATCAGATTCCGTTGCTCACCAGAACGATAGCGGATGTTCATATCAAAGGTACTGCCTTGTACAGGAGTTACTTTAATTGTAAGACTGTTTGCCTCACCTTGATCTATGAAGCTGACCGTTTTACCTGAGTTTCCGATTACCGTCTCTTCTTTTACGGTACCCGTCTTCACTCCACTTTCCGCTTCAATTTGCTGCGACCAAGCGGCTGCATGTGCATTAACGGATGGAGCTACAGCAGATACAAATAACACTAGCGTAGAAACTCTCAAAACATTCTTAACCGATTGTAGAAACATTGTATTTCCTCCCTATATTACAAATTGAATTCGCTACAACTATCCTTTTACCGAACCTGCCACAACACCTTCAATAATACTTCTCTGCATAATGAGATAAAAAATGACCAGCGGCAAAGTTGCTAAAACGAGCATCGGGAAAAATGCCGTCCAGTTGGTGGAGAATGGACCTACGTTTTTATAAACCTCTTGCAGCAGTACGGCCTTGCTCGGATCTTGCAAAAATAATAGAGGGGTGAGAAAGTCATTCCACACAGCCAGTGCATCTAGAATCGCAACCGTGGAAACAATCGGTTTCAGCAGCGGGAATATGATACTCCAGAAGGTGCGGAAGGTTCCGTATCCGTCAATCGCAGCCGCTTCTTCAAGTTCAATGGGCACCGTATTGATGAATCCTCTGAACAGAAAGATAGACAACGGCAAGTTAATGCAGAATACGTCAATCAGGATGACTCCAGGCAACGTGTTCATCAAATGCAGGCCTGAGATGATTTTATACAGCGGAATAATCGCAATCTGAAATGGAATAATGAGTCCCACCATAAATACGGAGAACATCCATTTATATATTCTCTTCTTACTTCGAGCGATAACATATGCTGCCATAGAAGAGATCAGAATGAGCACGATAACAGCGCATCCTGTAATCAACACGTTATTCAAAAGTGCTCTTGGGTAATTCATAGCGTTGAATGCGTTAATATAATTTTCAAACATGAACTGCTTCGGAAGCCCCAAAGGACTGCTCGCAGCCTCCGTCGGAGTCTTAAAAGTAGTCACAATCAGATAATAAATGGGCAATAGCATCCCTGCTCCAATGATAGCATACAGGAGGTTAAGAGATGTATTACGGAGTCTCTTGGAAGTTATCATGACAGTTTCTCCTCCCATTTGTTCAAGAAATACGTAATAATCTTACTCATTACAAACACAATAACAAAGAATACAACGGCAAAAGCTGAAGCATATGCTGTTCGTCCACTGTTGAACCCTTCACGAATTAAAGTAGTCATAATCGTCTCTGAGGCATAACCTGGACCTCCCTTGGTCATGGCAAACACCGCATCGAACACTTTCAAGCCACCGATCAAGCTCATTAAGATATTGAAGGAGGCAGCAGGGTATAGCAGCGGCAGGGAGATATAACGAAAGGACTGCAATTTACTAGCCCCGTCGATTTCAGCAGCTTCGTACAACGAACCATCAATGCTTTTTAAACTGGCAATATAAATGACCATGCTCCAACCTGTCCATTGCCACACCTGAGTAGACAAAACGGAATATAGCGCGATCTTTTCATTACCAAGCCAATTGACTGGAGTTCCTCCAAAAAAAGTGATGATTGAGTTCAAAAGTCCAGAATCGGCTGAGGTCATAATATATTGAAATAGAAAACCTACAACTAAGACACTAAGCACTGCCGGTAAAAAGAATATCGATTTCACAATGTTAGCCATAATCTTCTTACGGTTAAGCAGTACTGCAAAACAAATGGCCAAAGCATTTTGTACGATTGTAATGACCAAGGCGTAAGTAACAGAATGCTTGATCGCTGCAATATTTTTTGTATCCGTAAATAATTTCACATAATTATCGAAACCAACAAATTTATAATTGGGTTTATACACAGACCAGTTTGTCACACTATAGGCAAAACTCATGATCGTTGGCAAAATAAACAATAATACAAAACCTATAAAAGCAGGAAGTATCATAAAAAGAAAAACCCGGTCTCTTCTCTTAACGTTCAATATGGTTCGGACCTCCCTTTTACCGAGCGGAAGACAAAATAAAAACCAAGAAGCTTCGTTCACCTGTTGGTTTTTATTTATCTCTACTCTTTCATTCAGCTTATTTCCTTATTTCAGTGATTCACGCATCGTATCATTAACTTTGTCAGCCTCTTCTAAGGCCTGCTTAACTGTCTTGGTACCTGCAAGCACTTCTTGAAGTGATTTACCGTAACCTTCAACAACGGGGTTGCCAGAAATCCAAGCTGCCGTCCATGGAGCATATACATTACCTGCTTTAAAGGCCTCTTCACAATCTTTGTAAATCTCACCCAAATTAGCATCAACGCCTTTGAGGAATGAGCTTCCTGCGTTATCTTTAATCAGCGCCTGCTGTGCTTCAGGAGTTGCAGTCAACCCTAGAATCTCTAATACTTCAGCTTTATGACTTGTCTTCGCATTGATAGCTAATGCAGATCCCGGGCCACCTACCAACCAGCCTGGACCTTCTGAAGATCCAGGGATCGGGAACATACCCAGCTCCATCTTCGGATTCTTCTCCATAATGGTTTTCACTGCCCATGGACCACTTTCCCACATCGCAGCTTTGCCAGTGGCGAACTCATCAAGCGCCTGATCATAGCTGAGTCCAAGCATATCCTTAGTCAGAATTCCTTCGGATATGAGACTAGCCCATTTCTCTACCGAAGGCAGCCAAGCATCAGCGAGCTTAACTTCTCCTTTATTAAATTTCTGATCAAAATTTATATTTTCTGATTTAGAGTAAAAGTCATTATTTACCACACCAATACTTTGCTTCATCATAGGCTCCCAAGACTGTGCACCCATTGTTTGAGGTTTTGTCCCTTTGGCAAGGAGGTCCTTATGAATCTTAATAAACTGATCAAATGTTTTCGGAACTTGAATGCCGTTATCACGGAACATAGCTTTGTTATAAAAAATACCTTCATACCAATCTGTAGTGGTGTCGCGAATACTTTACCATCTACGGAGTAAGGAGCTAGGCCTGAATCTGCATATTTTGACGTAAATTCCTCGCCAGTAAGATCCATCAGGTAGCCTGCATTCGCAAGCAGTCTAGTCTCGCCTCCCACCTCAATGATATCCGGTCCTTGACCCGCTTGAAGCTGCGAATTCAATACATTGTTGAAATTATCTAGCGCCACAAACTCAAACGTAACCTTGATGTTGGGAAGCTTCTCTTCTAGTAGCTTCAGATAGGTTGCACGCGTAGATTCTGCGTTATAAGCCATCACACGGATTTCTACTTTTTTGTCAGAACCCTTTGAACCTTCTGTGGTCGTCTTACCTGAATCCGTATCCGAGGTACTGTTACCACAGCCTGCAATCATAGATGGTATAATCGCTGCGCACATCATTAAAGAAAGCCATTTCTTTTTCAATTCATATTTCCCCCTTTAGATATAACCTCTGAGAACGTCTTGTTTCTAGCTCTATCTTATCAACTGCCCTGTACCTTGCAGAAGGAACTGTATTCCGCTTTTATAGCATAAAATTATTGCAAATTGTTCTCTTGATATACAGATCTTTTTCACAATTGAAAGCGATTGCAATATATTACGATTGGCCCACTAACTTCTAACACTTTATTACGTTTTAGTCGCTTTGGAGCATTTTAAAAATAACGGGACGGGCCTCACTTGGAGTGAATACTAATGATTCCCCTTCGCTCACGAATGTTCGTCCTTCAAATGACCATGTCCCTTTAGGAACATTCACATGACGAGAAGTAGCTCCTTTTTCATATAAAGGTGCAACCAGCACAGTATCTCCTAGCATGAACTGATCTGTGACGGCCTCCATACCTTGTCCTGGGAACTGATACTCCATATACCGGATGATTGGCTCCCCGCACTGGACAGCTTTGTCATAGGCATTCTTCCGCTCTGTAGCGAACTGGCTACGAATGCTCAGATGCTGCTGAATTTTCTGTAGATTGTCCGTAGACAAGATTCGCCACGGCGCAGCAGAGAACTGAATAGCTGGCATTAAGCAGGCAATTTCACTGTGACGACAGAAGAGTTCTTCATCCAGCCCCCCATGCTCCAATTCCTGAAAATTCAAATATTCTCCGCCTCCGACCATATCTGGGCAACTGAACGGATGACCTGTTATGCCTTGTGCTAGGCTGTCGGGGATCAATGCCGCTATCCCTTTGTCACCCCATGAATGCTCTTTATCGCATAGGCGCTGGAATAAAGAACTTCCCCCTGCCCGAAATGTTACTCGGTATTCATTCAATGAATACTTCGATCCGTATTGCGCCCATAGACGTGATTGCTCATCTGGAGTTACATTCCCACAAGTTACATTGTCTGTTCGATAATAAAGACTATCTCCTGCATCAAATTTGAATCCCTGTATTCCCAGATCCTGCAATCGTTTCAGTTGGTCATCAAACCATGACACGGCAGCAGGATTCGAAAAGTCCAATACAGCAGAGCATCCATTCCACCATTCACTTATGTAAGGCTTACCATCGGATGTTTTTATTAAAATATCAAGTTTACGTGCTTCCCGATAAGCCACGGTATCCGGTGTGATAAATGGACAGACCCATACCATTACAGAAAAACCCATCTCATTCAGTTTACTAATAAACTGCCGTGGATTCGCAAACTTACCTGAATGAAATGTCCAATCACCGTAGGACTCACTCCAGCCGTCATCGATCATGAACGCACCAGGCTCAAACCCATTTTGTACAATATTCTCTGCATATTGCAGTAGATCTTTCTCATTCTGGTTAAAGGTAAGTTCAATCCAACTGTTAAAAATGGGCTTGTCCCATAGTGTTGATGATAGAGTAATCTGCTCAAATGGAAAATGCTGTTTCATCGCACCCAGATAAGCACCTCGAAGTGTATCAAAGCCACTTGCTAGCGTAATATTATCTGGGCAAGTGATGGTACCCCTATTAAATTGAATTGCAAATCCGCTATCTCTCCATAAATAACGTCCTTTTGAAGAAATAAATAACGGCATCGCCTGATTCGGAGTTGGATTCTGCTCCATATTAAACTGGGCACAATGATCCTGTCCTATAGGCATCCTTTTCCCTTCACTAACACAACCGCCATACCAGTACTCGTTCTCAAGCATTTGAATAATCATAAAAAGGCTTACCTCCGTTCTGATATCAGATTAACGGAGGATAAGCCTTGAGACAATGAACTCTTTTCTGTTTTTATAGCAATATATTACTTAGTTAATCCCCTGAATTCATTAGGCGTCTGACCTGTACTTTTCTTGAATAATTTAGAGAAATAACTAGGGTTGTCATACCCCACCATATATGCGATCTCATAACTTTTCATTTCAGTTGTCGCTAATAGCTCTTTCGATTTGTTCAAACGGATATCGGTAAGATAAGCCCACAGATTATGCTCCGTCTCTCGTTTAAATAAATAGCTAAAATAGTTTTTGCTCACAGCAAGATGTGTACACACTTCTTCCAATGATAAATTGCGATCATAATTGTCATGTAAATATTGAATTCCTGCCTCTACCAAACTGCTATACTTCGGTTTAGAGAGCTTTCCTCCCCCGGAGAGTAAGAGTAGCATGCGATTCATAAATATACTCAGCTCTTCTATAGTTGATATTTGAGATATATCTTTATAGCTGATGTTGAGTATATATTGAAGATCCGCACTTAGCTTGTTTTCAGAGCTTAGTTTCTCTCGAATAATGCAAAAGGCATTATAACAAAAGTCTATAAAAAGATGCAGTGAAGACGGGTCTGCTTTACCTGATAATAATAGTACCTCATCTAAGATCTGCGCTGCCTGCTCAATGTCGTTATGCTGCAATGCAGCTGTCATTGTTTTGTTAAACGGCATTAGATCGATTTGCTCAAACTGGGTTTCCACACAATTGTACCCATATCCTAGAATAGGTTCATCACCCACAAAGAAACTAAACCGACTCAAGTGACGTAGACGATGGTATAACTGAGGCAGTTCGCTCATCTCGCTACCCACATGACTGAAACAAACATTGATATCCATACGAATCTCTTCTGAGAAGAAAGCAACCATCTGTTCAGCACATGCCGGAAGCTGCTGAGCTTCACAATCATACAGTATGGCCGTCCACTTATAATCCTCATAATCGAAAAGCACATAGTGTCCATAACTACTCATAACGTTAGTCATACGTTCCATAATAAACCCCATTTGAGCATCCAGTTGAAGATTATTCTCAATATATTCATTGATAGAACGATCACTCAGAATAAAATCAAACAAGGCAAAGGAGGAAAAACGAATCCCTAGATTAGATGCGCTTTTGGAAGCCGCAAGTGGATTTGTTCCTGTGTTCATATAGCGAAATATAACCTGCTTTTCATGCTGAAGCCAATTTTTCGTAGCATTCTTCTCTTCTGCTTTTTTGTAACTAATCTTCGCGGTGATTTTTTTTAACGTATTTTCAAGCTCAAACTCATCGACAGGTTTAAGAATATAATTAGAGCAACCCAGTTCTATCGCCTTTTTGACATAATCAAAATCCGCATACGCACTAATTAATATAAACTCTGTTTCGGGGCTCGATTCTCTAGCTTTTTTAATAAATTCTATACCATCTAAATTTGGCATCTTAATATCCGTAATAATAATATTGGGATTTAGTTTATAGAACTGACTTAGAGCCTCCATTCCATTTTGCGCAGTTCCCACGATCTGAATGCCCAAACTGCTCCAATCTAAAATACTCTCCATCATTCGGATAGATAAAATCTCGTCGTCCACAATCATTACGGATAACATATGTATCCTCCTTTCTTATTTGGGTATCGTGATGACAATACTTGTATTCATACCTTCTCTTGAAAAAATTTGTATGCCTGCTTCAGGTCCAAAACAGCTTTTTAACCTTTGATTCAAATTTAATAAACCTATACTTTTGTTCTGTTTGTAGGTATCCTCGCTTTGTAATACCTCGTTA
The DNA here is from genome assembly GCF_000576305.1 of Paenibacillus pini JCM 16418. Taxonomy (GTDB): domain Bacteria; phylum Bacillota; class Bacilli; order Paenibacillales; family Paenibacillaceae; genus Paenibacillus_AQ; species Paenibacillus_AQ pini. Next base: position 2,800 of record NZ_BAVZ01000007.1, on the reverse strand, counting down.
AGACGATTCACTTCCGCAGCATCCACCACAGTCCCGTTATTTGTAACTGCTATATAAATCTCATGCCCCACATCCTCAGCAACAATAGTGATATGTCCTTCTTGATGATTCTGAAAACCGTGCTCTATCGCATTCTCCACCAGAGGTTGAATCATTAATTTAGGGACTGTGAAGTGTTGAAGATGATCGTCGCAATGCATTGTATATGTAATCAGATTATTAAACCGGATATTTTGAAGCAAAATATAGTTCTCTGTATAGCTCAGTTCTTCCTGTAGTCCCACTTGCTCATATGGATTATAAACAGAGTAGGAAAGAATTTTGCCGAGTAAGGTTACAGCTCTTGATACAGACTCAACATCCCCGCAAACAGCCATTGCTTTAATGGATTGCAGTACATTATTAAGGAAATGCGGATTAATTTGGTGCTGGAGAACTTTAAATTGTGCTGAGGCCACTCTCTTCTGTTCTTCAATAATTTCGTCTGTTAAGTGATTAATATTATTCAGCATATTTTCAGCATTGATGGCGATTGAATTAATCTCGATGCTTCTAGACTCCTTAAAAGAAACGTCTCTTCGTCCTGCGGCAATCTCGTTGAATTTCACAATCAAGCTGTTTATAGGAACTAGAATAGATCGGGATATCCAACCAGATAAGAAAACAACTAGAATGCAAGCGATTACAATTATAACAATAACGAAGGTTGTATTGGTAGTCCGCATCTGTTCTAATTCCGTTAAGGGCATAATCCCAAGAATAGACCATCCGGAAATTTTCGAGGTTTCATTCACTACCAAATAAGATACTGGATTATCCTTCGTCTTAGAAATGACAAAAGACTTTTGTTCTTTAGTCAAACTCTCGGCAATCTCTGCCTTTTGGCTCTCGGCAAGCCAGCTTTTATTCGTGAAGTATACAGGGTTTGTTCCGTCAAATATAGCAATCTGTGAGTTCCCTTTACTACTGCTATCCACTATAATCGGATCAAGATTGAAATCACACATTAGATAGGCTCGTTTTGATATACTATATTGATTTGCATTTAGAATCGGAACAATAACGGATACCGTCTGTTTATTCTTATCATTGAGCAGATAATCGGTAGGATGGAAATTCGTAAAATGAATATATTTATTACTCATCAGATTAGCATTGGTAAACCATTCCTGTGCTCCAAAATGATATCCTCTCACAGGCGAACTTCCATAATAGTATAAATACTCGTCATCATTGCCAATAATCAAAGCATTCGTAATATCATTTAATACATCCAACTGTTTAATCTTGGCGGCCACATTCCTTTGATTATAAAGCTCAACCGAATAATCGACTTCCTTTACACTATTGCGGTAGGTGACTGCCTTCAGGATATCTGAATCATTAGCCACAATTTTGGAGACCGTAATCAGTTGCTCTAGATAGTTGTCACTCAGTGAGATATTAGCTTTTACTATTTTTTGTACATAATCAAAACTTTGCTTTTGATAGTTGGAAATATTGTAATTTAGGATGAGGCTTCCAAAAATAACGATCAGAAGAATAAACACAGTTGAAAAGCTAAAAATCATTTGTTTACGTAATGAAATTTTCATTTAATGTTCTCCTCTACAAACCAACTATATCCAAAAACACAAAAAACCCTTAAAAAGGGTTTTTTGTTATGATGCGCGTGGAGGGACTTGAACCCCCACGTCATAGACGCTAGATCCTAAGTCTAGTGCGTCTGCCAATTCCGCCACACGCGCACATTGAAGGCAGTCCTTATAAAACAAGGAGTAAAATGGTGAGCCATGTAGGATTCGAACCTACGACACCCTGATTAAAAGTCAGGTGCTCTACCAACTGAGCTAATGGCTCATAAATGGCTGGGGGTATAGGATTTGAACCTATGCGTGACGGAGTCAAAGTCCGTTGCCTTACCGCTTGGCTAACCCCCATCAGGAATTAGATAAGTATGGGGCGATCCAAGACTTCGTTGTCCGCAAATCATAACCCATAATCCGATATAACCTTACCAGAACAATCATAATGGTGCCGGCGAGAGGACTTGAACCCCCAACCTACTGATTACAAGTCAGTTGCTCTACCAGTTGAGCTACACCGGCATATTTATGATTGGTATAAATGGCGGAACCGACGGGATTCGAACCCGCGATCTCCTGCGTGACAGGCAGGCATGTTAGGCCAACTACACCACGGTTCCATAATACAATTGGTTGCGGGGGCAGGATTTGAACCTGCGGCCTTCGGGTTATGAGCCCGACGAGCTACCGGGCTGCTCCACCCCGCGTCATTCAGAAAGCATATATGGTGGAGGCTGAGGGGATCGAACCCCCGACCCTCTGCTTGTAAGGCAGATGCTCTCCCAGCTGAGCTAAGCCTCCGAAAAACAATATATAAATTGGTGACCCGTATGGGATTCGAACCCATGTTACCTCCGTGAAAGGGAGGTGTCTTAACCCCTTGACCAACGGGCCATATATATAAAGTTCAAGTCAATGTATAGAACTACTATAATCTTCTTGAACGATCCTTCTACCCACTAGCAATTCCATGTTGTATGTATACAAGTTGGGCAAAAAAAATACCACAAAAGTGGTTTCCGCTTGGCAACGTCCTACTCTCCCAGGACCCTTCGGTCCAAGTACCATCGGCGCTGGAGGCTTAACGGTCGTGTTCGGGATGGGTACGCGTGGAACCCCTCCGCTATCGCCACCAAACGGGCATTTGTGAAACAAATGCAATCTGTGTGAAATTCGGTTCATCTCAGATGAATGAATTTCATAGCAGGCTTATT
>NZ_BAVZ01000008.1 GCF_000576305.1 Paenibacillus pini JCM 16418 | reverse complement strand
ATGTACCAAATGGTCTCGCATTAGATTTTGCAAGCAAAATCTTTACTCACTCGTTGTTCAGTTTTCAAAGATCAATTTCTCTTTCGTTGCTACCAGTTTGTCTCAGAAGCAACTTTTATAATATATCATGTCCGGCAGTTTAATGCAAGCTTTTTTTTCGAGAAGTTTTAATTTCTTTCCAATCAGCTTGTCGAGAAAAGTTGTTGTTTAAACGTGTTTTTCTTGACCGGATTTATAATATACCATGGGCATCAAAGTATAACAAGTTGTAAAAAATGACATTTGGTATATTCGTTTATTCACTCCTTTCTATAGTAATGAGGTTCAGATCCATTACCAATCTTTCTATGATTATATCTCTCCAACCAAGGTTACTATATAAAGGTCAAATTATATCTTAAAAGGAGCGATACGTCGTGAATATAAATAAACGCATTTTAATGGTTGTTACAAATGGTCAGTCGATGAGTAATGGCCACCTAGCCGGAATCTGGCTATCTGAATTTACGGAACCCTACGAAGAGCTAACTAGCAAGGGTTATGAAATTACCATTGTCAGTCCTAATGGTGGGGAATCTCAGATAGATCCGAATAGCCTCGCTGGAGAAGGTATCCCGTCCAAGTGCAGAACCTCGCTGATCTACTAAAAGAAACAAGCCCGATTGACTCCGTGAAAGCCTCTGATTTTGCAGGCATCTTCCTGCCCGGTGGTCACGGTGCCATGTTTGATCTCCCTAACAACGAACATTTGCATAAGCTGTTGAGAGATTTTGCGGAATCGGATAAGAGCATCGGAGCCGTATGTCATGGTCCTGCCGGCTTGGTTGGAGCAAAGCTATCGAATGGGGAACCTTTAGTAGCTGGTAAAACGATTACGGCATTTACAGATGCTGAAGAATATGAAGTCAAACTTGAGAAAGAGATGCCCTTCTTACTCGAATCAAAACTGCGGGAACTCGGCGCAACTCTTGTCGTACGTTCGAATTGGGAGGATCATGTTGAAACGGACGGTAAGTTAATAACCGGACAAAATCCCCAATCTTCAATTAGCGTAGCCAAGGAATTTTTGAAGACATTAGATTAAGCCGCAAATATAAGTATACAAAGGATGCCTAAATGGCGTCCTTTTTTCGTTACATGATAGGAATCAAAACCTTTCCATTTATAGGCATGCCCTGCCGAATCACAGTACACAGGTATAGAGGTTTATCCTTTTAGACACGTCAATACAATGATCTCTTAATTTGCGTTGTCTTCTACTATACCATTACAATTAAGAGGATTGAGCGGTTAGAATGGGGTGATTCAATGAGTGAGCATGAGTCGTACTTTTCGAGCAATGATACCAAGTACATCGTTTCAGGAGACTCTATTTCCAAAGGGGTTATTTATGATGAGGTGCGCAGCAGGTACATTATACTTGAAGAAAATTATGTATCTCTACTTCAGAGTAAGCTGAAGGGCGGGATTCGCAACACAGCAAGGTTCGGTAATACCCTGATGAAAGGGATGGGCAATCTCAGAAAAGATGTGCTGAAGGATAAGCCCAATATCGTTTTAATTGAATATGGCGGTAATGACTGCGATTTTCATTGGAATGAAATTGCAGATAACCCGGATGCAGAACATAACCCCAAGACCGATTTCAAAATGTTTGAGAACATTCTTTCAGAAGCGATTAGCTTTCTGAGAAGTCAGCATATTACGCCAATTCTAATGAGTCTTCCTCCACTTAATGCAGATAAATATTTTAAATGGGTAAGTCAGAGTAATCCCATTGCAGAGCAAAACATTCTAAAATGGCTGGGTAGCGTCACTAAAATCTATTGGTGGCAGGAGAGATACAACTCTACCATTCTTAAAGTATCTGAGATGACTAAGACTCCATATATTGATGTACGTGGGGCATTCCTTGAGCATCCAGATTTCACTAAATTCCTCTGTTCAGATGGGATTCATCCCAATAAAGATGGACACCGGATTATATATGATAAAGTGTTATCATTCGTAGAACAAAATCATAGCGATTTGTTGCAAGACAACAACCGGTTAGCACTTCAATAACAAAAGGGAGACTCTACAGAGTCTCCCTTTTGTTTGCATTACCGTTATATTACTTTCCACAGCACTTTTTATATTTTAGTCCACTACCACACGGACATGGCTCGTTACGTCCTACTTTTGGAACAGAATTCTGCGGGCTTTCTTGGCTGCCCACTAATCGTAAAAGTTCCTGTTCTTCATTGCTGCCAGCTAATTCTTGCAGCTCAACTAAGGTATGTCCTGCATTTGACCACATTCTTGTATGATTATGAATTTCAGCTAGCATAGCTACAGTATTCTGTGCTTGCATAGCTGTTTTGAAATGAATATTACGACTTTCAAATTCATATATCAGGTCTTGAATCGATGAACCCTTTGAACAAGCAAGCTGGATATCATCAATTAAGTATTCAACCATTTCCTCATCATTACATAGCTCTGCAAGCACATATTGTTGCAATGCTATTAGTTGAGGCGTTATTTCGAAGTATGTCTCATCTGCATAACGAAGAAACTCTTCTTGATTAGGCACATAATACGGCTTGTCTTTTTGACTAGCGCGCAGAGCCAAGATATCTTTATCTCCCTCATCATTGACTAGATAGCTATTCACAATATAACCGTCATGTAGAGCAATGCTTTGTCCTCTTACCAACATTTCATCAATATATTCGGTAAGTTCCTGTTCTGTGAGCTGCTCATCGTTCTGCTGATTAAAGATTTCAATAAGTTTAGACGGCTCAATAACTCCGTATAACTGGACTGCAGCAAGAATATATTGATAGCTGATCTGACGTCTGCTACGTCCTTTTTTCAATTCCTGCATATTGATTTGCTCTGCAGCTGCTTTAACTTCATCCGGCATGATGATATAGAACTTATTGTCGTTGAAGTAAGTAACAACTAGACCGCGCTCCAGATAATAAGCATAGTCACCGTAAGGTAACGAATTATCTTGAATGCTAGGTTCACGAAGTAGTGACTCAAACAGTGTCCACTCTTCTTCATCCGTTACAAGCAAAGAAGACTTCAACTGATCAGGATCCGTAATATATTTCAGAAGAGCATCAGCGAGCTCATCCTTCTTCATCTTTGATCGTCCTGAGATATTGTTAACAGAAGCAAGCGAAGAAAGCTTAGACTTCGTTACACTAAGAAGGATCTCCGGCAAGCTAGTCATAATATCACCTATAATAGCGTGCTTTATATTTCTTTGTTCCAATAATAAAATAGGGTCTTCCAATATGTACACCTCTTCCAGTTTGTAAGAACGGGCAGATTGATTACATAGTAATCCGATGTGCCCTTTTTTTATATTATACACTATGAGCAATAGTAAATAGATTGCTACTTGATAAATCGTACTGTATTATCCCCTTTTAGATTTTGGAAATCGTGGAAAGGAGATACTATTTGTGGACACTTGGACTGAAGGACAAACCTTCCATCCCGGTTATCGGCGGAATATCGGAATAAATACTGCTGGATGCTGCCAGCAAAAGGTAATAGGCCTAATTTAGCTGTTCAAATAGTATTTCTAGCTCTTCTGGGGTAAGGTCTCTCCATGTTCCCTTATCTATACCTTCAATCAGCATGTTCATAATACGGATACGTTCAAGCCTAAGCACGCGGTATCCTAGCTCCTTGCACATTCTACGAATTTGGAGATTGAGTCCTTCTGTCAGTATGATACGAAATACATATTCACTCTGATACGTCGTTACGCATCGTTTGGTTGTGACCCCTAGAATCTCAATTCCACTCGACATCTTATAGAGAAAATCATCTGTAATGGGCTTGTCCACGGTGACTACATATTCTTTCTCATGCCCATGCTCTGAACGCATCATTTTGTTAACGATAGCACCATCGTTTGTTAATAAAATTAGACCTTCAGATGCCTTATCTAGCCTACCTACCGCAAAAATCCGTGAGGGATAATTCACAAAATCAATAATATTACCCTCGACATGCTTAGCTGCTGTACATGTAATCCCGACGGGTTTATGTAGTAGGATATACACTGGGTCGGCCCGCTTTGGAATAGGCTCACCATCAATGAGCACTAGGTCTCCTTCGGTTACCTCTGCCCCCGGTTCACAAATAACATCATTGATCGTAATTCTGCCTTCCGAGATCATTCGATCTGTCTGCCGCCTTGAGCAAAAGCCCGTCTCACTGATGTATTTATTGATTCGCACCTTAAGTTAGTACCCTCCACACATAAAAAGCTCAAGCCATACCGCAGCTTGAGCTTTGTTCAAGAATTAGTTTGTTCGTCTAACTTATGCGTATACTTTTTTAAAAGCCTCTTCAACTTGCGGTAAAATGGTATCCCAATCAGCATCTGCTTCTTTACTAACGGTAACGAAATCCTTAATTGCAAATATGTTATCGACACCCTCAATGCTCAGCAGAGCATTTGCTAAAGGATGGTCTGTTGCATCCCCACTTTTCAGAGACGTGCTTTTAGGACCTTCAAAAATAACTTCACTTGCATTTACCTTAACCGAATTCGGATTCGGCGTTGGTTGAATATTGATTTGAATTGCCATGTGAACGAATCACTCCTTTATTTACTATTGTACCATGCCTGACTATAGTGTAACCAGTTACTCCTACATGAATGATAGAGTCTTCCTCATCAGCGCTATTTATTCATAGGGTGAGCAGAACCGCTATAGCGCATTAGTGCGGGCTGCAATGTTCCCGATACAATATCACGGATTCGCTCTACCACATCCTCCGGCGCTTCGTTCATGCCACCTTTTACCCATTTCACCACAATACCAACAAAGGCAAACGTATAGAATTCAGCAATAAAGCTCATATCTACCTCAGATATCGCAAGCGTAGCAGATACATCTTGCACAACTCCCATAATTAGGCTATGTGTAGCTTCGAACAGATAGCCATCAAACGCATTTTGTCCTGGTGTATTTAGCGCATTAATATAAAAAACTCGATTATCTGTCAAATACGAAAGTATTCGGTTAATACCATCAATCCAGCGATCGTAGCTGCAGTAATCGGCAATACTCTCAACCGCCTCGGTATAATATATCCAGTGGACTAAATCGAACTTATCTTTGAAATGATAGTAAAATGTCTGTCGATTAAGACCACAGTGGTCAACAATTTGCTTAATTGAGATTTTGGATAAGGGATTGGTAGCTGTGAGCTCCTTCAAAGAAGCTGCAATGGCTCGCTTTGTAATCTGTGATTCTGACACTAAGGTCACCTCGAGTTATAGAACATAATGTAATTATAAATGATTCTCTCTTGGAATGAAAATGGCTAGACAATTTACAGTCAATGTTGAAATTTTAGACAGATAAGTATAATTGTCTAGCAACTACCTGTTTCTCAAGCGCGCCTCCTTGCTTATGTAGCTTATATAAAGGAGGAGATTAATTATGGCACAAGCATCAAAAAATTCAGAGAAACAAGCATATTTTATTGGTGGAGGTATCGCTTCGCTCGCTGGGGCCGCTTTCCTAATCCGAGATGGAGAGATGAAAGGACACAATATTCATATTCTAGAAGATTTGAACATTAACGGCGGTGCGCTAGATGGAGCAAAAAGTGAACAGGATGGCTTTGTTATGCGGGGCGGACGTATGCTTAATAAGCCAACATATGAATGTACATGGAATCTGCTAGCAGATATTCCATCCGTGGATACTCCAGGAATTTCAGTTAAAGACGAAATTCACGCTTTTACAGATCAATATCCGACCCACGCTCAAGCAAGATTAGTGGATAAAGACCGACAGATCGTCGATGTGAAGCATATGGGCTTCTCCAATCAGGATCGATTACATATGAGCAAACTGCTCATCGAGTCCGAAGAGGATTTGGGTGCTAAACGGATCAATGAATGGTTCACAGCGCATTTCTTCCAGACGAATTTCTGGTATATGTGGGCGACGATGTTTGCCTTTCAGCCTTGGCACAGTGCTGTCGAATTTAAACGCTATATGATTCGCTTCATGCATGAATTTCATCAGATTGATACACTTGCAGGCGTGGCACGTACCCCATTTAATCAATACGATTCTATTGTTGTACCGATCCAGCAATGGCTTGAACAACATGGTGTGCAATACTCGCTGAATACAACCGTTACAGACATTGACTTCGTAAACAACGGTACAGAACGCACGGCGGAGCGGATTCATTTTAACCGTGACGGACTAAATGGACAAATTCATGTCTCACCCAATGATCTCGTCTTCTTCACGAATGGCTCTATGACAGAACACTCCGATTTAGGGTCGATGCATTCCGCTCCAACCCTAAGAGATAAAGGTCCTTCATTTGGATTGTGGGAAAAGATTGCGGCTAAGCAGCCAGGCTTCGGCAATCCATCCGCATTCGACGATCATATTGCGGAGTCCAAGTGGGAATCATTCACGGTTACTTGCAATACACCACTCTTCTTCGAGCGAATGGAGGAATTCTCAGGCAATGAAGCAGGAACAGGAGCATTAGTAACGTTCAAGGATTCGAACTGGCTGATGTCCATCGTTCTAGCACATCAGCCTCATTTTCGTAATCAGCCTGATAACGTTCAGGTCTTCTGGGGCTATGCGCTATCTGGAGATCAACAAGGTAATTACGTAAATAAACCGATGTCGGAATGTACTGGAGCAGAGATTCTAACTGAACTTTGCGGACATCTTCGCTTCACAGAAGAATTACCGCATCTACTAGAGACCTCTAATGTCATTCCATGTATGATGCCTTTCATCACAAGTCAGTTTATGCCAAGGATTCAAGGGGATCGCCCGCAGGTTATCCCTGAGGGAAGTACGAACTTTGCGTTCCTGGGGCAATATACCGAAATACCAGAGGATGTCGTCTTTACGGTAGAATATTCGGTACGCAGTGCCATGACCGCTGTCTACCATCTACTTAACATTGACAAGGAAATTCCTAAGCCTTACAAAGGCCAGCATCATGTGAAGGTTCTGTTCGAATCGCTAGTAACGGCGATCCGTTAACCATAAATAATACATCAATAACATTAAAAACCGATTGCACATGAGACGGGGCTCACCCCATCAACATGCAATCGGTTTTTTCAATCACATCGTATAACAAAAATTACATTTTCTATTTACTCGGTAAAGACGCCCATGTGCTCTCAAGCCATGAATCAAACTCAGCGCCCTTCTCCCCTTCATACACATCATAGATATCGATACGCATTTTCTTAAACTTCTCTTTGAACTCTTCATACGAATGACCCGCAGGAAGACTTTTCTTAATTCTGATTAAGATTTTAGTCAATCCCTTAACAAGCTCGCCCTTTTTCTTCTCAGGCATTTGAACATCTTCACCAAGTGATTTCAATTTATTGTAAGCAGCCTCTTGAACTTCATACACGGAATCGTTATTCATCCGAGCCGTTAATATATCAATGATCTGTTGATCATTTACTTCGTCATCCAATTGTTGAATTGCTTCAAGGCGTTCTCTCCAATTTGCATTACGATGGATTGATTTTTTCAATGCCTCAAACTTTGCTTCCTCGCTATCAATCACTTCTACTTCTACTTCTTTATTATCCAAACCGTTCCATCCCCTTCTTATGGTCGCTGCTTTATCCGCTTGTAACCAAGTATGATGAAATATACAACATCATATACAATATGTACAGTGAAAGCTTAAATATGGCCTGTCCAAATGAAAAAAGCCTGCTCCTATATCATAACTAAGGAGCAGGCTTTAATCCAATCCATCTTAACGCATAATTTTGCAAATATCATTCGTGAATTCAACAGGATCTTGAATTGGCAATCCTTCAATTAATAGCGCTTGATTATACAATAACTGTGTATACAGATTTAGCTTCTCCTGATCGTTGTCATGAGCAGCCTTTAACGACTGAAATACCTCATGGTTTACGTTGATTTCTAGCACTTTATCGGCTTGAACATCTTGGCCGTTAGGCATAGCCTTCAGGATTTTTTCCATTTCAATAGTAACTTCACCCTCTGTAGATAAGCATACAGGATGAGATTTCAATCTCTTGGATGCTCTGACATTCTTCACTTTGCCAGACAATAGACCTTTCATCGATTCAAACAGATCCTTATTCTCGTTCTCTTCAGCTTCAGTTGCTTTCTCATCTGCCTCGGATTCGATGCCCAAATCTCCGCTTGATACCGATTTGAATTCTTTATCTTTATAAGTTGTAAGCATCTTAATCGCAAATTCATCAATATCATCTGTAAAGTACAGAATCTCGTAACCCTTATCCGACACCATTTCGGTTTGTGGAAGTTTCTCAATACGATCTACGGACTCACCGGAAGCATAGTAGATATACTTCTGATCTTCAGGCATTCTCGAAACGTACTCATCCAAGGTAACGAGCTTCTTCTCATTAGAAGAGATGAACAAGAGCAGATCTTGAAGTACGTCCTTATTAGCACCGTAATCGTTATATACACCAAATTTAAGCTGTCTACCAAACGAGTTATAGAATTGTTCGTACTTCTCTCTATCATCTTTCAGCAGGCTTTGTAGTTGGCTCTTCACCTTGCTCTTGATGTTCTTAGCGATTAGCGTTAGCTGGCGATCATGCTGAAGCATTTCTCTAGAAATGTTCAGTGACAGGTCTTCCGAATCAACCATACCTTTTACAAAACTAAAATAGTCAGGTAGCAGGTCTGCACACTTATCCATAATAAGCACGCCATTGGAGTACAGCTCTAGGCCTTTCTCATATTCCTTCGAGTAGTAATCAAATGGTGTATTCTCTGGAATGAACAGGATGGCATTATAGACAACAGCACCATCGGCTTTGATATGAACATGTGTCAGCGGCTTATCGAAACCGTAACGCTTCTCCATATAGAAGTTCTCGTAATCCTCAGGCGTGAGCTCGCTCTTATTTTTGCGCCAAATTGGCACCATGCTATTAACCGTCTGTTCTTCTTCGTATTCCTCGAATTCATTCTCCGTGCCTTCTTTAGGACGTTGACCTTTCACATCCATCTTAATAGGGTAGCGGATAAAGTCAGAATACTTCTTGATAATCGCTCTGAGACGGTATTCCTCAAGATACTCATCATATTGATCATCTTCCGTGTTCTCTTTAATCTTCAATATAATTTCTGTACCTACGGAATCTTTCTCGCATGGCTCAATCGTGTATCCATCTGTACCTGTGGATTCCCATTTGAACGCTTCATTACTTCCCAAAGCTTTACTAATTACCGTAACATCATCAGCTACCATAAAAGCAGAATAGAACCCAACACCAAATTGACCGATGATATTGTGGCCTTCTTTGGCTTCGTTCTCGCTCTTAAAGGCAAGTGATCCGCTCTTTGCAATTGTTCCTAAGTTGTTCTCCAGATCTTCCTGGGTCATACCAATACCTGTATCTGTAATCGTCAGCGTTCTGTTCGTTTTATCTGCGGTGACTTTAATGAAGTAATCCTCTTTATTAAAAGCCAATGTTTCGTCAGTTAGCGCTTTATAATAAAGCTTGTCGATCGCATCGCTTGCATTAGAAATCAGCTCTCTGATAAAAATTTCACGCTGCGTATAAATGGAGTTAATCATCATTCTAGCAATCGTTTCGATTCTGCTTTGAATTCTTGTTTAGCCATGAATAATAAATCTCCTTCCAATATCAAAATAGTCTATTACCTATTTTAGCACTCAAATGCTCTGAGTGCTAATTCCTTCTTTTTATATAACATATCCTGAATTTGTATGTCAATTATAGAGCGAATAATCGCTTCAAATAATCATTTAGAAGTAATGGCTCGTTTCAAAACCTTCACACCGTGAACTGGCAGATGCACCGAAACGCTCTCTATCTTTGCACTGCTCATATCCATCAAAAGAGCGCCATGTAACGGGATCTCTTGTTCCTTATCGCTGAAATTGAGCAGGAATATATACTCATTCTCTCCACTGGTACGTAGTTGTGCAGTTACACCTTGAGGCAAATTTGTCTTAAGAGCTCGTTTAATACCCACCTGTTCAATCACTTGGCTATAAAAGTCATCATAAAATGGCTCCTTCACCCGCGTAGCGATATAATACGCTTTACCCTGTCCAAGGGTATTAACGGTTAGTGCTGGGAAACCTGCGTAAAAGTCATCCCTATATTCCGCGAGCACTTCAGCGCTTTCCGTATGTATCAGATCACATAAATCATATGCATCGTAACTTTTCTTAAGCTTTAAATGATTGTTTACATCACACACAATGGCATTCTCTTCCCCTAAATGCAGCCCGTCAATCTCTTCAGACCAAATACCCAGCGTTCGCCGCAGGGGTCCAGGAAATCCACCCATATGACAAAGGTCGCTTTCATTTACAATCCCCGACCAATACGTAGTTATAAACGTACCCCCACCTGCAACAAAGGCTTCAATAGCCGATCCTGCCTGCTCGGTACATAAATACATCATAGGGGCCACTATCAGCTTATATTTGGAGAGATCATCTTCAGATCCAATAATATCAACTGGAACTCCGAGTTCCCAGAAAGCACGATAATGCTGTATGACTGTATTTTCATAGTCAATTCCACGGTTTAATGGTCCCTGAGAATCTTTAATTGCCCAGCGATTATCCCAATCGGTGATGATTGCCGTTTGTGCAGAAACTGTGCTACCCGCAATTTCTCCTATTTTCACCAGTATCTCTCCTAGCTCAGCAACCTCACGAAATACTCTTGTATGTTCATGTCCAACATGATCAACGACAGCTCCATGCAGCTTCTCGCTGGAACCGCGGCTCTTTCTCCACTGAAAGTACTGAACAGAATCCGACCCATGTGCCACCGCATGGAGAGAAGACAGTACGTGCATACCAGGACGCTTTAGCTTGCTCACAGCCTGCCAGTTGGTCATACTCGGTGTGCTCTCCATGAGCATAAACGGCTGCCCGCCTTTTAGAGATCGGAACAAGTCATGGTTGAAAGAGAACCATGCAGCTACCTTCCCGGGATCCTGCAGATCATGCCAGGTCGGATAGGCATCCCAAGAAATGATATCAAGTATTTTCGCAAGTTTTCGGTAGTCCACACCTTCAAACCAATCCATCATATTCGCTGTGACTGGCAATTCTGGACGAACTTCCCGAAGCGGAGCAATCTCATGGGAACAGAAATCCACTGTGCGGTCGGTAACAAATCTTTTCCAATCCAGATTATGTCCATGCACAGCGGTTTCTCCATGCGGTGCGGGTGATTCTATCTGAGACCAGTTGCTATAGGTGTGACTCCAGAAACTTGTCCACCAGGCTTGGTTCACCTGATCCAAGGTACCGTAACGCTCCTTCAACCATTCACGAAATGCTTCCTGACAGTAATCACAATGACATTCACCTCCGTATTCATTAGAAATATGCCATCCGATGACCGCAGGATGATGAGCATATCGTTCTGCCAGCTTGGAATTCATAAGACGTATTTTCTCGCGATAAATTGGCGATGTATAACAGTGGTTGTGGCGGCCTCCATGCAAGTTCCGCACACGTTGAGCGTTCACGCGCAGTACTTCAGGATAACGGGCTGACATCCATACAGGTCTCGCGCCGCTTGGAGTTGCCAGCCACGCATAGATTCCATTCTCGGCAAATCGATTTAGAACCTGATCAAGCCAATCAAACGTAAAGTGTCCTTCCTCCGGCTCAATGGCTGACCAAGCAAAAATACCAATAGCCATCACGTTACATTTGGCGAGCTTCATTAACCGTATGTCTTCTTCGAGAATTTCAGGTGAGTGCTGCCACTGATCCGGATTATAATCCGCTCCATGCATGAAACCATTCAGCTTCGGGCTGATGAGTGGAAATGACGTTGTCATGTTTGTTCCTCTTTTCTATTAACAAAATGTTTAATGTTTACAACAAAAAAACGTTATCGTCTCCGATCCGTCTTTTTTGCGTTTCTTATCGAACATTACTTACTCTATTGAATGCTAGAGGGAACACTGGTAATTCCTTTTTCGGTACCATGGCAAACGTTCAAGCTGAGCTTCGACATCCAATTTACACGGGCCAAGAACAACTGAACCATCATCACCAACCCATTCTCCTGGAGGGAATACGATTGTTCGGCGAGTAGCTCCTTGCTCTAATACGGGCGCTACTAAAATTAGATCCCCTAGAAGAAACTCGTCCATGACCGATTCATAACCCATATGCGGATACATATATGCCAAATGACGCATTATAGGCTCTCCCGTTATGCCTGCACGAATGGCTAGTCCCTCAATAATTTCGCCCATCTCAACATGTAGCTGTGCCGCTTGGATACATAATGCTGTATGCTTTGCATCAAGAACACGCCATGGTGCCGTTGAAAACTGCATCATCGGGAACAGAGCTGCACACTGTGCATAACGCACGAATAGTTCCTGATCCACCTTGAAATCCGGTCTAATTAAGTCCTCATATTGGCCACCGCCCACCATATCAGGGCAGTTAAACGCGTAACCGAGAAGTCCTTGTGCCAGCCCATTTGGAATCAGGCTGCGAAGGCCGTCCAGTCCCCAGCTATGATTCTTGTCGCTTAGGCGCTGTACAAGCGGTTGACCGCCCATTTTCCAACAGGCACGATATTCGTTAAAACGGTAATGTAGTCCCAATTGCGCCCAGATTTCGCTCTGCTCATTTGGTGTTGTTGTCCTATATGTCACGTCATCCGAGGCGTAATATTCCGGGTCTCCAGCATCCAGCTTGAAACCGTCGATGTCATAAGACTGCATCAGGTTATCCAATTCTCCTCTAAACCATTGCTCCGCCTCTGGATGGGTAAGGTCGAGAATCGCACTAAACCCATTCCACCATTCCCGAATTACAGGTCGGCTGTTCCCCTCCCGAATAAGATAACCTTTTCTTTGCAGTGCACGATATACAGAGCTGTCTGGGCTAATAAATGGGCTCACCCACAGCATTACTGTAAAGCCAAGCTCATGCAATCGCTCTATCATTTTCTTAGCATCGGGAAATCTCCTACTATCAAAATCTAGGATTCCATAATCCACATGCCAGTTGTCATCAATCATTAATACACCGGGTGGTAGACCATTCTCAATTATCGCCTCAGCATAGTCTATTACTTTCTGTTGCGTGCAATCATATGACATTTCCATCCAAGTGTTATATTGAGGAACGTTGAAGAATCTTTTATCTGGGATCGTTCCGTTTGAAGGAAAAAAAGTTTGTGATGTATAGAGAAAGGCTTCTCTCAAGCTTTCGCCGCTACGTCCTGAATGTACAACGTCTGTCATCCCTTTAATCTTAAGCTCACCATTTGTTATCTCGAATTTAAAGGGTTCTTCAGACCATACATATCGGCCTTTACTTGACAAAAGAAGCGGGGAGCCTTGATTGTATGCTAAGTGACCGTTAAGATCTCTTTCCATTCCACTTTCAGATGAAAAGGGCATACGCACGCCGTCATTTACAACGCCGCCCCACCATAATTCATCAGGTAAAATATGCAATACCATGTCCTCTTGTTTCATGCCTTTATTTACTCCTCACTTTCTCCATACTGTGGGAACGACAAGCTTTAAATTATATTCAAAAGATGTAATCACCATAAAGAACGATCAATTCCTAATAATAGACAGCGAAGAAATCCTTAAAAGGAATTTCTTCGCTGTCTCATCATCCTTAGTTCGTTTGTGACACGGCCCATTGCTGATTCGATCCACCATTGTTGAACCATTGAATAGTCGATGCACCATCTGCTGTAGACGCACCGTTAATATCCAGCAGCTTGCCACTGTTTCCATTCTGGATTTGAACATAGCCTCCAGACAGACTAGTGAGCTTCCATAGCTGATTGAGACCCCAGTTGTTAGACCACTGAATATTCTTGGCCCCATCATTCAAGGATGAGTTCTCAATATCCAGCAGCTTCATGCTGTTCACGTTCTGAATACGGTAGTTGCCGTTTCCTGAATCTAGCAGATAGAATTTCTGGCTGTTCCAGCTACTATAGGTCCATTGCTGGACAGCAGCACCGTCTTGAGTCGAGCCACCCGTGATATTCAACGCCTTTCCGCTGTTCCGGTTGACGATTTTAAATTTCTTGCTTGTATCAAACGGTGAATTGCTGTTATAGGCACTGATCGCCTTGGTGAACTGCAGCTGTTTCGTTCCCACGACCTTCGCTGCTCCCAGAGGATATCCATCCGGCAGTGCTCCAGGTGCGGATTCCGGTTCCCAGTAGAATACCCCGATTCCCTTGCCATTCGGAACACTCTTGATTGCATCCAGCTCTGAAACTAAAGCGCTGTAGGTGTTCTCGGGATCATCGTACCTGCCACCAAACTCTGAAACCATAACCTCCTTGTTGTATCTGGCGGCCATATCGTTCAAGTTGTAAGCGAACTCCTCGGTTCGCGGCATATAATTGGTGCCTGGCGCCATATACCCGGATATGCCAATTACATCCCACTTACCGCCATTATTCTGGAATTTATCAAACCATGTACGGAAATGCGCATTCTGCTGACCATAAGCAAGATGCACGACAACCTTAGAACTTGGGCTGACCGTCTTTACCGCATCATAGCCACTGTTAATCAGTTGGGTCAGCTGCCCAAAATTAGTATCTTTCCCTTCAGGCCAAACCATACCGTAATTGATTTCATTGCCGACCTGAACCCATTCCGGATATATATTGTAGGATTTCAGGGTATTCATTACATCATAAGTATGGTCATACACATCGGTCAGCAATTGATTAAAACTGTGGCCTTCCCATGACGCAGGCTTAATCTGCTTGCCCGGATCGGCCCAGACATCACTGTAATGAAAATCGATCATGATACGCAGACCCAGCGCATCCGCACGCCGCGCCATGGCAACAACTCCAGCCTTATCATTAAAGCCAAGATAGCTGGTCACACCGTCTGAGCCCTTATACGTGAAGCTGGAAGGCGGGTTAACGAACACTCTCAATCTGACGGAGTCCACTCCGTTGTCTTTCAGAATTTGGAGGGCATCCTTCTGCACCCCATTCTGATCCTTCCAGGTATAACCATTAGCTTCCAGCTGGCTAAGCCATCCGATATCCGCCCCCTTTGCAACCGAGGCCGCAGCACTGACTTGGTTGGTACCTGATAGAGTCCACCCAGTACTGAGAATACAACAGAGCGCAACAGCAACGAACTTTCTCATTCTTTTCTTTAACATTAATTGTCCTCCTCATTTAGTAGATTCCCAGCGCAGGACAGTCTTCCATGCGCCGGGACATGCTAAATTTAGTGATTCGCTGTAAAATCCTTAATTTGTTTGCTTGTTTCCGCAAGCACTTTATCCAAGCCTGCTTTCTTCGCATTTTCCTCTAGCTTCTTGAAGGCTTGGTCAACGTCCTGAATGTTACCCCCATAGATTGGCATCATATACTGGGTATAGACAGTGTTCAGATTAGCAACCTCGCTCTTCATGCTGGATGTGTCCACCGAATAAGAATTGAACTTGGCGGGAATTAGATAATTCTTAAGCGATTGTTTATGAGCAATGTATTGTTCAGACCATGACGCAAGAGAAGGGTATTGGCTTTTGTTCGTAAACCAGAATCCAGCCGCATCCAACGGATATGTATTTGTCTCGGCCGTTACTCCTTCCGGTAGAGCCACCTTGTCGTCCTTCATTACATAGTTTGTGCCTTCGATACCGAAGGAAACCAGCATATTATAAGAAGGATCCTCCATAATGAGGTCAAGTGCCATCATCGCGCGCTCCGGATTCTTGGAATTAGCCGCGACAGCTACACCATTGTTAATATAAGGGTCCATTGGGTAAGTGCCCTTTTGGGACAGGTTCGGGATAATTTCAACCTCCCAACCATCTCGTCAGCCTTAGCCAATGTGCTCTGAATATCGTTAGAGTTCCCGATACCGACTGCAGATTTTCCTTGTTCGAAAGCATCCTTGCTTCGAACCGTATTAGAAATTGCATTTTTGTTCAGATATCCGTTGTCATACCAGGATTTCGCGATTTTAGCTGCACCCTTATAGCTTTCAAGCATGTAAGGTTCGAAGATGGAATGAACCTTATACTCTGGGTCATCCCACTCTGTAGCGGTTCCCGTCCAGCCGTTTGTAACAAGCACCGCGTCAACGGATGCCGGTCCCATCTCGTTCTGAAGGTTAGTGAATACCTTGCCATAGTCATATTGGCTGTCCATATTGATTGGGATCATGCCTTTTTCGTTCTTCTTAATCGCATCGAGATAAGGCTCAAGATCGCTGAATTTTTTAATTTCAGGCACTCCATACTTCTTTCTCAAATCGCCGCGAATCAGAGTTACAGGCACCTTTTGGTCAGGAGTAGCGGTCGGCACCATGAAAATTTTGCCGTTAACCTCTGCTTCTTTCCATGCTTTCTCCGGCGTTGCTTTGTGATGTAGCGGCATAAACTTCTGCAGATCTTCCTTCGTCAGTTCACGGAAAGCGCCTTTGGCCGCTTCCTGGTTGTAATAAGCCCAGTTCGCCGAATATATCAAATCAACATCTTCACCTGCCGCAAGCACAAGCGGGTACTTGGAGGCCAGATCCCCCCAGCCGATGTAGCGGAACTCCACAGTCGAGTTGATGTCGGCCTTCATCTTCTTGTTCAGTTCCTTGACTACCGCGTCCATACCCGCTGGTGCTTCTCCCAGCAGATAGAACACCAAATTAACATCGTCCGAAGTGTCCGTACCTGCCGCATTCTTTGAAGCTGTGTTAGAAGCAGTATTTGTTTTGCCATCATTGGCTTTGCTGCCAGCGTCATTCCCACTGCAACCCGATAAGATCATTAACATGACGAGCATAATTGTAACGATTGAGTGCTTCTTTCTAATTGTCATATTGACCCTCCTTAATCATGGTAAAATGTATACCTTACAAATCTAAACTTCTGAATTTTTTCCGTCCTGAGGCACAGATCACCTCCCCTACAAATCTCCAGGTTAGCCTTTAACTGCACCCACTGTAATGCCTTTTACAAAGTACTTCTGCACAAATGGGTACAGGAATACAATCGGTCCAGTTGCCACAACCGTCAGGGCCAGTTTCAATGATTCCTTGGGCATGTCCAGTCGCGGTACGCTGTTCACGATTTGCGAAGAGAAGTTTGCGCTCGACAATATTTTGTATAGCGTATACTGCAACGGATACAGTTCTTGCTTCTCGATGAACATAAGCGGCGTCCACCAATCGTTCCAGTAACCAAGCGCGGTAAACATGCCGATTGCAGCTATGGCCGGCTTCGAGAGCGGAAGAATAATGCCTAGAAAAATCCGGAAATCTCCAGCTCCATCGATCTTGGCTGATTCAACCAGTGCATCGGGTATAGAGCCGCTAATGAAATTGCGTAAGATCAAGATATTCATCACACTGAACATCCCCGATAAAATCAGAATGAAGATGGTATTCTTCAAATGTAGATATTGCACGACAAGCAGATAGAACGGAACGAGCCCACCATTAAATAGAGTTGTGAAATATAGAAAGAACGCTAGGCTGTTACGGTAACGAACATCCTTTCGATACAACACATAGGCGGACATCATCGAGATGAACAAGGAGATACACGTTCCCACTACCGTAACTAATATGGTAATTTCATAGGCGCGGAGCATTTTTCCCGAGCTCTGAAATACCATCTTATAAGCATCCAGCGAGAACTCCTTCGGGATAAAGGAATAACCGTAATACACAATTGCATGTTCGGAAGCGAAGGAATTAATCACAACGAAAAAAAACGGGACGACTGCAAGCAAAGCGAAAAAGGTAACCGTAATATAACCGATGGCATTCAATATTCGTTGATCTAACTCTTTGATTTTCATAGTCTCACCTCAAATAGTAGCTTAGAACAGTGCGTTGTCACGGTCATACCGCTTGACAAGCCCATTTGCAATCACGATGATGACAAAGCACAATACAGATTGATAAAGCCCTCCAGCGGATGCCATCCCGAAATCCTGACTAACAACAAGTGAACGAAATACTAGGGTATCGATTATGTCAGTTGCATCCATCAGGATGCCATTATTGCCGATTAATTGATAGAACATATCGAACTCACCACGCATGATCTTCCCTACTCCAAGCAGGGCCAATGTAATAGTAGTCGGCTTTAGAAGTGGTAGTGTCAAATATCGGATACGCTGAAACGCATTAGCTCCATCAATCTTTGCTGCCTCGTACTGTGACGAATCAAGACCCATGATGCAGATAAATAAAGCACACTGCCGAAGCCAACCCACTTCCATACGTAGAAGAAAGGCAAAAGAAAATACCAGTATTTAACCTCCGAGTAAATATCTACAGCGTTCAATCCTATTGAATTTAGCAAGGAATTTACAAGGCCGTAGTCATAATTAAAGAGATTGTAGACAATAGCGGCAACGGCAACCCAAGATAGGAAGTACGGCAGAAAGAGCATCGTTTGAGCAACTTTCTTGAACCATTTACCAGCGATTTCGGCTATGAGCACCGCAAGGAACATTGAGAAGAATAAATAAGCTGCCAGGAATACCAAGTTGTATACAAATGTGTTGCGTGTCACAATCCACGCTTTGCCTGACGAGAAGAAGTAATGAAAGTTCTCCCAGCCGGACCATGGACTGCCGAATATTCCGTCACGGTAATTGAAGCTCTTGAAGGCGACAACAATCCCGGCCATGGGAATATAGTTCATAATAAAGAAGTAAAGAGCGACAGGAATAAACATGAGATACAGGATTTTGTTCCTGAATATTTCTTTGATGAATACTTTGATGAATCCGTCCTGCATTGATACCACCCCTCTAGAATTTAATGACCTCTAATATGATTGCGCTTACAATATTGCTTACTGTGTCATTATAGGCCGCCTGTGTAATCTAGTGTAACGGGGTAAAATTTCTTTTTTCTTTGTTATATTCCTTTTTCTTCTAACCAAGAAACCCTTGTTATTGCACAGACCATACTTCCAAAGTATAGTAGGTGTACGATGATGACTATGGGGGGAATCGCCATGAGACTGCTGCTTGTTGACGACGAGCCATTAACGACTGCGAGCTTAAAAGAACATATCAATTGGAGGGAATTAGGCGTCGATGACGTACAAGTAGCATGCAATGGCTTGCAAGCAATGGAACTTATACCCCATTTCAAGCCGAATGTTATCCTCAGTGACGTGCGCATGCCGCGTATGAATGGAATCGAGCTAGCGACCCAGGTAAAGGAGACTTATCCAAATATCAAATTCATCTTTCTAAGCGGTTATTCAGATAAGGAGTATTTAAAGGCAGCCATTCATCTGAAGGCGATACGTTATGTGGAGAAGCCTGTTAAGCTGAACGAATTGTCTGAAGCTATTATTGAAAGCGTTTCCGTGTGTGAAATGGAAACCGCAAGCAGGGAGATCATGCAAAGGTCGATTAAACAGCGTGTTCTTCAGCGAATCCTATCACCCGAGAAAGCTGCTGAAAACAAAGTCGATTGGGAAGATGAACTGGAATTGTTCCTCATTGGGCCTTTTGCGCCATTCAGTATCCGCATCATGGAACAGTCAGAAACTAAAACAAACTACTCAGAAAAAGCGATTGAGCTCGTGTCTGCTTGGATACGCAGTCAGTCACGGGAAACTGAGCTTTGTGAAGCTGTTGATTCGCATACACTGCTCTATCTCTCGAAATCTTATATCGATCAAGCTGCCACAGCAGCACAATGGCTCGAACGGCTAGATCGCCAATTCGGTCCTGATCTCACCTTCTCTATTGGTATGGGCGGTGCAGCGAGGGGCTGGATCATATCCGATCGGCATGCAGGTCCGCACTTGAAGCCGTAAATGCTCTGTTTTACGACGGTCAAGGTCTTGCTTTCCACACAGCTTTGACCCCAGCATCAGAACATCCCCCGTTATTGACAGAGGAAGTATGCCGAGATTATCGGACACTGCTTCGTAATGATGATCCGGCCGGGGCAATTCATCTTCTTCATCAGTTGATGGCAAACGCTCAAAATCAGCGCTCATCTGACATTTCATCCGTCACTAACGCCTTCTTCCGACTGCTGATGATTCTACACGAATTTGCCGTAGAACGAGGCATAACCCTTACCAATGATTCTCAACATCAGGAGCCGTTCATTTGGCAGGAAATCGCCAGATTACCTACATTAGCAAATGTGTGCGACTATGTGGAAGGGAATATCCAGGCTGTGTTCTCCATTTGGAAGGAGCAGTCCGCCGTGAGCGCCAAAATCAGCAATGTGCTCGTCTATATACGCGAGCATTATTCCGATGCAGAACTATCCACCCGTATCATATCAGAACGCACTTATTTAAGCCTAAGCTATATGTGCGTACTTTTTAAAAAAGAAACGGGAAGCACCGTGAATGAATATCTTACTGAATTCCGTCTGGTGAAGGCCAAGGAGCTTCTTAAGAAGCAGCATTTGAAGCTGTATGAGGTCGCATCGATGGTAGGGTTCAATGACGCAAACTACTTCTCTTTTATTTTTAAGAAGTTAAATGGGATATCCCCTTCCGAATTTCGGGAAAGGGAGAGAGCGTGATTATACATGAAAGCTGCTATGAAGCTTATTCCAGACCTCAGCATCAAGAACAAGCTGTTCCTGTCTTACTTTGCACTTTTAACCGCCACCTCCATTCTGATTATTACCGTGAACAACTACGTTACACAGCGGAATAATGAGCAGCAAGCGCTGAACTCTCTTAAGGTTGTGTTGGAGCAATCAGGATCGTTCCTTAACTACAAGACGGGATCCATTCGTAAAATTGTCGAGATGATGGCCATACATGATACAATCCAGTCGATCGTTACGACCGATACCTCCGTTTACCATGAGAACATTGGAAATTGGCTGCTGAACAAATATATGTACAACCAATTAATCTACAATGTACAGTCCACACCCGACATCAAGAACATTAGTCTATACATGCGCGGCGGCATGGCTGCTGTGCAGTCTTCCGACCAATTTCTACTATTGGATGACTTCGAACATAGCACATGGATGGCGTTGGTTAAGAAAAGCAGCAGCCCATATCTTTGGCTTCCCTCTGAACTCGTCGGGGATGTCAAGATACCGGACGCTGTATCATTCTTCCGAAATATTCCTAGGCCGTTGTATAATTCGGAAATAAACAGCTTACTGCGTGCCGACATTCCAAAATCTGTACTTCTCGAGATCCTTAATCAAGCCAGGTTTACGCCTTCAACCTCAGCCCTGCTTATTAACAGCCGCAATGAAATTATTGCTGGCACCGGCAATCAGGCAGGCAGTGTTGAAGACTATGTACATGCCCTCCAACAGCTAACTTCTCGTAGCAACCTCGGCACAGTTGTTTTAGGACAGGAGCGTACCCTAATCGGAGTGGTTCCGATTGACAACTCCGATTGGAGGTTTGTATTATCGGTGCCCCTACGAGACATAGTTGATCTTTCTAGGCATACACGGAACCAGCTATTGCTCATCTTCGCAGGCGTAGCAGCACTAGCCTTTCCTCTTGCCTATTATGTATCGGCTTCAGGTACGTTGCGAATACGAAGGCTCACCAAATCCATGAGAAAGGTAGGCGTCAAAGAGACTCAACTGGCTCTCGATCCTAAGAATAACGATGAGATCGGCGAATTAATATCTACCTTCAATCGCATGCTGTCACGAATCGATGATTTGGCGGCCGACAAATACGAGCTGGGCCGTGAAGTGAAGAATGTGGAACTGAAAGCCCTTCAAGCTCAAATCAACCCTCATTTTCTCTATAACACACTGGACATGGTCAACTGGCTTGCCTTGAAATACAGTGCAGAAGATATCCGCTTGCTCATCACATCTTTATCCGATTTCTATAAATTGAGCTTAAGCAATGGAGAAGACTTCATCTCTATCAAGGACGAGCTCAATCATGTCTCGGCTTACGTGCGAATCCAAAACATGAGGTTTGGCGGTAAAATCAGCTTATGTATTGATGTTCCGGAATCGCTCACTACCTACAGAACGACCAAGCTCTTGCTTCAACCGCTAGTCGAGAATGCGATCCTCCATGGTATTATGGAGAAGGAAAGCCAAACGGGTACGATCACCATAACCGTAAAAGAAGACGATCAATATATTGTCATGTCCGTTTCAGACGAAGGCGTGGGTATTCCGATAACAACTCTGAAAGAGATCAGACAAGGTACTCTGAATAAACCCAGCGGCGGATATGGGATGAAGAACGTACACAATCGTTTGGAGTATACCTATGGCTACCCATGTGGACTTTCCATTGAAAGTACGTTCGGAGTTGGCACAAGTGTGACCATTAAAATTTTAAAAAAGAGTTAAATTTACTAAAGTGTAATACATACGTAATCGTTGACGTGGTTATCTGATTGCCTGTGTTCTCGAAGTTCCTTTTGTCTGTCCCAGCAAGGAATATGGGTCTTAATTACTCCACATTTCTAGCTCATGGCTACACCGTTGCAAAAGCAATCACTTTCTCCACGCATACCGGAAACTCTTAAGCATTGTTCAGTCTCTTTTAAGGCTGGTTCCATATTAGTTGCAAAAAGATGACTCCCAACACATGTTGAGAGTCATCTTTGCTTTAGTATTCTATAGAACGAATAACGTTCACCTATATGAACCAGTTAAAGAAGAGTGCTTAGTTCAAGCTAATGTTGTTCTTGAAGCTCTGGCTGTGTTTTCTTCAAATATGCACGCCAGGTAATACACCACTGCTTCGGATCGTCCAAAGATGATTCATCATTGCGGTGCACCGTGCTGCTATGCGGAGCCGATTTGACGATATCTGGCTCTGTATAAGCTTCATTCGAGATATGCTCCAGCGCATGGATATACTCGTCGAGATCCTCCTTGGAATAGGATTCAGTTGGCTCCAGTGTGAATGGCTGCGGCACAATATATGGATGATGAGAGGTCCAGTAATGCAGGCCGAAGTCACACATTCTGCGCGTAATATCCTCCGTAGTCACTCCAGTCTCATCGGTCAGCTGCTTCCAGCTGTAGCGGACCTGTTCTAAACGTCGCCCTTGAACATACGGGGCGCTCGCACCGCGGATTTGAACTATTTTATGATATAAATAGTTATTATTTAGTACCGCAACTTGGGCTACATCCTTCAAACCATCCGGTCCAAGGCTCATAATCCAAGCGTAGGAGCGGAGTACGGTCTGGGCCACGCCGTGAAAGCTTCGAACCTTACCGATGCTGAGCTCGGTTTGATCTCTCAAGATATAACGTCCGCCCTCTTCTTTGTCCACCAAAGGTCCGGGCATGAAATTCTTCAGTGCTTCCGTCACCCCGAGAGCTCCCGTCGCAGGACCGCCGCACATATGGGGTGCAGCAAAGGTCTTGTGAAGATTGAAGAAACACATATCAAAGCCCGCTTCCTTCGCTCTTGTAATGCCAAGTAGACCATTTGCGTTCGCCTGATCATAGTAGCAAACCCCACCAGCTGCGTGTACCACATCCGTAAATTCGCGAATACGGTGGTTATAGATACCAGTATCCTCGGGATTCGCCACGACGAACCCGGCTGTCCGCTCAGAGACAACGCTCTTCAGCTTCTCAAGATCTGGGAATCCGTCCTCGTCTGGATGCAGCGTAATAATCTTATATCCTTTAACGGCAGCAGTAGCCGCCTGAGATGGATGGGAGAAGATTGTTGTAATAATCTCATCACGCTGTTCACCTTCACCATTCGAATCATGATAGGCGCGGACGATAGAGGCCATAGCCAAAAGTGCCTGGGTCCCACTACTTGGCTGAAAGGAGAACGCATCCATACCGGAAATATCTCTCATCGCTAGATCGAGATTATGGAATATTTCCAGCATCCCCTGAACAGAATCCACATCCTGTAGCGGATGAAGCTCAGTCATACGCGGATTGCGGATAAGCATTTCGTTGATCCGAGGTATATATTTCATCGTGCAGGTTCCCTGCCCGATTTCTACGTTCATATCCGATCCCAGCGTTTCCTGGGATAATCTCAGATAATGGCGCAGCACCTTTGCCTGGCCGATTTCTGGCAAAGCCGGAGTATTGCGCCGCCACATGGACGCCGGTACACTATCTTCCGCGCAGCCTACTTCAGCGGCTACAGCCACTTCCGTTCCCGGTGGGATAACGCCCCGCTCTCCGGGCCGATGAAGCTCAAAGATAACGGGCTCATCCCATTTAGCTTGGTGAAACTGACGAACCTTTTGATCTCTACGAATCCGTTTCATGGCGCTTTAGTCCTCCTCTATATGATCTTATGATGTGCTGACAATGGAACGAAGAGTAGCGACAAGTCGGTCCAAATCCGCTTGAGTATGCGTTTCCGTGACACAGTACAGCGCGCATTGCCCCCATGCTGGGTAGGATACAGACAAATCCTTACCTCCAAAAATCCCTGTCTCCATTAATCTCCGATTGATTTCTTCAACGGTTAGTCCCGACTCATTAAAATCAACGACAAACTCCTTGAAGAAGGTGCCACTTTCAAAACGAAGAGATACTCCTGGAATCAGTGATATCTGCTTCGCAGCATAATGCGATTTCTGGATAATGGTGCTACCAACCTCCTGCATTCCGACGGGTCCGAGTAGAGCCAGATAAACGCCTGCCGTAATTCCCCATAAAGCAGTCTGAGTTCCTACCGATTCCTTGCCCTTCTCCCGAAGAGCGAATGATGTACGTTCATAAGCGACATCTCCGAAACCATATTCGCCTTCCACCTCAGTTGGCACGATGCCAAATAACCGTGAAGGATATTCCATTACATATTTCTCCTCATCACGTGTTGCAATGAAGCCAGCCTGCCCACCGCCAAAGTTCATATGCATACCCAGCGGCTGCAAATCACCGCAAATGATATCTGCCCCGTAACGGCCCGGAGGCTCCAGAACTCCAAGTGATATGGGGTCAACACCTACAATAGAAACAGCATTTATCTTATGAGCAAGCTCAGATATCTCAGCTCCCTGATCCTCAATGATTCCTAGGTACCCGGGATTTTCAAAGTATATCGCGGCCGTATCGTCACTTAATTTGCTTCGCAGATCATTCAGATCCATTCGTCCTGTCATCTGATCGATATCAACATACTGGATATCCATGACCGGAGTGCAGTAATTACGAATAATCGCCGCCTTATCTGGATCTACGGAACGCGGAAGCAGCACGATCTTGCGCCCTGTAATACGCCCCGCCATGCGGATCGCTGTGGAAGCCGCCTGAGCCCAGTCAAAGGTTGGAACGTTCACGACATCCATATCCACCAGCTCAGCAAGCAGGCTTTGATACTCGAACAAGGCTTGGAACCGACCGTGGTCTTCATAAGGCTCTCCAGCATAGGCTGTCACGAATTCAGAACGCTGATTAATCTCGTCGCATACAGCCGGAATGAAATGCTGCCAGCATCCTGCGCCCAAAAAATTAAGATACTCTGCACCATGCTTGTTCTTCGCTAGCAGTCCATCAATATGGCGGCGCAGTTCGTACTCATTCATGGCCGGCGGAAGTTTCATTTCCCGCTTTAGCTTCAAGCTCTCAGGAATCGCGTCATGGAGCTGCTCCATAGACGTTAGACCAATTTCTTTCAACATCGCGTCCCGGACCTCCGGAACGGTATTTGGAATATAAGGATGGGCATACGTTCTGTTGTCAGCCACAAATAACGCCTCCGTTCATGTTGAGAAAATAATAGTTCTTATCCATCCTACGCAATTCCGCCTCCGTCAACGACGAGCACACTGCCTGTTATCCATGATGACAAATCACTCGCTAGAAACAATACGGCATTCGCGATATCACGTGGTGTACCTAGACGCTCCAGCGGTCTGCCTCCTGCAGAGGCGACCAGAAATGCTGCTTCATCCTGCTGTAGCTGCTTCGCTTCGTCACGTAGGAGCGGTGTATCTGTATCACCTGGTGATACACAGTTAACTCGAATGTTCGCTATTCCATGATCAATGGCCATGGCACGCGTCAGATTAACTACACCTGCTTTTGCCGCGCAATAAGCTGCGGCGCGGTCTCCACCTTTCAGACCCCAGCCAGAGCCTGTGTTAATAATGCTTCCTCCACCGCTTTGCTCCATAATAGGAATGACATATTTAGAGAGGAGATAGACCCCTTTGAGTGAGACATCTAGTACAAGATCCCAGTCCTTTTCATCCAGCTCAGTAACCGTTTTGCGCCGGATAACGCCTGCGTTATTAAACAGAATGTGAATCCCTCCAAGTGCTGACTCAATCTCTGAGGCTGTGCGTTCACATTCTGCGGCTGAGGTCACGTTGCAGCAATAAAAGCTGGCCTGTCCTCCCTGTTCACAGATACCTGCGGCTGCCTCTTTACCCGCAGTCTCATTAATATCAATCAAAACCGCATGTGCCCCGAAGCTCGCCAGAAGCTCAGCGGTGGCCAGCCCAATGCCTGATGCCCCGCCAGTAACGACGGCAACCTTGCCAGATAAATTCAAAACGTCCTGTGTGTTACGCATGATGATTCGCCTCCATATCATGTTGTTTTGCTTCTGCACTCATTAGGCGGCTCAGCCTTTCAGGAGAGCTATCTTCCGCCATATACGCTTGAAGCAAGATGCGGAACTGGAACGGTTCCGGCTTAACCGTATTCTCAGGTGACTGTGCTGGGCCACAGCTGTTACTTCCTAGTCCGTTCTGCCGGTAATCCAGATTCAGTGTAATGAAATCACGAGGCGTCAAATCGCTCATATGCTGCGCCTTCTCCAAATCGCCATCAGTGTAACGTCTAGCGCTGAAATCAAGCGTTGGCGCCCCTGCCGCCAGCAGTCCAATCCCTGCTCCATCGGCTATCGACACCCATCTAACATCCGTGCGATTTCCGTTCTCCTGCGGATAAATATACTCCGTGAACAATTGATCTACGTTACTCTGGTATACTCCGAAGCGTCCCGCTTCCCGGCTATCTGAATAGCTCTCTCCCGGACCACGCCCATACCACTTCACATGTTCTATATCTCCAGGCACTTCCATCTGAAGACCAATTTTTGGGAGCATAGCTGGTAGTGTTCCTTCAGGCACTCCCTTCACATCCATAATGATGAGTCCGCTTGAAGTGACCGTATACGACGTTTCACAACGGAAGCCCCAATCGTAGACAGGTGGTGCTATACGTGAGGTCCAAGTAACCCGTACAGACGTTTCGTCCAGTTGCTCCCAATGGAATTTGTCTATACGCTCTGTCAGTCGATCGAGGTGTGCCTTGCGCCACTCCGGAAGCACATACATGTCGTTATCAATCGGTGCACGCCAGAAATTCAGCCGCGGTCCCTGTTGAATCAGTTCTTTTCCGTTCAGGCGAAGCGATGTGATTCCTACACGTAGACGATTAAAGGAAATGCGGAAACTATCATTCCCAAGGATAAGCTCACGTCCCTCTTCGGTGACTGACAATTTCTGCTCTACAGACAGCTGCGACAGAGAAGATATCGCTGATGAATGGCTCGACAGTGCAAACTGAGCCAAGCTACCTCATGCCCTTGCGCCGCCCATGCGCAGTCTGCTGCTAACGTGAAGCCGACATTCAGCCATTTCTCCGTGCCAGGCTCGAAATGGATCGAATGCTGATCTATCGAGCTTGTAATCAATAACTCTGCGCTATCACCTGGGCCAACCTTCGGAAGTACAAGTACACCACTGTTAACCGTTCGTCCATCAGCCGTGATACTGTAATGGACCTGTAGATGATCTAGTGTTATGAAGTCATACCGATTCGTTACGCGAATCTTTCCTGCATCTATCATTTCGACCCTTACAGGTTCGATGATTTTCTTATATTCAATGAGTCCCGGCGATGGAGTACGGTCTGGACGAACCAACCCATCAATCACAAAATTACTGTTATTCGGTACATCTCCATAATCTCCGCCATAAGCATAATCGACCTTGCCATCGATTGTTTTTCTGCTAAGCCCATGGTCAATCCATTCCCAGACAAAGCCGCCTTGAAGGCGCCGATAAGCATCAAATGTGTCAAAATACGGCCGTAACCCACCCGGACCATTGCCCATCGCATGGGCAAATTCACATAGAATATGCGGCTTCGGATGATCCGTTAGCTGACCGAAGCCTTCCATTTTCTCCACGGAAGAATACATGGTGCTCACTACATCACATACTTCCGCTTCACGGTCCTCTTCATAATGGATGAGTCGTGTGGAATCATTGGCTTTACACCACTCAGACATTGCACTGAAATTGCAGCCGAAGCCGGATTCATTACCAAGCGACCAGAAAATAACGGAAGGATGATTCTTATCTCGCTCCACCATACGGCGGATGCGGTCAACATAAGCGTCCTTCCAAGCCGGGTCGTCACTAAGACGTGAAATATTGCCCAGCGGCTCGAAGCCATGCGTTTCTAAGTCTGTTTCTTCCATAACATACAGCCCATACTCATCACATAGATCATAGAACCTTGGGTCGTTCGGATAATGCGCCGTCCGCACGGCATTAATATTGTGTCGCTTCATCAATTGGATATCTTCAAGCATCGTTGATACTGTAACGGTTCGCCCCGTATCTGGATGGTGGTCATGTCGGTTCACGCCTTTGAGAAGGATCGCTATTCCATTCACTAAGAATTGTCCATCTCTAACTTCTACGCGGCGGAATCCGACTCGCTGGGCAATCGTTTCTATACCTTGATTCTTCGAATCCAGCACCGTGATGACTAGATGATATAAATAAGGAGATTCCGCATTCCATAGGTGAGGCTTCGTCACCGGCAGATTGAACTGGATAGTAGATTGGTTGTTCAGATTCTTCTCAGCAGATAAGACCTGCTCTCCAGCTTTATTCAGCAGTTGCAACTGTACCTTTCCTTGATCTTCTTCACCCTCAAGGTTTAAGCGAACCGACAGCACCGCACTAGTAAACGCTGCATCCAGCTCTGTGACAACTCGGTAGTCTGTAATGCGGAGCGTTGCAGGCTCCGAAATCAGATAAACATCCCGGAAAATACCACTCATCCACCACATATCCTGGTCTTCTAAATAACTACCGTCGGACCACTGGTATACCCGCACTGCCAATCGGTTAACTCCAGATTGGAGGTAAGGCGTCAGATCAAACTCTGATGTCAGTCGGCTACCTTGGCTATAGCCGACAAATGAACCATTCAGCCATACATGAAAGGCGCTATCTACGCCGTCAAACTTAAGTGAAACAACTCTTCCATCCCAATGGTCCGGCAGCGAGAATTCCCTAACGTAGCTCCCCGTCGGATTATCATTAGGCACATGAGGCGGGTCGACAGGGAACGGATAGTACAGGTCTGTGTAATGCGGATTTCCGTAGCCTTGCAGCTGCCAATGGCCAGGGACACGAATATCATCCCAGCCTGAGCTATCATAATTATTTTTATGAAATTCCTGTGGTGCCAGCTCTGGCCCCTCAGCAAATTGAAATTTCCAAATACCGTTTAGCGATTTGAACCAAGGAGAACTGCCTCTGTCATAGCTTAGAGCCCCTTCTTTATTGGAGTGGGGAATAAAATAGGAGCGACTCTTCGCACGGTTTCTCTCCAGCACGCTAAGGTTATCCCAATCGCGCCCGATGTTCATAACATTCATAATCGTCATTCCCTTCCTCTGTCTGATTCCTATCCTTTAATGCCTGTCGTGGCTATTCCGCCGACAATGTAACGCTGAGCGAAGAAGAAAATCGCAAGCGGCGGAATCGAGATTAGGCAGGTGATAGCCATGATGGACTGCATATCAACGCCGTACATACCTTTGAATTGAGATAGGCCAAGCGTTAGCGTATATTTCGTCTGATCATTCAGGAAAATCAGTGGTCCCAGGTAGTCATTCCAGCATCCCATGAACTGGAATACGGAGACTAGGATCAGCGAAGGTCCCATTAGCGGTACAATGATCCGAAGCAGAACCGTCATTTTACTAGCGCCATCAATCGTCGCTGCTTCATCTAGCTCCCGAGGTAGTGTCATAATGAACTGCCGGAGCAAAAAGATATAGTAGGCCGAGCCAAACCACGACGGAACAATCAGCGGTTTGAGTGTGTTGATCCAACCCAAATAGTTGAACTCCATATACTGCGGAATCATCGTTACTTCCCAAGGAATCATCATGGTCGCCAGCACGACAAGAAACAGGAAATCACGACCCTTGAACTGGAATCTGGCGAAGCCGTAAGCGACGAGCGTACAGGATATCAGCTGACCTAAGGTGGATAAGACCGTAACGAGCAGCGTATTTTTCAAAAATAAATTAAAGGGCTGAATATTCCATGCTTCTGCGAAGTTACTGAATTTCCAGACGGACGGAATCCATTTAGGCGGAAACAGATAAAGCTCCTGCTGCGATTTCAGCGCCGTGGTCACCGCCCAAAACAGTGGAGCGATGAACAGCAGTGAGAACACAATCAGCAATGCGTACGCAACTACTTTTTTCATCAGGACCGCCCCCTTCTACTCGCCTTAAGCTTCTTCTGCGGGTTCTTTTTCATTTCACCTTCATAGAACACCCATGCTTCCGACGATTTGAAGACTAGGAACGTCAAGGTAAGCACAATCAGGAACATAAACCAGGCATTAGCGGCAGAGTAGCCCATTTTGTAATATTTGAAAGCGTTCTCATACATGTACATTGCATAGAAGTATGTTGATTTCAGCGGCCCGCCTCCCGTAAGAAGGAGTGCCAGCGTTAACTGCTGGAATGCAGCAATAATCGATGTGATCAAATTGAACAGAATCGTTGGCGTAATCATTGGTATGGTTACACTCAGGAACTGCCGAACCTTCCCAGCTCCGTCGATCGAAGCGGACTCATACAAATCCTTCGGAATGCCTTTAAGTCCAGCTAGGAAAATAAGCATCATGGATCCCTGCCCCCAAAGGCTGGCGACGACCATCGCAACGAGCGACCAGTTCGTATCATTCAGCCAATCGGGTCCCTGGATGCCAAGGACGGACAAGAAGTAGTTCAGGATCCCATAGTCACCGCTATATACCCATGACCAGATCATGCAAGCGCCACGCCGGAGATGACAGAGTAGATAGAATGCTGTACGGAAAATCGCACTCCCTTTTACCTTCTGGTTGAGCAGCATCGCAAGTCCGAGTGCAACGACAATATTAAGCGGGACGAACAGTGCTGCAAATTTCAATGTTACAAATAGAGATTTCCAAAAAAGCGGGTCATTCGAAAACATCTCCACATAATTGTCTATACCGATGAAAGTTACCTTCCCGACAATCGGCCAATCAAAAAATGAAATGACCAGTGAGAACAGCAAGGGTCCTAAAGTAAAGACAACAAATCCGAATATCCAAGGAAAGATGAAGAGGTAGGGCGCAGCCCCACCCCATCTGCGTTTTTTCAAGGCCTTAAGGGCAGCTGTCTGTTCTGATGTATTCTGCAGGTAGGTCTGAGCCATCTCCTAACCTTCTTTCTACAAGTGTTATTTCAAATACCGCTGGCTGTCCTTAACAGCCTGATCCAGTACTTCTTGGGCATTGCTGCCATGCATGACTGCTTCCACCGCAGCCGACAGCTGCCGGTTCACTTCATTCCACTTCGGATTGAGCAGAAATGCAGGTGTATTGTCCGAACGCTCAAGCATGCTGTAATAAGGCTTGTAGAGCGGATCTTGATCCTTCTTGAGCTCATTTACAACACTTTGTCGCACTGGTAGGTCAGCAACTCGCATTTTGATCGATTCATTAGAGACATAATATTTAACAAATTCCCATGCTAGATCTTTCTGCTTGGAGTCTTTAGCAATAGACAACGCAGATTCTGCTAGCACACCTTTAACCGGCTTATCCGGGAAGGCCGGAATTTCGACCGTACCTACATCAATGCCCGCTTGCTTGAATGATTCGAGCGGCCAGATTCCGCTTTCCCACATGGCGATCTTACCGCCTTTAAAAATATCATCACCGCTTTGTTGGCCTTTACCACCTGTCAGCACAGCGGAGCCGTTCTTCACCATATCCCCAAACATTTGAATGGCTTCAGCCGTTTCCTTGCTGTTCATGTAGCCTTCGATGGTTTTACCATCTGGGGAAATAAAGGAACCTCCGTTGCTCCAGACAAAACCCTGCAAGTCATACGTATCATTCTCCGCACGGGCACCGAAGCCATACTGCTTCTTGGATTTGTCGGTCAGCTTCTTAGCGATGTCCTGGAACTCGCTCCATTGCCATCCATCTTTAGGATAAGGGACACCGGCAGCATCAAAGAGCTTCTTGTTATAGTAGACAACACGGGTCGTGAAGCCTGCCGGAATGCCGTATAGCTTATCGTCAATTTTTCCATAGTTGAATAATCCTTTGTAAAAGTCATCTATCTTTAGTTCTTGATCCTTGTCTGCGAAGCTGTCCAGTGGTTCAAGTGATTGATGGTAGGTAGGGAAGTCCCACATGTACATGACGTCCGGCGGATTACCCGCTCCAAAACCTGCGGCAAGCTTCTGGTCGAATCCATCCGCATAGGCCTCAACTTGCACCTTCGTGCCAGGATGTTCCGTTTCAAAATTTTTGGCGATATCCTGCTCAATCTTGAGCGCGTCCCCCGTATCCCAGGTCGCAAAGCGTAGCGTCTTCGTCTGATTCGAACTCCCGCTTTCCTGATTGGCCGTTCCAGCATTTTCATCGTTACCACCGCATGCAGACAGCATAGATGCCATCAACGTCGTTGCAAGGACAATGAGTGAAATTCTCTTTTTCATATTGTCAGCTCCCCTGTCAATGAGGTTTATAATAATTGAACCGCTTTCATCGTAACTCGAATGAAAGCGGTTCAAAACGTGTATCTATTCGAATGTTGTTGTGATTTTGTTCGAATTATTGAAGTGGGTGTCAATCTGTTCGGAAACCGTCACCTTTTTGTTGGGCACGGTAATGGCTTGGTGTCTGACCCGTACAGCGTTTGAACCATTTGCTAAAATATTTGCTATCTCCAAGTCCTGTTCGCTCGGCAATTTCCTGCATCGTTAGGCGCGTATCCCGCAGTAAGCCATATGCAAGGCGCAGCTTCCGTTTATATTGGAAGGCAATGAAGCTATCTCCGACAGCCTTCTTAAACAGAATGGAGAAATGGCTGCGGCTGAGCCCGACCTCTTCCGCCAAATCACTGGCTGACCATTCAGCGGCAGGGTTGGCATATAGCAAATTCACAGCCTTCCAGATCGGTACTGGCCAATTCTCTCCAGATATCCCATAGAGCCGCTCGAGCTCCGCCTCTTTATGAAGGTTCTGGAATGCCTCCTTCAGATCATCGCTGTGGAGCAAAGACTCCTTACGAGTCCATTTCAGCTTACCGCACCTACTCTTACTCTCTACCAGAAGACTATCTGCTGCACCCCGGAGCGAATCAGGCACAATCCAGTAGCAGTATTCTTCTCCATAAGGGATGATCGTCCCCTCGCACATACTACGATCTTCCTTTCCAGCATCAAGAAGCAGCCCTGTCCAAGATGCTCCGCATTCGGCTGTGCGAATCATGTAAATAAACAGTGGCTGACCGTTAAAATGCCATTCGCCACCATGTAGCTTTTTTAACTCATCTGGAAATTTAGCACTGTGCCCATTCAACCATGCAAAAAGTAGCGTTTCCAAGCGTTCTTCATCCTTGGGAGCTGAAAGAGTGGAAACAGACAGCTCCTGCTGGAACTTCTTTAGCATGTCTTCAAGCTCTTCGTCCTCAAAAGCGGTCTTCAGCAGATAGCCAGATGCCCCAAGCTGAATTCCCTGCTGTGCATATTCAAAATCCCGGTGGCAGCTAAGCAGAATGATTTTAGTCTTCGCTGCCATTTCCTTCACCTTGCGAGATAGCTCAATGCCATCCATCTCTGGCATTACAATATCTGTAATGACAATTTCAGGCCTATGCTCCAGAAAGGCTTCCCAGGCCTTTAGTCCATTGGGCGCATCAGCTACTACTTCCATTCCATATTTCTCCCACGGTACAGTCGAGCGTAGACCCTTCCGTACAATGCTCTCATCATCTGCAATTAGCACCTTAATTCTCTTGGTTGTATCCATCCGAACGCTCCTCCTCTTTGGGCCAACGAATGACAATCGCAGTACCCTCTCCCTTAGTCGAATGTACCGTAAGCCCATACTGCGGGCCGAAATGTAGTTTGAATTTCTGGTCTGCGTTCTGTACGCCTAATCCCCCGCGTCCACGACGTTTCGGACCCGGAATAAACAGACGCTCCCGTTTTTCTTCCGTCATTCCCGCTCCATCATCCCTGAGTGTCAGCATAAGCTCGTTCTTTTCCGTTCTGACATCCAGCTTGATCACACCTATCCCATCCGTGAAGCCATGGAAAAATATATTTTCAAACAGCGGCTGCAGTGTCATACGTGGAATCAGATACTGCTTCAGCGAGTCTTCACAATTCAGCTCATAGCGGAAAACATCTCCGTATCTGATCTCCTGAATTTGCAAGAAATGCTCAATCATACGTAGTTCTCTGCCTACCGTAATTAGCTCCTGCGATATATCCAGATTCCCTTCCAGCACCATCGTTAAGTGATACAGCATTTGACGTATATCCTCTGCTCCTTGTAGACGAGCCTTCCACTGAATGGAGTTCAACGTATTGAACAGAAGATGTGGATTAATCTGATAATGAAATGCCTTAAGCTCCGCTTCCTTCTTGAGCCGCTGACTCTGTTCCACTTCCTGCACCAGCGACTGGACACCCCTCACCATCCGATTAAAACTCATATCAAGCTACCCAGCTCATCACTACCTTCGATCGGAACTCGTGTATCCAGCTTACCAAAACTCACCTTTTGCATCGAATCCTTTAGCGTGCGAATACGCGCTGTAAACTTTGATGAGAATAGATAAGCGATTCCAAAAGCAAGCAGACAGGATATAACAGCCACAACAATTGTATTGGACCGAATAATGCCCGAAGATAGGTAAAATGCTTTGGCCGGCAATCTCGCTTCGATCGTCCACTGATTCACCGCTAGCGTCCGGTTCCATATGATATCACTATCCTTCTTCATAAACGCTGAAGCACTCTCATATACAACCTTTCCATTCGAAGCTTTAATCGTCAAATGCGATTTCGTGTCCATCTCAAATAATTTGAACATATGGAGCAGCTCCTGGGCATTCTCCTCTACCAGAATCGTGCTGCCGTTTTGTGTTCCACTAGAATGATGAATCGGAACGGCAAGACCAAGGACAGGCAGGTTTGAATCGTCTGAGCTACTCATTGCATGATTTTGTTTATAAAAGCCAAGCCAGTATATACCCTTATAAGAGGTAGGATTTATCTTCCATTCAGGTGTCTTACTCAGCTTGACAACATCTAGATTGTTCTCTCCATAATAATAGCCAGAGGGTGTAATAATATAGATCCCTGCAGTTAGATCCGTCCGAAGTGATTTAAGTAAAGCTTCAAAGTCATTTTTCTCAATGATATCGTTATAGCTTGTAGGTGCCTGATTCCCTAAATCTGCATGGGCAGGATCAAGTAAATACGAGTAAATCGTCTCACTCATTTGCTTCATCCGGTTTAAAGAGGAACTCGTTTGCTGCTCTAGCTGCGCTACCGCATTTTCACCATATTTACCAAATTGGGAATTAATAATTTTGGTGGATTGGTAATATGACAACGCCCCGAGCGAGAGTAGCGGAATCAGCGTCACGATGAGAAAACAGAATAGCAGCTTGGTCCGTATACTGCGGTAGGAACCCGAGAAAAGGCGTCTATTTATCTGGCTGATCCATTGTAAGTGCATAAACTATTTTCCCCTCTCGCTTGAACTACATCTACCTGCATTCTAGCACGGACAGGTATCTGATAGAATAATCCAATCTTTTCATGATAACGCTTTCAATATATTGGAGACGAAGACGTTTCCTTGTGACAATGGAAATGGGAAAAGCACCTCCCCGGAAGCTTTTTAAAGCAGCCTTCCGGGGAGGTGCAATATTCAATTAACTTGTATACTCATGCCCCAGAATCAGGAACACACTCGATGTCCATGTGAATGCTCTGTCACGTAGGCCTTCCCCAGTCAGCGCGTCGAAATTCTCTGCCATACCACTGCGGCTGAGCATACTGCAAAAGCGGCTTGATACTTCCCGAGCAAGCTCCAGATCGCCAGCTGCGGCTACGCCCTCCACGAGCAGCATCGTCGATGGTGCCCAGATGGGTCCCCGCCAGTATCCATCTGGTATATAGTAAGGACTGCTTATGCTTTCGGTCGCCCACCCGTTTTCCGTCAAAAAGCGATTCTCCTCCCTCAGCCCTTTCAGAAGAACATCTCTGATCGGTTCAGGCAGGCGTTTACCAAGTAGAATCGGAACGAATAGCAGCAGACTATCTCCAGCTGAAGGCTCATGTGTACTTGAACGGCAGGATATAAACCTTCCATCCTTCCAGAAGTGGCTGATCATCTTGTCCAGCGTATCTTCTGCTAGTTGTCTCCATTCAGATGATTCCTTGGTAAGACCAAGCAATCCAGCAATTTCAGCAAGAAGCTCCGTCTGAATAATCAGAAAGGCCGCTAAATCCGGGCTTTCCACCGGAATTCCATTATTAAACGCCGTGCTGTTATCCCAGCCCGAATCATTGCCGTGGTTATATTGAGGAATACCGTCACCATCCCCATCACGGTATCGGAACCACCATTTCGTCCACTTGGACAGCGGACCATATACTTCACGAAGCTGCGCCTCGCGGATATAATCCGTACGCTGCATCATCCAAGCCAGTGTCCATCCGTGAATAGGCGGTTTATTGCAATTCCATAGCTCATATTTATCATTCACAAAGTCAGGAATCAATCCACTCTCATCTTGCCGATCAAAAAAGATCATGAACTGATCCCATGCAAGCTTCGGATCATGGCGAACAAGCGCCATCGCATTGAAACAGTGGTCCCAGCTCCATATATTCGTCATCCAGTTCTTCGACATATACATAGCCGGACGCGTCAGACATCCCTCTGCTGGAACTAGGCAGGACCAAGTAATGTAAGCCGCCAGCTCCCGTGCTTCCTGCCAGCGCTCTGGCATCGTAAGGCTATGTTCAAGCCACTTCGTATACTCATTTCGGGTTGCTTCTACCGCATCGTTAAAGGACTCCCATGCTGCACGAGGCTCCCACACCGTACGGTACTCTTCAATCGCAAACTCCGTCGTATTCGTGTCCTTATCTGTATTGAACTCTGCAATCACGCGTGAACTCTTGATCTTATCCCATGGCACTTCCATCTTCATTTCGCCCACGAGTGAAGTCAGCATAAAGCGGCATTCATGGGTAAAGCTGTTTACTTCCCAGCTGTCCTTATTCACCTCATACGCATAATCATAAGCTGCCGGGATAAAGGTCAACCGGATGCCGCAGCCCTTCGAACGGAAGCGAAACGTATGGCTATCCGAAATACAAATTTCGGCATAGATTGCCGATGCTGGTGAATTCAGTCGCACGGCTTCCGGTGAAGCCTCCGGCGTGAATGGAATCGTCTGATTCTGCTGATCCAGCATTTCAATACGGAACACCTCGCCAAATTTATCATCTCCACCCCGCACAGTACGCAGGTAGAGGCCCTGCTGTCTATTCATGCCTTCAGGCAGAAGCGATACGGCAAGGAACGATTCTCTGCGACTGAAGGGTACGATGCTTAGGTCAAATTTCATAACTCTCCTCCTTAACAAGGAATAATACGCTTTCATTGTAAACTGCTATTTAAGGAAGAGGAACGTCCAGGTGTTTCTGCTACAGAGGGTAATTTGTTGGCAATGGATGATTTGCGTGGTTATAGGTGTCTTTTTGTTAGAGGAAAGGGGGAGAAGTGTTAGATTATATTAATGATTAACTTAAGTGTAGCAATTGGGTGTTTAGATGCAAAAAGATGACCCCTGAATGAATGGATCAGGAGTCATCTTCTTAATTATACAAAATGGAGATATCCTATCTTATTTCAGAATCTCCTCGATTTGGTTTAGAACATCTTCACTTAGTTCAATCCCAGTACCTTCGCATTCTCAGTCACCTGTTCAGGACGCTTGCGCCGACCAATGCACTCGCAACATTCGATTGACGCAAGATCCATGCGATGGCAAGGTTACCTACGGAAATGCCGAGCTCAGCAGCAACTTTCTCAAGCTGCTGGACCTGAGCGATTCTCTCTTCCGTAATGTCTTTACGCACCCACTGCGTTTTCGCAGCACGGCTATCTGCTGGAATATCTGAAGTCGATGTATATTTACCTGTAAGTAGACCTTGTGCAAGTGGCGAGAATACAACCTGTCCAATGCCAGAACGCTCACTAAGCGGTATAATTTCCTTCTCAATGTAGCGATTGAACATATTGTAAACAGGCTGGTTCACAACGATACGATCTAGTAGATAACGATCCGCAACGCCCAATGCTTCAGCAATTTGGGATGCCTGCCATTCGCTTACGCCAGCATATAATACTTTACCTTGACGAATGAGATCATCGATAGCACGTAGCGTTTCATGAATGGGCGTCTCAGGATCATGACGGTGACAGTAGAAAATATCGACATAATCATGTCCAAGTCGCTTCAAGCTGGCATGTGCCTGCTCCATCACATGCTTACGTGATAGACCACGGTCGTTTGGACCATCGCCCATCGGCCAGAATGCTTTGGTAGCCAGTACGTAAGAATCACGTGGGTATTCGTTCAACACTTTACCTACAAGCTCTTCGGCTGCTCCCTGCTCGTATACATTTGCCGTATCAAAAAAGTTAATGCCAAGGTCATATGCTGTCTTAATGGCATTCACCGCATTTTCACGTTCAACATAACCACCATATGTAAGCCAGCTTCCTAGGCTGATTTCACTGACCTTAAGGCCGCTTCCGCCTAATCTCCGGTATTTCATTTTCATATTCCTCCTTAAATTGTCATGATTACGCTTTCTATTCTATAGGAGATCCTCTAAAATTTGAAGAAGTGAAATATAACTCACTTCATTATAATAAGGATAGATACTACATCTAAAACACCCGAACATATTGAATGTAATATTGAGAAAACATTAGATGTACTCAGCGGGAACTGGGCCTGATAGGGTCATTCCTATGGCATTCGTACGAAAAATCTAATAATACTGTAGGAGGACAAATGAGCCAAAATCCACATTCATTTGTAATTGATGACGTGCATTTCCAGCTTCAAGAAGCATGCAATTTTGATTGGTTACACAAAATCGGTCGGGTATTCACAGTATTTGATGAACAGGATTCAGGTAATATTTGTTTTGGCATTGGGAAAGACGGGAAGAAATATTTCGTCAAATTTGCTGGTGCTAAGCCTATGGATTTCGCGGGAAATCCTCAGGATGCTATTCATCGATTAATAGAAGCTATTCCTTTATATGAGACACTGGAGCATCCAAATCTTATTCAATTGATATCTCATTTCTCGGTCGAGCACGGATATGCGGCCATATTTGATTGGTTTGATGGGGAGTGTCTACATTCGCATTGGAAGTTTGCTGGACACGATAAATACAATCACCCAGATTCTCCTTTCTACCGGTATAGGAATCTGACAATTGAAAAGCGGTTAGCATCACTGAATACAATATTCTCTTTTCATGAATACATCGAATCCAAAGGATATGTGGCTGTCGATTTTTATGACGGAAGCATTCTGTATAACTTTGAGAACGATACGACCAAAATATGCGATATTGATTTTTATAGAAAAAGAACGACAACTAACGATGTCGGCGAGGATTTTTGGGGTTCCAAACGCTTAAAATCGCCTGAGGAATTCATTCTTGGTGCACCTATTGATGAGAAAACCAATGTATTTAATATGGGTGCTATCGCTTTTGTATTATTGGGTGGAGAGCTGGATCGGTCATACGCGATATGGGAGGCTGGGCAGGAGCTTTATGAAGTGGCATTGCGGGCTGTCCATCCGGACAGAGAGCTGCGATTTAGAAACGTAGCTGAATTTAAAAAAGCTTGGGACTACGCACAAAAAGCCTAAACAATCATTTTAAATAAGAAAAAGCCTGACTTCGTGTCAAAAGACACCGAGTCAGGCTTTCATTTTATTCAGCGCTATAGTCCTTGTTCGCTTGAGCCAACATGGATTCCCAGTCAGAGAAATCAGTTTCTCTCGATACATGACGATCAAAAAGCTCGTCAGGGATGTTGTTCACATCTTCTTGTGTATCCACTTGGAAATTACCTTTTTTCAAAAACTCATCAAAACTACTGAAAGCTGAATGCTTACTCATGAATGATTCATTAAACAATTTGTCTAATGGAACGTTATTAGGATCCTCTTGAATTGTTTTTTGTCCCTGTAATTCACTAAGTAAATCGTCAAATGACATTGGCTTTTGCTTTCTCAGAAAACCCACTCCTAAATTTGCTTTTATGTTCAGTATACCATACTGAATGATCATTTGCTCATGAACCGAGCCAAGATTTTATGATTTGGTACCTTTATTGCTGCTGGCATTCTTAGTACCGCCCGCTTCTTTAGCGTTTTTGCTCGTATATG
This sequence comes from Paenibacillus pini JCM 16418, assembly GCF_000576305.1. Lineage (GTDB taxonomy): Bacteria > Bacillota > Bacilli > Paenibacillales > Paenibacillaceae > Paenibacillus_AQ > Paenibacillus_AQ pini. The sequence continues at coordinate 179,548 of NZ_BAVZ01000008.1, read as the reverse complement.
GCTTAGGGGTGTTCTTTGCTTTCTTGGCACTTGCATTCCACCGAGTCCAACCTTTACTGTCGGTACCTCTCCCCGTTCCACCCTTGCCTTTTGCTTTACTCAAATAATCACTCCGTTATTGTGTATATTGTTCTTTGTTAGTCTTATCCATATTCATCCGATTAAGTACCAGATACGATGAAATATACGCTCTAAAGTTCAATATGTACATTATATCATACAAAAAATGCATAAGGTATCGAGATCGTTCTACACTGGGAGAAACCGCATAAAAAACCTCTATGCCTGTTCGAATGAAATTACACCATGTTCTAAAAAAACTAGTATGGCCTAGACCCATATACTATTTACTTGACTTGTGAAAATTGGACGGTTTATTGCAGACTTTACGTCCTAAATTCACACTCGCTATTTTTTGTTAACCGTATCTCAGTCTAAATTGTAGACTGATTGTCTAGAGTAGCTGCAAACAGCCAACCTTTGCCTTCCATCCTGAACGGATGGTTGTCTGTTGTCTTAATGGCTGGTTGACCAACGAGTAATTTAATAATATCATCACGTTGGTTACGATATAAAGCCATTACTACCTTATAAAACAATTCACCATTTGAACATACTCAGACAGAAGATGCGACTTCTGACGTTTTTCGCCCTCCCTATCGAGAAAAGATATTGTACATTTGCGGCTTAAATTAGAAAAATACGCAAGAAGCGAAGATAACAAAAAAACAGGTCAATCATGGTGGTATCTAACCATAATGAACCTGATATATGAAACGGAATAGAGAACGTCCAATACACATTCGTAAAATCCACTACTATGCGGTCAATTGATACTTCCACGCCTTCCATGTTCGGCCCCCACCGAAATTTTTAACGAATTTCCGTCTATAATTAGAGGGCAAGGTGGCTAGCCTTCACGTTGCCTTACCTGTATATATAAACTGGCGCGCTACCAGAGCGTTCTTGCAAGGTAACAATCGGGGCAAATGTCCAGATAGTTGCGAAGTATAAAGATAAATTGCTTCTCACTCTTTTTGGTCGTGGTAGATAAAAATCAAGTTACGAGAGTCTTTTCACCATACTTATCGAATTAAACCGCTTGATAGTTGTGACGTTATTTACGTTTTAGCATATTTCAGAGAAACAGTGAGAAACAAAGGTAAGGTTTTCGGAGCAAAACATGATGGAATCTGATGATGTTGGTTTTTTTTGCGAAGCCAAAGGATTGTCGTAAAAGGTTATACTTTCCAAACATTGGATATGCGTACAGGCATATTAGAGGAATATTATACGGAGGTAATGAGGGTTAACTTCTTTTCGGATGCACCGCCCGGTCCATTCGGCACTGGGTGGGGGTCAATAAAAAAGAACCAAGAAGACATTATCTTCAAGGTTCTTAATTGTTTTTTTACAAGTCCTTCTTATCAATAAACTCTGCTTCAATTACTTCATAGTTTTTATTGACAGGATTACCGCCATACCTCTGGAGAATTTTGGTTATGACATTATAGAAAGCAAATTCAGGGGTTGCTCCTTTAGAAGAATACTCATTATCTAGATTATCGGTAACCATTACCTTATATCCCATTCCAGAATAAGATAAATTAAATTTGGTATCGTTTTCCTCTAACCAAGAAATCAAATCAAGTAAACTAGGAATCCATATGCCTTCCTTATATACACATTCCTCACAGAGAAAATTTCCCGAAGGCAAAATCCTTCCTCCTACCACCCACGTTGAGTTTTGATAATCATAGATGTCTTGAGGATACACTTCATCTGCATAATCGGGTCTTTTAAATCCTAATTTAAACAACTTTTCTGCTTCTGTCTTCGATAAGGACATATCATCACATCCAGACCTACTTTATTTTAATAACTGTACCAGTAGAACTCTTATGCTTTCCAACGATATAATTACCATATTCGTCGGCGTCAGCAACCCAATGGAGTTCTTTTCCACCTTTTGCTTCTTTAAATACTTTAAAAGCGGAATCAGCATGACCTGTCGTATCTTTAGCCCACCACAATCCTGTTTTAGGGTCGCGATATGCTGAAACAGTACTTCCATTAAATTTATAGTCTATTTTCTTATCAGCACCAGTCTTTATATCCCATTTAGTAGTTGTATTAGGTGTACTACAAGCATTATGCGTCCAAATACCAAGATTGGAAACAAAGTACGTATGGAAGTCCTTCACCTTAAAGTTATAAACCGTCATATGTTCCTTCTTAACCTCAATCTTCTCAATGGCTAATTCCTTGCCATCCGAAGTTGTCAGAACATCGCCTACCACAAGGTTTTTGGATTCCACCCATCCTTTGCCTACAATCCAAAATGGATGCTCGTCAGTAGTCGTTATGACTTCACTACCAACAGTAATATTATAAGTCTCATCGACTTCACGTTGGAAGAGCCATTCAACTTCCTTGTAAGCAATCTCACCCGTCTCATCATCTTTAGAGAGAACCTTATCTCCTACCTCGATTTCCTCGATAGGTTTCTCCCCTTCGTCTGTTAAAACCTCAGTCCCGGCTACGAAGCAATTGCATCCTTTAGATAACCATTTGGATGCTTTGCTATAGGCTCCTTTTACACCTTTAGAAACACCTTTTATTGCAAATTTACCGAGTCCAACTCCTCCTGTGACAACAGTATCAAACACCATACCAGTCCAACTATTATCTTCATGTAGACCATCACCAAAGTCAAATTTGTATATACCTATTGAGTTACCATTCCTCTTCATAGCTTCCCGATTATGATTTACATCAGGAGAAAATATCCCCCTATTAGGATTCGAACAATTTCCAGGGTGGGAATTTTTACCGTCATTTGATTCACACCAATGACCAGTTGGGTCAACATTTGTAAGTGGATTATTCTCCACATACGAATACAAATTCAAACTTAGCGGGTTACCGATCTGTCCTTCATACGTATCCCTAGAGATAAAGCGTGCGGTATTTGGATCATACCAGCGAGCTCTCAAATACTGAAGTCCTGTGTCACTGTCCCAATATTCCCCGGAGTAGCGGAATAGGTTAGGAGCTTCTTCCTTCTCTTTGGTCGGATTTCCCCATATGTCATAGCTATAGCTATTCAATTCTTTACCGTCTTTATCCGTTAATGCAATGACATCGCCATGTCCATTAAACTGATAATACTCCATGCTGCCTGTCTTGCTCTGACGGGCCCAGAGTCGTCCGCTCAGATCATAGACATAGAAGTAGACCATTTGAGCTATCTTATCTGCTCCAACCGAAGCTTCTGCTAACAATTTTCCTTCCTCATTATAATAGTAACGAATACGTTGATCTTTAGTCATTCGTTCATATAACAAGCCATCACCATTGTAGCTATAACTAACATCGATTGCTTCTTTAGCTTTTCCTTGACTCTTCACTCCAGTCAAGCGGTCTAGTGAATCAAAGGTATATTCCGCATTTTCCATTCCTACTATTTTGTTGCCAACACCAGTCAAGCGGTTCCCTTTGTCGTCATACGTAAAGGATTTATCCTTTCCTTCACTTTGTTCGCTCTGTATTCTACTTAAAGAGTCATAGGAGTACTGATCGACTGCACCGTTCTGTGTGCGACCTATTATATTCTTGTTGTTATCGTATTCATAAGAAAATTGCTGCCCAGTTGATCCTCCGCCAATGTTCACGCCAGTTAAATCATAACCGTTGTAGGTGAGCGTAGTATTTACGTTATTGGATGAAGTCTGACGTTTAAGTAAACTATTAGCCTCATATTCAAATCTCATTTGCTGAGAAGGTGCCCCCGCAAATGTACTCCCCCCTCCATTTAAGATATTCATCTCTGTTAAACGATTCATCTCATCAAGTTTGCCTTGAACTTCGATCGCTTTACCCGTTCCACTCGTAAACTTGTAACCTGTACGTTGTTGATTGTTATAGATATAGTCAATTCTCGAGCCATCCGGGTAGCGCAAGGTCTGCAAAGATCCGTCAGCTGGACTATAACTATATTTAGTATCTCCTTGCGCATTATTCATATTAATGCGTCGACCTACCGAATCATAAGCATAAGTTATTGCTTCACTTGGAGTTTTAATCTCCGTTACTAAATTATCATCGTTATACTTATATTCCGTTGTCTTACCTGCATAATTAGTATGTTTGATCACATTGCTACGCGTATCATAATAATATGATTCAGATTGGGACTTCTCATTAATCTGACGAGTTAATCTACCCAATTCATCATATTGTTTACTTAATGTTGTTTTGTCTGGAAAAGTTATACCTGTTAAATCCCCAGCCAGACTGTACGTATAACCTGTCAGACGCATCTCAGGGTCGGTAACAGTAAGCAATCTACCTAGAGCATCATACGAGGAAGTCGTGATCTGTCCATTTCCATCCTGACTACTAAGAACATTACCATCCAGATCATATGTTAATTTTCTTAGAGGTATGAAGCTACCTTTATTGTTTTCTTCTTGCAACGTGACTTGTCCTAACAAGTCGGACTGTTCTCGCTCTTTATTCCCACTTGCATCTGTATATGTGACCGTTAGATTCGCTAGATCATAATCTACTTTATCCACTGTAAGATCCGCATATATTGTACGTGTTAAGCGCTCAAAGGCATCATAAACGTACGAAGTTGAATTTTGCTCCGCATCAATCAGTTTTTCTATATTTCCCTCTTCATTATAGAAATATTGATACACTGCCTTATCTTGAACTTCTTGCGTAAGAAAACCCAAAGGATTAAATATATTCGTTGTAACTATTCCATCTGGGGCAGTACTTTTAACCGAATAAAGCTCATCATCATACTGTACCGTTTGCTTTGTACCATCATTGTATGAAATCTGCTTGATCCTACCTATAGAATCATACGAATAATCTGTCACTTTACCCGCTTCATCCGTTACAGATTGTACATCTCCTGTTAAGTTATAAGAATACAACGTAGATACTGTACTATCAGTATTATCCACCGTTTTCACAGTCTGTGATTCTTTCGTTAATAGATGTCGTCCATAAGGCGATTCATAGAATTGGTAGTTTACAATATTCTTCGTTCCGTCTTTAACGGTTGTAACATTAGGATTACCAAACGCATCATATTGGATATCTGTTTGCGCCAGTAACTTACCACCTATCGTGTTTTCCCTGACAGCAGACTGAATTGTACTTCCCTGCTTGTTGTATTTATAAGCTTCAACACGAGACTGTCCATCCTTAATTTTTGTCGTAACTGTACTTGGAAGTGACCAGAGGTATGGTTCTGCTGAATTCTGATAATTCATAATCGTTTCTTGCCCAGTGCTCTGACTTTCTTTCTCAATCATACCCTTATCATTATATTGGTACTGAGAAGTTAGAACCGCTGAGTCCCGTCCATCCTGAACAAAGTTTTCTTTCATTTGAATAGGTTTATTAGAGGCTTTTCTCGCCTCATCATAAGTATATTTTTGAATAAATCCACTCGTATCTCCTAAGGTTTTCAATTGAATCAATTGAATCGTTTCAGGACGAGTCAACCCATCCTTACTGTGATGGAACATATACTTGGTTTGAGAATTTCTCGATTGAATTGTTGCCTCTGTGTTATATGAATCCACAAGTTGATTCGTATCCTCGTTCGTAAAAATAAATTTAGTTTCGTTATATGTCTCTATACCTTGAGACGTTGAGAATGTATCTTTCCTAGTCTCTAATTTATGAATTTCCCTAGTCGCATAGTCCCCTATATTCTTGATATACGACGTATAGGATAACTCAGTCATTGACGAATACGGACTCATTATTCTAAACAGCAAGGATTGATGTTCTTTTCCCTGTAGTGCAGGATTACTTACTTCCCCTGGTATAAAGTTAAATGCCGTTTCCCTATCAACGTAGAAATATTTTGTCTTAAGACCATTAGCATCGGTTACAGACACCAATGTTTGATAATCATTTTCTTTAGCTAGCATGTATACTAGCTTACGCTCGGTACCCTTTTGAGCTACAATCACTTGATTATTGGAGGTATAATTAAAAACTAGCTCATTTCCATCGCTGTTACGAATATTAGAAATAAGGGTACCTCCAATTTGATTATTCGTATAGCGGAACTCCACCCGATTGTTATAGTCATCCTGAATTAATAACAAGAGTCCTGTCGAATCAAAATAATAATGAAGACCATTCAGTACGGATAATTGAATCTGGCTCACTTTACCATCAATATTTACTGTACTATCATTAGATAGTTGTATATCTTTCCAAGGGTATCCTTCAAGTAAGAGCCCTTCTGATAATTTATACGTTCCTATTCCAGGATAATATAGATATTTCCCTTCATTCCTTGTCTGAATCGACGGAAGATCCCATCTCCAGCCTCTACCTAGCCCCGTATCGCTTTCTTCACGACGTACTCCCGCTTTATTAACATAGCTTCCATTATCCAAAGTAACACCGATGTCATTGTTGGCCATGCTTGCTTCATATACACGTTCTAACTGAAATGTGATAGCCCCTGGTAAATTAAAATCTGTATTTTGGATTTCTAAATCCCCCGTAGAGGAGGATACGATATCCGTACCATAAGAAACAGGATAGTCAGATGATGCTTGGTGGAGCGACATTTGGGTCAATGCCTTTTGATCGTATTCCCCCGAGGCAATAACCTGACCCCGAGACTGTACACTTTCGTTGGTTCGGATCACTTGAACTGGACTTTCATTTTTCATCTTCCGCTCAAATTCACTCTTATTATTTCCAGTCTCTTTAAGTGCCTGTTCTATCTCAAATAACGAATATCCCTTAGCAATTTGTTCATCCAGCCAAGGTTCTTCAAGTTTATATGTTTTGAGAAGACTAGCAAATGTAATAACCCCTTGTTCTTCTGTAACTTGTTTTGTGACCTGTGGTGCGGTCTCTGCACTGTAAGCAATTGACTCAACCCCACCAAATAGTAAGGTTAAGCAGAGCAGTATACTTAATAGTTTCTTATTCATAGTTTCACCTTCTGTCTATTGAAATGGATAGACTCTCTTCTTCTTAGATTTTAAATTACCATTTAAATCATAGGTATATATCAGCATATCTCCGGTAGGTAAATGATTTTATTTAATTCTCCCGTCGAGCTATATTCAAAATCTGTATTCGGTTTCATCTTCATTGCAGCAGCAGCTAAGTATAATTCTAGTGAAACACCCGAATTATCATTTAGCTTAATATAATAGGATTGTCCTGCTATAAGCTCAACTTCAACAACAACGTAATCTGCCCCATAAATTTGCTCACTATCCTTACTAGTGACTATTAGATTTTGAAGTTTAGGGTCTTTATAAACTGAAATAACGGTCGAACCAGACATATCATCTTTTTTCGTAGCTATACGATATGCTCCTGTTTGAGTGGCCTTAAGCAGATAATAACCATTCTTACCTACTTCTTTAGAAACTTTAATAGGATCATTTTCTGTTAATTTTTCAAATGTAATATTGACAGGATCACTCTCAATGAAATGTCTAAACGGTGCCCCAACAATGACTGGATCGGAAGACGTCACTTTCACAGTAATTTCAGCACCTGCTGGGATAGGATATTCAAAGTCTGTTTTGCTTCCCTCCTTGTAAAGTGTACCGTCGGCATTGACGATTTTATAATCGTAATAGCGATTTGCTCCAATTATTGCATTTGTAACCAGTTGATCCTTATCGAGACTAGTATTTTTAAATGCCGCCGATTGTTGGCTTACTAATGTTTTTTTAATAAATGCAGGATCATCTTGTGGCTCACCTATCAATTGTTTAGCATATCGGAATGTTACAGGCTGAACAGAAGTAACCGTAACGATGATTGTGTCACCTGATGAAATCGATAAGTTCCCGTCATGATTTATTTCGCCCTTCGATGTAGTCCCGTTCGCAGCATACTCTACATAATCATACTCAGTATAATTACTACTTTTAGCATCACTCACAATGGAGATAGCTTTGGATGTTTCGTTCCTGAACATATAAGAATTGTTTTGATTTAAAGTTACGCGTAACATACTAGGATCATCATCTGGCGACGATACGAATGAACTATATACAACAATGAATGTAATGGGATTAACATCATCGTTGGTAATATGGGCCGAGTATCTACCCATAATAATTGTATACGTATGTTTATTTACACCTTGGCGTGAGATACTTCCATCCGGTTTAGTTAAAACAAAAGAATAACCATTACCTCCAGAGACACTTTCTACAACATTCAAATTACTCTGATAATCAGTAATATTATTAAAATTATAAGATTCACCTTGTTTCAGAGTTACGCGTAGCATTGCTGGATGAGTGAATGGTTCTGCAGTAACCGGATCAGTGTATCGAAAGATGATCTCCCCTACAGATTGACCTGTGATAATCAGATATCCATTAGCTGGAATGGACAACATATTACTCTTATAGTTGTAACCACTTCCTGTAACAATACCTTTTGAATCATATTTAGCATAATCCACTATTCCATTTACTGACAAAGCATCTTTCTGTATAGTGATGCTTTTGGGACCACTATTACGAAATACATAGGATTCTCCTATCTGAATTTGTTGCTTTGTGAAGGCCTCTTCATTTTTTCCCTTCCATGAAAAAAGACGATAAGCTACACCAAAAGTTACTGGGAGGTCTGATACTGCTGTAACAACAATTCGTCTTCCAGGAAAAATACTTGTTGCTGTAAAAGTATTAGAATATTTACTAAACTCCGTTCCATCAGCATTATATTGTACTGAATCAAATCTATTATTTGTTGACGCATCGGTATTAAAGTATCTCTGCCCCTCACTTATATTCGTAAATTCGTAGCTTTCACCTTTACGAAGTGTAACCCTAAAGTAGGCGGGTTCATCCGTTACTTCTGCACTAAAATCATCTGTATAGTCAAAAGTTATCGACGAAGCTGATGCTACAGTAACAAAGGCATACCCACCTGTAGGAATGCTTATTGAGTTCGTACTATTGAATCCTCTTGAATAATAAGTACCGTCTGATTTATACACCATATAATCAAACTCACCTTTTACTAGTTTCGCGTTTTGATACACTTGATTTGTCTTCGAACCATTATTTGTGAATATATATGATTCTCCTTGCGATAGTGTTACTCTGCTAAATGCCTGATCTTCCACAACCTTTCCGATAAATCTACGATATGGTGCCCCCACTCTGACCGGAGTTTCTGTAAGTAATGTCATGACAACTCGTTTTCCCGGCCCTACGGTTGGTTTATTACTCGTGTTCTTCCCGTTTGTTGACTCTGTTCCGTCAGGAAGATATACAACGTAATCAAATTTATCTTTCGTTGTGCCATCAGTTTCAATTACATCTGAAACAGTACTTATATTAGTTAATTCATAACTCTGTCCTTGTTGTAAAGTTGCAGATTCATATGCCGGTTCGTCAAAATCATCTCCGATAAAAGCATCAAATGGAACACCGATCGTTACCGGTACGTAAGATGCTCCGATAAGAATTATTTCCTCATTTGGTGTAAGCGAAGGATGATTTTTAGTATTCATTATTGAACTGTCCTGTTTACCATCACTCTTAAATATAGCGTAGTCATATCTTCCATCAGGATTAGAAATCGAATCACTCAAGATACTAATCGCATAATTAAATGAATATATACTAATAAATCGAAATGATTCTTCCCTCATTAATGTCTTTTTTAAAAGAGCTGGTACTGGAGAGTAAGAATACGTTATATATGCAGGATTAAAACTTGCTGTTAACGGTTCTCTATAGTCATTTGTAATAATGCTATATCCTCCTTTACCAGGTACTTGAATACTATTGTACGTTTCCATTTCATCGCTTGATTTTTTTCCGTCTGCGCCATAGCTAACAAAGTCATATCTCTTATTGTTCTTAATTCCAGCATCCGTAAGAATACTAATTGTAGATGAGTAAGAATTAGTCACTTTTATACTATCGCCTGGTGAAATAATAAGTTCAGTCTTGCTAGCTAACATCATTATAGAATCACTTTGATCTATATCTATATCATCCTCTTTATTCTCACGATCTGGATCTACCCCCGGTAACTCTTCCGAAGGAAATTCTGAATTATCTCCGTCCAAGTTAGGTGGTACAGAAGAATCGTCTTTCTTTGGTGGAATAGTTCCTTCTTCTGGTAGTGTCGGAGCATTCACCTCTAATACCTGTGGCTGCTGCCTAACTGATTCGGTTTCTTGAAAATTAAACAAATTTTGTGATTGATACCCTCTGGCTTCACTTACTTCTCCTGGAATTAAAGAACCTGTGATTAAAAACATCACTAAGAACAGGATTGTTAGTCTTTTGTATCTCATCCTTTTTCCTCCTTCTACAATTTTTGTTAATAACCCCCTAGGTTAATATCGACTTATTAATCATGGAATATATAGAATGTTTATCCTAATTTTTTACTAGAAGTAAAAACTACCCATAATCAATAGTTCAGAATACTTAAATTCATATGAATAATGCATTCTCATAGCAAATCAATTATTTATTTTGTCGTTTTAACTCGAAAAAAAGTAATGGATTTAAATAAAAAAACGAGACAAATCACTCTCACTATCGTTTATAACGCAAAAACACCTTCCCAAGCGGATCTCCTATCTTATCGACGGAGTTCCACTCTTGAAGGTGTTTTGGTATGTCTCAACGTTATAGGGTCAATCCGAGTTGCCTACCACAATACATGGGCCGTTTACTTGAGTTATAAAGTGGAATGCTCTGTTTAAGATCAATGCGATAAGAGGGACTGAGCTTCCTCTAGATTTAGACTAATCTTATGCAAGCTTTTATAATCGATTTTCTCATGATACGCAGCTGGGAACTGTAGTTGCTTCTCTATTTCCTTGGCTTCAAATTGTTCCGTCGCATTCCCCGTCGCTTCACTATACTTTTGTTCTGTTTCTTGTTGCAGTTGGTTAACCACTCGAAGCACCTGCGCGAGGGACGGATTCAAACTTTCCAATGACTGTATACTTCCATTGGTTAACTGTGCCGTTTGTTGCTGGAGCATTTGCTTGATTTGCTTCACCTGCGATGCAGTTTCGCCACTTTCCTCCATGTGATCAATAATTTGAATGGACGCATTCAATAAGTCTTGTATACGCTCCGTTGCCTGATTCATATGATCCCAACCTCTCTGTTAGCTAATTACCAATTATTATGGTCCTGTTGATGTTCGAATATGTGAGCATGAGGAATTTAACACGGGGCATATTTACCAAAGATATTAAGCAGGAGTAGACGTTCTGTTTTTAGTAAAATATAAAATATATTGTCATCTTTAACCATGTCGTTTATAATTCTTATGTAAACGTTTGCACAAACTCGGATATATGTCCACATTTCCTGAGTTTTGCGAAGGGCCCTTCACTGTGCTTAGGAAGCTATTTTCACAAAAGAGGAGGATGACCATTTTGAAATCAAGTCAAATGGGTTGGAGAAAAGCTCGTATACTTGCATTAGGTTTTTTCTTACTTTTCTCTACGGTTGTAGGTGTATTTTCTAGCTCAGGTACAGCAAATGCTGATGTGGCCACAGATTTTAAAGCTTCTGTCATGGCACCCTTAGTAAAAATTACGGATTGGACTGCATTTAAAAAGCAACTCAAGACATTGAAGGATAATGGTGTTTATGCTCTAACTACCGATGTGTGGTGGGGAGATGTAGAAGCGGCTGGAGATAACCAATTTGATTGGAGCTACTACAAAACTTATGCAAACGCTGTCAGCGAATCTGGACTCAAATGGGTACCCATTCTATCCACACATACTTGTGGTGGGAATCCCGGAGATGATTGTAATATCCCGCTTCCAGCTTGGCTCTGGAGCAAAGGCTCTGCGGATGAAATGAAATACAAGAGTGAAACGGGTTATGTGAATAATGAAGCCATTTCACCATTCTGGAGTGGGATAAACCAGCAATATAGTGACCTCTACGGCTCTTTTGCAACAAACTTTGCTAGCTATAAATCCATCATTCCTAAAATCTATTTAAGTGCCGGTCCTTCCGGAGAATTACGATACCCTTCTTATTACAGCGCTGCTGGCTGGAGTTATCCTAGTCGTGGCAAGTTCCAAGTATATACGGATACAGCGAAGAATGCGTTTAGAAACGCTATGATTAGTAAATATGGCTCTCTCAGTGGTGTAAACCAAGCCTGGGGCTTATCTCTGACCAATGTAAGCCAAATCAATCCTCCCGATGATGGGGATTCCTTCTTCTCCACAGGCGGTTACAATATTACCTACGGTAAAGACTTCCTGAGATGGTACCAAAGCGTGCTTGAGAATCATCTTGGCGTGATCGCTGCCGCAGCTCATAGCAAATTCGACTCTGTATTCGGCGTTCCGATCGGTGCGAAGGTATCCGGTCTTCACTGGCAATACAATAACCCCACCTCCCCACATAGTGCAGAATATACAGCGGGCTATTACGATTACAACTCACTCATTCAAAAATTTAAGGACAGCAATTTAGACTTAACTTTTACCTGTTTAGAAATGAATGATGACGGTAGCGCACCTGCCTACTCCAAGCCTTCTACATTGGTAGATACCGTATCTGCCATAGCAAATAGCAAAGGTGTTCGCTTGAATGGTGAGAATGCACTGGCAACGGGTAACTTCCAAAAGATCGAAGAGAAAATGATGAAGTGGAACTACAATGGATTTACATTGCTACGCCTTGCAAATTTAGTGAATAGTGATGGCACGGCAAGCAGCAATATGGCTGGATTCAAGCAATACGTTATCAGTCATACCAAGCCAAGCGTAAGCAACAGCGTTACGATTTATTACAAGAGAGGCTATGCCTCCCCCTATATTCACTATCGCCCAGCCGGAGGCACATGGACGACTGCACCTGGCGTTGCTATGACAGATGCAGGAACCGCTTATCCTGGGTATAGCAAAATTACAATTGATATTGGATCAGCAACTCAGTTGGAGGCCGATTTCAATAATGGAAGCGGCACGTGGGATAATAACAATTCCGCAAACTACTTCTTTAATAGCGGTACATCTACCTTTACACCGGGAGCTAATGGAGCCGCAGGTACAATTAAATCAGGTACGCCAACGGTAAGTGCAATGGATACAACGATTAAGCTACCTTTTTCAGCATAATTCATTTCAAGAAGAGAAGGAACTCATCTTCCTTCTCTTCTTTGCGTTCCATTATTCGAATGACAATTTATTAGGCAGAAAATACTTACACGACAAGGATTTTACATAAATATTTGTATTGTCAGCTTCATCTCTAAAACATTTATAATTCGTTGTGTAAACGTTTGCACAATGTCTATGTACATCGATCCATTTTCTACGAATTATGCCTGTAATCCAAAACGTTCCATCGTTAGATCCGTATTTACAGAAACCGCAGCTCTATTACCATCGGCAGCAGAAATAATTAATGAGGAGGGTCCGGATGTTTCAGTTTCTCCCGCAATATATATATTCTTTTGTGTTGTTCTACCAACACCATCTGTTACAACTGCTCCATTATCTTGAATTTCACATCCAAGAATCTCAGCAAATTGGTTAGGACGATAAAAGGATGGAATAACAAATCCACCTGATCTTGTGATCGTTTCTCCAGTGACAAATTCAATTTTTTGAAGATAGCCGTCCTCACCTATTAGATTTTTTATTGGCTCTGATTTTATTTTAATATTACATTTTTGCAACTCCTGAACGCCTTCGTTCGATAATTCTAATCCATTGGTTACGACAACTAAATCCTTAGACCAGTTATAAATTAATTTAGCCATATGCAGTGCACGCTCTTCTTTGTCTGCCATTACAACTAATGGTTTATCCCTTAGCTCCCAGCCATCACAATACGGGCAACTAAACAGACTTTTCCCATAATAATTTCTTACATTTTGAATCGAAAACATTTCTTGAATTCCTGTAGCTAATATAATCTTCTCTGTACTAAATTGCTGACCATCCTTCGTTGTGACAATATAACTTTCATTACTAGTATCTTTAATTATTTCAGTAATTGTTGTATTAAAATAAGATATGGATGGATAATTCTCCAACTCTTTCAACCCAATTTCTTTAAACGCTTGAGGTTTTATCCCATCTCGAGTGATGAACCCGTGTGACTCATGTGTAACTTTATTCCGATTCGTTCCATCGTCAAATAGTGCAATGTTTCTTCTCGCCCTCCCTAAAGTTAAGCTTGCACTTAATCCAGATGGACCTCCACCTATAACGATACAATCTAACATATTCATTGATCTTCCATCTCCTTATTTCATTATGATATGATAACCATCAAAGACCTTTTATATCTTTAATTAAGCTAAAAAATAAAAAAGATATAAACGATACACTATGTCCTTAATTATAGTAACAGAAGACAACGTTAATTATGTCGTTGTCATTTCAGCTATTAAACCTGCAATGGTTTGTTGTCTTAATTCTTCTTCCATTTTTTCTTCTGAGGTTAACATGACTTTTTGAATCAAACATTCAGGCCCATGATTTAAATCACAATCAAACAATGAAGACTTTCCTTCAATAGCATAGATAATATCGAGAAACGAAATGGATTCCCACCCTTTTGTTAATGAGTATCCACCATTAGCTCCTGAAGCAGATGCAACCATACCTTCTTTGACAAGCTTCGTAAGTATCTTAGACAAATACGTTGGGGATACTTTTTGCTGTTCTGCTAAAATTTGTACACCTACAGGTTTCGTCGAATTTGACAATGCTAAATGCAACATTGTGTGAAGAGCGTAATTCGTAGCTTTTGAATACTTCAATGTCTTCATCCCTTCTCCATAATAAAAGACTTTACGAGTCTGTAATATCTATTATAGTTCAGCTTTGTAAATTGTCAATGCCGTTCATTCTCCGTTCATATTTCTAGTGTATGCTTAGCCATTCAATTAAAACTTGAAGGAGAGTATAAACACATGATTAATTATAGTAAATGGTTCATCCGTATTGCAGCACTTTATTCATTGCTTGGCGCACTCATTGGCTCGGATATGGCAGGCAAAAAAGATTATTCACTAACGCCAGCCCATGCACATATCCTTGTTGTCGGATGGCTTACCCTTTTTGCCTATGGTATTTTCTATAAAGTATTCAAAGACATAAGTATGAAAAAGACGGCTCGAATCCATTTCTGGACCAGCCTGATCGGTGGCGGACTTATGCCACTTGGCATGTTGTTCTATTATAAAATGCCAAACACAGCATCGCTTCTCTCATTCATTATTCCTGCCTGCATCCTGCTTGTAGCCATTGTTTTATTTATCTCTATTGTATTCTTTGATAAAAAGATATTTGCCAGTGATTCAAGCAAATAAACGTACTGGTAAACGTACTGGATAACAACAGAAGGCCCTAGCATCATACATGCTAGGGCCTTCTTTTATCAATTTTTATCGGCTTTTCGTAGACTCCCTCACAATGAGTTCCGCAGGAAAAATCCGATGTGCGTGTGTAATCTTCTTGTTGATCAAATCGAACAGAACTCGAATCGTTTCTTCTGCGATTTCATCCACAGGCTGTCTAATGGTCGTAATGGAAGGGTTATAATAGAATGTGATATCCAGTCCATCAAAGCCTGCAACGGAGTAATCCTCTGGCACGCTCTTCCCAGCTTCAATAATCGCCTTGCATGCACCAATGGCTAGATTATCCGAGAGGGCATAAATAGCCGTAAATTCCTCTGAAGATTCTAGCAATTCTTTCGTAACCATATATCCATTTTCCATGGAATAGCTTTCAATATCTTCCTTCATACAACGGACTAATTGGTTATTAAAAGGAATGCCATTATCCTCTAAAGCTTTCTTGTATCCATCATATCTCAGTTTCCCGATACTCACATCATCCATGGAAGCCGTAATGATTGCGATCTTATCATGTCCTTGATTACATAAATAATCTACCATTTTATAACTCTCTTTAAAGTCATCAACCGATACTGAAGAATAATCGTTAGCGTCAAATTCATCAGTCATTCCGATTGTACTCAAAACGAAAGGAACGGTTAATTGATCAAGCTTTTCTTTAGAGTGAGAGAAATATCCTCCGAGAAAAACAATCCCTTTGAGACGTTTTTCCTTCTCCAGTTCAATAGCAACGTCAATTTCATCTTGTTTATCATCTACACGTTGAAGAATAAATGAGTACTTTTTCCGCTTAATTTCCTTTTCAAAAACCTGAATCATTTGGTTGAAAAAGGGGTTCGTTATACCTTTAATTAAGACTGCGATTGTCTTAGAAGCAGAACGCTTCAAATTTCTAGCACTGTTGTTTGGAACATAATGATTTTCTTTGATAACCTTCATAACCATCGCTTTGGTTTCGTCATTAATATCTGGATGATTATTTATCGCTCTTGATACGGTGGTTACACCCACCCCGCACATTCTTGCAATATCTATAATTGTAATAGAAGCCCCCATATCCATCTTCCCTTACATCGTAGTTTAATCCATTTCCCTAGGAAAACAGGAAATATATCTCTGTAAATTACATTCTCATAGAGAATAGCAGTTCAGTCCATAGAAGACAAGCAAGATGTAAAAAAAGTAGGGTTCTTCTCGGTGAGTCATAGTCAACCGAAAAGCAACCCTACTATCCGTTTCCTATTTACAGCTTAACCCTTAACAGCGCCTGCAACTACGCCTTCAATAATATACTTTTGGCAGAATAAGTAGAATATGACGATTGGGATAATAGCTAAGACTAGCATCGCCATCATCGCTCCCATATCAACAGATCCATATCCACCTTTAAGATATTGGATAGCTACCGGAATTGTCTTCCATTCATTACCAATGGTTAGATAAGGTAACAGGTAGTCATTCCATACCCACATGACATTCAGAATCGCAACCGTGATCGCAATCGGCTTCAGAATCGGTAATACGACTTTAAAGAACGATTGAGCTGGGTTACACCCATCAATCATAACGGCTTCTTCAATTTCAAGCGGTATGGACTTAACAAATCCACTAAATAAGAACACCGATAATCCTGAACCAAATCCCAAGTAGATGAGTATAATTCCGATTGGGTTATCTAGGTGCAGAACATTAGCTGTCTTTGTCATCGTAAACATAACCATTTGGAATGGAACGATCATGGAGAAAACAAAGATGTAGTATAGAAACGAATTAAACTTCGACTTAACCCGGGAAATATACCATGCTGTCATGGAAGTCAGTAAGACGATAACAGCTACAGAACATACCGTTATAAAGAGTGACATACCGAAGGCACTAAAGAAGTTGATTTTTTCAATACCACTGGTATAGTTGCTAAGCCCTGAGAATGTATCTCCATTCGGGAATTGGAAGGGCGTATCACTAATGAAAAACTTACCTTTGAAGGAGTTCATCAGGACGATCAGGATCGGAGCTAAGAACAGTATCGCTAAGACCAATAGAATCGTGAAGATTGTAATGTCTTTTCCGCGTGATTGTGTCTGTTCCATTAGTTCTCAACCTCCTTTCTTCTCGTCAAGACAAGTTGTATTAAAGCAATGGCTGCAACCAATACAAAGAATATAACCGCCTTCGCTTGGCCAACACCCTCCATGCCTGTTTTACCATAGAATGTATTGAAAATATCTAGAGCTAACATGGATGTTTGTTTAGACGGCGCACCTGCTGTAAGAGCCAAGTTCTGATCAAACAATTTAAATGAATTCGATAACGTTAAAAATAAACAAATCGTTATGGAAGGCATAATTAGAGGAATCGTGATATTGCGCAAAATAACAAATCGGGATGCTCCATCTATTTTTGCTGCTTCGTTAAGGTCCTTAGGAATATTTTGAATACCAGCAATATAAATGATCATCATGTAACCAATCATTTGCCAAGTCATCAAAACGACGAGTCCCCAGAAACCATATTTTGCACTGGAAGTTAAAGTCACATCAAATTTGAATAGAATACCGTTGAGAATCAATTGCCAAATGTAACCGAGTACGATACCACCTATTAAGTTAGGCATAAAGAAGATCGTTCTAAACACATTAGTACCTTTTTTACCTCTTGTTAACAACATCGCAAAAATGAATGCAAATACGTTTACTGAAATGACAGATACGACGGTGTATTTAACCGTAAACCAAAGTGCTCTAAGAAATTCCTGGTTAGAGAAAGCCTTAACATAGTTACTGAAGCCAACCCATTTAGCATCGTTTACCGTCGTGAATTCTGTAAATGACAAATATACGCCTAAGAGAAATGGAATTATAAATATGACCGTAAAGGCCAATATCGTTGGCAATGCAAAAAGAGCAAAGTATTTTTTTATCGATTTTTGCATGTACTCTTCTCCTATCTGGTTAAAAAAATGGGGAGTAAGAAACCTCACTCACCCATTTATTTTTTAACTTTTATTTAGCTTTTTCTGATTTCCAAGAATCTTTAACAACCGTTACAACTTCATCCCAAGATTTATTACCTTGAGCGTATTCAAGAAGCGCGTCACCGAATTGGTTCTTGAACTCTTCACTTGGGAATGCTGCGAATGTCCAAGGTACGGAAGTAACGTCTTTTTCCATCCATGCCATTACTTCTTTAGCCAATGGATCAGCTGGTTTTTCATCATCTTTAAATGTATTAAATGGTGCGATAAATCCTAGATCTTTAGATACATAGCTCTTACCTTTGTCACTTGTGAACAACCACTCTAAGAAAGCGATCGAAGCTTGTTGCTTCTCAGCAGAGACCTTGCTGTTAATAGCCAAGTAATTTTCAGTACCTACTGCAAGACCTTGCTTCTCTTCACCAGCTACGCCAGTGTAGATTGGCATGAATTTAATATCTTCAGCTTTTACTTTGTTTCCGCCAACTTCACTGATTTGTGACCAAGCCCAGTTACCATTTTGAACCATTGCTGATTGACCTAGTGCAAATTCAGCCATTGAATCGGCAACAGATTTGCTTCCTAGAAGAGCAGGTTTAGAAACCGAGTTGTTGATGTATAGATCAAAGATGTTCTTATAGTTATTAGCATACTTAAACGAAATTTCTTTTGTATCTAGCCCAGCAAGTACAGTGTTCTCATTTAATTTGCTGTCTTTGAATTCATAGTACAATGGAAGGTTAGCTAAGTGAGTCTGCCATCTCCATTGCTCTCCAGCACCCAAGGAAGTAGAAGAGAATACGCCTTTAATTCCAAGCTGATCTTTCTTAGCAGTCATATCTTCTACTACAGATTTCAATGTAGCGAAGTTGTTGATTTCAGCTGTTGAAGAAATAGATACTTTCTTATCCGCTAGTGCAAAGTATTTCTTCATGATTTCTTCGTTGTAAATGATACCGTATCCTTCAACTACATAAGGAATACCATAAATGCCTTCGCCGCTCTTCACAGCCAAAGTCTTGTCAGACAATGCATTGTAAAGTTTCGTATCTTTCAAGTCAGCAGCATAGTTCTTCCACGCTTCATAACCTACAGGTCCATTGATTTGAAAAATCGTAGGAGCGTCAGATTTAGCAATTTCAGACTTCAATGTTGTTTCATATGTTCCACTTGCAGCGGTAACCACTTTAACCTTAACGCCTGTTTCTGCTTCATAATCCTTAGCAATCTTCTCATACGTTGCAGCAATTTCAGGTTTGAAATTCAAGAAGTAAATTTCTTTAGCACCAGTCGCTGGTTCCTTCTTGTTATCATCCCCAGCTGTGGACGAATTATCTGTCTTGCTGCCACATGCAGCCAACACGGAAATCAAAGATATTACAAGCATGATCCCTAACATTTTTTTCATCTTACTCATTCTCTTTGCCCCTCTTTCATCTCTCAATGATTTTCGTATATTATGAATGCGTTTCCGAAACCTTTGCCCCACAAAATGGTAGCGCTTACTTCATCATCGGCATCGTTTTCGGTAACGTTTCCAATTACGAGATAATAGTAGCATATTGCACCCACGCTTCGCAATCTTTTTTAATCATTTCTCACAATTATTTTTGTGAGATCACTTCTGTACATTCATTAAACGGAAATGATTGACAACTCTTAAGCGATGTTGTTATTATTACCGCATACGATAATTTCATACGATGAATCGACCAGACAACTGGAGATCTAAATGTATTCTGAAGACATATCTATGAGTGCGTGCGGGTTCTCTATTTTTTTTATCTATATTTCCTAGTAAACTTATGTGAATAATTAAAGGGGGAACAATCAAATGACATCAGAAGTGCTCGTTATTGATGACTTGAATAAAGTTTTCTCCGCCCCTACGGGTAATGTAGTCGCTTTAGAACATATTCAACTGAAGGTACAACAGGGTGAATTTATAACCATTATTGGTCCCAGTGGCTGTGGGAAAAGCACTTTATTAAAAATCGTAGCTGGAATTGATACCGAATATGAAGGCTCTGTCACCTTGCATGGTAAGCCTATTGAGGGACCAAGTATCGAAAAGGGATTTATTTTTCAAGAGCCTCGGTTATTCCCTTGGTTGACCGTAGAAAAGAATATCGCAGCGAACCTATCACTCAAGAACCCGGAAGTTCGGAAGAAAGTAGATGAGTTAATTGAATTAGTTCGTCTACAAGGTTTTGAACAATCATATCCTCGGGAGTTGTCCGGCGGGATGGCTCAGCGGGTCGCGATTGCTAGAGCACTACTTCGAAATCCGGATGTACTTTTACTGGATGAACCCTTTGGGGCGCTAGATGCTTTTACAAGATCACACCTTCAAGAGGTACTCCTCGATATTTGGCAAAAGAACCGCACCACCATGTTATTTGTAACCCATGATTTGGATGAGGCCGTTTTCTTAGGTCAACGCGTGATCATCATGAACCCACGTCCAGGTCATATTCGAAATATTCTACCGATTGGCCTCCCCTTTCCTAGAAAGCGGGCCAGCCATTCATTCCAAGAATTACGACATATCGTGCTGAAAGAATTTGAGAAGGTTGAAGAGCCTCTACTCGATCAGGGCGCAGGGATATAACAGTTATCAACAAATAGATAGAAATAGATGTTCGAGGGGGAGAGATTGTAATGAATAAATTTCGTTTTGTATTCGCCGCCATACTTACCTTATCCATCGTGATCACTGGATGCGCTAGCAAAGAAGCTGATAAATCAACAAGTGCAGCTGCAACACCATCATCTAAGAAAGAGACCTCGTACGAAGGACTTACAGTGAACATTGGAGTGCAAGGCAGCGGAGGCTTATTCGGAAAGGCACGCGAGGAAAAATGGTTCGAGCAAGAATTCGAAAAATTAGGGGTAAAGGTTGCTTGGGCTGAGTTCCAGAGCGGACCTCCTATGACAGAAGCTATGGCTTCGAATCGTCTTGATTTTGCGGGTCTTGGGAATATGCCCGTTGTAGCTGCTCAAGCTGCTGGTATTCCTTTTAAAATTATCTCTGAAGCTCTCGATGGAAAGAACAATGTCGCCATTATTGTGAAGAAGAATAGTTCAATAAAGTCGATTACCGATTTAAAAGGTAAAAAAGTGGCTGTCGCTAAAGGCAGTAACGCTTTTAATTTCCTGTACCGTGGACTCGAAACTGGGGGTTTAAAGGGGACGGATATTGAGGCAATCCAGCTTCAGCCAGATGAAGCTCAAGCTGCATTTGAAACAGGCGGTGTAGACGCGTGGGCCACTTGGGACCCATACATTACACTTAATACGTTAACGGATAAAGGAACCGTGCTCGCTGATGGAGGACAACTCGGCGTGCTCTCACCTTCCTTCTATATTGTTCGTCAAGAATTTGCGGATAAATACCCTGATCTTGTAACGCTCTACTTAAAGGTACTAGAGAAATCAAGATTATGGGAAGATAGCCATCTTGAAGAAGCACAAAAACGATATGCCGCGGAATATAAAGTTCCTCTACCTGTTATTCAGGGGATGAGAACTCGTTCCACAGGAATTAATATCCCCGTAGCGGATGATGTCGTAGCTGAGCTCCAAAAGACAGCTGACTTCCAATTTGAAGTGAAGAATATTCGCAAGAAAATTGACGTCTCCAAAGTGGTGGATAACCAATTTATTACAGAGGCTTTGAAGAATAAACTACCTTAATGTGAGAAATGAGGGCTACTATGCTGGAAGCAAGAATAGAAAACACAGCGACAAGTCCATCGATTAAGCGAAAGAAACAGCGGCAACGCCGTGGTCTTTCCATACAAATAACAAATGCAATGTTAGGTGTACTTCTTCCTGTTGTACTGATTACGATCTGGGAGATTGCAGGTGTGATGGGAGCCTTGAACCCAATCTTGCTTCCCGCACCAAGCATGATTTTGCAGGAGTTTATTAATTTATCCGCATCTGGTGAGCTTGCTAGCCATTTAGGTATTTCCGCTTGGCGCGCTTTGCTAGGATTTCTATTAGGCGGAGGTCTTGGCCTTGCGGCAGGCATATGGGTTGGGTTCTCCATCAAGACAGAGCGGCTACTTGATCCATCTTTACAAATGCTGCGGACGCTCCCCCATCTTGCACTCGCTCCACTGTTCATTCTGTGGTTCGGGTTTGGAGAGACATCCAAAATATTGCTTATCGCCAAAGGTTCTTTTTTCCCAATGTACGTAAACACATTTCTTGGTATTCGTAGTGTTGATGGTAAGTTATTCGATGTTGCACGGGTACTGCATTTTACCAAATGGCAATTAATCTCGAAATTAATCGTACCTGCTTCACTTCCTAATATATTTCTAGGTGTACGTCTATCCATTGGGGTAGCTTGGCTCGGTCTCGTTGTCGCTGAAATGATGGGCTCTACTTCAGGTGTTGGATTTATGATTAATGATGCTCGTTCATTCTCCTTAACAACAGTCGTATTTGTAGGCATTATTGTATTCGCTGTGGTGGGTAAGCTAACCGATTCTCTAGTGAAATTGCTTGAGAAACGCCTCCTACGATGGCAGGACAGCTTCAAAGGAGGCGGATTCTAATGCTTCTTCGTTTACCGAGACCCTTACATGGTTTGATCGTTCCTCTAATTATTATCGTAATCTGGCAAGTGATTGGTTCGCTTCACGTCCTATCTCCAACCGTATTACCCAGTCCATGGGATATCGGGCGTCAGTTTGTAAACTTGGGACTTAGTGGTGAGCTTTTCGAACATTTAGGCATCAGCATGTATAGAGCTGCCCTAGGATTCTTACTTGGGGGAACAACTGGACTACTGATCGGGTTATCTACTGGGCTTGCTAAAATGGTTGAACGCACATTAGATCCTTCCTTGCAAATGTTACGAACCATTCCTCTTCTAGCGCTTATACCACTATTTATTCTGTGGTTTGGGGTAGGTGAGTTTTCAAAAGTTCTAATGATCGCTTTAGGCGCATTCTTCCCAGTTTTTGTGAATACATTCCTTGGTATTCGCAATGTAGATCAGAAATTATATGAAGTATCAAGCATTCTTCAATACTCTAAATGGCAGCAGCTAACACGCCTCATTATCCCAGCAGCCTTACCTAATATTTTACTAGGCATCCGCTTATCCATAGGAGCATCTTGGCTTGTCCTTGTCGTTGCGGAAATGATGGCCACAAGCTCAGGCATTGGCTATATGATTCAGGATGCAAGAGCGTATTCAAACACCGATATCGTGTTTGTTGGCATTATTATTTTTGCAATTGTGGGGAAATGCTCCGATACCATCGTCCGTAT
Organism: Paenibacillus pini JCM 16418; assembly: GCF_000576305.1. Lineage (GTDB taxonomy): Bacteria > Bacillota > Bacilli > Paenibacillales > Paenibacillaceae > Paenibacillus_AQ > Paenibacillus_AQ pini. The sequence continues at coordinate 155,871 of NZ_BAVZ01000008.1, read as the reverse complement.
CCTTGAGGGCAAATGGCTTCGGTGGCGCGACACCTACAAAGGTTGATATACAGAACTTATACTTGAGAGGTAGGTACATTCATATGGCAACTAGAAAAGAACAACTTCATTTAGGGGCATTTATTTATTTTACAGGTCATCATCATGCAGGTTGGCTACACCCCGAATCCGGTGCCGAGGATATGTTTAGTTTCGATATGTACCGTCAGCTTGCCCAAACGGCGGAGCGTGGCAAATTTGACATGATGTTCTTAGCCGACCTATTATATGCTACACCTTATGACCAGGCGACTACCGGCATGTTAGACCCACTAACCCTATTATCTGCTTTGTCCGCGGTTACGAGCAAGTTAGGTCTGACGGCAACGGTATCTACGACTTATAATGAACCTTATAATGTAGCACGTAAAATATCTTCACTGGATCATATTAGTGAGGGAAGAGCTGGCTGGAACATTGTCACCTCGCAGCTCGACATTGAAGCTCATAATTACGGTAAAGAGAAGCATCCTGAGCATGGTCTTCGTTATGAAATGGCCCGTGAATTCGTTGAAGTTGTGACCCGTTTATGGGATAGCTGGCCAGAAGATGCATTGGTGCGTAACCGTGAGACCGGACAATTCATCGATGCATCTAAGCTTCAAACGGTGGATTATAAAGGACAATGGTTCTCTTCCAAAGGTCCGTTGAATGTTCCTAGATCTCCGCAAGGTTACCCTGTGCTAATCCAAGCGGGTTCCTCGGGTCCTGGACAGGATTTCGCAGCAAGCTTTGGCGAAGTGATCTTTACCGCCCAGCAGTCGCTTAGCGCTGCGAAGGCATTCTACGAAAGCGTGAAATCTAAATTAAGCAACTATGGTCGTTCACAGGACTCACAAAAAATTATGCCTGGACTATCACCGATTATTGCGGCAACCGAAGAAGAAGCTCAGCGTAAATATAAACAGTTGCAAGAGCTGATTTCTCCTGAGGCTGCGGTGGCCACCCTTTCGGGTATGTTACAATTTGATCTTTCAAGTTATCCTGTCGATCAACCACTACCTGACATTCCAGATCCGGTAGCAGCATCCAATGGAATGAAGAGCCGCGTACAATTAATTATGGATATAGCACGTCAAGAGCAATTATCGATTCTGCAATTAGGCCGCCGTATGCTTGAATCCCGTGGACATTTACAGTTTGTTGGAACATATGAACAATTAGCTGATCTCATTCAATTGTGGTTCGAGGAATATGCCTGCGATGGGTTCAATATCATGCCTCCTGTCCTTCCAGGAAACTTGAATGAGTTTGTAGATCATGTCATTCCGATCTTACAAGCCCGCGGATTGTTCCGCACCGAATATACAGGAAATACACTGCGAGAACATTTAGGTCTGGTAAGACCCGAACCGGGGCATTTTCAGACTGAGGGTAAGACAGAGCAAGTTGGATCAGGGATATAAAAAAAACGGCAAGTCTCTCATTTATTCGGAGACTTGCCGTTTTTATCATTTCAGAACTATATAACAAAGGTAAATAAATAAATTACTTACTTGCTTTGCTACCTTTTTTAAACCATTCGGACTTTGGCTTGCGTGCTGGGTTAGCCTTCGCATTCGCATTTGTCTTCGGTTTGCCTGGTTTGTAAGAAGGTTTATATGAAGACTTCGCTTTAGCTGACTTATCTGCCTTTTGCGGCTGAGCTCTGTTCAGCATTGGATATTCATGATCCTTCACTTCAGGAATCGACTTTCCAATCAATTTTTCAATATCCTTAAGGTACGGAAGCTCTTCTACTTCACAGAAGGATATCGCAATTCCACTAAGTCCCGCTCTACCTGTACGACCGATACGGTGAACATACGTTTCTGGAATATTGGGAAGGTTAAAGTTAATGACATGCGATAACTCATCGATATCAATACCACGTGCTGCGATATCCGTCGCTACCAATACTCTTGTTACCCCATTCTTGAAGTTATTAAGTGCCTTCTGGCGGTCATTCTGCGATTTGTTGCCATGAATGGCCTGAGCAGAAATATTCGCATGGGTTAAATCTTTCACTACGCGGTCAGCCCCACGTTTGGTACGTGTAAATACGAGTGCTGTCACAATGGATTTATCTTGTAACAGGAGATTCAATTGCTTCTGCTTGTTCCCTTTATCGATCAAATACACCGATTGTTGGATACGCTCTGTTGTTGAAGATACAGGTGTGATTTCTACCTTCACTGGATTTACCAGAATGGACTTAACCATCTTAGAAATTTCAGGAGGCATCGTTGCGGAGAAGAATAACGTCTGTTTCTTCGCTGGCATCTTCGTAATAATCCGCTTCACATCATGGATAAAGCCCATATCGAGCATTCGATCTGCCTCATCAAGAACTAATATTTGAACGTATTGCAGATCAATACGCTTCTGATTAATAAGATCGATCAATCGGCCTGGGGTCGCAATAATAATATCAGCACCGTGATTTAATGCACGTTCCTGCACTTTTTGAGATACGCCGCCCACGATCGCCGTGCAACGTAAATCTGTGAATTGGCTGTATGCTTTAATGTTGTCCGAAATTTGGATTGCAAGCTCTCTGGTTGGTGTTAGAATTAACGAGCGAATTCTGCGTACCGCAGTAGGCTTACTTTGCTGCTTACTTAACAGTTGAAGTATTGGAATCGCAAATGCGGCCGTCTTTCCTGTTCCGGTTTGAGCGCAGCCAAGCAAATCTCTTCCTTCTAATACAGCGGGAATGGATTGTTCCTGGATAGGGGTTGGTGAAGTGTATTTTTCTTTTTCTAAAGCTTTTAAAATTGCGGGTATAAGATTGAGGTCATTAAATGTCATTGGGTCTCCTTAGTTTAAAATACATGTATTCTTAAGCGTACGTAAATTCACATCATACATATAGTGTTTCCACATTCCGTTCATATACGTCATAACAAATAAGGATACCACAACTAAGGATAAAAAAAGAAGCGGAATTTTTGTCCACTTCTTAAAAGGAGTTCCTATTATGGAGTATGTACAGGCTGTTCGTGAATGACTGTACCATTACTCAGATGTAGCCAAGTATCGAAAGCTCTCGATCCCTCATGTAACTGAATGACTCTGGCTCCAATTGGAATGTCCTTATCCCAGAGAACATAACTTGATGATCGTCCGTAGCATAGACGAATACCCTTAAGTTCGCCCCAGTAATCATTCCCATGATCATGTCCGACGAAGGTTCCCATCACATCACCCATCTCTAACATGGCCGTAAATAGTCCACTATTCACCTTAGGAGAGCTAACCTCGTCCCATTTCTCCCCGTAACAGATGCCTGTATCCCATACTTCTTGATACTCAGGCAATGGGATATGGAAGAAAGCTAAGGAAGGTATAGGACTCCCGCCATTGCTCGCCTTGAAGGCCGACGATTGTGCCATATACCATGCGATTTGATCGCTGTGAATCCAGTCGTACCCTCCAACTTGAGAAAGCGGTGAATAACTACCACTATCCATAAAATAAAGGATTGCTGCTGTATTCTGATCATGACCAGACAAACGCAGTACGAAGTTACCTACTCCGCTGACATGGTCTGCCGACTCTTCCGCGACACAATAGGGATGACTTAACTGTATTTCCATGAGTCGTTCTCTGCTGATTCCCTCTTCCGATTCCGAGTCATGGTTACCGAAAATAGCTACCCAAGGAATTTGAAGTTCCTCCGCAACTGATACAGCATCTCGGAATGACCTTTCTGGATCTTTGCATCTCAAACTGCCAATCACATCTCCTGCAAACACAACCAGATCAGGCTGCTCAGCACAGATCACTTGGCGCATCATCTTTGCGGTTTGTTCATTTAATGAGGCTACATCATCCATAAACTCGGTATCCGAAAACTGAACAATTTTATAGTTGCCATTCTTATTAAACTTTAGTGTGCTATCCATTCTTTTACCCCCCTACATAATAAAATGAAATGTGATGAATGGCAGGAATACCTACTGTGTTGGTAACCGTAATCGTTATCCCTTGGACTTTAATCGAAGGAATTCGGATAATTGCCTTATGACCTATATTTTGGCCCTCATATACGATGATTGGACGCTTCGTTTTTTCGGTAATCACACTAATTTGAAAGCTTCGCACATGTTCTCCAAGCGATAAATCCTCTTGAATTACAATATGATCAAGCAGATGTGGCTGAGCAGGCTCATACACCCACTCCAACTGGTTATGCTTACATTGTTCCAACGTGGCAATCGGGTTCTCAAATCTTCTGCGGATTTCAGCTCCCATCGCTTGTAATTGACTTGTATCTTTAGCAGGTAGCAATCCTTGTCGATCTGGACCAATATTCAGTAGTAGGTTAGCACCTCGTCCTACGGAATAATAGTATATGCCCATGAGTTGATCTAACGTTTTGACGGTGTGCTCATCCTGATCGCTATAGAACCAATTTGCACGCATTTGTACATCACATTCAGCCGGTAACCATAACTGTTCACCTAATGCTTCCTTCTGTTCGGTTAGTATCGAGAATTCCGTCGAATCTACCACATTCCAACACGGAATAGGCGCAATTCCATCCTCATTACCTACCCACCTGAAATCAGGATCTCCCATATTAAAAATAGAGATGTTTGGCTGAAGGCGGCGAATCTCTCGAATAATTCGTACCCAGTCGTATTCATGATCCTCTGATCCGCAGCCATCGAACCACAGGATATCAATATCTCCGTAGTTGCCTAGCAATTCTGTAATTTGATTCACAAAATAGTCATCATAAGCCTTTGCATTCTGGTACACACCCGCAGAGCCGTCAAATGGAGAATAGTATAAGCCTGTTTTCATATCATATTTACGACAAGCATCTATGAACTCCTTAACGACATCCCCCTTCCCTTCTTTCCAAGAGGATTGTGCGACAGAGAAGCTCGTATATTGTGAAGGCCAGTTAGAGAATCCATCATGATGCTTAGCCGTTAATACGGCATACTTCATTCCCGCTTCTTTCGCAGTACGTATCCATTGTTCACAATCTAAATCGACGGGATTAAATACGGAAGGAGAAGACATTTCTCTTGTATCGAAATCAACGTAACCCTCATAAAAGGTTCGCAGACCAAAATGCACAAACAAGCCAAACTCCCATGATTGATATGCAAGTTGTTTCGGGGTCGGTTTGATCATCGACTGACTTAACATTAGAGCACCTCATTCTCATTCAATTTATGTTTGCATTTGTACGATACTCGCTGGTGCTTACACCGGTATATTCTTTGAATTTCTTATAAAACCAATCTAATTCCTGATAGCCGACTTCTTGCGCAATTTCATACACCTTTTTGTCGGTATATAATAGAAGCTCTTTCGCTTTCTCCATACGAATCTTCAATAAATAATCATTGAAAGATATACCTTCCTCCGCTTTAAACAGCTTACCTAGATATACAGGATGGAGATGAACTTGTTCAGCAATTTGCTTCAAGCTTAAGTTAGAACCAAATTGCTTCTCTACGATTTGTTTAACGGTAAGCACCATTTTCACGGGCTGAGAAGGTTTTTGTTGCGATAGAAACTGAATAACCACCAAGCATTTGTCTTCTACATGCTTAAATAATAAATCGAGTTCTTTATATTGGAGGAAGTTCTTATAATTACCTAGATCTAATTCAAAAATTTGATCATCATCTCCCCCGCGCTCTTGAACCACTCTTAGCAACTGCACCAATATTTCCACAACGGTAGATTGTACAAGTGATTTGGGTGTCTCGGCATTCAAGAACTGTTCCTTTTGCTTCTTGATGTTAAAAGAAAGGGCATCTTTATTCTGCTCTTTAACCGAATCGATGATCGATAAGACGCCTTGGGTCTCCAAAGGCTTCAGTTTCTCAGGATCATCTGGGAACTGCGTAGCGGAGAGAATGGTTTTGCTTCCTAAGAAAAATCTTCTTTCCAAAATCTTCTCAGCTACAGCATAGGATTTAGGGGCATCATGCAGTGAATTCACAATGGAGCCGATCCCAATCGTGATCGGGACCTTAACGCATTTTTCAATAAACATCATAATTTCTTCGGCTTTTCCAAAAATGTCTGTGTCGTGCCAGACCTCACTCGTATGAAAGAGAACGACACCAAATCGTTCATCCGAGATCTCAAACAAATGGCCATGTCCATCCATTAGTTCTTCAATTACATTTCGTGCAGCAAATCGCTTCGTTTGAATTTCAAAATTCGTCTGGTCGAATTTTGTATCCTCCATGAAGTCAAACTCAATAATAAGACAGCAAATTTGAGCACAATCTTGAATGTCTATGCCAAATAGACTAAATCGATCATTTACTTCTTCCTCACGTAACAATCCCTGTGTCCACTTCTTCATCAATTGATCGGTTATCGCAGGAATGCCATAATGTAATTGTCTATTGAGCATGTTCTCATGCGTAATTTCATTCCTTATATTCACTAATAATTTAGACAAATCTTCTTCTTCAACAGGCTTCAATAAATAATCTTTCACTCCGTACTTCAAACATGTTTTTAAATAATCTATTTCTTGATACCCACTCATAATAATGACGGGAATATTAGTGAACTTTCTGATCTCTACCAAAAGTTCAAGCCCATTAATCCCCGGCATACGGATGTCGGTAATCATCAGTGAAAACCGATGTTCCCTCAGGAGCTCGAGTGCCTGTCTTCCATTAGAGCTTCTCCAGTAATAGCAAATCCATATTGTTCCCAATCTAAAGCGTACTTGATAGCATCTATAGCACCTGATTCATCATCGACTAACAGCACGGCATCCATCGTAATCCCTCCCCGGCCATCCCTACATCCATAATGGAATAATAATGGTTACACTCGTCCCTTTGCCCTCTTCACTATACATAGATAATCCATACTCGTGTCCATACTTACAGGTTAATCTTTGATGAATATTCCGCAGTCCAATATTCTGTTCGTGCTCCATGCTAGAATCATTTAAATGTTGCCTGATTTGGTTCAAAGCTGCGAGTGGAATCCCAGGGCCGTTATCCCTCACTGTAATATGATATCGATCATGATCCATCACCTGCGATTCGATATAGATATGGGTTTCATTCTCATTCTTCTCCAGTGCATGAATGATCGCATTCTCCACCAACGTTTGAAGTGCCAGACGCGGGAGTTGATACGTACTATGCTCCTTCGGAATGTTGATATGATAGTGTAATCTGTCACCAAATCGGTAGGATTGAATACGTAAGTAGGTATCTACAATCCCCATTTCTTCATCCAACCTTACAACAGAGCCGCTTTTACCTAACACATTACGAAAAGATCTAGCAAGTAGTTTAATAATTTCCGCGTTATCTTTATCGCCTTTCTTAAGCAGACTTCCCCGGATGGCATTCAGCGTATTGAATAGGTAATGGGGATTGATTTGCGTCTGAAGTGCATACAGTTCAGATTCCTTCGCCTTCAATTCTAGCTCCTTACCATTCATTCCGATGTCATATACCTCTTTAATTAATAGACTATTTCGTAGCATCATTTGATTATAGATTCTACCTAATTGGGTAATCTCATCATTCCCCTGTAAAGCGATATGAGAATAGGTTTCACTTACATTATCCTTTCTCATCTTTGACGCCAAGATCATGAGTCTCTTCGTGAGTTTTCTCGAAATCATATACATCGTAATCACTGAAATGAATATAGAAGAGATGAACAAAATAATCGCTATTCTTCTCATCTCCGTTACCTTGGTTGTTAGCTCCCCAGTCGGAGTTAACACAATCGTCTTCAAGCCGCGAACACTAGTGCGAGAATTCAAGCTTTTGACCGTCAATAAATATCGCTCGTTCTTCTCTTCAATGTATACCGCCTTATTCGCTTTCGCTTGCTCAACTTGATGATAGAAATCGTATTCGCGAATATCGCCAGGTGCTTTAGTATCTAGGAAGCTATCTAAGATGACCTGGCCGTTTGGCAAACAAACGATAAAACGCTGATTTTTATTTTCCTTCGAAATAAGACTCTCCAGCAGTTGTTCCTGTAGATCGAGCGTGACGTAAACCGGAGAGTTAATAACCGGATTGTTCATTCTCTGTGTCAGACGAAACACGCGAAAGCGGTAGTACGGGTCAATTCCTAAACTGCTCCACGACTTGGCTAGTCTTTGGCTCGAGTGTTCCGCTGCCTTATACCAATCAGACTGACTAATCTCATCATTTATCCATTTCACATCTGCAAACTGAAAGGTTGGATTATGGGTATACAATGTTAATTTGAATATATTTTTGGACATACGAACCATGTCTGCATAAGGCAAAAAATAGTCAAAATAAACTTCTTGAGCATCCGTAATCTTGTCATATTTCTTCAATAATTTATGCTGTAAATCCGAATTCGTATATAGTGAATCAATCATTTGCTCATATGACTGTAATAGTGAATCAATGTTTTGCGCTAGCTGCGATGTAGAGAACTCAACATCCTGCTCCATTTTTTCCATTAAAATATCACTCGTGTATGTAGTCATGGAATACGTTAGGGTACCTAATAGAAGAATCATTACGATGGCTGTGTTAAAAAACATTTTTGTCCTGATTTTCATAGGCCCTTATCCTCCACGAAAACTTGATTAATCCGTTCATTACCATATTTTCAGAATGATTAGGGCAGAACATCACCTCTGCCCTAAATCCTTCCGTAGCCATAAGCCAATCTTGTAGGGTCATCGTAGATTTCTTCATCTTGTATAGAATACTATTTTTGTGTCGCCTTATTGTAAACTTCAATGTACTGCTTCCATTTCTCTGTCCACATCTGTTCAAGATTCTTCAGTCCTGCTTGATCTAACTGCCCAACATAGCTATTCCAAGCGGCATCGAACTCACCTTGTGTTTTGGCCAAAATCATTTTCGGTGTTTCCTTCTGCCATGCTTGCTCCATTTTTTTCATGATCGCTGTAGATTTCTCCGGAGCATTTAACTGCCACAGATAAGCAGGGATATATTCTGGCTTCGCTAAGAAATCCGCCCAAATCTTCTTATTATATTTCTTCAAGATGTCCTTCGTCGCATCATCATAATTTCCAGCAATAGCATCCGCTGTCAAAGGAGTGGCATAATCACCATCGTCTAGTTTCGCCCCGTCTCCAAAGCTGAACATACTATTCGAGCTAGCTAAACCTTCATTAATTAAGTAATCCGGATCTCCCTTAATTTGATTATTCACTTCTTCTTTACGAACGCGTTTGCCTTCTACTACATCGTAATGCTGTCCTTCGATTCCCCAACTGATTAATTTCTGTCCTTCATCCGTAAATAAATAGTCAAGATATTGAATGATTCGCTCTGGATGTTTGGCATTCTTTGTAATGGCCCAGTTATTTCCTGAGCTGGACGGGGTCACCGTATTCGAATGATCTTGAACATTCTCATCAAAGTAAAGAGGGAACTTCGCAAATTCACGATCCGTCTTACCCGCAGCAATTAAAGAACTTTCGGGTCCACCCAGTACCCATTGTGGAAAGAATCCAGCCAGAATACGACCCTGAGCAAGCTTCGTACTCGCTGTCTCATAATTCAAACTAAAGATTTCTTTATCCAGCATTCCGGCATTTTGCAGCTTATTCAAAAATCCATAATATTTCTTCGTATAATCTGATGTAAGAGCAACATGAACATTATTATCACTGTCGATTGAGAAGCGTCCATGGTCCGGTAATCCAGCTGCATTGACAGAAGGATTATTATAAGTCAGGTCTGCCCCTGCACCTGAGAACGCAATGGTTTCTTTTCCATCCATTGTTGGATGCTTGGTCACATACGCTTGTAAAACATCAAACAGTTGATCTAATGTCTTGATTTGTGGATACCCTGCTTCCTTCAATACGTCATACTGTACAACAAATGACCCTTGAACGTTAGCTGGCGTTTCTTTGGAAAGATTAACGTTACCCAACGAATAAATATGTCCGTCTTTGTCACGTAGCAGATCATAGAATTTGCCAAACTTTTTCTTAATGTTCGGTCCATACTGATCAATTAGATCTTCCATTGGCTGAAGAGCGCCGCCGTCTCTATATTTCGATATATTATCTACGCCCATATTTACGATATCCGGATAATCTTCTGATGCGAGCCAAATTTCATACTTTTGTTTTGCTTGGTCAGCACCACCAATAACAGGCATGTATTCAAATTCGACTCCTGTTTTTTCGGATATCATTTTTTGAATTTTTGTATCCGCTTTCATCTTGGGGTCTGTCGTACTAATCGTATACTTGACTGGTCCAGTGTCATCTGTTGTTTCTGAGTTCTTCGACCCACAACCAGCCAGTGAAAATGTAGAAAGAGTAAGTACTAATGTAATAGCTAACAACTTTTTCAATTACAACACCCTCTTCTCTTCTTTTTATTATATATCCTAAACAGATAAATTTCTGCTTGGTATCCGCTATTCTTTCATTGCGCCGACCGTCATGCCTTTAATGAAATACTTTTGTAGAAAAGGATAAATGAAAATGATTGGCATGGTGACAATAACGGTCAATGTAGCTCGAATCGATTGTGGCGTCGTCTGGGCAAGAACATTCTTGTCCACATACCCTGTCGCGTTACTTGACACTTGATTCGTTGATTGAATGAGTATTTTCATAAGTTCGTACTGGAGAACGCTTAGATTTTCTTTGCTGTTATATAAATAATTATCAAACCAAGAGCTCCAATGCCCAACAGCTACGAATAACGTAATCGTCGAAATGACAGGTAAACTAATCGGTAGAATAACACGGAACAAAATACTGATATCACTTGCACCTTCGACTTTGGCGGATTCGATCAACCCTTCTGGCAATTGCTCAAAGTAGCTTCGAATGATAATCACATTAAACACGCTGATCAGCCCTGGAATGATGTACACCCAAAATGTATTCGTCATGCCCAAATTTTTGATCAACAGGTAGGTTGGAATAATCCCCCCGTTAAGATACATACTCACAATTAGAATGAGGTTGATGGGTTTACGGAACATATACTCTCTACGAGATAACGTGTAAGCGAGCATCGCGGTACATAATACCGATAGCGCCGTACCGAGTACAGTCCTCGCCACCGAAAGAATCCCTGCATGAAGCAGCGAATCGGATTTAAATACGACCCTATAGTTATCGAGCGTGAACTCATTTGGAAACACATAGACCGCACCTCGAAGTGAGTCTAGCGAATCATTAAAAGAAATCGCTAATAAATTCAAAAAAGGATACACGGTAATCATTCCTAATGCAGCTAAGAACATATAGTTGATCACACTAAAGGAAATATCTCCAATTGATCTGCGCATATTTCATCTCCCCCTAGAACACACCGGATTTGCCGGTTCTACGTGCTGCATAGTTAACCATGACAACAAGGATCACACTGACAATACTTTTGAATATACTTAGCGCTACACCCGCTGAATACTGCTGTGAGCCAAATGATAAATTCAGAGCATACAAATCTAGCACTTCTGAATAGTCAATGACTAGTGGATTGCTTAACAAAAATTGAGATTCATATCCCGCATTAATAATCGATCCCACTGACAAAATTAATAGAATCATCGCGGTCGGCATAATTCCTGGAATTGTAATATGCCATATTTTATTAAACCTGTTGGCCCCATCCACATCGGCAGCCTCATACACTTCTTGATTCAGTCCAGCAATAACAGCGAGATAGATAATCGTACTCCAACCAATTTCCTTCCACAATCCAACTAACGTATGGATCACCCAGAACCATTCACCTTTACCCATGAAATAAATCGGTTCTTTGATGAATCCCATATTCATTAGCAGCGTGTTAATAAAGCCACCATCAGGAGATAGAAAGGTGAGAACAATATTCGCAATAACAACCATAGATACAAAATGCGGAATATACGTCAACGTTTGTATCGTTCGTTTGAAGAAGGATGCACGTACCTCATTGAGCAATAGTGCAAGGACAATTGCGCAAACAAAACCTGTGACTAGACTGAGTATGCTCATGACGAGGGTATTTCGGAGCACTCTAAAGAATTGATCATCTTCAAATAGCATTGTGAAATTCTCGAGCCCCACGAATGAACTGCCTGTTATTCCTTTCGCAGGAGAATAGTTCTGAAAGGCCATAATCCAACCCCATAAGGGAACGTAATTAAATAGAATCAGGATAAGAACAAAGGGAATGGATAGAAGTATGAGCTGATACTGCCTACCCATTTTTCTAAAATAGCTCTTTCTTTTGTTGGACCCTTCTCTTGCAACGGTTCTCGAAGCTTCCATTTTCATATGCATGCTGTAATCACCCAACCTTCCTTCATGTAATATGTAAGGGCTTTCTTTTATTATCAAAGATAACCCCATCCTCAACAACCTGTGCATTGCAATCTAAAAGCCCTTGAAATTAAACCAAATTTCTTTCTCCATGGCTGTTATCTATCATCACTTGAAATAAAAAACACCCTATCCTTGGATGGCTGATGAACAGCCTAGGATAAGGTGCATTCATTTCATTCTTGATTACAATAATGATTGGATGGCCTGATTGATTCGTTCCCTACGTGATAGTAACCATTCATGATCTCTTGGATAGGAGGTAAATGTAATCTCACAGGAAAGTTCATCCTCAAGTAATTTCATCGTATCTTCTCTTCCTATAAGGCTTTCCAACAGTTCGAGCGCTCGTATATCTTGCAGTGCTTCATAGAACACCTCTAACCGTATCGATTCGATGGGTCCTTCAGGTCCGGGATACACAACATAGGAATCACCTGATGGAAATGCTAATTCCGCGTCTGTTGTTTCGAACGGATTAATCGGCGCTATAGCAAACTGAGAGTACCAGAAATTATATCCCCAATGTAAGAATCCTGCCATCTTAAATTTATACATCTGCATGCCAAGAATTCGATTACGTGCAGAAGGCATGTTGAAGAAGCGGTTTGATACGTGAGTGTACTGTGCACAACAATAATAAGTCCACAAATGGTCCACTTGGTTCGATAAGAAAGGCTCGATATGATCATTCGCTGGAATCGGATTATTAATTAGTCCTCGTTCATAGAATTCATAGTCGGATAATGCATCAATAATCGGATAGTCGCCCACATATTCCTGCATGATGTTACTTGCACTCGTATACCACGGTAAGTGTTCTAATACCGGCTCATCTGAGATATGGAAATAGCTGCGGTCTTTCAGAGAATTCGCCTCTATGAAGCTTGTAAGGGCAGGAAGGAATTGTTTGAGAAAGCCTGTATAAGCCTCACCCATGGCGTCGGTTTCCCAACCGAAAATGCGCGAATACGATCCATTCTCCGTCGCCATAATCTTCGGAGCATGTTTCGCTCCCCATTGTGTGAAGAGATGTGAGAATTCAATATATTCGACTCCACTTCGATTACACATATCGATCCATTGCTGTAGGCGATCAAATCCAAAGGTGTACCTTTCACCCTCCTTCAGAACATCGACGAGCTGGACCGTGGGACGCTCACCGCCTATTTTTGTATCCAGAGGAGGCGTAAACAGAGGTGTCAGGAGCATATTCATACCATGCTTAACGGCTGTATTCACATACTTCTCAATGAGCATCCAATGGGCATCACTAAACACATCCACCTGATACTGTGTTGCGATGCAATCCGTATGAAACCACTCGGTATGGATCAGCTTCTGCTTGGGTAATTCAGCCGCAATAATCTCAAGCTCAAATGTTTCCTCTGATAACAGAGTGCCCACTTCATCTTGAAAAACTGTTCGTAGAGGATATATGCCTGGTTCTACTGTACCGTCGAGCGCAACCGTTATCCAGATCGAGCGCCATTGGTTTGGGATTGCATTCACTCTTCGATTCAAATCTATTGGGAACAATGGGTCCGGATATAGCCCCGGCTCTGATCGAAGGATATGCTCATCATGGTCAGGAAAGCATGGTAATTCGGAAGGTACTAATCCTACTAATCTAGTGGATACTTGACCCTCTAGCTCGCTCTCTATATGGATCTGCAAATCCCGTAGTTCGAGTGACATGTTGAGCGCGGTAAGCAATCTGGAATGAGAATACCTCATTCCTGAAGGCAGATGTCCTTTTAAATCGTTCACCTGAAAACTCTTGATCGGGAAATACCTTCACAAGAGAGCTAACACATTTCGTTTCTAATGTAGATACCATGTACAAGTTACCTCCTTAGTCTATCGGAAAATCAAATTTAAGATTTAGTATGTGTTTATGTTGGAGGTTTGCCAACCTGTCCAATCAAAGGACTTACCCTTCATGGCTGCATTGCTCATCCCAAAATAGCATGGTTGAGAAGCGATACCCTAGGATCTTTACAACCATGTAACTCAAATAATATAATCTCGTTCCTACCTACTTTTAAGAAAGGTGCAGGTATATATAACGTCTTCTGCGGTCCGATCTCCCAATACCGACCAAGGTTATGACCATTGATATATGCCACGCCTTTCGTCCAGCCCTCAAACTCCAGAAATGTGTCCGCAGTCTGATCCACATCAAAGGTTCCTTTATAGAAGGTAGAAGTTTCTTGCCTTCCTTGTATGTCTTGCATATTGAATTGCTCGCTTGCAAAGATAAGCTGCTCTACGTTATCAAGAGGAAGGGTATGTATCGTCCAGTCATATAAAAATTGGTTACCTAACCGTACGCCCTCTGTAATCCCTTTCGGATCGTTCATAAACGGACCATAATTAATACGACCCAAATTTTCGACGAGGATTTGTAGCTTAGCGCCTTCTGCTGGAATAACGATCTTCAGTGGCTGAACGTTATGCATCCGATCAATAACACCTTGGTATTCACCATTCATAAAGATAAGTGCACGGTCGCGAACTTCCTGAATGATAAGATCACTGGCTGCCCGAGGTCCAGTGACCTGTGTGGTATATAGAATAAAACCATAATCCTGACCTAGCTGCTCCATCGTCTCTGGAACGGTTCTCTGCACGGGCTGTGATAGCTGGGATAGGGCGTCAAATAATGAAATCTGTGCGGTCAGTTGAACCTGTCCATAGCTCCTTGTCTCAATCGGTTCAGGAAGCTCCAGCTCCGGCAACTCCATATGCTTTGCAAGTACTTCACGGAATGCATAGAACTTGTCCGTTAGCTCACCACTTTCACTGATTGCGGAATCATAGTCATAACTTGTAGTTGTGGGAGCATATCCATCTTCTCCACAATTTGCACCATTATAGAAGCCAAAATTAGTTCCGCCATGGAACATGTAGAAGTTAACGGATGCATTCGCTTGAAGCATTTCCTCGAATACTTGAGCAGCATCTGCTGCATCCCGTGTATGATGTAATTTCCCCCAGTGATCAAACCATCCATTCCAGAATTCCATACACATATACGGTTTATTTGGCTGGTATTCTGCAAGCTTAGCAAAGGCCTCCGTCACACGTGATCCAAAGTTAACGGTTTCCAATACATCGGGAATCATCCCGCCCTGTAGCATGAAATCTCCCGGACCGTCCGAGGTAAACAGCGGAACCTGAACATCACGCGAAATCATCGCTTCTTTCAGATATTGCAGATACAGCTTGTCGTTCCCATAGCTCCCATACTCATTCTCAATCTGCATTGCAATAATTGGACCGCCATATACACTCTGAAGAGGTGTAAGCTTCGGCAGAAGCACATCGTAATAAGCATCCACATGATCAAGGAATGGCTTGTAATGACAACGTAGCTTCATTGAAGGATCTTTGAGCAGCCAGGACGGCAATCCTCCAAACTCCCATTCTGCGCAAATATAAGCGCTAGGTCTTACAATGACATGTAACCCAATCTCACCTGCAATCTCGATAAAAGAAACAAGGTCCGCCATCCCCGTAAAAACAAATTTGCCTTGGTGAGGCTCGTGCATATTCCAAGCTACATAGGTTTCCACCGTGTTAAAGCCACATGCCTTCAGCTTCTGAAGACGATCTCTCCAGTATTCAGGCACAACTCGAAAATAATGAATAGCACCGGATATAATCCGCAGCGGCTCTCCGTCTATCACAAACTCATTTCCTCTAATCTCTAAATTGTTCATGAGGTTAGTCCCCTTATGTTTATTATTTCACTGCTGATGACATCATTCGTCTCGTAAATTCGCGTAACTCGATCAACTTCCCTTTATGAAGTCTAGATTCCTCAGCGGCAAATGCCATCATATGACTGCGTACCGATACCTTTGCAGAAGATAAGCTTTCTCCTTCCCGCTGTCCATAATGGCGTACTTCATCTATAAATGAACGGATGATACCAAAATCCCCACCACCATGTCCTGATTCAGAATTTTCAATCTTCACCATACGTTTTTCCTTCGTTACAAAGTTATGAATCGTAATCGAATCATCCTCCATGTTGCCACGAATATCGCCTTTCGTTCCCATAATTTGCACGATACGGGTATTGTCTTGAGTAAATCCACACATGCTAAATGTCGCTGTCGCACCGCTGTTAAATTCCATATTCACGACTTGATGATCGACCACATTATTATCCGTCTGATACACACATCGGCCGTAAGGTCCTGTGCGAAGCGCTTCCATAATTCCCTCGTCTGTATAATCTTCGGTTATCTTTCGCGCCCATCCCCGGCCTTCGCCCATATAGTAATTGACCGCATGATATTGGCATTCCTTCTCCGCTGGGCATCCCTCTATGCAGAAGGCGGGTGCTCCCTCTGGCTTATTCCCTTCATGAAAATGCATTAACGAACCAAATGAACTCACACGTTCACAAGGTTCATCCATAATATACGATAGAATGTCCATGTCATGACAGGATTTTTGTAAAATCATGGGACTCGACATATCTCGATTCCGCCAATTGCCACGCACAAAACTATGCGACATATGCATGTTTCCTACATTTTCATTTAACTGGACAGAAACGATATCTCCGATCGCTCCTTCATCTATCTCTTGCTTAATCGTCTGCCAAAATGGCGTATAGCGCAGCACATGGCAAATGGTTAATAAGCGATCTTGAGCTAATGCTTCCTGTTCCATCTGCACACATTCGCTTGGAATGGGTGACATTGGTTTCTCTAGCATGACGTGATAACCTAACCGAAGCGCTTTAAGCGTGGGCTCCAAATGCATATGATCCATCGTGCAAATGATAGCTGCATCCGCAAGCTTTTCGTTAGCCAGAATATCTACCCAGGAATGATATTGCTGTTCTTCGGTTAATTGATGAGCCCTTGCCAAAGCTTCACGCCGCTCCTTATTCGGGTCAGCTACACCCACAATCCTTAAGTCCTCTTGATGTTCTATTGCATACGGAGCATAAGAGCGCATTCCCCGGTCGCCTGCTCCGATCAGAATGGCTGTCATCGGTTTCATTACAATTCCTCCCCTTTGGATTTCATTATAAGAAGGAGTGTCTAGTAATATTTCATTTCGACACTCCTCCATTATATTGTTATTTATTATTAACTTTGGCCTGATATGCTTTCGTCATATCATCCGCAACTTGCTTTAGCGTAGGATCATTACGTAATTGGTCTATTAATTTATCATAGTTCTCAATCGTATCTTTACCGATGATTACTTTAGTACGCATATCCGTCACCTTCTTGCTAATTTCAGGATAGTATTTGTTGTACGCTTCCGAATACAAATCAAGGCTAGGATAAGGCGTTTTGATCTGTTTACGCTCATTGACAATTTTAACATTACGATCATACACATCATCTGGCATACCTACACCACCGATTGACATATCATCACTGATTAAGTGAATCAAATTGTTCATGTTGCCGTCACCCACATGATCCTTAACACTTTCAGGAGTCGGGATTTTACGACCGTTCTCCAGTTTATAATCGACACCTTCAATCCCATACGTAGCTAGCTCGTTACCCTCTTTACCGTAAGCATAATCGAAGAATTCCAGAATCTTCTTAACCTTATCTTCGGAAACCTTCTTCGGAATCAGATAAACACCATAGTATGGAGAACCGGATGGAGTATATTTCTCCCCCGCAGCATTCGCTAGATACGTAAGCGGCATATAATCTGCTGTTGGGACCACTTCACGGATTTTGGAACCCGTCACCCAAGCATGGTTCATAGACTGAGACGTTCCGCCAGCTTTACCTCCGCGAATCAAATCAACGGTTTGCGAGTATTTCATAATTGCAAAATCTTTCGGAAATAATCCGGCTTCAAATGCTTCTTGCCCCAGAGAACCGCATCACGAGATGCATCTTCTGTTATGATTGGAACGAGCTTGTCATCCTTCAATTTCCACTGTCCTTGAACTCCATTAAATACACCGTATACGAAACCCAGTGTATCAGGATTAGCCGCGTAAGGAACTTCATCCGCTTGACCATTGCCATTCGGATCTTTCTCCTTAAATGCCTTCAGTACATCAAAAAATTGATCCATATTCGTAGGAGCTTCAAGCCCTAGCTTATCCATCCAGTCCTTACGTAGTAGAGGGAATGCCCCTCCCCCATAACTAGGATAATAGCGTGGAATGGAATAATTCTTGCCGCTGATCTTGGAATCAGACCACATTTCAGCTAGCGTTGGTGCACTGAGGTTAGGATAATCTTTGATATATGGTGTCAGATCCCAGAATACACCCTGCCCGATCATCTTCTGTAGCTGCGGGTTTACTAGTGTTTCGACGAACGTTACCTCCGGTAAATCTCCAGAAGCTAGCATGACATTAATTTTTTCTTCCGAAGTCGATGGCGACAGCCACGTAATATCTAATTTGGTATTCGTACGTTTCTCGAACTCTTTCCAAATGACATTCGTATTATCAATAAATTCGGTAGCATAATTAAGCGTCTGAATTTGAATCTTTGTTGGACCCGAGGAGTCTGCAGATCCGCCCTTCGAACCTCCACATGCCGTTAATATAACACTAGATCCCAAAACGATAAGCATTGATTTCATGAACAAGGATTTTTTCATCTGTTTACGTTGTTGAACCATTTCTATGACCTCCTTATATTAGTAACTTTGTATATCATCATTCCTTCACAGAACCAACCATTGCGCCTTTCGCAAAGTGCTTCTGTAGGAATGGATAGACCAGCATGATTGGGATTGTTGCAATGACCACTGCGGCCATTTTCAATGTTTCCGTTGGCATCTGTCTGTTCATTTGAAGAGATACAGAATTCTCTCCACCGCCACCCATCGTCGTAGGGTCAACGAGCATATTTTGCAAAAGGACCTGTAGTGGCCACTTCGACTGCTCATTAATGAACATAATTCCATTGAAATAGGTGTTCCAATAACCAACGGCAAAGAATAATCCAAAGGCAACAATCGCAGGCATGGATAGCGGAATAATAATTCGCCAGAATACACTAATTTCAGTACATCCATCAATGCGTGCAGCTTCATCAAGACTATCAGGAATACTATCAAAGAATCCTTTCATCAATAGGACATACCAACCGCTTGTCAACGAAGGTAGAATCAGTGACCATACACTATCGATAAGACCCAAGTTGCGCACAACCATATAGAGTGGTACGAGACCCGGTGTAAATAAGAATGTAAGTAAGATCATGAACATCATCGTTTTACGGAAACGTAGACGTCTACAGGATATGGCATACGCCAGTCCCCCCGTAACTATTAGACTTAAAGCCGTACCTACCGTGGATAGAAAGATACTGACCATTAAGGAATTCATGAATAATCCGTTATCCAGCAAATACTTATAAGCATCGAGTGACCATTGCTTCGGCCATAAGATCAAATCCCTTGTGTAATACTCCGTTGGATCGGTGAATGAAAGCACAATCGTATAATATATCGGGAAAATCATAGCTAAGCTAAAAAGAATGAGAATGCCGTTATTCGAAAATGAAAACAGGCGATCTTTCCAGGTTGTATTGAGTTCCATAATCATCTAATGTATCTCCTTTCCGGTGTCCCTTAATATAAGCTCTCCTCACCAAAACGTTTAGCAACCTTATTCGCTGTCACGACCAGAACCACACCCACAACAGATTTGAACAAGCCAATAGCTGTGCTGTAACTGAACTCGCCCTGCCTGATTCCCACACGGTATACATAGGTATCGAACACTTCGGCCACCTGCGTTACTGCAGCGTTCATCATCAGATACACTTGCTCGAAGCCAGTATCCATGATCGTACCTAAGCGTAAAATGAATAGAATCATAATGACATTTCTCATCGCTGGTAACGTAATATGCCACATTCTTCTGAATCTGCCCGCTCCATCCATGACTGCTGCTTCATATTGCTGAGGATCAACACCTGCTATCGTGGCAAGGAAAATAATCGTCCCCCATCCGACTTCCTTCCAAATGGACTGCACCGTGAGCATACTCCAGAAATACTTCGGATTGGATAGAATATCTATGGTGTTCTTATCCATCGCCGCGAGCAGTTTATTAAATAATCCTTCCGATTGAGAGAACATGAGAAAAGTAAGACCATAAATCAAAACCCATGATAAAAAGTGAGGAATATAAATGAGCGATTGAACAACACGCTTCATGACCTGATTTCGTACCTCATTCATCATAAGCGCCAATATAATAGGTGCCGGGAAAAAGAAGACGAGGTTCATGACGCTAATCCCCAGCGTATTCCGCAGCAGCATCCAGAAATCTGGATTTGAAAAGAATCGGGTGAAATGCTCAAACCCTACCCACTGGCTGCCAAATATCCCTAGATACGGGGAATAGTCCTGAAAGCCAATGATTAAATTCGTAATAGGAACATATTTAAAAATAATAAAGAACAAAATGCCTGGTAGAGCGAGTAAATACAAATACCGATCTCGTTTTAAATCTGGCCATATTGGCCGTTTCTTGTTTAAATGTTGGCCTGAATATGTTTTATCCATATTTGGTGTTCGCATCGATCGTCCTCTCCTTCTCTGGTTGGTTCATAACAAAAATGTAACCGCTTACTAAATTTCGTGCAATTTGACTTTATTTCTGTGACTAATTTAATTGCTACTTTATTGGAAATGAGAACCACAACCCCTTTAAACCCTGATGATATGCGAATTTTCACCTCTCGATTTCCTGGAGTTGCACTTTTTTGACAACGAGAATCGAACCGCTATTTATAGCAAGCAACCCATTTTTTATAAATGAAAGCCTTCTCATATGGACTTCCATTAGCTATGATGGATAACAATATCAGCAGACAGATGGGGGAGTGAGCAATATGAAAATCCATTGGACAAAAACGATGGCCTCAAAGGGAACGATGTACTGGAAAAGTATTGCTCTTGCTATATTACTTACATGCCTTCCTATCACTATTGTGAGTGGAATCAACTGGTATGTCGGAAATCAGTACCTTATTAAGCAGTATCAGCAAAATAATGAAGAACTGCTCCAAGACACAACACGGCAGATCGATGAACAATTTACACAGCTTGTACAATATTCATTACATATGATTGCGAACCCGATCCTCAAGTCTTCCCTCGCTAATTTGAACTTTATTGATCAATTTGAAAAGACACAGGAACTACTCGACACAATGACTTTCATTGAGAATGGTGATCCTCTTATTGATCAAGCGTACCTATACATTTCGGGTCAAAATAAAGTGATGCAGCCGCTACTCGGGCTCCGCTCACTGGATCGTCCTGCGGATGCAGCATCCTGGAATACAATAATGCGTGCAGATCAAAGCATTTTCTGGACGAACAAGCTTACCCGTCCATTTAATAAAGGCGGTTCTACCAATGCGATTGTGATGAAGGTGCCCTTTAATAGTCCGAACCCATATGGAGCCCTCGTGCTATATGTAAATCCCTCCAAGCTCCGTCTGAATGCGAATTCCGAACAAGTATCCTATGTCCTTGATGGCGAAGGTAAACTGATTGGACAATCCGATGCGAGTAAGCAGTATGCGGACGTACTGCCTCGCGTTCAAGAGCTTCTGGGCACGAGCAGCAGGGAATCCTATGACAGTAAGTCTAATTTCCAGCTCACCGTCAACAACAGTACATTACTCATGAACTCCCAAACCTTTTCGAAAATGGGAAGCGTGTGGACCTACGTCTCAGGTACGCCGTCATCAGCCATTACGGCTCCTACTCAGCCCTACACACATGTTGTACTTATATACTGGGAAGTATCGCTGCTTATAGCACTTGTCCTAAGCTGGTTTGCTTCGAATCGAATGTACCAGCCTATTCGTAAAATTATGGACATGTTCAAAGAAGGAAAACCTGAGGCCTCCTCAGAGCATAATGAAATGAAGTATATCGAGGAGAAATGGAAACAACATCGATTTGCTAACGAAACGTTGCAAAGTCATTTAGATCATTCCATACCTCAAGTTCGAGAAGCATTTATGAATCAATTTGTCTCGGGTCAAGCTGCGCATCTGACCGAAACCGAAATTATAGAGAAATTGCAATCGTTGCAGCTCGATATCACTAATCAGCATTTCTCTATTGTCATCTGCCAGCTCCATCCTCTTAGTGAAGATCGTGGCCAGCTTACGGCAAAGGATGCACAGCTCCTAACCTATGCCGCTATCAACTTATTGGACGAGATGTCCGGGTGCATGGCTTCGTATGTACATACAATCGATTATATGGATGGCTCTTTCGCAGTAATCTTGATGGCTCCATCCCCAGCGTCTCCGGACAATTTGAAGCAACAGCTCATGCATTTATGCACCGATATGATTCAAACTTTACATGACGTACTTTCAATGCCTGCAACGATTGTTGTGAATGGCCCTACTCCTACATGGACTGACGTTCCTTTTCTACTAGAGCAGGCAAGAAGGGCACTGAGCTACCGCAGCTTTATTTCAGATAGCCAGCTATTAGATGCTGCGGTCGTATTGGAGCAAGTGAATCTGCAAATTGAGTTTCCCTATGATTTGGAGCAAGAATTTACCCACACACTAAATCTTGGCTTGGAAGACACCGCCGTCGATATCCTCAACCGATTAGTACATGCAATGCAGAATGACGGAGCCCCTGAATGGGTCGTTCACCAAGGTCTAATGAGGCTAAAAAATAACCTGTACCGTTCCATGCTTCAATCAGGACATAATCCTTATGCACTGTATGATGGAGTGAAATTACAAGAGGAACTAGAGGCACTTCGTGATCCAAACGCCTGTATTCATTGGTTCCGCACACGTATTATCAAGCCATATATAGACATCCTGAATAAAAGCTATCATCATTCAATCAAACATGTCGTGGATCAAATCATCGTCACCATTAACGAAAATTATATGAGTGATCTCTCACTTGAAACATTTGCATCTGATGCTAACGTAAGTGTATCCCAGCTTAGCAAGGCATTCCGGCAAATGACAGGCTCTAATTACATTGATTACTTAACCTCTGTCAAAATAAATCATTGCAAGAAGCTTCTCGTCACTTCCGATATGAAGATCAGTGAAATTGCCAAAACCGTCGGCTATCAGCCGCCCTATCTCAACCGGATGTTCAAGAAGCTTGAGGGCATGACGCCGGGACAATATCGTGAACAATGTAGCGCCAAAAATGAGTAATGTTTATTTCGGATCAAACCAAAATCAGTAATTCGTCCGCTTGTCATCAAGCCACTACGGCTCGGAGGGTTCTTGCGATCGCTGTTAAAGTCCGATTTACGGATTGTCGTTTCTCCAGAATCCCTCCGACTCTCCGCTCTGCTGTACGCATAATTCAAAAAAATAGGGGTGCCCGTCAGCCAAATAATGGCTTATAGGGCACCCCTCTCTTGTATCTTCTTTAGCTTCGAATATGCGACAATACCGCAACGGGCTTACGTCCGACAATCAGACTTGTACCGTCAGAGTACCCCTCTTCTCGTCCTTCCAGCTCATGGATGAGCACAGAGCGCCAATATGCTACTCGTTCCTGCTGGTCTTCATCATCAATGGCATTATGAAGCTCCTGAGGATCTTGACTTAATACGAAGAACTGCTCAGCACCCGACTGCGAATACCAAATGAATTTCTCTTTTCCATCCGTAACCCAGTGATTAGATAACTTGCCCTGAGTTTGTTCCCCGTGAAGATAAGCACGCCAATCGGGGTTGCTGCTTGCAGTACCCTCTTCATTGCTGATCGCTGTGGCTTGGCTAGAAGCCAGCTTCCACACGCTATCCCCTTCAACCGTGGCTGGAATCGGCACACCCGCTGCATCCAGCATGGATGGCATAATATCACGCATTTCTACAATTTCTTGACACACTTTACCTTTGACCAAGTTTAAGCGATTCCCCGGATCATTCACAATAAACGGTACCCTTGTACTCCCTTCGTATGGAAGGGATTTACGGAATAAGTTATGATCGCCCAGCAATTCACCATGGTCTGATGTGAACATAATGATTGTATTATTCGTCTCACCGTACTCACTCAAGGCCTGCAAGAATCGACCAATCTGGTGATCAATATGTGTGATGAGCGCGTAATACGCAGCTATCGCTCTTTTCAGCCGCCGCTTTGGTACAATCCCCTTGCTTGTAACCGGGTTTAAGCCCTCTTGATCATCATCCACTTCCATAGCCCAGTCACCAATAGGCGGCATGGGGATATCTGCATCCGTATATAAATCGAGATAAGCTTGCGGCGGATCGAACGGTGGATGTGGCCTAACGAATGACATCCATAAGAAGAAGGGCTTGCTCGGATCACGTCGCCGTAGGAAATCAATCGATTCCGTAACCACCCAATTGGTAGGATGCTGCATTTCAGCCAAGTGCCATGGCCTTGCGACCGTCGATGAGTTGCAGTCAAGTCCAAGATCCGTCATATCGGCGCCGGGAACCCGCTCCCGTAACCAATTAAGATAGTCATCCACCTCGTCGTAATGTTCTCTAACAGGGATGCTGTGGTTGTTACGATTATGATGCAAATACCCATCATGCAAAACAACATTGTGAAAGCCCATTAAATTACGGGCTGGATATACATGCATTTTGCCAACACACTGCGTGTGATAGCCAGCTTGTGCCAGTTCACCTGGAAGCGTCTCCGTGTAATTCCATGGCACACAGTCTTGATACCCCACGCGACCATGCGTCCGTTGTGACTGACCCGTAAATATAGCAGCGCGAGCAGGGACACAGGTTGGTGTCGCTGAATAGGCTCGGTCAAACCGAACCCCTGTACGAGAGAGCTCGTCCAGATTCGGTGTTTCCACGACGGGATGACCTGCGATGCTTAAGCAATCAAAACGCATTTGATCGACCGTAATAAGTAGAATATTCGGCTTATTCGATTCGTTATTTGTATTCAATCTATTTCGCTCCTTATCCGTCAAATTGAATTGAAGCTCACTTCATTAAAACATCCATTTTAGAATAAAGTAAATGGATTTTTGTGATATAAATATGTAATTATATGTTTTTTCTACTTTAATTTAAATTATTTATTAATCTTTATTCCAAAAAGAATTTAAGTGTTATATACTAACCACAAAACGTACTCCATTGATGTGAAAGAAGGCTGCTTATATGTCATCGACAGTTATCCCTAACCAAATACAATTATCCCTGAAGTTATTCACTTCCTTTCTGAAAATAGGACCCACCACATTCGGGGGAGGCTATGCGATCCTTCATGTCATTGATAAGGAATTCACAGAGCATCGCAAATGGCTTAGCTCCCAAGAGATGACTGAAATTACCGCCCTTTCGGGCGCAGCCCCAGGGGGTATCGGTGTAAATGTCGCCGCACTCATCGGCTACCGCATTGCGGGTATTCCTGGACTGCTCTGCTCTATATTCGGCATCTCAATGCCCACAACTCTCATTATGCTCATGCTTTGTGCAACAGCCTCTGGGCTAAGTGATAATCCATTAATCCAAGCCGCTTTAATGGGCATTAAGCCCACCATCGTCGCTTTGATCGCATATGCTGCTGTCCGTATGGGCAAACAGACGCTGAAACACCCACTTCCATGGAGCATTACGGTGACCTGTATACTGTTACTTCTGTGCTTTCCCATCCATCCCCTGCTCATCCTTGGTATAGGAACGATGATTGGGTTGGTTGTAGAAGCAGCTTCAAATTCATCCAAACACAACATACGTGACCAACAAGAACAAGGCAAACATCATATGATGTAGCCTTTCTCTACAGAGGAAAGAGGTGATAAGCATGCTTTTCACACTATTTTGGACTTTTTTTAAAATTGGATTTATGTCTTTCGGTGGTGGCTACGCGATGCTACCTATTATGGAACATGCGGCATTAAGTCATGGCTGGTTGAACACCCAGCAGTATTCTGAAGCGATCGCTTTAGCTGGGATGTCACCCGGCCCAGTCGCTATGAATAGCGCTGTGTATATTGGCTATACTGCTGGCGGCTGGGCAGGCAGTGTATTCGCTTCGCTTGGTATGATGCTTCCGTCTGCAATCATCATGTTTTTGGTTGCCACGATTTTTTACCGTGTGTATGATAATCATTGGGTACAAGCTGCATTAAACGGTATGAAACCAGCCGTCATTGCGCTTATTGCCTATGCAGCTTACACGATGACCATTCAATCAGGCCTTGTTAAAGGTCTGTCGATAAGCACGTAGCTAGCGCAGCCATTTGTATAGCATCACTGATTGCCATGATTCGTTATCATGTGCATCCGCTAGTCATCATTCTTGTTTCAGGAATAGTGGGGATTTGGATATATGCATAATCAAGATCAATTACGTATAGAAGCTAAAGAACGCATACCATCGCCTAAAGCGAAAGAGCTGTTCTTTGACATTCGCCGTACATATGAAATTGCCAAAAATGATCTCTTAACCGCAAGTGGCCTAACCGTAAGCACGTTAACTCGTGTATTGGACGAACTTACATCCATCGGTATCATCACTGAAAGTGGATTAGGAGCCTCTACTGGTGGTAGACGCCCAATCCTCTATCAGGTCACGGCAGCCTATGGGTATGCTTTTGGACTTGATATATCACGGGTCGCATCCAGGCTCATTTTGCTAGATTTAGCGGGTAATCCAGTAGACCGTATCGAATATTCAATGTCAGTGGAGTCGACGCCTGAGGTATTTATTGACTGGGTCGTTACACAGGTTGAAGTGTGGACACTCAAGCATCAGCTCAAGTTCGAGCAAATTATTGGTATGGGTATTGGCGCCGTAGGGCCCTTGAACCGCGTAACCGGAATCATTGAGGAGCCGGAATGGTTTGCTGCTCCGGGATGGAGACATGTGGATATTGTACGTCAACTTGAAGAGAATTTGCGGATTCCTGTTCTATTAGATAACGGTGCGAACACAGCAATCATCGCAGAGTCATGGGCTAATCGCGCCAAAGACTTCAGACATATGCTATATGTGCATGGAGGGACTGGTCTTCGCCTCGCTATGATGTCAGATCATAAGCTGATTCACGGCGCTGTGGATATGGAGGGTTCTTTGGCCAATGATTATTCAGGCAGACGGTATCCCTTACCGAACGACGCAAGGGAACTATGGTTGCCTTGATTCCTATGCTTCCGTCTATGCCATTGAAAGAGAAGTAAATGCTAGGCTCCGAACCGGGAGAAGCAGCTGCCTTGAGGGGATGCTTCAGCGGGATGAGCCCGCAAGCTTCGCCCATATTATGCAAGCTCTGAAGTTGCTTGATCCTATGGTGACCGAGGTGGTGACGCAGGCTGCAACTTATTTTGGAATTGGCCTTGCTAATCTGCTGAATATTCTAAATCCAGAGAAGGTCGTACTAGGTGGCCCCTTAATGACCGATTCCAATTTATTTTTTTATACAGCAACGCAGACCGCGATCCGCAAAACCTACCAATATCCCAAATATCAAGTCATCTTTAGCAAGGGTAATTACGGAGAGGAAGCCATTGCCATTGGAGCGGCTCTACTCATGCTGGATCAATTAACTGTATAGAGAGGAGTGTCCGCCATGACAACTGTATCCAATACCAATGAACCATCCCTGAAGGAAGCATCCCATACTTCCACAGAGAAACCTACCTGCTGCGCTTCAAGACGAATGGACTTACATATTGATTCCGATACCCCATTGCATGGTTCCGATTCAACTACTGAGCGCACGAATTCCTTATCTTATAATGATGCTGCACCGCGCTCCATACTTCATCCATCTTCGATCATCCCTGCTGGGACTTACATCCTTGGCACAGACGATAACGAGGGCTTCCCGGCAGATGCTGAAGGACCCGCTCGCCCTGTTAAGGTTGAATCATTCCGTATTTCGCCTTATGCGGTGACCAATTCAGACTTCTCTACTTTTGTTGCAGCCACAGGCTACATCACTGAAGCAGAACAATTCGGTTGGTCCTATGTATTCCATCTGTTGATACCAGATCCACAGCAGGTCACCATCATTGGCTCACCGCAGCATACTCCATGGTGGCTTGGTGTAGAGAATGCTTATTGGCGGCAGCCAGAAGGTCCAGAAAGTGATCTGACTGATCGAATGAACCATCCGGTGGTGCATATCTCATGGAACGATGCCGCGGCTTATTGCGATTGGGCAGGCGTTCGCTTACCTACTGAAATTGAATGGGAAGCTGCGGCTCGGGGTGGATTAGAACGGAAGCGCTATCCATGGGGAGACGTTCTGCGTCCGAATGGAGAACATCGCTGCAACATTTGGCAGGGCGTATTTCCAACTAAAAATCATGCCAGCGATGGTTATATAGGAACTGCTCCCGTGGACGCCTATCAGCCTAATGGGTATGGGCTCTACAACGTTTCAGGCAACGTCTGGGAATGGTGTGCGGACTGGTTCACTTCTTCTCCAGATCAGCGAGGTTCCGCTGCCATGCCCCATGGGCCAAAACACGGAACTGCCCGCCTGATGAAGGGTGGCTCGTATCTATGCCATCATTCCTACTGCAACCGATACCGTATCGCTGCACGCAGTAGTAATACTCCGGATAGCTCTTCGGGGAATACAGGATTTCGAGTTGTACAAGATTTATAGGGGGATTCTCACTTTGGTGTGAACTCCTATTCTAAATCCATGGTCAAGAAAAGTTGAACTATGGTATATCAAATGTATAAAGAAATCGCTCCTTTGGAATGGTGGTGATACTCCCATTTTACCAAAGAGCGATTTCTTTTTGTGTATTTAGAGAAGATTCAGATACTTTTTTGCTTAAAACAGCGGAGAGTACGGAACGATTGTGGAAAAGCGGCAGCGGTCGCCTTGGTCTCCAGATTTTCACCGCCAAGGGGAATGACAAAAATCTGGAGAGCACAGCGATTGGAACAACGGTCCGTTCGCGTAGCGTTCTCGCGAGCGCAACCGTCTATCCCACTTTTCAAAAACATTTCTTGGCTTATGGCACAGCATTTTTGGATATTCGAGCTAGATACACCCTACCATAACCTATTATTACTTCTCTCCTACAAGGATCTCAACGTCCAGCTTGTGAAGCGCATCGATCCATTCCTTCGTACAACCCGTATCGGTTACAATCATGGATATTTGCTCGATCGGTGCAATTTGAGCGAAGGTGGTGACGCCGAACTTGGAATGATCAACTACCAAAATAGCTTCCTCCGTTCGCTGCATCATTTTACGCGACAACAGAGCCTCCTCCAAATGATATTCGGTAATTCCATCAGGTAGCGAGACCCCTCCTGCAGAAATAAAAGCCTTGTTTACTTTGAACTGATCCAGTAATTGATGAGTAATTACGCCCGTTGCGGCTGATAGCTCGGGTTCACCTCGCCCCCGGCAAAAATAATCTTGCCCTGGAATTCCTCCAGCGCACAGGTCAAAATAGGTACGGCATTTGTAATCACGGTCACATCCGCACGATCCTTTAAATGTCGCATGATTTCCAGCGTTGTCGTACCGTTGTCCAGAATTACCGTTTCGCCATACTCAACAAGTGAAGCTGCAAGCTTGCCAATTACCTGTTTCTCGCTCTGATGCATCTGTGAACGCTTCAGAAATGTCGGTTCAATCATCTCGGAGCGTATCCGTACGGCTCCTCCGTACACTTTACGTAGTCTCCCCTCTTTCTCTAGACGATCCAAGTCACGCCGTATCGTCTCTGTGGATACATTAAATAAAGTTGCTAGTGCATGCACCTGCACCTTTCCATCTATATCGACTTGGGCGAGGATCGTCTCCCGCCGTTCTTCATAGGTTAAGGACATATCGTAATTCCTCCTGTATATAGCCATTCCATAAGGATTTCATGTGTTTTGTTGTTGTTTTCACTTTGTTTATTATCTCCTATTATCTATGTAAAAAGAAATCCCGTCCACATTATTAATGTAAAATGAGTGTAAATATTGAATTGACAGATTGTAAACGTAGAGCTAAAATCAACTGAAAACCACATAAAAACACAATAATCAACACAAGGCAAACAAGGGGGAAATTTGGGATGAGTTACTGCTTATCTTTTCAGAAAGATGATACTTTTAAAATCGTGCAGTTTACGGATCTTCATTGGATGGACGGAAGAACGGAGGATCAGCGTACCCGTGAATTAATGGAGAACGTTCTGGATGCAGAACAACCCGATCTTGTTGTGTTTACGGGAGATGTCGTATATGCAGGTCCGGTCTCACCTGGAGATGTCGAATGTGAAGATCCGGCGCAAGCCTTTCGAGATGCTGTGCCTTAGTTGAAGAACGCGGCATAAAGTGGTCCTTTGTATTTGGTAATCATGATACCGAAAGCCGGATTACCCGTGATGAGCTTATGCAGGTGGCGCTTGAGCATCAGCATATCGTAGCGGACGCAGGGCCCGAAGAGCTTCAAGGCTCAGGTAATTATACGGTTGAGCTAGTCGATTCCGAAGGTAAGCCAGCGGCTGCACTTTATTTCCTTGACTCGGGCGCCTACTCTCCTCTTCCAGAGGTTCCCGGCTATGGCTGGATTGAACGTGAACAAATCAATTGGCTAGCAAGTGAATCCTCACGGCTAAATCCACAAGACACCAAGAAGAAACTCCCTGCTCTCGCTTTCTTTCATATCCCAATTCCTGAATATCAGGAAATGTGGGACACCCAAGTGTGCCAAGGGAATAAATTCGAGCCGGTGTGCTGCCCTCAAGTCAACTCAGGATTATTCACAGCCCTACTTGAAATGGGTGATGTGATGGGTACCTTTTGCGGGCATGACCACACCAATGATTTTGAAGGCACCCTACATGGCGTTCGGCTCTGTTACGGGCGGGCAAGCGGCTACAATACGTATGGTCGAGAGGGCTTTATGCGAGGCGCTCGCGTCATTAAACTGACCCTTGGAGACCGCGAATTTGAAACATGGCTTCGTCTGGTAGATGGTTCCGTTGTACGTAACCAGCCCATTCATGATCCTAATAACATAATCGAGAACTAGTCTTCTGAGGGGCTGACATCTAATGCTATTACCTATTCTTCTAGTCATTGCCTCCGGTATGGCACATGCTGTCTGGAGTATGTTCACCAAAAAAAGCCGCAATAAGAGCGTCTTCCTGTGGTCGATTATGATGGTAGCTACCATTCTACTACTGCCTGTATTAATCATAGAGCTGTGGCATAATCCAATGAATGCAGGCTCCTATGGTCTACTGATTTTATCAATAGCCTTACAGGCTCTATACTCATGGCTCTTATCACAGACCTATGAGCTTGGTGATTTGTCGCAAATTTATCCGATTATGCGTGGCACAAGCACACTGCTCGTCCCGATCATCGGCGTACTTTTCCTTAGTGAATCATTATCTGTATTTGGATGGATCGGGATTGTCTGTATGCTTGGAGGGTTCACCATCCTGAGTGGAGTTGGCTCGCGCAGCAAGCCATCAAACCCCAAAACACAAGGGATGAAGCCGGTCTTGATGGCTTTATGTGTTGGGCTGTGCACAACCTGCTATGTATTCGTTGACAAGCTAAACCTAGAGCATATTTCACCGCTCGCATTACTGGAGGTCACGAATATCGGTTTCGTGGCTGGCCTGACCCCAGCGTCCTAGCTTCACGACAAATCTGGGCGGAATGGAAAGTCAATAAATCTACCATGATGCTAGGTGCCATCCTGAATCCAGGATCCTATCTACTATTCCTGTTCGCGATGCAACAAGCACCGATGGCTCATATCAGTCCTCTGCGCGAAATAGGGACTGTATTTGCTACATTCCTTGGCATACTGCTCTTGAAGGAGCAAAATGGCTTGAAGCGAATCTTATGTTCTGTAGTCATCTTCTGTGGCATTCTGCTTATTGGCATATGGGGATAGCAAGATGATTAAAGCTACTTCTGACTCCGCTTCTTCGGAAGGAAGTAGCTTTTAAATTTCTTAGCCATTTCTTTCCCAACCAATAGAGTACCCACCCAAAACAATACTTCTGCAAAAATGATTGCACCTGTAATGATCATTGCCTTTTCCTTTGTTGGAAGAGGTGTGAACGGTGCAATTACAGGAATAAGCCAAGAAAGCATGGATACGACAAGCAGACCCACACCTATTTTGAAATATATGGATTTTTTCTTTGGCGTTGGTGTGGTGGTTGAGGTGGTTGGTATGGTTATCGGTATCTCTTCTTTCTTGACTGTCATGTTATCTTGATCCAAATTCGTAACCCCCGCATCTAACTTCAATATAGTTTAGTTAACTAATCTATATAGATTAGACTGTGTATTGTCAAGAAAATAGAGTGATCATGGATAAATCAAACAAAAGAACGTTACGGCCTCTTCCCAACCTGAAGCCATGACGTTCTTTATTTGTCTACAGCAGCATAAAAATGACTCTCTTAGTAATTAGTACTTCGTACATCTTTCACTACGATTTTGTAAACTATGAATACATTCGGTAAAATGAAATGAAATCACCTTAGTCATTACCAAGTATCTCAACTAACTATTTTCTCGATATGAAGGATAAATGATCGATAAAAGGAAATCATTGATATATGAGTAGGTTAGCTGAGCAACCAAATATTTTAGCTGAGAAAGGTGAGAATTCATGACCGTACTTATTATATATTCAACGAAATCTGGGGCAACCGAACAGTGTGCAACAATACTATCTCAAGAGCTCTCTGAGTCTAAGACCTGCAATATTGAAGCAGAGAAGCCAAATATCGAGGAATTCGATTCGATTATTATCGGGGCTGGGGTGAGAGACGGAAAAATATATAAACCGATTCGTGACTTTATCAAAAAAAATAAGGCAGAGTTGTTAACCAAGCGCATGGGTTACTATATCTGTAATGAGAAACCGAAAAAAACGGAAGAAATCATAGAGGCGAATTTCCCTGAGGATCTAAGAGAAGCAGCGATCTGTATTGAATCATTTGGCGGTTATAAGGCAGCTTCCCTTCCTAAGGAAGATTCTGATCAACTAAAAGGAATAATCATAGAGAACGTAAAGGCATTTGCAGAACATTTTAAATAAAAAACAAATTGAATGATCATTATTGATTGCCAAGAGGTAGTAAATTGTAGGAAGACCATACATAAGGGGCGAAGCCTATTCCGGCTTCGCCCCTTCTTTGTTCTATCTCAGGGCTCGATGAGCCCATATTTGGTTTTGATTCGGTCTAATTTTTCAATCATAGCTTCGCCATGATCAATAGGAAGAATACTGTTGCAATCGCATGCACCATATCAAACCAAAAGCCTGAGATATACGTAGCGAGCAGCGCCTTCCATGTGAAGTGTGATGTAAACATGAGTAGTGATCCTATATTAATGATCCCACCGTATATGATGAAGGTCGATAATCCTCCAAATAGACAGAGAGAAATCTTCGTTTTTTTGAGGAGACCTTTTTTAAATAAAATCCCTGCCAGAAATCCGATAATGCCAAAACAGAACATTTGCCATGGTGTCCAAGGACCCTGACCAAAGAAGAAATTAGAGACGAAACCTGTCACAGCTCCAACTAAGAATCCTGCCTCAGGGCCCAAGCTCACACCTGCAATAATGACAATGGCAACAACGGGTTTAAACTGAGGAAGCATGAAGAATGCGCCCCGCCCTGCCACTGCAATCGCAGATAAGACAGCAATGACTATGAGCTCCCTGGCCTGCGGTTTTCGTTGCTCAAATACCATAGCGAATGGCACTATCGTATAGAGTACAATGAGCAGACTGATAAAATAATACTTCCGGTCATCTAATACATAAACGCCGAACATAATCGTCGCTGGGATGAGAACCAGGATCAGAACGGCTGCTAATAATGTCCGGCGGCTCAAACGTTGGCGTTCGATCGGCTTGCCCTGCATCGCATAATCACATCCTCAATCGTTACAGCTTCACTCCACACATGGCGTGCCATCCGATTAGCTGCTGTCGTATAAAAACTATTACCTGCAAAGAACGCACTCGCCGTATTCGACGTAATCATGCTTCCGTCAAAGAACATCGCGCATACCTCCCCATACTTGGCACAGAACTCAATATCATGCGAGACCATCACAATGGTAACTCCTGTTACATTAAGCTGTTTCAGAAACATCGCGAGCTTCTCCTTAAAGAAGCCATCCAGTCCCTTCGTCGGTTCATCAAGCAGCAAGATCTTCGGTTCCAATAAAAGCACCTTTGCTAGCGCAGCACGCTGCTGCTCTCCTCCACTCAAATCATACGGATGCATGCCAAGTAACGGACCGAGCTCCGCAAACGAACTAATAGCCTGCACTTTAGTCGCCTTCTCTTCCTGCGTGAGTTTGGTGAAGGTCAACATTTCATACAAATCCTCTTCGACTGTCTTTTTCACAAATAAGGTTTGCGGGTTTTGGGGAAGTACGCCTAAGTTATTCATAAAAAGCTCACTTGTACTCATTTTGGCAGGATTCTTACCGTTAATTAGCACTTTCCCTCGGTAGGGCTGCAGAATACTACTAATCAGAGATAGAGTCGTCGTCTTACCCGTACCATTCCCACCAACGATGCAATAGAATTGACCTGTCTTCACTTCAAAAGATAAGTCTTTAATGATATCTGGACCATGCTTCTCATATTTAAACCACACATCTTTAAACTTTATAGCTATCGAGCTGGATAACTCCGAGCTTCCCTTAGCATTCTCGATAAGACTGGCCGTCTTATCCTGAAGAAATCCATCCAGCCATTGGCGCCCATCCTTCACCGTAACCGGAAGACTTGCGTCCGCCGCTGGATCTACTCCAGCAACAATCTGCATCGGGGAAGGCATTGCCATAAACATAGGGTGATTCATCGAGCGTAGCGTAGCTCCGACCTGTACTGGCGTATCATCTGCGATAATCTCACCTTTATCCATGACGATTAAGCGATCTGAAATCGAAAGGATTTCCTCCAGACGATGCTCCGTAATGATGACGGTAGTACCGAGGTCACGATTGATCTTTTTCACCGTTTCCAAAAAGTCTGCTGCTGCAATGGGATCGAGCTGAGAGGTGGGTTCATCCAAAATTAGCACGGATGGATGCATCGCCATAATGGAGGCTAGGTTCAGCAGTTGCTTCTGACCTCCAGATAGCTCGGATACATTTTTGTGATACCAGGTTTGGATGCCAAAGAAGCTGGCCATTTCAGCCACGCGCAAACGAATCGTTGCTTGATCACAGCCTATATTTTCAAGTCCAAAGGCCAGCTCATGCCACACCTTATCGGTAACGATTTGGTTGTCAGGATTTTGCAAGACAAAACCGATTTGTGTAGCCTGTGCGCGGTGGTCCATCTCTTCAATAGGCTGTTCACCAAAGTAAATGTCGCCCTCACGTTTTCCATGCGGGGTAAGTATTGATTTTAAATGCCTGAGTAGAGTACTCTTCCCGCAGCCCGATTTGCCGCATATCGTAACAAACTCTCCGCTCTGAATGGTGAGATTAATATGGGTGAGTGCTCTTTGGTCTTGTTCAGGGAAGCTAAAGCTTAAGTCTTTGATTCGATATGTTTCCATTTCACAGCCTCCACCACATTCACGATTACAGGTATCATACATAGCACAAAATAGGCAATATACACGATCAAACTAAAAGGCGAAATCTCGGCTGCCTTTACCGACGGGAAGAAACGAATTGTATTCTCACCCTTCACAGCCCCTATGACAACCAGTGCGATCAGACTGATCATGAACATGGATATGATTTTATCGCGATTATCGAACCGAAATATGGAGAAGCTTGTACGACCCGGAAGTCCATACCCTCTCGATTTCATCGAATCCGCCGTTTCAATCGCATTCTCTAGTGCCCAGGTGGTCATGATGGATAGGATGGTGATCCCATTCCGTGCCCTCCTTAGGATATTGCCTTGTGAAACGTCTCTGCCAATGCATTTCTGTGCATTTGAAATCACCTTAATTTGAGTCATATACCTCGGGACAAAACGAAGCACCATTGAGAGGATGAGCGACAGCGCCGGAATGATTGTGCCGAACATATAAATGAATTTATCCGATGTCATCACCTCGTTATAGCAAGAGAACCATATAATGACCGTTACAAACATACATGCGGCCGCTACGCCAAACAGAATCGATTCCAGCGTAATCGGATTCCCATTCTTTAAATAGAAGAGAATGGTCACACCTGCATGATTAAATGCTGGGTTCATGATTGCCATAAATAAGAGCAGCGGTAACATATAGAGTAGGTTAAATTTGATCGCTCTTGAACCCTTTAACATCACGGAATAGGTGATCGCGCTGATCAGAGCTAGCATTTGAAATACCGGGTGCATAAAGACCATGCTGCACACCAATA
Organism: Paenibacillus pini JCM 16418; assembly: GCF_000576305.1. Classification (GTDB taxonomy): domain Bacteria; phylum Bacillota; class Bacilli; order Paenibacillales; family Paenibacillaceae; genus Paenibacillus_AQ; species Paenibacillus_AQ pini. Next base: position 119,218 of record NZ_BAVZ01000008.1, on the reverse strand, counting down.
TCACAACAAAATAACCAAAATTCACGATGGGATGATAGGAAGCGAAGCTATCCCGCATATTACCTCCCTCCCATTGCAGCCTTATCTCCGCCAACGTCCCGTCCTAAATCACAAGTATATACCCAGTCCACGATATCCCCATTCTTCAGAACATATCGACTAGCACCGTAATTCGGGAACCATCCGTTGACCTTGTACATCCAGCCGCTCAGCTCTCCGCAGTCAAATTCATAGATGTTGTTAATGCCCTCAATATAGTTACTGTTGTAGATCGGAGTCATGGAAAATTCCATATGAATTTTTTTCTTTTTCATCTCTCGAAGTAACACATCAAATACGGACTCTCCTTCATAAAAGGTTACTTTGCGAGCCTTATAAATGATTCCGTCAGCTGGTAACACATCAAGCTTATCTGTATTGAACGTATCCATATGATCCAGAATGGTCTTCGCCGTTACGGATAAGGTAACTGTTAATTCTTTATCCTTCTTAATGGTTGTATCCTGCCACTCAATCGGCTTAGGTTTACCGCTAGGTACAGCGTCTGTAAGGTATTTATCTTTTTTGGGTTTTGTATTTGTTGAAGGCTTATCTGCTTTAGGTGTCTCATTGGAGGATACAGTGCTTTTATCCGGCTTTTTGGTTGTGACTTCTGCTGGCTTTTTCTCCAATACAGGAGATTTTTTGTCAGCATCCACCTGTTTACGGGAGTCTGTTGATTTGGAGGTATCTGTTGATTTGTCTAAAATAGGTTTGTCTGTTACCCCTGTTGCGTTATCTGTCTTTACAGATTGTTCAGCCTTCGGTGTTACCTTGGTTTCTTTCGAATCTGTTTGGGCAGTACTCTCATCGATGACTGAAGCATCATCCGTTACTGAAGTATCATCCGTTACTTTGGTGTCCGTATCAGAATCAGCATTAACTTTAGCTTTATCTTGATAAACTTCCTCTTCCGTTGCTTCAGCTATCTCAGTGGATACCGACTTCTCTGCACCTTCACTCTGAGCTTCTCGATTCTTATCAGCAACCTGCGTCGGACTCTTCTGATAATCACCGCCCCATAAGAATGCAATCGCTAGCACCGCTGTAATCATTATGGCAACGAGCCATCTCTTTTTGTTCATGAATCGAATCCCACCTTAAATGACTAAGCAAGGTATATGATTATACCCTTGCTTAAGCTCATTACTATTTTACATCAGTCATGTCGAACAAACGGTTCTTTCCATTTACGAATCGGTCATAGGCAACCAGTGCATACATTGCCTGATCTGTAGCCATAAGATCTACTTCACCTGGTTTTGCACCACCGTTATCGACTCCACCTGATTTGATATGGTAGAATCCGCCGCCAGTTGCTGCGAAGCTTAATAAGGCATCTAACGCTGAATGACCATTTTTAATAAACCTGGTGTCTGTGTCTGGATTAATGCCAAGGCCAGTCAAAGCTACAATAACCTGAGCAATACTCTCAGCGTTTGCTGATTGCCAGCTTGCATAACCACCATCCGCGGTCTGAGCTTTGGACAACCACGCAACGCCGCGGTCCACTGCCGCTTTCACTTTAGGGTTGGTCTGAACGTAAGGCGTAAGCCCTTGAATAACCATTGCTGTAATATCTGCATCGGATTGATCTGGACGCTCACCTAAAGCCCATCCGCCACCGCTTAGCTCTCTGTTCAACATATAATCAATTAACAATTCTCTTGTTGTCTGTGTCTTCACGCCTTGAACAATCGGGATTTCATAATGCTTGCTGTCGAGTGCAATCAGAGCAAAGATCGGTCCATTAATCCCTTGTTTAACTAAAGTATCAAAATCAGCCAGACGTTCTCTTAAGTTATAGCCTGCTACATGATCCACACTTTTTCCAATAGACGTTAACGCCAAGATGACTCTATCGTATTCCGTATATTTAACACTATGCAGCTTACCGGATTTCTCCTTCAATATCTTCTCAACATTAGCATAGTATTTCGCATAGTAGGCGTCAGAAAGCTTCACATCTGAACGCGCCAGCCCCATGACCGTCCAGTCCCCGCCAACGGTGGCGATGACTGGATCTGTAACTGCTTTTTGCATAAAAGCTGCCGTATTTTTAATTTGCTTCTGAACTTCTGGCTTCGTTTTACTGACTACGCTATCTACTTTACCCGTATTGGTATCTGTGGTCTTATGGTCATTCTTATATTTATGAACCCTAGTAGATACAACAGCGGCCATTTCTCTTGTAACCACATTCTTAGGGTTGAATAGACTACCGCTGCCTGTCATTAAACCAAGTGCATGAACGGTTTCGATATCAGCCTTAGCCCAAGCAGAGGCTTTATGCATATCTTTAATTGCTATTCCTGATTTAACACCTTGAACTCCCAAAGCTCTAACAATCGTTACTGCCATTTGCTCACGAGTCATATTGTCGTTTGGACGGAATTCATTGTTATATCCTGTGACGAGTCCCGCTTGATTCGCTGCGTTAACATAAGGATAGAACCAGTCATTTGCACGTACATCCTTAAAGTTAGCACCAGTAGCAAGCTTCGTATCCAGTCCCATCACATTGACTAACATTTTGGTGAATTCTGCTCTAGTAACGCTAGCTTGCGGATTAAACCTGCCATTGCTTCCTTGGATAAAGCCATTCTTAGTCGCTTCAAGAATAGCATCGTAAGCCCATTTCGAAATGCACCTGAGTCTGAGTACAGCGTGTTCAAATTTGGTGTTGTACTTGGTTCCGTAGGAACCGTAGCATCTAGGCCCGTCGTATATGAAACAAAGGTTGTAATATGGTTCGTTTTGATATAAATATCATTGCCCTTTACAAAACCATAGGTTTGCTTCTCACTGCCTTGATTTTGCTTGATTCCTTGGTCTTCAGTGTCATAAATCGTGATTGGTGTGAAACGGTTGTTGTCCACAAAACCTATCATCTGCCCTTTAGCACCCTTAATCGTGATGGTAAGTGGCTTATCAAATAATACGGAACTATTTGTATTCCCCATCATAAAAGCATAATTTAGAGCTGTAACTTTATTTCCTTTATTCAGTGTACTCTGGATCATCTCTTGTAATTTCGTATCCTGATTAGCGGTCATGAGTTCAATTTGACGATCTCCAGATTTAAATCTCGTACCTTTATCAATAACAACGACAATATTACCTTTATTGACTGTGATCATGGGAATATTGTCTTTAACATCTTCTAAGTTTAGAAATACCTTAGCTTTAACATCAGGAATATTAATCGTGATATTGTTGGTGTTTTGTAATTCTTTCGAAATACTTAGTTTATAATCCCTTTGGATATTGCTTGGAACGTTAATAACAGGTGACTTGTCATCGGAATTAACAACCATTCCTTCACCCACTGAGATTAGGCTTCCCGTAGGAACTTTTGCTCCCAAGTCACTACCCAGGTTTGCCGTGTATCGCCACTGAACTTCATCACCATTGGTTAGGACGTACTGGCTAGCGCCGTATCCTGGATAGCTACCGTTAACACTATACATCCAGCCGCTTCCACTGCCATGATCAAATTCTCCATCCCCAGCAATGGATTCTAAGTATGGAGTCCCAGACTTATTATTCCAAGAGTAGCTAATACCCTTACTGTCCAGCACTCTTCGTAAAAGGGTCCATACCGTGTCACCAGATCTTAACTCTACCTTTGTGTTGGCGACTACATAGCCCTTGTTAATCATAAGTTTATCGACCGTTAATGTTACGTACTGCCCTGCTACAACAGGAGGAACATCCGTAATGGATGTATACACGACATAGTCTGTAAAATGATTGGTCTTTACAATCAGATCATTTCCACTGTCATAGGCGTACTCACTCTTGCCGCTAGCTTCGCCTTCTATGTTACTTGCATATTTTTGTATCGCATGGGGATTTCCCGCCTGGATATAAGCCGTATCTTTCCCTTTCATGCCCTTAAAAGTTAACGTAACAAATGAATCAAAGGATACCTTATCAGATCCTCCCATCGAGAATGCCTGATCGATATGATCGAGCTTCTTGTCGGATGGAATAATAGCTTTAACTTGATTAATTAATGCAGTATCTACAACACTTTTCGAAGTTAATACTTCAATTGCAGCGGAATTACCACTCGTAACTTTCGCACCTTTAGGGATGGCTGCAACCGCATTTCCTTTAGTAACCTCTAGATTAGGAAGACTACTATTAAAAGGTACATTTACACTGACCTTCGCACGTATACTCTCGAGAATGGAGACTTTAATATCTTTATTACTATCCGTTGGTTTGATCGGAATAATATAGTCATGATTGTCATTCGGAATTGCAACGTTAGGCTGCTGTTCTCCATTAGGTAATGGTAATTCAACAGCTTGAGGTAGCTCAGGCTGGGATGAATCTTTGATCTGTACATCCGTCATGTCGAATAAACGATTTTTTTTATTTACTAATCGATCATAGGACACTAAAGCATAGGTGCCTTGGTCTGTAGCCATAGCATTTCTATCGCCTGAGTAAATGAATCCACCTCGGGGATCGGCAGACATTAATAAGCCATCTAAAGCTGACTTCCCATTTTTTATAAATCGACTATCCGTCGCTGGATCAATACCCAATGCAGTTAAGGCAACAATAACTTGCGCGGTACTGAATATATTGGAAGGGAAACTACCATCGTTTCTTTGAGATTGCGAAAAATATTCAATCGTTCGATCTACAAAACTTCTTACTTCTGGATAATTTGAATAATATGGAGCAAGGCTCTGTAGGGCCATTGCCTTCATGTCTAGTCCGCTTAATTTAGATTCTTCATCTAGAATCTTTCGGATTAGCTTTTCTCTTGTTGTTTGTTTTTCTGAATTACCACCTTCAATTAATGGAATTTCGTAATGGTGGCTATCTAAAGCTAATAAGGCTGAGATACTACCGGTATATGGGCCTTTGACATAATCAATATTAGCTAACGACTTCGTAAGGTCATAGCCTCCAACATTGTGAATATCTACACCCATTGAAGTTAATCCCAGAATCACTCTTGATTCTTCAGTACTAAGCGTTTTATCCAATTTACCGTTATTTTTTAGCATTACTTCCTTTACTTTAAGTTTGACCTTCTCGTAATAGGAATCATAATAAGCGGGGTCTGCTTGGTAATCACCTCTAGCTAATGATAGAATAGACCATTCACTTCCATAACTTGGGCTAGGCACAGTGTTATGAATATACTCCAAGTTCTTAGCCAACTGTTCTTTTGCTGAAAGCGTAGGAACTACCTTATTGTATTTAATGCTAAATGTTTGTTCAGCTTTATTTTCTGCTCCATCAATGGCCGTCACCTTAATCAGATTTTCGCCAACGTTCAGTGAAACCTTGTATTCTCCAGCCACTCCATTTATCACTTTGGTATTCAGCTTTACTTCTGGAATGATATCTTTATTTACGTTGTCCGTTACCGTGACTTTAAAAGTGAGTTCACTTTGGGATACTTCCTGTTTATCTAAACCTACTACTGTAATCGTTGGTGCTTCTGTATCTTTTTCTACACCTGTCTCTGTCCCTGATTCCGTACCTGTTTCTGCTCCTGCATCAACATCCGTACCTGTTTCTTTAGAGCTATCTAAATCACTACTGGGCTCTGATATCCCCGTATTTGTGGTTTCTGTTCCATCACTTACCTCGGCTTGATCAACATCACCGCTTTGCTCTGGAGTTACTAGTGTTTCTTCATTCCCCGCTTGTGGTGTTAAAGCTCCTCCATCTGCATATGACACAGTCATTCCTGGTAAGAACATGGTGAAGAACATACTTACGACGAGCAGCCATGCTAAAAACTTATTTTTCTTCAATTGAAAATTCATTCCTTTCTCTCCCCTTTATTTGAAAACATGAAAAACACTTTCTGACAGCATGAAAAAACCTCTCAACTTGTAAGTTAAGAGGTTTATATAGTCATCCGCTGAAAGAAGCATGCACTAATAAACACCCTTCTATCCTTCGTAGAGTTAATGGTGTGACAAAACAGGCAGGTATTCTGGCTCAAGTATCATCATCCTTACAACCTTCCCGGTTTCCCAGTGGCATCATGCAAGGACTCCTCTTTTACAGCGGCGGGACCGCGTGGGATTTACACCCACTTCCCTTTTAACCAATCCATGATTTATGTATAAATCAGATTGGCACCTGTTTCCAGTATATTGAATTTACATTCTATCATACCGAAGATAAGACGCTTTGTCCTGTTAAAATATTCTTTTTATATTCCCTAAACAAAAAAACCTTCCCCCACCCGGAGAAGGTTTCTAATTAGAAGAAAAACAGCTGAATCATACCCAGGATCACCGAAGCGGAAGCGAATACTTTTGCTAATGTGAACTTATGCATGATTCTAAATACAACTCCAATAAGCGCCAACAGACCCCAGACGCCTGCAACAACCTTCAGCGTAACATCGTTGCTCGGAAGCGAGCTGATCGTTAATATACTGATTAGAATACCTAGCAAGACCGTACCTGTGAACATCAACTTATTTACTTTGGTATCTTGGACTAGAAAGAGCAATAAAATATTGAGCAAGCCGAAAACACCTATAAACACGAATATAATCGATAAAATAGCCATGATCTATCCCTCCTATACTATGATGTACTAACTCTACTACTCACTATCATACCGATGATAAGCGAATTGTAGCAATGAATATTTGATTCCAAGCCAAAATAAATACAAGCTGCATTCAGTTAAGTACTGAACTCCCGCCTCATGCGTACAAATGCACAGCAAAAAACCGCCTCTAAGGGCGGTTTTCCGTATCCATGAATGCATCTTTAAGATATCGAGTTTAACTTTTCAGAACACTTACTTCGCTTCTTTCATAAAAGCTCTAACGTCTCTAGCAATTTCTTTGAATTTAGTGTGGTGCAAGTAATGTGATCCATCCACCGTGATTACCTTCCCATGTGCCGAGTCTTTGATCTGCCCTTCATGAAGCGGAATCCATCCTTTCACATCTTCATTATTCGCTTGAATAAGAAGAAGAAGTGGAAGGTCTTTAGGGAAGGTTAAACCCTGAGCCCCTTTAAAATTGGAAGAAATATGATCCATCTCATTCAACATTGTGGAACTATTCGAGTTTTTATTCGACAGCATTTTCATCTGCTCTACGGTGTGCTCATCAAATGGGAGTCCAGCATAAGGATCACCACCAAATTTGACCACTAATCTTTGGAGACCTGATTTTTTTAGAAATCCGAACATTGTTGTAGGTAATTTAACATCCATACCCGGTTGTGTTGCAACACTGCTATCGATGCCGACAAATGCAGTCACCTCGTTTGGATATGTGTTCACATAGTCAACGCCGTAAATCCCTGCAATAGAATGGCCCATAAGCATGTATTGGTTAATGTTAAGCTGCTGTAGAGCTTCATGAACTTCACTGACGATATTCTCTGTGGTTCGTTCTTTTTCAGTTCCATCACTTAATCCATAACCGAAAGGCTCAACTGCGACAACTCTGTAAAATGGAGATAGTTCATCAATGAGCAGCTTAAAATCAAGCGCTGGGGCAGCGGTTCCATAGCCTGGCAGAAGCACGATCGTTTCCTTGCCTTCGCCTTGAATGAGCACATTTATATTTTTCCCGTCTACAGATACGTGCTGGCCGTAAGAGTCTATCTTGTTTGCCTCTGAATTAGTACTGATCACATTCGTGATATATACAATACCTAGAATTAAAACAATGAATATAACGATTGCTCCTATAATTTTAAGTACAATGTTTCGCACCTTCTTTATCTTCGATCCATTCCTCATTTTCTTATCCTCTGGTTGTGTCACGGTCATTTTCTCCTGTCATGATCTATTTCAACGATCCTTCTTTAATCTCTTCCATATATAACCTGAAATTTTTAACAATTTCTTTTGATTGGGTATGGTGTAAATAATGTCCTCCGTCAAATGTCATCACTTTTCCATGCACAGAATTTTTGACTTGCTCTTCATGCAGGGGTATCCAGCCTTCAGTTTCTGTATCATTCGCTTGTAAAAAGAACATCACAGGAAGATTTTTTGGGAACGTTAAATGTTGAGCTGCTTTAAAATTATGATTAAAATTTTCGCCTTCACTTAAAATATTGGAATTAAACATGTTTTTGAGAGAAAGAATCCTAATTTGTTCTCTTGTTTCATCATCTACTGTTGGTGTAACCAGTTGGTCAGGACTTAGTTTCATTAGCAATCTGAAGAATCCCGATTTTTTGAGTAACTTATAAGCTTCTGTTGGAAATTCATCATCTGTACCGCCTTGGGTTGGAACACTGCTATCAATGCCGACAAATGCACTTACTTCGTTTGGATATTTGTTTACATAATCGAGTCCGTAAATTCCTGCAATGGAGTGCCCCATTAGAATAAAACGTTCAATATGAAGAGCCTGCAGCGCTTCATGAGTTTCACTCACCATATTTTCTATGCTTCGTTCTTTTTCAGTAATATCACTTAATCCATAACCAAAAGGTTCAATCACGACGACTTTATAATATGGGGATAGCTCTGAAATAAGTGGCTTAAAATCAAGCGCAGGTGCAGCGGTTCCGTAACCAGGCAGAAGCACGATCGTTTCCTTGCCTTCGCCTTGAATGAACACATTCATATTTTTACCGTCTACAGATACGTGCTGGCCGTAAGGCTCTATCTTTTTCGCCTCTGAATTAGTACTGATTATATTCGTGATATAAACAATACCTAGAAAAAGAACGATAGCGATCACGATGACTCCTATGATTTTAAGCAAAATGTTGCGCAACTTCCTTAACTTTGATCCATTCCTCTTTTTCTTATCCTCTGGTTGTGTCACTGTCATCTTCTCCTGTCTTGATCTGTTTGTTTGGATTCCCTTATATACCGCTAATGAAATCTTAAACAATGAAGATGTTCTCTCCGTGACGTCAATATGAACTGAATATGAACAAGCAAAAAAATGCTATGGCACACATACAAGAGCGCTTGTATGTGTGCCATAGCATAGAGAATGAATTTAGACTATCAAATGTATTACTCGTAAATCTAAAATCTAACTATCCGTTCACCGTTGGCGGAGTGATTGGCAGCGTGACAATAAAGCTCGTTCCTTGACCAAGTTCGCTTTCCACTTGGATGTCTCCTTGGTGAAGCGATACAATTTGTTTAACGATGGCAAGACCCATACCACTGCCATCATACTTGCGGCTGTGGGAACGATCGGCCTTGAAGAATCGCTCGAATATACGCTTCTGATCTTCGTTGGAAATACCAATACCCGTGTCGGAAATTCGAACAGTCACATATTTGCTATCCCGTTTGATGCTGACATGAATCACGCCACCATCCTTGGAAAATTTGATGCCATTGGCTAGGATGTTCGTCCATACCTGATTCAATTGGTCATGATCAGCTACGACTTTAACGGTCTGTAGATCAAGCTCAAAATGAATGTTGCGAGCCGACCATTGTGGCTGGAGCGCGACAATGACTCGTCTGATCTGTTCATCAAGATTGAGTGTGGCAAGCCCAAGCTGCTGTGCCTGCGATTCAAGCAGACTCAGCTTGAGCAAGCTATCACTCATCTTGGACATTCGCTTTGCTTCAGCGATGATAATATCAAGATAACGGCTTCGTTCCTGATCTGCGAGGTCTACTTGCTTAAGCGCTAGAGCATAACCGGATATCGAGGTAAGCGGAGACTGAACCTCGTGCGATACGTTCGTTACGAATTCCCTGCGCATCTGTTCAAGTTGCTGCAGATCATGCATCATTTCTTCGAAGCTGCGAGCCAATGTACCCAGCTCACTCATTTGCTTAATATTTAGCTTGACGTTGAAATCACCCGCTGCTATACGTTTGGTCGCTTTGGTCAGCTTTTTGATCGGTCTTACTAGGAATACAGAGGCAACTAGAATTAATAAGCTTCCCGCAATCAATGAACACGTAGCAAAAATCAATCCCCACTTGATGACAAAAGAAGTAGATGGGGGAGAGAGCGTTTCTAAAAACATCGCTTTCGTTCCCATTTCTGTTTGCAACGGTAACCCTAAGAGGACCGTAGCAATGCCATTTGGAGTGTCTTGAACAACGCCTCCATCCAGTACTTTATTGAGCTGCTCCATCGTCACAGTGGTAGGTTTATGTCCGTTAAGTTTTCCGTAAGACTGGAACGGACCCGTTGCTTCGTAAATCCGAATATAATAGGAATCGAGCTGCTTCATTCCACTTACGTACGAGTCCGCTTCACGTAACGGAAGGGTCTTGTAAATACGGACGATGTCTTGGCCGAAGTTACGTAAATTGATTTGCGCATTTTCGTTCAATTTATCTTCGAATATCCAAGTGGATACAAAAAAAGAAATGACCGTCCCCCCGATGACGGAGACTAGAAATGTTAGGATCACACGGATATATAAGGATCTGATCATTCGTAAACCTCAAGCCGGTACCCAAGCCCACGCACCGTCTCGATACGAAAATCGGTTGTAGCCGCAAACCGTTCGCGCAGGCGTTTAATATGTACATCTATCGTTCGATCATCTCCGGCGTAGTTAATACCCCAAATCTGATCAATCAACTGCTCCCGCGTATAGACTTGTCCGGGAGTTCCAGCAAGCTTGTACAGTAATTCGAACTCCTTGAGTGGTAAGGTAAGCGCTTCGGTCCCCCGCTTCACCTTATAGGTCTGCCGATCAAGGATAACGTTGCCAAACTGTATCGTCTGCGTGGCTTCAATTCTGTATCGTTTCAATAGTACCTTCACACGAGCCGTCAATTCTAAGGGATCGAAGGGTTTCGTCAAATAATCGTCCGTCCCAAGCTCGAACCCTTTTACTTTCTCCCAGGTTTCGCCTCTCGCAGTCAGCATAAGTAACGGAAGATCAGGACTCGCCCTTCGGAGCTCCTTACATAACGTCCAACCATCCATAATTGGCATCATAATATCGAGAACGACAAGATCGACATGCGTCGAGGCATAGACGGCCAGTGCCTCCATGCCATCCTCAGCTTCGAGTGTTTCAAACCCTTCATTCCGAAGAAATAAACAGACAAGCTCACGTATATTCGCATCATCATCAGCAACCAGTATTGTAGGCATCCGCAGCTCTCTTCCTCTATTGTAAAATGGAAATATGTCTAACCATTATACTATGAACTTCCTGTTGAGCCTAAAACGATATAAAAAGGCGCCGCTCGCAAGCATCATCTGCCTGAGAGGGGCGCCTTTCAGAAACTATAAAAAGCAATTAGTGATTTAATTGATTGATATACTCTATACGCTGTTCTCCATCCACAATGCAGCCCCTCTTGCGAGACTCTCTTTCACTATTTTTTTAAATGATCATTCGGACTATATTCTTGTCATCTTACAAATCTCGTTCCATTCTCTTGTAATGATCCAAGTAGCCTTTAGTTCGATTGACCTTATTTTATGTTAATACAACATGTTCAAATGCTTCAGAGCTTCATATTCGATAATAGGCTGATTGCTTGAAGCTTTTTGAACTAAATCAGGGTTTGCAATGAATGGTCTACCGAAAGCAGCCAAATCAATCAAGTTCTCTTTGATTGCCGTTTCTGCATTTTGAAAATTAAGCGATCCCACACCGATCAATGTTCTGTTCCATTTGTTTCGAATTAGCTGATGGAAAGTCTGTGTTTCTTCTATTATTTCATCAAAATGATTAGTGGATGCATGAAGAATGGAAATTCCTGTTTCCTCGAATAATTCTATAAAGGCATCAATTGTTTTCGATTTGTTTTTCCATCGATATGACGAATCATCATCTTTGATTTCAGAAAATCGGATTGAAATTCTGTCTGAGTCTATTACTTCTTTTACTGCATTTATAATTTCCCTGAGGAAGTTCATTCGATGATTAAGATTTCCCCCGTACTGATCCATTCTGACATTTGTTTTCTCATTAATGAATTGATCAATTAAATAACCGTGGGCTGCATGAATTTCGATTCCATCAAATCCAGCTTTTACCGCATTTTGGGCGGACAACCTGAAGTAATTAATTGTATTGGATATCTCTTTTTGACTCATTGCTTTAGGTACTTGAAATGGTTGCCGTACTTTATGAACATAACCATTCGCCCCGATCTCTGATGGCGCTAAGGGCGTTGTATGGATTAATAATGGATGGGAAAGTCTTCCGACATGCCAAAGTTGAGCGATGATCGTCCCTCCATGTTTATGAACAGCCTCGGTAACTCGCTTCCAAGAATCGGTTTGTTCAGAAGTGTACAGTCCAGGTACTCCATACGTTCCCTTTCCTTCTGGAGCCGGATTGATGCCCTCTGTAATAATTAGTCCTACTCCATGTTTTGCGCGTCTTTCATAATACGCAATCATAGCTTCTGTAACCTTGCCGTCTTTATCATTAGCGAATCCCCTTGTTAAAGGAGCCATTACTACTTTGTTTCTTAGATTCCAGCTGTTGATGGTGACTGGACTGAGAAGTTCTTGATAGTTACTCATAATCATCCTCCTTTTATCTATATAAATTGTACTTCTTACAATATATATAATAAAATGATTACAATATATATAAGTATCACTGGCAGTGATATTAAGGAGGTCCTCAATGGAATTGTCTGATATAAATATCGTTATTGAAGTAGCAAAGTCAGGGAAGATTTCACATGCTGCCAAAAAACTAAACTATGCGCAATCAAATGTCACAGCGAGAATTAAAAAGTTGGAGAAAGAATATCATGTGCAGCTATTTAATCGTTATCCAAAAGGCGTAGTGATGACGGAAAAAGGGGAACAGTTCGTTGACTACGCAATCAAAATAAGAAACATACTTGATGATTTAAAAAGTGAAATGCATGATGACGGGGAGCCCTCGGGTGATTTGAAAATTGGTATTGTAGAAACTGCAGCATCATCCAAATTTATGGATATCTTAAATGAGTACCAGGTTATGTACCCAGACGTTTCGATTTCGTTAATAAATGCAACCTCTCCTAAACTATTAAAAAAAGTTCAGGATCATGAAATTAATGGTGCATTTATCAGTGGGAATTTTAATGAATGTGGACTGAAAGTGGAATATCAGATGGAAGATACAGTTCATTTAATTTCAAAACGAACAGAAGTACCCCCAGAGAGTTTGTGCAAGGTGTCTTGGGCTGTTTTTCCAAAAGGATGCCCTTTCAGGAAAATCACAGAAGAATTTCTTGAAGAAGAGAACTTATCCGCAAAAAACATAATAGAAGTAAGCACATTAGATAATCTGCTTAGCTGTGTGAAATCTGGTATTGCTTATACGATCATGCCTAAAACTGTAATAAATAAAGAATCAGATGAATTTTCTGTATACAATTTATCGGAAAAGTTTAGTAATACAACAACAAAATTTGTGCGATGTAACGATAGGTACGTCAGTAACTCCTATAATAAATTTGTAGAATTATTAAATACAAAATGTATTAATTTTTAAACACTCAAATCATTCCTACAAGGGCCATGGGTGAAGAAAAGATACCCTCATTTGGGTCCCTTCTTTTGGCCCTACATATTTGGAGTGAGGAGATGGTTGACTAGGTAGATTACAATAAAGTGCTTTAGTTACTTCAAAGTGCGTACTTCTCAAGTGTTGTTTTTTGTTACAAACTAACATTAAACAAATCACTGCACTAAAGGAGTTGAAGCACGAGGATGAATGAATCTACTGAAATACGTAAAGTCGCTTTGGTCATTGGCGCAAATGGTGTTATCGGTCGCAACCTAATCAATCACCTCATTACTTTACCCGACTGGGATGTTATTGGCATTTCTCGTCGAGGTGGAGAATCTAACGATCGTGTACGCTATGTAGCGACTGATTTACTCAATATAAATGAAACCCGCGAAAAATTAAAAGGGTTAATTGAGGTAACCCATATCTTCTATGCTGCGTATCAAGATCGACCGACTTGGGCCGAACTTGTTCCACCCAACTTGGCTATGCTAGTGAACATTGTAGAAGTTATGGAACCAATAGCACTCGAGTTGAAGCATATCAGTCTGATGCAGGGATATAAGGTATACGGTGCACATCTCGGTCCTTTCAAGACGCCTGCACGTGAGACTGACGCTAACCACATGCCTCCAGAATTCAATATTGCACAGCAGGACTTTTTAGAACAAAGACAAAAAGGGAAATCCTGGACTTGGTCAGCCCTTCGTCCTTCAGTTGTTTGCGGATTCGCGCTTGGAAACCCGATGAACCTTGCCATGGTAATTGGCATATATGCATCCATTTCGAAGGAACTTGAACTTCCTCTACGGTTTCCGGGAAAGCCGGGTGCTTATGATAGCCTCCTAGAGATGACAGATGCTGGATTACTCGCCAAAGCAACCGTTTGGGCAGCGACAGAAGCGAACTGTGCGAATCAAGCATTTAACATTACAAACGGCGATTTGTTTCGCTGGAATGAACTTTGGCCCAAAATTGCTCGTTACTTCGAGTTGGAGGTAGCACCTCCTTTGCCAATGTCACTGGATATTATCATGGCTGATAAGGAGGAACTATGGGACACCATGGTTAAGAAGCATGGTCTTGCAACACATTCCTACAAAGATGTCTCCTCCTGGCAGTTCGGAGATTTTGTGTTTTCATGGAACTACGATTTCTTTTCCGACGGATCAAAGGCCCGCCGATTAGGCTTTCATGAATACGTGGACACGGAAGCGATGTTTAATAATATCTTCGACGATTTCCGGAAACGCAAAGTCCTTCCTTAACAGACAATGGAAATATAACAAGCTGACCTTTCAAAAGGTCAGCTTGTTATATTTCAGGTTCAGATTCACTTGGTGGGTTATCTAGAACAACTGCATTCTCCCCGTATGTTCTCTCAATATAAGTTTTCCCCCATCTACACATCAGGTGAAGAATCTCTTTTAAACTATTCCCATATTCCGTTAATTCATATTCAACTTTTGGAGGAACTTGATTATAAGAAGTACGTAAAATGATCCCTGCTACTTCAAGCTCCCGAAGTTGTTCAGTTAGTACTTTTTGAGTGATTTTAGGTATCAGCGTTTTGAATTCATTATTACGTCTCTTCCCAAAGGTTAAATGAAAAAGAATGACAGGTTTCCACTTTCCTCCAATCACTTCTAGCGTGGCTTCCACAGAAGTATTATAAATTTTAATCGGATCTGCCAGTTTCACTGTACATTCCCCTTTTCTGGACTAATTGTGTATCGGTGTCATTTGAAAAAAGGACCCCTCTCCGACATCATCTGCCTATGAGCAGCGTCCTATAAAGCATTACATAAAATAATTAGTGATCGAAGATTGGTCACGGGCCAGTACGGCCTCACTATCGAGTTTCTTCTTCAAATAGGATTTGTCTGAGGAAATAAATACACTCATAATCAGATCCACGACAAAGAGGAAGGTAATGTGATTAGACATCAAGGCACTGTTATTCACAGATATTTTATCAGGCACAATAATATCAACAGCGGCATTCTCCGTAATGGGAGAGGAATCATAGCAGGTGATCGCGATTGTCTTCACTTGGTTAACCTGCGCCAAGGTGAGTCCATCCACGATTTCTTTGGTCGATCCCGAACGTGAGAAGGCAATGACTACATCTTCTGAATTACTCTGAGAGGCTGCAATTTTCATCGCTCTACTGTCACTGATTGCTTCAGACATGATGCCGATGATGGCTAACCGATTCTTCAGCGCAATCGCTGCTAGGAAAGAATCAAACAATCCGAATAGGTATATTCTTCGAGCTTTCTTCAGAATATCCACCACGCGATGTAGCTGCTCCTCCGTAATAAGCGCAGACGTATTCAGAATCAGTTCATTATAATCAAGTGCGAGCGCATCAATTGGATTGATCTCTCGTCTCTCTTTCTTCTTCGACTGCATTTCCCGGTAAAAGGCATCCTGAGCAAAGGCAATTTTAAAATCAATAAACCCTTTGAACCCTACCTTCTTACAGAAGCGATTAATACTCGTCTCCGATACACCAATTTCATTAGCAATAGCTGTAATCGTATTGCTCGTAATAAATTCTGGATTGTGAATGACAAAATTGGCGATTTGATTCTCACCATATGTTAATTTTTGTGTTTGCGATACGATCTTTGCGATAACTGCCGGAACCTGTGAAGACATGAACCTCTCCTCCTGATCTAACGATGGAATATGGCTATCCGGTAATCCCCGTTAGCGCCTTCATTATATCACACCGAGTAAGGTATTGAGAGTATTCAAATGTAAATTATATCCAATTTATGCTGATCGATTTGAACTGTTCCAGCGACATCTGCTTATTCTCAATGAGGTAGACATAGTCTAGCAAATTCGGAAGATAGGGAAGTCCCATCATCTCCTTGCAGAAGGCATGGGCAGCAATTTCACTGCTTTTCACAACACTAGAGCGTTTTGTATAGAATCCGAGCTTAAATACATCAATAGGCTTCAGCAGTTCATTCGTAAAATGCCCTGACTTGTATTCTAAATAATGAAAGAATTCATGGGCCAAATGAATATCAATAAGCTCGTCAATGTCTGGGCTCTCTTCACGTCCCAAAAGCGTCTCAAGTGCCTGCTGCATTTCCACCAAGGACGAGGAATAAATCACAATCTCTGGAGGCTTCTTCGCAAAATCAATCTGTGCACGGAAAGATACCTGATGGAATGTACCCGATTTGCTCGTAATTTCAAATGCTAGACCTTCTCTTTTACAACATTCCCTCACTGAGATGCCGGCGTAATGAGCACCCATCTGCCTGCCTTGATCCAGCGAGGATTCCACATAATATGAAATCTGATCCTTCGGGATTTTGTGAAATAACGGATCTTGCGTGAGCTCTGCATAAGCCAGCATTTCATCAGATAAAGACGCTATCATTTCCTGCATCGACATGGTCCTTATCTCCTTCCCTATTGGTAGGCTACAACGATGAGCTCGTCACTTTCGATTAGCATTTCCGTCTCGATTTCGAGAATGGACATCATCTGCTCCTTCGTCTGCATACCTGTCAGATCCAGCATCTTCTCTTTATAGAAAACAAAGACCTTCGGGATCGTTGCGTTAGCATCCGAGTATATCGTATTGTCATCTAAAAACTCACCGAGCCAGCCTCCATATTGGGACTTTGTGATCTTCGTAAACTGAACATTTCCCTTCTTAAATCGAACCACACCTTCGCGGTCAAGCACACTCGCATACGTCGATTTCTTCTTCATCAGCCCAAAGAATGATTTCTTCATACTCTCACTACTAAAGAGGCTCCATCTTCCTGTCTGCATAGCAAGCATCGTGGATTCAAGCGGTTGGTCAACCGATTTAGCAGCGGTCGCAAGCATCTCCTCTATCGACATGTCCTCCTGTCCCAAATCCTTAGACCGAAGCTCCGTCGAGCCTGTCGCAATCGCCCGCAAAATATTTTTCAGACTATCGATCTCAATCGTAACCTCAACGGTCTCCTCACTAGCCCCTGATTTGACGATACGCTCGACAATTTCGGCTCGAATACGCTTAATATCCTCCTCCGATGGGCTCACAACCGTTCGCTCAAGCTGTTCCTTTACCATAGCTAATGCCACACCTATCGTAGATACATAAGGTGCATTGTTCGCGATTTGAAAATCCATCTTCTCCCGCTCCGCCATGGCAGGCACAAGCACCGCTCCGCTCCCCCCACCGCCAACCAAGGTGACGAAGGATCGATCTAGTTCATAATCCTCTATCATTTCATTGACCGTCTTCATGGTCTTGTCGATGGCCATATTCATGACCTGTCTGGCTGCTTCCTCAGTCGTTACGCCGACATGAGCGGCAAGTGCTCCCCATGCTTTGATCGCGGCTTCCTTATTTCCCTCAGCATAATCTCCTTCAGGAATATAGCCGAGAATGTTAGCTGCACCCGCTAGCGTATAAGAATAATCCTTACCATTCGCACTTTCACAAATGATATATTCCTGCGGATCTCCAGCTCTCGGACTGATGAATTTCACCTTCGGATCTACGATTTGATCACTTGACGCAAAGGCCTCATATTCGATACCCGCAATATGCGCACTTCGCGGACCAACGCCGGTGATTTTGCCACCAACGACCTTGACCATACTCCCTCCAGCGATCCCTAATGTACGGACATCCAACGACTGAAGGTACGTCCGATGTCCACCGACCTCCGCATTCTTGATCATGACCTTTCCATTCTTAATCACGGATATGTCTACGCTTGTACCGCCGACTTCAAAGAAGATCCCGTCTGAGATTTTCTCATACATCAGCGCCCCAGCGACACCCGCCGCAAGACCTGATAACATCGTAAGAATCGGGCGCTTGCGCACTTCATCGATACTCATAACACCGCCATCACATCGCATAATCATCAGCGGCGACTTGATATTCGCATTCTTGACGGATTTCTCCGTCATATTGGCCGTTTCCATCATTTTCGGAATGAGCGAGGCATTGACGACTGCGGTTCGGGTGCGCGTCTTCAGTCCATACAGCTGGGAAATTTCATGGCCCCCTGTCGCGTATAACCCTTTTCGACTCGCCATCTCCACCACTCGCAGCTCATTTGTTGGATCATCTACACTATAAGCTTCCGAGGCGACAATAACTTCTGCTCCTTGCTTCGCAAGCTCATCAATGGCCATCTCAATTTGTTCATCTTTCAAATCCTTCGCATCGATATACGTATGATACGTCTTGAGAAACTTGCCCGGCGCAAGCTCGATATCTCCCGGATTGGATTCTGAACGGGCACTAATGCCATCGAGCCCCGATCCCATGCCGATAATGCCTACACGCGCGACATCCCCCTCAAGTAGTGCGTTCGTCGCCTGTGTTGTTCCATGTGCTATAAACGTAACATCATCTGGCAGAATCCCCTGACTCTCCAGAATTTGATTTAAAATATGAACGATCCCTTTCGCCACGCCATCTTCGTCATGGTGAGTGGTCGGTATTTTCATTTTTGCAATGACTTCATAGGTTTCATGATCAATCACAGCAGCATCGGTAAACGTACCCCCAACATCGATCCCAACCCTAACCTTTTTTCTCTCCATAGGCTCCTCCTAAGAATGACAGGCAAGGACCCTAATGGGCCCCTACCCGAATTAATCTCTACCATTAGAAGATCATGAAAGCTCCAGCAATCATGGAAATCAGTACAGCAACCATCATCCAAGGCAGCGTCTTTTTCAAAATTTCATTAATATCACTCTTCGTAAAATCAGCTACCCACACATTATGAGAGTTCGTTGGATCAGATACCGCTTGCACGTTACTTACAACACGCAGTGCTAACATTGCCGCAACAGGTGTCATACCTGCCGTTACGAAGAGCGCGGCAATTCCACTACCGAGACCCCATACATTTAGCGGTCCGCGATAAATCGCAAGTGGCGATAATAGGGTAAAGAAAATGACGTACGTCCACGGACTACTTGGTAGTACGCTCTCAATCAATGGTGAAATAAGTGCCGCTACTTGTGGCGCCATAACCGAATTCAGCAAAATTCCAATGCCGATCATGAGCGCAAGTGCTCCAGCAATATCCTGAATGCCTTCTACTAGAGCACTGGAGAGAATATGAATCGGCCGCTTTGGCCAAGTCAGAATAATCGTCACAAGCGCGCCAATGATAACAGCAGGTACGATATCGATTTTAAATGCAAACACAAGAATAACCGGAACGATGGGGCTAATCAGTGCAATTGCCGGAACCTTCTTGGCTCCATTTCCTCCATTTGGTCCACTAGAACCATTACCACCATCACCTCCGGTATTCGTAGGCATCGACCAAGATTTGCGACCCTTGCCATCTTTTTTGATATAGAACACAATCATGGCTAAAGAAATAAAGATTAATGGGAGTGCCGCAACTAGCGTATAATCTGCAATCTGATCAACCGTCAGACCCAGCACATCCACGTAAACCGCCCAGTTGGATACGTTGAATAGTGCACCAACACCGACTGAAGATAGAACAACGATGGAAGCTACGAACTGTGATATCCCGGCTGTAAGCATAATCGGAATGACAATCGTTCCGACGAGGATAACCATTCCAAGACCGCCCGCCGCCGAGAAGATAATGGAAGCGGTAACAAAAAAGAGGATGGCAATCATCATCGGTTTGTCACCAGCAAGCTCAGCAGCTTTTCGTATGATGGATTTTGTAATTCCTACCTTGTTGAGAATTTGACCGAACCACGCGCCAAATATTAGACCTGCAATCGCCCCCGACAATCTCATGGAGCCTGCGGCTAAAACGGTCTTGGCTATTGTGGTCGCTTCTGGATCGCTCGACATCCAAGGAACGCCTGCAATAAGAGCAAATAGAATCGCCATAGCGGGTAATGCAAGAATTGTGGGAAGTTTCCTTGTCATCATAAGCCCTATGAATATTAAGAAAATGACGAGAATCGCGATGGCCTGAAACCACATTAAAGATGTCACAATAATTTCCCCTCTCAAATGGATTACCTGTTGCATTTCACACCCATTCGCTTGTCTATACTTCTAGATACGCACCCTGCTCTTTCAGCACAGTCTGCACATCCTTGATGTTTACATCTTGAACGGAGGTTCCTCTCTTCGCAGCCAGCGCTGCCGCAACCCCTCCGGCATGGCCGATCGCTCCCGTTGTAGGTGTTGTTCTCATTGCAGCTTGAGCCTCGAAGGTCGCCGAAATACATCTGCCGATTACAATCAAATTCTTCACCGATTCGGTAATCATACAGGAGTACGGTATGCTATACATGCCGCCCCATTCCAGCTTCTGATGCTTCGTTCCCTCACCATCGGGACTATGAATATCAATCGGATAACCCGAATGAGCAATCGTGTCTTCAAATTTCCGCTGTTCTAGCAGATCCTCAGCCGTTAATGTATACACACCCTTAATCTGTCTTGATCCTCTGACACCAATGGATGGTCCTGTAGATTCTACGACTGCATCCTCAAAGCCAGGAATATACTTATGTACAAACATTTCAAGCTCCCGGCACTGCTTGCGACCTACCATTTCCGCCTTGCTTAAGCTATACGCATCTGTGCCATCATGGCCGAGGATCCGGGTTGTGTTCAGAATTACCTCTCCGGGATTATTCGTCTCAAAGAATAAAATATTCTCTCGAGGGATCGATATTTCGCCTTTTGCTTTCGCTTCCTTGAACAGACTATCGAAGCCGCCAACGGATAAGCGCGAAGATTTCTCAATAATGGACGTATCCCCGTTGTAGAGTGGGAAATCATCCGGATGCTCATGAATATATTGTTTCACTCTAGGAATGTTCACGTTGTACATTTTCATATTCAGTGTCATCGGCTGAGTCGCCCCGTCGGACTCCCTGCCTTGCGTATATTCCACCCCCGCTCTGGCGGATAAATCACCGTCACCCGTGGCATCGATAAACACCATCGCCTCAATTTCACTGAGTCCCGATTTATTGCATACCGTAATGCTAACAACCTTATCGTCCTCAGCCCTCACTCCAGCTAGCATCGTATGATATAGAATGTCGCCGCCATTCTCCACCACCATGAGCTCCAGTTCATGCTTCATCGCCTCTGCATCGAAGGGTGTCACCGAATAGGTAAAGCCTACCGTATCGAAAATATGCCCAGGCGACTTATCTAGTTTCTTCAGACGTTCGATGAGCTGGTCGGTAAAGCCTTGAATCGCCTGCTTCTCCCCCGCATGAAATGTCATCATCGGGCCTACTCCGTTGGCCGTTAACGTGCCACCTAAGAAGCCCTGCGATTCAATGATCAGTGTCCTCGCTCCTGTACTTGATGCAGCGATCGCGGCCATCGCGCCCGATATGCCACCACCCATCACGACAACATCATATCGTTGTTGATGTTCCAATTCCCGTCACTCCTTATTTGGTAATGTTTATCAATTCTTGAACATAGATTAACAAACAACAACCAAAATGTAAATGCTTTCAGGATATTATTTTCTAAATAAACTAAAATAAAGTAAATAATTTACCGAGTGTGTATTCTAATAAAACAAAATATTAGACTGATCCATATATAGAGACAGCGGCAGTCTAAGACTAGAAAATAAAGTCTTAGACTGCCGCTGTATTGATTTAATTATTGTATTCCGAAAATAACGTGCTATGCATAATGTCCCATATCAAACTTTAGACTCCATAAACCCTAGTGATTGCAAAAATTCTACTGTTTGCTGCACAGTCTGCTTAAATGGTTTATTCTCATGCATTTCATAGTTGAAAAATCCATGGTTCATACCATCGTAAGTATGCAAGACACAAAGATTATCATTTTGTTTCCATTTTTCGCAAAATGCTAGGTTTGATTCGTAGATAATGTCTGAGGTTCCCACAAACCAAATCATAGGTGGTAATTCCCTTTTCACATGTAATATGGGTG
Source organism: Paenibacillus pini JCM 16418 (assembly GCF_000576305.1). Lineage (GTDB taxonomy): Bacteria > Bacillota > Bacilli > Paenibacillales > Paenibacillaceae > Paenibacillus_AQ > Paenibacillus_AQ pini. The sequence goes on along the minus strand of NZ_BAVZ01000008.1, from coordinate 96,817 downwards.
ATAGTTCCGTAGCTTTATTGGACAGCTCTGGGAACAACCGGTTTATAATTTCCTCTCCATCAACTCCAGCATTAAAAATAACCAGAGCGTTCGGTATATGATTAGATAGACTTGTCTTATCAATTTCAAGTAAAGTGGAACATAATGCAGTATATCCTCCTGAAGAAGCACCGCAGACTACAACTTTCTCAGGATCGATTCCAAGCTTCTCAGCATGCTCTCTAACCCACCGGACAGCAGACCTCGCATCTTCTATTGCATGATATGGCGTAAATCCTTCGTCATTTGCATTCCGGTAATCTACACAAATGGCAACCATCCCAAGTTCGGAAAAATACCGCGCATGATGTTCAAAACGAGCTGGTGATGTTCCGTTATTCTTAGTATAGCTTCCTCCATGAAAAAAAAGGATAGCAGCACGATTCTTTAATGGCGCTTCAGGACAAAACACATATAATTTCAGTTTTCTGTTCCCGACTTTTTTATAAAGCTTATTAATCCATATATTGCTCATTAGGCTCATGTAAAGCTGCATCCAAGATTTTCTCTGCAACGAATTCAGGAGTATCAGCAGAAGTGGAAGATCCCTGTCGCTGCTGCTGGCGAACACCCAGAGCGTTTTTGCCAAAATTCGTAGCGGTTGAGCGCGGATAGACAGTAATCACCCGGATATTCTCTGAGGCTAATTCATCTCGTGCCGTATCGGAAAGCATGTTCAAAGCGGCTTTAGTTGCTGCATAAGCTGCCATTCCAGCAATATGCATCTTTGATACCACTGAACTTATATTGATGATCAGTCCTCCCCCTTGCTCTCGCATGATAGGGATCACAACTTGCATAGCTGCTAATGGTCCAAACACATTGAGGTCTAGAGTCTTGCGGAAGTCATCAGGATTCAGGTCAGCGATCGTGCCAACTGCTGCTTGTCCTACATTATTGATGACCACATCCAGCCGACCAAAGTGGCGAACTGTCTCCTCAATGACTCTTTGAACTTGCTTCGGATCGCTTACATCAGCGGGCAGAGCAATGGCGTCTCTTCCCTGGCTCTGTAATTCCTCGGCGAGGTGATTAAGTACATCAGCAGACCGTGCTACCAGTGCTAATTTCGCACCTGCAGTGGCAAAGCGGTGTACTGTGGCTAAACCGATACCCGCGGATGCTCCAGTAATAAGAACAACCTTGTCATGAATTTCCATAATAAATGTTCCTTTCTTTGAGAAGATTGGCAAATCGTTTATGCGTGGAAGCCTCAAGCAGGTTCCCTAAAAAATTTACCGGTTCATGAAATAAGAAAAACAGATCAGCTTGAAGGTGCTCTGTTTTCTTTCCTCTCTAATGTTACAGTTGGAGCACTTGATACGGAAGTTCAAATAGGTTAGCATGGCATTAACTAAAAGTTTATACGATAAAGGGGTACTTTGAATGAATGAACAATTGAATACGTTTATTCAGGTGGCAGAGTCTGGTAGCTTCTCCAAGGCAGCTGAAAAACTATTTGTATCTCCAACCGCTGTGATGAAACAAATGAATTTGTTGGAAAAACATATCGGAGTGCCTCTTTTGATTCGCACTAACCATGGTGTTGAGCTTACCGAGGCAGGGAAATCATTTAACAAGGATGCATCACTTTTTCTGCAGCATTTTCAAGAAGCCGTGTTACGTATACGTCAAGGTGCACTGGGAAGTCAGCATGTTATTCGAGTGGGCACCTCTATACTTAATCCCTGTAAGGTTTTGCTGGATTTGTGGAATGAAATTAGCGATCAATACCCTGAGTTCAAAATAAAAATCGTCCATTTTGAGGATGATGCTTATACTCTCCCAGCCACTTATCGTACCATTGGCAAACATTTCGATTTCATTGTAGGGCCATATCTTACAGAAGACTGGGAGGATAATCTCCGTTTGCTTCAGCTGGGAAGTTACCGCTTTTGCTTTGCTGTATCTCGCAACCATCGGCTGGCTTCTAACAAAACACTGTCTGTCAAAGATTTGTATGGAGAAAAGCTGGCTGTGGTGAACGGTGGGAAAAGTGCAGTAATTGAGGGAATTCGTAATTTTTTGACAAGGAACCATCCTAACATCCGAATTAAAGATGTTCCGCGTCTTTATGATCTTGATGTATTCAATCGCTGCGAGGAAAGTGGTGTTGTCCTACTAACATTAGATGCATGGGCAGATATTCATCCGTCCTTAGTGACAATCCCTTGCGATTTGGACTTCACAATACCCTATGGTTTGCTATATCCTTTACATCCATCCGAGGATGTCAATCAGTTTTTGGAAATCATCAAAGAAATGCAATCTAAGGCACAGTCAACCTAAACGTTGCACACTGAGGGTAAAAATTAAAATCCAGTTACCTAGTAACATCTGACTTGAATACTAGCTTTAGCCAGCAAAAAAACCTTCATGGCAGACAACCCATGAAGGTTCAATTCTATAGTTTATTCAGTTTGTTTTGATAAAAACAATCTTCACTCCAACAATCTGATTCTGCTGATTTGTGGTCATATACACACCATAAGTGCCATCTCCTATACCTGTATGTGAAACAACACCTCCTTGAATAACCCCCGCTTCTTCACCGCTCTCCGTCACATCACAGCAAGATAAATACCACTCACTGTCTTGATCTGAGCCTGAACCTACGCCTTCCGATTTAGCATCTGGAATTCTATAGCTATTAAGATCAAAAATTCCTGCTTGTCCGCTGTCCACCCCAACAATAAAGCCACATTTTACCCATTCCATATATGTAATCTGTTCAGCAGCTGAACTATGGTAAGCCGTTAATTTAGAACAAGCCTCGCCCCAATCCCGAACTTCCGTCTTCTCTACTTCGCCCACCCAAGTTCCATATAATACATTGTCTAACAAACCCATAATAATGGTTGCGGTATTAAGCTCGTAACAAGGATCGGCAACAACCAATTGCCCCGATGTTACTTCAAAATTACCAAGTAGAATGTTCATAAGAATTCCTCCGATCGCGTGAGATTAAGATATGTAGTATTTTATCATGGAATTAGCTTATGTTGCCTGTTGTCATTGATATAAATCCCATTATTTAGGTTAATTATAGTAATTAAACAAATACGGAAGGGAATCTATTATGATTAATCATATTTATAAAAAATGGTTCATCGTCTTTATCGCTGTTATTTTAATATTGGGAGGATGCCAAAGAGTGAGCAAACAACAAGATACCGAGGTAATAAAGGAAGCACAGAATACAGCTATTCAATATTTAAAAGATGAATACAAAGTGGATGTTACCATCACCTCTGCTAAGAAAATGCCAACATATGTAAACTCTAAAATTAATATGAGAGGTCATGTTATTGGCCATGATGAACAGGAATTTACCATTTCTGTTGATTATACCAACCAGGAAACTTCCAATTTAGGTGTAAATCCCGAGTTAGAAAAGGTGCTAAAGGAAAAAGGAAGTTATCCAAATATTAAAAAGAATGAATCTAGTACTAAAATTCAGGAGGAACAACATGAGTAAATCATCCCGAATTAATGATGAAACTTATGAAATTATGTCTGAGTTAGCCTATCAGAAGAGATGACAGGTACCATCATGCAACCGTTATAATTGTTAGCTTCGCTGTATCCCTAGCAATACTTATGGTGATATCTATCCATAGTCGACCTGAAATGATTCATCTGGCACTGCATAAATCCCTCTCAATATATGGATATTTCAACGAGTTAATCAATTTTTTTGACAGGTACTTCTTCTGATACTGATCTAGATTTGTATTTACAATTACGATATCATTTTCTTTTCTGAATAGTTGATCTGTCCCATTTTCCACAAACACCATGTCAGGGTTGGATATACTCAAAATATCTCCAATCATATAGAATAAGACCTCCAATCCTTCATTAAAAGTTTGACCAAACAACTGGATTCTAATTTCTGCATTTATTTCTAATTTGTACTCTTCTCTTATAAAATCAATGCCAGTGATATCTTCTGTTTCAATATCAATTGTGAAATATCTACAACTAAGACGAGAAAAACTTTCGTAAATAGTTACTTTATCTTTAACTACCTCGCATAGTATGTTATAAATAGTATTCTTTAATGTTTCATTGTCTAAATTTGAAACTAAAAATAATTCACAGTCCATTTTACTTCTCCTCTCCCAATATTCCTCTAATTGTGCCACCTCTAACAATAGATAGTTCATCAATTCTTTTTAAATCACCATTCGGATTTGCTTTTCTTAAAATTGTTGCGATGATTTCGTCAACTTTTCCATCTGGAAAGTTGTCTAAGTTGAGAACAATTCTTTCAGACTGGTTCTTTGACTTTCCTGCTAATTCTTTTATTATACTTTGGACCTTACCATCTGGTTTTGGTGCATAACAATCGAATACTTTTCCCTCAATTAGAAAATCTGGATTCGATCCCTCTTTAATCCCGTAACCATTACCCCCATCGATTTCATCCAGCATTTTAATATCATAGCCTTGATCAGCCAAGAAATTTGCTGTTTCATTTTGCTTCCTTATTCCATGGGAATCTCCTGTTGCATAATTTCCACTAGGCTTACTACCCTTTGGTAACGAAGGCTCAGTCAGTTTAGTTGTACTTCCACTATCCCCCTTCCTCTCACTACCCCCATTCTCCTTCTCTTTTCTAGAGTTTTCCCCATCCGTATGCTTACCCTTCTTCGAATGTTTCCCAAAGATCAATCCCGACGCTAGGCCTACGATGCTTCTGTCTTTTCTTTCGCCGAGGAATTGGCTACATCATCCAATGCACGCTCTAAATCACTGGCTACTTCGGCAGATTTATACCCAAGGCCAGTGTAGAAATCAACATAGTTACGAATTTCTTCGGAAATCACCTGATCCGCGTGACCCGCCTTGAGGTCATTTATCTTATTGGTTATGTCCTCAATCCGAGTAAGCAATTCTTTGGCCACTACCTTTTCGATCATGGATGGCCCAAATCTTCCGGTATCATCGTCTAAATTCTTATAGGTTTCATCCCATGCTAACTCCATAATATCTTTTACTGAAACAAAAGGATCTGTATCCTGCAAAATATCTGACTCTGCATATCCTTGGTCCCTCATCGCCGTTCGTATGCGTTCCGCTTCTTGACGATAGGTCATTCGTTCCTCATCATTCTTGGCCCGAGCATATCCCATCTTCTGTTCATTAATCATCAAGTTTAGATTTAATCCTGGCTTATCCGTGTTGGTTACTTTCGCATCTGCTTCCGCAAACTTTTTAGATATCTGTATCAGTTCTTCGCCAACATAAGAGATCTGATCTAATGTAACTTTTCGCTGCTCCTGAAATGAACGAAACGCCTGAAAAAAGTTCTCCCGCGTCACTCCGCTCCACTCTTGATGCACCCTATTCATCTGCTTATCTAAGCTCACATACACTTGTTCCAGCTGCTCACGGCTATGTATGAACGTCTCGCCGATACGGTTTAACATCTCTGGCTTCACAAGTATTTCGGTCATTCTTCACCTCGCATCTAACCCACAAGGTCAGTTGAATATTATACCAAAATTTAAACTAGTTACCATATAGTGAAACTGTACTTATGTATGCAGGCTTACATCACATTAAAAAACCTTGATTGAGCAGCGTTCACTCGAATCAAGGTTTAAGAATAATTTATGGCTGGGTATTGGCAGAATAATATCTCCTTACATCTTTGCCTGAAACCCAAAAGTTTTGGTAGAACCATCGGGAGAGTAGATAGTAACCCATGTATTTTCCATCTAGTAACTGATAGAATCATGGAACATATATTTGTCGATAAAAAAGAAAAAACCTGAACCATCCGTGCTATGACCACAGGGAAGAATCAGGTTATGTCATTTGAAAATGATTTTGAAATATCGCATATCCTCCAGACAAAGTTGTTGGAAGTATTTACTTTTATTATTGAATATCATACCAATACTTAACTTCTAATGATCAATCTTATCCACAGCATTTTCAATCTGCTTCTGGTACTTCTCCAAATCCCCGGATAGAGCGAAGTGTACCACCAATACATTCGAAGTCGAGAAATTTTCAAACTTTGTTAGCGTCGTTATCGTATAGTGCTGGTTCTCTATCGCTTGTTGTATCTTTTTGTTACCATCTAATACGTATACCAGCATAACATCTTCGTTCTTATTGTCTGCTTTAACTATATATCTGTATGGATAGACCTGTTCAAGGGCATCGTTAGACTGCTTTCCTTCATTCTCTACGCTGAGCCCTTGGGTTTGGAGAGATGCTTCCAATCTGTTGAGGATTTCCTCTTCGCTCACAGCTTTTTCCGAACAGCCGCTAACAAGCATTAAGATGAACGTGCACATTAACAAGCCCAATACAGCTTTCTTCATCATCATCATTCCCTTTGGTGTTATTTGGTACTATGACGTAACCTAGGGTTGTTTTGTTTCAGGGAAGAAATTCATAAAACAAGTTGTAAAATTCCCGCCTCCTAAACTCTTGAGACTCTACAATGAAAACCAAAAAAGGCTGATCGGGAGTCCGATCAGCCTTTCTAAAGTTTCATCGCCATTAGCAATAGGTCTGGCAAGGCCGCCCACCATCTACTAATCGCTTATATATACGTAACATTACCATCACATAACGAATTTACAGCAGCTTAATCAGCTCATCCAGCTCATCAACCAATACCTTCGCTAGTTCAAAATTAGTATCTTTCAATGCTAGTTCAATCTGCGTTTCAACTGCTTTTTTCTTTTGTTCCGTAGCTAAATAGTCTTTATCAAAATGACTAGCATAGATCATCTGTCTGAATTTACGCATACTCATTTTTCTAATCGTCTTATCGTCAATGATTAGAACATAGTCCATCCCATTCACTACGGAATAGAAATCATGAGAAATCATGAGGATCGCGCCTTTATAGTCTTTAATGGCTTCCTCCAGTGCGATTTGGGTATAGGTATCTAAATGACTTGTCGGTTCATCAAGAAGCAATACGTTTGCTTTACTGGCAGCAACTTTAGCCAACTGGAGCATGTTCTTCTCTCCACCCGATAAAGATGCGATCTTCTGATCCATAATTTCGCCTTCAAAACCGTAGCTCGCTAAATGTGATCTAATCTCATCATACGTGTTAAACCCAGACTCGATGAATTCTTCTAGTATCGTATTCGCATCCTCTAACATTTCACCTTGCTGCTGAGATAAATAAGTCACTTTAACATCCCTATTTATTTTAATGGAATCATGATTATTGTTAAAGATGTCTCGGAGTAACGTCGTTTTCCCGGTACCATTTGGACCGATCAGAGCAACTTTATCCGTAGATTTAATCTCAAAGTTCACATGTTCCAAAATCAACTCATCAAAAGCAACACTATAATCATCAACTTTAATAACAACAGTGTCTTCAATTTCTTGTTCTATATCAAAACGGATATGCGGCTGCTTAATATCAACAAATGGTGCTTTAATTCTACGCGCTTCCAAACGTTCTTGAAATTTCACTCTCGCTTTGAGCGCTCTACCTCTTGATGCTTCTGAATTATACGTTGCGATCTCTCTAAGATTATCAATGATGTTATCGTATCTCTCGATTTCTTCTTGTTCAGCGACTGCGATTTCTTGCAGCTCAATCTTCGTCTGAAGTAATGAGAAGTTATACTCGATATATCGCCCGTCGAACTCTTGGATCTCCATGTTTTCAAGGTGAATAATCTTGTTGAAACAATGATTGAGTAGATATCTGTTGTGCGTAACCACGAGCAGTATTCCTTTGTGGGAATTAATTAGTTTTTTAAGCGCATTGAGATTGTCAAAGTCTAAGAATACATCAGGTTCATCCATAATCATGAGATCTGGACGCTCAAGCATTTCCTTCATCACTTGAATAAGTTTGAATTCCCCGCCACTCAGGTCGGATACCCTCACATCTTTGAGCTTCATGAGGTTGGCAAGATTTAGTTTCTTAAGAATGTTGCTTTCAAAATCATCCCCACCCATGGCATCAAATGCATCTAAAGCAAATTGATACTTTTCAAGTAACGAATCCATATCCGTAGATGTTGCCATTTCAGCACAAATGGATTCAATTTCATGTTGGATCTTAATACATTTTTCGCCTATATATTCGAACACGGTTGTATCTTTCGTTCTGTCTAGTTGGGAGAACTGACTTACGTATCCTATACTGCAATTGGGGTCAATCTCTAGCTTGCCTTCATACAAATATCTTTCTGGGTCCATCAATATATCGATCAGTGTACTTTTTCCACTGCCACTTGTCCCTATGAACGCGCAATGCTGTCCCTCTTCAAGCGTAAATGTGATGTTATTATATAGTTCTTTCTGCGGAAATGAGAAGGATAAGTTATCAACTTTTATCATCGTGTTACCTTTCTGTCTAACTGAATTTGTGACTATGAATTGATGCACTGAGTTGTTAGAATAACACTGTTTACATCCAACTACAATCATTTCTCATGCTTTCTTCAGGACTGGGCATTACATAACTGTGAATCAAAAAGAATTGACCCATTTTCTTGAAGTAAGCAATTCTATTTCTTAAAATAAATTTCGGATATTCACTTAAATCTAATCAAAAAAAAGTAACTACCTTGAATTATTCAAGATAGCCGCTTGTAGTCATAGAATTTAATATTACACTTGATGTTCAATAATCCATTGTTCTACGTCCTCTTCTTTATATATTCCTTCAGCAGTCCTTAGTCCTAATTCAACTAACTCAGATTGTTCGTAACGAACTTTAATATTGTTTATGCGCAACAATAATAGTAAGGTTGCTACACCGATCCGCTTATTTCCATCAACAAACCCATGATTCTTAATTAGTGCATATCCCGTTACTGCAATCTTTCTATATAAACCTTCATAAAGCTCACGGCCATCAAATGTTACCTTTGATTTATTTAATGCACTTTCAAGCAATCCCCTATCTCTGACTCCATCTGCACCGCCTGTTGACTTTACGATCTTACCATGGAAAATAACAAGCTGCTCAATGGTTATATTCTTCACTCGGCTAACTCCTTCAATGCCTCATGATTTTCAATAATAATCTCATCCATTAATGATTCTAAGTCATTGTTAGTACGGCTTTGTAAAAACTCAACAAAATCAATAACCTCTAGTTTCTTGTCATCTGGTAACCTCATAAAGTCTTGAATAAGTTTTTCTTCGATACTCACAAAAGGCACCTCCTGATTCATCATTTACCCTTCATTATACACCAATCATATAGTGGAATTAACACTCCCCCCTTATATTTTGTCGGTATAAGATTATTAAAGTAGATAAGGCCATGAATTACATATGTAATACGGAATTTACGATTACAGACATCTCCTCCAAGCTAGGATTCTCAAATGCACAATGTTTCTCAACGGTATTCAAGAAATACAGTGGCGTAACGCCCAAAGAGTTTAAGACTCTCCCCAACAAGGATATTTAGATCATTAATTACACAAAGAAGGAGCTCTCCCAAGCGTAGATTGATCTACCCTAGGAAAGCTCTTGTTCATGGTTGGATATCGTTAACTTCCATACGTTTTCAAGGCAAGAAGTTTATCCTGCTCTTGCTTAGTAATTTGATTTTGTAAGTCCAAAATACTCTGAATGCTCTCCATCATTTGATTTGTATAATTCGCAAATATACGAAGACTGAAGTTATCACGAATGATTTTCATAATAATATTCAAGACGGTTGAAGTAGGCAGCATGACATCCGTTATTTTAAAGGTATGTGAGAATTTTTGTTCAATTCCAAAGACTTTGATTTTAAAGGAAACCGGAACTTTGAGATCAATACCAATATTTCTCATATGGAGGGCTTTACTCAATTGTTTCTCAATTTCGTTGAAGAGATGACTTGTGAATATCTTACTGAAATTTTCATAAGAAAAGTCTGTTACGCCACGAAATACATCTACAACCTTACGAGGCTCCAGCTTCAATTGCTGAAGTGGTAGAAGGACAATAGGGAGAACAGTATTCTGAATAGCACGTTTTACAGCACCCTCCAAAGCATCAAACACCGCTTTCTTCACTTCACCCGCCCCGATAAGATCGAATATATTAAATGTAAGCAAGTCAGCTGCCTTCTTGGCTTTATCTAGAAATGGTTCAACTAGGGCATCCAACAATTTTTCACTTACTAATTTGGTGATGAAATCGGTGATACGATCAAGGATTTTGGCGAGTGTGGCCACGACCTTCTCAATTAATGCCAGCAGTGCATCAATTAGAGCTTGAAACAATGCGGGAATGAGCTTAACTGCAAAGTCAACCATTTTACCTGACAAATGCTTGAATAGAATATTTGCAATTCGCTCAATCTCATCCTTCTGCGGCATAAATCGGGTATCGTTCTTTAGACGATTTGCATAATCCACGGCATTACCTTCAATAGGTGAGACTAGATTGACTGCGCTTTTAAAAATCTCGTCCTGTACGTCTTGAGGTAAAGGGGCCAGTATATCGGCAATAATCTTGATGGCCTCTTCCAGAGGCTTTTTGACAATTTCTTTAGCACCGAGAGGAAGGAGAACGCTAGCAACGTTGTTTACAGCATTTCGTAATATGGATTCAATGCTATGATTAACCTCCGATTGTATCGTTTCCGCAATATGAATGACACCTCTTCCAATCATGGTTAGCAGTACACTGGATAATACCTCTTTTAACGTTTTCTTGTCAAAATTTTGGAATCCGTTCGTGATTTCTGGCAGTAGGATATCCGATACGATTTGGATGCCGGGAATTAGCGCTTGGGTAAATAAGCTCTGAATTTCCTGTTCACCCGATAGCGTATTGGATATGGCGGCGGTCCGCCCGCTAATTTCCCTATCCACATAATTATCGAACGATTTATTCATTGAACTTAATATGGTTCTGTAGGAGCCTACGGCGGCTAAATCAGCCTGCGGACTGAATAGCTTCTGAATAACGACCTGCGGAGCAACGTTTCCAAAAACAGGTGCCACGATTCTCGCAATATCCTGTACGTTACCCACTTTGGGAAGAACAACGGATAAAGGTTGACTCAGCAGAAAGCTAAGAATATCTTCTTTGTTTAAGTTCGTATCTACGCTTCGATTTAAGCTTGTATTAATCCAGCTTTTGATCTCTGGAGCAAACTGGGTAGGCAAGGAGCCTGTATAATCAGGTAGCGGTAAGCTCTCAGATGAATGATTAATAGGGGAAATAAAAAATGCAGATACCCACAAAGCTGACAAGGCTTCGATGAAATCCTTCTTCACCTGCGCATCTTGAATCGATGGGACCAGAGAAGAGAGACCGCTAAACACTTCGTGGTTGTAAGGGGGAAACTGGAAGACATCAGCCGCGTTTAATGTTTGAAGAGCTGGAGCGGTTTGTTCAGAAGGCAGTCCGGAACGATTAAGAATTTGAACCAAATGATCCCGATAAAATAACCCGATGTGCAGAAATATAATGGATTGAAATTGTCCCCAAATGATAGTAAACACGCTCTTGGCTATGTCATCTGGATTGACGTTTGCTTCACCGCTTAACAGCTCACTCACCTCATAAGAGGATCTAACGCCGATTTGGAGCATGGAGCCTAACATGATAGCTTGATCACGCTGCGAAGGAATAGCCTTATTAACAACACCGTTGATTAACTGGTTACTAAAGCGATAGACCAGACGACTTGGATTAGGAATGGCCAAGTTAATAAAACTCCTGTAACCGCCTCCCACAATAAAGCCCATGCCAGCATCATACACAAATTGAAAACCGGTTTCCGGGAATTCATTCGTCTTATGTAGAGATCCCAAGACAACAAAGTTAGCATATGCCATAAAACCTATTGCATATTGTCCGAACAGACCGGCCTCCAGCTTAGTTTCATTCAATAATAGTTCCATCAATTCACCGGAAAGCCCTTGTCCATACGGCTTTGCCCGTATAAGATTGAGCAGCTGCCCCATCGTTAAGTCCATGCTCAGACCGACAGCAACGGCAGCCTCCAGAACAGCTTGCAGCCTAGCGGCCAACCCCGCTTCACTGAACAGATCCAGAGGAGTCTGGATTTGAGCCTGAAGCAGGGCTGATACTTTGGCATCCGCGAGTATTTTCAGGTCACCCCACTTGTTTAATACGTTATTAATTTGCTCAATTGCCTGAACATTAAGTTCGTAATTCAACCCCCTTCTTAAATCGCTTCGACTTCTAAGAATATACTGACCCTTTACATTTCCCCAGCTTTGAGTAGCCGTATCGGACTTGAAAATTTGTTGATTAAGATCTAGCGCCAAATGAATAACCTCCCATACATTGTATGTTTGATTATATGAAGGGGGGTCATTGTACCATTACTTAGCGGCCTGGCCACAGGTAGCAGAACGATGGTTTGCATTTGTTGAATGAAATCTTCTCCTGATCAACTTAGCGACCTGTAATCTTTATACTATTTAAATACCGATTGATTCTAATATCGATTGATATTGCTCTGATGGATGGGTCATAACTTTGCGTGATAAGCGAATTAGAATATCGTCCACTCTCTTCATTAATTTATTGAGTTGAGCCGGAACAATTTGCTGGATGAGGGAAATCTCTTCGAGGTCTGCTAGAAAGTGAATGGAGCTAATCAACATCACCGTATCGAGGTCAGGAACTGAGCCTTTCGCTGCGGTTAATTGTATTAATTCTTCTATAGTAAGGGCGTGCGGTGGGAAGAGACAGTGGTGCTCCTTCATATATAATGCTTGAAGCATGGACTCTAGTGATCTGTCACTTAATAGGATGCATACCTGAGATGAGTTCAGTCGTATAAAAGGAAGCATGAGATTCATGTGGGTCTGTGAGAGATGATGTAAGTGATATATGGCTTTGGATGGAGTGGAGTTATTATCCGTTAACATTGTTGCTGAGTTCAACTTATTTCTGCATTCACCTATGGAGGTTGGATTGTACATATGTATCAACTCCTGGTTCAATTGCTGGTGAAATTTATAATATGTGCAATAAATAATCACCTCACATGAATAAAAATCTTACTTTTGTGTAAAATATATACAATATACTACTATATAGTAGTATTTTTAGCAAACAACTTATTATATATGTATTATTACAAACCTAAACATTCCCTACACTTCTATTAAAGAGAGGTGTAACGATGTCAGAAATTCTAAAATTGGTCGGAGCACGTATAAAAGAACTTCGTAAATCTAAAGGTATGTCTCAGGAAGCTCTCGCAGAGAAGGCTGGCTTTAATTTAAGTTATATCGGATTTATTGAACGAGCGGAACGTAATATTTCTATGTTAAATCTAGAGAAAATTGCTTCGGCATTAGACGTTGGCGTTTATGAGCTATTTATATATTTAAAAGAACAAGAAAGACTGCCTGAGGAATCGCCTATGAAAGATATATTCTCGTTACTAAGAGAGCGTGACCCGAAGGATATTGAGATGGTGCGAAATGTAATAATTGAGATATTAGGACGGATTGATGGGAGATAGTCTCGAAAAATAAATGTACCCTATAGAGTAGACACTTTGAAAAAGTCTACCCTGTAGGGTACTTTTGTTTATAATCGAAAAAAACATATCGGAGTGAACTGAAATGACCAAAAGATTATTCGAGATAAGTCTTTCCGAGCCCCGTCGCCATAACCACCGTAGCCTTATCGTACTGTTCTTCAAGTGTTCGTTCCAACTCTTCAAGTGCCGCCTCTTGAGCAAGCCGAGGAATACTATTGAAAGAATGAAATCACTGATTATTTTTAATGGAAAAATATATTAGCATCATATTTGCACATCATTCAAGAGTTAGAGAATCAAGATAACGATAAAATCGTACGGCATTTATCCGCGCTCATATAAACATCCTTTGTAAATACGCTACCTTTAACTGTCGTAGCTGCTTAAGTTTAGCAGTTTGGGCGGCGATTTGCTCGTCGATGTTCTTGAAAAAGTCAATGATTCTGTTTTGTTCAGAAATTGTGGGTGTTAAAACGATTATCTTTAAAAAATCCCTTTCGTGTATGCGCCACTGTCCGTACATTACACCTTGTCGATAATGAATCATTTTATTAATGAAGTCTTTCCGTTTGGATAGTAATCCAACAAATAGACTCTCTGAATCGTTGCTTGAATAAAAAATGCTATATACGGGCGATATTACTGCCTTGCCTGTTCTATTAAGACCAATAGACCCTGTTTCTAAGTTGTTTGAACTGTATATAAAGTCATTCAGTTCGGTTTTTTTATATTTTTTGTCATCGCCTTTTACCAAAAAACTTCTGTCATACTGTTCCCCCTTGGGTACAACACCAACATTCCCAACGAACGACATCAATGGGTAATCTTCCGATTCCTCAAATTGCTCATTTCTTTCCGTAAGCATTTCCCCCAGCCGCCGCTCTTCCCAATTACCTGTAAACCCTGCGAATCTTACTCTTGGCATGACTTCATCGCCTGCAGGGAACATCTGCTGTAGAAACCCGTCCTTTAGCGTTACAAGCCCGTCCAGCTTACGCTTATGCAGGGTGATTAGGTTGTCGAGACTCTCAAAAAACTCACCTATTTTCTTTTGTTCTTCTATACTAGGAATTACAACGGAAACTTTTTCGAAGTCTTTGGCACTTAAATTAGGTGGGTCAGTTCCGGAGATTGCATTAGTAATAGCATCTACTGTATCCCTTTTTCTAAGCAACTGAAAACCGAACCCTGCATCCTGTTCAAACATTAATTTAGCAACACGTTGATTTAACAAGGCATGCGAGTCATTTATTCTCGCAACTTTCAACTCATTTTTCAAAACTGGACGAGTTAATGCCATTACATAGTCTCCTGGACCTAATCTATAACTTTCAAAATGATCCCAAAATTCTTTAGGTAAGTAAGAGGATTCCGTCCAATCAATCTTGCCTACAGATACGTTTGAAATCTTTAGCCATCTTATTCCCGTTACCTGTGCACCTTTACTACTAAATGAGTTTCCATTAAATAAATGAATGATGGTAGATAACCTACGCTGTTCCCAAGCGTTAGTGAAGCCTTTAAATCGGATTTCGGGTACTAACTTCTGTCTGTGTTCTGTCATCATCACCACCGCCTCACATAAACATCCGCTTTGTAGCTTCGATTATCTCTTTTGTTTCGTCAGTCACAGCAAGCTCATCAAGCAAGGCTAAGAAATCCGTTTCTTTTTTCTTTATTTGCAAATTTATATCAGCCATTTCACGTCCAAGTGCTACAATGTCGATTTGTTCTTCTTCCTCAAAGGTATCTACATAGCGAGGAATGTTGAGATTGTAGTCATTCGCCACGATCTCATCAAAATTTGCTAAATGAGCATATTTAAAAATGCTCTCACGCTTTTTATAGGTATCCACAATCTTTAGAATATCTCGCTGACGTAAGGTGTTTTGATTCTTCTGTTTTTCATAATCTTTAGAAGCATCGATGAAAAGCACATCACGACTTACACGATTTTTCTTCAAAATAAGCACAACCGTCGGTATGCTTGTTCCATAGAATATATTAGTGGGCAAGCCAATTACAGCTTCTATTGCCCCCATTTCAAGAAGCACCCTGCGAATAACACCCTCGGCAGCACCACGGAACAGAACACCATGCGGCAGTACAATTCCCATCGTACCACTGTCTTTTAGGTGGTAATAGCCATGTAGCAAGAACGCAAAGTCGGCTTTAGATTTTGGCGCGAGTTTTCCATAGCGTTCAAAACGGGGGTCACTTAAAAATTTTTCGGATGCGCTCCAATTCGCAGAGTATGGAGGATTCATAACAACAGCATTGAAGAGAAAGGGCTCGTCTGTCGGCCAGTCTGCATCTAAAGTATCGCCATTATTGAGCCGCATTTGCTCACGGTCAACGTTGTGTAGAATCAGGTTCATTCGAGCAAGGTTGTAAGTGGTGGTGTTTAGCTCCTGTCCGTGAAAATACACCTTTTCGGGATTGCTTAGAAACTGGCGGATATTCAACATCAGCGAGCCCGAACCCATAGTGGGGTCGTAAATATGAAATGGTGCTAGTTTCTCTTGCCCGATACTTACAATCTCTGAAATAATTTTCGAAACAGCTTGCGGGGTATAGAACTCTCCGGCTTTCTTGCCTGCTCCTGCGGCAAATTGGGCGATAAGATATTCATAAGCATCCCCAATAACGTCACCTTCATGACCAAACAAGTCTATCTCATCCAAAGTTTTTATAACTTCCATAATGGTTGTGCTTTTTTGCTGTGCGTGTGATCCGAGCTTCGTAGAGTTTAAGTCAACATCATCGAACAAACTGATAAAATTTTCGCCTTGACGAGAAAGCTCGATAAAGGCAGTCTGCAAGTCATCAATTTGAAATTCATATTGTGATGCTTTATTGCGGAGCATGTAAAACAGATATTGCGGCTCTATAAAATATCCGAGTTTGCGGCGCATGGTGTTCTTTAGCTCTTCGGCATCATCACTATACCATTCAGTAAGCTCGGCAAATTGGATATCACGAGATGGGTATTCATCGGGCTTTCCGTTTGCTTCTTCGTACACAGCGCGCAACTCTAAATCGGAAAGATACTTATAGAAAACAAGACCTAGCAAATAGTTTTTATATTCGCTCGCATCCATTTTCCCTCTAAGAATATCGGCGCTTGCCCATAGTTGTTGCTCTAATCGACTCATATATTTACTTCCTTCCAATAGACAGATTATTTCAAAGTTGGTTGCATACACAAACACTAAATTGTACTTACATTATTCATAGACCAGTTGAATTTCTGTGCGGCACTTTTTAACTCTTCTTTCTGGGTTACATTATCTAACACGCTTGTGACTAATGTATACAGCGCCCCGAAATATTTAAGTGCATCTTCCTCACTTCCATCGCCATGTATTATTTCACTGAGTTGGCTGAAGAGTTTATATCTATTTGCCGAGAAAGACACTGGGATAATTGAGTGCTGCTCATCCACCTCTTTCAGTATTTCAGAAAAAGGGCGTCTGTTTCCATTCCCCCTAATAAGAGGAATGTTATTGGCATTTGCAATGCTGTAGGTTATAGATTCATATACCTTTCTTAGATAAATAACAGCGCCTGAACCAAGTCCATCTCTGTGTGCTCGGTTTGCTTTTTCGAGCCATTCGCTAAACTCACCGTATTTCTCAAATTGTAATTTTACACGTTCGGTTAATTTTTCTCTAAAATGCAATATGCGTACTTTAGGTGACTGATACCGAATATCCTCTTCGGCTTCGACTAAATACCAAGTATGGACAACTGAACCACAATTGCATTGCAAAATGCAATCAATGCTAATTACTTGTTTATTTACAATAATTCCTCGAAGCCCTTGCTCTTTATCAGAGTTAAAAGTGCGTAAGTCCTCACATTCTGTGCAGTAGTAGTTCAAAGATACTTGTCCAGCCTCTAATTTTATATGTTGCCCAATTAGCAGGGAGGTATCATCCTCATTTTCATCACTATATTCATAGTCTTCCCTTTCTTCTGGAACCCAAAACGTGTCAACTTGTTGGTAATCCTCCGCTGGCGGTTTTCTCAATAATTTACTCAAATCCATATCATCGCCACCCTAACACTCATCTTTTAGCGGTATTAATTTTTCATCTAAAACTGTTTTCCAATACTGTTCTATAACGAGAAGACGCTTCCGGTATTTTTCGTTAAACATAGCTTCAAAATCTTCTTTGCTTAACCCTGATGCTTCGCTTATTACATTGATGAAAGGCACAACCCCGCTATTCGGGCGATATTCGTTAAAGCTGGTTTGCAGGTTAGCGACAGGCACTTTCAATATCTCAGCAGTATTCTGTAGTATATAATCAATCTCATCAGCGAAATAAGCCGTCCAATCCTTTGTCGGTCGATTGTTGTCAATGACGTCCAAGATGGCATTATATATTGCCTGAACGAATGCGGGCTTTGTATTAATCTCTTTCATAATTTTTTCACGCAAATCATATTTATCTGTTTTGTCCGAAGACTTCTGATATCTGTTCAGAAGCTGATTTATGTAGAAGCTATCAATGCGCTCCTCATGCACAGCCCTTTGTTCGCTCGTAAATTCGATGTCTTGGAGCAAGTTTTCCATCTCATCCCCAGTCTGATCCTCTAACTCGGCTCGAATTTCAGCTTTCAGATTTTCACAATGTCCCTTTTCTTCGGAAGAACCTTCACAATATGTTCAAATTCCTCAAAATCTTCTTGATAATTCTCATAGCTTTTCATGGCTCTTTGGATTTTTTCAAGTTTTTGATAGGCTCTTACTTGTGCAATCTTATTTTTTATATTATTTGGGTCTTCTTCCAGATCGTTTTTTGCTTGTTGAAGTTGCTCATGTGCCGTTAAAAATGCGGCTTTCACCTCAGCATATTCTTGTGGCACTAAGGCTTCCCAATTTTGCTGTTGGTTCGTAAAAAGTCGAATGGCATCCTCTACATTTTTTCGCATAGTAGCAGGTTTTCGGAACGATACCACGATGCCATGCTCTTTGCCAGGTGCAATACGATTTGTGCGTGAAAATGCCTGTAGCAGCTTTTGATATTTCAGTTCTCGGTCAACATACAAAGTCTGTATCGTAGGCGCGTCAAATCCTGTTAGCAGACGGTCAACTACAATAACCATATCAAGCCATTTTCCGTCCTGTTGATATTGAGCGTCTTTTCGTGCTAAACGGCTATTAATATTTTTGTTAAACTGATCGGTATCTGTGTAATTCGTACCAAAAACAGTGTTGTATTCCTGCATAATGGCATTGACTTCTGCTTGCGCTTCGTTCATCTCACCTTGAGTTTCGCTAGTGGAATAAGTGATTGTTACTCTCGGAAAATCAGGGTCACGAAGCGTGTGTCGTTCGTCTAACTCTCGCCCATTTAACAAAATTCCACTACTTCTCATCTCTTGTAGCTTGTGATAAATTCGCTTAGCTTGAGCGATAGAGTGTGTTGTTAAAACAGCACTCATAGTCGGGTATCCGTTTATCACCTTGAAACGTTCTATCACGGATTGGCGCTTGAATATTTTTTTAAGCATCGCTTCGATATATTCATCACGCTCAAATAACTCTTTGTCTTGCAGTTCCTCTTTATCATTTTCTGTCATGTCGGCAAGTTTTTTGATAGGATCAAGCTTCGGGTATTTTCCTTTTACCGTTCTATACAAAAATTCTGCTTTGCTATCCTCATCTAATAAGCAATGGTACTCCACTTGGAAGTTCAAAACGGAGTTATCGTCCATAGCATTTTTCGTTGTGTAGGCATGGAGTAAGTTTCCATACTGTTGTTGTGTTGTTCTTGCGAATGTTCCGTTTTCTTGTTTTTGGTTTTCCTCAAAAATTGGCGTGCCAGTTAAGCCGAACCATGTTGAGTTAGGCAGGAGCTTTTTAATTTCTTTCATCTGCTCATCGCTGACTGCACGATGGCACTCATCCACCACAAAAACAATATGTTCGCTTTTCAGCTTCTCGAATTTATTGTTTTCCGTTTCTTTAGCACCTCTGACAGCGGCACTCAATTTTTGAATGGTTGTGACGATAATGGTGTTGTTATTTTTATTGCTCAATAGGCTATTGCTAAGTTGACGTTGATTATCAACGCCGACAATAAGCGCATTATCTTTAACATTGCCCGATGCCAACCCTGTGTGGAACTCAGATGCAAATTTACTAAACTCATCTTTGGTCTGGCTGTCTAAATCTGTTCTATCAACAACCATAACGGTGCGGTCTACGCCAATGGATATCTGTGCTAAAAGTTTGGTTGCCACAAAACTTGTTATTGTTTTCCCTGAGCCGGTGGCGTGCCAAACAAAACCTCCCTCATGCTTCGCCGCTTTACCGATAATCTTTTGAATAGCGTGAACTTGGTACGGTCTTAGAACCATTAAAAACTTTTGTTTTTTCTGATCGTCCACCAAAATAGTGAATTTGCTAATCAATTCGTGGGCAGAAGGGATACTCAAAACCTGCCTTGTGAAATCGTAAAGATTTTCAACAGGCTCATTATCTGACGTTCTCCAGTTGAACAGGAATTTCTTTGCCGCTTCAAAGGCTTTAGAAGTGTTGGCTCCAGGACGTGCAAAGTATTTTGTAGATACTTTGTTACTAACTACGAAAATTTGGATGGTCGCAAAAATGCCATCAAAAAATCCTGCTTCTGCATACCGTTGTATCTGCTCGAAAGCTTGCATATAACCATCTTTGGCAGATTCAGCTTTTAATTCAACATGAATAATCGGCAAGCCATTTATCAATAGGGTTACGTCGCCACGCATATCAGTATTTGTATCTGGCTTAATTTGGTTTACAACTTCATAGCTTGAAATGCCGCCAGCAATATCCTTATTACTGAATAGAACAACCGACACCCTGCCACGTTTCACATCTTCCCGCTCAACATGAATGGCGGCAACACCATTTTCGCCTCGTAGCCATTGAGAAGCGTTAAAAGGAGTAGCTGTCAGTCTCATAAATTCAACTTTTAGCTGTTCGAACTCTTTGTTTGTAAGGGGCACACCGTCCAGTCGCGCCAAGTTAATACGATTGATATGCCTACGCAAATTATCCCACAGAGCAGCTTCGGTCTTTATATCATCACGATATGTCCATTGGTTTTCCCGTTGAGTTAAGATTTCAATGAAACTCTTTTCTGTTTGGGCTTCGTGGTTCATTTGCTTAATCCTCCGTAATTAAGATTTTCCCTGAATTCTTCACCGGCAAGAAAATTATCGAATAAGGAATAATAGTGTTATGCTCTATCGCTATTCTCGCATATTTTATGAAATAAGTAATATTATCCACAATTAGGGAATGTAGCTAATGATATCTCAAAACTTTTAATATGCGGTAAACCAAGTTCCCTGACTTTTCATCTTGAAACCGTTTTGTTCACCATCCTTTGAAAACGGTTGACAAGGAACCCCCCCATTTTTATATTTCTTATATCCCCATGTGGCTCGATATCAATGTTTCGAGAGTGCAAAAACGCATGGATGTCCTAGGCTACTTAAGGCTAGATGAAAGCCACCAAGCCCAGCAAACAAATCTATTAATCTCATATTGTAATTCCCTCGTATCTTAGAAACTCGTTTCTGACCAAATATATTGGGAGTAATTAAATTAAGACTTAAGCTCTCTATAATACGACTAGTGTACTACAATGACAGCTCGATGTGGATATTTCGTTATGGAAAATGCATATATGGGATTTGATGCCAAGAAAAAAGAGGTGGTGCACCTTGCACTCCCCCTTCAGATTTACTCATTATCGAACACACATCGATAAGTTAAGCGAACTTGCCACATCTCGTTTACGAACCATCAATATGACCGACTCCACATGTGTCGCGACTGGATTTATCTAGTATTTTTGTCATCTGTATACAATACTTCAGTAGATTCTTCTCCTGCAATCACATGTCTCCAATCTGTCTACATTTTCAGCCATAATCAGAACCACCCGCCAATGAACTGCACCTTCAATAGTTAGATAATGTCTATCTTTAAGGGATCACTTCAATAGCAGTTGGTTTTATGTTTCGCACATTTCACGCACTCAACCTGTTAAAGCCAGAATAAAAACTCCCACCGACAATCATTCGGCGAGAGTTTTTGGCGACAATCTTGGAGACAATTCAAAAGAATTTTGATCTCAGAAAGTCATATGAGTTTTACCAAAACGGCATAAAATCAACGCTTTTCAGTGTATAGAATGTCGCTTGATTACTCCCACTCAATCGTAGCTGGAGGCTACGAGGTAATGTCATACACAATACGGTTAACATTATCCACTTCGTTTACGATGCGCACTAAAATTTTCTCAATAATTTCCCATGGTATACGAACCCAATCAGTTGTCATACCATCAATGAATATAACTGCACGAATCCTTAGAGTATATGAGTAATAGAGTAAATTACCTATTCAATTATTGCGTTGTTATGTATATCAATTCTAGCTGGTTAAAATACAAATTTCAACGACTAATGACATAAGAGATGAATCAAAATCGCAGAATTATTCGGTTACATTAGACAAACCAGCAAGAAAGGCAAAATCAGAACCTCCCCTCCAACTTAAAAACATGAAAATAATTCTAAATTACTGCAAAATGTTGTAAGATGATACAAAATAGTTCATTAAAACCTCCCTTAAGATACATAGGTAAAGCTTCGTTGTAGTATTCAACTACTTAATATGAAGGAGAAAGAAATATGAAGTTAGCTAATTTTAGCGTTACAAATTACAAGGTTTTTAAGGATACGTTTACAATTGATTTTTCAACAGATTCTATCGTTATCCTAACTGGAAGAAATAATACAGGCAAATCAACCATATTAGAAGCTATCAACTGTTTTTTTCAAAAGGAAAGTAAAGCTAAAACCATTCCTAACGACTGCTTTTCGGAGCGCAGACAGGATATTATACTCGAAGCTGTCTTTGAGTCTGATGGTGATCAAATAACTATTCAAAAGAAATATAAAGAGGAAAATGCACCAAGCTTTTGTGATGAAAAGGGGAAAGAGATCAAAAAAACACACATATTATTTGATAAATTGGAGGAAATCTTAAACAATAAGCCTTTTTACATAACTCCCTCCATGTTACCAGATGACATCAATGATTTAATTCAAAATATATACTCTGAGATAATAAAAAATGACCTCTTAAAGCTAGAAAACTTTAATGGAGATTCAGAAACCGAAAAAGAGTCCTTCGAATTATCCAAGGAGTATTCTAATCTCAGACAAGCATACCCCGAATTTTTAAGAAAACTCAAACAGAATACTGATAGCATACTGTCAAAGGTAAGTAATGATGTTTCCAGTAACTTAAGAGTCCTATTTTCAAATGAACATTTATCTTTGAATGTAGTAGGTGGCGAAAGCGAAGGATTTTCATCAACGGATTTATTAAAATCTACAAATTCGAGTGTTCATATAGATAGTATCAATCAATCTAACATGCCTTTAGCAAATCAAGGCACTGGTTTACAACGAATGAGTCTGATATACCTTATTCAAAATATGATTGAAAACAAGCTTTTAGGAAAAAATGATAATAAGCTATTGCTTATAGATGAACCAGAAGCATTCTTGCATCCAGATGCCGTTCGAGCACTAAGTCGATCTCTTTATCAAATCGGCAAAAAAATGCCGCTGATGATATCCACTCATTCTCCAATACTGATAGATTTATCTAGAGAACATACTTCTATTCAGGTATTCCGAGTCGGTGAAAAAGAAGCTATTCAACTATTTAAGTCTGTTAGTAAGCAATTTGATGACGATGACCTAGCAAATATGAAAATATTAAACTACGTGGACTCCTATGTAAATGAGTTTTTCTTTGCTGATAAAGTAGTGATTGTAGAGGGTGATACTGAATATATTGCCTTCAAGCACCTTGCTAAAGAGAAAGGCTATAACATTCATATCATTCGTGCTAGAGGTAAAGCTACTATAGTAACTTTAATGAAAGTCCTCAATCAATTTAATTCTTGTTATGACGTACTGCATGATGCAGATAATCACATTAAACACTCTTCCTCTACTCTTAAAGCCCAATTGACAAACTGCAAAAATATATACAAATCTAAAACCAATGATAATATAAGAGTGTTTTGTTCAATATCTAACTTTGAAAATGCTATTGGCATCGGTGACGTATTGAATGATAAAAAAACAAAAATTATTTATAAAATATTACATGAGAAGGAAGAAATAATGAATACATACGAATATACTGAAGCTAGCGATATAATAGAGAATGTATTTGAGCAAATAATTAATCGTGATAAAGAGATAGGTTTGAGCGGAGGATTTATAAAAATAACCAGTGTTGATGATTACGAAAAATTATTTAATGATTTAATAGAACAAAAAAATCTTGAAGAAGAATTAAAAAAAAGGAAGAAAGACGAAGAAATAACAGTTTGAATGTGAAACAGTTACTTTTCATATTTTTTTGTGGGATAGACTTACAATATTGTACTTCCTATACTTAAGGTTCTGCATTAGGACTTACAACTTGTTATACAAATATATTCGACGATATGGTTTATACTATCATTTATTTTCATTCTTTTCAGTGCAACTCTGGGGTATTTCTTATATAATATATTTTTCTCAACCAATACTTAACAGGCGTATATAATTCACTATTAAATTACTCTCTACTTTCTTCTATTCTTATTGGTATATTAATGTTCAATGTTGGATTGACTGAAATGGTATTTGAAAGTATCCGCAGTAAAAAATTTGTAGGATAAACGAAACGCAATCTCCTATCATTTCCTATTTCTATACAATAGGAAAAACCCTTCTATGAAAGGGTTCTCCATTGATATGAACTTTTGCATAAATAACTATCATTAAACCAACTTCATATACTAGCTTTAATATAATGATACAACTTCTGCTCTACCGGAGCTTTTAGAATTATATCCATACATACTACAGGAACTTCCTTGTTATCTTTCCCTTGCATTAGTGTCTGCTCAACAGATGCTTGATCTGGATTAGCTTCCCCTAAATAGTAAAAGTCCCCGCCTTCATCATCATCTTTTTTAACAAAAATATGAATATTTATATCATTCTCTACGGCTGCAATAATCTTTTTAACTTCTTCTGACCGTAATGTTCGATTACTTCTCGTGTACCATTTGAATATAGATGAAGATAAGAATTCATCGCCATAATTAATACTGGATTCTACCTCATCATGCTTATGGTAAGTAACAAATATTGGACAAGTATTATATTTAGTCTTGTAACCGTACATCGTTGAGCTTTCATCACTTTCCCAATTGAGCAGCCTACAAGCGTCTTTCCGAGTATATTTCTGGTATAAGGTCAATGAAGTGCTACTATCATAGGCTCTTGTTTTTTCCTTTGCACATAATATGACATCAAAAACATGTCTTTAAACGTTTCATTTGTATCGAAACTTCGTCTAATATCATCGTTTAAATGGAATGCACCATCTTTTAAATTACAAATAGGTGTATCCCCATAATTCTTCCTCTGCGCGGCAACAAAAAAAGTTAAATCCATCACTCTGATGACCGAAGACAATGTATTGGAGTCAGTTCGGCAGTTCAATTGTTCTAGTGTCGTGACATAATCATCATAGGCAACTTGGTCATTTTGAAATAGTAACTCCAGCAAAATAATCTCATGTATTCGTTTCCCATCGAGTATTTCTAAAGATAGCATGGTTAGAACCTGTTGTTCATATGAAGTTAGTTCTGAAATATCTTCATTAATTCTTTTTAAGAATTGATAATAACACTTATGAGGCTTCACAATAACAATAGGATCAATAGATTCATTCGTAATAAAATCATGCATTGTTGGCCGGTGACCCATCCTATTTTTCAATTCATGGTAGGCTTCTTTCAATTTCCTTAATTCAGTTAAATTGTTATTTGTAATGGATTTATAAATTTGTTCTCTAGCTATTTCTTCAAAATTAATGGTCGAGACGCCATTGATATAGCTTGTATCCTTCATCATTCTTCGTATCGTGTCTTTATTCAATGATTTATCGCCAGATAATGCAATTGGAATTAAGTAATTATTCTTATAATTCCCGATGAAATCAATGATCGTTACAAACTCTTTATCCGCATGTTTGCGAAGACCACGCCCAAGCTGCTGAATGAAAATAATGCTGGATTCGGTTTTTCTTAACATAACGACTTGGTTAACACTCGGAATATCAATACCCTCATTAAAGATTTCTACGGTTATGATATAGTCGAGTTCCCCCTTCTCGAGCTCGTATTTGCATTTCTCGATCTTCTACACCATTATCACCAGCTAATGCTACCGTTCGATATCCTTTATCATTGAACATGCCCGATAAGTTTATAGCCTCTTCCTTCCGGCTGCAAAATATTAATCCCTTTACCTTATCACCAGAAAACCCATAATACTCGAGTTTATCAATTATATGATCTACGCGTTCATCGTTTACAAGCTTCGATAATATCGTAGAATCATCAATTGTTTCTCCATTCATTTCATAATCAGTCACACCGAAATAGTGGAAAGGACAGAGCATATCTTCTTCAAGCGCAGCTTGTAATCGGATTTCATAAGCTACATTGTAATCAAACAACTGATAGATATTGAAATCATCCGATCTCTCTGGCGTTGCCGTCATTCCAAGCATAAATTGAGGATTGAAATATTCAATAACTTTGCGATATGAGCTCGCACCTGCTTTATGTACTTCATCGATTAGGATATAGTCAAACGCTTCAGGATCAAACTGGCTTAGAACATCAGGCTTTGACATCGTCTGAATCGTTGCGAATAAATATTTTGCTTGTATGTTCTTCCCTGTACTCGATAGCATTCCATAATCTTGCTCTACGCCGCCTACTACATTCATATAATCTGATTTGGCCTTAAGCAATATCTGTTCTCGGTGTGCGATAAATAACAATCGTTTAGGATTGAAGTTTCTAACATCGAATGCTGACAAATACGTTTTCCCTGTTCCCGTAGCAGAAATCACTAATGCCCTCTTCTGACTTGCTAGACGTACTGCTTTTATATTTTCAAGTGCAGCTAGCTGCATGTTATTCGGTTCAATCGTATGAAGTATGACTTCGTTATTACGCTCGACTACTGTTGCTAGTTCCTCGTTCATTATGTTTCTAGCTGCAAATTCCACAAAAATCTTTTCGTAATTTAATATCCATTCTTCCGTTAGCATATTTGCACTATTCCACACTTCTTCAAACTGACTGCGAATCTGAAGTAGGAACTCATCCTCCGGATTCAACTTAAGTTTAACGTTCCATTCATAATTGATCTTCAATGCTTGAACCGTTAAGTTTGCACTACCAATAATTAATGCATGATCGGCGTCCTTATTAAAAATATAACCTTTTGAATGAAATCCTTTTAGATCCGTAAGGCGTACATCCATATTCTCTATCTTTAGCAGTTCTCTAAATACTTTAGGATGATTGAAATATAAATAGGTTGAAGTTAATAGTCTTCCTGTTATTCCTTTAGCCTTTAAATCAAGTAAATACGATTTCAGTGTAGCTAGACCACTTTCTGTTACAAAAGCTACAATAAACATAAATGACTGACAATGTGTCAATTCTTCTATTACCGAGGACAATATACTTTCATTCTTCCGCGGATTATTAATTAACAATTGAGGGGAATATGGTACGAGTGAACCGTCAACTGGTGATAGAACGGTATTCTCATGGTTCAGAGCTGCGCTAGTCATGTCATTTCCACTCACCTTAATTTTTAGCATCATTGTATAATGATTAATTCATTAGCACAATCCAATATATTACAAAAAGACAACCTACATAAGAATGCAGATTGTCCTCTATTACTGAAATTTATTCGATACTGTCAATTCGATGGTACATAATCTTCTGAATCGCTGGAATATCAGCGGGAGCCCAATCCAAGGTATCTAACTCTGCTGGTGATAACCATTGTATCGATGCATGCTCGGTTAACGTCGGTATCCCCTCTATCAATCTACAATAATATGTAGTTAGATGAACGATACCAAAGTCATATTCGTAGGTTGTATCTTCAACATAATCACCAATTTCAACTTGGCAATTCATTTCTTCATTGATCTCACGTTGTAATGCTTCCTGCGGAGTTTCACCCGTCTCGATCTTACCACCGGGAAATTCCCATTTTAGAGGTAAGGTTTGATTCACTCCTCTTTGAGCACATAAAATTTTATCTTCATGTACAATAACAGCCCCAACGACCTTAATAACTTTTTTCATAAATTCACCTACCTAATTATATACTTATCATAAAATTTCAGTTCTATTTAATAATATATCACTTAATGTTCAACAAGATTAGGCGACTATATTATTTATGGTTGTAAAGCTCATAAACATATCTCTTCCAATGCCCTGACGCGAATATATGTTAGTATGAATAACTTCCTATGTGTAGGGTGGATCAAACTACACTTTACTACCTCTAGCAATAAATTGTCTCACCTTACGTACATGTGAAATATCTACTTTTCCGCTAACTCCTTGGAGGTGTGGTTTAGAAGCCCACCAAGACGATTCCCTTAGCAGTTCGAAATGAAATATTCGCTCCCAGCTCTCCTCCTTAGACATTTTCAATTCCTTCCGATAAAAAGCCTCCCATTCCATTTCATCTAAAGCCAAGAAGCTATCGTTTAGAACACAATGCCATGCATCGAAATCGGATAATAACACTTGCTCATTCGGTATCTCTATTTCGAGGCTTACCGCATGAGTACCCCCATTAAAATGACCAACTCTCCGAAGATCGGGTTTCTCCGTCCATAGCCATATAGGGAATTCTCCTGAATACTGAGTCATTCTCTTTTTCATCTGCCTCATCATCCAATGGTACTCCTTGCGTATTTCTTCCCATATGAAATCAGAGTTGCCGATCAAGTAACCATTTTCTCGAGCCTGTTCCCATGCTTCAATTGTTTGATTTGTCCAATATCGGTTCATGGCTAATCCTCCTAACCCACTTTGATATCATGAAGAATATCCTAAACGATAATAGTAACCTATCAGTGAGTATATGCTGGGTATAAAAAAGCCTCCAAAAATGGTCAGGAGGTAAAGTCGATATCCAACGTATATTATAAGTGATCTATTTCTACTAACGATACCTCACAATTCTGATTCCCTAAATTAAGACAGTCTTCTTCTTTCTATAAGCAAGAGAGCGATGTAGACTACTAGCACGCCAGCAAAAAGGTAATTATAGTATGATTTATATGCATTCAAATCTTGATCGCAAAAGGGACTCAAAGCGTATCCTAAGATCAGTAAG
Organism: Paenibacillus pini JCM 16418; assembly: GCF_000576305.1. Taxonomy (GTDB): domain Bacteria; phylum Bacillota; class Bacilli; order Paenibacillales; family Paenibacillaceae; genus Paenibacillus_AQ; species Paenibacillus_AQ pini. The sequence goes on along the minus strand of NZ_BAVZ01000008.1, from coordinate 67,974 downwards.
GTAAAGGCATAATTAAGTGGTCTGTTAATAATCTGTTTCCAACGTTCATCTTTTCCTTCCTTGTAGGATAAAATTAAATTTACCAATAGTACAACCGTAATAATAATACCAATCAAAATCCCCATCTTTATTCTTCCTCCTCTTCTTCATATGGTTCAAAGTTAAAAACCTCATTAATATTTTTTTTAAATATATATGCTATTGCAAATGCAAGCTCAAGCGAAGGGATAAATTTTTCATTTTCAATAGCAGCTATTGTTTGTCTAGTTACACCAAGTTCTTTAGCCAAATCACTCTGTGTCCACCTTTTTTCGGCTCGAAGTAAGTAAACTTCATTAAATATCCTTCCAAAATTATGCATAATTAAGAAGACCTCCTTTGCGTATATTGTAATTTACAATATACATAATGTAAAGTTAATATAACATTTTGTTTACTAAAAATAACACCATATTCGTTGGCTCAAAAAACCTCCCGAAAGAGGTTTTGTCTCGAAGAAATTTCGAATAAAATTAAAAATTTAGAAGTGTATTTTAATAATGGGCAAAGGAAACATCCTTAGTTCGCCAGCATTCCGACTCCGTTCTCGACCAAAGCATATTTTGCAAATTACCTAAATTGTAAATATTATTAATTTCTAGTAAATTACGCAACTAAGACACTTATCTAGTCGTCTACTTAGTAACGGATGAGTTAGGATTAGCCAACGTCATCTCATACATATTTCCCAATATATTCTTTAAACTACATATCTAATAAATCAGTTTAACTATAAGAAAAGGATTGATACCATGAAAAAATACCAAATGTATCTATCTGCCGGGTTACTATCCTTAAGTATTCTCAACATGAATGTAGCTTCATCATTTGCTAGTGATTTATCTTTTAAAGATGTGAAGGCTGGATATTGGGGATACCAGAACATCAAGTGGGCTATCGACAATAAAATTGTAGACGGGTACCCTGACGGCAATTTCAAACCCAATCAACGTGTCAATCAGAGTGAATTCGTAGCGATGCTAATTCGTGCCTTTAAACCATCGGACCTTCCTACTCAGCTTGCTTCAGACCGCTGGGATGCCCCTTATCTAAAGCATGCGCGGGCACTGGGCTGGAAAACCAGCACACAGTCAACCTCCTTCACAAGGGGAAAAGCTGCCCTGTTGCTAACCAATGCATCCGGCAAAAATTATAATATGAATGATTCCATTCAGTATCTTCTAGATTTAGGATTAGCGGAAGGAAAGACTGTTAAAACGGTCAAAGGTTTTCAGCAGAATGATACATTAACCAGAACAGAAGCCGTGACGTTCATTGAACGTTTACGGCAGCGTATGGATACTTTACAGATTAGTCCATCTACGGAACAGAAATACAACCGTGCAGATCATTTAATCGTCTATAAGAATACGAGCTACGACTTCTCACTTACACTCCCCAAAAGCTGGGAAGGTAAATATACAGTAACAGATACTGCGCCCACTCAAGCCGGACATAATATTAACTTCATTAATAAGGCGACTAAGCAAGGTGTGCTGTTTACAATCTCCGTGTGGAGTGCAGACTACTGGAACAAGAACAAGGATCAGATCAGCGGACAAATCCAGGCAACCAAGCTTGGAGCAAAGGGTAATAACGTGTATATCTTCCATACCCCAACAGATGTCCAATATGATCCTAGCGATAAAGTATCCACGAAGGATTATCAAGTGATGTCTAAAGATGTATCCATGATTAAAAGCTCCTTCACGATACTAAAATAATAAAACAGCGGTGAGTATAATTCATTACTTCATCGCTGTTTTTGTGTAGATGTATTGGTATTCAAATATATAGCAATACTTCGCTATGTGAGCGAAATCTCTCTTGTGATTAATACTCTACTTAATTGAACACACAATACAGATATGAAGACAGCTTTACAAGCTTAATCCACCAATCGCTATTCAGGTTATAGCGGTTGGTTGTAATACCATGCTACTATTTGCCTTCTATATTGAGGGTGGTTAATGGCTCTAGATGAAGGTGACGACCTTCGTTGAAGCCAAAGAAAACTACCTAATATAATTTTAAGGGGATGCTAGTTATGGCTAATAATGTATCAGTTAGAATCACTGCTTTTATTCCGGACGAGTGGATTACCTTTATGCAAACTTCAGCTGTAAAAATTCTGTATAAAGGTAACAATCGAGGTTTTAAGTATGAAACGGAGAATGAGCCTGATAAGTGGAAGCTCTGCTCACATATCAATGTTAATTTCTTGGCTAAGACCGTTACGCATTATGCTGGTGTAGGCCCAACCACTGAACGAACTGTAGATATTAAAACCAACGAAATTCTCCGTCCTGACATTACAGGACAAGCTTCTTCTGATGGCGTCAGAATGACATCTTCTAGCTTCCAGGCTAACGGAGATTATGCTGATTTCACCCTAAAGGCCGCTGTTAATATTCCGACCTTTAATCCATCCCCAGATATTGACTGGGAATACAACGTCCGAGTATATAAAACAGGGAAGGTAACCGTAACTGGTAAGCATGATGCTTATCCTGCACATGAAGTCTGGAAAAAGGTTGATTCTAGCACTCCCGTTTCTCTACACACTTATAACCCTAAAGATCATGGAGAAACGGTATACACAGGCTTAATTAAATTCAACCAAAATGTAAATGTTGTACAAGGATAACAAATAAAACGACTCCAATTGGAGTCGTTTTTCCCATAGTTAATCTCGTTGAAACGTACGCTCAATAATTACTGTTCCGAGAGTAAAAATAATCGCCGATGCAATAAAGAATACATACAGTAGTATTGCCATTTCCGAACTAAAATAAGAAGCGTTGAGATACCCAAAACCGAATCCGCTATAAAAAGGAACAAGTAGCGATACAAAGAAACCAATAATAATAAGTACCACCGCTTGCAGCCAAAATAATGTGCTTCTCATAACGGAACGCAGTACATATGTCGCAAGACTGTACGCTGGAACCACCATAAATATAAAGAACATCGTTATACCTGTATGCAGTAAGTGGTATTCACTTCTTTCAGATATATTCATGGCTGTGATCGCACCATTAAAACACAAATAACCTACTAAATAACTTATGATAAACAGCAACAGATACATCCAAATACGTTTCATTTGATGTCCCCTCCCATATCCAATTGTACCCATTTATTAGAGTAATACAACAACAAAAAAAAGATTTATATCCGTACAAAGGTATGAGATCAATGTCCCATACCTTCTATTCCATATTACAGTATATTATTCGTGCGTATAAAACCACACTTCAGGTAGATCCAACTGTCCAAGACCAATTTATTCTAATGCTGTTTACGCGAGACTTTAGGTCGAACGATGATTACATAACAATGACCCGTTAACAATTATTTAATCCTCCCTTCTTAACTCCTCAATCAAATTTACCACAATACTTTGAACTGCATCCTCCTTGGACATTCGAATAAACCGGCTTACATGAAAGATATCTTCTTCAAAAATATTAATAATTTCACATAGTGCATCATTATCTCCGTTCTTCGCGAGCTGAATTAGCTTTGCAAATTCTTGATCTGACATGAAAGCTGATGGAGCATTTTCTTTTTCCATTTATTCACCGCCTGTTGAGATAAATTAAGTTCTCTTGCTACCTGGGTCTCTGTTTTATCATTCATGTAAAGTTCATAGATGATCGTTTTCCCCATAGAAGAAGGAAGGGATTCGAGCAGCTGTAGGATGTACATACGAGAGTCGGCTGCGTCTACAAACGAATCAACCGAAGCTAATTCATTTTTCTCCATTAGATGCTCATGATTTGTTTGGACTTTAGCTCGATATTGAATCTTCCAGCCAATGCGATATATTTTCTTTCGATATTGCTCTACTAGAGTCATGTCTTGAACCATATGAATCACCCCTTCTCTATCTAATAGGGTGTTTTATGGGTAATTTTTACAACTAAAATAAGAACATTTGTTCTTATTTTAGTATATTTATTTCCTTCATTGTAAATTGGAGTATTTATTTACCCTTCTTATAAATACAACGGAAGGAGGTATTTCATGTGAATATGGATGATGTATTATCACTCGTTACCAATGTTGGATTCCCTGTCGCGATTTCTTTCGTATTGCTGCGTTATGTACTACACACTATGGAAGAGAAGTTAGAAAAAATTCATTCGTCGATTAGTCACCTTATTGAAATCACTCAAGATTCGGCTTCTAGTCAACAATCGAAGCATGATTCATAACGAATGATTTCTTTTTTTACTGAAAAGGTTGTAATTACCTCATTTACATTACCTATCACTATGAATGAGAAAATAAGTAGTAGGATGCTCAGTTAAGGATTGACGGGGCATTGAAGATTCCTCTATTTTCTCATCAATAATCTAATCCATAGGAGATGTTAAAACATGGCTGAATCAACGGAATATGCACAAATTGTTCGTTTTAGAAACTTGTCAGGTCAAGATAATTATCGGGGAAGTCAATGCTATATCACTTTACCGACAAAGAAAGAATTGGTTGGTGCGGACGTTATTAATTTCTATTGTGGTCTTACGCCTAGTGGCGCTTCCAAGGGTTTCGAATGTGGCGTGTCGACTCGTCCATCGACGCATGGAACGCAGTGGAGAATTTTCACGAATGGTCCAGAGGGTGACAAGAATAATTATGGTCTGACCTTCAACGATGGTGATACACTCAGCCTTAAGCTTTATTTGAATGATGATACCAATAAGGTAGAGTTCAAAGTCAATAATAATACAATCTTCACATCTGCAAAAACGTATGCTAATGGGCAGGCACGCATTGTTATTGCTGGTGGACAGAACAATCCGGATACAACAAAGCCGTTTATTGTTAAACATAGTGCCGTTAGCGTCAGTGAATTCATGCTGAAAAATTCAGCTAAACAATGGGCATCTTTCTCTAATACGATCGGGAATTATGATGTGGAATCTTGGCCTGCTTCTAAAAATTTGCCTAAACTATACAAAGTAACTTGGAATGGGGGAGACAATTTCAAGGCCAGCTTGCAGCTGTAATGAAGTAATCTTGTGTCGTAACAAATATGTACCGGAAAACACAAAAATTGGCCCTGTCGCAGACCATGCGAACAGCGGCCAATTTTTGTGTTGTACTAATCCACCAACCGGATCAGACTATATTTCTTCTTCCCTTTACGGATAATGATAAACCGACCATCAAAGGATTTGTCTACGGTTACTTCCGTATCAACGCCCTCTACCTTCTCACCATTCATGCTGATGGCACCATTCGTAATATCTTCTCTTGCTTGGCGCTTAGAAGGTTCGATCCCTAGATCTACTAACCAATCCACAATATTCTTCGTTTCTTTGGTAGCTTCGAACGTAGGCATTTCTTTAAATCCCTGCTCGATTTCATCGGCTGTGAGTGCTTTAATATCTCCACTGAATAGTGCCGCCGAAATCTTAATTGCTTGTGCCAAAGCTTCTTCATCATGAACGAACTTCGTCATTTCTTCCGCAAGGACGCGTTGTGCTTCACGTTTGCCTGGCTCTGTCGTCACTTTATTCTCAAGTTCACCGATCTCTTCTTGGGATAGGAACGTGAAGTATTTAAGGTATTTCACCACATCACGGTCATCTGTATTTAGCCAGAATTGGTAGAATTCATAAGGTGATGTTTTATCCGGATCTAACCAGATTGCGCCGCCTGCTGTTTTACCAAACTTCGTACCGTCTGATTTCAGCATCAGTGGAATCGTTAAGCCGAATGCTTTGGCTTCGGAGCCTTCTTTTTTACGAATCAAGTCCAGACCACTTGTGATGTTCCCCCATTGATCCGATCCACCTATTTGCAGTTGAACGCCCTCTTCAGCGTAGAGGTGATGGAAGTCCATGGACTGAAGAATCTGGTATGAGAATTCTGTGAATGAAATTCCGCTATCCAAGCGACTAGCTACAATATCTTTCGCGAGCATCGTATTGATGTTGAAGTTCTTTCCGTATTCACGCAAGAAGTCGATCACGTTGATTGTATGGGTCCAGTCGTAGTTGTTCACCATTTTCAGCTTCGCATCATTATCGGTAACAAACAGCTTTTTCATCTGTGCTGTCAGTGCATTCACATTCTCTTGGACCTGCTCTAATGTCTGTAATGTGCGCTCAGACGCACGTCCACTTGGATCGCCAATCGTTCCTGTAGCTCCGCCAATCAAGATTACCGGTAGATGTCCGTAAGCTTGGAATCGCTTCAACACCATGAATGGAATCAAGTGTCCGATATGCATGCTATCTCCCGTAGGATCGACACCACAGTACAGAGCAATCTTCTTCTCGCTCACGAGTTTACGTAAGCCTTCTTCATCGGTCTGCTGGTTTATCGCGTCGCGCCATTCTAGCTCATCAATAATATTCATGTTACTCATCCTCATCAAGCCCCTTTAATATATAATGTTGATTCATCTGCTATAGGTACCCTTCTCTATGCCATGACGCAAAAAACGCCCCTATGTCTACGATAGACATAGGGACGATTCATTAACCGTGTTACCACCCAAATTGCATCAATAGCGTGTTGCCACGGCTACTCATACCACTCTTAGCCATCTTATCGTTGGCTAGTCCGCTTAGTGTTACCTAAGATACTCCAGAGTGTAATTCACAGAACTGTTTGTGCTAGGTCACATCAACCCCCAGCTTTCTGAATAACAGGGACAGCTTGCTACTAATTCCTTCAACGTATACCGTATATTAGATTACAGTCAGTATAGAGAATGAGGGGGCGGTTGTCAATTCATGATAGCAGTTTACGTATGATCCACCCAAAATGCAGTCTACACCTTAAATTTCCCAACCGCTTTCTGCAGATCTTCTGCCATATTAGCCAATATGGATGCCGAAGAGGTGATTTCCTCCATGGATGCCAGTTGTTCTTCTGTCGATGCCGCTACATTCTGTGATTGCAGAGCTACTGATTTAGAACCCTCTGATATGACCTCAATGGCTTTCAATACTTGTTCGGAGCTAGCCGATATCTGCTGAGACGATGCCGATACATCCTGAACCTGATCTGAAACCTCATCAATATCCTTCTTAATTTCATCAAAAATCTCGCCTGCTATACGAACGACTCGGATACCCTCATCGACCTCTTTGACTCCCACTTCTACAGACTCCACCACAAGATGTGTATGATTCTTGATCGTCGCAACCAAACCTACAATTTGCTTCGCCGATTGAGATGATTGTTCTGCTAATTTACGAACTTCCCCCGCAACCACGGCAAATCCACGTCCATGTTCACCTGCTCGAGCTGCCTCAATGGCTGCATTCAATGCTAACAGGTTGGTCTGTGCAGCAATCTGGGTGATCACCGTTACGATACGTTCGATTTCCTTCGAGTTGCCTTCCATCTCCGTAACAGCACCCACCAAATGCTCCATAGTTTCATGTATGGAATTGATTTGCTTCACTGTTGATTGTATGATTTCATTTCCCTCTAGCGCCCTTTGGGACGTTTGTACCGTAAGCGATGAAGCTACTTGAGCACTTGAAGCAATTTGCTCGATTCCTGATGACATTTCATGAATGGCCTGAACACTTTCGCTCACGCTATTCGATTGCATTTCAGCACTCGCCGTTACATCTTGAAGCGTTAAAGCAATGCTATCTGATGCTTGACTAGATTGTTCCGCATTTGCCGTTAATTCCGCTGAGGAAGATGCAACATGCTCAGAGCTATTACTGATCTGCTCTATTAAACGACGAAGGTTTCCCGACATCTGATTGAATGATATAGCAAGATCGCCTATTTCATCCTTTCTTGTCATCCGAACATCCTCTGTAGTTAAATCACCTTGCGCAATTCGCTCGGCAATACCTGCCATACGTTTAATAGGTCTCGATATCACCCTTGAGGTTAAATAACCAATTACAATGGCAAGTACAATAGCTATCAAAGAAAGTAACATCACATTCTTAATTGCTTTTTTAACTATACTTGTGTTTTTTGTACTCGCTTCCTTCATCGATTGGAGCTGCTCATCTTCTAGCTTATTCGTGATCGGCTCTAGCTGACTGCCTACCGGAACTACTTCCTTCTTATAATAATCAATAATTTCATTAGAAGGTTGATTGGTAGCATACATGGTTATTAATTGATCATAATTTTGTTTAAATTTATGATTGATTTGATCCAGTTCCTGAAGTCCTGCCTTAAGATCCTTCATTTGAGTCATTTTTAGTGTTTCCTGAATCAGTCCGCTTACAATATCGTAAGCACCATTTAGGCCCTCTAAAGAACTTTTATCTTGTGTAAGCATATATCCACGTAATCTACTGAATTCTACACTAACATTCTTGTTTATTTTCTGAACATTCGATAGAATCACGACACGCCTTTGAATGAGATCAGAGCTTGAATCGTCTATTTTTCGTAGATAATACGTTGAAATACTGCTGGTGATTCCTAAAAGAATAGCAATAATTAAAAATGATCCAATCAACTTTTTCCCAATGGTCAATTTCATGATGCACATCCCGTTATCATAATATGTAACACTTCATATCCATGTCCGCTTAATACATGAACTACACCGTAAATAGCAACTCTATGTATGTTTTAACTGTCTAATCTCCTTCTGCTCTACAACATCGGTGTAGCTATTTTCCGAAAAAATAATACACACAAAAGAACCCTTATTAAGGGTTATAGGAATATGTGCTTTATTTCCTAAACTTGTTCAAGCAGAAGCTTGATGACGCTCTATCATCTTCTTTTCCACCATATCGTATCCAAGTTTTGAGGGCATGTCAATTTTTTCACATTCTGTTGTGATAGGTAATAAATATATTCGTATTGTACTGAACATACGTTATTTCTTGTTTTTCTGTTTGTCTTCATTTTTTTGTGCATTCTCAGCCACTCTAAAGGTAACGATTCTGCTTATGATGTCATAAGGCATGGGCTTGTTTAAAGGAAATTGTACGGACCCTTTGGCCCCTTTATATGACGATAATTCTTCTTTAAAAGCTTCAATTCCGCTTGGAGTTGGATAAAATCCAATGTGATTTTTATAGGCAGCAAAATGCACCAAATTCCCATATAATTCAAAGGTGGGCATTTGGTAGCTCATTTTTTCCTTCGCGTCTGGGGCCGCCTCATGAATCACTTTTCTTAACGTTTGCATGATTTCCTGAACCTCTGTGGGGTATTTAGATATGTATTCATCCATGGAATCCGAAGATGTTTGATGTTCTTTCATACCTAGGTTCTCCTTTCACAAGACAATGAACGTACCCGTATAAGTATCTCATACTGTAAGGGCGTTTAATTATATATTCGAGATGCTCTGGCGCTATTCCTATCTCTAAGTAGATTTATATTTGGAGCAAATTCATGCTTACTTTGACCTTCAAAATGCCAAGTTTCTTGATGGCAGCTACTTCTTCTTTCGCCCATACCAGAATGTACTTGGCATCGGCGAAATCAGTGCTGCATTCTTTTAACTATAGGACTTTATTACCAAAAAAACACTCCCCAAATGGGGAGTGTTCCTGAAAAAAGAGGATGGAATTACCTAAGTATTCTTAATTCTTTGGCAGATTGTAGCGCTTGAACCCGATTGTTGACGTCAAGCTTTCTATATATATTCTTAATATGGAACTTTACGGTTTCCCCTGTGATATTCAAGCAGTGAGCAATTTCCTTATTGGACATTCCCTCAGCAATCAATCCTAGAACCTTTGCTTCCTGATCTGTTAATATTCCTTTATGTGACGATTCCTCTGATGGTTCTACATTCAGGGCTTGAAGCAAGTGCTTAATATAGCTAAGCGAAACTGGAAGGGTTCTTAGCCGAAGGCCTTTCTGTAATTCTAGATACGTAATTAACATGTCCGCCATCATCGGACCCTCATCTACAAAACTTCGGATATACCCCTCTGGTTCGGCCAAGTGAAGGGCATTCTCCAAATGAATATGCATCGCTTCCGTTTCGCCCAATTGATGAAGCGCCATGCTCTGCATCATTAGAACCTTGATTCGATCTCGAAGACCGTCTTCGCTACTTAAAACAAGATATATTCGTTCAAGCAAGTATAGAGACTCAGCGATCCGTTCGCAGCCAATAAGCACTCTGGCTAAAGATAAATACTCTGCCATCCGATTCGGTATAATTTCATCCGCATACGTTAGCCCACATCTCGCAAGCCAATCTGAAGCATCTTGCATCGAGCCTTGTCGCACAGCTAAACAAGCTTGTTCCGCTTCAATTTTTAACATAAACAAATCATAGTCGGGCGAGTCAATCTGTAACTTCAATTGTGTGAGTATTTCTGATGCACGATGTCCATTTCCTTTAGCTTGCTGAATCCGTGAAGCACTGAAGGCAATATGAATCAATATCCGAGCAAAAGGCTCCATATCCTTACGTCCGAGAACCTGACCTATATAATGCTCTGCCTCGTCCAATCGGTTCCACTCGTACAGTAATTTGCTATAAGAAGCCACCAAGTAACCAAAGAAAGGATAGTCGTTTTTATGTTCCCATATAGTAACCCATTTCGAGAGGAATCGATCAACTGCATGAAGATCGTCGATCAGCACTAATGGATCATCAAATGATTCATACCCTTGATATCGGTTGCGCCCCATCGTTTGAAAGAAGCTACCTTCAGGCAAATATTGTTCTACCCATTCCAAGTATACGGATGTTCTTTCCAAGTCCTTTTGAAGATAAGAGGCCACCGAGCAGAAGAAATAAATATTGCCCATGATCTGGTTCCATTCCACATCGCTCATCTTCCCTTGCAAGGCTTGAAAACGGATTCTAGCCTGTTCAATTCTACTAAAGGCTATCTTCCATTCTCCGACTCCCAGTAAGACGGATATATAAAATAGTTCGATCATAGGCTTCTCCGCAAAGGAGTTTTCCGGTAACACCGATACCCATCGGATCAACACCACACTTTTTGACTGTACTAAGGTATGTAAATTCTTCTCAATTAACCGCACCACATCCTGGGTTTGCTTCCCGGCAAAATAATGCTCTACAGCTTCTTCATCAAAGCCATGACTCTCTAGCCAATTTGCTGCATGTATATGTACTTCTAGCCATTGGTTTGGATCCGTTCTAAGCAATATCTGCTCCAGAAAGTCGGAAAGTAAATGATGATATCTATACCAATTGCGATAATCGTCTAAAGGGATAATAAATAAATTCAGCTGCTCAAGCTGCTCCAACTGCTCTTGACTATTCTTTTGGCCTGTGACAGCTTGGCATAATGAATAATTCATTCGACTTAAAATAGAGGTTTTTAATAAAAATGAGCGTACTTGCTCTGTTTGTTGATAGAACACTTCTTCTAATAAATAGTCTGAAATATGATGCTGCTGTCCACTAAATTGCTGAATGGTCTCCGAGATATTGTCACTACGTTTCAGAGAGATTGCAGCGAGCTGTAATCCGCTAATCCAGCCCTCTGTCTGATGGAACAACTGCATGACCTGCTCCTTGGTGAGTGATAGATCGGTCACATCCTGAAAAAAGGAAATTCCTTCGTCCAATTGAAAACGCAAGTCCTTTATAACAATTTGAGTAAACTCCCCTTTGGCAAGAAGTCTTGTCGTAGGTATTGTCAATTCAGTGCGACTTGCAATAAATATATGGATATGAGAGGGCAAATGCTCAAGCAAATACGTTATCGAATGATTGATAGCAGGAAGCTCAATGACATGATAATCATCTAAAATAATGACGAGTTCACTAGATAGATGATATAACTCATTTAGGAGGGCCGCAATCGCAGACTCAGAGGATACCTTGTTCCCGCTTTTAATAATCGGTCCAAGCATCTGGGCGAATTGGGGTATTTTCTCCTGAATGGATGCGATTACATAACTCCAGAACTGCACCCAATCATTATCCTGCTTATCTAACGACAACCATGCAACCAGACCATCATATTGCTTCACCCATTCGCTTAAAACGGTTGTCTTGCCGTAACCTGCTTGTGCGGAAACATGCGTTAATTTAGTTTGCATACCCTCATTAAGTTTACGTATCAACCTTGGACGATCAACCAAAGTGCTACGTCCATGAGGGAAGTGAAGCTTCGTTGCTACAATCAAGGGAATCCCTCCGTATAATACATGACTACTCTCTTCATTATATCTTGATTTTTAAATAAGCTTCGTATTTACAATCATAGAAACTCCTCCACATTTAAATTCCCCTTATCACGTCAATAATTCGACAAATTTCTCATTTCTCCTTTTATTACCAAAATTATGATAAGCAATTTATTGCAGATTGGAGTGATACGATCACTTGATGATATATTCGGAACCATCCATATTAAACACTGTAAATGCAAAACAAACATGGATGATCCTAGTGGACCATCCATGTTTGTTATTTTTACGATCTAAATCATTTAAAACAACTATTCAATATCTAATGAAAGGCCAAGACTGACATTTAGCGTACGCAGAATCATGAGCAGTGACTCTGATCTTGTAGCTTTAGCGTTCGGTTTAAATGAACCGTCACTCGCTCCTTTTACAATGCCGCTATCCGATAAACTATTAATTGCATTCTCTGCCCAAGAACCTGAAACATCATTGAACTTCGCTTTGTTTGAAGCTGAAGTTGTGTTTATTACTTTGGCAAGCATAGCTGCAATTTCCGCTTTCGATATGCTTTGATTTGGCTTGAATGAACCATCTGCGTAACCATTAATTATACCAATTGAATTTAGCGCTCCGATGGCATTAGCTGCCCAATGACCTTTAATATCTTTAAAGCTGGCGTTGCCCGTGGACTCTATTCCAAGTGCTTTTGTCAACATAGTCGCAAATTCTGCTCTAGTAACCATAGCATTCGTATGGAACGAACCATCCTCGTATCCCTTAACCATTCCAAGCTTCGTCGCGAACTCAATTGCTTTAGCTGCTGGTGAACCTTTGGGAACATCCTTGAACGCTATTGCAGGTGCAGATTTTGCTTTTTCTACTTGAGCCTTAATTACATCACCATTTAGCTTCTCATTCAAGACTGGCTTAGGTGCTGGCTTAGGTGCTGGCGTTGGCGTTGGCGTTGGTGTTGGTGTTGGTGTTGGTGTTGGTGTTGATGGTGTTGGTGTTGGTGTTGGTGTTGATGGCGTTGGTGTTGGTGTTGGTGTTGATGGCGTTAATGGCGTTAATGGCGTAGAAGGTAGTGGTAAAACAGTTAGATTAACTGTTGCCGCCGTATGACCTGAAGCAGTGTGGCTAATGGTTACTGGCTTGCCATGGTTGCCTGCTCTGGTTAAGATTGCCCCATTCGCTGGAATGGATGTATATCCTGCAGCGGTTCCATCTGTAAATGTTACCGTTGCCGTTGATCCATCGTTATTTGTTTCCGTGATTACCATGCCGTTCAATGCCAATATTCCATCTTTCGTTTCTGTATAGCTCATTTTGGTTGGCTGAGCCGTTACGTCTATGCTATTTACGACTAGTGCATCCGTAGCTGCATAAGTTACCGTAAAGCTTACGGTATTTCCCACGTCTGAACCCGTTGTCTTTGTAGATCCTACTGTATCCGAACCCGTTACTGTTGGGATGAATGCTTCTTCTTGGAATTTTTTTGAGTTCTTTGAAGTCAATTCAACTGTTGCCGTGTAAACTTGACCCGCCTTGAATTTGCCGTCTGCTGTTAAGTCTTCATTCCAAGTTACATTGGATACGGTGTAGTCTTCATTAGCTGTTGCCGCTTCTATCGCTGCTGCATCTTGTGGGGTTACACCTAGCACCGGCGCAACGATCGTTGCTGTTGCTGCTTCGATGCTGGCTGTAGTAATCGAAATGGGATTCGAACCTGAAGACAACGAAATCGATTTTTCCAAGATATCACTAGTGCTGGATTTAATAATGAATGTGGCCAATCCGTTTTCTGTATACGTGGATAAACCTCCAGTTACAGTATCCGTTCTTGTATAATTAAAGCCTGGTTGATTGTTATCAAGAGGGTCTGTATTGAAAAAAGTTAAATTTAGGTCAGTGGAAGAAGCGAATATTTCTGTTCGATCATCCACAGGTTCGTTATTAGCATCTTTAACCGCGAATACTAATTTTACATAACCCGGATGTACACTATCTTCCACAGGTTGACCCTTTAGAATGGCATGATCTGCAGCCAATGCAGGTTTGGATACTGAGATTTCGAATACATTTACACTACCAAGTCCATAACTATAATTTGGAACCCAACTCACAGTGCCGTCGCTTACATAGCCGCCTACAATTGTTTTAGTGCTTTCAGTACTGGCTACTACAGAGGAAGCTCCCATAGGGACATCAGGCACTTGAACTGCTTCTCCATCCGAATATCTCACAAATAAATCATCTTCAACACTTAACTTATCATTATAAAAATAAAATGTTATCGAACTCGTTTTGATCACACATCCACTTACCACAACCAAAATCAAAACTGAAACTAAACATAACCATCGTGTTGACAATCGTTTCATATACATTCTCTCTCCATTATAAATAGGCTCTCGGCCTTGGCCGAGGCAGATATGACAAAAACTTCCCTGTTTCACTAAAGTTCCAATTCACATTACTACTAACTCTCAAAATAGAAAATCCCCCATTTGGGGGGGAAAGAAAATTCGAAAGATACAATCCATCCATTCTGCCATTCTGCTGAAATCCCATTACTACCATCAAGACTAAACTTCCTATCTATCCGCTTTTTAGTATAGACTTATCATTTTTAACCGCTTATAATAACAAATATGTCTTGAAAAGCGAACATTAAAGAAGTAAATATGCATTAATATATGTAAATGACAGATTCAAACAGTAAAATCGTGATCAAGTGACATTCTGCATTAAGATATAGAAAAAAACTAAACAAATGAGGTGCGCACCAAGATGAAAACAGAAGCAGACAAGCATGAGCAAGCTCCAATGAACTCACCACAGTTAACGGTCTTACCGGATGAGAAGCTTTCATTCGGTAAATCCACCATCTTAGGTTTACAGCATGTATTAGCAATGGATGTCTATGTTGTCCCTTTCCTTATTGCGATGCTAATTGGCTTACAATCTAATCAATCAAGTGCTTTAATACAATCTACCTTTATTGCAGCTGGACTTGCTACGATTGTGCAAACCTATTTCTGTATGAAGCTGCCTATGGCCCAAGGTCCCTCATATGTTCCTCTTGGTGCTATCGTTGCGATTTATACCGCTAGTGGCGGCGGAGATTTAGGCTGGAGCTCCGTACTCGGTGCAAGCTTAATTGGAGCAATCTTCGTTATCATTCTGGGCTACACTGGCATATTTAATAAAATTGTTAAAACTTTTATTCCACCCATTGTTGGCGGTACGATTATATTCATTGTAGGTCTCTCTTTACTTCCTGTTGCCATCAGAGACAATATTTATGGCGCCACCGACGCTACAATTAATCAAAATGTAGTATTAGCCCTTATTTCAGGTGCTGTACTGGTTATATTCGTAATTCTAGGTTCTTTGTTTGGTAGAAAGGGGGCGATATTCCGTACGACATCCGTCATGCTCGCGTTAATTGTCGGATGTATTTCTGCCGAGTCCATGGGCGTCCTTGACTTCACCGCTGTGGCAAACGCCAATTGGTTTAGCATGCCGCGGATCCCTTTTAAGGATTTCGGCTTTTCATTCGACTTCTCAGCTATGATCACGATGATTATTATTTATCTTGTATTGCTGGCTGAAACAACAGGCACATGGTTTGCAATTAGCAACGTGATTGATAAACCATTAACTGAGAAGAACATCAACCAAGGTGTGATTGGAGAAGGTATTAGCTGTTTAATCGCTTCTGTTCTCGGCTCAACGCCGGTTACAGGCTATTCTACAAATGCAGGTATTATTTCCATCACCGGTATTGCAAGCCGCCGAGTCTTTCTAGCTGTAGGAGGATGGTTTGTCCTCTTCGGTTGTTCCGGTAAATTAGCAGCGCTGATCTCTTCGATACCAACAGCGGTCATTGGTGGTGTATTCTGCATCGTCTGCGGTATCATCTCGATTAACGGTATCCAGGTCATGAAGAACGAGAGAATTGGCGAAAAACAAATGTATATTATTGCGATACCTATGATTTTGACATTAGCATTAGTGCTTATTCCTAAAGATTTCTTATATACGCTACCTACTTTTGTACAATATCTATTCGGCTCACCTATTCTAGCTGCTTCTCTTGCAGCGATTGTATTAAATAAAGTATTGCCAAATGCAAAGTAAGTAATTTAACATACGGAATTTAAACAGGGCAGCCCCAAAGACTACATCTCATGTAGCCTTTGGGGCTGCCCCTTTAAGCAAGAGCAGAAATTTCGAAGTGGGGAGAGCTCGAAATATAATCATCGGTGTTTTAATAACCCAGCGAGCCTCCATTCTACCTAACAGAGATTTCAGAAAAGTAGAGTAGCTAAAGTCCACATCTATTTAAAAGCATAAAAATAAGGTAGATACCTTGTAAAGTACCTACCTTTTGAGTGATATATTCGTATTTAAACTGCTGCGCTAAACAATACATACTAATACATCGAAAATACACCTAAGTACTCTTTACTCTAGACCATGTTCTTTTCGTATCTTGTACAAGGCATTAAGCAGCAGCTCCGCAGGATCACGATTTAACTGCAAATGGGTGAATAAGAGATGTAAAGAAATTGCACATACGTTAGGGCCTTCTGATATCGACGGAAATCCGACTTCAAAGACAGGACCATACTTTTCGTTCCAGTCTAGGCCAGCATGTACTTGCTCTGGAGCAAATTCTTCGGTTATTTCTTGAATACATTGAGGAACGAGCACATTGTCTATAATGGCTTTAGCTTCATCTTCACTTGTAGGTTGTTGCGGAAGGGGTTTCCCTCCCTTTGTCTTCATAAGTTCAATAAAGAAAGAAGCCATCCAACCTGCAGGATCATTGCCCGACTGGAACCTTGCAATCAATTCACGCAGAAAAAATCCACAAGTATATATATTGTTTGATTCATCCTTCACATGGTACACAAACACGGGACCATAAGCTTCTAATTGGATTACTTGTCCCTCAACCTCATTAAAATGCACCTTCAACGATATGATTCCATTTTGATAAACAGCATTTACTAGTTCAACAAAATTTTCTTCGGACATTTCTTGATTATCGTTTACTTCCTCGTTTGTCGTCTCATTATTCATTTTCGTACCCCCTCCGCTATCTATCATACCATTTGGAAGGTTGAACTGACATATTTGTTCAGCTAGGAATTATTGATTTTCTGATAATATATTTAATCATTACCTAATTCCCTATTAATTAACTACTGCTCGAAAAAACCGCTGATTTCGCAATCGATTCCCGGCTAGAATAAACCTTCCGTGATTCCCGTAGAACCAGTAATCCAATGAATAAGGACACGGCTCCAATAATAATTAGCAGCGCCCCGATTTCCTGACTATAGACTGATAGGGAACCATCCCGAAAAGCCATTCCGCGTATAAGGCGGTTAAGCCAGTTCATAGGTAATACCCATGCCGAAATTTGAAAGAATTGTGGAAATGCAAGCGGAGTCAGTTGAATTCCAGTAGCAAGAAACGACGGATACAATACGAAGCTGGTTCGTAAAGTGACTTTTGACATGTCTTTAGCCGAATAACCAATTAGCATGCCCATGAGTGTTAAGGCAAAGGCGTACACAAGCAGTGGAATGATAAACAGATAAGGCGCCGCTTCAAACCGCATGCCCCCCACCTGCTTCAACAATCCATAGCATAGCAGCAGCGAAATGGTGGTCAAGGCAGCGTAAGGTACACTACGAATCCACAGCTGCATTGGAGACTTTCCGTGTACAAATAGCTTTCCTTCCTGACGTAGGCGAGGTACAATCGAGCCCGCAGCGCTTGTCGTAATCATTAACACCACAATGTTCACAAATCCAAGCACCATAAAGCCTACATAGCTTGTGGTTGGATTAAACAGCATTCGCTGCTGAAGAGATAGTGGAGAAACAAGTCCTTTAGATATTTCAGCATCCATCCCCTTTTGAATCAGACGGGTCATCAAAAGGGTCATATTTTCCGTTTGAATGATCTCCTGAATCGCGGTCCTTATGCCGGTTAGTCCGGAGGGCATCGTGTTATCCATTAAGATTCCGATATTCGTTGACATCCCTTGCTGCTGACGCAGCTCCAGCTCTTGGGGAAGCATGATGACTGCAACAGCCTGCTCATTTGCCAGCAATATTTCTGGGTTCAGGCGGCTGGCATACACACTTGTGATATTCATATACGGGGAAGCATTTATTTTAGAAATCAGCTGTCTTGAATACGAGCTATGATCCTCATCAATGACAACAATAGGCGATTCCGAGATTTGGTTCTGAGAGAACATTAGACCAAAAAATATAGCCGCGACAAGCGGGCCGATAAAGATCAGGCGAATATACTTACTCCCCGATACATACTTCCACTCGTCAATCAGTGATTTCATCAAGTTTCACCTCCGCTGTCATCCCCGGAAGCAAATCAGCATTCGAATCCATAGCTATTCGGACAAGAAACATACTTAAATCGGCCTGCCCTTTTTCGCGTGTCATGCGCAAGCTAGCAAATTGAGGGGCGGCTGAGATTGAAGTTACAACACCCGTCACCTGATCTTGATGATCCAAATATGGAAAATCAACACCGATGCTTTGATTCATCTTAAGCTTTTGGATCTCACTTTCCTGTATGTAGAGGTCTGTATAATAGTTATGTTTTTGCAGAACTGCCATCGGCGCTCCTTGCTTTACTTGATCTCCTGGCTTCACAACAATACTGCCGACCAATCCATCTTCCGGAGCGAGTACATCCATTTCTCCTGCATCAGCTGATTTAACTTTGAATAGCACTTGTCCCATTTTCACAGCATCGCCTACAACCGCGCCCACCTCTACAATCGACCCTGCACTCTTTTGATATACGATTGTCGTTTGCTCCACCTCAAGCACACCTTGTTTCCTGCTCTCAGCCTGACTCACAGCATCCTTTCCTTTAACAGCTAGAAGAGAACCTCCAATGATCAGCGCAATCGCAATCCCAATATATAAACCTACTTTAATCTTCATTCTTCAATCTCTCCCATTCCGATTCGCTGTTTTTCTGACTGCGTTCTCAGCAGCCTCCATAATCACTTCTCCCAATGTCGGATGCGGATGAATTGTCAAAGCCAAATCCTCCACGGTAGCCCCCATCTCGATAGCAAGTGCTAGCTCCGATACAAGTGTGGATGCCTCCACGCCAACGATTTGTGCACCCATCACAATTCCCGTGGCCTGATTCGCTACAATTTTGATATATCCTTCGGTCTCCCTTAGTGCCAATGCTCTTCCGTTAATCCCAAAAGAGGCTTTGCCAATAACAAATGGAATGCCTTGTGCCTGCGCTTCCTCTTCACTTAAGCCAACACTTGCGAGCTCTGGATTAGAAAAAACGACAAGTGGCATAGCTTTATAATCCACCTCAGTGGTAAGGCCTGCAATGGCTTCGGCCGCAACTTTCGCTTCATAGGACGCCTTGTGAGCAAGCGCCGGACCCGCTGTAATATCTCCAATGGCGAAAATATGCGGGATAGCCGTTCTGCACTGCTTATCTGTCGCGATCATTCCTCTGCTCGTCAATGGCAATCCTATTCGCTCCAGTCCTAGCTTGCCGTCTGTATTTGGTTTTCTGCCGACCGTGACTAGCACATATTCCGCAGTAACCTGATGTTGCTCCTGATGTTGTGAATAATGCAGTGTAATGGAATCCGTATTCTGCATCACCTTCTCCGCTGTCGCCCCGGTTATCGTCTGAATACCATCGGCCTTCATCTGCCGGACAACAGGGCCCACAAGTTCTGCTTCAAATCCCGGTAAAACTTGCTGCCCGCCCTCAAGAATCGTTACCTTTGTTCCAAATTTCGCATACATTTGCCCGAGTTCGATACCAATATATCCACCGCCTATAACGACTAGGCTATTCGGGATTTCCGTGAGCGACAGCGCTTCTGTGGAAGATAAAATACGTCCGCCAACGGGAAATGCTTGCAGCTCAATCGGACGAGATCCTGTTGCTAGTATGGCGTTCTTAAATGAAATGGTTTGCTTCTGTCCAGATTGATGGATAATAGCTGTATATTCATCAACGAAACGAGCCTCGCCTTCCAGAATGCTCACACCTGCATTCTTTAATAAATAATGAACTCCGCCAGATTGCTTGTTCACAATTCCCTGCTTGAAATCCTGGGCATTCTTAAATGACGCAGCCGCATTAGTATGATTGAACGGTCTGAGCAAATCATAGCGATGCGCTTCTGCAATTAATGCTTTGGATGGAATGCAGCCCACATGTGTACAGACTCCGCCAAGCTGACTGCGTTCGACAATTGCCGTCTTCATACCAAGCTGTGCAGAGCGCAGCGCCGCCACATAACCTCCCGGACCTGATCCAATGACCAACGTTTCTATGGATTCGAGCTTACTCATATCCTGATACCTCCTATTAAAGTCTTTTTATAATATGATGATCATAATATATTATAGTCATCATATTTTAAGAACGTCAACAGCATTGTTTATTCTTTCTTGAATCAATAGTTACGCCCAGCGCTAAATTGACAGGCTTAATTATGACGATTATAATATTTTAAAAAGTAGGAATATGAAGCTGTGGAGTGATTACAATACCGTATCCCAAAGGTCATAAGATTAAGGTTCGAAATAAAATTGTTGAAAGTGCAGCCCAAGCTTTTCGCGCAAGTGGCATCCAAGATGTAAGTGTTCCATTCATTATGAAGGGGGCTGGACTAACTCATGGAGGGTTTTATGCACACTTTGACAACAAAGAACAGCTAGTCGCCGAAGCATGCCGTTATGCCATCAGCGATACCATCGCACTTCTGCGGAAAGTCGCTGATCAGGAGAAACAGAACCCCAAAATCAATACGGTCATTGATTATTATTTGAGTCCGTATCACCGCGATAATACGGAGATGGGCTGCATTATTCCTGCCCTTTCTGGTGAAATATCCCGTTGCTCTGAAGAGGTTCGGCAGGTATTCACAAGTGAATTGGAGCGGATGGTTTCTTTCATCTCCACCCTGGCGGAAGTTGACACGTCCAAAGGTAGTGCACTATTCAGTACGATGGTAGGTTCTCTTGTTCTAGCACGTT
This sequence comes from Paenibacillus pini JCM 16418, assembly GCF_000576305.1. GTDB lineage: Bacteria > Bacillota > Bacilli > Paenibacillales > Paenibacillaceae > Paenibacillus_AQ > Paenibacillus_AQ pini. Next base: position 46,759 of record NZ_BAVZ01000008.1, on the reverse strand, counting down.
CTGTAAATCATTCAGAACTGAGCGACAACCTTCTCTCGGCAGGTAAGAAATATGCCAAAGAGCTGGCGATGACCTAACAAAAACACGCCAACAAGTGGCGTGTTTTTGTGTTTACTGCAATCTATCATCAAACATGAGTTGGATTTGAATACCGAATGGGTCTTCGATAATACCGTATGCTTTGCTAAACAGATTATTTGATAGAGGCACTATAACCTTCACTCGATCATCTGTAACTAAGCTATGATAAAAGTGTTCAATTTCTTCTAAGTCAGCACTCTGAATACATAATGAAGTGTTATTACCGATGGTATATTCTTCACTCGTATTCATAGTATCCTCGGCCACCATTACTTTTGTTCTCCCGATTAATAAGACAGAGTGAGAAATACGATCCTTATTTTCATCCGTAATCTGTATCGAACTGCCTCGTGTCGCAAGATCTTGATAAGTAACAAGTAACAATTCCTCTGCGTTCAAATGCTTTTTGTAAAAATGTATAGCCTCTTTCGCATTTCCGTTCATGGATAAAAAAATAGCTATTTCGAGTGTTGAGCTCATGGTATCCATCTCCTTTATATCATCATTTCAGGTACATATCTTATCCATTGATATATGTCCTTAAACTTATTATCATATATAAAGGTATCAAACGATGACACCTTTATAAGGAGCTTAGGATGAAGAAATCAGAACGATTAAATGACATGATCAGATACTTAAACACTCGAGAGTTCTTTAATTTACATGACCTTATGAATGAATACCATATTTCAAAAAGCACAGCTCTGCGAGATATTAGCTCATTAGAACAATTAGGTATGCCTATTTATGCGGAGCATGGCAGACACGGACGATATGGTATTTTACAAAATAGATTGTTATCCCCCATCGTCTTTACGATGGATGAAGTCTATGCGCTATACTTTGCCATGCTGACGTTAGAATCTTATCAATCAACACCCTTTCACTTAAGTGTTACGAGGTTAAATGAGAAGTTTGAACACTGTCTTTCGAAGCAGCAAATCAAGCAGATTCATAACATGAAAAAAGTGCTGCAATTTGAAGTTTATCAGCATCATCATGTCAGTCGTTTTTTAGATAAAATTCTAAACAGCATTCTAAATGAGCAAGACTGCCAAATTCAGTATTTAAAAAATACCCAGAATAAGAGCTATCATGTTCAATTTTTCAAAATTTCCGCTAAATTTGGTCAATGGTACGCTACGGGAATCGAGATCCCTACGAATCAATATAGGGTTTTCAGATGCGATCGCATCACCTTTATAGAAGAGAAGGACATCAAAGCTCGCTTTTCTATCGATGAATTGCTTAGTCGTTCTTTAGAAATATATCAATCTAAGAAGAGTATCGACTTTGAAATTGAGATCTCGGAACAAGCCAAGGATATATTTTATAAAGAACCTTATCCATCTATGACAATCGAGCATGGAACTAAAACAGTCATTAAGGGATTTTATAATCCTGGAGAAGAGGATTTTATAGCTGATTATGTTATGAGGTTTGGTCAATCCGTTATATCCGTGAAGCCAGAATCATTAAAACAATGGATTCGAGATCGAATAGAGAAGCTTTTACATCACTATAGCCGGTAAAATAAAATCAGTATCATGTTCCTAGGGATAGCGAACAATCAATCAGCTGCAACTGACGGCATAAAAAAGACCGGGGCAAAGGGTCCCCGGCTTAATCATTTAATCCTTTTCCAGCTAGAATGTGCTGCATATATTTTTCTACCCTCGACACCCTCGTTTTAGATTGTTTGGGCTGCGAAAAATAAAAAATGTAAGCTCTTTGACGTCCCGGCGTCAATGCTTCAAAGGCCGTTTTCAAGGCAGGGTTTTCATCGAGTTTATGTTGGAATTCTTCAGGAATGGTGTATTCTTCATTCTTTTTAAATTCCACTTCCAAACCCGCCTTCTCAACCTCAATGGCTTCATGAATATAAACTTTCAAGATGGTCTCCATATCAACGATTTCTTGAACACTGGTGAACCGAATCTGGCGCCCCGCCTGTACATTCTCTGTTTGTTGGATGAGTATACCATGTGGGTCCTTTAACAAGGCACCTTTGATAAATAAAATTGCACAGTATTCTTTAAATCCATGTATTAAAACGATGTTTTTATTCCCTAACGTGTAGCAAGGATGCATCCACTTAAACTCTTCGGATAGCTCACAGTCAAGAACGATATTACGCAACTGCTCATATTCTTGTTTCCACTTTTTAGATTTACCAATAAATTCATCAACCTTAGAATTTGTTTCACTCGGTGTCATCAAGGAATACCTCTCTTTATCGCTTATTTCTTGTCTGTCTTGATAGCTATAGATTGAGTAGACCAGCACAACTAACCGTTCTCAACTCTTCGAGAACATCCAAAGAATTGTTATTTTTGCTTCTGTACAGTCTCCAGAGAAAGTACAACGTTGCCGTCCAAGATCACTACCTCTTCCTTGGACAAAGGAATAATTTTAGCAGGAATACCATATGCATTGTCGGACCTCAGTACAAAACGCAAGCGACCGTCTTTCTCTAAACCGTGTACCGTTCCCCCGTTCGTTGAGATAAAGGTATGCCCTACTTCGTCGCTGATTAATGAATCCGCATCTAAACTGAAACCGCGTGTACGTTCAGCTTGACCAAGGCGATAACGCAACAATTTGGAATGAATACTAGACGATCTCTTCTCCAAGTATCCTCCATTCGTACCCATCACATAATCGCCCTTTTTCCCGCCACCCGATGGTTGGGTTACATGAACAAGAGCATTGTCCTTCCAACGGTAGAGTCCACCGTTCCATAAAACGGAGCCATCTTTGAGAACCGTTGTTTCCCATGACCATTCCGGAAAAGCAGCCAATTGAGATCCGTCTGCTGCTAACACTAAAACTCCTTCTTCATAACATAAATATATTCGGCCACTATCATCACCTTTAATATAATATCTAGAATCAAATGGCGACCATGTCCGTCCTTTTTCAACCCAACTACTGCGTACCCACAGCCGTTCGCCAGATGGCGCGTATGCGGCAAGCCCATCTTTAGTCAATACAATCAGATTTCCCTTAATGTCCAAATAAATGGGTCCTTGATATGAATAGGTTTCTGCTATAATCATTGGAAACAACGTCATTTCTCCTATATAGAGGGGAATCTCCTTCCATTCATAAGACTTGTCATCTAAGTCAAAACGAACCGTATAACCGCCTCTATCCGGAATTGCCTCGACAATCAGAGGATACGATCGGATCGTTGTCATCGTGTCAGTTAAATGCTTACCGTCTCGATCCACGACAAAACCCTCGTTAAAACCTTGAATTAGCAATTGCTTATTCGGATAGACCGCTCCAGTATAATGCTCATATGGATTACTATCCTGGTACCACCACTTTAGACGCAGAGAACCATCATGTTCAAGTATGAAGGGTTTGTCCACTCCGTTCATAATAGGTAACTTCATTTGAACACTCAGATTCATTGGAGCCGACTGAATATTTATACTTTGATCCGCATTCACTTCCACCTCGACACCCAAAGACTGGCTTACTGCCCGAAGTGGTACATATACTTTACTATTCTGAATAAAAGGCGCGCCCGTCAGTGTCAGCTTCTTCCCGTTACTTAGCGCCTCACGTGATCCTACTCGCATGGACAATGATTTCTGTTTGTACCTAGTATCGATAGTCTTCGTGTCCCCATGGTAAACGACCTCAGCTCCAAGTGCCTCGATAATGGCATTCACTGGTACAAACAGAGTACCATTCTTCTGAATAGAAACCGCCTGAAGTGGTTTGTCATCCACGGAAATCTGGATTGAAGGAGAATCTGCATATACGGATACTCCCTCTGTCCATAAAGCAAAGAGCATGATCATTAGCATCAACCCTATAAATCTGTATCTCCACAACTTATCCTGCAACATGTATGTCTCCCCTTAATTTGTTATTACCTTCCTTTTTTACTAAATTTGAGTCTAACGTCAGCTAGATCGGAGGTCAAGGTATAAGTTGGGAAAGGATCTCAGGGTATGAAGCACTCGATTATTTACGATTCCGGCCAATACCTCGGATAAACTGAATACATCACTGTTTATTACCAGCTGTACTAGTTCTTTATATTCATAATACACTACGCCGTAGCTCATAAAAATACTGCACAATAGGATGTTTTAACTTCATCTTCTCGGTCATATTTAAAATTCGTTTTTTTCCAACTCGTCTGTCCACCAAAGCTAGAATATTCAGTAAGATATCCTCGCTCTCTAAGCTTTCCTCTATTGAAGTAGATAAATACTTAGTTGCCACAACGTTAAAATTTGATTTACTTAATGATGACTGTGCTGTAAAAATCTTCTTTGCATATTCGGATATTTTTCTACTTCTTGCCATAACTAATAGACGATCTTCGGGAACTGTCCCCTTGGTATCTTGACGGATGGCTTCAATTTCTTCATCGGTGATTGGAACTTGGATACTTGAATCATTCTTGATTTCCAGCTCTGTATGATACCATCGAATTAAAGTCGATGTATCAACCATATTGAGCATGTTCTTCTTATCTACCGCAATATAGCAAATCCCTGCTTTATCAGGTGAATAACGGTAGCTCGTTGCACGATATTCAACCCTCCCCAATAACGCAGGACAGAGAAAACTCTCAAGTTGTTGCTTCAATTTGCTCCAGGACATGAAATCCTCCTATGTTCTATATTTTAAATATCTGTTAGGCTTCACTACTATTATCATTACTATAATAAAAAAAGAGATCATGCGTTAGCCTAAAACTCAGGAACCTGCGAATAGCCATTCTGCAAAAGACATGCAAAAAACACGCCATATTAGGCGTGTTTTTCATGCTATAGAACTTATACTTACAAGTTTGCCTGCTCGTCCATATGCTGCACAAATTCGTCCAGAAGCGTACGGACTTCATCCGTAGATGCCGTATTCATCAATTGATTTCTGAGCTCACCTGCTCCTCTAAACCCTTTGACATAAATCTTGAAAAAGCGATGAAGAGCCTTAAATGGACGGGTCTCTAATTGCTCAGAATACTGATCATGGAGATCAAGCTGCAATCTTAAGAGATCCAGGTATTCGGCGCTGCTATGTTCTCTCGGCTCTTTTTCGAAAGCAAATGGATTTTTAAAAATACCACGCCCGATCATGATCCCATCCACACCATATTGTTCAGCTAGCTTGAGGCCCATTTGACGGTCTGGAATATCTCCATTAATTGTGAGCAGCGTATGAGGCGCTACGCGATCTCTCAGCTTCTTAATCTCAGGAATCAGTTCCCAATGCGCATCGACCTTACTCATTTCATCTCGGGTACGCAAATGGATGGAAAGATTAGCTATATCCTGCTTCAATATGTGGGTCAGCCAGTCCTGCCATTCATCCAACCTTGTGAAACCAAGTCTGGTCTTCACACTTACAGGCAGTCCTCCTGCCTTTGCTGCTTGTATAATTTCAGCCGCAACCTCAGGACGGAGAATTAAGCCACTTCCTTTACCATTGGATGCCACATTAGGAACAGGACAACCCATATTGATGTCGATCCCTTTATATCCTAACTCCGCCATATCGATACTCATTTTTTGAAAATACTCAGCTTATCGCCCCATATATGTGCAACCATGGGTTGTTCATCTCGGTAAATAGTAAACGGCCACGCACACTAAGATTTCCCTCGGGGTGACAATAGCTTTCTGTATTTGCAAACTCTGTAAAAAACACATCCGGTCTCCCTGCTTTACTCACGACATGACGAAAAACAACATGCGTCACATCCTCCATGGGTGCAAGTATAAAAAAAGGCCGGGGTAAATCAAGCCAAAAGTTATTGTTCACCTTCAAACTCAAATCCTCTCATTATAGATCCAGCTTCACAATGTGACCCAAATAAGTAAACAACTCATGATGAAATCTGAGACGTTTATTTTAACAAAAAATGCTCCCGAAGGGAAATGGATTAGAAGAAAAAGAACGAACCTATCTTTTCGAAATCATCAAAATCTCCAATCATTGCGATTAACGTGTATTAAAAATTCACTCCGAATTTTTATCTTAATAACACTTTTAAATATATAAGGCGTTGTTACTTCTCCATACTCTTTACCATCCATTATTATCTCTATCCTAATTGAAAGAGTCTCGCCAACTAATACTGCTGACTAGCGCTAGAGTAGCATTGATATAGTTAATAATTATAGCACTTCGGGATGTAGACTTAGGTTATTTTAAACCTGACTATGTGGAACTAATTAGTAACTCAGTTGAATAAGTTAAGTTTTATTTACACTGATATAATCCCTAAATATTCTATTAATTTACAATATTAGGTAGAAATCTTAAATAGTAGATGATATTGTTATAGATGTGGATTTAATAAAAATATTGGAGGGATGTATAAATGTTCAAAAAAGTTTTTTCTCTAGTTGTAGCTTGTTCTCTGCTGTTTGGAAGTATTATAGCTGAAGCAGCCCCTACGGAGAATAAAAATCAGAGTTATGCTCTAGAATGGGGGGGGAATGAAGGGGGTTCAATGATATCAAAAATAAAAGTAGGTGAACTTGAATATAACTACACATATAATGACAAAGGAAATCGGATTGCCAAAACATTTGAAAACAAAAATATACTGTATGATTATAATAATGACTCTCTATTGAGTTCCGAAGTAAGAGAAAATAACTATATCACATACAATTACAATTCTACTAATGACATGATCGGTCTTACTTTGAACGGTGAAATATATAATTTTGTCAAAGATGACGACCTGAATGTAACAGCTATTATGGATATTCATAATTTTGAGGTTGCCAAGTATTCTTATAGCGAAAACGGAATTGCATCTATTCTTGGTAGAGATGAGAATGGAGAATGGATCGATAAAAGTGATGATCCTTCCTTCATTGGTTCCATCAACTTGATTAGATTGCACTCTTTTTACTATGATACTGAAACTAAATTGTATTATAATGGATTCCATTATTATGATTCCACTATTAATCAATATGTTGTGAATGAAAATATCAACAAAATAACTCCTAAGGCATCGTCTGACGTAATAAATAAAGTTAGTAGTTGTGAATCTACCAGCAAGAATAATTCAAACTTTGGAAAATCAATTTCATATTCTTCAACATGGTATAACAATTTATCTGATGTTGAGCTACTTACTCGTTTATTTTACGGAGAAAATACAGTTAATAAAGATGACCAAAACGCTGTCACATGGGTAATCATTAACCGAAAAATTAAGAATACATCAACTTTTGGCGGAGGAACTTTCAGAGGGGTAGCTACTAAATCAGGAGCTTTTGAGCCAATTACAGGAGCTGAGAGTGGAACAGCCAATGCACGAGTTCCTAGCACGAGTTCCTCCCTCTGGAACAATGCACTATATAACGCATGTGTACTTACAGTTACTTCCAGCACCGCTGATTACAATGATCTTATTCAAAAACCAACGGGAATTTCCACTCAACTATATTTTGTTGGTTTAAGTTATTTTTTAACTGGTGTCAGCCAGGATATTACTCCAATAGGGTCGGGTATTAAATATAGCTTTAATGGTGGAAGCAGCTTTGTGCCAATCAAAGATATTGTCATTGTGTTCAATTATACAAGCACATTTCAAAACCCTACATCAAGATCAGCTATTACATCGAATAGTAATTTAAATACTGCTGCAAAACGCAACACTCATAATATCTTTTTCAATGAATCCTAAAAATGAATCCTAAAAATGAATCCTAAATTCGAAAAATAACTAGGAGATTGTGCAATGGGCATTTAACCACAAACCCATTGCACATTTTTCATTCAAAAAAGTAGGTGAATTATGGCTATTAGAACCTCATTTATTATATTATTGACGGGCATAATGCTGCTTATTTGCTCATGCGGAAAAGATATTGGTAAAGATATTGCAATAAGAGATGCATCCGACAAAAGCACAAACACTATTGACACCACTGCCGCTACAGATGCAAACCCGACGTTGCCCGAAGGCGTCACGATAAGTAGTATCCAACATGCACTTGAAGAGTATATCAACTATCAGTTGTGGTTTTATCCCAAAAAAATAGAAGGAAACAAGGGTGAGTTTGAACCCTATATCGGGAAAACAATTGAGGCAGAGATTCGGATTTATGATAGCGAACCCAATGACGTATATCTCCATACTAATATTGGAAATGGGTTGGCTATAATCAAAATCGATAACGGGATTGTGTACTGTGATGGTTTTATTAATGAAAGTGATGGTAATGCACCAAAAGGAAATTTTAAAGTCATTGATCAATTATCATTGACGGTAGAACAGCCTCATAAACCAAACTACGGACATTCGCCTCGAAAAAATAAAATGATAGCAGCGGTAGAAACATATATATCTGACTTTTGTAAAGATATGCTTAGCGGCGACGGAAAAGAAAAATGGGTCAATGCCAAGATATATATCGTCGATTTTTATGAGTATGAAACCGGCGTAAGTGTTTGGATTGTCAGGCAGGATGGCTATGCCTGGTATGCTCCGGTGGCACTAACTGAGGAGAATGGATATTTTAAAGCTCAAGGATTAAAAGGCTATGAACTAAAAAATATAAATAAATTAACACCCTTTGACTCAGGAAGATATTTGTTTCATAAAGAGATTACTGATGCAGTTAAACAATATATCTGCAAGTAAGAGAAAATATAACAGATAAACCAATGTTACACACTTAAAGGAACCTAAATAGGCAAATACCACCCCATTAAACAGGGTGGTATTTGTAACTCATGCTACAAAATACTCTCTATGTTATATAGTTTTGCTAACATTCCCTACATCATCTTTTTTAAGCATGAGCATGACAATAAAGGAAATACAATATAAACCGGCTAAGTAGAGCATCGCAACTTTTATATCATAATTTTGTAGAATATAGCCTACAAGTATGGGTGAAAAACCACCTATTGCTCGACCAATGTTAAATATGGTGTTTGTTGCCGTACTTCGAATTTGAACAGGATACAGACTACCAATCAACGCTCCATATCCGGCGAACATTCCGTTGGAGAAGAATCCGACAATTGCACCACCTACCAGTACACCTATACTACCCGTCGCATATGAGTATAAAAACACAGCACATGCAGAGGCAATCAGGAAGAGGCCAAAGGTACGCTTTGCGCCAAACCGATCTAAGAATAGTCCAAAGGTTAACATACCAATGATCATGCCAACGGCTGTACTAATTGTCCAAATCGCAGAGCCTGAAACCGATAAACCTTGTGACTTTTGCAACATCGATGGCAGCCAAATCATTAATCCGTTATAACCGGCAATTTGAACCGTTGCCATAATCATTAAAGAAATGGTTGTCATCGCTGTTCGTGGTGTTTTAAACAATTGTGCTAGTTTACTCTTTTCAGCTATCTTACTAACCTTTGTATTCTTCTGAGCAGCGAGCCACTCAGGTGATTCATCCAAATTCTTTCTTACGATAAAGGCAAAAATTACAGGGATTACACCCACAAAGAACAATGCTCTCCATCCTAATGTAGGAAGAATAATTGCACTTAGTAATGCCGCTAGAATGACACCATATTGAGCACCTACACTGACATACGAAGAAGCGCGCCCCTGTTTATTTTTCGGCCAAGCTTCTGCAACAAGTGCCATACCAATTCCATATTCTCCGCCGGCACCTATTCCTGCAATAAATCTAAATAAATATATTTGTCCAATGCTAGTGGCTAATCCTGTTAAAGCTGTCCCAATTGCAAACAAGATGATGGTGTACGTAAAGACCTTCACCCTTCCAAACTTATCTGCTAGAATTCCGAAAATAATTCCTCCTAATAGCATCCCTACATTCGTTATAGAAGAAATAAGTCCTCCAGTTGCTAAATCAATCTTAAATTCTGAAATAATCATTGTCATCGCAAAAGAGATAAACATGATGTCCATGCCTTCTAATGTTAAGCCTGCTACCGATGCGACCACGGTTTTTTTACGATAATCCATTCTACGCCTCCAAGTATGTTCTAGATGAAATAATTCTCTTTTTTACGAATGAATGGATGTATCTCTATACGTATAACTTTTCCATTCTCCTTTTCAGCCTCTCTGGACTTCCTTTAAAAGAGATACGCTAGCTGCGTCTTCACAGCTTACGTGCACAACAAAATGCCCTTTCGTCAGATTAGACAAAAGGGCATGAAATAACAAAGATATTAAAAAGATAATAGCTTCACCTATCAAGTATCCCTTTTCAGCCTCTCTGGACCGTATTAAAGGTAATTGTTCCAAAACATATCTTAGCAAAATTATTTGTACTTCTCAATAACAATTTTAGGACACCACACTAAGAAGCTTAGCTCAATGGAAACATGAACGAATGACTAGCCGATCTAAGAAATCACAATAAAATCAAAATGTTTTCAAAAAGTCATATTTGTTGTCGTCCACTTTAATATAATAATCCATTGATTTAGTAGACCAAATAATGTGGTCGCCCATGTCAATTTTATAAAAAGTTTTTACAGATGTATTATCTTTTTCTCTTAAAGAAACTTCATTTTTCCCTAAAATACTTTTACCATGATATTGATTTAATAATCCCTTACATTGATCCATTTCTTCTTGGCTCATTTCTAACATTTTGGTCATTTTAAAATAATAGCCACCAACCTCTTGTTCTTTACTATAACTTCTTTCAACTATCATTAGGTAAGGCTTCTCATTATCCGGTCGAATTAAATATCCATATAAAAATGGAGAGGATACGTTGATAAGATTCGAATTAAATTGACCAACCTTTTCAACATGATCAGAATGAGCTAGTAAACATATAGAATATTTAGAAGGTTCAGGTGATTTTTTAGTAAAATCATATACTAAACTTCCCCCAACAATTAGAAATATGGTTAAAACAATGATGGATATCCCTCTAAAATCTTTCAATCTAGTTCTCATTCGCTCTACCCCCTCTAGTTTTTCTTAGTCGATTTGCATTAAACAACTTCTTAGAATCTTCTTCCCTCAACTTACTAATGGCTTTGTTAGGCAAAAGCTGTTTTTAAGAGTTAAGAAAATTTACCGCTATTACAGCAAATCCCTCTTCTCATAAATTTATAAATTATATTCGATCTTAGCATTTTTTTAAAAATTATAACTATTTATTACAAATTATAACAACATATGATTTTCCCACGCATAAAAAAAGACTTCCTTGTAGGAAGTCCTTAAATACTAATCTTATACAAGTTCAATCCGATATAGCACTGCCACCGACTCCACATGCACCGTATGCGGAAACATATCCACCGGCTGCACTTCCACCGTACGATACCCGCCATCCTCAAGCACGCGCAAGTCCCTTGCCAGCGTCGAAGGATTACAACTTACATATACAACCCGCTCCGGTTTCATTTCCAGAATCGTCTCCAATAGCTGTGGATCGCAGCCTTTGCGTGGTGGATCGACAACAATAACGTCCGCCTCAATACCCTGCTGTTTCCAGCGTGGAATCACGACTTCAGATGCGCCAACCTCAAATTCCACGTTGTTCATATCGTTAAGCTGCGCGTTCGCGCGCGCGTCTTCGATCGCTTCAGGCACAATTTCAACCCCATACACATGCTTCGCATGCTGAGCAAGGAACAAGGATATCGTTCCTATTCCACAATAAGCGTCGATCACGGTCTCTTGTCCACTCAAGCCAGCATATTCGACTGTCTTTCCGTAGAGGACTTCAGTTTGCGCTGGATTGACTTGATAGAATGAGCGTGCTGAGATGGCAAACTTCACATCACCGATATAATCATAAATCACTTCGCGGCCCCATAGAACGCGGGTAATATCACCGAAAATGACATTCGTTTCTTTCGTATTCACGTTCTGACAAATGCTCACGACAGAAGGAAGCTGTGCACGAATTTCCTTGATCCACGTATCTAGCTGCGGAATCTTGTCCCCATTGGTGACCAAGACAACCATCATTTCGCCCGTATGGAAAGCTACCTTCACGACAACATGTCGTAGCAATCCTTTACCTGTCAATTCATCGTAAGCTGAGATGCCGAGGCTCCGGCCAATGTCCTTCACGCGAGCGACAACCTCATCATTGCTCTCATGCTGAATAAGGCAGGCCTCCATGTCGATAATACGATGCGAACCGCGGGCGTAGAAGCCGCCCACAAGCCCGCCTTCCATTTCACCAATTGGCACCTGGGCCTTATTACGATAACGCCAAGGATCGCTCATACCAAGCGTAGCAGGAACACGAATACCTTGTTGCAGCGTGTCTGCTTCCTGAGCAAACGAAGCAACAGCGTTAGCATTCTCCTGCCCTTCTTCCAACGCCCGAGAGCGATCCCGCCAAGCTTCCCCGCTCACATTCAGCTTCCCAATCCGCGTTAGGTTGTCCACCACAAGCTGACGTTTCCAAGCTAGCTGCGCGGTATAATCCATATGCTGAAGCTGGCAGCCACCGCATTGATCATAGATCGGGCAAGGTGCCGCGATCCGGTCGGGACTTGCTTTCACGATCTCTTGAAGCTTGGCATAGCCAAACTGCTTCTTCGTCTTAAGCACCCTCACCTTGACCTGCTCACCCGGAAGCTCCTGCAACGAAAAGGGTATAGCCATCCGAACGCCCTACCCCTTCTCCGTCATGATTCATTCCAATGATGTCGATGACGACCTCATCATTCTTCGCTACCGGCAATCCGGTGATCGGCGCAGGCGTACTGCGGCGGCCGGAGTTACGGCCGTTGCGATGATTTTTCATGCTGTACATGTCACTTCTTTCTATATCTTCTATGTTAACCTGTTCATGGTTAGGTTCATTTATGGATTCACATCATTCAACATTATAACAGATTTCCACGCAAAAAAAGTTAAGCTGTCCCGCTTCCACCAAATGACATGACGGCAAAGCATTTTTGGACAACTCAACTCTGATATGTTATCTCTAACATGTTGAATCTTACACGTTATCTCTTACATATATCTCTTATACATTTAGCCCTACCCTAGCACCCTGCGCTTCTTGCTATGTATCATCCTCTAGCCGAGTGACCCCCACCTGCTTTGAATGTTTAATCGATCTCGGCGTCCACACGCTACCTTTTCGATCTCTAAGCAAAAACCCTCAAATGCTGCGGCATCACTGAGAAGTTAACAGGCAATTCGCCGCCAAGCTCGCCGTCTAGATTCAGGAGTACCTTACCAGGCGATGTGACTTCCATGGATTTCGTACGGAAATACACAACTTTCTTGTCGTTCAGATGCTCGCCGCGCTGAGCGAGACTTACGATGCGAACAAACTCAGCCAGATTACATTTCTTCACCGCAATCACGTCGAGTTCGCCGTCATCAATTCGTGCACCAGGAGCGAGCTTCTCGAAGCCGCCGACGGAATTGGTGTTGGTAATGAGGAAAATCATGAACTCGTCATGAATGGCCTCCTGACCCTCAGCTTTAAGAATTAATTCTTGCGGGGACAAGTTGATCATCTTCTCAATCCCCTTAATATAATAAGCGAGCTGCCCAATCATCGTCTTCAGCCTGCTTGGCACATCATACGTCAGTTCGGTGAGGGTGCCTCCACCTGCTATATTGATAAAATAACGTTCGTTTGCCTTGCCCACATCAATCGGACGAGTCTGCTGACGAATAACGAGGTCACAGTAATCCTCCCAATTGCGCGGAATGCCGAGGCCCCTCGCGAAATCATTCGTTGTGCCCAGTGGAAAGACACCAAGCGGTGGTAAATGATCTTTCCCCGCCATGCCATTGACAACCTCATAGAGGGTTCCGTCTCCGCCGGCAGCGATAATAAGGTCATACCCACGTTCTACCGCATCCGCGGCAGCTGCGGTGGCATCACCTTCTCCTGTGGTTGCATGACAGGATGCCTCAATACCACCCATATCAAGCCGCTGCAAAATATCGGGCAGACGCCGCCGCATTTCTTCCCTCCCAGAGCTGGGATTATAGATCAACCGTGCTCTTTTCATGAATAAACGCCACCTACTTCTTTTAATTTCACAGAAATAATATGTACGATTATCTTTACCCCATTGAGGCTCATCCTTACGCACTTCTAGTTAAGTTGTACACTTGTCCCTGATGTATGCTCTAACCATGTCTCAATCTGGCGATCCATCCAGTGAGTAAGCAGCGGATGCGGAAGAAGCGCTTGGCCGCTGTACAGGTAGTCAAGCCCTTCAAGCCGTCTTGGAATGACCGTCCGAATGAAGTACCCCTCACTTAAAAATAGAGGAGCCACGATAACCTGCTTCCTGTGCTCTTTCTGCCAATATTGAACCTTTCGATGAATGATATCCGGGTTCAGCAGCGCATAATCCACTGCCGCCACACCGCTGATATGTTTAACTTTCTCCGCAAGCGAGGTTATACCCTGCTCCCAGCGCTGGCGAAATCCATCATGAATACTCCCGTGCCCTACGATGATAATAGCTTCTTGATTCGGGTTCTCAGATAAATGACTGACCTTGTCCCACACCATCTGTGCAATATCTGGATCATCATCCATAGGTAAACCATAGTGTATAGAAGCCTTCACTTCAAATCGCTCTAGATCCGTTTCAATCCCAGCCGAATCCATAACCCCAAGCGCATAAGCAATTTCGCTTACATGCGTACTGCCGGATGATACAAACAGCGGTAAGACCAGGATGTCTGTGACTCCCTGGCCTTCGAGTAGATTAATTCCATCTTGAATGAGCCGACCTTCGACAATTTCCAAGAACGAAACCGCCACAGGAAGATCTCCCCGCAGCGGCAAAAGGTTGACGGCATCATCTACCAGCTTGACCCAAGAATTCTCTCTTGAACCGTGGCTAATTACAAGCACGCCAGATTTCTTCATATTAACGTCCTAGACGTTCAAGAGCTAATTTGTAGCCGTCGTTACCATAATTCAGACAACGTTTCACTCGCGAAATGGTAGCCGTACTCGCTCCAGTCTCAGCTTCAATCTGGTTGTATGTGCTGCCTTTACCAAGCATACGTGCAACTTCCAGACGCTGGGATAGCGACTGAATTTCATTTACTGTGCAGAGGTCGTCAAAGAAAACATAACATTCCTCTACACTTTTAAGCGTTAATATAGATTCAAATAATTGATCAATACTTTTATCATTTAATTTTTTAAGTTGCATAAAATTTTCATCCCCTAGCATTACTATGTAATTTCATTGTACCCGACCGGGTATAGACTTTTCAAGCATTAACGATTTCACGCAGTACAGAGTTGCAATATAGCGCGATAAAGCGGCACTATATTAAAATGTCAATGCAATATTACAGGGAAAAGGACACTGGGTATACGCCCGTTTCCGCTCGTATCCTGAATAGTAGGGCATTCGTCTATACCTTATGTTCGCCCATCACATACATTATAATAAAACATCCCATAAAGGAAAGTGATATTATGCCTGATCATTACTACTCTCGTAGGCCTTATAACGAAGAGCGTTCCTTGAATAATCCGACATCCCTTGCACAATCGCCATATCCGGGCATCCAACCATATATGGACTTACCCGGTGTAGGAACGACTGGTTTAGCTCCCTATCAAGGAGCCTCCGGACTCGCCGGAGCAGCTGAACTGATTTCACCAGGAGCAGCCGCAGCCCCACTCGCAGCAGCTGCGTCGGCGAAGACAGGAGCCTTCTCCTTAGCCAATCTAGGTGAACTTAAAGGTGTAATTGATCGAATGGGTGGCATCGACGGCCTCATGAATTCGATGGGTAAGTTCCAAAAGGTCGTGTCGGGTGTTCAGCAAATGGCTCCTATGCTCAAACTCTTCACAGGTTTTGGTAAAGGGAAAACGAACGGCAAATCTAGTAGTGACGAATTCGAATATAAACCTTCGAAGCGTCGGCGCCGGAAGCCAAGCAGTTCTCGCAAGCGTAGAAATCCATCCAAACGTTACAAGAAACGAAGCACTAGCAGACGCAACTCTCCAAGTCATTCATCGCGTAAGAAACGTAGATAACCTGAAGCTTCCGACTACTTAAACCAGCCTTGCTTACGAAACCAAATCACCATGCCGAAGGCTAAAGAGAACATAAGCAGCAAGACTGCGCCATAGCCATATTTCCAGCCTAGTTCTGGCATATTCACGAAATTCATGCCGTAAATTCCCGCAATGAGGGTCAGCGGCATGAATATGGTCGTGATCACAGTCAGCGTCTTCATAATGGAGTTCATTCGATTAGAGTTCAGAGAGATATAACTATCGCGCAGATCGGCAGTCATTTCCCGGTCTGCTTCAATCATATCGGTTAACTTCAGAAGATGATCATATATATCAGCAAAATAGACTTTATGCTCTGTATTACTTTGTACATGCTGAGAGTTCACAATGCGATACATCAAATCGCGCATGGGCACAATGGTTCGACGTAGCTTCAGAAGACGCCCTCTTAAATCGAATACCTGATTCATCAGATCTTCTACAGATTCCGAGCTTCCCCTGCTCTCCAGCTCAGCAAGTTCATCCTCAATGGTATAAAGACTTGGGAAATAGCGGTCTACCAGTTTATCCATGACATTATAAGCACAGGATACAGGTCCCCGCGCCCATATTTTACGGTCATGCGCATGCTGGATAATCTCTTCCCAAGCGTCATCAAGCTCTTGAAGCACCTTACTGTGGAAGGATACCATTAAATTATGCGCAAGAAAAACATCGACCTCCACAACGCGCAGGGAATCAGGCTCAAGCGCATGCAGTACAAAGAACTGTAAATCTTCATAGTTATCTAGCTTAGGTCGCTGAAGGACGTGCAGACAGTCTTCGACTGCCAGCGGATGGAAATGGAAATGCGTCGTAAGTAACGCAGATTCCGCCGGTGAAGGAGCATTAAAATCTACCCACATCCAAGCATAATCATCCGGCTGTAGCTTTTCCAGTGGAATTCCTGTAAGCACTTCATGCGTATGTGTAATGGCAATGGTGCGTATCATCTGCCTGATAAACCCCTCTCACCGTCAAATCAAATGACATATCTAAGTGTAGGACAAGCCTTAACCCATATATTGTACTGCATCCTAATCGAAAAAGCTTCATTCATCTCATTAGCCTATTTTTCCAGCATTTTAGAGAACAAGCAAAAAAGCCAACCTTCGCGATTGGCCCCACTCTGATCCTGTATCATCTTTTTCTAGAATAAAATTTTGAATATAAGCATTGCTAATAGAGCGGAAATAGGAATCGTAATAAACCAAGTTATAACAATCCGTCCTGCCAATGACCATTTCACTTCTGAGAACCGTTTTGCACTGCCCACACCTAAAATAGCAGATGTTATTGCATGTGTAGTACTGACTGGTAAATGAAGCATCGTAGCACCGAAGATAACGGAAGCTCCTGTAAAATCCGCAGCGAAGCCGTTAATCGGTTCAATTTTAAATATTTTAGTACCCATGGTTTTAATGATCTTCCAACCACCGATTGAAGTACCGAGTGCCATCGAAGTCGCAGCAGCAATTTTAACCCATAGCGGAACTTCGAGTGAATCCAGATTTCCTGAAGTCACGAGAGCAAAGGTGATGATACCCATCGCCTTCTGAGCATCATTCGTTCCGTGAGTAAAGGATTGAAGAGCTGCCGTAATAATTTGCATAAACCGAAAACCTTTGTTAACGCTGTGTGGACTTTTATTCTTAAATATCCACTTCAAGACGGTCATGACAACATATCCAATGGCAAAAGCGATCAATGGTGATAACAGTAGCGCTTTTACAATGTCGATAAAGCCACTCCACTTCACGTGATCTGATCCGGCACCAATGAACACAGCACCGGCTAGCGCACCAATTAAGGCATGTGAAGAAGATGAAGGGATGCCAAGCCACCAAGTCAATAAATTCCAGATAATTGCAGCAAGTAACGTGGCTATGACGACCTCAAGCCCGTTATCGAGCGTGGCAGGGTCTGCAATGCTTCCACCAATGGTCTTTGCAACCCCCGTAAATAGAATAGCACCGAAGAAATTCATGAACGCCGCCATAATAATGGCCGTCCGTGGTTTCAGCGCGCGGGTAGAAATCGAGGTCGCAATCGCATTCGCGGTATCATGAAAACCATTAATAAAGTCAAAGGCAAGTGCAAGAAAGATAACAATACCGATAATGAAAAGTGAATTCTCCATGTCTTTTTGTAGGCCCCTTATGAATTACTCATAATAATCGATTCCAGCCTGTTGGCCACATCTTCACATGTATCGGTCGTTGTTTCCAGGCGTTCATAAATCTCTTTACGTTTAATTAGCTCAATTGGATCTGATATTTTAGCAAACAGTTCCTTGATACAGATACGGAGGAGCTCATCAGCTTGATTCTCGAGATCATTCAAACGAATAGTGTACTCGCGAATCGCAAGCAGCTTCTTCTGAGATAGAAGGTGAATAGCCTTTTGAATCTCATACGCACATTGGCGTAAAATCTCAGCAAACTGAATAACATATTCGTCTGGATCTGGAACATGATACATATAGAAGCGGGAAGCGGTAGCTTCTAGGCCATCCATTACATCATCCATGCTGGTTGTCAGTTCCATGATATCGTCTCGCTCAATAGGCGTTATAAACGTTTTGTTGAGTTCGATAATAATGGTGTGTGTAAATTCGTCACACTTCGATTCATACTTCTTCATTTCATCAGCAAAAAGAAGCACATCTTGTAGATTGGCTACATGCTTAGCGAAGTAATCAGCTGCTTGCACAATCGTATCGGCCATATTCTCCAGTGTCTCAAAAAATATGTCCTTTTTCTTCAATCTCATACGATAACCCCTTTACTAAATATTGCCCTGAACGCAGCAAAACATCATAATGACAACCCTTGTTATCTTATCAACCGCAATACCTTTTGTAAAGTTTACTAGCTTTCATTTTTAACAGAATGTAAAGGCATTTGCAGGATTTAACCCTTAAACTTACCCAATGTCTACAGAATTATCCAATTACTTAAATATTTTCTGATTCTAACGCCTCTTTTCCAACAAAAAACACCCCACCCTTAAGGCGAGGTAATATTCACATGACTACTAAAGGATGGTGCATTCGGGACGATGTTGAAATACGTCGTTCCGGGATAGAAAGGGACCTCCTGGCCATCCTTAACAAAACGAATTGCCTCGTTCTTCGTACGGACCCACTGCCCTTTAATCATCTTGCCCCGCTGGAATAAAATAGCTTCCCCCCCGGAAGTCACATCTACCGATAATCTACCAACATCATCAAGTGTTTTATGCTTTGCACCAAGTACTACTACATTGGCCGCAGATAATTGTTGCCCCGTATTTAAGTCGATATGACTCTTACCATTAATAGAACGCTGATATTGTTTACTTGCAGCATCGTAAGCATAGGTAACTTTATAATTTTTGAGCAAAAAGGTTATATCTACGCTTGAAGCATCATCCCCTGAAGGTAGTTCATCTTCCGTCCGAAAAGTATACTTCGGTATGGGAACTTCCTTCTTATAATTACGCTTGTCCGCACCAGCACGCAGCCTATCAGCATCCGAATATAAATTATGGGGTGCTTTTCGGCTCTTATCTCTCACAAAATAAGCACCTGCGTTGCTAATTTCATCCAGATCCTCTTTGTGCTGTTGCTGCAAAATAGCATAAGCATCATTACTACCACCCGCATGCACTAGCACACCGCCATAGCTTTCCCCAATATCAATGAGATAAGGACGGATGCTACGAATAGGCCCTAACTTCTCCGTCGTACCTTTGCTTTGGAATATAGCTACTAGCCGAGTAATTCCTCCTTCAGCCAACACTTCATATACAATGTCTGCCTGCGTCAGGCCAGACTGAGGCCTCGCTTGTGGTGCATTATTCACCATAACGGCTAGGGGCCTTAGATTAGAAGGCTTGTCCAGCGGTTCTCCCGTGAGAGGGGCTGTATCATGCGTCGTTTCAGGTACTTGTGGAACAGGCTCATTTGTAGGTGGGTTCTCTTCAGATGCTTTATCCTCAGAAATAGGAGCCTGAATCTCTTTATCCTTGGCTATTCCGCATGAAGCTAGTAATACAGAACTCAGCATCATGCACATCAAGCTTCTTTTCCAAGGATAATGCTTCTCTTGTTTACCCCGTTCACTCATCGCTACGTCCCCTCATTCCCTAAAACATTCCATTTTCTTACCATTTAATCATAAAACCAATGATTTGTCTGTGGTTTGACTTTGTTTAGCCCTATTTTCACCTTCATTTCAAGAACTTTAAAAATAATATTTAATTTAAATTGTGGAATGTGATATATATCACACCTTTTGTGAAAAGTTTCACATATAATAAAGACATCAAAGATGATCATCATTCAACAACAGCAACTGAACAAATCATACATTAGAAACAGGAGTGATTCATATGTTTAACAATTGGCTGAGAACAAACAAAGTAGCTTGCTATCTCCTCACGATCGTCCGCATTTATCTTGGATTTACCTGGATCAAGGGTGGTATTGAAAAATTAACTGGCGGATTCGACGCTGGAGGCTTCTTACAAGGGGCAATTGCTAAAAGTACAGGTGAACATCCTGCCGTACAAGGCTGGTGGGCAGCATTTCTAGAACACGCAGCCATGCCGGGTGTGAAATTCTTCAACGTATTAATTCCACTGGGTGAAACACTCGTTGGTCTGGGGCTAATCCTAGGTACATTCACTACCTTCGCCGCACTCATGGGAATGGTCATGAATACTGCGTTCCTCTTCTCGGGCACTGTCAGCACGAACGCACAAATGCTGATTCTTGAAATGTTCATCGTCGTCGCTGCTGCTAATGCTGGACGCATCGGACTCGACTTCTGGGTTATGCCTTATGTTCGCAAACTCTTCCATAAGAAGGATAACGGACATACACCAGCACCTGCTCCCCACAACAATATGAAGCATCATACTAAGGGCGCGGCATAATCAAAAATTTAAAGCTTAACATGATTAATCTATCATTCACACATGTCATCATCAACCTATACAAAGAAGAGCAGCACTTGAGAATTCAAGAGCTGCTCTTTCTTAATTATCATGTATTTAAGTATGGCTCAGCATGCCTAAGCCTAAGCTTAGGAACCGCCAAACATCCAGCAATTCAGACTCAGATTACCATACTGGTAATCCTGAAAGAGCCGCTGTGACTTACGTTCATCATCTGCTGCACCCATCGCGTAGAACAAGGGAATAAAGTGTTCAATGCCATAAGAGGGCACAGCTTCAACTGCATGTGGTGCTTTTTTATCATATAGAAACAGCTCTTTCGTATTCCACTGCTCAAGCTGTTTAGCAATCCATTCGTCAAATGAAAGTGCCCACTCGTCCGTTTCCTCAGATTGACTAAGCATACGCAAGTTATGAACAAGTCCACCGCTACCGATCACGAGGATATCCTCTTTACGGAGCTCGCTAAGCATAGAACCAATCGCATACTGCTCCGCAGGGGAACGACGGGAATCTACGGACAGTTCGACCACAGGTATATTCGCTTCAGGATACATTTTCTGTAGAATGACCCACACACCATGATCAAGTCCACGTCCTACACTTGGCTGATACTTCAAATTCCCTGCTTCAAACAACTCAGCAATTCGTTGATTGAGTTTAGCCGATCCGGGTGCCGAATAGCGAAGCTTATACATCTCCTCTGGGAAACCATAGAAATCATGCATCGTCTCATGCGTTTCATCAACTGTCATCATCTGATCGGGACTGTCCCAATGTGCAGAGAAAACAACAATTGCTTTAGGTACGGGTAGTTTACTACTCAATGAGTCTAGAAACTCGGTATATTCATTATTCTCTAATGCGAGCATGGGTGAGCCGTGCGCTACAAATAATGCCGGTATAGTCATCGATATCAACCTCCACACGCCAGGATGCGTTACACCTATATTTTACCCTGTATGCAGACAAAATTCCAATGATCTACCCACCAGGCTAAAGAGAAACGTACATTAAATCATCCAATGCTGCCATTCCTGCTGAACGTTCTCTTGGTTATTCAGCCATTCTTTTGTGCTATGGATGAGCTGGTTGCGATGCAATGCCGAGGAATACGTGTGATTTGCCTGAAAAATAATTTCTTTATCGCATCTACCTTCCGATCTCATCCAGAACACCTTCTGATATAAAAAGGCATAGTCGACGGGTATTGAATCATCGGATGTTCCGTGAACGATGAGTACATTACCACTAAATTTCCCTGCTTCTTGGAAGGGCTGAAATTGAGCGAGAGATTCAAAGAAATTCGGAGCAATTTCATAGCCGAGATAGTCGCCTGTTCCGGATTTAATCGAGGAATCGTACACGTCTCTACCCGTGATTTTGACAATATCATTTAGCGGGTAGCCTACGGAAGACCACAATATTAGATTCTTCACTCTTCGATCACGCACGGCAGTCATAATCGCTACGGCACCTCCAAGGCTATGTCCAATGAGGGTTACGCTGGTCGGATCTACATCCGTGCAGCTAAGTGCATAGTTAAGAACCGAGCGAGTCTGATTAATCATGGATTCGAAGCCTTCACTACCATAGCTGCCGCTGCTTTCACCGCAACCTGCGTAATCAAAACGAAGAACCATATATCCTTCCTGAGCTAGGTCACGCGCAGTTTTCACAAACAAACGATCTACACCAATGCGACTGCCGACGAATCCATGACAGATAATAACAAGAGGTACCCGCTCCTTGCTCCGTCCTTCTTTATTCGCAGGCTTTAACGGATAATGAATGCTGGCCGCAAGCTCTTCTTGCTCATGTTTAATATTAATTTGCCGCTCCATAGCTCAGTCCCCCTTGTTCATTCGCAATGAATTATGAATGCAATTAAATGTGAGGCGATTCCCCAAATTTCTAATTTAAATAATTCCGATAAGTTTAATGTGAATTAGTAAACTTATCTTATCATTGCTCCGAAGGTACTGTCAATTAGAAGTCTATCCGTATGGAAAATAAATACCAGGCAACACTAGTGCCATCTATTAAACAGGATTGCCATGTCAACTCATACGGAAAGAAGGTTTAAAGCATGTGGGAGCACATCCGAAATTGGATTCAGCAATATCCGATACCAACACTGCTAATTTTGTGCGTTGTGCTTGCTGTGATTTATGTGGCTATGCATTACGAACAGTTATTTTATAAAGAGTAACTTAGCCCCGCCATTCTTCAATTTGTTCAATTGGCTTGCAAACGAGAATGGCTATTCCTATACTGGAAGTATACGGAGGAGCGGACATGACAACTAGAGATATGATTAAAGAAAACAACAAGCTACGCGAACAATTAACACCAGGTAATAAAGAATACGTAGAAGATGTCATTGTGTTCGTACGAAGTAGTAGAGTACAGCAGTCTGTCGCTGAGAAGCGGCTGTTAGAGCTGACCCATGACGTCATACAAGGGCAATCTGAAGGAAAAACTGCTGCACAGTGGATAGGTAGAGATAGTTCAACATTAGCTGAGCAAATAACAGCTGAACTTCCTGCTGTGAAACCTGTAGAAGGTCTGAAATATTACATTATGATGCTTGGATCGCGCTTACGTGGTTATTTTTAATCGAAGCGTTGGTTGGATTTGTTGCTAGTTGGAGCGGTTATACAGGTGCATCTTTGAATCGAATTAGTCTTCTGACGATCATTATGATCGCTCTTGGATCGATTCTACTCGTTGAGGTTCTGATGAAATCGATTAATCGTATGCAGACAGACGAAGGTAGTTCTAAAACCAAAATCGACCTCAAGGCTATTGGAGCTTACATATTAGTGTTGGTCGTTATTATGGGCATTGGATACTCCCTACGTAATATTCTACCTGTGTTCACCTTGTCTCCATGGGTCAGTCTAATCATCTTTATCATAGGACTGGCGGGACAGAAATTTATCTTCATGCGTGGAAGATGAACGAGGTAAAATATTTTAAGCAAGAGAAAGCCCTCACTTCCTGTGTTAGGGGCTTTTTTTGCATATAAATATAAGTAAAAGTTTACAAGTCGGAAACAAGTTGAAACAATTACGAAACAACAAATGGGTAATATATTCCTATAACAAAACATAGGAGGATTTACCATGAATTTTAAAGGAACCACAGCAACAGCCGCAGCATTAGTACTTGCACTAGCTATACAAACAGGTTCAGGAGTTGCTGAGGCCGCTAAAACACCGTCTGCTACTTTAACCCAAACACCACAGTTGTCTGCAGAAATGAAGCATGCGAATGCTATATATACTCACACACTTCAACTATTGAAACAGAACAAGCTGGCTGAAGCCGTGTCCTACATGGAGAAATACATTTCCGGCGTGACGCTGCAGCAAGCGACAATCATGACATTGAAGTTAGAGAATGCGCAGCTCGCTGCCAGGCCTGCATGGAATAAGAAGATTATCTCTGAGGCAAATCAAAGAGCCCTGATGAAGCTCGCTACAGACAAATATGATTTGACCTTTTTGATGAACCGCACGAAAGATAAGAAGCTCCGTACATTATTGCAGGGAGCTCGAGATAGCGGATATCAACTTCAAACTTCTGAAGGTATGTTCTATCTGGTCATGGACTACCCTCGCTATCAGAAGTTCCGTTCCTTCGTAACCGCTGATATCAAGAGTTACATCGATATAATGACGACAGAAACGAATAAACCATTCAGTAATGACGCGGCTCTTATGATTAGCTGGTCTGAAGTCACAAACCGTGCACTTACACAGCAAAAATTTGTGAAAAGCTTCCCCGTTTCCAACCGTGCGAAGCAAGTACAGAGCCTGTACAATAATTATCTCAATATTACATTCACTGGCCTAAACAATACGCCTCTCTTTGATTATGAACATAACAAAATGGATGCCATGGCTAAGGCAGCATATCAAAAGGTGCTTGATAACAACAGCATAGATAATAATAGTTACCTGAAGAAACTACAGGGCTTCTTGGATGTACTTGCTAAGAATAACGATATGCTAACACCTGAGGTTGAGAAATACTCTAAGTCTGTATTGCCTAAGCAAATGAAATACTGAAAAACGTATATCCGTTATCATTTTAAAATTCAGCTTTCTGAACAGACTATACTTGCTTTGTAACATGTAAAAAGAACCAGCGGGACCTGATCTCCCGCTGGTTCTTCTTTAACTAACTTCGTCATGCTAAGGCATTAAATGAGAACACTAGAGCAACATATTAAACAAATTTTGATCCTTGTTCAGTTCAGTAAACTGAATATTTTTACGATTCATCCGTTCAATAAGCGGCAAATAATCATCCGTCGAATTAAGCTCAATGCCAACAAGGGCAGGGCCATTCTCTTTATTATGCTTTTTCGTATATTCAAAGTTTGTGATGTCATCGTTAGGACCAAGTACATCTTGCAGAAATTCGCGTAAAGCACCTGAGCGCTGTGGGAAGTTGACTAAGAAATAATGCTTGATTCCTTCGTACATCAGCGAACGCTCTTTAATCTCCTGCATGCGGTCGATGTCATTGTTGCCACCACTAATGATGCAAACTACATTTTTGCCCATGATTTGCTCACGATACAAATCCAGTGCTGCTACAGACAAAGCACCTGCTGGTTCTACTACAATCGCATTCTCATTATATAGATCAAGAATCGTTGTACAAGCTTTACCTTCAGGTACCTTAACCACATCATCCAGCGTACGTGAACAGATGTCATATGTGATGTCACCCACTCTTTTAACAGCCGCACCATCAATGAACTTATCAATCTCATCCAACGTAACGACTTCCTTGCGCATAATCGCTTCGCTCATGGATGCTGCTCCCATGGGTTCCACACCAACAATTCGGGTCGAAGGACTAACCGTCTTGATGTATGTTCCGACCCCAGCCGCTAGACCACCGCCACCAATCGTTACAAACACATAATCCAACGGAGCATCTAAACTCTCCATCACTTCCATCGCAATGGTGCCGTTACCCGCTATAATCTTAGGTTGATCAAAAGGATGGATGAAGGTGAGTCCATTCTCTCGACAATCTTTAATCGCATTCTCGTAAGCATCATCATACGTATCGCCGATGAGAACGACCTCGATGTTACTCCCACCAAAACGCTTCACTTGCTTCACCTTTTGATTAGGCGTCGTACTCGGCATGTAGATTTTACCGTGAATACTTAGCGCATTACAGGAAAAGGCGACGCCTTGGGCGTGGTTTCCTGCACTGGCACACACAATACCCTTCGACAATTCTTCTGGTGTCAAGCTCCGGATCATGTTATAGGCACCACGAATTTTGAAAGAACGGACGACCTGTAAGTCTTCACGTTTAAGATAGACATTACAATGGTACTTCGTGGAGAGTACCTCGTCACGCTGAAGCGGTGTGCGGACAATGACCTCCCTTAGCACATGATGTGCTCGGACGATATCTTCCATATTGACGGAGCGGCGTTGATTGGCAGGTTGTCCAGCCTCTGCGCTGCTCTGTTCGGTTAAATGATTACGCAAGGTTTGACCGATCGAATTCAGCACCGGCGTGTCTGCATTCGTGATGGTTTCTGAATCTGATTCTAATGACGCAGTATTAAGGTTAGCTTCCTTCATAGTTCTCCTCACTCCACTCGCCCTCTTCTCTATCCGAAACTGGGCTTTTCTTTCAATCTATTACATTGTACCGTACCTTTTTGGGGGTATTTTTCAAGGGTAATTCACCCTTTTTTCATATCACGCATAAAAGCCCTCCCATCATCATGATGAGAAGGCAGTTATTAAGTGTTTTTAAGCGAAGACTGATTTCAACCACAGCTCAGCTTCATCAATCTCCCCACGGCTTAGTTGGTGACCATGATTCTCCCAGTGTAGCTTAACATCTGCACCCGCTTCGGTAAGCAAAGATGTAAGTTCCTCCGTCTCATTCGTAGAGCATAAAGGGTCATTCGTACCTGCTCCGATAAATACAGGAATACCCGTTAAATCAGGAAGTACTTTACCACGTAGTGGGACCATTGGGTGTAGAAGAACAGCCCCTTGAAGTGCATCGCGGTCATGAAATAGGAGACTAGCCGCAATATTTGCGCCATTCGAGAAGCCAACAGCAACCATCTTCTGAGCATCCAGACCATACTTGACCGCAGCCTCTGTTAAGAAGTCCTTCAATTCAAATGTACGCATGATTAGATCTTCCTCATCGAATACGCCTTCCGCAAGTCTGCGAAAAAAACGCGGCATGCCGTTCTCCACTACATTTCCTCGCACCCCAAGTACAGATGAGCCAGGTGAAAGCATCTGCGCGATCGGTAGCAAATCTCGCTCATTACCTCCTGTTCCATGTAAAAGTACAAGTACAGGTGCGTCATTATCCGTTCCTTGTTTGAAAATATGCTGCATGCTCATTACTGTTGTCCTCCCAGTTCTCTAACCTCAATTTTCGGTAATTTCTGCTCGATTAAGTCACGCTGTGGTTCATACCATTCTGGTAGCATTAAATGTGTACCCAATTCTTCCTCTGATTCATCTCGTGTAAAGCCTGGAGGATCTGTGGCAATTTCAAATAGGATACCTCCCGGTTCGCGGAAATACACCGCATTGAAATATTGACGATCGATCACCTGCGTGGGATGAAAACCTGCTTGTTCCACAAATTGTCTCCACTCTTCATGTTCGTCATCATCCTTGGCACGCCAAGCAATATGATGAACAGTCCCTGATCCGCTGTGGCCCCAGCATGCATCCTCGGTATTTACATCAATGACATTGCCGAGATTACCGTAGCTGCGAAAGCGAACCATACCATTATTTTCACTGACCTTCGTTAGGCCTAGTATATGTTCAAGTACATGTATCGTTTTTTTGGAGGATACGCTGCTCAGAATAGCTCCACCAAAGCCCTTCACTGCGTATTCCACAGGCACTCCACTATAGGACCATTGACTTTGTGGACCTTCGGCTCTTTCAACCAGTTCAACTCGTAAACCTGATGGATCATCGAACCGTAGGAAAGTTTCATCGAATCGGGATGTTACCTCATACGGAATGGCGAGGCTCTGAAGTCTCTTTTTCCAAAAATCTAAGCTATCGACAGGAACGGCATATACAGTCGTATCAACCTGCCCACCACCAATCGTTCCTTTGCGCGAGTTAGAATATGGAAAGAATGTAATGATCGTACCAGGCTCCCACCTTCATTACCGAAATATAAATGATATACTTCCGGCGCGTCAAAATTGATGGTTTTCTTAACCAAACGAAGTCCGAGTACACCGGAATAAAAATCTACATTTTGCTGCGCATCATCAACAAAAGCCGTAATATGATGGATACCTGCTGTTTGTAGCATGGGAATTCCTCCTCCATAAGGTCGATCTCACTAATTTATCTTAATATTAAGATTATACACATAATACTATGCTAATTTAAGATAATATTCAAGTACTTATCCATTATCTTCTCCTTCAAACCTCATATATAGTCCTATTGCAACTGAGGGCTAATTCCAACATCCGTATTAGAACCATGTAATGAGTTGATGAGTGACCACTACGCTTCTTCAGGACAATTTCCATCTACTTCTCTATATATCTGCACATATTCTATTTAATCCTTACTAATTTATAAAATTAGACTATAACATTCCCTAGTGCTCTGTGCTCTTTTTCATCAAAAATAGCCTACGTCTCTGCTATAAACAGATTCGTAGGCCATTATCATATCTTTATATCGTCCGCACAAGTTCCCCCCGGAACCTCGTTCCTTGCTCAACCTATACTATACTAAAGCTTTCGCTGCAATATCGCTCCGGTTTTGTTTACCTTCGAACGTTATGGTCTCGGCTTGCTTGTAAGCTTCTTTTCGTGCCTCTGCAATATCCGCTCCAAGGCCAACTACACCCAACACACGTCCACCGTTTGTGACAAACTCTCCCTGAGCATTCTTAGCTGTACCTGCATGGAATACAATAGCCTTATCGCCGTCCGTAGGCGTCAAACCTTGTATTGGTAATCCCTTGGGATAAGACGCAGGATAACCACCAGAAGCCAGTACTACGCATACTGCCGCCTCATCGCTCCATTCAATTTCCACATCAGCCAGCGTTCCGTCCAGCGAAGCGAGGAAAATCTCGAGTAAATCACTCTTCAGTCGCGGCAGCACAACCTGAGTCTCTGGATCGCCAAAGCGAGCATTAAACTCAATGGTCGTTGGTGTACCATCCGGCTGAATCATCAGTCCCGCAAATAGCACACCACGGAATGGACGTCCTTCAGCAACCATTGCTTTTGCCGTCGGCTTAATGATGTTTTCAATCGCTGTTTCAATAATCGAAGGATTAATATGAGGAAGTGGAGAGTAGGTTCCCATGCCTCCTGTATTCGGACCCTGATCCCCGTCAAATACCTGCTTATGATCTTGCGCAGCTGCCATAGGACGGACCGTTTCTCCATCAACGAACGATAGAATAGACATCTCTTGTCCCTTCAAGAACTCCTCAATGACCACCTGTGCACCAGATTCTCCAAACACCTTGTCGACCATAATCGCATGAAGTGCTTGCTCTGCTTGTTCCATCGAGAAAGCCACGGTAACCCCCTTGCCTGCTGCAAGTCCATCTGCTTTGATAACGATTGGAACCTGCTGTGCATGCAGGTAAGATAAAGCTGCTTCATAGTTGTCAAATTTCTCGTAGGCTGCTGTCGGGATATGATACTTATGAAGTAAATCCTTCATAAACGTCTTACTTCCTTCAATTTCAGCAGCATTTTTACGGGGGCCATAGACTGGAATGCCTTTCGCTTCAAAAGCATCCACGATTCCCTCAGCAAGCGGATCATCCGGTCCAACTACGACAATACCTACCTCTTTCTCTGCAGCAAATGCCGTCAAACGATCGAACTCATTTACAGCAATCGGCACACACTCAGCTAGTTGTCCGATACCTGCGTTTCCTGGAGCGCAGAAGATATGGCCCGCACGTGGGCTTTTCTTAAGCGCCCAAATGATCGCATGCTCACGGCCTCCGCCACCAATGACCAAAATATCCATGTTTGCCTCCTGATCATGTATGCTTCATGCATACACTTCGTTTCTAGTGTTTGAAATGTCTAACGCCAGTAAACACCATGGCAATTCCGTATTCATTCGCAACCTTGATGGATTCTTCATCTTTAATCGAACCACCTGGCTGAATTACCGCCGTAATCCCTGCCTTAGCCGCTAGCTCAACCGTATCGCCCATTGGGAAGAACGCATCGGATGCGAGGACAGAACCTTTTGCCTTCTCGCCTGCTTGCTCAATTGCAATTTTCGCTGAACCAACACGGTTCATCTGGCCCGCTCCAACACCAACCGTCATATTATCTGCCGCGAGCACAATCGCGTTCGATTTAACATGCTTCACAACTTTCCAGCCAAATAGAAGCTGTTTCAACTCTTCTGGCGTAGGCTGACGATCCGTAACGACCTTAAGATCTGCTTCTTCGACAGCATGCACATCACTTTCCTGCACAACCATACCACCATCAATGGAAGTTACAACAAACTGACTCGCACGATCTTTAGAAGATCCGAACTCGCCCATTTTCAACAAGCGAATATTTTTCTTTTTCGTCAGGATTTCTAATGCTTCTTCCGTAAAGCCTGGTGCCAATACGATTTCGAGGAAAATTTGACTCAGTAGGTTAGCTGTATCACCATCAATGATACGGTTTGCTGCTACGATACCACCAAAGATCGAGGTAGGGTCAGCTTGATATGCTTTTTCATAAGCTTCATAAATGCTTGCACCCGTGCCTACACCACAAGGATTCATATGTTTAACCGCTACAACCGCAGGCTCATCAAATTCCTTCACAATGAGTAGCGCCGCGTTCGCATCGTTAATATTGTTGTAAGACAATTCTTTGCCGTGCAGTTGCTCCGCTGTCGTTAATGTACCTTCTGGTGCCAGTGGTTTACGGTAGAAGGCTGCCTTCTGATGAGGATTCTCTCCATAACGAAGATCCTGAATTTTCTCATATGTCACGGTCATACGTTCTGGAAGGGGATCACCCAAGACATTCGACAAATAATCAGAGATTAGAGCGTCGTATGAACCGGTGTGACGGAATACTTTAGCTGCAAGGCGCTTGCGAGTCTCAAGGGTTGTATCACCCTCAGCCTTAATCTCTTCTAGAACACTGCCATAATCCGCAGCATCGACAACCACACTAACAAAAGCATGGTTTTTAGCAGCGGAACGTAGCATCGTTGGTCCACCAATGTCGATATTTTCAATCGCATCTTCATAAGTCACATCAGGTTTAGCAATCGTTTCTTGGAATGGGTACAAGTTAACTACCACCAAATCAATATAGTCCAGACCCAGCTCCTTCATTTGCTGCTGATGCTCTTCACTGTCACGAACAGCCAGTAGTCCACTGTGTACAGCAGGATGAAGTGTCTTTACGCGGCCATCCAGAATTTCTGGAAAACCTGTAACATCCGAAATACCGATAACCGGAACTCCTTCTTTGGCAAGTAAGCTTTTCGTTCCGCCTGTAGAAATAACCTCAACACCTAATGCACACAGCTCGCGGCAAAATTCCACAATGCCACTCTTATCCGATACGCTGACTAGTGCTCTTTTGATAGCCAAGCTAATCCCTCCTCTATGTGTAAAAACGATAACTTTCGCTTTCAAGCATTTATTTCCCGAGAAATATCGAAAATGTTCACCCTGACAACATTCACATGTCCTCTGCTGACAAAACATCCCGCTTCTTCACATTCTGCCGCATGTTCTTGTCGCTCTCGCGGCTTATGTCGCCTTCGTCCATGTCTGATCGATCCTATTCCGCTATCGTGACGAGTCTGTCTTCAAGCTTAACTTTGCCTTGGGCAAACAACGAGACGACATACGGATACAATTCCCGCTCGACACTATGCACGGATTTGGCAAAGGTTGCCTCTGTCTCTGAAGTACCAACTACAATCGCACGCTGAGCAATAATAGGTCCGGTATCCATCCCACCGTCAACATAATGAACCGTTACACCACTGATTTTAACGCCATATTCCAGCGCTTGTCCGATCGCATTCGTCCCTGGAAATGCTGGAAGCAATGAAGGATGCACATTGATTAATCGTCCCGCGTATTTGTCCACGATAACAGGTGTGAGCAGACGCATATAACCGGCGAGAACAATGAGCTGGACATCCAGTTCCTCTAGCCGGTTAACAATTTCCGCCTCATATTCTTCACGTGAAGAATATTCCTTAGGTATAAAGAGATGACAAGGGATGCCTGCCTTCTCTGCGCGCCGGACGACAGGAGCCGCAGGCTTGTCGCATACAAGCAACTCCACCTGCGCACCTCCAAGATTTCCAGCCTGCGCTGCATCCACTAGCGCTTGGAAATTGCTTCCTTCGCCTGAAGCAAATATGGCTATCCGGTATGAACTCATTACACTTCAGCTCCGGTAAAGGTCACAATCGATTCGCCAGCTGTAACACGGCCAATGACATAAGCCTCTTCCCCGCTTGCTTCTAGCAAACGTAGTGCTTCTTCTGCATCCTGCTCACGAACCACAAGCACTAGACCGATTCCCATGTTGAATGTCGTAAACATATCACGGTTCGTAATTACGCCTTTATTTTGCATCAGCTCGAATACAGCAGAATAGGCCATGAACCATAATCAATTTCAACATTTACGTTCTCAGGAAGCATCCGTGGAATATTCTCGATAAAGCCACCACCTGTAATATGCGCCATACCTTTGACGTTAAGCTTCTCTACCAATTGAAGAAGTGGCTTCACGTAAATCTTAGTAGGAGCTAGCAAAATATCTCCTAGCTTACCGCCAAGCTCAGCAATTTCATCCTGCAAATCGTATCCAGCTTGCTCTAGAAGAAGCTTACGCACGAGTGAGAACCCGTTACTATGAATACCGCTGGAAGCCAGACCAATAACCGTGTCTCCCGGTGCAATGGTCGTACCATTAATGATCTTGCTCTTGTCTACGATACCTACCGTGAACCCAGCGATATCATATTCACCTTCACTATACATACCAGGCATTTCGGCCGTTTCACCGCCAATTAGTGCGCATCCCGCTTGATGACAGCCTTCTGCGATACCTGAGACGATGGCTTCGATCTTCTCAGGTAGGACTTTGTCACACGCCAGATAATCAAGGAAGAAAAGCGGCTCAGCGCCTTGTACAACGATATCGTTCACGCACATAGCGACAGCATCAATACCAATCGTATCATGACGATCCATAGCAAATGCCAGTTTCAGCTTCGTGCCTACTCCATCTGTTCCAGACACTAATACTGGCTCGTCGTACTTGTCCTTGTTTAGACCAAATAACGCACCGAACCCGCCTAGATCTGTCATCACTTCAGGACGGAATGTCCGTTTAACGTGCTTCTTCATCCGTTCTACCGCTTCATTACCTGCCGCGATATCAACACCCGCATTTTTATAAGCTTCTGACACTTGGTATGACACTTCCTTTCGATTCTGTGTTAGATACGTTTAATATTCAATACATGAAGTATTTATCTATTAAAATAAATGATTCCACTGCTGCAAACATGGCTCAATACCAAAATTAGTGGCCGAGCGTTCATAACCAAGCCGCTACGGGTTCGGAGGGTTCTTACGATCGCTGTTAAAGTCTAATTTCTGGATAATAAAAGAATATGGGTTGAAATTGGACTTTAAAGGCGACCACTGGTGTTTCTCCAGAATCCCTCCGACCCTCCGCTCTGTTCGCACGTCAACTGAACCACTAATTTTTAGTTAGAGCTGCAAACTTAGCAGCTGCAACCAAATTTTTCTTCGCCGCCAAAATCAGTACGCGTTGGATAATCATTATCGAAGCATGCTAAGCATAATCCGCCCTTTTTATCCTCTGCGTTATTTCCCGCGATCGCCGTAATTAATCCCTCTGGACTCAAAAAAGCCAATGAATCCGCGTGAATCTCCTTACACATTTCTTCAATCGACATTTGGGAAGCAATTAGCTCCCGACGATCGGGTGTATCAATACCGTAGAAGCACGGATTCTTGAATGGGGGTGAAGTAATGCGAACATGGACTTCGGTTGCCCCTGCTTCACGTAGCAGATTAACGATCCGGCGGGATGTCGTTCCACGCACGATGGAATCATCAATCATAACCACACGTTGACCTTCCACCACACGGCGAACGGCACTCAGCTTCATCTTCACACCCTGCTCACGCAGTTCTTGACTAGGCTGGATAAACGTCCGTCCAGAATATTTATTCTTGATGAGACCGAGCTCATACGGAATTCCTGTTTGCTCTGCATAGCCGATAGCCGCTGAGATACTAGAATCCGGTACACCCGTTACAATGTCAGCATCTACAAATGATTCTAGCGCCATGCGACTACCCATCCGTTTGCGAGCAGCATGCTGGTTGGAACCATTCATATCACTATCCGGTCTTGCAAAATATACGTATTCCATTGCACATAGCGATTTACGATGCTTCTTCTCTTCGAACCGATCTTCACGTAGACCCTGTTCATCTAGAATAAGCAACTCACCTGGTTCAATGTCCCGAATCAGCTTCGCACCAATCGTTTCAAACGCGCAGCTCTCAGAGGCGAATACATATGCGTCTCCTAGCATCCCCATACATAACGGACGAAGTCCATGAGGGTCCGATGCTACGAGCAGCTTATCGTTCGTCATAATGAGGAACGCATAACCACCAACAATACGGTTAAAAGCATCTTTTGCCGCTTCAACTAAATCCTTAGATGAACGCGCAATCAGATGGGCAATCACTTCCGTGTCACTCGTCGTCTGAAAAATCGAGCCGCTTTGCTCCAGCTCGCGCCGAATTTGTGGTGCATTGACAATGTTACCGTTGGTAGCCACAGCCAAATCCCCATCACGGTATTTGAACACGAGTGGCTGTGCATTCGTCAGCTTGCTGTCACCACTAGTCGAATAACGAACATGACCGATCGCGATATCACCTACTAGCGAAGCCATCATATCCTTGTCGAATACTTCCTTCACTAGTCCCATACCTCGGTGATAATGGAACTCCGAACGGTCGCTGACACAAATGCCTGCACTCTCTTCCCCGCGATGCTGCAAAGCATGCAGCCCATAATAACTTAGAGAAGCGGAATCCGAGTGTCCGTAGACCCCGAATACACCGCATTCATCTTTTAATTTATCAAATAGCCCGTCTTTGCCTGAGCCTTCGTTATAGTAGTCTCCAGTCCACAACTGTGGTGTTACTTCATGAGACATGGAATCGCATCCTCCCAGACCTGCTTCAAGCCCGCTACGGATTCGTTTAAAGCCGAAGCGCCGTTGATGTCAATGATCAAACTGCTGCCTTCTACGATACCAATCGCTTGTACTGGGACACCTTGGCCTGCAATATAGTCTGTAAGCTGCGCCGCTTTATCTTTAGACGTGGAGAGAATAATACGTGATTGGCTCTCACTGAACATCAGGAAGTCAGAGCGGAGTTCCGATTCAACATGTACTTGTGCACCAATAGAGCCACTAATACAGGATTCAGCAAGTGCTGCAGCTAATCCGCCCTCGGACAAATCATGCGCCGAATTCACAAGGCCATTTTGGATGCCGCCAAGAACAGAACCTAGTAATTTTTTCTCAACATCCAAATCAAGACTTGGTGGACGACCTTCCGTTACACCGTGAACCACGTATTGAAGCTCACTACCGCCAAGCTCAGCCTTCGTGTCACCCAGAAGTAGAATAACGTCGCCTTCGTTCTTAAAGCCTTGTGTCGTAATGTGATCTGTATCATGTACGAGACCCACCATACCCACAACAGGTGTCGGGTAAATTGATCCGCTAGCATTCTCGTTGTACAAGCTGACATTACCACCGATAACCGGAGTGTTCAGCTCGCGGCAAGCTTCTGCCATACCATCAACTGCACGTTCCATTTGCCAGAAAATCTCTGGTTTCTCTGGATTACCGAAGTTTAGGTTATCTGTAATCGCAAGTGGCTCAGCGCCCGTACATACAATGTTACGCGCCGCCTCACTGACTGCAATCTTACCGCCCACTTCAGGATCTAGATATACATAACGTCCATTGCAGTCCGTTGTCATCGCAAGCCCCTTGCGAGTGCCTTGCACTGTAACCACTGCGGCGTCTGAACCTGGACGAACGGCCGTACTTGTACGGACCATATAATCATATTGGTTGTATACCCATGCTTTACTTGCGACAGTTGGGGATGCCAATATGCTCTTCAGCGCACCACCCAAATCTTTCACTTCTTCATAGCGCAGTGTATCAACGGTTGCATTCTTCTCATAATAAGCTGGAACAGAAGATGGCTTGTTGTACACTGGACACTCATCTACCAAAGCAGTTACAGGCATATTGCCGACCACTTCACCATGGTGATACAGCTTCAAACGTCCATCATCCGTTACTTTACCAACCTTGGCACAAATGACACCCCAGCGATCAAAAATCTCTTGAGCTTGTGCTTCATCCTTCGGCTCAACAACAAACAACATCCGTTCCTGCGACTCCGATAGCATCATCTCGTAAGGTGTCATGCCTTCTTCACGCTGCGGCACTTGATCCAGATACAGCTCCAGACCGTTACCCGCTTTACTTGCCATTTCGGCACTAGAGCAAGTCAGACCCGCTGCTCCCATATCCTGAATACCAAGCACGATACCCGAATCGATTAGCTCAAGGCATGATTCCATAACCAGCTTCTCCATGAATGGATCGCCGACCTGTACTGCTGTACGCTTCGCTTCTGACTCATCACTCAGCTCAACCGAAGCAAATGTTGCTCCGTGGATTCCATCGCGTCCTGTTGGAGGGCCCACGTAGAATACAGGGTTACCGACACCTTTAGCGACACCGCGCTGGATTTTATCATGATCAATTAGACCCACGCACATTGCATTCACTAGTGGATTCCCATCATAGCTGTTGTCGAACATAATTTCGCCGCCAACTGTTGGAATACCGATACAGTTACCGTATCCAGCAATACCAGATACGACATGCTCAAATAAATATTTAACACGGTCGCTCTCGAGTTTACCGAAACGAAGTGAGTTCAGCGTTGCTATAGGTCTTGCACCCATGGAGAAAATATCACGGATAATACCACCAACACCCGTTGCCGCGCCTTGGAAAGGCTCCACAGCTGAAGGGTGATTATGACTTTCAATTTTGAATACAACCGCTTGATTGTCACCGATATCGACGATACCTGCACCTTCACCCGGTCCCATCAATACGCGAGGACCCGTGGTTGGAAAACGACGCAAGAGCGGCTTCGAATTTTTATAGGCACAATGCTCAGACCACATTACGCTGAATACACCGATTTCTGTATAATTGGGCTTCCGTTCCATAAATGAACAAATCAGTTCATATTCGCTGTCAGACACGCCAAACTGTTGATATATTTTCTGCTCCGCAATTTGTTCTGCGGTTGGTTCTTTAGCGGACACTTGCTGCGCCATGGATATCCCTCCAAGCATTTAGAATAGATGTAAACATGCGTTTGCCATCTTCTGAACCCAGAAGAGAATTTACGGCTCTTTCTGGATGCGGCATCATACCGACGACATTTCCTTGTTCGTTACAAATGCCGGCAATATCAGCAAGTGAACCGTTAGGATTGTTGCTATACGTAAAGACAATTTGGTCGTTCT
The DNA here is from genome assembly GCF_000576305.1 of Paenibacillus pini JCM 16418. Taxonomy (GTDB): domain Bacteria; phylum Bacillota; class Bacilli; order Paenibacillales; family Paenibacillaceae; genus Paenibacillus_AQ; species Paenibacillus_AQ pini. The sequence goes on along the minus strand of NZ_BAVZ01000008.1, from coordinate 9,032 downwards.
GCTTCAAACGCGTAAACGTCTCATCATCACAATAGTAATTACCTTCACCATGTGCGATCGGAATAATGATTTCTTCACCTTCACTATAATCCGTCGTAAATGGTGTTTTGTTATTAACAACTTTAAGCGAAGTATCATGACAACGAAATTTCATCGAATTGTTACGTAGCAGTGCTCCTGGAAGAAGTCCCGCTTCCGTCAAAATTTGAAATCCATTACAAATGCCGAGAATAAATTTACCAGCTTCAGCAGCCTTAGCCACTTCATTCATAACTGGAGCGAATCTTGAGATTGCTCCACAGCGCAAGTAGTCTCCATAAGAGAACCCACCAGGAACCAGAATGCAATCATAGGCAGAGAGATCAGTAGCCGTGTGCCACACATAATCAACAGGCTCCCCAATCGTTTCTTCTACCGCTTTGTAGCAGTCAATATCACAGTTTGAACCAGGAAAGACGAGAACGGCAAATTTCATGAATGTTAACCCTCCAATTCGTAACGGTAATCCTCGACTACCGTGTTGGCAAGAAGCTTCTCACACATGGCTTTGAGACGTTCTTCGGCCTCAGCACGATCAGTCGTGTCCAAGTTTAGCTCCAAAAACTTACCAATACGTACGCTTTCTACCTCTTGAAATCCCATCGAATGAAGTGCTCCTTGTACTGCAACTCCTTGCGGATCAAGTACACCTTGTTTAATTGTGACATAGACGGTTGCTTTCATCATGTTCCTCTTGTTCCTCCTCATAGCGAAGTGCTATTTGATATGTGGGCTTCCATGTTTAAGTTTCGCAATGTAACTATTAACGCAGCGTTACTCCAGTCAAGCGATGATATATATCCATATAACGACGTGTCGTTTCGTTAACAACAGCAGCCGGAAGTGGATCAGGCTGGCTATTCTTGTCCCAAGTTGACGCAGACAGATAGTTTCGCACAGGCTCTTTATCCATACTATCAATTTCGATATCCAGCTCGTAATTTTCACGGGCCCAGAACCGAGAGGAATCCGGTGTAAAAATCTCATCAATGAGGATCACATGACCATCTAGAATACCGAACTCAAACTTGCAGTCTGCCAAAATAATGCCCCGCACTGCGCAATATTCTTTTGCGAAGCTATAAAGTGAGAGGCTCTTGTCCTGCAATTCGAGCGCTAGCTCTGCACCGATCAGCTCCTGCATACGCTCCATGGAGATATCCTCTCGTGACCGACATCGTTTTTAGCCGCAGGGGTGAAGATAGGCTCAGCGAAGGCTTGATTCTTCCGCATACCTGCCGGAAGCTTAATACCATTCACTTCACCGCTGGTCTCATACTGTCTCCAGCCACCTCCGGTGATGTATCCACGAACCACACATTCCATATCGATTCGCTGTGCTTTATGAACCACCATAATTCGGTCTTTCAGAAGTTCCTTATCCTTAATGATTGATCCCAAACGTTCAACATCCGTATGAACGACATGATTCTCCATCAGATCTTGCGTCTGTTCGAACCAGAAAGCGCTCAGTCGGTTAAGTACATTCCCCTTCTCAGGCACAGCCGGATCTAGCACATAATCAAATGCCGAAATCCGATCTGTCACGACAATCAGAACATGTTCTCCTAAATCATATAGTTCACGCACTTTGCCCTTATACAGGAGCGGCGCATCGACAAGTTCCACCGCTGTGGAAATGGCTGTTGCAGTCATGTGAATCCTCCCATGATTTATATTAAGTTTAATTTTTTGAAAATTGTATCTACATGCTTCAGATGCCAAGAAGGATTAAATGCATCTTCAATCTCTTCCGCGCTCAGCGCCTCCGTGATTTCAGGTGTCGATTCGATAATATCGCGGAACTGACGCTGTTCTTCCCAAGCCTGCATTGCGCGTGGTTGAACGGTATCATATGCTTGCTCACGGCTGAAGCTTTATCGATCAGTTTCGTCATCACACGGCCTGAAAAAGGCACGCCGAAGGTACGTCCGATATTACGCTTCATATTCTCAGGGAACACCGTCAAGTTCTTCACAATGTTACCGAAACGGTTCAACATGTAGTTTAGAAGCATCGTTGCGTCTGGAATAATGATACGTTCTACAGATGAATGTGAAATATCGCGTTCATGCCATAGCGTTACATCTTCATAAGCCGTTACCATGTGTCCACGAATGACACGGGACAGACCAGAGATATTCTCGCAACCAATTGGATTGCGTTTATGCGGCATAGCCGATGAACCCTTTTGACCCTTAGCAAAAGCTTCTTCAACCTCACGTACTTCACTCTTCTGAAGCGCGCGAATTTCTGTAGCGAACTTATCTAGAGATGTAGCGATCAATGCAAGTGTCGCCATATACTCAGCATGACGGTCACGTTGCAATGTTTGTGTTGAGATTGGAGCCGCTGTTGTGCCGAGTTTGTTGCATACGAACTCTTCAACCGAAGGATCAATATTTGCGTAAGTGCCTACTGCACCAGAAATCTTACCAAACTGGACGCCATTTGCTGCATGACGAAAACGTTCTAAATTACGTTTCATTTCCTCATACCATAGTGCCATTTTCAGACCAAAAGTAGTTGGCTCTGCGTGAACACCATGTGTACGTCCCATCATCGCTGTATCTTTATAAGCAACTGCTTTATCTTTCAAGATTTCGATGAAGTTGATAATGTCCTTCTCCAAAATCGTGTTGGCTTGAAGTAGCAAATATCCCATTGCTGTATCTACAACGTCCGTAGAAGTCAGTCCGTAATGCACCCATTTACGTTCTTGTCCCAAGCTTTCCGATACAGCGCGGGTAAAAGCGATAACATCATGGCGAGTTTCCTTCTCAATCTCGTTAATACGGTCAATGTCAAACTTAGCATTCTTACGAAGAAGCACGGTGTCTTCCTTCGGAATTACACCTAGCTCCGCCCATGCTTCACAAGCACATAATTCCACTTCAAGCCACGCATTAAATTTATTCTCCTCAGTCCAAATCGCCCGCATTTCGGGTCTACTATAACGTTCTATCATAAATGATCCTGCCTCCAAATATTAGTTTGTTCTACCCAATCTATTCCGTGCTGTACATCGGCGCATAACAGGTTGATATGACCCATTTTGCGGCCGACCTTACTCTCTTCTTTACCGTATAAATGAAGCTTAGGGATAACACCGAATTCGTTAACGGATCCATCCTTTTGCCCGGTAATCTTAACGACTTCCTCCAAATGCTGTCCAAGCACATTAACCATGACCACGGGAGTCATGAGCTCCGCATCGCCTAGCGGGAGATTACAGATCGCTCTCACATGCTGCTCGAACTGTGAAGTACTGCAAGCCTCCATTGTATAATGTCCTGAATTATGCGGACGTGGTGCCAATTCATTAACGTACAGCTGACCCGACTCCGTCACGAACAATTCCACAGCCAGCAGTCCAACAGCGTTTAAATGCACGACTAACCTCTCAGCCAAACGGCGTGCTTCACGCTGTACCTGATCACTCACTCTAGCAGGGACAATGGATAGGTGAAGGATATTGTTCACATGTATATTTTCTGAGACTGGGAAGCTCTTCACTTCTCCCTGAGGACTCCGAGCAGCAATCACTGAGATTTCGCACTGAAAATCAATAAATTGCTCCAGTACAAGTTCTCTTCCTGAAGCAGCTAGCTCGTGATAGGCAGGTTCAACTTGGTCGAGAGAGCGAAGTACAACCTGTCCCTTCCCATCATAACCTCCAGTAGCTGTCTTTAGCACGCTTGGAAGATCTAACTCTTCCACAGCCTGCTGCAAACTGCTGAGACTAGTAATCTCACGATACGGCGCTACAGGAACACCTGCTGCTTCGATCGCCCGCTTCTCACGCAACCGATGCTGCGTCGTATACAGAAGCTCGCTCCCTTGTGGTACGTGCGACTCCTTCGATAGGAGTTCGGCAACGCCGGCATCTACGTTTTCAAATTCATAAGTGATGACATCCGCTTGTCCCGCTAGTTCTCTAGCTGCCTCAACATCATCATAATCCGCCTGAATCTGTCGTGCAATTTGTCCGCAAGGTGATTCCGGAGTTGGATCAAGCGTTATAAAACGATAACCCATTGCCGTCCCGGACAATGTCATCATTCGTCCGAGCTGTCCTCCACCAAGAATGCCTATCGTCGATCCGGGTAAAATCGTCTTATAACTCATCTGGTCAACTGTCATAGCGTGTCACTGCTTTCTAGCACCTCATCGCGTATTGCATCCCTACGAGACTGTACGCGCGCCTGCACCTCTGGATCAAAAGCTCCAATAATCTGTGCAGCTAGCAGCCCTGCGTTTGTAGCACCCGCTTGTCCAATAGCAACCGTTGCAACAGGTATACCACCTGGCATTTGGACAATTGAAAGAAGCGAATCCAAACCGTTCAATGCCTTAGATTGAACAGGTACACCGATCACTGGAAGCATCGTCTTTGCTGCGACCATTCCAGGCAGATGAGCTGCTCCGCCAGCACCAGCAATAATGACACGAAGCCCACGCTCAGCAGCTTCCTCTGCATATGTGAACATCAAGTCCGGTGTGCGATGCGCGGACACGACTTTTTTTTCATAAGAGATATTAAGTTCATCAAGCACCTTACATGCATGCTGCATCGTTTCCCAGTCCGACTTGCTACCCATGATGACACCGACTGCTACTGACATATTTCGACCCACTTTCTACTCGTTTTCATATTAAAAAAATCCGATCTCCAAGAAAATAATACTATTTTCAGGGTACCGGACCTAGTAAGGAATACTGGAATTACGACAACTTTTGACATCAAAAGAGCCTCAGGTATAGCATACCTGACTAGTATTCCCTCGTAGTCCGGAAATTTACGGTTCCCAGGTAGAGACGTCCGGGCCTATTCCCGGCATTATACGAGATACTTTCATATAAAAAGATTGAGCATGTAGCCCTATTCTTTGTCATGCATACAATCAATAATTTATTTAAAATACAATCTATACTTAACAGTTTAACAATCCCTTATAGTCTATGTCAACTCAAATCCGAACGTTTAAAGCCAAATAAAATCTAATGTTCGCTTCTGGACATGGATAGCTATAAAAGAAAGCCAGTACACCTTGACGATAAGGTACACTGGCTTCTACGTCGTTACAATTTATTTAACTACAAGTACAGGAACACGGGAGTGCTGCACCACATTATGGCTAACGCTACCAAGTACAAACTCGCGAATTCCGCCAAGGCCACGGCTACCGATAATAATAACGTCCGAGTCATTCTCTTTAGCGTACTTCAGAATCACTTCAGCCGGTCCGCCCTGAATGAGTTCAACATTAGAGTTAACTCCTGCAGTTGCCAGACGCTCTTTCACTTCTTCTATCGTTTGTTCAGCCAAGTCATAAAAATCCTTGTTTACTGAAGCCGGAATTGGGGCAAGGCCTTCACCCATAAAGACACGTGGGAAATCAAATACATGAATAACATCAATAACAGAATCCGGAGCAGCTTGAGCCAACTCAATAGCACGATCAAGGGCCTTATTCGAAGCTTTGGAACCGTCATATGCCAATAAAATTTTGGAGAATAACATGTGAGCCCACCTCTTCTTTCTCTTGTCCATAGACTGAATTGAAATGTATTAAACCATATAATTATGGATGAAACCAAAGGATGGTCATAAAGAATATTCCACTATTTCAGGAAGTACGTATACAAAGCTACATTAATCACAAGTAATACAGGTATACCCATTCTAAAACTCAAATGACGTGTCTTGTGACGTTTACGATACATTGCAATCAGTACGCCAAGTGAGCCGCCAATGGCTGCAAGAATAAAGAGTGTACGTTCTGGAACTCGCTCCCGCCTATTTCTTGCTCTACGTTTGTCTTCGGACATGACTAAGTATCCTACCACATTAATAAAAATAAACCATATCCAAATCAATGTCCTCAACGAAGGGTCACCTCCGATCCAACTGCTTACTTCTATTATAATTGTATCCACTGGCAGAAACAATATTAACCAATACGACTTCACATAAACGACATTTCCAATTCTAACGACTCCATTTTTAACATTTATTTATTGTTTTTTTGTTCCATCGCTGCCTTCAACAGTTCTCCCAGATTAGAGCCTACAGTCTCTTGTTTCGAATATTGCTGAACAAGCTTGCGTTCCTCTCGTTTATTCACATGTTTACCGCCCTGATTCATCGTCTCCGTAATGCCACAGGACAGACATTGAACATACAAACCTGCTTTACCTTCCTTCATCTCCATCTTCTTATGACACTGAGGACAGCGACGATTCGATAGTCGTTTTTCACCAGATCGGCGATAACCACAATCATCACTTGGGCAAGTGAGCATAAGTCCGCGCTTACTCTTCTTCTCTAAGAGGCGAGTTCCGCAATCTGGACAGTGACTAGTCGAAACGTTATGAGGTTTGTATTCAACCGCGCTTCCCTTAACTCCTGCGACCAATTCTTTAGACATACTTCGGATACCTTCTAAAAATGGTTCAGCCTTACCTTTACCCCGCGCGATCCCTTCCAGCTCAGCTTCCCATTTGGCTGTTAATCCTGGGGTAGCAAGTTCTGACGATACGAGTTCTATAAGCTGTTTACCTTTACCGGTCGGATGCAGCACACTTCCCTGCCTTTCGATCGTATCGGAGTTAACTAGCTTCTCGATGATATCCGCGCGTGTTGCTGGTGTTCCAAGACCATGCTTCTCCATCTGTGACAACAATCCAGCTTCTGAATATCGCTTAGGAGGAAGCGTTCGTCCGTTCTGCATTTGGACTTTCTGAATCTTAACCGTATCTCCCTCGTTCAACACTGGAAGCGCGGAACTGCTCTCGTCGGATTCGGAGGCAGATGTAGCATCTTCCTCTCCCTCATCTTCGCTAGATGCTATACCCCCATATACCTCCCGCCAGCCACTGTTCTTCACTGTTGTCCCTTTAACATGAAAGGATTCTCCTTCTACCTGAACAACAACATCTACCGCATCATACAGCGCAGGTGGATAGAACAGACTGATAAAGCGACGCACGATCAAATCGTATAGCTTACGCTCTTCTGTGTTGAGCTTATTTAGTAGTAATGTCTCTTCTGTTGGAATAATGGCGTGGTGATCACTTACCTTGGAATCATCTACAATGCGTTTGCTGATCGGTAAATTCTTACGTAGAAGTGGACGAGCAAGCGTCGCATATGGTCCAACAGCCACACTATTCAGTCGTTCCTTCAGCGTGCCAGCCATATCTGTTGTTAAGTATCTGCTATCTGTACGTGGATAAGTAACCAGCTTATGCTGTTCATACAATTTTTGAAGTACATTCGATGTTTGTTTCGCCGAAAATCCGTACTTTCGGTTGGCATCACGCTGCAGCTCTGTGAGATCATAAGCTAGTGGATGTGGTTCTACTTTCTCTGTTTTTTTCACCTTTATAATACGTCCGCTCTTATCCTCAAGCTTCGCCTTTAGCTCTTCTGCCTGTTTTCGATCAAAAATCCGTCCATTGCCACCACCACTCCGCCACGAAGCTGTAAAACTGCCAAAATCCGCCTTAATCATGTCATAAGCCTGTGAGCGGAACTGTATAATCTCATGTTCTCTGTCCATAATCATGCCAAGTGTTGGAGTTTGAACTCTACCTGCGGAGAGCTGTGCTCCAAACTTTACAGTCAATGCCCGTGTTACGTTCAGCCCGATCATCCAATCCGCCTCAGCGCGGCATCGAGCAGATTCATACAATCGATCAAACTCTTTACCTGGTCGTAAGCCAGCAAACCCCTCTTTAATCGCTTTATCCGTCTGAGAAGATATCCACAAGCGCTGAAAAGGTTTATTCCATTTGATCATATTCAAAATCCACCGTGCAAGTAGTTCACCTTCACGCGCAGCATCTGTAGCCACAATCAAATCACCTATATCTTGCCTACGTGCAAGCTGCTGAACCACCTTGAACTGTTGACTAGTTTCACGCAGCACCTTCAGCTTCATTGTGCCTGGAAGGATGGGTAAATCCTCTAAATTCCAGGTAGCATATTTATGATCATAGTCCTCAGGCTCCGCTAGTCCAACTAAATGTCCTAGCGCCCAAGTGACAATATATTTTGGTCCTTCAAAATACCCCTTGTGTTTCTCACGACTGCCCATTACCCGTGCAATTTCTCTTGCTACAGAGGGCTTTTCTGCTAAAACTAAAGATTTCATCCCTATCGCCTCTCTCTCCACCCTATTATAACATCACGGCATCGTTCGTTTGCAAAATCCCCATGCCTCTTGAGATGATTAATCTTTATACCTTCCTAGTTAAAATAAGAAAATCCCTTCTTGGCAGTTGAATAGACATCAGTGTCTATTCACCATCCTAAAAAGAGATTTTCTTGGATTGCTTTGGATTGCTTTGGATTGCTAATCCTACAGTTGCAAATGCAGCCTTATGAATCCTTCTTTGGAATCTGATTCAAACTTGGCGGATATTTTGCAGTCTTTTCCGGGTGAAGCGTAATAATTTCTTCTTTTATACTAGCTTTGTTTTGCTGGTCATCTATTTTTGTAGACTTATTATATGGCACTGTTCATCCCCCCTTGTTCATAACGATTCCCATAAAGATTCGAAATTATCCGAAAACAAGTGCATCAATCTAATTATAAAGGTAAATATTTACATATTATTAAAGTTTGAAAAAGTTTATTTCATGGCCTGTGGATGAATTTTTGAATATTAAAGGTTTATTTTCGATTTATCCTCAGGTTGTTCAAGACTTGTGTATAGTTCGACACAATTATGGAGTGTTATGGATCAAAATGATTATGGAAATGTGAACTTGGTATTGGTTTGTGTATAGTGTTGATGAAATTGTGGATGTGTGGAGAAGAATCTTGCGATAATTCATGAGTAGGTGGCTTTATTGTGTATAAAGAATGTAAAAATTATTAGAATTCTTAATATTGTGGATAGAACATTCAGCTTTAAATAAGATATCCACATGTGTACAGACAAAAATAAAAACCACCGTCGATGAGAATCAACAGTGGTTCTTC
>NZ_BAVZ01000009.1 GCF_000576305.1 Paenibacillus pini JCM 16418 | reverse complement strand
CGCTCACCGCGGGCAATGCCCCCGCGGCTGAGCTCAAGACGTGGCGGCAGCAGCTTCTGCGTGGCTGCCGCGCGCTCAGCGATTCCGCGCTGCAATGCTGCATAGCGCGAGATCGCTGCAGACTGTTCATGCAGCTCGCTTAGCTCCTGCTGAACGCGCTGCACTTCAACAGCGGTGGATGCAGCAACATCCACCAGTATACGCTCGGCGAAATCAATCGCCGCACGCCGATACATTGCCTTAAGCTCTGTCGACAGCTGGCGGCAATAGTTCAACACATACTCGCCAGACAACATCGCCTCTGGCTGCACGGAATCGAGAATTTGCTTTGCTCCAATCTCAGGTGTCGCTGCTTCTAGCTCGTGCTGCAAAGACTCGCTCCAAACACCATATTTCTCTCCAAAACGACGGAGCAAATGCTGAAGATGCCAAACGATCTGAGCCGAAGCCTGTTCCCGCAGCCCTTTAACAAAACGATCTAAACGTTCTTGCTTCTCCTGCTCCGTCTTATTTCCTGAAAATAATAAACCCATCTTAAACTTAGGTTTACGGCTTTCTAGAAATAATCGAGCGATTTCCCGCAAATCAGCAGGTGTTAAACTTGAATTATCTAGAAGAGAATCAACTTCGCGGCGCATAAGGTCACGTTCCGTTGCCGTGAGTTGTTCTAGCCGTAACAGTTCGGTCTGCAAGCGAGATGTTTCTGCCTCAACTTTTGCCGCCTGCTCTTCCCCTCCCATTTCTTCAAGCAATGCCGCCTTCTCGTCCTGTAGAGATGCCTGATACGATTCTAATGACTGTTCAGCCACATGATGAGCGGAGCAAGAAATACTGTAGGTCAATAAGGGCTCTCTTTGATCAATTAAATCCGTAATCAGTTTTGTTAATGATACCCACTGGTTATAGGGATGATCCTTCACTTTCAAAGATGTGAACAGTAAACTTTCATAATCTACCTGCCATCGTTTAAAAGCTGCTTCCACCTCTTCACGATATTTGCTAAACGAAAGCTCACGTTCACGATGTTTATCGATCTGATTTACGATCAAGTACAGCGGCTTACCCCAATCGGATAAGCTCTTTGCAAATACAAGATTATTCTCTGATTGAACATGGTTGTAATCCATAACATACAGCACAGCATCTGCAAGATGCAGCGCAGAGTGAGTAGCCTTCTGATGACCATCATCTGTTGAATCCACACCTGGAGTATCCATAAGTACACCATGAGAACCAAGAAGCGGTACATGATCCCACACTTCAACAGCAGCGTAATCACCACCGTTTGTGCAATATGTATATAATTCATCCAAAGAAACTTCCTTTGGCGATAGGCTCTTCTGGTCGTTAGTTACATCCGCCTGACCAGATTCCTGACTTTTAGCTGATTGTTTTGCGGCAGCAGGATAAATAAGCGCTCGCGGCTCACCATTCCGAATAGACACAACATTAGCGCTCGTAGGTACGGGTCCAGAAGGGAGCACTTTTTTACCACACAGGGAATTAATTAGACTGGACTTACCTGCAGAGAAGTGTCCGCATAATGCAATGGTCATTTCCCCCGCCGCTTCCTTACCTAACAAATCACCGATCAGATTAGCAGATCTTGAATCTCCCCACGTTACTAGTTGATTGTGAAGCGGACGTAAGGAATCTTGTACCTCATTTATAACTGGCTCATTGACGCCATTAGACATGCTGCTTTCTCTCCCTTAAGTAAGCTTATGAAAAAAATGAGAATATCGAGTTCACTCAAAGTTTTATTGTAGCATTCAAAGTGGAGTTGGAAAACACTTACCTTACCTAAGGGCAAAAAAAATAAAACCGTGAGTAACGGTTTTATTGAGATCAGTCTATGAATGATCAGGCCTAATCTCTAAAGCACCAACTTATACTGATGCGCTTTCGAGCTCAGGAACTAGAATTTCAAACACTTTACCATGTTGCAAAATGGTTAGCCCAAGGGACTTGTCCTTCATTACAACAACTTCTGGTTTTACGGACATACGCTCAAGGTAGTGCTCAGGAACTTGTCCAGAATGGCTAACTGTGATGCCATCTACTTCTTTTTCTTCGTTTTCTTCTAATTCGCAGTTAATTACTTCTTCGAAAATATCGGAAAATAACTCAAATTTGTCTGTATACACCGAAATGCACTTCATTAACATCCCATCCTTCTCCATCTTTGTTCTTCCTATCCTGTATGCTTCTTATCTTGTCTGATTAGGGACGTCTTCATACGTTTTTTTCCTTCACGGCACACATCAAGCAGTGGACAAACTTGGCATTTGGGATTCTGAGCCTTACAGTGGTATCTTCCAAAAAAAATGAGACGATGATGAGTCAAAGTCCACTCATCTCGAGGAACCTTCTTCATCAATTTTTTCTCCACTTCCAGCACCGAATCTTTCCAACCTGCCAGCCCTAATCTTTTGGAAACACGCTCGACATGAGTATCCACAGCAATTGCCGGTACTCCAAAAGCATTAGAAACAACTACATTCGCTGTTTTGCGTCCCACGCCAGGAAGCTGAATTAGCTGATCATGCTCCTTCGGCACTTCACCGCCATACCGTTCCATCAGCAGCAGGCACAAATGATGGATGTGCTTGGCCTTGTTGCGGTAAAGCCCAATACGGCGGATATCCTGCTCTAATTCTTCAAGCGGAACCGACACGTAATCTTGGGGCGATCTATACTTTTGAAATAAATCCTTCGTTACCTTATTCACCGTCTCATCCGTACACTGAGCGGATAAAAGTACAGCGATCGTAAGCTCAAACGCATTACTGTGATTCAACTCACAATGTGCGTCAGGGAATAACTCCCCGATACAATCCAGTATATAACGAACAGTAGCAACATTCATGATGGGTACCTCCTGCAAAAAAAACGTCTTGATACGGGAAAGATCCCGCATCAAGACGGTGTATCTCATGACCATTCCCAAAGCATACTATTGTTTCTGAATTTCAACAACCGTTCCGTTATTGAAATACAATACAATATTATCATTTTCCTGTAGGGATTGCACGGTCAAAATGGTATCTCCTTGATGTATATAAGCACCAGGGGATAGCGTGAAGTGGTTGATTTCATTGACATTTTGAACTTTCACAAATATTTCCTTCGCATAACTGTCATATTTCCAGTAGGACTTTGATGCCGTATCAAGCACTTTTACAAGAGCATTGCCGTCAACATCCTTCCTAACTTCAACACGGTTACCTGCTGCCAGATTACCAATACTTAGTGAACTTCCACTCGCATTCACAATTTTAGGAGATCCATTTAGCTTAAAAGTCTCCGTTGTGCCGCTGAAATTTTTGACTGTAATGCTTGGAGAAGATGTGGAAGAATCAACAGCCGTGATTTGACCTGTCGTTAACTTCACAACTTGCGCAGAAGCAGGAGTACTACCGTTAAAAGTAACATTCAGGATATTACCGGCGCGCAGTTCATTTAATGGGATAACTTGTCCATTGTCTCCTGTGATCACAGCTTTATCCAAGTAAATCTGTGAAGTTGATCCATCACTTTTCAGTGTAACACGTGAAGTCACCGTATCCACCGCTACAAGTTCAAACTGCATGGAAGATTTAACAAGAATGCTTTGCACTGAATCTTGATTTGCATTCAACACAGCAGCGATGGAATTACCCACCTTCACATCTGAAAGAACCGAATTACTCTTACCATAGACATCAATCGTTGGATTTGAGAAAGTTAAATTCATAGATTGTCCTTCAGCGGTTAGAAGAGTCAATTTCTTCGCAGCAACATCAATTGCTGTTACTTTGCCTTCGTACTGATAAATAACTTCTAATGAAAGTGCCCGATTGCTTAGATAACTGACGTTAACTTTCCGATTCGTTGTAAGCAACGATTCAATTCCCGTTAAAGTCGGGTTATTGGTGCTATAAATTAACTTCGTTTTATCATCTAAAGTCACGACGTAAGGCTTCTTATTCGTATCAAGCAACGTTAGAAATTTAGTCTTTGGCTCATAAGAGACAACGGTTGCGCCGCGCATTTGTTCCATTTGACGATTAAGCACCTGAATTTTACTTACTTGATCTTGTGGATTCAAGGTAAGTTCAACCTGATCTCCTGCCGTTGCGTCTGCATTAAGATCAGCAAGTGTCGGAACAGCAATGCCGCTAATTACAATTTCAGGTTTATCTGCAAGTAGTTTTACTTCCAATTGTCCACCATCACGCTTGTACGTAATCGTAGAACCGTTAGTACCTACTTCATATAAAGAACCACGAACTGTACGTTCAACGCTTTGGGTTACTTCTATCGACTGAATTACATTATTCTTGACTGTAAAATTCACAGTAGACCCGTTCTTCAGTTCGGATGGAAGTAAAATTTGATTCTTATAGCGAATGACTGAGTTATCATCCCACGTATAACTCTCTAGCGCACCTGATGCGTTCTTAAGAACTACCGATTTGGTCGCTGTATCCACGCTTTGTAACGTGCCTGTACCCGTTTTATTAATTATTCCCGATTTCACTTGAACAATAACGGTCTTCTTAGCACTGCTAAACGTTTCTTTCTGAATCGCAATCTTGCTGCCTACTGCAAGTGCAGTTGCATCAATCTTGGCACCATTCTGATCCAGGAAGGTCGTTCCAGCATCATAAGAAAACTGTAAGAAAGTATTATTAGCTTCAACCCAGAGAATATTACCTGGAGACAACTTCTGGAATGTACCTTCGGTTGTTTCAAGTTGTAATTTGGAATCTGTTAACTCTACATATGATACCTTAGCAGTACTGCCGATCACCATTACTTTAGTGAATGGCTTTAAATCAGCCAAAGCAATTTTACTCTCTGATGAACTCGTATAGTAAGCCGTGGAAGCATCTACTGTATAGCTGCGAATGTTGCCGTCAACATAGAGTTCCAGTTTATTACCCGTAATGCCTGTAATAATGCCTTCTGCTGAATTATTGTAGTGAACATTGTTAAACGCTTCAGCACGGCTGAAGAAAGTAGCGAGCTGTGCCCGTGTAACCGTTCCTTGTGGATCAAAACGGTTTCCATCCATACCGTTTGTCAGACCCATATCAAGTGCTACATTAACAAAACCACGCTTGGATGCAGAAATTTTACTGTTGTCTGCAAACGTCGTAGCTTTAGTAGCAGAGGAAGAAGCCTCAGCTTCTTTTCCAATTGCACGCACAAGCACTTCTGTAATCCACTCACGGCTTGCTTTATGCTCGCCCCATGAGTCTTTTGAACCTGCAGGTAATGAAGCGATCTCTGATTGCTTGTTTAGAAGATTTTGTTGGAATGCTAAAGCAACGTATGGCTTGAAATAATTATTAACTTTCACATTTGTCGGTAATGCCACTGCCCCGCTAGTACTTAACTTATTCTCAAGTCCAGCAAACCGAATGGCCATGGTTACAGCTTCTTGTTGTGTTACATAATCATTAGGACGAAACAAACCGTTGTTACCGAGTAGAATACTTTGAGCCGCTAGTTTATAAATATGTTTCTCAGCCCAGTAACCGCTTTTAACATCACTAAATTGACTAGATGAAGCAACAGATGTTGCAGCGGTGGTTACCGCTCCGTCGGCAAAAACAGCTGTGCCGGAGCTTAAAGCCATCATACTGACAAGCATGGCTGAAACTATTTTTCGGGATTGTTTTGAAGAATTATTGTTACGTGTGGAAGACATTCTTTTTCCCCTCTCTCTACTACATCAAAATCCATGTTAAACCATGTTCGACAACTAGGCTTTAAGCTCCTGCTTTTTCCCCTATACTTTTCAGTTTTTTGTCATTGGATGATCTAAATCGACATGGCCCATCAAGCTTTCAACTTTAGCGCCATCTACCAATAGCTCAACCGATTTCACTTCATTAAACTGAAACATTGTATTTTTAAGAGCGTCTAGAGCATATTGCTCTCCACCTGCTCCAAGTCTAGCTTCGTCTGGCAAATGAACATCCATCGTCATTGCCCCATCCTTATAAACCAAGCTTTTAAGCTCTACTTTAGCCCATAAAGATACTAAATCAGCCGAATTACTAGACTGTAGTGATTTATACGCTTCTTTGTATTTCCCCAGCTCGTCTTGAAAACTAATCTCTTTCTGAGATTTTTTTAGTTCCATTTCTTGCGGATCGGTGTAGTAAACGTCAATCTTTTCTTTCTTCATTGACGAACTCTTGTCCGGATCTTTAGGCGGTGTTTTTTCAGATTCCGGCTTAGTTTGAGTACCTGAATCTGGTTTAGCTACCGTCTCTTTATCTGTGTTAGGTTTTACAGTAACAGGATCTTTATCATCGACTTGATTCTGACCGGCTGCATTCTGCTGCTGTGTGCTGTCTGTTCCAGACAAAGCCTTCTCCCCACAGCCAGTTCCGATAATCATAACTAGTGTTAAGAGTCCTGCGCACCATATCTTTCTATTCATCTCTGCCGCCTCCTTTGTAACATATACCTTTCATACAAGTGAACTATCAATTACGAATCATACGTTTGATAGATTATAGTCCAAGATATTCCTTTATACCTTTAACAATTCCTTGTGCTACCCTGTTTTGCAGGGCCTCTGAGAATAATGCAGATTCATCGTTCTTATTACTTAGATAACCGACCTCAAGTAATACTGCTGGCATTTTAGTTTCACGAATAACGTGGAAATTACCATAACGCACACCGCGGTCTGTTAGACCCGTTGCCTGAACCAGATACTTATGCATTACTTTCGCAAGCGCCTTACTAGATTCGCGCTGATAATAGGTTTCAGTGCCTGTGGCTACAGAAGATCCAGCACTGTTCGCATGAATAGAGATGAACAAATCAGCTTTAAGATCACTAGCAATCTTGACACGATCTTTCAATTCTAGGAATGTATCGTCGCTTCGTGTTAACACGCCGTCAATACCTGACTCCTGCTTAAGCAGCTTGTCCACTTTCAATGCTACCGCTAGATTAAACGCCTTCTCTTTCTTACCCGTAACTCCACTTGTACCTGGATCTTTAGCTCCATGTCCAGCATCAATAACTACAATCTTCTTACCACCGCCTCCAACTGGAGTTGATGGAGTACCGCTGTCTGATGTGTTTAAGTCGATAATATACATGCCACTTTCATTGTACAATTTATAATTCTTAGCATAATTAAGGTCTATAACGACTCTAACTGTAGAAGGATTATTGTCATACAAAGAATATCTTACATTCGAAACATCCGGATACCCACTCACCTTAATAGATCCCGATAGGTTTCCATCAAGTGGAGAGCTCTTTCCAAACGTATCTGAGAATTTGGTATTCGCCAAATCAATAACAATGCGGTTAGGGCCATCCATTTTGAAAGTATTCACTTTCACATTTCCTGATGTTGCTAGAAGCAAACGATTTTCACTGAAACTCAATCCGCTTAATTCTGCTAATCCGTTATTGCTTCCTGAACCCGCACCTGGATTTGGAGTCGTTCCAGTTTCACCATTGCCGTTTCCAGCATCGCCATTCTGGGTATTAATAAAAACAGTCTTGGAATGATTGTCCCATCCGACACTCATTCCCATGGATTCACTAACAAACCTAACGGGTACAATCACTGTATCTGTACGAAGAATAGGTGCAATTGCTAGCGAAATCTTGTTTCCATCTACATAAGCAGTTTTTTGATTTACAACTAATTTAATAACTTTACTGTCTTTCTGTATAGTTACCGTGCGCGTCTTTTGCTCCCATGCGACATCAAACCCTAGACTTTCACCGACGACACGAAATGGAATCATAATATTACCGCTCACATTTTCAACATTTGCATGAGCTGGCATTTGAAGCAGATTACCATCAACATTTATCTTTGTGCTCGCCGCCGCAGCCTGTCCATTACTAGGAAACGCCAATATGAAGACAAATAAAAACAACAACATAAAACTAAATCTCTTCATTGTTCACCCCTACTATTTTTATTTTTTCATTTACTCCTGACGTTTCGGCTCGGCATTTACCTCGACATTACCAGACATACTTTAGACGTGTAATCCCGTTAAAAGTTGCGAATATATTCCTCTTTATGCAAAAGTTTGAGTGAAATCAAGGTCTTTAAACATAGTTTTTTATACATTTACGCAAATTAAAATGCATTTATTTCCAATATAAATATAAAAAAGCCTCTACATTCCACTTGGGAATAAGAAGCTTCTTCTTATAACTATTAATTTTGATTCCTATCTTCTTACCATTGGGTGCTCCAGATCAACATGGCCCATTAAACTTTCCACTTTCTTACCATCTACAAGCAATTCAAGAGACTTAACTTCATCAAACTGAAACATCGTGTTTGATAAAGCGTCAAGAGCATACTGCTCTCCACCTGATCCAAGACGTGCTTCATCTGGCATATGGATATCCATTGTTAGGGCTCCATTCTTAATGTCTAATGATTTTAGCTCAATTTTGCTCCACAATGGAATAAGCTCTTTGTCAAGGCTGTTCTGTAAAGCTTTGTATGCCTCTTTATATTTATGAATATCGTCACTGAACTTGATTTCCTGCTGGCTCTTCTTGAGTTCTAATTCCTGTGGATCGGTATAATAGACATCAATCTTCTGCTTCTTTTCTGTTGTTGATGTCTCAACAGTCGTTGTCGTGGTGCCATTATTAGTAGTATTCACTGTATTCGAAGGTTGTTCAGATCCTGCAGCATTTGCAGTATTCGTGCTATCATCTGGTGTATTTGACGTACTACCTTGTTCTGTTGGAGCAGGCTCGGCAGACGTATCAGGTTTCTGTCCACACCCTGTACCCACAACCACGACCATAGATAGCAGTGCAGCACACCATATCTTTTTATTCATATTATTGCCTCCTTGAGGAATTCCTACTTGATCCCCAAATATTCTTTGATTCCGCTCACAATTCCTTGAGCGACTGAGTCTTGAACACTTTCAGTAAAGAGGGTAGACTCATCTTTTCCATTACTTAGGTAACCCACTTCCAGCAGAACTGCAGGCATTTTCGTTTCACGAATGACATGAAAATTACCATAGCGCACTTTACGGTCACTAAGTCCTGTCGATTTCACCAAGTACTTATGCATAACACTAGCCAATGCTTTACTTCCATCACGCTGATAATAGGTTTCGCTACCACTGGCAGCAGAAGACGTCGAGCTATTAGCATGAATAGAAATAAACACATCCGCATTCAGACTATTAGCAATTTTGGCTCGTTCCTCAAGCTTCAGGAAAGTATCGTCACTCCGAGTTAATACCACATCAATACCTGACTCATTCGATAGAAGTTGTCCAACTTTCTGAGCCATAGCTAAATTAAAATCTTTCTCCTTCTTTCCAGTAACACCGATAGTCCCTGGATCTTGATTGCCATGTCCAGCGTCGATAACAACGACTTTCTTACCGTTATTACCCACTGGCACTGATGGTGAATTATCAGAGGTATTTAAATCTATAATGATAAGTCCTGAACCCGAATCCCCGTTATATACGGAGTATGCTTTGGGACCATTTAAATCCATTACAATTCGAACGGTAGGTGGATTATTGCTGAATACAGAATAACGAATATTAGACACGTCTGGATAATCTGTAACGCTCAATTGTCCTTGGTTGCCAGCATTCAGAGACTGAGTACTAGTAAATAATTCTGAAAAGACCGTTTTTGGAAGATCGACAACTATACGGTCCGGATTTGTCATCTTAAAAACATTAGGTTTGATCGTTTGATCACCATCAATTGCGACCATTAGACGATTCTCACTAAAGCTAATTCCACTCACCTGCGCTCCCTTAGCAGCAGGAATAGGATCAATCACTTCTCCTGGCTCCGTTGAGCCTGATGTTGGTGTCTTGCCACCACTCGAGTTGCCATCCGGTGTAGAAGGCTTACCTGTTGTCGGAGGAGGCGTTATCGATGGAACTGTTGTAGATGGAGTCTTAGTTGGCGGTTCAGGAACAATTGGAGTTTTACCATTTCCTTTACTAGTATCCGAATCTTGAACAGGAGTCTGCTCATCCGTTGTTGTTAAATAAACCGCTTTGTTGACGCCATCATAACTGACATGAATCCCCATTTGTTCACTCACAAAGCGAATCGGAACGATAACACTCTCATTTTTCATAAGAGGGGGATTGAGCATTGTAACCTTTTTCCCATCGACAGTAGCCGTTGTCTTATTAACAGAAAGTTCAATGGTCTTGCCAGCCTTCTTCAATGTAACCTTCTGAGACTTCTGATCCCATTTCACATCAAATCCCAGATTCTCTCCCACAACGCGAAAAGGAACCATCACACTGCTGTTAACATTTGTAACTTCCGCTTTTCCGGTAACCTTCAACGTCTTACCATCCAGAATAATCGGAATCTTCTTAGCCGAAGCCGCTGCTGAAACTTGATGCTGGGACGAGAACATTACGACAAACACCAACAAAAACATTAAAAATCCAAATTTCTTCATCTTCCACCTCTGCCAAAATCTTATTTTTTGTGATTTGCATGACGATACGACGAAATCTATATAAAAAAATCATTAACTGTAGGATACGACAAATATTCGCTATAAGGCGGTTGTTTTCCTGCCGAGAAATTACATTATTTTACCTAAATACGCAAAGAAGCTTCTATCCTCTTTAAAAGAAGATAAAAGCTTCTTAAAATTCGATATTTATTTCACTAGAAATAATATGCTATTACACTAAAGCTGCCGCAGCACGCTTTTGTTCATAAGCAGAAATTTCATCCTCATGCTGGAGTGTCAGACCAATATCATCTAGCCCTTGTAGCAAGAATTGACGACGGTGTTCATCCAAATCGAAGTCGATATGAAGTCCGTAATCATCGTTCAATGTCTTATTCTCCAAATCTACATTCAGTTGGTATCCTTCATGAGCGGCAGTACGCTGGAACAGATCTTCTACTTGCTCTTCTGACAATTTAATAGGAAGAATACCATTCTTGAAGCAGTTATTGTAGAAAATATCTGCAAAAGAAGGAGCGATGACACATTTAAAACCATAATCCATAATCGCCCAAGGCGCATGCTCACGTGAGGAACCACATCCGAAATTCGCTCTAGAAACGAGTACTGAAGCTTCTTCGTAACGTGGCTTGGTCATCTCGAAATTCTCGTTCACATTCCCTTGCTCGTCAAATCTCCATTCAAAGAATAGGAATTGTCCAAAGCCTGTACGTTCAATACGTTTCAAAAATTGTTTAGGAATAATAGCGTCGGTATCTACATTGACCCGGTCAACGGGTGCAACAATACCTGTTAATTTAGTGAATGCTTCCATATTAATAACTCCTCCCTAGCTAACCACGTCAGTTATAAAATCCCAATTCCGTACATCTACAAAACGACCTTTGATCGCTGCCGCTGCTGCCATAGCTGGTGAAACCAGATGCGTACGTCCACCACGGCCTTGACGGCCTTCGAAGTTACGATTAGAAGTAGATGCACAGCGTTGTCCTGGTTCAAGCACGTCAGGGTTCATCGCTAGGCACATACTGCAACCCGCATCGCGCCATTCAAATCCTGCAGCAGTGAAAATTAGATCGAGTCCTTCTTCTTCCGCTTGAATCTTAACACGTCCTGAACCAGGAACGACGATTGCTGTAACTTTATCTGATACTTTATGTCCTCTTGCTACCTCAGCAGCAGCACGAAGGTCTTCAATACGACCATTTGTACATGAACCAATAAATACATAATCTATATCAATTTGCGTGATTGGCGTACCTGGTGTAAGTCCCATGTACTCAAGTGCCTTCTCAGCGGCTTTACGTTCGTTCTCTGTAGGAAGTTCAGCTGGAACCGGTACGCTAGACGTAATGTCAGTACCCATACCAGGACTTGTTCCCCAAGTAACTTGCGGAATCAAAGTTTCCACATCAAACTCAAGAACTAGATCATATACAGCGCCTTCATCCGTTACGAGCTGTTTCCAAGTTTCCACAGCAGTGTCATAGTTGCTGCCCTGTGGAACGTATTGACGACCACGCAGATATTCAAAAGTAGTCTCATCTGGTGCGATCATACCCGCTCTTGCTCCACCTTCGATGGACATATTACATACAGTCATACGCTCTTCCATCGTCAATTTACGAATCGCTTCACCTGTATACTCGATAACGTAACCTGTTGCAAAATCTGTACCATATTTAGCAATAACGCCGAGGATTAAGTCCTTCGCAGTTACGCCTGGTTTACGGTTGCCAGTAAAACGAATTTCCATTGTCTTCGCTTTGCTCTGTTGTAGACACTGCGTTGCCATAACGTGTTCAACTTCGCTCGTACCAATACCGAATGCTAGTGCACCGAATGCTCCGTGTGTAGAGGTGTGGCTATCACCACAAACAATCGTTTTACCCGGATGAGTAAGACCTAGCTCAGGTCCCATAACGTGTACTACACCTTGGTCAACTGTGTTCAAATCGAACAAAGTAACGCCGAAATCACGGCAGTTTTGCGATAGTGTATCAATTTGTTGCTTCGAAATTGGATCTTTAATGTTGAAACGATCCTTTGTTGGAACGTTATGATCCATGGTAGCGAAAGTTAATTCTGGGCGGCGTACTTTACGACCGCTCAGTCGTAGACCTTCAAATGCCTGTGGAGATGTTACTTCGTGTACAAGATGCAAATCGATGTACAAAATGCTCGGCTTGCCCTCTTCTTGATGAATTACGTGATTATCCCAAATTTTCTCAAACATCGTCTTTTTACTCATCAATTTCACCCCAATTATGGTTTCGTTCCTTGGAAGAGATCCTAGATTTACGGTAATCTCTTGAATGAAATAAATATAACATCTTCGTCTTAATTGTTCCAAGATATAATATCTATAAAACTTATAGGAAATAACTATGAACGAAAGCTACTGCCTAGACATAAAAAAAGCCACCTATCGGCGACTAATTTTAATATATTATTCGTCTTCTCCAGATTCCATCCACTCATTGAATTGTGCCATAGCTTTTTCACTGTGAATGTATTGATATGTTTTACCATCTTCATAATAGAATATTGCAGCACTATCTGGGTCATCCTCAACCTCAGACTTCACATCTAAGATCTTATCTGCAAATAAAAGTTTGAAGTTACCTTCTTCATCTTCTGCTGGTATGGCTTGTTGTTTTTGTTCCTCTTCAGTTTCCATTATGTTTCCTCCAAAAGTAGTTATTACATAATTGTACCTTATTTTAATTATTTCAGTCACGGTGTAATTCGTTTGTTATTTGTTATCATTCCATTATTATGTATTAGCAGTCTCCTAATAGTAAAATAATGGTATATTAGTTATGAGGTGAGAATATGTCTGAAAAATATTCAACAATTAGAACAACAATTACAGCTTAAGCTAGACAGCTTTGATGAAACTCAGAAAGAAAAGGCTCTAAAGCACATTGTTTCATACCTAAGTGATGTAAATAGAAAATCGACTTTATCACCCTTGACCTACATATCTTTCAAAGAAGCAGTTAAAGAAATAGTACGAACGCCTTGGTTATGGTTTTTATGCGTCACTGCGCTGCTACTTCCGATCTTACTTTATGTACTCTTCATCTTTGTTTCTTTGTGGGTAGAGATTTAAATTAATCTCCATGAGAGCCTTCATCTACTCGGTTCATAGCTATTTTCCTCTAATGTTTCTATACTATACTTAACACTATGATGATGAGGATCGATAAGATATGGAATTAAGACAACTTCAATACGCATTACAAATTGCTGCCGAACGTAATTTCTCCCGAGCTGCCGAGAAACTCCACATTGCTCAGCCTTCCTTAAGCCAGCAGCTCTCCAAACTTGAGAAAGAACTAGGTGTGCTACTCTTCCAGCGCAATACGAGTACAGTAGAAGTGACTCATGCTGGAGAGAAATTTATGGAGCAAGCCCAAAAGATTATGGATGCGGTAGATCTATTGCGTCAGGAAATGGCCGACATTTCAGAGCTCCGCACTGGCAAAGTTGTAATCGGTAGTATGCCGATTACCGGTGCGCATTTACTTCCACATGTGCTGCCTTCCTTTAAACGTCAGTATCCGGATATTGAAATTACACTGCTTGAGGATTCATCCATGAATCTAGAGAAGCTGACTGCCGCTGGCAAGACCGATTTAAGTCTTCTCTCCCTACCATTGATGGAGCCCTCCTTGACGTATGAGGCCATTGGCGAGGAAATGATTGATCTAGCTGTACCTGCAAATCACCCACTCGCTGTTCGCGCACAAAGTGACCATCCAATGCCGGTCAAAATCAGCGAACTAAGCGGTGAATCTTTTATCGTGCTCAAGAAGGGGCAAGGTTTCCGCAAAATGACCTTCGATCTTTGCCATCAGGCCGGATTTGATCCGCATGTTGTCTTTGAGAGCAACAATATGGAGACTGTACAGTCCCTCGTAGCAACAGGCATGGGAATCACACTTGTTCCCCGCTTCATTGCTCGGGCGCCCCGTAGCGAATTCGTTCCCGTATATTTGCCACTGGCAGATCCGGTTCCGAGTCGGACGCTCGTGGTTGCGTACCGCCGTGGACGTTACTTATCCAAGGCCGCCGAAGCTTTCATTGAGACATTCAAGAAAACGATGAATGAATTGATGGATTAAATGTATAGGGGATTATTAATGAAAAAATGGATAGAGTCTTCAGAGAACATCTGAGGCTCTATCCATTTCTTATTTTCGAACGATTAACATTTTACTCTTTGGTGTGTTTATTTAGAGAGATTCTTTTCAAGCAAAGCTTTTTTCGTCACTAACTGCTTAGAAAGATCCGCTTGTAGGCGATTACTATTTTTAATCTCTTCTTCTAGCTTGTTTACCCTCGTCATTTTACTACTTAAATCGTTGTGCGATTGGCTTATTTTCATATCTCTTTGCAATTGATTAATTTTAGAAAGAGCTTTATCTTTTTTATTCTTCTCGTCCATGCTTTTGCTTTCTAGCTCAGCGATTTCCCGTTGTAGCTGGCTAACAATCGCTTTGGTGAAATTAATAGACATTCATACACCTCATAATCATTTAGTGTTACAGAGACATTATTCTACTATAAAATATCTGATTATGCGAGCAAAGGAAGTAGTTTTTTAACAGCATATGCTAATAAACATTATCCTTGCATTCAATGAAATGTTCCAATCGTAAGAATTATTTTCTTAGATCTATAAGACCCATGTCTCTTGGGTCGGTTATGGTCTTAAATGCGAGTAGCTCACCCTTTTCGTTAAAACCTTTAATAACAAAAGGAATGAATTCCAAAGAGGGTAGTAGTACGAACCAAATTCTTTTCTCAGAATTTATTGCACTCAATTTTGCTTTATGTTTACCTATACTCTTGCTCTCAACAGTCACGTTCTTAATCGATGAATCCAAGATATCTCCAAATACGATGGGAAAAGGAGTAGAGACATTTTCTACTTCGGGCATACTCATGTAATTTAACGCTGGCTTAGCTTGAGGAGAATCGCTTTTTCCGATTCCGTATCCCCCACCCCAAACCCATTTCCATCCAAGCCATGTTTCTCTTACATATTCAACTTGAAGATAACTTCCCTCCTTTTGAGGGGATCTGTTAATAAATAATATGCTGCCCCCATCCACTCTCTCACGATGAATAACATCCATTGATGAGAACATGCGAAACTTTTGAACAGCCTCATCTGGAGTCTTACCAATTGGAATACGAATCGTACTTTTCAATCCGATAACACGTGACATTCGCCAATCTGATAATCCACCGGGTTTATCATTAACAACGACAAAAGCATATAACAAAAATAATGCTACAATTAGTACAATCATGACCCACGATATAATCTGCTTTGGCTTGATTCTTATTTTTCTAATCGGCATAACGTAACACCTCTCTTTATTAATACAATTTTAATCTTCAATAAATATAAGGTTGGCATAACAATACCATATTATGGGAGCTTGAGTAGTCAGTACTTGATAATATCGTCCTCAGCAATGAACAAAATTTTAATAACCTAGATGTACTATTTTTAGAGATAAAAAATGAGCAACACAACGAGGTAGCTACCTCACTGCATTACTCATCCATCAATTTTATTTCCTTAGTATTGTTAACTTCCCTAAGCCTTATTTCACGGAATAAATATCTGGGCGTCTGTCCTCGAACACAGGAATACGGTTACGTACCTCATCCACTAGCTCAGGCACAATCTCGCCAGTGACGATTTCTTCTGCCTCGGTGCCTTCGGCGATAATTTCGCCCCATGGATCAATAATCATGGAATGCCCGAAGAATGTGGAATTGCCACTTGTTCCAACACGGTTGCATGCGATGACGTACATTTGATTTTCGATCGCTCTTGCCATAAGAAGTGTACGCCAATGATGAAGACGAGGATGCGGCCATTGTGCAGGCACGATCAGTACCTTTGCCCCACCTAAAGCTAAACTGCGAGCTAGTTCGGGAAAACGGATATCATAGCATATCGAAACTCCAGCCTGAAAGTCAGAATCAAGTTCGAAGGTAACCAGTTCTTCGCCTGCGGTTAGATGCTTATCTTCATCCATTAAACGGAACAAATGTAGCTTGGAATATTTACCTACAGCTTCACCATTACGATCAAAAATGTACATCGTATTGTATACCTGATCCCCAACTTTCTCGGCAACCGATCCACCGATAAGCATAACACTATGTTTCGCAGCAAAATCAGACAACCACGCTTGGCTTACCTGTCCATTAGGATCAGCAAGTTGCTGGATTTGTTCCAAAGCGTAGCCTGTATTCCACATTTCCGGCAGGATAAGCACATCTGGCTTTTTCTCAGCAAGCACTGCTTGTGTCATCAGAATCTCTAAATGCTTCTGATTTTGCTCTGGCTGTCCAATCGTTATATCTGCTTGAATTAACGAAATGTTTAATGGATACTGTTTATTATGAGTCATGGATCTTCCTCCCAAATCATTACTCTATTGTTTGTAACATCATTTATAATTGTAAACCATCATATCCTCCCATAACGCCAACTGGCAAGACCCCTTATTCCCCCTATACAGCTCGGTTAAATCATGATAAATTAAATCTATTCTATTTTTTGTCAAGACCGGAGTGATCAATCATGAAACCATCAGAATTACATAATCAACGATCATCTTTAACATCTAATTTTCAGATTAATCCTGCTGACATTATGAATCAGCTCCCTACTCAGTTCTTCGCCACACTCGTGCAGAAGGTCAACCGTGAAATTGCAGCTGGGCATGACGTCATTAATTTAGGACAAGGAAACCCAGACACACCTACTCCAAACCATATTGTAACTTCACTTGCCGAAGCGGCCGCAAACCCTCTTTATCATAAATATTCGCCGTTTACGGGTTTCACTTTTTTGAAAGAAGCAATAGCGAAACGTTATTTAGAAGACTATGGTGTTCAGCTTGATCCAGAAAATGAGGTGGCGATCCTCTTTGGTGGTAAAACAGGACTCGTGCAACTACCGCAAATTTTGCTTAATCCCGGTGACCTTTGCTTAGTTCCTGATCCAGGATATCCAGATTATTGGTCTGGTGTTGCACTCGCTCGTGCCGAAATGTCATTTATGCCGCTAACACAAAATAATGGTTTTCTTCCGGATTATAGCCGAATTTCAGAAGTGGATCGGCAGCGGGCGAAGCTGATGTTCCTGAACTATCCGAATAATCCGACCGCTGCTACGGCTCCGCCTTCCTTCTATAAAGATACGGTCGAGTTTGCCGCCCAAAATAATATAGTTGTCGCGAGTGATTTCGCATACGGCGCAATCGGGTTTGATGGACAGCGTCCTGTTAGCTTTCTACAGACACCAGGTGCCAAAGATGTCGGCGTCGAATTCTATACCTTGTCCAAAACATACAATATGGCCGGGTGGCGTGTAGGCTTTGCCCTAGGTAACCCTGAAATTATTAAGCTCATCAATTCGCTTCAGGACCATGTATATGTTAGTTTGTTTGGCGGCATTCAAGCCGCGGCAGCAACTGCCCTCACGAGTCCACAGGACTGTGTTGAGAAGCTCGTATCTCGCTATGCTTCTCGCCGTGAAGCTTTGTTTACAGGTCTCAAAGATATCGGTTGGGATGCCATTAAACCTAGCGGCTCCTTCTTTAGTTGGCTGCCTGTTCCTAAAGGCCATACCTCTTCCTCCTTTGCAGATCTGCTACTCAGCGAAGCTAAAGTAGCAGTTGCTCCGGGAATTGGATTTGGACAGTATGGTGAAGGATACGTCCGTGTCGGACTTTTAACCTCTGAGGAGCGTCTCCAAGAGGCTGTACACCGAATTGGGAAGCTGAATCTATTTGGATAATTTTTTTGCAAAGGTATCTTTTACGTGGTATTCTATTTTAAATCCATGGATTGTGAAGGTAGCTAATTTTCCTTACAAACCATATGTCGAAATCCTCAAACGTGTTGATGGGACCAGTACGATAGGCTATGCGCGCTAGTTAGAGAGTAAATTCCATGGGCTGAGAGAATTTACCGCGAATCCTTTCCGAATCCTACCCCTGAACGGCCTGCTATATGTAGGACAGTGCCTTCTGTTACAAGGCTTAAGCCGGATGATCTAATCATCAATGAAGGTGGTACCGCGGAAGCTAAACTTTCGTCCTTTACAATAAAGGATGGAAGTTTTTTTATTACCTATATGGATATGTAAATATGGAGTAAAATAATGAGATTTGATGAACAGGAAGTGATGAAATGTCATCCAGAATCGTAGTCAAAATCGGAAGCAGTTCGCTAACTTCTGTCGAAGGAGGCCTCAATCGTGACGCTATTTCTTTCTTCGCAAATGAAATTTCAAATCTGAAACGTGATGGATATGAAGTTCTGCTTGTGACGTCAGGAGCAGTAGCCGCAGGATTCCGAGCCATTGGTTATTCCTTCAGGCCTAAGCTTCTGCACGAGAAGCAAGCCGCGGCGGCCGTTGGACAGGCATTGCTTATGCAAGCCTATCAAGAGGCTTTTGCCGGACATGGGATTATCAATGCACAAATTTTGCTCACACGTACTGACTTTATAAGTCGTCAACGTATGAATAATGCCGTAATGACAATTGAAGAATTGCTCAATCAAGGCGCTGTTCCTATTTTTAACGAAAATGATACTGTTTCTGTAGACGAGCTTAAATTCGGTGATAATGATACACTCTCAGCGATGGTTGCAAACATGGTCAAGGCTGAGCATCTGCTTATACTCACAGATATGGATGGTCTATACTCAGGTGATCCTCGCAAACATCCGAATGCGGTGCGTTTTGATCACATTGAACATATTACAGAAGAGATCTACTCTATCGCCGGTGGCGCGGGTTCATCCTTAGGTACAGGAGGCATGCGCTCTAAAGTTGATGCAGCCAAAATTGCGACACGCGGGGGGGTCCCGGTCTTCGTAGGAAAAGTATCTGAACCAGGTGATCTCAGTCATGCTGTAAATGGCCAGGGACGCGGGACTTATTTCGATACACATCTTAATTCGTTACCCGTTAAAAAGCAGTGGCTTGGATTCATGTCTACTCCTCTAGGGACTCTTCAGGTGGATGATGGTGCAGAAAAGGCAATGGTTCATAATGGACACAGCTTACTCCCCGTCGGTGTAAAAAACGTAGCAGGTCATTTTCATGCTGGTGATGTTGTTGAAGTTGTGAATGCTCGTGGAGTCATACTTGGTCGCGGCATTGTCAATTATGATGTAGAGCAGATTCAGCAAATTCTAGGCAAGAGCAGCACCGAGGTTTTTCAAATTCTATCCAGTGTCCATCGCCTTGAAGTGATTCACAGAGACGAGTGGATTACATTATTATAGAGTTAACCGTTTCATAAAACTGTTCATGAGGGGGCTATACCGATGAGTGAAGTGAGAACAAAAGCAGAGCTTGCGCAAGCCGCAGCAGCTGTGCTTAATCGCCTGAGTACAACGCAAAAGGATGAAGCCTTGCAGCTTATGGCAAATGCACTAAGACAAGGACAAGAGGAAATTATCACAGCTAATGCTGAGGATTTAGAACGTGGGAAGCAGCAAGGAACTTCGCCTTCCCTACTCGACAGACTTGCCTTGAATCCACAACGTATTGAGGGTATTGCGTCTGCACTTGAGCAAATCATTGGGTTACCCGATCCAATTGGAGAGAAGTTAGAACAAATCGAACGCCCTAACGGACTTCACATTGAGAAAATACGCGTACCACTTGGAGTAATTGGCATCATCTATGAAGCCCGTCCTAATGTTACTGTTGATGCAGCTGGACTCTGTCTGAAGACAGGTAATGCCGTCGTACTAAGAGGTGGCTCCTCCGCCCTGTCATCTAACCGTAAGATCGTAGAGCTTATGCATGCTGCCCTTGCATCCTCAGCCATTCCGGCAGATGCACTACAGCTGATTGAAGATCCTAATCGGTCTTCGGTGGACGAAATGCTTAAGTTAAACGGTCTGCTGGATGTCGTCATTCCAAGGGGAGGCAGCTCACTTATCCGTAATGTTGTTGAGAACTCCACTGTCCCTGTTATTGAAACCGGTGCTGGAATCTGTCATACGTATCTGGATCAGACGGCTCAACCGGATATGGCAAGCGCGATTGCGATCAATGCAAAAGCCCAGCGCCCATCCGTTTGTAATAGCATGGAAACTTTACTGGTACATCAAGATTTTGCACAGCATCATTTAGAGGCACTAGGTGTGCAGCTTCGCGATGTAGGTGTTGAGTTACGTGGATGCCCCGAGACCCTGCGTTTGCTTCCTTGGGCTATCCCTGCTACGGATGAGGATTACGCGACAGAGTATAATGACTATATTCTGAATGTCAAAATCGTATCCTCGCTTGAGGATGCCATGCAGCATATTAGCCAATATGGTACACGTCATTCGGAATGTATCATTACATCCGATCAAGAGCTTGCGGAGCGGTTTATGCAAGAAGTAGACGCTGCTGCTGTATATCATAATGCATCGACTCGTTTTACAGATGGATTTGAGTTCGGTTTCGGTGCCGAAATTGGTATTAGTACTCAGAAGCTACACGCCCGTGGCCCTATGGGACTACCTTCATTATCAACTACGAAATACATGATCCATGGAAATGGACAAATACGCGGATAATACCGGTACTCCCGGCGTTAACGGCAAGGAGGATTCACTCATGAGTCAACAAGAAACCCTTATTTCACAGCCAATCGCCTTCTACGGTGCCGGTTCTATGGCGGAAGCTATCGTACGCGGCCTTATCGGACGCGCTGTCGTACAATCCACACATGTTACAATGATTAACCGAAGTAACAACGCCCGCCTTGAAGAATTAGAACATCGTTATAATATCAACACTAGCAATGATCCAGAGGCGAAGCTGGAGATTTTGAAACAGTCTCCGATTATTGTTCTAGCCATGAAACCAAAGGATGCTGCCAGTGCATTAAGAGAGATCGGTCCCCTCTTATCTGAGGATCAATTAATTATTTCCGTCATCGCTGGACTTACCATTCGTACGATACAGGATCTACTTGGACGCAAACAACCTGTTGCTCGCACAATGCCAAATACGTCGAGTTCTATCGGACTCGGTGCCACCGGAGCCTCATTTTCCAAGGAAATTAATGAGGAACAACGTCACAATGTTATGAATCTATTTAGCGCTGTAGGTACTGTAACGATTGTCGAAGAGGATAAATTGGAGATTCTAACGGGTATTTCCGGAAGTGGACCTGCCTATATCTACTACATGATGGAAGCTATGATGGCGGCTGGCATTCGCGGTGGCCTGACTCCACAACAATGTAAGGAATTGACCGTACAGACCATTCTCGGTGCTGCTCGAATGGTTCAACAGACGGGTGAAGAACCATCAGCGCTACGTGCCAAGGTTACATCCCCTAACGGTTCAACACAAGCAGCGCTAGAAACGCTTGATCAAGGCGATTTCTTTGAGACCGTGATTGCAGCTGTCAACCGCTGTGCTGAACGTTCCCGTGAAATGGGAGCCGCGTTAAAGGAGGGAATTTCATGAGCAGTTGTACAGCTACCTACCGCCTTTATGATGACAAGGCCGACTTTCATAAGAAAGCCGAATCCATCGCTGTCGGCATGACTGTCGGCAGTTGGACTGAGCTTCCACAAGCGAAGCGTGAATCCATGCAGAAGCATCTTGGACAAGTTCTTAAGGTTTATGTACATGAGCCGGAAGGAGTCCAGCCAGGCGAACGATATGCGGATGTTACGATCGCTTATCCTGATGTAAACTTTAGTAAAGATATTCCTGCTCTACTCGTAACGGTATTCGGTAAAATTTCAATGGATGGCCGAATCAAGCTTAACCATCTTGGCTTCTCAGATGAGTATTTGTCCGCCTTCCCAGGTCCAAAATTCGGTATCAAGGGCATTCGAGATCGTTTAGGTGTACATAATCGCCCACTACTCATGAGTATCTTCAAGTCTGTAATAGGACTTGACTTGGATGAACTACGTGACCAGTTTACACGTCAAGCACTTGGCGGTGTCGACCTGATTAAAGATGATGAAATTTTGTTCGACAACCCGCTAACTCCTATTGAGAAACGTGTTGAGGTTTGTATGCGAGCAGCCGAAGCCGCAGAGAAGGAGACCGGTAAGAAGCTGCTCTATGCCGCTAATTTGACGGGACCTACCTCTGCTTTAAGGCAGCAGGCTTTACGAGCCATCGATGCGGGTGCTAATGCTCTTCTATTCAATGTACTGTCCTATGGTTACGATGTGCTACATGAATTAAGTAGTGATTCAGCAATTAACGTGCCTATTGCAGCTCATCCAGCACTCGCTGGTGCATTTTATCCGTCTCCTCATTATGGAATCTCGGCTTCCGTATTACTCGGTCAGCTCATGCGCCTTGCTGGAGCGGACCTCGTTCTCTTCCCTTCGCCTTACGGCTCTGTGACCATGCCTAAAGAAGAGAATATGGCTATCCGTGATGAACTATTGTCTTCTACGCTTCCATTGCGGACAAGCATGCCTGTGCCATCTGCGGGCATTCATCCGGGCCTAGTACCCATGATTATCCGCGATTTCGGAACGGATGTTGTCATTAATGCTGGTGGTGGTATACACGGTCACCCTATGGGGACTGAAGCTGGGGGCAAAGCATTCGTGCAAGCTATTGAAGCAGCGCAAAAATTAATTTCACTAGCCGATTATGCCGCTGCTGGACATCCTGAGCTTCAGAAGGCGCTCGATACTTGGGGGGGAGAACGATGAAATCCGGCAAGAAGCCCGTCATCTTTTGCGATTTTGATGGAACCATCACATTATCAGACAATATCGTCGCAATCATGCAGCATTTTAAACCAGAGGGCTACGAACCGATTATGGAAAAGATCGTTAAACGCGAAACGACCCTGATTGAAGGTGTTGGCGATATGTTTGAACTGCTACCTTCTAACCAGAAGGATGACATCGTTAGCTTTGTGCTCAGTCGTGCGGGCATCCGCGACGGATTTCCTGAGTTTTTAACTTTTCTAAAGCAGGAACAAATTGAGTTTAATGTAACTAGCGGAGGCATAGACTTTTTCATTGATCCCCTTCTGGCACCTTATGACATACCTAAAGATCACATCTATTATAACAGTGCTGATTTCAGCGGAGAACAAATACGCATCGTATGGCCTCATCCTTGTCAGCCTCCGTGTGATAAGGGGTGCGGGATGTGCAAAACGACCGTAATTCGGCAATATGATGAAGATCAATATGAGCGTATTCTCATTGGCGATAGCATAACGGATTTTGAAGGAGCACAAATTGCTGACCTCGTTTATTCCCGTTCAAGTTTAACTGATAAATGTAAGGAACTCGGTGTCTCACATGTTCCTTTTAATGATTTTCATGAAATCATTGCGGATATGCAAAAGAAACTACAACAAGGAGTGCTGTAATATGAGCTTCACCAGCATCAAACTTGAACATAAACAGCAAGTATTACATGAACTACGGAATATCAAACAGCAGTTTGCTGACCGCAACTGGTTTCCGGGTACAAGTGGCAATCTTTCTATGCGCGTAGGAGATTTCACAGCTGACCAATTCCATTTTGCCATCACAGCGAGTGGTAAAGATAAATCAGTCCATACTGCTGAGGATTTCTTATTCGTAGATCAATCCGGAGCTCCGGCAGAAACCACAGATCTTAAACCAAGTGCCGAAACGCTAATTCATTGTGAAATTTATCGTCTAACGG
This sequence comes from Paenibacillus pini JCM 16418, assembly GCF_000576305.1. Taxonomy (GTDB): domain Bacteria; phylum Bacillota; class Bacilli; order Paenibacillales; family Paenibacillaceae; genus Paenibacillus_AQ; species Paenibacillus_AQ pini. The sequence goes on along the minus strand of NZ_BAVZ01000009.1, from coordinate 182,279 downwards.
GATGCGGTGCCGTGTTCCACGTGCATACCATTTTTAATAATCTGATTAGTGAATGGTTCGGAGAGAACGGAGCTGTTCCTGCTCAAGGCATCGAACTCATTAAAGCTTTTAACATTTGGGATGAAAATGCTGAGATTTCTATACCGATTCTTCCCAATTTCGCACATATTCCATCCATTGCTGAACTTGTTGAGAATGTTCTAGATCCCGCTGTACCCGGCATACTGCTACGAAACCACGGTATTTATGCTTGGGGCAAGAACGCTTTTGAAGCTAAAAAACATCTTGAAGCTTTCGAATTCATTTTTGAATACTTATATCGGAGTCTTTTGCTGAATAAAAGCAACTCGAATTGAATGTATAGTAAAGGTGACCATACTTCTAAATAAAAATAGCCCCGTAGCGCCTTGTGAAGGCACTGCAGGGCTATTTTTATATAACTTCGTTACTGATACTTCGTTACTGATACTTCGTTACTGGCTATTATTGTTCTCATATACCGCACCTTGGTTGTCGCGAACGATAACCTTTAGCTGCTGGGGTACAATAACGGTTAAATCAAGAGCATTACTCGTCGATTCAAAAAATGAAGCTTGTGACGGATCGGCAAACATGATGTACATCGTATCACCGACCTGTTTAACTTGTATGAGCTCATCCGCATTTCGTACGACAGTAGTTGCATCATTGCGTGTCCGATAGCTAGCCATCAGATGCATTTCCTTACCACTTGTTTTGTCTATTTTGACAGCATACGGATGGTCTCCTTGTATAATCATTCGCTTTGTAGTTGGCTGCACGTTTTCTGTCCAATCCGGAAGTCGAATCGTTTGCTCGGTACCTCCAGCTATTTTACGAATCTCCTGCACAATTCCTAACGAACTTAGAGCGGCGAACCCTATGCACATGACGGTAAGAATGCCTACAAAAAATACACTCAGTATGTCAAACTTCATTTTCCCTGATCGGTTGAAGAATAAGCTATAGCTTGTCATTTCGAGACCTAGTAGGATAAAGATGGCTGGCCACCATTTCAGCGCGATATCAAATACATCGCCCCCCCGCCATTGGGATGTCAGCGTAACAACTCCAATGAGTAGCAAGGAGCAACCCATGGACAAGGTTCCTACTCTCCATTGTCTGGGAGGAGTTGAACTTGAAATGGAGGGATCTGGCGACATGGAAGGTCTATAATTTGCCTCTTGCTTCAGTACACTTTCGGGATTATGAGTTTCCATGACGCTTCTCCTTCCCATTCGTTCTGGATTTTGAGCCTGTCATTAATTTTATACCGCCAAAGATCAATAGAATGGAAACTAGGAACGTTTTTAAATATCGTTCGACTCGGTAATCAATTCTTAAGGCAGGAAAACGAATATCTAGAACGGGAACAATTAGATTTACTGATACATAATAGATTCCAAGAATAAGCAGCCCTACTCCAAGCCATCGCTGATGATTGATTAATCCTTCGATGATTGGACGATCCACCAAAGGTTCACGGCCATATCGGCTCGTCTGCTGCATTCCGTCAAAGAACGAGAAGAACCAAATCACAGGAATTAAGAACAGAAACAAAGATAAGTGAAGTAGATCAAGGATATATACGCTACCTAGAAAAATGACCATGAGTTGCAGACCTCTCTTTTGTAAGCCGAGGTACATATGTCCTGCACCTGGGAATGCAGATAGCAACGTAGCCATTACTTTACTCCGTTTACCGTCCTCACGACCCGCTTCCATTTCATCAAATAACGTACGATCGATTAGAACTTCTCCAGCTTGCTTACGGTGAATGAGCTGCACAGCATCGAACATGCAATAGAGCCAGATGATAGGTAGAATACCTAGGAATAACATAAAGATCGATTGACTCGTAAGTCCAGTTAGAAAGAACATAACGGTACCTAAACCGAAGAATGCGATCAAGAAAGACAATCCACGCTGCATAAGTCCCATATGCAAATGTCCGAGACCTGGAATGAATGAAAGTAGAATCGTAAAAAATCGTTCGCTCTCAGGATTGCTAAAATGATTGTTCATCGTTTGTTTAGCATTGTAATCTGCATTATAGGTTCCTGGGTCACCTGTTGATTGATCATATGAATGGACATTGGGATTAGATATGCTCTCTGGATAGCTGTAAGGACCGTAAGGAGGCTGCGAATGCCCAGACCAGCCTTGATTTGAAATGCTTTGTGACTGCTGTGCCGGTACCCTAATGAGATAAATAATTAAATCAATCATACTGAACCCTGCCAGGATTAAGGCGCATACAGCGGTCAGCATAACAACTTCCTCTCTACCACTAGCTACATAAAGCATAAATCCTAACAGGATTCCTCCAAAAAAGAACATGGGGTACACGATCCCCCGGGCTTTTCTCCCCATATAGTAATGCCCGAGACCCGGGATAAAGTTGAGAAAAAATGCCAACATTTTATTGCGATATGGCTGCAAATTCATACTTCCTTTCTATATCAAAATGAATTTTATGGTTTAAAGCGGTCGATCCAGTCTGTCGTTACTCTGACCAGTTCCTGACTGTACGAACCCCTACTCGTATCCGATTTTTCCAATGATTCAGGAGATAGTTTGTCAAACCATCCAGCAGAAAGGAATATGAGGGTAAGACAAGCAGCCACCGCGTAATGGAACAGTTTATGTTCGTACCAACGCCGCTTAGCCTCAACTATTTTCTCAGAAAATAGAATTTCACTCGCCATAACCGGCAAATGTACCATAACAGAGTCCACAAAATGATCAGGTTCAGTAAGTGGTGGTAACCGATCTTCCACTTGTTCTAAAGCTTGCATGTATAGTTCTAAAGCATTTTCATCTTGCTCAAGAATCCATTCTAGCCTTTCAGACTGCACTACTGAACATTCGCCTTGCACATACAATATCCACTCTTGGATTGTAACTTTATTTTCGGAATTATTCATATGCTTGTCTTCACTCATGTCCATTCTTCCTCCTTCCAATGGTTCCGAACCCAACCCCGTGCTCGATACAGTCTAGATTCAACGGTCTTCACCGCAATTTCTTGCTCTGTGGCTATTTCTTCATAGGACTTCTCCTGAATATAAAATAAAGTTAAAATTTCTCTGTGCTGCTCCGGCAGGCGAGCAAGTTTTCTCTCTAATGTTTCTCGCTTCTCCTGCCGAATCAACTGCACAACAACATCTTCTTCCGCAGACGGCCATTGCTCCATTACTGTAGCATCGAACGCCTGGTCTTCCCTTCGCCTACTTAGCTTCCGCTTTGCATCTATCGCTTTATGTAATGCAATACGGGTCAACCATGTCTTGAACCCTTGGGAACGATATTCGGGGAGGGATTTATAGACTTGTATGAATGTTTCTTGGGCAGCATCTTCAGCTTCCTTTGTATTCCTTAGAACTGAATATGCCGTGTGGAACACATGCTGTCCGTAACGTTCCACAATGATACGGAATGCAGCTTGCTCCCCTTGGCGAATTTGATCGATCAAAACGTCCTCGTCAATAACCCTCTCCTCCTTCCCGCATCAATAGACGACATGAATACGTATGACCCCTGCAATTTCTCTTAAATTTTCTTAAAATTATTTTCGTATCTATAGATTGTCCCGATCTATTCATAAAAAAAGCAGACTCCATCCGCTTAAGATGAGCCTGCTAGTCATGTATTCTTGATTGATGTTATGTTAAAAATTCAAAATGCTAATGGTTTGCGTAATGACGGATCAGATCAGGCAACCACGAACGCACAGTCTTAAATTTAAATCCAAGTCTAGATGCTTTACTCGTATCCATATACCAAGAATCTTCAATACCGAATGGTGATTGATCCTCTTTAGCCGTCTGCTTCTTAATCACTGCTTTTTTACCTGTTTCTTTTTCGATCCAAGTCATAAGTTCTGAAAGCTGCACATCTCCATCTGAACATGCATTAATTGGACCCTCTACGCGTTGATTCTTAAGCCAGCTTAGGAAAGCTGCCGCTTCCGCTGAATCAATAAGAGACATTTTTGCATGAATGTTTGGCATTCCCATAGGAATACCTTTTTGGATATGTTCGATGTGGAATTCCAATCTCCCCGTGTAGTCATCTTCTCCTAGAACGATAGGGAAACGTACAGCACAGACTGGAAAATTAGCTTTCTGGAACATAGCAGCTTCAGCAAGTCTTTTGCCCTCGCCGTAAGGAAAATCATCTCGTCCACCCATGGTTAAAGGATAAATATATGGATTTACATCCTTCTCTTCATTTCGATGTGACCCAACATCGTAAACAGATAAGGTTGAAGTAAGGATATAACGTTTTACTTTACCTTTGAAAATTTGGCAGGCATCCAGGGCAGCTTGGGGCGAATAACAAATATTATCGTATACTACATCCCATGTCTTGCCATCCTTTGTCACTTCCGCTAAGGAATCGTAGCTCTCGCGGTCAATCTGTAGACGATCCACTTGCTCTCCAAACGAATCTGGGGTGTTGCCTCGTGTGGCAATCGTGACTTTATGTCCCTCTTCTAACAGAAGCTCCACGAGTCGCTTACCAAAAAAGCGGTCCCCCCAATATCAGAATGTTCTTCATACATATCCTCCTTCATCCGGGTTCCAACCCAATTCATATAAAAAGCGTGCCTTCCTATCAAAGGAAGACACGCTGCAGCCTTTGATTATACTCTTCCGCTGCTGCGGAATTTTTGTGTATAGGCCTTAGCATCACTAACATTTTTCACCCGATTACGGCTCCATTCCAGTAGAATTCGGTCAATATAGCGGAAATGTATCTTGCCCGCAAATACTGCTTCTTTCAAGGCCATAAGGATAAGCTCACCAGGATACCGATCTTGATCAATCCAGCTGGATATCGTTTCACATTCCATAGGAGATAGCGGACGACCGAATTCCTTCTCGAAAATCGTAAACATATTCGAACTACTATTCTCTTCATCAGCTTGAGGACGAGCACTTGTTGATCGATTCCCTTTTGTGAATGAGCGATTCTTCTCTTCCACGACCAGGCAGCGACTCAGTTTATCATAAAGACCGGATACGTTATATCGCTCATTCTGGATACCACGTACTTCATCCCACTCTTCGTCAATACTGATCAAGCCATCTTTCATCAGCTTCTGTAATGTATGTGCAACCGACTGTGCAGTAGATCCCATCACTTCAGCGAGCTCTTCCATGGTTGGAAGGTCTTTCTGCTCTACCTGTTTAAAAGCGATCAAATGAATCAGTAAAAGCATTTCGCTATCGCTCAGCTTCAACTTGCGGTAATAACGGAGCAGGACATATGGGATAACCGCCATGCCCGCTCCCATCCCGGATGAAGCTCCCTCGGCCCAAGTCTTCCAGCCTGCACTATCCATGAGCTTCACCTCTCTTTGTCTATTATGGGTACAGTCGATACAGTGTGCGTGGGAATGGAATGGTTTCACGTACATGATCCAAGCCGCATATCCAAGCCACAGTGCGTTCTAGACCCAATCCAAATCCGGAGTGTGGTACTGTTCCGTATTTGCGTAAATCCATATACCATTGATACGTTTCAAGCGAAAGATCATGCTCTTTAAAGCGTTCTTCCAGAAGTGCAGGATCATCAATACGCTGCGAGCCCCCAATAATTTCCCCGTAGCCTTCTGGTGCGATCATATCTGCACACAGTACAACATCTGGATTCGTAGGATCTGGCTTCATGTAGAAAGCTTTGATACCTACTGGATAATGGGTAATGAAAACCGGCTTATCATATTTCTCAGCGATCGCCGTTTCATGTGGAGCACCGAAATCCTCACCCCAAGGAATATCGAATCCTTCACCTTGAAGGAATTTAATCGCGTCATCATAAGTGATACGTGGGAATGGTGCTTGAATCTGCTCCAGCTTGGAAACATCCCGTCCTACTGCTTCAAGTTCTGTCTTACAGTTCTTAACAACCGACTGTACAACATAGCTTATGAATTCCTCTTGTACACGCAAACTTTCTTCATGATCTGTAAATGCCATTTCAGGCTCGATCATCCAAAATTCAATTAAGTGACGACGTGTTTTGGATTTCTCAGCGCGGAATGTAGGACCGAAGGAATATACTTTGCCCAGTGCCATTGCTGCTGCTTCCATGTATAATTGTCCACTTTGGGTTAAGTAAGCATCTTCTTCAAAATATTTCGTGTGGAACAAGTTTGTAGTACCCTCAGCCGATGTTGGAGTCAGGATAGGTGGATCTACAAGTGTAAATCCGTTCTGATCAAAATACTGCTGAACTGCACGTATAATTTCACCACGAATGACAAGAATCGCACGTTGTTTTGAAGAACGAAGCCACAAGTGGCGATGATCCATCAAGAAATCCACACCATGCTCTTTCGGTGTAATCGGATAATTTTCAGTAATATGAATAATCTCAATTCCAGTTACACTAAGTTCATAACCAGAAGCACTTCTTGGTTCTTCACGGATAATACCTGTAACATACAATGAACTTTCCTGGGTTAGACTCTTAGCATCTTCCCATAATTGTTCCGATACTTCACTCTTCACAACAACGCCTTGAATATATCCGGTTCCATCACGTAATTGCAAAAATTGAATTTTACCACTTGAACGCTTGTTGTTGATCCAACTGCCGATTCGGACGGTCTCCCCTACATGCTGGTTCACATCACGAATCACACTTTTGGTACTCATGTCTATCTCTCCCTTATACTTGCTGATCTAGTCTACCCTAGCTTCGCCTATGCAAAAGACTGCACAATGCGGTTCGTGTCGCGGGCAATGACTAATTCTTCATTCGTCGGAATGACTAGCACTTCGACCTTAGAATTAGCGGATGATATCCGGCGTGATTCGCCAGAACGAATTTCGTTTAACGACTTGTCCAATTCCACACCTAGATAAGTCAAATTTTCGCATACTTTTTCACGTAAAACAACCGAATTCTCTCCGACACCTGCTGTAAATACGATTACATCGACTCCGTTCATGGTTGCAACATACGAAGCGATGTATTTGCGTAAGCGATATTCATACATTTCGAAAGCTAAGGTTGAGTTGCATCGCCGTTCTGCATACCCTCGGTAATTTCTCTCATATCACTGCTAACACCGGAAATGGCCAGTAACCCACTATGCTTATTAAGCATAGAGTTAACTTCATTCACTGTAAGATCTTCCTTGTTCATTACGTAAGGAACAATCGCTGGATCTAAGTCACCACTACGTGTCCCCATCATCAATCCTTCAAGCGGTGTGAGTCCCATGGATGTATCGATGGAACATCCTTCATGAATAGCTGTAACACTAGCACCATTACCAATATGACAAGTAATAATTTTCAAATCTTTAGTTGATTTACCCAAAAATTCAGCAGCGACCTTACTTACATATTCATGAGATGTGCCATGCGCTCCATAGCGTCTTACTTTATATTTGTTGTATATCACTCTTGGAATTGGATACAAATAAGCTTTCTCAGGCATGGTTTGATGGAAGGCAGTATCAAATACCACAACCTGTGGTACACCCGGCATGTTCGCTTCTGTCGCTTTAATCCCCATCATGGAAGCCGGATTATGTAGAGGCGCCAAATCAAACAATTGACGGATTTTAGATTTCACATTGGAGTCGACCAATGCAGATTCTTTAAAATATTCTCCACCGTGTACTACGCGATGGCCTACAGCTTGAATTTCATCGATAGATGCAATAACGCCATGCTCTGCATGTGTTAACAATCCTAATACTTTACGAATTGCCGTTGTATGTTCAAGAATTTCGCTAACCTCAACGACATCTGGAAGTCCAGTAGGTTTATGAGTAACGATAGAAGAATCCATACCGATTCGCTCCACAAGTCCCTTAGCTAAAACAGATTCATTTGTCATGTCATAAAGTTGATATTTCAGCGAGGAGCTGCCTGCATTAATCACTAGAATTTTCATACTCTGTCACCATCCTTGTCATACTTGAAGAAGCCTTCAGCTGTTTTCACACCCAGATGTCCTGCACGTACCATCTTCTTCAAAACGGTTGAAGGACGGTATTTAAGTTCTCCATATTCGCGGAACATACCTTCAAGCGCCGCTAGAACGGAATCTAAACCGAAACGGTCAGCCATTTCAAGCGGTCCATACTGAAACTGGTAGCCAATTCGCATAGCATCATCGATATCTTCAGCCGAAGCCACACCTTCTTGCAAGATGTGAAGTGCTTCATTAATCATTAGACAGATCATCCGCGTGGAAACAAAACCAGGTGACTCATAGACCATGACACCTTTTTTCTCGACGACTTCTTCTACAAAACGTTTGGTTTCAGTAAACGTACTTTCTGATGTTTTTAAACCACGAATAATTTCCACCAGATTTACTTTACTAACGGGATGTATAAAGTGCATTCCAATGACACGTTCGGGATACATGGTTGAGCTTGCAAGCTCAGTTAAACTAAGTGTAGATGTGTTGCTGGCGAGAATAATGTTATTGGGACATACTTGATCAAGCTGTGCCAATACTTTCTTTTTCGCTTCTAGATCTTCCGAAATCGTTTCAATAACCATGTCACAGCTGCTAAGCTCAGCAAAATGAGTGACTTTATGAATTTTACCTAAAATTAGCTTCTTCTCTGCCTTTGTAATTGCCCATTTCTCTAGTTGTTTATCTAAACTTCCTTCAATTAATCCATAAGAATAATCTAATATTTCCGGTGTTTTTTCAACTAGTAATACATCTAGGGACCTTGCAGCTAACATTTCAGCAATACCCTGTCCCATCGTTCCTCCACCAATAACACCAATCTTTTTGAAGTACATATTTGTGCTCCACCCTTCCATGCTATATCTACTTTACAATTCTAAGCTGTTTTGTCGAAAAACAGATTTTTATGGTCTCCAAGCCCTATAATAACTTAGCATGGTAAAAAAGTAAAAAAAATAACCAGCATCACACTTTATGCTGGTAATAGAGAGTTTTCACAAAATAGACATCTGAATTGATCTCCAGATAATGTTTCTTCTTCTAGTAGAATATTGAGGGATTTGTCGAAAATTGTCCGACGATCTTCTAGTAAGCTTCTTGTACGCCGCATTAACTCTTCAAGAATTATATTGTTCTCTTTCATTAGCTCTTCTGTCGTAACCATATCTATGTTCACAATACCTAATGAAGTAAGACCTGAACGCATCATGGTCTTCACAATGTTCAGTGCTTGTTCAAAGTCATTACTAGAACCTGTACTGCGTCCACCATAATAAATTTCCTCAGCCGCTGCACCACCAAGCGCAATCATGATCTGATCTTCTAAGAAAGATTTCGTATATAAATACTGCTCCTGCTGCGGATTATGTCTCACATATCCGAGTGCCTTACCGCGTGGCTTAGCGCCACTTGACTTACACTGTTCGGACGTACAACTTCTGCCATAATAGCGTGACCAAGCTCATGAATAGCAACCCGCTTCTTCTCTTCTTCCGAAGATTCACGGTCGGTGCGCTCACCCATCATGACTTTATCAATCGACATCGATAAATGGCGTTGTTCAATTTCTTTCAGATCTTCACGCATCGTATAAATCGCTGCCTCATTCATTACACTTTCGAGTTGAGCACCAGAAAACCCGTAGGATTCCTCAGCAATCTTATCTAAATTCACAGTACTACTCAGTGGCTTATTCTTACCATGTAGCTCAAGAATATGCTTACGTCCTTTTTTATCAGGAAGATCCACTTCAATATGACGATCAAAGCGCCCTGGACGCGTTAGCGCACTATCCAACATTTCCTTACGGTTTGTTGCTGCAATCAGCAATATTCGAGGACTCTCGGAAGAATAAATCCCATCCATTTCAGTCAACAATTGATTAAGCGTTTGATCGTATTCCCGCTGTTGACCACCTTCACGTTTACCACCAATAACATCAATTTCATCTATGAAAATAATAGCACTATTCTTATTTTCTTTAGCTGCACGATTACGTGCATCTCTGAATAATTCACGTACCCGGCTGGCACCAACCCCGACATACATCTCTACAAACTCACTACCTGATGAAGCAACAAAAACAGAATCTGTATAATGAGCTGCAGCTTTGGCCATTAGTGTCTTACCTGTTCCCGGAGGTCCTGTTAGCAAAATCCCTTTCATTGGCCGTATGCCTAGCTTCTGAATTTCTTCATAACGAATAAGAAAATCTAGCGCCTCACGCAGTTCCTGCTTGGCATTATCTTGTCCACCAATCTGTTCAAAGGTAAGCTTTTGGGGTCCACTTTTCTTACGTTTACGCTCTGCTCCTGCTCCAACGGCAAGGCCTCCACGCATATTCGTTAGAAGCAGCAATGCTCCCACCATAACCGCAGCAATGAGTAGTGGTACTACATTAAATCCAATAAAAATAAGGAACACGAATAATACAGGAATGAAACCGATTAAAACTTCTTTAAGCCATCTGGGCATTATTCCCACACTCCCATTTTTGCAGGATCACGAGGCAACACGAGAAACTTACTAGCTTTGCCATCACTTAATCTAATATATACATTGTTGATATCCATCTCAGCTTGTGTTTCAATGCCCAAGGTTTTAGCCATTTCCATTAGCTTTGTCGGGATTTGTGTATATGTTTTACTTTCCATAGCTTCTGCAACAGGGAACATCGCTTGATCCCAGAACTGGTTCAGCTTATCCGAAGAATGATCAACGAAATCAAGTTTCAGTGGTCGCGTTCCTATAATGGACTTCCCTTTTTTGTTTATTTGATCTATAAGTCCAGGTAAATTTGCATCCGGTTTTAAATCAAGTTTCAAACTTACCAAATTGCGGTTAATATCAAATTGAGCATTGTTTACACCTTTATAATCTTTTGCGATTTGTTGAAGTGGACTTTGTTCGGCTACCTGTCGATACACAAACCAGCCACCAAAAAGCACGGAAGCTGAGACGACAACGGTTAATACAATAGGGATTGCACGCAGTTTCACGCAATCGCCCTCCTTTTATTTAAATTACAAAACTCAAAAAAACATACAGAAATAACCATAGAATCGTGTTAAGAACGAAGCTTTAGCTTCACTTACACGTTTTTATTGCTTTATATCGTATATTTCTATCATGCAATGAATATATCTCTTTTGTACAATTCAAAGTATATCATATTGTATATATAGAATCGAATCCAATGTGTGAATTTATTTAAAATTTTATACACATTTAACCCAAAGAACCCCATGGTAGACATGGGGTTCTTTGGGTTGTTGTATTGATTATTATCGATTAGGTAAAGTGAAAACAGTTCCAAGTTCCTTCCCGTCACTGAAACGGAAAAACCGATAGTAATAATGATCTTTAACTTTGTAAAATAGTTGCCATGCGTATTCACCATCATAAGCGCCTGGCAGGAGTCTCATGTCCTCAACCCCTGGAATCAGGGTCTTGATCTGCGCCTCCATTTTTTCTTTAGAAATACCATTAGTCATAAGTTCACTGTGAACTACATTGGGTCCTTTCTTCACTTTACCAGTCCTCGTAAAGTTCACCCACACCATAACATCTTGTTTTGCTTTATTTTTTCCTTCAAGGACCCAATATATATTGTTCTCATCCCATACTGACTTTTGCGTGTTGGACACGCTGACCAAATCAGTAGATTTCTTAGCTTCAATCATCGCCAAGTTTCTCTCGTCCCACTGATCATGCATAACATAAGCATAGTAACGATATATTCCAAACACAATTAAGATGAGTGCCAGACAACTTATAAGAATCCATTTCAATTTGATCTTCTTCAACCTGAACTTCCTTTCTGCGGCAATCCTCCCTATCGGGAGAGTAGACCTTCAAAAGCAGCTTGTGCTTCCCGACGGATCCGCTCTTCATCTAAAGTCAGGCAAGCGCCATGCTTGACGATTTGTTTACCATCTACCCATACATGCTCTACATCTTTGGCAGATGCGGAGTATACAGCATGAGAAATTAGATCAGAATGAGGTAGGAAATGAGCCTGATCTGTATTGAGTGCAATCATATCTGCCTTCATACCAGGTGCAAGCACACCAACACGGTCGAGGAATAACGATTCTGCACCATAAATCGTGCCCATTCTTAATGCTTCAGCAGCAGGAACTGCCGTTGGATCACCGGACACTCCTTTATGTATTAAGGCCGCAAGTCGCATTTCTTCAAACATATCCAAATTATTGTTGCTAGCTGCTCCATCCGTACCAAGGGATACTTTAACTCCCGCTCTCATAAGTTCAATGACCCGCGCGACTCCACTAGCAAGCTTCAAGTTACTGCCTGGATTATGAGAGACTCCTACGTGGTGAGACGCAAGAATATCAATTTCTTCATCATTCAAATGAACACCATGTGCAACGAGGGAAGGACGCGTAAACATTCCCATCTTCTCGAGATGAGCAACTGGACGCAGACCGTAATCTTGTACATTCTGTTCCACTTCAGCTTTAGTTTCTGACATATGTGTATGCATAGGTAAGTCTAAATCATGAGCAGCCTGTACAAATTTCTCAAAAAACGCAGGCGGACATGTGTAAGGTGCATGTGGAGAAAGCATGGTCGTAATTCTTCCATCTGCTTTTCCATTCCAATCCTTCGCAAAAGCGATAGCTTCAGCCAGTTTGTGCTTCTGAAGTTCCTCTGAACATAACCCAATTGCTCCCCGCATCAAAGATGCACGCATACCGGATTGTTCAACTACTTTTCCTACCTGATCCATATGATCATACATATCTAAGAACGTGGTCGTTCCACCTTTTAACATTTCAACAACAGATAGTGACGTGCCCCAATACACATCTGATGAGGTAAATTTAGCTTCCATAGGCCACATTTTTTCTTGCAACCAAACTTGAAGAGCAAGGTCATCTCCATAGCCTCTTAAAAGCGACATTGCAGCATGACCATGAGTATTCACTAAGCCTGGCATAAAGAATAAATGCGTTCCGTCTATAACGGGAATACCCTCTACATTCGCTGGAGCTTCTTCTCCTATATAGCTAATCAGGTCATCTTCTATAACCATATAACCACGAATAACGGCTTTGTCCCCATCTTGTACTGAAAAAGCACCGTTCTTAATCATCCATTTGTTTGAATTTGGGCTCGTTTGGCTCAAATTATTTAACTTGTCCGTCATCAATGATCTCATCCTTTCCATCTTCCAGATAATAAGCCAAACTGAGTAAATCTGTTGTAAAATCCGCAGCATGAATACGAATATGAGATGGAGCTTTCAATATCGTAGGTGCAAAATTTAATATGGCTTCAATCCCAGATGAAATTAGCATATCTGCTACATTCTGAGCTTCAAAATCAGGCACCGTAATAATACCAATACGTATTTTATTAGCCTGTATCGTCTCGCTTAGCTCCTCCATGGGCTGAACAGTAAGCGTGTTAATATGTGTGCCGACTTTTACAGGTTTAGAATCGAAAACAGCTACAATTTTCATGTTTTCCTTCAAATAAAAATTATAATTGGATAAGGCCATTCCTAGATTACCTGCTCCAACCAGTACCGCATTGATTTGCTGATCTAAATTGAGGATTTGACGGATTTTTTCTATTAAATAGGATACGTCATATCCAATCCCTTTACGGCCAAAATCACCGAAATACGCCAAATCTTTACGAATTTGAGCTGGATTCAAATCAAGCTTCTGTCCAAGCTCATGGGAAGAAACCGTAGCCACTTCCCGCTTGTTCAGCTCGTTTAGATATCTTAAATAGATTGGCAGTCTACGAACGACAGCTTCGGATATTTTCTCCGATTTCATGCGTGCTCCCCCTAATAAATAACTTATACTACAAATCTTTAGTTCTCTACTGATTTACGTTGCTTATCCTCATGCAGCCACTCAGAAATACGAGGAATCATCTGATCTGTCTGCATATGCTCCATTTTGGGACCAGGTAGGGAGTATAAAAAATATTTACCATAGTATGATTCAATAACCCGAGTATCGTATACAATAACAATTCCTCGGTCTTGTGCTGTTCGTACGAGACGACCAAAGCCTTGCTTGAAGCGAATAACAGCCTGAGGCACAGAAAGCTTCATAAATGGATTCTTCTTCTGTCTTTGCAGTAATTCACTCTTCGCCTCTACCATAGGATGACTCGGAGGTTGGAATGGTAGACGCACAATGGCAAGACAAGTTAATGCTTCGCCTGGAATATCCACGCCTTCCCAGAAACTACTCGTTCCTAGAAGCACAGAAGCGCTGCTATCCTGAAATCTGCGTATCAGCTTGCTTCGACTACCACTATCTACACCTTGACCTAATACTGCTATATCGCTAGCTGCTAATGCGTTCTTCAGTGGTTCATGCACCTGACGCAGCATGCGGTAAGAAGTGAATAGGACCATCATTCGTCCATGTGTAGCAACTGCAGCATCGGCAAGCGAGCGAACAAGCGTATCGACGAATAGCGCATCGCCTATGCTTCCTTTTACACTTGGAAAATCCCTTGGAATGACTAGCAGAGCTTGATCCCTGTAATTAAATGGTGAAGGAAGCTGAACCGTGACTAACCGGCCATGATCTGCGTCCTCCTGTAAACCCAGATTATCAATCATATACTGGAATGACTTATCCACAGATAAGGTGGCAGAAGTCAGAATAACACTTTTCTTTTTATCGAAAAAGAGATCTTTCAATTGTTTGCTAACATCCACTGGCACAGCATATAGTTGCAGAGACTTACTGCGGTAATGACCGCTAGCCTCCATCCAGTACACAACTGTCTCATCATTCAGCGTTATAAAGAAACGAAGGTTATCCCTTTCTGTCGCCAAATCTTTAAATAAGCCGCCAATATCCGTAATCAGACTATCTGCACCATAATCATCTTGTTCTTCTTTAAATTCGTTCAGCATTCTCTCGCCCTTGCGGACGATTTCACTAATCGTAACATACAGATTATTCTCTAATGCTGCGAGCGCATCCCACTCTTTAGGTCTTGCACTTGGCTTCAGTCTAAGGACGTATTGTCCTGAATCAGCTGAATTTGCATCGCTGCGTTCGGGAATAATTGAGAATAGTAATTCACTTAGCTTATCCCAGTTCTCTTTGACTTCCACCAAATGCTCGCTTAGTCGATCAATAACGGAGACCCATTGCCCTGCCTGCTCATAGGCGGACGATTGAAGCTGTTGACGCATAGCTGGGAGCTGTCCATTACGACTATCTTTGTACAGACGAGTAAGCGTATGAACAACTGTGAAATATTTCATATGCATGCCCAGATGCTTACCTGCAACATCCTCTAAATGATGTGCTTCATCAATAACTAGCCGCTCATAAGGAGGTAACAATTGATGTCCTGCCTTCACGTCAGTAAACAGCTTAGAATGGTTTGTAACGACCACATCAGCTATGCCCGCTTCATGTTTAGCTCTGTGATAGAAACACTTGCGAAACCAAGGACAGGAGCGTCCAAGACAGGAATCCGAGTCACTACTTACCGTCTCCCAATAGTCTCCTCCCCGTCCACCAAGATTCAGCTCCTCATCATCTCCGCTTTCGGTTTGTGCGAGCCAGACCATCATTTGAGCAGAAATGATCGTATCATCTTTAGGATTCATGAAATCTCTTCTGTTTATTTTATGTTCAAATTTTCTCAAACACAAATAATGCTGTCTACCCTTGAAAATTGCAGCCTTAAAAGGAAAAGGAATCACTTGTGTCAACAGCGGAACATCGCGTTCACGAAGCTGTTCCTGTAAGTTAATCGTATGTGTACTTACCATAACTTTCTGTTCTTGTTTCACACTTTGATAAATAGAAGGAATGAGGTATCCAAGAGATTTCCCAGTTCCCGTTCCAGCTTCAATCAATAAATGCTTGTCATTGGACAACGCATTAATAACTTCATCAAACATAATGTTTTGTGATTCACGCGCCTCATAATGAGGCATAATATCCCGCAAACGTTTCTCAATGTCTTCCATATATTGCTTAAAGTCGACCTGCTTCAGAGGATTCTCATCCTCATCATCACGAGGTGGAGTCATTTCAGTCCAGTCTTCTACAGCAAGTGCGAGCTGACGATAGAAATGGAAACTTTCCAAATCCTGAACCGGCTCTTTTTCCTTCTCTTGACATAACCCATCAAAGAACCAGCCTAGATCACTATCTTCAGCAGCGAAGAGTTCACTTAAACGCTGCAGGGTAATGAGCGGCAAGGTGCTAAGTTCGTCCAAACACTTCAATAGTACATGAGCTGTAGCAAGTGCATCACTGTCAGCATGATGAGGTCGATCATGTATAATGCCGAAATGGGAAGTAACCATACCTAACTGATACGTAGTTAGTGAAGGAAAACAGATTTTCAAGAAATCCAGCGTATCCAAAATTCGTCCCGCAAAAGGCAAATATCCGCATCGATCCAAGGCATTCTGTAAGAAATTAAAATCAAACGCTACATTATGTCCAACAAGCACCACATCATCAAGCATGGGCACTAGTTCCATCATCATATCTTCTAAGGAAGGCGCATCAGCGACATCCTGATTTGAAATACCCGTTAAACCTGTTATAAAAGGCGGAATATCGATTCCGGGATTAACATAAGAACCATAAACACGTGAAATGGTTAAGTCTTCTTCTATAATGCAAGTCCTACTTGAATAATTTCATCGGCGGACTGGTTGCCTGTTGTTTCAAAGTCCAGTACGGCAAATTTCATAGCTTATAAAATCCTTTCATTCCAGTCTCTTAAACAGCATACCAGAAGATGTACCATTTGAAAATTAACGCTCTACAAAAAAAGAGATGCATGCGAACGCATAATGCGCTGCTGCATCGTCTTTTGATGATCCTTTACATCAGTGAAATCAACTGACTGCCATACTGAAGCTGACCACTCTTCTGCTGGCACACTTGTAAATTCACGAGGGGGTCAGGCAGAGTTGGATCATGCTGAAGTGCAAGGGTGAAATATTGCTGGGCTTTTCCTCCTGCATCCCCACGTTTAGCCTCGATACATCCAAGAGCATTGTAAATCATCGCCTTAAGCTTATAATGCCTAGCATGCGGGAGTATGAACTCAAAATGCATTAACGCTTCACTTGTCTCCTCCAAATGAAGATGTGCCATTGCAATATACATTCGTGCAAGCATACTGCCGGGAACCGCCATAATTAAATGGGAAAATTGCTGAATTGCTTGACGGTACATCAGAAGCTTAAAATAACCCTGGCCTCGAATGAAGAGATCCATCTCCATTTCGGGAATTTCGCCAAGTGGAAAGACAGGCGGTAATGCCGTATGTTCACGGAATGTACCCATCTTTTCTTCAAAAGAAAGCCATTCTTCAATCATGTCATCACTCATTTTTTTGAGTAAATTCCACTTTTGAATCAAATGTTGCTTCTGTACATCATGAGCTGTTGGGTAATGCTTCACGATTTCCTCTAACATGTCGTTCATTTCCGCGAATACATGTTGAAACATGGATGCATCCCACCCTTAAACAAAAATAAATTCAGTGCGGTTACCTGCATTCATTTTCTGTAGAAGTGGTGCTTTTAATCCCTTGATGGACCTGCCATTGATTGTATCCTTTACTAAACGATTATAAAATCGTTGCATGTACCTCATGATTCATTGTATTAACAGGCTTATTGTTCTCATCAACGAAAACAACCCTAGGTTTGTGATGGATAAGCTCTTCACTGGACATCATAGCGTAAGAAATGATAATTACAGTATCTCCAGGCTGAACCATCCGAGCTGCTGCACCATTCAGGCAAATTACCCCACTACCACGTGGTCCCGGAATAACATACGTTTCAAGACGTGCTCCATTGTTGTTGTCAACAATTTGCACCTTCTCATTCTCGAGTAAATCTGAAGCTTCCATCAAATCTTCATCAATGGTAATACTACCTACATAGTTTAAATTGGCTTCTGTCACCGTTGCCCGGTGAATTTTGGATTTCATCATCGTTCTAAACATGGGAACATTCCTCCTTGGATTCAATCAGTACATTATCAATGAGACGCGTTTTACCGAATTTCACGGCTAATGCAATCAAGGTTGCATGATTACGTTCTGATAAATCCTCATGATCCTCGTATGGCTCAAGCGTTGGAAAAGATAATACTTCCGTGTAATCAATGACCGCATGTGAAGATTGATTAATAATGCTTACAAGTACATCTCGCACTTCTTGAGCAGTCCTCGCTTCTCCGCTTTCTAGAGCTTGCTTAGCCGCTTGCAGAGAACGTGAGAGCACTAAAGCCTGTGCACGGTCCTCGGCACTTAAGTACACGTTACGAGAACTCAGAGCTAACCCGTCCTGCTCCCGAATAATAGGGCAAGGAACAATATCTACATTTATATTGAGATCATTGACCATTTGTTGAAGAACCGCTACCTGCTGCGCATCCTTCATACCAAAGAAAGCCATATCGGGCTGAACAATATTAAACAGCTTACTCACAACCGTTGTTACCCCGTCAAAATGACCCGGGCGTGACGCTCCGCATAAACGCTCTGTAACAGCAGACACGTGAATAATCGTTTTCGTTGGAACTGGGTACATCTCTTCTACAGTAGGGATGAAGACGAGGTCCACACCCTCTTTTTCAGCAAGTTCCAAATCTTGAGCCTCATTACGCGGATAGGTTTCGAAATCTTCACCCGGACCAAATTGAATCGGATTCACAAAAATACTGATGACCACGATTTGACTAAGATCCTTGGCTTTTCGCATTAGACTAGCATGACCTTGATGAAGAAATCCCATAGTAGGCACAAGTCCGATCTTCCCATCCACACCACGTTCAGATTTCAAGTCTTTCAATTCGCTGCGAAGTTCAGTAATCGTTCTGACTACTTTCATGAAGAGTGCACCTTCTCCTTTGATTTACCATATAGCTTTCGACTACATGGTCTTCTGCTGTGAATACATGGTTTTCAGCTGGAAAAGAGCGATCTTTCACTTCTTTAACATACTGACTAACCCCTTCACGGATCATGGTCCCTACATCGCCATAAGTTTTCACGAAACGTTTGCTGCGGTATGGAGAGGCATATTGGAACAAATCATGAAATACAAGTACCTGTCCATCACAGTACCGTCCAGCTCCAATACCAATCGTTGGAATGCTAATCTGCTCGGAAATAAATCGAGCTACTTCTTCCGTTACAAGCTCTAGAACAATTCCAAAAGCACCTGCTTGCTCCAATGCCTTAGCATCTTCAAGCAATCTCTGTGCATCTTGTTCATCTTTACCTTGAATGAGATATCCACCAATCTGATTCACAGACTGAGGTGTGAGTCCAATATGACCAATTACAGGAACTCCCGCCTGCACAATCTTCTTAACCGTCTCACAGATCTCACGTCCACCCTCCATTTTAATGGCATGGGCATGACCCTCTTGCATAATTCTTCTTACGTTGCGAAGCGTTTCATCTATACTACCGTGGTATGTCATAAAAGGCATGTCCGTCACAATAAATGTGTTACCTGCTCCCCTAACTACAGCTCTCGTATGATAAACCATATCTTCAATGGTCACTGGCAAAGTCGTATGCTCACCCTGTACCACATTCCCCAGAGAGTCACCAACTAATATCATGTCAATGCCAGCTTCCTCAACCAGTTGAGCTGATGAATAATCATAGGCAGTCACCATACTGAGCGGGACACCTTCTTGTTTCATTTTTTTCATTTTGACAATAGATAATGCATGTTTGTTAGCCATGTTTCAATTTCCCCTTTCACGTCTCGGAATAAAAATCCAAACAAAAAAACCTTCATAGTTTGTCACTAAAAAGGTCCGAAAGGCCAAAAAGGATCGTTTGCGATCGTCCCTTCTGTCTCGGTCCTCTCGGCTCAGAGCAGAATCCAACGTAACTGCAATCAGTTTCAATGCAAATTACTACGTCCATAAAATTAGACTGATATTGCAAGAGTGCAGTTCGAGCAATCGATACCGCCTCTTACATATCATTATAACAAATTTCTTTCAATACTTCACCGTTTAAGTTCGACATCACCGGAAAATACAGGAACTTGCCTGCCATCGCCCATATCGACTAACAGTGCACCAGCAGCACTAATTCCTGCTGCTACTCCGTGCACTTCATCTCCGTAAATATTTTTGATGGTAACCGACTCTCCCAGTGTTACAGATAAAGCTTCCCATAACGAAGCAATCGGCTGGAAACCTTGACTACAATAAAGTTCATATAGAGTTTCAAACTCCACCATCACGGCTGCGATCAGTTGAGTACGGTCTACAGTGGTCCCACTCGCGATCTTCAACGAGGTAGCGACACCTTGTAGTTCCGGTGGATAGTCTGTTTCATCTAGATTGACACTAATCCCAATCCCGACGATGCAGTATCTTACATGCTCTTCTTCAGCCGCAGATTCAAGAAGAATCCCACAAATCTTCCGACGATCAACAAGTAAATCATTGGGCCATTTAATGCCTGCATCAAGTCCAGTCATCTTACGAACAGCTCTGCAAACCGCTACGCCAGCTAGCAAAGTCAGTTGAGGCGTATCCTGCAAGGGTTGGTTAGGACGAAGAATAAGGCTCATCCAGACACCTTTACCAGCTGGTGAAAACCATTTACGCCCCAATCTCCCTTTGCCTCCAGTCTGCTCTTCAGCAATGACGAGCGTACCTTCAGGAGCACCATCTTCAGCTAATGCTCTAGCCTCATCTTGCGTTGAGGTCGTACTCCCAAGCACCTTTAAGCGACTACCCATCATGGAAGTGCCCAGCGCCTGTATTAAAGCAACCGGCTGAATCGCGTCCGGCTTACTTACCATACGGTAACCTTTATGAGGTACAGCCTCAAATTCATATCCCGCTTCGCGCAATTTATTGATCTGTTTCCAGACCGCTGTGCGGCTTATGGATAAGCTCCGGCTAATTTCCTCGCCTGATACAAAGGTTTCGGGATGCTGACTAAATATATGTAACAGGGTTTCACCTTTTTTCATCTGATATCACCCGCTTCACTTCTTCAATTAGTGCTGTTCGATCATTATCTAAATCGCCTGATGCCACCTTTAACAGCAAATGCTTGAGTGTATCTCCAACCCAAGGTCCACTTTTACGCTCAGCTACCGTGATGACCTCAGTGCCTGTAATATTTAACTCATTTAAACTGTACACGGTCATATCCTTAAGCCAACATGACGCAGCAAGAGTTAGTTCCGTAGGCCCCATATTAAGTATGTTGCGCAGGAAAAGCCATCGCTTTGCTGCAACTTTTCCATATTGAATCGTAAGTTGAATCCACTTGATTTTCATCTGTTCATTTGAAATAGAATTCATGCAATGTATAACTTCATTATCTATATAAAGAATAGACGTGATCTCTTGAATTCTCTCATTAGAGAAGGTCCACTGTTTCAGAATCCTTGCCGCTTCTGCACCTGATATTCCGCATGCATTGAAAAGTATGACCCAGCGAACAGCCGTTTCACTATCGGGCACATGATCAAGAAGAGAAATGACCGCATGATCTGGATGGTATGTAAAAGGAATGCGAGCGAATTGCATCATTCCACTTCGTTCGAGAAGCGCAAGTCCTTTTACAGGATGCGAACTTGCCATTAATTTCTCCATCTCGGTACGTATCCGTTCCACAGCGATATAGCTGATGCCGTTACGTTCCCTACGCAGTCCCTTCCATGTGTTATATGCAATTGAATAATCAAAGACAGCAGCAAAGCGGATGCATCTCAGCATCCGCAGTGCATCTTCATGAAATCGGAGTTTGGCCTCGCCTACACAACGTATAATTCCATGTTCAATATCGACTGCACCACCGTAAGGATCTACCAGTTCACCCCGAAGTGACCTAGCTATCGCATTCATCGTAAAGTCACGTCTTAGCAAATCCTCAGACAACTTGCGAACGAAGCTCACCTCGGCCGGACGCCGATGATTCTCATAAGCGCCTTCGACCCGATAGGTGGTTACTTCATAACTAAATTTTCCCCTTAATACGGTTACCGTCCCATGTTCCATGCCCGTGGGGACAGTTCTCTCAAACAAAGATATAACCTCTTCTGGTAAAGCTGAGGTTGTAATATCTAAATCATTTACGGGACGGCCCATTAAAGCGTCACGAACACAGCCACCTACCCAATAGGCTTCATAGCCGTTATCAAGAAGTATGCGTAGCACTTGTTCGCCCTCAGCAACCATTTCGGCATCCGCCTGTATCCAACTTCCCACTTCATTTACCTCCCGCATCCAGAGCCATTACTTTACCTATCCCTAGTAAGGGGAACAACGCATATAAGTACTTAGCCAATCAGAGGACTTAGCTCCGGCACTTCACGACCAAGTACACGATAATAAATTTGCTCATACTTCTTCGTAATAAGACCATCTGCGAAGTCTTTACATGCTCTACGCAGGCATGCTTCACGAAAACGTTCTGTTAATTCTGCATCCGAAAGTAAACGGATCGCGTACTCCGCCATTTGCGATGTATCTCCAATTGGAGTAAGGAATCCCGTTTCACCATGGACAACGAGTTCCGGTATGCCACCCGCTTGAGAGCCAACTGTAGGTACTCCACATGCCATTGCTTCTAACGCAACAAGTCCAAAACTCTCTTTTTCAGAAGGGAGCAATAAGACATCGGCTAACGAAATGACCTGGGCAATTTCATCTTGCTTACCAAGGAAATAAACTTTGTCTTCAAGTCCAAGCTCATTGATTTTACATTGTATCTTTGGAAGTTCTGGTCCTTCGCCAACAAACAATAGCTTCGAAGGCATCTTCTCATTCACTTTTGCAAATACGTCAACCACATCCCCTACTTTTTACGGGCCGGAAATTGGATATATGCATTAATATTTTTTCATGCGGCTTTGCATAGTCATCTCGTAGAGAAGATGTATCTCGCGGATAATAAATCCGTTTATCTACAAAATTATAGGTTAAATCAATATCACGTGTAATATCCAGGACATCTCTAGTTTCACGAATCAAATCATTAGAAACAGCCGTTACTGCATCACTTTCATTAATAGCAAGACGAATTAAGTCCTTAAGTGACTCATCTTGCGCCAATACCGTAATATCGGTTCCGTGAAGCGTTGTAACGACCTTCAGCTTCTCGCCAACCATTTGCTTAGCCAAAAATGCACAGACTGCATGTGGCACCGCATAGTGAACATGAAGGATGTCTAATTGCTGCATCTTAGCTACTTGAGCCATTTTTGTTGCAAGTGACATATCATAGGGTGGATAGCGGAAGACGTAATAATCACTAACCTCGACCTCATGATAAAATATATTTTTATGAAAAGTTCCACCAAGACGGAATGGAATACTGTGTGCTATAAAATGAACCTGATGACCTTTCTCGGCAAGCAGCTTTCCGAGTTCGGTCGCAACGACACCCGATCCGCCTAGTGACGGATAGCAGGTAATACCTATTTTAAGTGACTGGCTCAACTTGGTCCCTCCTTAATAAAATCATTCGCCTACTTGCCCAATTGGCCACAAGAATCAAATAGCCAGAAACATGAATATCAGGAGAAATTTCTCCTGATTTCCGTCCTGACTTATATTGTGGAACCTGTACTAAATGTATGGAGCAAATACGGTGATTTAACCGCAAAACCTTCTGCAAACGTGACGAGTCTGCGTTGGCCCGTTAGTCGATCCCGTGAACGTACACGTTCAATGTACCCTTGATTTAAAGGAGTCGACACAGCATCTTCTTGAAGTGAAGTTTCGAACTGTGAACGATAGCAGAGTAGGGATTCTTCCTTACGGCTATATTGTTCAGTCACATCAACTATCAAATCCGCTTTACCCATATCATTAATGTAATAAAAATAAAGCTGATCCACCTGAACCGGAGGCAACTCTGGCATGTAACGGCGAAGCTTCGCATTGAATACAGCCTCTTCCACAAGCTTGCTGCAAGCAACATGATCGGGGTGCCTGTCCTCCCAGAAAGGAGCAAACACGATTTTCGGTGCATGTAGTCGAATCTCAGTTGTAATCGCTTCGATATGTTCTGATGTAATAAATAATCCACGATCCGTTAGGCCTAAGTTACTGCGCATCGTCAGACCTAACACATCTGCTGCCGCGCGTGCTTCTTCTTGACGTCTTTCAACAGTGCCATTAGAGGACATCTCTGCAAAGGTTAAGTCGCATATCCCAACACGATACCCTGCCTCTACATGTTTAAGGATCGTTCCCGCCATTCCGATCTCTGCATCATCTGCATGAGCTCCGAAGACGAGGATATCTAACTGACCACTCACACTTCTTCACCTGGCTTGTACTTATGGACAAGCTCACGCCAAGCGAAATCACCGCGTTCTAGCGCCTTCACCAAAATTTCAGCTGTTGCAATATTTGTAGCAAGTGGAATTCCCTGAACATCACATAGACGAAGTAAGGCATTAATATCTGGTTCATGCGGTTGTGCCATTAGAGGGTCGCGGAGGAAAATGATTAAATCCATTTCATTCTGCGCCACTAGTGCGCCGATTTGTTGATCTCCGCCCAGAGGTCCGGACATGAAACGATGGATTCTCAGAGCTGTACCTTCCATAATCCGTTGTCCCGTTGTGCCTGTTGAATACAATTTATGACCTTCGAATACATGTTCATAAGCTGTTACAAAATTGACCATCTCATCTTTTTTACGATCATGTGCGATAAATGCAATTTTCAACATATTTCTCCAACCTCTCTTGTGATGGCTATGTGGGTCAATGTAAATTATTCAATAAAATGGTCAAAACCATAAATCATTCCTGCGTATTGCATAACTTTCTCAATTCCAAGTTTCACACCAGGCATATACCCTGCGCGTTCATATGAATCATGACGGATTTTCAGCGTTTGACCAAAACCTCCAAACATGACCTCTTGCTGAGCAAACACCCCTGGTAAACGAACGCTATGAATACGGAAGCCATTATAATAACCACCGCGTGCACCATCAATCGTTTCCTCTTCCTTCGGGTTACCTTGACGAATTTCTTCTCGGTTCTGAGCGATCATTTCCGCTGTCTTAATAGCTGTTCCAGACGGGGCATCCAGCTTCTGATCCCCATGAAACTCCATGATTTCAAGATGAGGAAAATACTTAGCAGCCTGAGCAGCAAACTTCATCATCAGAATAGCGCCAATGGAGAAATTCGGAGCAATTAATCCACCAATCCCTTTTGCCTTACACTGCTTGTCCAGATCTTCTATTTGCTCTGTTGTAAATCCAGTCGTTCCTACGACCGGACGAACTCCAAGTGAAATAGCTAATGCTGTATTGGAATAAGCAAATTTAGGCGTAGTAAAATCAACCAATACATCTGGCTTCGATTCAACCAAAGCTAGTTCTAGATCCGTCACAACCGTTATACCTGAGGATGGCAAATTAACAAGATCAGCTGCATCGGTCCCTTCGTCTGAGCGACCGATCGCAGCAACTAGTTCTAAGCTTTCGTCTTCTAATACAAGCTTTATTACTTCCTTACCCATACGGCCTCCGGCTCCCGCCACAGCCACTTTAATTGGTTCTGTCATTATGCAGTCCCTCGCTTCCTTCAACTAGTCTGATGAGTCATGCAAATACGTATTTAGTCTAATTTTGAGTTGTTCGAATGTTTCCTGCAAAGCATGATCATTAGGCTGCAGAGCGATCACTTCTTTTAAGGTTGAAAAGGCACGTGCATGTTCATTTAATTGGCTGTAAGCCAAAGCAAGCCATATATATGCATCCCCATAAAGAGGGTCAAGCTGGTTAGCCTCTTTAAGAATAGATACTGCCCGGTATAACTCACTCGCAGGTGCAGCAGTAAGTGTATCAATGATTCTTCGGGCATCTTGAACGAGACGCATGGCTCTTAAATGGTTATAGTACAACCTATACTCCGGTTTCTCAGGAGCAAGGGTAGAAGCTTGTAATGCATGCTGCATGGCCTGCTCCAACCGGTTACTACGTGCATATGTGACGGAACAGCGATAATGAATATCCGCATCTTCCGGATTCTCCGCTACAGCTGCTTCAAACCAGTGCAGTGCCCCTTCGAAGTCATTTTGTAAAATACAGTGATAAGCCTGTTGAACCAAAGGTTCTTTTTTCATGTACCATCCCCCCATACTCCTCGGGTTTTGGTACAGCATATGTATGAATGGCCTAATCGGTGTTCAATTTCGTCCAGCGATCTTTATCACGTGTATTAAATTTATGCATCACTTGATCATGAGCCTTCGTCAGATCAATATTCAGTGAATTGGCAAAACAAAGTGTTATAAACAATATATCTCCTAGTTCAAGCTCAATAGAATTATCAGCTTCTGAAGGCTTTTTGGGCTTCTCCCCAAATTCATGATTCACTTCGCGAGCGAGTTCTCCCACTTCTTCTGACATTCGAGCTAGCATCGCTAAAGGACTGAAGTAACCTTCTTTAAACTGGGAGATGTAAAGGTCTACTTCACGCTGCATTTCGGCCAAAGACTTTTCCACCTTAGATCACCCAATTTCAAATTAAATTCATACGTCATAGCTGTTATGACGAATGTTTTACTTCATATGTTATCGTAAAGCGTTATTGAAAACAAATATTTTTTAATCTCTAGGGAAAAAGGTATACTATGGATGGAGCGAAGAAATAGCAATTTGCTACTTTAGTTATTGTGAGGTATTTCATGAAATCATCAGGGTTTTTTAAAGTGTTCAAAACTGTCTTCCCCATTATACTGGGAGCAGCTATCTATGCATTTGGGTTACTTTATTTTATCATTCCCAATCAACTGATGGAGGGCGGCGTCACGGGTGTTACTGTGCTCCTTAATTACGCTTTCAGCATCCCACCTGCATTATCCACTCTACTGCTGAATATTCCTCTGTTTTTAATCGGATGGAAAATTCTTGGCGGTAAGCAGATGGTATATACCGGAGTCGGAATAGCATCTTTAACTTTCTTCCTCTGGCTGATTGAGAAAATGATTTCGTATCAATGGATTACACCTTTTCAAACCGAAAGGGATTTCATTTTAGCATCCTTGTACGCCGGAGTTACGCTTGGTGCGGGTTTGGGCATAGTATTCCGTTTCGGCGGAACGACAGGCGGTTCTGATATCGTGGCACGCATTTTCAACCGTAAATTTGGCTTTAGTATGGGACAGGTTATTCTAGCTATTGATATCATCATTATCGTCGCATCCCTTTTCTTTATACCGAGGGAAAAAATCCTATATACGCTGGTAGCCGTCTTTATTTCGTCCAAAGTTATTGATTTCATTCAAGAAGGTGCATATGCTGCCAAGGCATTTACCATTATCAGCGACCATGCTCCTGAAATTGCTGATCAAATCACAATCGAGATGGAACGTGGCGTTACTCTAATCCCTGCTATTGGAGCTTATTCTAAGCAGGCCAAACACATGGCTTACTGTGTTGTAGCACGTCAAGAAATCCGACGTTTGAACGAAATCGTCAAATCTGTCGATCCTAGAGCCTTTGTCATAATTAACGATGTGCATGATGTGCATGGTGAAGGATTTCGTGAAGAGTAAATGCTTATATAATTAAAAAAACAAAAGCACGCCAGATGATGCTGGCGTGCTTTTTTACTGATAAAATGCCTCAAAATTTAGGCTTAGGTTCAACGCTTTGAAACGTGTTTTGCTCTCCTCTATATTTCCTGTACCCTGCATAAGCGAGAATGATCAGAATGAAAGATCCAGACCAGACCACCCATGGCCAAGGCGTATTGACCGAATCCAATGATGCTAAAGCAGGCTCATCCTTCTTTTTGCCGAATAATCCGTTGAATTGTTCTTCCCCTTGTGAAATAAGTCCACTCATATCCATTGAAGCCGTTGAAGTAGAGGAAATAATTCCACCCGCATATGAAACCCATGAATCAATAATGGCGATTTCTCCATTTTTACGTTGAATAATAACTGCGGGTCTAATCACTTCATAATGACGACGAAGACTTTCATATCCATTTTTAAGCCCCTGTTTATCCTTTGCAACGACTGCAACATTCATATTGTTCAAGTCCTCACGAATAACCTTATAATATTGGAGCCAAACGGGTTGCCGTGGGTGACTTAAACTATCTGCTGCCATCCGAAGTTTAGCCGATGCCGTTAACCACTGCTCTTCTTGGATACGAGCCTGGACCGTCGCTTCTTTCATCTCAACAATACTCTCCGCAATCGCATGAATTCCCTCTACAGTCGTTAGGCCCTGAAGAGAAGATGACTCAAAAATCTGTGCCACTTCGCGAATATCTTGTTGAACAAGATTTATATTTCCTTCGAGCACATGCTGATACAACGTTTCCGATGCCGTATCAAGTCGCTCCGCTTGTACTAGAGGACTACCTACAGGATTCATCTGTAATGGTTCATCATCTGCTTGATATGCCCATGCAGATGATGAACCATAATATAGGCTCCCGAGCAGGATTAACAACACCATCGCCCACTGCCAGGTTAATTTAATTCGTAACATAGGACATCCCTCCTACCGTAAATGTATGGTAGAAGGGATGTCTATAGAACATCGTTTTATCTTAGTAACGTTTAGCTTGCTTCAGCGCTAGCCATGTAATCAATGCACTAAAGAGCGTGAGTCCAAACGTGAAAAATTGAATACTCGACACATCATCATTTAACTGCTGGGGCAACCAAGGAAATATGCCATATGTATAATCAACCGTATCATTTAAAAAAGTCCAGGCAGCCGCTGCAATAATCACTGAACCTCCGAATTTGAAGAAACGAACATAAATCAATGCTTCCACAGCCATGGCTGTATGTGAAGCAACAAGCATCCAATCTTGCCATACCATTTCGCTTCCCTGGGCAACGCTCGCAAATATAATGCTCACCGCCCAAATGCCATATTTGACAGAAGTCACTACGGCTAGAGCCTCTACTAAATGCCGGAAACCTATACCTAGCAGACTCTTAGGTGGGTATAACAAGAACAAAACTGCAATTGTAAAGAATAAACTTGCTGTGGGGCTATCTGGTACAAATATAACTTGCCAGAACGGATTATGATCCATGGTATACACCATCTGTTGTGCGTACCAAATATATCCGTAAACTGTGCCCAATAGGTTACACACAAACAATAGCCATAGAAAATATCGGTTCATTAATAAAGAGCGGCTCCATAAATAGGATATAGACACCTTGATCCCCCTGTTCAATGATTTCATTTAAAAAAACCTGATCGCAAGTTACGATCAGGTTGTGTGTGAAGATCCATTATTTTTCAGCTTTTTGCTTACTAAGCCACTCAGCCAGATGATCAATGTCCTTATCCGTTAGACCAGCCGCAATGGCATTGTCATATTGGGGAGGCATTTTACCTTCATAGCCTTCTTTAATGATCTTAGCAATGGCTGCTTTATCATGTTTGTCGCCTACACCACGTAGGGACGGTCCGCCAGCACCCTTCATATCAGCAGCATGACATGAAATACATCCTGCTTTCTTAAAGGATTCCATTGCTGGATCTTCCTTGTCCACAATCGCAATTTCTTTTGTCTTTGTGGCACTTGAGGTCGGAAGACCTTTAGCTTTGTTCTCAGCAGCTTTCTCTTCACGTTGAATATCTTCAGAGATTTGGCCTGTTTCAGCCATCTCAGCCTTATAATGTGTCCATGCGCTATTTGTTAAGTAAATCGTAGCAATCAAAGACAGAATCATTAATGATGATGCAATCGGTCTACGGTAGAAACGGCGCTCACTTCCTGTATCCAGGAAAGGTGCCAATAGTAGAGATCCGAAGGCTACACCACTCACACCTAGTGTTCCGAGTACAATATAACTACCTGATGCATATGGAAGTTTCAAATATTGATACAGGAACAAGAAGTACCAGTCAGGCATTGGAATAACAGACGCACTCGGATTCGCAGGGAAACCAAGCGGAGCTGGCTCGGCAATGGTAAGTGCCAAAAATCCGACCAGAACAACAACGCCAACCATCCATTCTTTCAACAAAAAGTTAGGGATAAACGCTTCCGATTTACCTGGATATGACGTATAGTCTGGCGGTGTAATGAAACCGTTTCCTTTACGTACACGTGAATCGCCTACAAATACTACTTTTTCTTTTGAATTATTCCCGTGTGCCATCGATATTCCTCCCTTCTTATTATAGTGGTCCGGAAATTCCTTGTCTGCGGATCATGATAAAGTGTCCAACCATCAGAACAAGCAATACGGCCGGGAGGAAAAAGACGTGAAGTGCAAAGAAACGAGTAAGCGTTTCCGCACCTACAATTGTACCGCCTTGCAGGAACTCTTTAATGATGGGTCCCAATACCGGAACAGAGTTTGCAATTTCCAATGTAACTTTTGTTGCAAAGTAAGCTTTGTTGTCCCAAGGAAGCAAATAGCCTGTCAGACCTAAGCCCAACATAACGAAGAACAACAACATACCGACAACCCAGTTCATTTCACGAGGAGCTTTGTAAGACCCTGTGAAGAACACACGCATCGTATGTAGGAACATCATTACAATAACCAAGCTGGCTCCCCAGTGATGCATACCGCGAACAATCTGACCAAACGCAATTTGCGTTTGCAAATACTCTACACTTGCATATGCGTTAATGATGTCTGGTACATAATACATTGTCAGGAACATTCCCGACAGAATTTGGATGACTGTGATAAAAAACGTCAATCCGCCGAAACAGTATACAAACGCAGAAAAGTGATGCGCCGGGTTAACATGTTCCGGGACTTCATGGTCAGCAACGTCTCTCCATATCGGCGTGACATCAAGACGTTCATCAATCCAGTTGTAGACATTCTTAAACATCCGAATCTACGCCTCCTATTTCACTTCAGTATTTGGCTCTATACCGCCTAAATAAACCCAGCCTTTATCACTCTTAATCTTATAAGTGTCCAGTGGTTTAGGTGCTACAGCCAAGTTCTTGCCGAGTTTGGTGTAACGCGCCCCGTGACATGGGCAGTGGTATTCATCCGGGAAATTCTTATCATTGTTCCATCCTACTGTACACCCTAGATGTTTACAGATTGGGGACAAAGCATAAATCTTCCCTTTTTCATCCTTACGAATCCAAGCGATTAATGTTGCTGTACTTGCATACCATCCATCCTGCTGCGGTAATTCAAAAGTGAACTCTTGTGGTTGATCGGTAATTTTGCTCTCTTCGACCACTTTTATGAATTCGCCTTCACCTTTTCTGTGTAGAATAGGATCTACCGCAAAACGCACCATTGGTAATACTGCACCGGCAGCCATGTAAGCAGTGGCACCGCCCAAAGTATAAGTAAGAAATTGTCGACGGGACATTTCTTTACGACCGGGTGGCTTTTCCGATGGTTCATGATGATCATTTTGGTTGCTCATAATGTCTTCAACCCCCTTTGTCAACCAATTCTTTTAGTACTTCAATGATTATTATCACACGACTTACTAGGACATAATAATAATATATGAGCCTTATAAGACCGTCAAGAATTTACATATCATTTTATGGAACTCTTGAAGAATTCACCAATTAAATTGTTGATTTTCTGTCACATTTGCATTTTAATCCTACTCACTCCATAAATTCTGTATTTTTTCTTTAATAACTGCTGCTGAAATGGCTTGTCCCTCTTCCTTCATACTTTGAAGAGATAGTAGTAAGTTGCAGTTGTTCAGTTTTTCTCCATCCACGTTAGCATCCGCCGTCATTATAATCACATAACGAAAGCCTGTAGTTTTGACATGATGACATACTTCATTTAATAATGAATAATCTTCTCCAAGTCCATATTGAAATGCTGGGTATGTAATCACTCTTCCCTTAAATGGGATTTCCACCAGATCCATAAAATCACGCAATCGCTCCAGCGCCTTTGTTGCTTGAATCGGAGTTTCATTTCCAGTTAAACCCGTATAAGGTATAAGACAGGTGTCAAAATATGGGGAGAGTTCATCCCAAGTTGTTTCCTCTACTTCACTGAATTTCATGATTTCACCCTTTCCATCATTTTTCACCATTATATTTCATTATATGCCTTTTTTTAAGTAAAAAAAAAGAAATGCAGATTTAAGCTGCATTTCTTTTTTAATTTCACACGGAGCCGATATCGGTTCTATTACTAATTCATTCTATAGAGTAATTTCAGTTCATCCGTTAGATTAAGAAAAGCCGCCTCGTCTCCTGAAGCAAGCGCCCTGTCAATTTCACGATAAAGTTCTTCGCCCCGGTGATTACGCAACGCTTCATCCATACCATTTCAGCCGCCAGCCCCAACATGACTTCATACGTAACTTTCATTTTATCCATAGGATGCACCTCCGAAGCTTTGTTTAAAACATCCTATACGCTCTCCCCTTCTCAACGTATCCTTCCATAGTCCGGGTCATTCTCTGTAAATCTTCCTCAGTTAGCTCTCGAACTACTCTGGCAGGTGAACCAAGAGAAAGTGTATAGGGTGGTATCTTTTTGTTCTCAGTAACGATAGAACCTGCTCCTACTAAAGCATATTCACCAATGTCTGCACCGTTCAGTACGATCGCCCCCATACCAATTAATGTACCTTTGCCTATCGTACATCCGTGGATAATAGCAGCGTGTCCAACCGATACTTCATCAGCGAGAATGAGCGGCTGATCCGTATTAACGTGACCAACGGTCCATCTTGAATATTGCAACGGTTACCAATCAGAATGGGCGCCATATCTCCTCTGAGAACGGCGTTAAACCATATACTTGACTCTTCTCCTACTTGAACGTCACCTATAATTTTGGCACCTTCAGCCATGTAGACTGAAGAATGAATACGAGGCATTTGCTCGTAATATTTGATTAACATCCCACTTCACTCCTTACTTTGGGAGTGATTGTAACAACACATCTATCCCTTGTCAATGAGTGGAGCAAGCAAACCATTCTCTAGATAAGAGCTCTTATCCGCAAGCTTCATTCCCCATGTTGTCATTCGTATGACCTTACCATGGAGAGGGCTTTCGCCAATCCTGATTAAACCTAAATGCATCATCATTCCCAGTACGCGCTGATTCAGAATGGATTCTGCTGTGTCATAGTAATAGGGTTTAATCAGATATCGAAGTGAATCATGTAGAGAAGAAACCGTAACCCAATCTCTGCAACACTCGCTTGTCCAATACACTAACGATGAAAGATTCGGTATTGCACCCTTATACAGCTTTAGCCAAAAGCGGAACATATGTAGCATATTTTCCTTTTTCCCAGTTTCAGCTACTTCTAGACCAAGTGCTGTTAAAGTAAGCATGTTCCCATTCTCATCAATATATCCTTGTTGATATGCGTAATCGTAAAGCAAGGCCAATCGGTCTGGGTACGCACTATACATTCTGCCATAGCCAAAACGAAAACCACCTTTTACAACAAGAGATTCTTGCACATGGAACATGTCCATAATCTGCTGCTGAGTCCGTCTATACATGATGAATTCCTGATTTAATTCTATAGACTGTTGTTTAATGTAGCGCAAGAACAACAACAAGTCTTCAGCACATAAACCCTGTTCCTCACGATATACGGGAGGCTCACCTGTTCTGCATATTTGCCGAGACAGTGCAGCCCCTAGCTCAATTCGGAAACGCTCTTTTAAATCATTCGGCATCTGGAACAGATATTTGGTACTAGACGTCATCCCGTTAAATAACCAACCACTTCGTTTGTAACGTGCAATAGCTTCTCTTGGTGTTTCTTTACTCTTACTTTCGATTCGTAACTCAATGTTGTCATCATCGAATGACGTTTGTTTAACGACTGCTATGATGTCCTCTAGACTGAATAATCCTCGTTTATCAAACAAAATGGCATTGAGAAAACGTAAATCAGCTACTGAAATGGAGTTTACTTGTTGCTCGATAAATTCCCTGCGGTTCAAGGTGACCAGTATACTTTGGATCAGGTCGTGCTTTGAATTCCGCTTGCACTGGCATGCATAATGGCTTGCAATGGTTGTCAGCTGACCGATATCCGCATACGTTAGCATATCCGCTAAATTCATGTCACATCGCCTCGCCGTTTTAATACCATTATGGGAATTATTACAATTTTTATTCGGACAAGGCAAAAAAAATAACCCGATCATATCGAGTTATTACTTATTCTCCAATAAATGGCGTGTGCAGTTAAACAATTGTGGAACCCAGTCTATATCTTTTTTCTCAAGTATCGTAAGTGACAAATTCCCAATCCGCTCTGTATATTTGTCTTGATAGAGACGTCTAAAGAGCTGTGCTAGAAATCCACCATGACTAATTACAAGCATGTTCTTATCAGGATATTTCATCCACATGTCCTCCATGAACTGAAGACCACGAACTTGAATATCTTCATCCTTCTCTTGACCCAAATCATGTTGCTCCCAATTCTGGCCCCACTTTTGTTCCCGTTCAGTTGCAGTAAGACCCTCCACTTGCCCAAATGCTCGTTCATTCAGACGTATGTCTGGATCATATAATGGAATCCCAAGTTTAGAAGCAATAATATTGCCCGTCTCTTGAGCTCGTGATAAACCACTACTGACTACAAAATCCCATGAATCCTTTTCTTGAAGAAGTCTATTCGCTAGCAGTTCAGCTTGTCTTCTACCTTCATTGTTAAGCGGAATGTCACTTTGGCCCTGTATTCTTCCAATTACATTCCAATCCGTTTGCCCGTGACGAATTAAGCCGATCCTCATGATTGTTTACACCCTCTTCGCTGTATGTATTTGATGCTATCGCCTAATCTTACTAACTCTGCTTAAAGAGAATAACGCCATTCCTACTCCAAGTATAGATAATATCATCCAATACTGCGGATGCGAAGGACTCATGCTAATCACAAGCGGGTCCATAATGCCCCCATTATGCGGTGAAGGCATATCATAAGTATACGGTTCTGATATGAGTGAAGAACTGTTAGCAATTCCCGTAGGTATAATACCGGTTGATATCGAAGAGCTAGCAGTTTCATTACCTTCATGTTGATAGAAAATCGTAAAATATAGAAAACTGCACAAAAACACCATCACAAATCCGGCAATCCATAAAGAAAAGCGTTTCCGGGTTGATCCCGAAACAGCAAAGGGCTGTCCTTGGTCAGGAATAAGCCATGGAGATTCGCGATAAATGCGATCCATGACATTGCGATTAATTGCTTCAGCCTGAAATTCTGTAAATTCTGCCTGTAATTTTATAATTAGATGATGGCTTTCTTTCCATACTTCGAATTCAGCCGCACAATCCCTGCAAGTGGCCATATGCTGTTCAAAAAGACGTCGTTTCAGATCATGCAAAGGCATATCCGTCGCGAGCCCGAACAGTTCCTGAGCCTCGTCGCAATTCATTTGCTTTTCATCCCTTCATAATGTTCATAGATATGTTCATAAAAATAAGGTTCTAGTTGTACTTTAACACTTGAGCGTGCACGGAATAATAGCGATTTGACTGAGCTTACGCTTTGTCCCAATATATCGGCAATTTCCTGATAATCCAGTTGATCGTACTCACGTAGTATCAAAGCAGAACGCTGTTTCTCTGGAAGTTTATTGATAGCCTCGCGCACCTTGCCCACTTTCTCGTTACGTAGCATGGCTTGCTCTGGTGCAATATCTGAAGAAGCAAGGGGGATGTATCCGCTTTCCTCCAAAGGAACATGAGCTGTTCGCTGCTTCCTAAGCTCGCTTAGAACCGTATTTCGTGCAATCGTGTATAACCAGGTGGAGAAAGAAGCATCCACCTCTCGAAACGAATTTAGACCTCTGAATGCCTTATAAAACGTTTCAGAACACAGATCCTCTGCTAGCAGCTCCATATGAGAGCTTTTGAGCATATGATATACAAATGTCAAAATTTTCCTCTGATAACGGCGCATTAATTCAGAAAAGAGCTCTGTGTTGCCCTCTTTGATGTCCCTTATCAATTGAGAATCCGTCATTTCCATGTTACCTCCTCGCCCGTGCAAAAACGGCACCCGTTCGATTCAGTTGTACATTAGTACCGAATCGGATGTAAAAAGTTGCGGTCTCTTTTAAAAAAAGAACACTTTTTCAATTAAACCGTTTATCCGTTAAAAATATGTATTTGGCAAATTTCCCAAGTTTTCTATAAAACTATCTTAAATCATTGTAACATATTAACGTTTGCTAGTCAGTTCAACCCTGCATACCTTCTCACTTTGACTAGAACTATAGCGAAACAACTCGTTTTATAAACAGTGTCAATTCTATCTTAGGTGAAATTCTATCAATCTCTTTTGGAAGATTATACATTATTCTAATAGAGCAAACAAATAACCCGACCTCGGCGGTGGGCTATTTGTTATAGACATAAAAAAAAGGCCGCTATATTAGCGACCGCTCCCCCCACGCTGGGGAGGAAAGTATTTGGATAGGAGTGGAGAGAAACCATACTGTACTTTCATTATATGTATACGTTTTCATTTTGTCAACATCCTTTTTAAATCAACGTTGTAAGCGTTTCAAAAATGATCACTGTGTTACATTATAATGGAGTGTTTGCAGCAGTTGTTTAGCTCTCTCCAGATCCTCTTCTTCTCGGAAAGACAGTCGTAAAATTCCTGGCACATCCTCGCGGCTTTCGATAATTTGCATGTTACTAAGGTTAATATGGTTCGTCCCAAGCTCCGTCGCAATTTTACCGATAATACCGGGATGATCCGGTACATCAATATACAAATCCAGCAGAGGCGTGATCATACCTTTACGACGCTCAGGAAGTTCACTGCGGAAGTCATTGGCTTTGGAGAATTCCTCCATTATGGCATCCCCATTAGCTTCTTCAAGCATTTGTACAAAAGCAGAAATCCCTTTATTCCAGTCTTTTAGCATCCGCAGCATCACTTGGCGGTTATTTAATAGAATGTCGCGCCAAATCACGGGATCACTGGATGCAATTCTTGTAATGTCGCGGAATCCACCCGCAGCAAGCCTGCGGTATAATGAATCTGATTCATTATAATCACGCACCTGATTAACCAATGCCACCGCAATAATATGTGGTAAGTGACTTATAGCTCCAACGATCTCGTCGTGATGCTCTGCATCGACCTTTACAATTTGAGCACGAGTGTAAGTAAGTAGCTGTTCCAATTGAACATATACATGTTCTGGAACAGCTGCTGACGGTGTTAAGACATAGTACGCATTCTCAAATAGAAGTGGCGAAGCAGCTTCAACACCAGAACGTTCAGAGCCGGCCATAGGATGCCCTCCAATGAAATATGCATCATGGAAGTGGTACGATTCAGCCGCAGCACAAATACTCGCCTTGGTGCTGCCCACATCGGTTATGATGCACCCTTTTTTCAAAGGAAGTTGGCTTAACCGAGATAGATAATCCTCCAACATACCCACGGGAACACATAAAAAAATAAAGTCGGCATCAAGTGCCGCTTCCTCCAAAGATAATGTCGCGGAATCAACCACGCCACGACTTA
This sequence comes from Paenibacillus pini JCM 16418, assembly GCF_000576305.1. Taxonomy (GTDB): domain Bacteria; phylum Bacillota; class Bacilli; order Paenibacillales; family Paenibacillaceae; genus Paenibacillus_AQ; species Paenibacillus_AQ pini. The sequence goes on along the minus strand of NZ_BAVZ01000009.1, from coordinate 144,814 downwards.
TATATTTATCCGCGGAACTAGCGCGGTGGGCATGGCCCACCACGGTTATATCAGGCTTACCTTTAAAACAAAGCGCTAGTGACCCGCCAATAAGTCCTACGCCGAAAATAGCAATTTTTGTAGTCATGTTACCTCACTTCATTGTTTGCATTATTGCACTGGAGTCTTTTCTTCACTAAGAACCTGCTCTAGTGCATGAATAAATGCTTTATTTTGGTCCTGTGATCCGACGGTCACACGAATATATTCTGGGTATTTGGCTTGACCCGTACGGATGATCACACCTTTGCGAAGTAGAGCTTCGAATACCTCTGCTCCAGGTCTATTCACCTTCACCATAATGAAATTACCATGTGCTGGGAAGTAAGTCAGACCCAGACGGTCAAACTCAGCTTGCAACTGAATAATACCTTCTGCATTCGATTTACGACAACTTTCTACATATGCTTGATCAGCTAATGCAACCTTTGCAGCCGCTTGAGCTACACGTGAAGTATTAAATGGTTCGCGTACTTGATTAATCAGTTTAATGACTTCAGGTTGACCTACTCCGTAACCAATCCGTAATGATGCTAGTCCATAGATTTTGGAGAACGTGCGAAGCACTACTAGGTTAGCATATTTAGACAACAATTTTGTGCTATCAGGATAAGTATGATCCGTAACATACTCAAAGTATGCTTCATCCAGTACGACCATCACTTCAGCAGGAACTTGATCCAAGAAAGCAATCAATTCATCCTTGCTAACAATCGTTCCTGTAGGGTTGTTAGGATTACAAACCCATATGACTTTAGTCCGCTCGGATACACTCGATAACATAGCTTCAAGATCATGCTTGCCTTCTTTTAACGGAACTTCTATGGTTACAGCTCCTTCAATATCCGCATTACTCTTGTACACGGAGAACGTCGTGTCTGCCATAATCGTCTCATCGCCCGTCACGAAAAATGCGCGAGTAATCAAGGCGATAATTTCGTCTGAACCACAACCAAAAATAATTTGGTTCGGTTGCACACCTAAATATTGTGCAAGATCCTTTGTTAGCTCGACCGCGCCACCATCTGGATATAGGCTAATATTATCAATTTCTTTGATAATCGCTTCTTTGACAAGAGGTGATGCTCCAAAAGGATTTTCATTAGAAGCGAGCTTGATTACTTCCTTTAATCCGAGCTCCCGCTTCACATCTTCAATTGGTTTGCCCGGTAAATATACAGGTAGATCAACAATATGGGATTTCGGTTTCATGAGATCCCTCCCTTTCAAAATTATTTATTCTGATTTAAATTGTGACACAAAATTCCGAATTTGCAAGAGACCCTCCTGCCGGCGTTCTGCATCCTGTAGCAAGGGAATAGTCTCTTCAATTTGACGTACTATTGCACTACCCACAACAACACCATCACAAATGCGAGCAAATCTTGCCGCTTGTTCTCCACTTGATATCCCAAAGCCAATCGCAACAGGGAGGTCGGTATAGGTCTTAACCTTTTGAATAAAATCTTCGATACCTTCAAAGAAGCTTGCACGCTCTCCAGTGACGCCCAAAGAGGAAACACAGTATACAAAGCCCTTAGCACTAGACGCGATCGAAGCAATGCGTTCATCAGACGTAGGTGCCACTAACGGCACGAGGTGAATGCCTGCCGTTTCGGCCATGCGGTAAATATCAGCAGACTCTTCAATAGGCAAATCAGGTATAATCAAGCCACTGATTTCATGTGCATTTAATTCAGCGAAGAATTGATCGAGTCCGAATTGCAGAACAGGATTATAGTACGTAAATAGAATAAAAGGCAGCTTTACGCCTGCTGATCTTGCCTTAACTGCTGTTTCCATACAGGTACGTATATTCACTTTGTGTTTAAGAGCGCGCTGCGATGCTCGTTGAATAACTGGACCATCTGCAAGCGGATCGGAGTATGGAACACCAAGCTCAACGATATCAGCACCAGCTGCTTCAAGCTCCACAATAATATCAACTGTAGTTTCTATATCCGGATCACCTATCGTTAAGAAAGGAATAAGAGCCGTTTGATCGTTGCTTTTCAATCTAGTAAATGTCTGATCCATCAGATTCATAGCTTCTTCCCTCCTGTGTACGTCATGATGGATTCTACATCCTTATCACCACGTCCAGATAGACAGATCACGACAAGATCTTCTTTGGTGAGCTTTGGTGCCATTTTGATGACATGAGCAAGTGCATGTGCCGATTCAAGGGCAGGTATAATCCCCTCAGTACGACAAAGTAACTTTAACGCATCAAGCGCCTCCTGATCTGTAACAGGAACGTATTGAGCCCGACTGATGTCATTTAAATAAGCATGCTCTGGGCCTACCCCCGGATAATCGAGTCCTGCTGAAATTGAATGTGCCTCTTGCACTTGACCATGCACATCTTGAAGCAAGAGACTCATGGAACCCTGAAATACTCCTTGTGTACCTTTACTCATTGTAGCAGCATGAAACGCCGTCTCAACACCTTTGCCAGCAGCTTCAACACCAATTAATGCAACATCCTTGTCCTCAATAAAAGGGTAGAACATTCCGATCGCATTACTTCCACCACCAATAGCTGCAATGACATGATCAGGCAAACGTCCCTCTGCCTCCAGAATCTGTCGGCGAGTCTCGTCACCAATGATACGCTGGAAGTTGCGCACCATCATTGGGTAAGGGTGAGGTCCAACTGCGGAACCAAGAATATAAAAGGTATCTTCCACGTTACTAACCCAATAACGCAGTGCCTCATTGCCTGCATCTTTCAACGTTCGCGAACCTGACAATACAGGGATGACTTCAGCACCGAGAAGCTGCATGCGGAATACGTTCAATGCTTGACGCTTTGTATCCTCTTCACCCATAAAGACTTTACATTCCATACCGAGTAAGGCAGCAACGGTTGCGGTAGCCACTCCATGCTGGCCTGCTCCTGTCTCAGCTATAACTTTCTTCTTGCCCATTCTCTTTGCGAGAACACCCTGTGCAATTGCGTTGTTGATTTTATGAGCTCCCGTATGGTTCAGATCCTCGCGCTTTAAGTAAATTTTAGCGTCGCCTAGATGATTGCTCAATCGCTCTGCATAATATAAAGGTGTTTCACGTCCTGAATACTGTTTAAGTAAATAATCTATTTCTTGCTGAAAAGTTTCATCTTCGGAAAAATGTTGATAAGATTCCTCAAGATGAATTAAAGCGTTCATCAGAGTCTCCGGTACAAATCGACCTCCAAATACGCCAAAACGTCCATTCTGATCTGGTAGTTGAGTCATGCTTGCTTCACCCTTTCTACAAAAGCTACGATTTTATCTATATCTTTCACACCATCAGTTTCTACGCCGCTCGATATATCAACGCCATCCGGTTTATAATCCTTAATTAATTGCTCCACATTGTCAGCATGTAAGCCACCAGCCACAATAAGTTCTATACCATGCCGCGCGGTCCATTCACGATAAAAGGGAATACGATCCCATGCAAATGTAGTTCCTGACCCACCACCGTACTGTGGATCATGCGTATCTAGAAGCAACGAGTCAATAACATCTGCATAATCTTCAAGATTCATAGATTGCTCATCTTGTGCGCAATCTGTTCTAACAGACATCACTTTGTAAATAGACGTTTGAAATCGCTCCTTGACTGCCTTACAAAAAGCTGGTGACTCTTGCCCATGAAGCTGAATTACATCTAGTTGAGCAACAGACATTACTGTCTCTAACTGCTCCAAATCTGGATTAACGAAAACACCTACACTGCGTGGCTTTTCGATCCCATCCCACTCTTGAAGCTGTCCTAGAAGCTCCGATGCTTTCACTGGGCTAATTTGACGACGGCTATTTGCAAATACAAATCCGATATCATTCACGGGTAAGTGTATCATTGATTTTAGCACTTCAACGTCCTGAAGTCCACAAATTTTTACCTTTGTTCCTCTCTTAATATCGTGCATATTACTTCTCTTCTCCTGAAATACGAGTCATTTCCATAAGATCATTTACCGCAAGTGAAATGTCCTTTTGTCGCATAAAATACTCACCAATAAGTACTCCATGTGCTCCAGATTGTTGTAGATACACCATGTCATCTTTGGAAGATATTCCGCTCTCACTTATTACGGTAAAAGCAGGAGGAATCAGTTTTACTAGTTCAAAGGTCGTCTCAAGTGAAGTTTCAAATGTATGCAAATTTCGATTGTTAATGCCGATTAACGTCCCCTCACCCTCACCTATATCCAGATTCAATATAGCTTCGAGTTCTTGCTGACTATGAACCTCAATTAGCGAATCAAGTCCAATCGACGCCGCGATCTTCACATAATCACGTACCTGCTGTGGTTTAAGTATAGCCGCGATCAGTAGTACAGCATCCGCTCCTAGAAGGCGTGCTTCCCAAATTTGACGTTCATCGATAATAAAATCTTTACGAAGAAGTGGTATGTTCACGGCAGCACGTACTTCCTGTAAGTAAGCTGCGCTTCCTTGAAAATACTTCATATCCGTAAGAACCGATAGACAATCAGCCCCAGCGCTTTCATAGCTCATTGCTATTTCTACGGGATTGAAGTCGGATCGGATTAAACCCTTGGATGGTGATGCCTTCTTCACCTCAGCAATTAAACCCATGCCACGGTTACGTTCACCTTTTGATAATGCTCTTGCAAAGCCCAGTGTAGAGGGCATTTCCGCAACTTTACGTTCTGCTTCTTCAAGTGAAAGACGTTCTAATAGATTAGCTACCTCTTCCCGCTTCGTTTCTACAATTTGTTCAAGATACATAGTTTAGCTCTCCTGTCCGCTGAATCAGTTGTTGTAGCTTGCTATACGCGTTACCATTGTCGATTGCCATTGCAGCCGATTGTACACCATCTGCTATGCTGTTAGCGAGTCCTGATACGTAAATGCAGGCTCCAGCATTCGCCAATACAACATCTCGATAAGAACTACGCTCACCCTGTAGAACCGACTCAATAATAGACGCATTCTGTGCAGCGTCCCCACCTAGAACGGACTCAAGCGGATGAATATCCAGACCAAGATCATGCGGATGAATATCATACGTTCTGACTTCTCCATGTCGAAGCTCAGAAATTTGCGTAGGCGCTGAAATGCTTATTTCGTCAAGTCCATCGTGACTATTAACAACTAACGCTCGCTTAGATCCAAGTTCGTTTAACACTTGTGCAATGGTTTCTGTCTTGTCTCGATCATAGATGCCAAGTAATTGGCGATCCGCTCCAGCAGGATTGGTCAATGGACCTAACATATTAAATACCGTTCTCACTCCCAGCTCTTTCCTCGGAGCTGCTGCATATTTCATCGAAGGGTGATAAATTTGCGCGAATAAGAAGCAAATTCCAATTTCATCGAGACACTGCTTAGCTTGTTCACTACTCAAATGTATATTAACGCCAAGTGCTTCAAGTACATCCGCACTTCCAGCGCGTCCAGATGCAGAACGATTTCCATGTTTAGCAACGCGAACAGATACAGAGGATGAAATAATGGCGGATACGGTAGAGATATTAAATTTATGAATCCCTGATCCACCTGTACCACAAGTATCTAACAGCCTTGCATTATCAGTAAGTACGTGGCTACCAGCACTTCTCATTGCTTCTGCAAACCCGGTTATTTCGGATACTGTTTCCCCTTTGATGCGAAGTGCTGTCAGCAATGCACCAATCTGTGCAGGACTTACCTCTCCCTGCATAATGGCTTGCATCGTTTCACGCGCAACTTCACGTGTTAGATGCTCCCCACTAATCAAATTTGATATAATCGATTGAATCGGTTGATCTGCTCTCATATTCGGCTCTCCTCCTTCAATTTGTTGGTTAAGGCGTATATTCAAAGAAATAATCTTGATTTGTTACTTCCGTATCATGAATTACTGGCGGAAACATGGCTTCAGCTGTCCGAATCGACTTCAACAGTGCCTTAGCCTTATTTACCGTTTCTTCGTATTCCTTCTCCGGAATTGAATCCCATACAATACCAGCACCTGCCTGAACATAGGCTTTTCCTTTACGGAAAATAATAGTGCGGATGGTAATGCAGGAATCCATATTTGAATTAAATCCGAGATAGCCGATGGCTCCAGCATAAGCTCCGCGTGCTTCCCGCTCCAGTTCCGCGATAATTTCCATCGCTCTTAGTTTAGGTGCTCCCGAGACTGTACCCGCTGGAAGACAAGAAAGGAAAGCATCGAAGAAATCTTTATCCTTGCGCAGCGTCCCCGATACATTCGAAACCATATGCATGACATGTGAGTATTTCTCCACTTCCATAAAGGTATCGCATTTGACCGAACCGAATTCAGATACACGGCCCAGGTCATTTCTGCCTAAATCAACTAACATTAGATGCTCTGCTCTCTCCTTCTCATCCGAAAGCAACTCTTCTGCGAGCAATCTATCTTCAGATTCGGTTGCTCCACGCGGTCTTGTTCCAGCGATAGGGCGTGTTTCTACCCTTTTGCCGTCAACTTTAACGAGCGCCTCCGGTGATGTTCCTACTATGATTTCTTCATCCATTTTTAAATAATACATATAGGGAGAAGGGTTAAGCGTACGTAGAACACGGTATACATGTAGTGGCGAAACTTCAGTTTCAATATGAAAACGTTGGGACAATACCACTTGAAAAATATCACCTGAACGAATGTACTCCTGAGCCTGGACCACATTATCCATATACTGTTCTTTGGTCATATTGGACTTAATATCACCAAGTTCAACGTCAACCGGGATACTCCGCCCGTTAACGTTCTCACGCGGTCCCTGCTCATGTAGCTGAGATGCTATTTCTTCAAGACGACTATTCACTTGTGCATAGCTTTGACGAATGTCTCGATCACGATCTCCATCTTTTACATGTACGTTGCCTACAAGCAATATCTGCTGCTTCACATGATCAAAAACAATAATTGTATCGCAAAACATGAAGCGAATATCATCCATATTTAAATCATCCAACTGATGGGATGGTAGTTTCTCATAGTACTGAAGCAAATCGTATCCGAAGAAACCGATGGCACCCCCTGTGAAAGGTGGCATTTCATCCATCATAGGGCTGCGATATGAACGAAGAAGCGCCTTTAACTCTTCTACTGGCTTTCCAGTCATGTCTTCTTTAATGCCTGAGCGTTCAAGCGTCATTTCACCCTTTTTTCCGGAAATCATCATGAAGGGATCAGTTCCAATAAAAGAATACCGTGCCCACTGGCTTCCACCTTCTACACTCTCCAATAAAAAAGCACGATCTCTCTCAGCAAACCGCTGGAAAATCCGAATGGGTGTCTCCATATCTGCAAGCAGACGTTTTACGACGGGGATGAGATTATATTCACTGGATAATGTTATGACTTGTTCAACACTGGGACTCAACATTGGGTATTCCTCCTCCAAATAACTTACAAATATTTTATAATGGCAAACAAAAAAACCTCTACTAATTAGTAGAGGTTCGTGATTGTAGTATATGGAAAGAGTCCGGACCGTGACGTAGCCTGCTTAGGGGATTATTCATCATTCCTCATCAAGATCCAAAGTCTGTTCAACAGACTCAGGGTAGGCTTAAATAAAGAATACAAATGATCCGGTCAGGAACGCACCTGCTATCCGAATTACCAAATTGCTATGGACTCTGCTCGACTATACTCAACTCATCTAAACTAAACTCTACTCAACTAATTCTCACTATACAGCACTCAACTAGTCCTGACAACTATTCTGAGGTGAAAAAATTTTACAGATTACGAAGATGCAAGATCTGGTCGCAGTTTCTTCGCTTCGTTCAGGTACACATGCTTGATTTCATTCTGATTCTTCGTCGTATTTACCTGAACCATAAGGCGAATACATTTCATCAGACTCCCCTTCACCGGTACTTCTACAGCGCACATCAATGGAACAAGATCCCATCCATCAATCTGGCGGATAGCTCTGGCTGGAAAGGTTGCATCTAAATCATGTGTCATTGTAATCCACACACTACAAATATCTTCAGGCTCAATTTCATTACGAGCAACAATTTCACGAATTAATACAATGGTTTCCTGTAAAATTTCCTGTTCATCGTTTTGAGTTACTGTAGTTGCTCCACGTATTCCGCGATTATACAATTGCTTCCCCTCCGTCTCTAAGCTGTTCCAAAACATCACGTACATCTTGTTCAGGAATATCGCTCACGATACTAACTGCACCAATGGCGTCAGGAATGATAAAAACCATAAAACCTTCTTTAAATTTCTTATCATGCATCATAGCGGCCATAATTTCATCAACATTTAAATATGCAGGAAGCGTAGTAGGCAAATGAAATGCCTGTAGTAAAGCCATCGTTTCCTCATATACAGAAGCATCTCGGCCCATTTTAACTGCTAATAATGCAGATCCCGCCATTCCGACGGAAATCGCTTCCCCATGCAGAAATTCCCCATATCCAGCAACTGCTTCAATAGCATGACCAATCGTATGTCCCAAGTTCAGAATCGCTCTTAGTCCGCCTTCACGTTCGTCCTGAGAAACAACATGAGCTTTAATCGAACAACCTCGTTCTAGCCCATACCCTAACGTTTCTGCGTCAAGGGCTAACAACTGCTGTGCATGTTCCTTACACCACTTAGCAAAGTCTGCATCTTGAATGAGTCCATGTTTAATCATTTCTGAGAGTCCTGCGGATACATCACGCGGAGGTAAACTCTGCAATGTCTCTAGATCATATAATACAAATTCAGGCTGATGAAAAGCACCGATCATATTTTTAGCAAGTGGGTGGTTTATTGCAACTTTCCCGCCTACACTGCTGTCATGAGCCAGAATCGTCGTCGGGATTTGCACGAATTTGATTCCGCGCATATAGGAAGCAGCCACAAAACCAGCTAAATCTCCAACCACGCCTCCACCGAGGGCAAGCACAGCTGAGCTGCGGTCAAGACCGCCTTTAATAGCGACGGTCATGACATCTTCAAATACGGATAAAGATTTAGAAGCTTCTCCTGATTTGACAATTGCACTAACTGTGGTATAACCATGATCCTGAAGCTGTGCTTCAAGTTTCCCTAAATAGTGTGGAGCAACATGGTCATCCGTTACAATCAGAAGTGGACTTTTCTTCGTCAATCCATGCTGCTCGAGGTATGTACCTGCCTGACCCAGTAGACCAGAATCTATATAAATAGGGTACGATCGTTCTCCCAGCTCTACCTGTACGGTTCTCATGATCAATAGTTCTCCAACTGGGATAAGTAATTATCGTAGTTTGCTCTTACTTCTTCCATGGAGTCTCCACCGAATTTCTCAAGAAAGGCCTTAGCGATTTCCCAAGCAACGACATGCTCCATAACGACACTAGCAGCTGGCACTGCGCAGGCATCTGAACGCTCAACCTGAGCTGTAAAAGGTTCCTTCGTATCAATATCCACACTTTGTAGAGGCTTATATAATGTCGGAATTGGTTTCATAACTCCACGAACAACAACAGGCATTCCGTTAGTCATTCCGCCTTCAAAACCACCTAAGCGGTTGCTTGCACGGTAGTAACCACGGCCGTCTTCGTGCATAATTTCATCATGCACCTCAGAACCCCGTAATATTCCAGCTTCAAAACCGATACCAATCTCTACACCCTTAAATGCATTAATAGACATTACAGCTTGGGCAATTCGAGCATCAAGCTTACGATCATACTGAACATAGCTACCTAGACCTACAGGAAGTCCTTCAACGACACATTCGACAATGCCTCCGATTGAATCGCCTTCCTTCTTGATCTGATCAATGTATGCCTCCATCTTCTGTTCCGTTTCAGGATCTACAACCCGAACTGTCGACGCTTCTGTCCGCTCGATAAGTTCATCGACCGATAATTGATTAGCAGGAGCTTCAATATCACCAATGCGGATGACCTGACCACCAATCTTCACGCCAAAGGATTCAAGCAGTTGGCGAGCAATCGAGCCACAAGCAACACGTACTGCCGTTTCTCTTGCGCTTGAACGTTCAAGTACATTACGCAAATCCTTCAAGTTATACTTCAGACCGCCATTCAAATCGGCATGTCCCGGACGGGGCCGATGTACTCTACGCTTCTCTTCATCCGATCCTTCGATCGGTTCAACATTCATAATACTACTCCAACTAGCCCAATCTTTGTTCTCTACAACAATAGCTACGGGTGCTCCCGTCGTATACCCATGCCGTACACCCCCAACGATACGGGCTGTATCTTTCTCAATCAACATGCGTCGTCCACGGCCATGGCCCTTCTGGCGCCGTTGAAGCTGAAAATTAATAGCATCAAAGTCAAGCGTCAAGTTGCTTGGCAAACCTTCAATAATTGTCGTTAGCTGGGGTCCGTGCGTTTCCCCTGCAGTCAAATAACGTATACTCATTATTACGTTCCCCCTTTAAACTGTTAAACTGTAATTGGCTAAAATCCGAAGATATCTTTGCTCATTATAGTATAGCTCCCCGACTTTGACAAGAATGGCATGACCTCACCAAAAAGCGCCAGTCCTCTAATAATAGTGGACGGCGCTTAGTTAGAAGGGCTATAAAGTTACCCTTTTACAGGTTCTTTTTTAAATTCCTCATTTTTTTGACTCTCTAATGAATCATGTATCAAGAGACTCAACTGAACATTTTCAATACCTAAAATTTGACCACATTCTTGGATCGTAATCATTCCGCGTTGATAAGCAGCAATGACCTTTCTCTTATCCATTGTAAGTAGGACCTCCACTTGTTGGCTGTAACGAATTAGTTATAGTATCGCAAAGTGGAAAGATTAATATACCTGGATAGAGATCTATGCGTTTATTTTTCGGTAGAAAAAGGTCTCCGTCGACTCCAGTCCATATTGGCCTGGTGAGAAAATCTGCTCTGTACTCCCGACGAAAAGATAGCCACCGGGACGCAGACTAGCGGCGAATTTATGATAAAGTTTGTGCTTAGCTTCTTCTGTAAAATAAATCATCACATTCCGGCAAACAACCAGATCATGACCCTGATCAAACTTATCAAGCAGTAAGTTTTGCTTCTTGAATTGAACGCTTTTTTTGAGACGTTCACTACATATGTAGGTCTGGCCATCCTTTGTAAAATAACGTGCGGCTACCTCTGGCGGTACATCCTTAAGCGAACGCTCAAGGTAAATACCTTGCTTGGCTTTGGCTATAGCTCCATCGTCTATGTCCGTTGCCGTCAAGGTTGTATCCCCAAGAATACCTTTACCATCCAAAATCATGCTAACGTATATGGTTCTTCCCCCGTAGAACACGCCGCACTCCATACGTTCAGACGCCGTCTACCTCCATCGATTAACTCAGGCAGTATAATATCTCGTAGAACTTCCCACCGGTTAGGATTACGCCAAAATTCAGAAACATTTATCGTCATTCGATCTAGAAATTCATGAAATAAATTTTTATCCTTCATCATGGCATGATAAAAAGAAGTAAAGCTATCATAGCCATTCTTCGTACGAAGCGTCGTTAGGCGCCTCTTCATCTGTGCTTCTTTATATTCCGCCAAATCAATCCCCGTGTTCTGCTTAATATTGCTAATGAACCCCAAATAATCAGGATCAAGATCAGCTGCTGGCTTGCTTAGCGGCTGCTCAGAGGGATTGGACGGCAAGTACCTTACATCCACGGCGTAATACTTTTTTCGTAATTCACTAGCTCGGACTCGTCAAAATAATTAGCAATTTCACGAGCACTGCTCTCCGGTGAATCCGAACCATGGATTAAATTATGTGGGGTGTGAGAAGCATAATCGCCTCGAATCGTTCCGGGCTGTGCATCTTTAACTTCCGTTTTACCCATTAGTATCCGTGAAAGGGCGATAACGTCATCTCCTTCCCAAACCATAGCAAATACAGGACTCGACGTGATAAATCGAACTAGATTATCATAGAAAACTTTACCTTCATGCTCTGCATAGTGCCTCTGCGCCTGTTCATCAGTCACTTGAAGCAGTTTGCCAGCTACCATTGTGAACCCTTTGTCTTCAAGACGTGTGATAATTTTACCAATGAGTCCACGCTGTACTCCATCAGGCTTTATCATTATAAAAGTTCTTTCCACGTAAATTCACTCCCTCTGAGTTAATAAGACCGTTTAGTAACAAAATGAGCGATATCTTTTAAATTCTTCTTTGTACGGTTATCTGGCAGTTCATTCAGGGCATAAAGCGCTTTTTGGATATAACGTGAACCAAGGTTTTCCGCTTGTGAGATCCCTCGGCTAGCTTTAATCATATTAACAGCTGCCGACACATCGCATTCTCCATTTAGTTCGTGAATTCGCTTGATCTCCTGAATCAACGGCACACGTACCTTCTCATCCTGCAGCGCATAAATAACAGGCAAGGTTATATTACCTTGACGCATATCACTTCCAGGTGGCTTACCAATCTGCTTCTCTGTACCACAAAGATCCAGAAGGTCATCCTGAATCTGAAATGCCATACCGACATTATAGCCGTACCGATAAAGAAGCTGACCCACTTTACGATCTGCCTCCGCTGCCACAGCACCGAGCTGACAACTGATAGCAATCAGTAGTGCTGTTTTGCGGCGAATCCGTAGCAAATATCTGCGTACACTTTGTTCAATATTGAAAAAGTCTCGTATTTGTTCCATTTCGCCAATGGACATTTCGACCATGGCTTTGGATAAAATTTGATGAATCTGCGGATTCGGAAGCTCTGTAGCAAGCTGCAGCGCACGGGCATAGATATAATCCCCTGTGTACATGGCAATCCGATTATCCCAGCGAGATTTAACCGTTAATTGTCCACGGCGAGTATCCGCATCATCAATAACGTCATCGTGAACAAGCGAAGCCATATGTATTAGTTCGAGCGGAACTGCTACATGTTTAAGCTTTTCTAGATCATAATGTCCAAACTTTCCACCCATCAAAACGAAAACAGGACGCAGGCGTTTACCACCGGCTTTGAGTAAGTGCATCGACGTCTCATTAAGCAGCTCATGGTCTCCTTCAATACTGCGGAACAATTCCTGCTCAATATGTGCCATATCTTTTTTTAACAATCCGAAAATGTCTAATCTCTTCATTCTTTCACCCGTATCCGTATATTCTCACTCCACTGCCATGTTCATTTCATGCTTTATGAAATCCGTCTCATGATCATAGCGAAAAAGAGTTGGTGTTTTCCCCCTGCTGTTCTTTTCTTATTTTAAGGATATCATAATCTGGTGAAGCATTACATAGTCACTCATTGTTTATAGATCTGGCTGTAGTTTCACAGCTGCCGCAGCTCCGCCTTGCCACCGGGTGAAGAGTTCATGATCAATTCGTAAACTATCTAATAGTTTACCCACCTGAAAATCAATCAAATCCTCAATTCGCTGTGGATGAAAATAAAAAGCTGGCATGGCCGGAATAATCTTCACACCAAGTCTCGCCAGTTTCAGCATATTCTCAAGATGGATGGCATGAAGTGGCGTTTCACGTGGCACCAGCACCAGCGGCCTACCTTCCTTCAACATAACGTCTGCGGCTCTTGTCATCAAATTATCTGAGGAGCCATGAGCGACGCCCGATAGCGTTCCCATAGAGCAAGGTGCGATGACCATTCCTTCGACTTGAAAAGAACCACTGGCAATTGTGGCACCTATGTCTGCTACAGGATGATAAATTAAGGACCCTGCTGTATCAGAAAATTTTTCACTTAGAGCCTGTTCACGACGTGTGATATTCCAGCCTAACTCTTCATGAAGGACACGCCAGCCTGCATTGGAGACAACCACATGTACATTGAAGCCCTTTTGCAATAGAACCTCAATAAGCCGAACTCCATACACGGATCCACTGGCACCGGTGATTCCTACAATCCAGTTCAGCTTCTTGTCCGCTGGTTGTATCAATAGAACTGCACCACCAAATCTATTAAAGTAAAGACGAACAATACCATACTTAGGACGCTGTTCATGGTAAAGAACGATGTCTGTAGCTTGCTCATATCTTTAGGTGACAAGATGTAATGCTCATAGAACAAAATAGCATAGGATATGATCATACCTGCTAAATACCACCAGCTTAGCTGAGTTGCAAAGAACAGAATAACAAATCCAATAGCGGTCACAACGTGAAAATAACGAGCGATTTGTAAAGAAGCATTCATACCAAAACGGGAAGGAATCGAGTATAATCCTTCTTTTTTATCAAAATCCATGTCTTGAATGGCATAAATAATATCAAAACCAGCTGTCCAAAATGATATGGCTATGTAAAATACAAGAGCAATCCAGTTAATATCATTGGTTACAGCTACCCAACCACCCAAAGGCGCAAGTCCTATTGTAAGCCCAAGAACAAGATGACACAGCCAAGTAAATCTTTTAGTATACGAATAAATGACGAGCATAAATACAGCAACCGGTAATAATTTAACTGCAAGTGGCGACAGTTCAAAGGCAGCCCAGAATAACAATAGGAATGAAATGATTGTGAACAAAATAACTTCCATATTCTTGAGTAGTCCTGCCGGAATGGCTCGACCTGCTGTACGCGGATTCTTCTTATCAATAACCTGATCAATCATCCGATTCAAACCGAAAGCCGCACTACGTGCTCCAAACATCGCCATCAATATCCAGCCAATTTGTGCCCAAGTGGGTAAATGTCCGTTACCCACAACGGATCCTAGGATTGCTCCCATAAAAGCGAAAGGTAAAGCAAATAATGTATGTTCTATCTTGATCATCTCAAGAAAGATGCCAATTTTCTTAAACATTCTGATTCTCCTTGATCCCAATATGTAATGCCGCAATACCACCAGTTAGGGGAAAGGCCTCGACATGTTGCAGTTGAATGGAACGAAACACTTCTGCAAGCTCATCTCTTCCAGGAAAGAGAGCAAGCGAATCTGGCAACCATTTATACTGCTCATAACGCTTAGCGAATAATTTACCAAGGTTAGGTAAGATATTCTTAAAATAAAAATAATAAAGTCCTTTAAAAGGTTGCCATGTCGGCTTGGAAAGTTCCAGACATACAACCATTCCACCTGGCTTTACTACCCTTTTCATTTCTTGCAGTACTTGTACAAGATCAGGTACATTTCGTAATCCGAAGCCAATTGTCGCATAATCAAAGCTATTATCCTCGAAAGGAAGGCTCATTGCATCTCCTTGTACAAGCGTAATCTGCTTCTCCTTATGCTTAGCTTCAATTTTTGTTCGCCCCACCTGAAGCATGTTAGAACTGAAATCAAGTCCTACCATTGCACCTGTTTGACTTGCCTCTGCCATACTTAGTGTCCAATCGCATGTACCACAACATAAATCGATACCTGTATCGCCCACGTTCATGTTCATACGTTTCATTGCAAATTTACGCCAAGCCTTGTGCCTACGAAAGCTCAAAATGTCATTCATCACATCGTATTTGGGAGCAATACTCTGAAAAACATCTTGCACATGATCATACTGATCTTTCGTTGGCGCCTTCTGCTCCGTTGTGTTGGTATTCATTCGGATCTCTCTACCCCTCTCCTACTGCAGAACTAGAAGCATGCTGTTGATGAAGAAAAGGCTCAAGAACTTGTCCGATCTCACGGAATCTGCCATCCGCTTTGAGTTCCTTGATAATCCCCTGAACACTACTTATAGATTTCCGCAATTGTTCTGCTAGTTGTTCGCTTGCCTTATATTTCAGCAATAGCTTCTTCCATTCTTTGATGTCTACTTTGTTATCACGTAGAGCTCTCTTATCTTCTTCAGAAGCAACATCCAAGATGTGCCAGTAAGAAAAGCTATATACATACGTTTCTGTGTCTGTACTGCGACTCATCTCACGAACCACAGCTTCACATTCACAGAAGTCGTGCAGTAGTTTCTCCCAAGATGTAACTAACGCCTCTTCCAACATGGGTGTAAATGAAAGAAACAGCTGCATATTCAGCTGCACCGTTTGTCGCAAATATTCTTCTGCTGACAGTGACTGGCTCTTCATCTTGGCATACAAGTCCATTTTCATGACATTAACGTCGCAAATGGCTTTGCTAAGTCCAGAGACCACTTCAATCTCACCCTGCTGGGACAAGAGCTGGTAAAATCGGCTACTGAAATAATCGCCTGCAAGTACCTTTAATTGACGGGATCGCATTAACCCTTCACCTTGCTTGCCCTGAACGGTATCAATCGTATCATGCGTATCAATACCAATTTGGACTAGAGCTGTAACGAGTGAAAACAACTCGCTATTTAATTGAGGGGAGCGGCTTCCCTGATTAAGAAAAATGTATAATAACTGGACACGAGCATCTGGAAATGAAGGTAGCTGCGTGTGATTTTGGATCATGTCATAATTGACATATTTGTCTGCTAATTGGGGTATACGGTACGGTTTCATCGTCAGCCTCCGAGCCTATAACGTTCTCACTTTTGTCTGTGTCTCAATATTTGTTTAAGTTTACCAAGAACTTTTGTTCACAATATTATTTATTATATCACATGTTATTTCCCTACGCACGAGTTGATACCGTATATTTTAACCGTTTTATGGCTGAGTGAATTGATTCCGCCAAAGTTTTGTTTCCGTCACATGAAAACGCTGCTTCACTATTTCAGAGAGTGATTCTTCACCGGTATTATCAAGTTGTTGATTTAGATCTGCACTCCAATCTTCGCGGTGTATATTAGCTGCCAGCAGCAAATGTTTAGTACCAAGCCACTTATCTTCTGCAACAAGTCTCAACATGAGTTGATCAACATTGCTCGTTCTTTGGAAACAGAAATTAACAAACTCAGCTAAGTTATTATAAATTTCAGGAATCGTTGTCTCAGGGGTTATTACTTTCAGATCTATGGTTAGAATCGAATTCTCCCATTCCACACTTCCAATCTGCAATGTCAGTGGAAGATTGGCAAGGGAATCGACGATATTATCATTACTCAACATCAATTGGGAATATGGGTTGAATGTGGACACAACGCTTTGCTGCTGAGCAGCAGAGGTATGGACAACATAGAACTGCGGCAGCAGCATTGCCGCCCCGAGTGTAACGAGCATCGTAACGCTAGGAAAGATGAATCGTTTCATCGTACAGTCCTCCTTCGAAATAAGGTACCCTTAGTGTGTCCTTCAGGAAATGCTCCATACCTCATTGTACAATTAAAAAAAGCAGGCTATGCCTGCTTTTTAATTATCCGTATCTACGATTCCGTGCTTCGTCTGTACTTGAGCCTTACCTCGGATTTTCATAGCAGATGTGTGGTCTGTGAACTGAACAACCAGTATTTCACCTTTATCCAATTTTTCCGTATGGTGGAACTTCGTATCCTGACCACGTGTAAGCCCGAACACCTGAACACCGTTTTCTTTAGCCTTGATCACGATATAATCATTGTTATTTGTCATTTCCATGTCGGTTTTATCCTTTCTGCTGGAAGCTATACCTTATATGAATTTAGAACCCTTGGGCCATACTAAAGTCTAAGTACAGACAAAGGAGTGATTTATAAAATGAGTTACGAACCAGCGGAACTTCAAGAGGATCAACTAACGATGGTCCGTGAATATGAAGAACGACTCAGCCAATCCACAGGCAATCCCGTTATTCTTATTGCTTATTCAGAACAACAAGATTCCAACATGTCAGAGCAGGATTCTACAGAGTCGCGAGAAACGCAAAAAAAAAGATCGTTAGAATAGAAAAGGCCGTGAACAAACGTCACGGTCTTTTTTTGGTGCTTATGGAATATGTAGAAATCTTATTTAATTCCGTCTTTAAGAGCTTTACCTGGTTTGAATGCCGGGATCTTGCTCGAAGGAATTTCGATTTCTTCACCTGTTTGTGGATTACGGCCTTTGCGTGCAGAACGTTCGCGCACTTCAAAGTTTCCGAAACCAACTAGCTGGACTTTATCACCGCTTTGTAGTGCTTGAGCGATTGCTTCGAATACAGAGTCAACTGCTTTCGTTGCATCCTTTTTGGACAATTCAGTCGATTCAGCTACTTGGGAAATCAATTCAGATTTGTTCATTTTGTTTTCACCTCCCAGTGAATGAGTAGATTATTAAACACTCTTTCCGTTTTGCCGCTAATTATACGTTCATCTGTTAGATTTACAGATAGAATCGCCAAGTTGATGTGAATCAACCGCGAGGCGCGGAACAAACTTATAGTAATACAGCCAAAGTATAATTACAAGAGGTTTAGGTCTTAGAACGGTTTAAAACGTAAAAAGTAACAGCTAATGCTAACACTAATACCGTACCTTTTACAATATCATGTGTAAAATACTGCAAATTCATCATCGTCAATCCATTCACAAGTACCCCGATTAAAACAGAGCCAATAAACGTGCCAATTACATTCGGTTTCCCCGCTCCAAAAACGGAAAATCCAACGAAAACTGCAGCTACCGATTCCATTAATAACGGAGAACCTGCATCAATTTGACCCGAACCGACACGAGAAGCAAATAGAATTCCACCAATAGCCGCAAATACGCCAGAAGCAACATAAGCAAGCGTTCTTACCTTATTCACCTTGATTCCAGACAATCGAGCAGCCTCTACATTGCCACCTGTAACATACATTTGACGACCATATTTGGTCCGTGTGAGAAATATATGAACAACAGCAACAGCAATCAGTAGCAAGATCACAGAAATCGGAATCCCAAGCCATTTTCCTTGTCCAAGTTGCAAGAAGGATTTAGTCATTTCACCAGGTGCTTTTGTTCCGTCCTGAAATGCCATGTGATTATAAATGTTATATCCCTGCGTGTACGTCTTATGGATCCCGCCTACGATATACATCATCGCGAGCGTGGCAAGTAAGTCAGGAATTCGTAATTTCACGATCAAAAATGCATTAAGAAGTCCAATGACTGCCCCAATAATCAAAGGAACCAAAATCACGATATATAGCGGCTGCTCGTACCAAATCATCAGTGAGGCAGCACCTATTGTGGTTAGCGAAACGGTTGAACCAACAGATAAATCAAATCCATCGACAATTAATGAAAGTGTCACACCTATAGCTACAAACGTAACGATCGTGATTGATCCTAAAATGTCAGCAAAATTATTCAGAGAAAAAAAGTATGGAAGACGAACCGAGAAAAACGTGATGACACCTATAATTACAATGATAGCTCCATATCTAAATGCAAAATGCAATGCTTTATCCTTCATAAGTTGTAACCTCCGTGCCGCCGCTGGCATAATAAAGGAGCTGCGCCTGATCGGCTTCTCCACGCTTAAATTCTTTCGTAATTTGACCATCGCTCATTACTGCAATACGGTCACCAATGCCTAAGCCCTCAGCTAGTTCGCAAGTGAAATATAGTATACCTTTGCCCTGAGCAGCTAAATCTCCGATAATACGAAAAATATCACTTTTTGCACCAATGTCTACCCCTTTGGTAGGTTCATCAAAAATGAATACGTCACTGCTGCTCTCAAGCCATTTGCCAATAGCTACCTTCTGTTGGTTACCACCACTTAAATATTGAAGAGCTTGTTTGCCTGAAGCTGCTTTAATACCAAGTGCATCTACCAAACGATTTGCGCGCTCCTTCTCTCTTCTTGCTGCTACAAATCCCATCCGGCTAACTAAATCCAGCACTGGCAAGCTCAAATTATGCTCAACGGAATCCTGTATGAAAATACCTTGTTTACGCCGTTCCTCTGGAACCAATACAATCCCAGCTGCCACTGCATCTGCGGGTTGTTTAAGTTTCAAAGACTTCCCCTTCATCGATATTGCACCCGAATCCATTCGATCGGCGCCACTTAGAATACGGGCAAGTTCGGTCTTTCCCGCTCCAACAAGACCAACAACGGCGACAATTTCCCCACTTCTAACTTTGATATCTACACCGCGTAATTGATGGCCTCTACGGATATTAGAAGCTTCGAAAATCACTTCACCAATCTCAGCATCCACCTTCGGAAACTCTTCTTCAAACGTTTTGCCTAGCATCTGTTCGATTAGCTGCTCTGCATTTGTTTCTCGGGTATCTCCAGTGTGGACTTTTCTACCATCTCGCATCACTGTAACACAGTCACAATGCTCCAATACCTCCGGCAGCCGATGCGTTATGAAAATACATGCGACGCCGGAATCGCGAAGTCCATGCAGGATACGGAAGAAAGAACGACTTTCACTCTCGCTAAGAGGAGCCGTTGGCTCATCAAAAATGATGACTTTTGCATCCTGTGCTAACGTACGTGCAATGAGTACCATTTGCTTCTCAGCGAGGCTCAGGTCACTCACTTTAGACTGAATATCAATGTTTACATTAAGCCGATTCAGAATAGATTTTACTTTTTCTTCCATGCGGGTAGGGTTTAACCATATCCTTGAATTTTTCGCAGATAAGCTATCGAGCATCACATTCTCCACCACGTTTAGTTGCGGAACAAGCGCCGAGTCAACCTCTTGATAAACACAGTGAATACCACCTTGCTTGGAGGCAGCTGGTGACGTAAGTTCCAGCAATTTACCTTGAGCTAGAATCTCGCCCTCATCTGGATAATAGGCACCTGATAGTATCTTCATCAGCGTGCTTTTTCCAGCTCCATTTGCGCCGAGAAGAGCATGGATCTGACCTCCATTTACAGAGAAATCCACACCCTGCAAAGCTGGAATCCCGGCAAACTGTTTAGTAATAGACTTCATTTCCAGCCTAAAAGATGATGACATTTCTCCGCTTCCTCCCCTTGCGAGTAAAGAGGGTCGCATCTGATGCGACCCCCAGCTAGAATTTGACCCTAAGACATTCTAATTGAACATGACTACCCCATCATTACTTCGTGTAATCCTTCATCCAATCTTGAAGACCCTGTTCGCTTTCACCCCAGCCTTTTACATATTGAGACAGCTGATCCGTAGAAATTTGCTCTTTTGGAAGCTCATCTCTGGATACATATACTGGATTAAGAACAACATGATCATCCGGTTTATCTCCATGAAGCTTCTGATAACCATATCTTACTTGTACTCGGCCAATGTCCTTCGGATCAACAGCAGCCGATGCTACCCAAGGATTGGCTGGATCTTGGATCATTTGCAAATCCTCATCACTCATGTCAATTCCATACACTTTAATTTCTGTACGTCCAGCTTGTTGAATAGCCCGAGCAGCTCCTTTGGCGAATTCATCCCATGCAGTCCATACCGCTGAAATTTGACCTTTTGGATATTGCTTTAGAATCGCTTCCATTTGAGTCTGTGTGGATAATGCTGGATTCTGTGCGGTTCCAAATGCAGCAACTTCCTTAATATCTGGATTATCTTTCAAAAATTTTTGATAGGAAATTTGACGACGCTCCATCGGAGCAAAACCTGCTACCCACACCTTAACAATGTTACCTTTAGCACCCATATCCTTCTTCATTTGTTCTAACGTAAGTTCAGCCATTTTCTGATCATCTTGCGATAGAACTGTCGCGCCTGCTACGTTAACATCAGCATCAAAAACGACAACCGGAATATTCTGTGCAATGGCCTTATTAATCCCTGGCTCCAATAGTGCATCGCCGTGATCTGTTAAGATTAGGTCGAATTTCTGAGTAATTGCTGAATCAAGTAACGAAGCCATCTTCGCCTTATCGTTATCCGCAACGAATTTAGTTAGCGTGCCACCAAATTTCTCTACTTCTTCCGTTACACCTTGAGTGTACTGCTGAGAGAAAGTTCCTGTATTAAACTCCATAATTAATGCAACCCGTTTACCTGCAAGTGGCTTCGCATCCGTTGCAGCTTGCGCATTCCCCTGCGCAGCTGGTGCTTTCTGATGTCCACATGCGCTTACCATTAGTGCCATAATTACAACCATTGTCATGACAAGCCAATTTCTCTTTTTGTATGTTGCCCGCACTACTCCATCTCCCCTTTAAAACATTAAGTGAATAAAATATTAATTATTAATATAAGGCCTAATCCCCAGTATGTAAATATGTTTTTAATTATTTGTATTTTTATTAACTATTGTGCATGAACAACTTATTTTTGTTTCCACGCCTTTGTACTGATCTTTCGGAAACAAAAGAACCGTAACCAGGACGCGTCCTGGTTACGGTTCTTCTCAATTATCTCTTAAAGAATGATAGCAATAAGTCCCCCTGAACCTTCATTAATGATACGGCCCAGCGTTTCTTGAAGCTTATACCTCGCATTATCCGGCATCATTGCAATTTTACCTTGAATACCTTCACGCACAATGGAGTGTAAGGAGCGGCCGAAGATGTCTGAATCCCAGATCTTGATCGGGTCGTTCTCGAAATCCTGAATCAGATAACGAACCAATTCTTCACTCTGCTTCTCGGTACCGATGATTGGAGAGAACTCCGACTCCACATCCACACGAATCATATGGATAGAAGGAGCTGTTGCCTTCAATCTAACTCCGAAGCGAGAACCTTGCCTGATGAGTTCTGGCTCATCCAGAGTCATCTCTGCAAGAGATGGAGCTGCAATGCCGTAACCCGTCGTCTTGACCATTTCAAGCGCTTCTGCGAAACGATCATATTCTCTTTTAGCATGAGAGAATTCCTGCATCAGCTGTAGCAGATGATCTTTACCACGGATTTCCACACCCACGACTTCCATCAAAATTTGATCATACAGCTCATCCGGAGCAAATAGATCAATTTCCGCTACACCCTGACCCATATTCATACCACTGAGCGCAGCTCGATTAATGAATTCATAATCCATGAACTGATCTACAACCCGGTCCACGTCGCGTAAACGGCGAATATCTTTTACCGTGTCACGTACAGAGTTTTCATAGTTGCTGCGTAGCCAGTGATTCTCATTAAGCACCATGACCCAGCTTGGTAAATTCACATTCACTTCATGTACAGGGAATTCATACAACACTTCACGAAGTACACCCGTGACATCATCTTCAGTCATTGTAGCTGCACTTAGAGTCATGACAGGGATATCATACTTTTCTGCAAGCTCGTTGCGTAGTTGTTGTGTCTCTTCGCTTTTAGGACGTGTGGAGTTGATGACCAATACGAAAGGTTTCCCTACTTCCTTCAATTCGGCAATAACTCTTTCTTCAGCCTCGATATAGGAACCGCGAGCGATTTCAGATATCGAACCATCCGTTGTCACAACTACACCTAACGTGGAATGTTCTTGAATAACTTTTCTCGTCCCAATCTCAGCGGCTTCTTGAAATGGAATCGGTTCCTCAAACCATGGCGTTGAAATCATCCGTGGGCCGTTCTCATCCTCATAACCTTTGGCACCTTCTACTGCATAACCTACACAATCTACGAGACGTACGTTCACATCCAGTCCCTCAGCCACTTTGATCTGAACAGCGCTATTAGGGACGAATTTAGGCTCTGTTGTCATGATTGTTTTACCTGCTGCACTCTGCGGAAGCTCATCAACCGCTCTGACCCGGTCGGCTTCATTTGTAATATTCGGCAGTACAATTGTTTCCATAAATCGCTTGATGAATGTTGATTTGCCTGTGCGGACTGCGCCTACGACACCCAGGTAGATATCTCCACCTGTTCGTTCGGCAATATCCTTGAAAATGTCCACTTTTTCCAAAAGAGATCCCCTCCTCATTTATTCCGAAGGAAAAATGCTTTAAGAGCATCCGCTTCGTGTTCCATCAGAAGCCTCGAGCTGTTGCAACGGATGTGCAACCATACATTGTCATTAGTACTCCGCCGCCGGGTCATCAAGAATGGAAACGGCAAAGCGGCGTTACTCGTTCAGGCATTTGGACTAGTATCATATTATGTACCTATCAAAAACAATATGACGGGTATTTTGCAGGAAATCATATAAACTACAATCTCACTGAAAATCTCCCTCTTGCCATCCCTCTCAGATATATGCGAATCGCGGCAGAGATATGTATGCCCTAAAGAATTACTGTCAAACAAAAAAAATGATCCATCCCAAGGGATGGATCATCATGTTCTTACTATATTGAAACAACAGAACTACTATGGCTGCTTAGCTACAGGGGCGTCGTTCACCCATTCATAAGGCAAGGATTTGACAGGTACATAGTCAGAAGCTTTCACAAGATATTCTCGCAAATCTTCATTTGTGGAAGGTTTATCTCCCTCTTTATCAATCAACTGCATAATATCAAATGCATAATCAGCGTATACCACTCCTGCTGAATCTACGATAAATTCCATATTCTGGCCGGAATATACGCTTTTCAGATCAATGTCAGCCCCTGCTTCTTTCAGATCAATCCTATGTAGTCCCGGATATACTTCATCACCCACTGGTAGCTTACCTGAATGAGATGTTTTATATTTATCTACTGCGCGTTGAACGTCATTAACCTTTTGTACAGTCACAAGATCCATAACCTTGATCGTGGGGTCCTTCTCTTCATTTTGAATTACAAAATATGCGCTCCCGCCTTTTTCAAAAGCAGTCTTAGGTATTTCATCAATAAAACCCTTTTTCTGAAGTTGATTCAAATCTACACGAAACTTCTCATAACGAGGTGTGGACTCTTCAGGATTCACAATTGGAAGAATACCCTGATCCTTCTGAAAATCATCGACAGCCGATTGAATACGCTTCACACTTTCACGGTATGAAACTCTTGTTTCCGTTTTCTTATCACCAGAATATAAACATCCAGTTGTCGTAAGTATAAGGATGCCAAACATCATCATCGTCGCAGTTGCTTTTTTTATACGTCTAGACCTCTTCGAAAAAGCGGTGGTGTTCATCAACAAACATCATCCTTTATATTAGCATCGACTTACCATAGTGTATCATCGTTGTCGCAGTTCTTGGCTGCTTCCAGCTGTTTACGAATGGCTGCCTTTAAGCGGTCTTCAGGTACAGTAACCGTAACTGATCCTTCGACCTTCGCTTGACAAGCGAGTCGTATCCCTTGATTTGCAAGTGAACCGAGCTTTCGAAGCTCGGCTTCCTTCGGTGCTGACAGCTTCTTCCCATCCTCACCCTGCGCTTCGACCTTACACATGAGACAACCCATTTTGCCACCACAACGGGTAGGAATGGGTACGCCTGCTCTCCGCGCAGCATCTAGAACTGGTAGACCTGCTCGAACCTTTACTTTTTTACCAGACGGTCTGAATTCAATGTCATAATCCATTAGCTTCACCCTCAGACCAGGCACTCGCATTGCCTTCAATTACTCCACAATACTTTAACAAAGCAGGAGACTCCAATAATCTAGACAACTCAGCAATCAGATCATTCGACAATCTGTTGGATTCAATAAGCTGAACCATTAGGGGTAAATGTGTATTTAATTCCTTACGCATCTCCGTCGCAATAGCTTCATATCGATCGGCTCGGCTACGCAGTACATTAAATAGCAATTCATGAGCAAGAGGCATCAGTAGTAATTTATGAGACCCCAATTGAATTTCAACTGCAGCAGGGTAAAGTAGCCGCCGTATTTCAACTTCATACAGCGAACCTTCAGTACGGACACTAAATCCACCAACAAGCTCCATCTGGTAAGCATTTAACTGATAATGGCTTAAAAGAGAGCGGTATTGTGCAGTTTCACTATATAAGGGGCCATCCACACAACAGTCAACCAACGCTTCATGAAATGCAAGGACTGAATCCCGATCCGCATATATATCGATATCGTTCGGTGATTGATCCAAATGAACATGCTGCAGTAGTAAGCCACAGCTTCCACCTAATAGCCATTCGTTCCCAGCCCCACTCAGCATTCGGGAGGCGTCCTGCAGGGCATGTTGTAGTTCGGGAGAGATCTGCATGGTACACACTCCAATCTTCCGTTTCAGGGTGTATTTATTTAAAAGTACGTTTTATTGCGGACAACAATCTTACCAAGACTCTTAACGACCGTTTGACAGCCTAAACGGAAACCCTCGTCGAATTCTTCTGGGTCAAGGCGTCTGTGTTCTGCCTTTGTAGGTTCCTCAAGGTGTTCGGCACCCTCCAGCACGATACAACGGCAACGCGCGCAGGTACCCCTAGTACAAAGATGCTGCCAATCAACCTGATGTTTCACAGCATGCTGAAGAATGGTTTGACCCAGTTCGGGTTCCACCGTTTTCTCGATAGTTCGTCCCATAAGATGCAATGATGATTCCATGGATATACTCACCTTTCCTTACTTATGTTAATGAAAGTACGCCGCCTAGAAAGCCAACAACCATAAACAAAAAGGCAATTAAAGATAATGCTATTCTTATGACTCCCTTTGTTTTGGTGCGTGCGAACGTAATTAAAAATACGGAACATCCCAAGATTAGCATTGCCACAAGGGATACCCACATTTTAGTCATCGGATCCATAGGATCAAACTCTCCATTCTTATTAGGGCTATATATATGCAAACCATTATACCACGAAACTTGTCCATATTCGTAAAAAAGAGAGCATAAGTCCTTGCAGCTCATGGCTCCACAGACTTTTTGCTCTTTTATTTTGAAGTGAATTCAACTCTATTTCTTCATCATCATCATTTTCATTAACGATTCCATGTTTTGTGAGTTCATTCCGCTTTTTTTGACGGCATTCACAATATCCTGGATCGTGTCTTCGCTTACAGGCACATTAGCCATCGATGAAACCTGCTTAATCAGCTGTCGGAGCTGGGTCTCACTTTGCATCGTTGACGGTTTGACCGTACTCGCAAGCTTTTTAACAGCACCTTCCGTGATGTGTTTGCCCGTCTTTTTATTTATGGCATTCAGTGCATCCTTGGAAATGTTTTTGCTCAAATTTTCTCCCCTCCTCCAGCATTCCTCACCATCAATATATGAGGTTTTACCGGAAAAGGTGAATAAGCTTAGCTATGCCATTGTTCCCAAGTTTCAAGCGTCATCGTTTCCATTTCGGTCTTAGGCAAACGGCCCATTAGTGCTTCCACTGCGGTACGTGGGTTCATGTTTTCAAAGAGAACATGGTAAAGTTGATCCGCGATAGGCATTTGCACATTGTATTTCTGCGCTATTGAAAAGGCAGCTTTAGTTGTCCTTATTCCTTCGACCACCATACCCATTGAGCTGAGTACTTCCTCAAGTTTCATACCCTCTCCGAGCATTGATCCAGCTCGCCAGTTACGACTGTGACGGCTTGTAGCTGTAACTACAAGATCTCCAATTCCAGCTAGACCTGAGAAGGTAAGCGGATTTGCTCCCATCTCAACACCGATCCGAGTAATTTCAGCTAGACCGCGAGTTAGCAGTGCTGCCTTAGCATTGTCACCGAATCCAAGTCCGTCAGACATCCCTGCTCCAAGAGCTATAATATTCTTAAGAGCGCCTGCTAATTCAACACCAACCATATCACGATTTGTATAGACACGGAAATCCGCATTTATGAACAGTTTTTGAGCTGCAGCAGCTGCATTATCATTAAGTGATGCTACAACTACTGTCGTTGGACAACGCCGTACGACCTCTTCTGCATGACTTGGTCCAGATAATACAACCATATCGCCTTCATTACAGCCTAATTCTTCTGCAATAACAGACGACATCCGTTTCAAGGTTTCCGTTTCAAAACCTTTCGTTGCATGGATGATCAACATATCTTTATGCCAGTAAGGCTTAATTGCATGTGCAACTTCGCGCATAGCCGCAGAAGGAGCCACAATAACAACTGCCATGGCGTCTTTAACAGCTTCTTCTAAATTCGAAGTTGCCTTTAAACTTTCTGGTAATTTAACCTTAGGCAGATAACGACTGTTCATATGCTTAAGGTTAATTTCCTGTACCTGTTCTTCATTCCGACTCCATATGACAACATTGGGGTGGTTAGATGCCAGCACACTTGCTAACGCCGTGCCCCAACTTCCAGCCACCAGTACAGCCACTTTACTTGACAATACCTTTTCCCCCTTTGGGTCCTCCGGATCCGATCTTATTCTCTCGACCTTGGACAATTTTTGTTATATTGCTTCGATGTCTCCAAAAAGCGAATAGACAAATAATCAGACTGGTCCAAAAAATAGGCCCAGTATTACCTAGAATCGCGAGGAAAACGGGCGTCAGAGCTACAAAAACAAGCGAGCCCAGTGATACATATCGGGTTAATACGATAAGTAGAATAGCCACAATACCTGCATATAAGGCAGGGAGAAAGCTCATGGTAACCATGACTCCAATTGTAGTCGCGATTCCCTTACCTCCTCTAAAATGGAAGTAGAGCGGCCAGTTATGGCCTATAATAGCACTGATACCACATAAAGCTGGTATCCATTCGTTATCTCCACCTAACCATTTCCCTAGTCCTATTGCCGCTACTCCTTTAAGAACATCCAAAATCAAAACAAGAATGGCAGGCCCTTTGCCGAGAATACGAAGCGTGTTCGTTGCTCCGGCATTACCGCTACCATGCTGACGGATATCAATACCCTTCAGCAATTTCGCGAGGACCACACTAAAGCTTATAGACCCAAGTAGATAACTCAGGATGATAGCAATAATTGATAGAGCCAATCTATTCTCCCCTAACTTTCATCAGACTTTCGGCGTGTGAAGATCCGTATTGGTGTCCCTTCAAAATCAAATGCCGCACGGATTTTATTCTCTAAATAGCGCTCATACGAGAAGTGCATTAACTCTGGATCGTTCACGAATACCACAATCGTAGGTGGTTTGACCGCTACTTGAGTGACATAGTTAATACGCAATCTACGTCCTTTGTCCGTTGGAGGTGGGTTAATAGCAACTGCGTCCGATACGACATCATTGAGTAGATGTGTTTGCACGCGAAGGGTATGCTGCTCAGCAACATGCTGTACGACGGGCAGTAGCTTATGTAAGCGCTGCTTCGTTTTAGCGGATAAGAACATTACAGGTGCATAAGTCATGAACAAGAAGTGATCACGAATTTTCTTTTCAAATTCTTGCATTGTCTTGTCATGCTTCTCCACAACATCCCATTTGTTTACAACAAATAGAGAAGCTTTACCTGCTTCATAGGCATAACCTGCAATGTGTTTATCTTGATCAATGATTCCTTCTTCACCATTAATAACGATAAGGACAACATCTGCACGTTCTATAGCACGCATTGCACGCATAACACTATACTTCTCTGTAGTTTCATATACTTTACCGCGTTTACGCATACCTGCTGTATCAATCAGGACATAACGTTGTCCATCACGTTCAAATGGAGTATCAATTGCATCTCGGGTTGTCCCTGCAATATCACTAACGATAACGCGTTCTTCCCCTAAAATGGCATTTACAAGCGAAGATTTTCCTACATTAGGACGACCAATTAGCGCCACACGAATGACATCTTCATCATATTGATCATCGGTGAGCTCCGGTAAGTTATTAACAATTGCATCAAGCAAGTCGCCAATACCTGTACCGTGGCTCCCCGAAATACCAATCGGGTCTCCAAATCCAAGACTGTAAAATTCATAAATATCATCCACACGTTTCATGTTATCTACCTTATTAACAGACAGAATAACAGGCTTACCAGATCGGTAGAGCATTTGAGCGACTTCCTCATCCGACTGCGTTAAACCACTCTTTGCGTCACACATAAACACAATAACGTCAGCTTCTTCAATAGCGAGTTCAGCCTGCATACGAATAGACTTTAAAATTTCATCATCGCCATCAATTTCAATTCCTCCTGTGTCGATGATGCTAAATGGCTTACCATTCCATTCTGATACACTATAAATTCGGTCACGGGTAATACCCGGCTTATCTTCCACTATAGCGAGCCGATCTCCAATTAAACGGTTGAAAATCGTTGATTTCCCTACGTTAGGCCTACCCACGATAGCAACTACGGGTCTTGCCATAATTCTCTCCTCCTGTCAATTCTTACGATAATCATCATAGCAAAAAACGTTCATCTTGGCTAACGTTTCATAGGAAACGCATCCAAATGAATTACTTCATGATTATACTCATATTTAGTATGTTCATTCTCTCTTCATAAAAAAACAATCGGCAAACCCGGTTGAGGGTTCACCGATTGTGGATTTAAGATCCTGTATCACTTAAATTTGCTGAGTTTATCACCGAAGCGCTCTGCAAGTGTAAAGCTAAGACCTTCATTGCTGAGGGACACGTTAGGATTGTCCTTCAAATCATCTTTGTGGCTCTTAGAAGATGATCTTTCTGGTCTAGAGTTATTAGAAGTGCTACCTGCTGGAGCTTCTTCAGTTTCCTTAATGCTAAGGCTGACACGTTTGTCAGAAGAGTTCAGGTCAAGAATCTTAACTTGAACTTGTTGTCCCTCACTTAACACTTCTTGCGGAGTTCCGATATGTTTGTGGGAGATTTGGGAGATATGAACCAACCCTTCAACTCCTGGTGCTAGCTCTACGAATGCGCCGAAAGCAACAAGACGTCTAACTTCACCCGTTACCACATCACCAATTTTAAACTTCTCTGCTGCACTATCCCATGGTCCTGGTTGAGCAGCTTTGATGCTAAGGCTGATTTTACCTTTTTCCGGATCCACTTTCAGTACCTTCACTTTAACCTGATCGCCTTCAGATACAACGTCAGATGGTTTATCAACATGACTCCAAGCCATTTCAGAAACGTGTACTAGACCGTCAACGCCGCCAACATCTACAAATGCGCCGAATTGAGTCAAACGTTGTACTGTTCCTTCAATAACTTGACCTTCAGTAAGGTCAGCCATTACTTTAGATTTGTTAACTTCGAACTCTTGCTCAAGAACGTCTTTCTGAGAAAGAATGACTTTGTTGTTCTCGCGATCTAGTTCTTTTACTTTAACGCGAAGTGTACGTCCTTTGTAATCGCTGAAATCTTCAACGAAATGACGTTCAACCATAGAAGCAGGGATAAATCCGCGTACGCCTACGTCAGCTACCAAACCGCCTTTAACAACGTCTGATACTGTAATTTCGATAATGTCCTGGTCTGCGAAGTGTTTTTCAAGCTCTTCCCAAGCATTTTCTCCATCAATAGCACGTTTAGAAAGAACCAGTTTTTCTTTCTCATCGTCGATGCTAACGACTTTGCATTCTACTTCTTGGCCCACTTCTACTGCATCCGAAGCGTTGTCCAATTGTACTGAAGACAATTCGCGAATCGGAATCACACCGTCATATTTATATCCAATGCTTACATAAGCTTGGTTATCCTCCAGTTTGACGATCGAACCTTTCACTGTGTCCCCTTTTTTCAAGGATACGAATTGGTCCATTTCCTCTTGGCTTACTACTTCTGCTGTTTCTTGATTCTTTGTTTCTTCCGACATGTCAATACCCTCCTCAATTCAAAACCCCATTTATTCAAACCTGCTGATGCAGAGTTCAAAACACACATACATAAATTGTATTAGTATGGTACCTAAAAGCGTCGACCTTCATGCACGATCCTCTTTAGTTCAAGGTCGGTTTCCCCGTTTGCTTCATTTCATTAATCCGGGACATGATTGTTTCAGTTGCAAGTTCTAGTTCTGCAGATCCACCATCTAGAAAGGCTGATAAATCCACAGGTGCACCATAAATAACTTTTACTTTACGCATAAACTTATAATTTCCTATGATGGCTGCTGGAATGACTACAGCATTACTGCGAAGCGCAAAGCTAGCGGCGCCCTTCTTGGCAGTACCTTCGCTTGAATTACGCGTTCCCTCCGGAAATATACCCATCATTCCGCCATTACGCAAAATGGTAAGGGATGTCCGAATTGACTCTTTGCTGACGCCACCACGTTTCACAGGAAATGCTCCTAGCTGAGTAATAAGCCATCCAAATCCCGGAACACGAAACAGTTCTTCCTTCGCCATATAATTGACTTTACGGTTAACAGGAATACCAACCGTTATAGGATCAAGCAAACTGATGTGATTCGAGCAGAGTAGCACCCCGCCTTCTTGTGGAACATGTTCCTTGCCAACCGTTTCAAGACGATACAATATGGCAAAAATAAAACGCAGTACAGCCCTACAAAAAACATAAATCATTAGTGGTTCTCCCCATCCTGTGTGTTATGCAATAACTAACAATTGTATTTACAACTTGAGTGATATCCATATGTGTGGTATCCACAATAATAGCATCATCAGCACAACGCAGTGGTGAAATTTCCCGTCCTTCATCCAGACGGTCACGCTCCGCGATGTCTTTCTCAAGCTGTTCAAGTGTCAGCCCTTCCTGATCACGCAGTTCCTTAAAGCGGCGGAGAGCCCTTTCTTCGACAGTTGCCGTCATAAAAATTTTCACTTCGGCATCTGGTAGTACTGTGGTACCGATATCGCGTCCATCCATGACAACGCCCTTGCGCAAAGCCATTTGCCGCTGCAGTCCAACTAAATGGGTTCGCAGCCCCTCGATTTGCGCATATCGGGAAACCATTCCGCTAACTTCCTGGGAGCGGATAAAGGATGTAACATCCTCACCATTGACCAAAACTTTCTGACCCTGTTCACCAGGTATTAATTCAATCACCATATTTTGGGTATTGTTGAAGCACTTTTTCCGAAAATTCCGGTTCAATTTGATGCTTCAGCATAAACCAGGTGACTGCCCTATACATGGCTCCAGTGTCCACGTAAATGTACGATAATTCTTTCGCCACGAACCGGGCTATCGTACTTTTACCTGCCCCTGCGGGTCCATCGATTGCAATATTAATTTTCAATGTGTTCTCTGTCCCCTGCCTAGCCAAAGGGGCATTCCTCCCTCAAACATAAGCCTCAAGAAAAAAGCAGGCATTGCCTGCGACGTGAAAATTATACCACACAAGAATCAGTGATGCAAAAAGGATTAGCGTTTTCACTCCTTCCAATCCCTTACATTCCGTGCATTCACCGTATCTCCTTCCATTCGATCTACAGATGAAATGAACGGTCGTAGCTCGTCAATATGGAGGGCTATCTGGAAAAGCAGCAACGCTACGATCAGTCCTGTAAGTATGATTTTGACAATGTAACCTGCCTGATGACACAGGCGATTAAACAAAAGAACATACTCGCGAATTCGTTCCTCTTCCTTCATAAAATACCACTCCCGAAATTTTCCACTTAGTGTCTCCGGGTTCTACATATTTATACCATAATGGAATGGCATATTAGCGATTGCGAAAATCCATCTGACGCTCAAAACAATAACGTATCAATTTCTGGCGTTCCATATCTGAAATGGATGTAAACTTGACCATACTATGTAAACGACCATTCTCGACCTTATTAACACGTACCACCTCTCCCTTAAAGGGCACATGCTCAAGATTCCCATTTTTGTAGGGTACAAGTATCCAACACGAAAGGGCTTCTCCTTCTTTAACGGCATAATTAGCATCGCAAAAAAAGGATAAACCCCCACCGCCAACATCATCGGTACGGGCTACAAAACGAGTCATACTCTCTGTTTTCACAGCTAATTCAAGTTCAGCATTCACACGAAAGAAACTCCGTCGCTGTACTGTTGTAATCATATCTGCATCAGGCTTGCGTATGCGCACCATGCGTATTACATCTTCTTTGAAACCAAGCACGTATGTATTAAAGTAATTTTTAGTTCCACCTTCTGATATAAAATAAACCGATAGCTCATCCCCAACATATAACCTTTTCGTGGTACCCGTACCTTCTTGAAGCGGTATTTCAATCAGCATAGAATCTTCAACCAAATCAGCTACTCTTGACTTGTATTCTATTCCTGCTGCCTTCTCATCCCCTGAATCAATACTCATAAATAACTGATCGCTTATTTTTGGATACAAACTGGTTCACCGCCGACTTATAATGTAATAATACTTCCTAATTATAACATGTCTTTGATCCCGCGGAAGCGGTTTTTTACGCAAAAAAAAGAAGCCATCCTGTTGCAGTGGCCTCTTATTAAAAGCTTTTATTTACCTGATGTCCTGATTTCTTCGACGGCTTTCTCAGTACCATCTTCCGTACTCAAATAAATTCGGTATTTCGATCCATTGATATTTCCGCCAAATTCATAGCACAGCGATTCTTGTGATAGGTCATCTTCAATCAGTGCCAGCCGATTATATGTCTCTTTAAATTCCGGATTTAGCTTCCGGCGCACCTCGCTTAATGTAAGTTTGGGCTTGGTTATCGTATGTTTCTTAGATTCTTCGTAAATGAAATCACTAGCCTGAAAGCCTGTAACATTTCCATCATCAAGCCCCACACGGACTGTCATTTTGTCAGGATAAATATATACTCCATCTTGTTTACGAACGTATGTGAAATTCCCCATGTTCTCATATTGATCTGCCGTTACAGCAGTCATATCAGGATATCCTTTATTCTTAAGGAATTGATCCGCTTGAATCATGGCTTGATCCATGTTTACCTTTTTCTGCCCAATTTCACGATGGTCTGTAAAACTGATCAAACGGCCACCCTTGCGTGTAAAATCCATGGATAGAGGTGCCTTTAGGTTTGGAGCTTTCACATTTGCAGTATACGAAGCCCATTCAGTGCCTTTTCCGTTCTCAGTAACTTGGATAGAAGCATGGGAACCTGCATCCGCAAACTTAGCTGCCTTTTGCTTAATAACGTCTGAGGAAACAGGGTTCCCACCTAGCATCTTAACCGAACGTTTATCGTATATGCTAGCTACACTAGGTCCCCAATTGAGTTCAGGGTATTCCCCAACCTTTTTATCTACCGTTTTAAATCCATCAATAATCGTGTTATCTTCCATGTTCTCGTCGGTCGCCATAGCCGTTTCAACGTCCATCCACCGAAGATTTTTACCAATGACTTTACTTTGAACACCTTGAAGCATCTTAGAGATGTCCGCAGAGTTTGTATACAGGGTCTTTAAATTTTTCATTTCCTCCTTGGTCAAAGGTTCTTTGTCCAGATTCCGCATCGACGCTTGATATGAGAAGTTGGATATCCGAGATAAGAAGTCTTCAGCCTTATTAAAAGGAAGAAGGGTTAGCGGTAGTTGATTAATTTCATTCTGCGCTTCACTTGTGAGTCTCCACACATTTACAAGCCCTTTACGGTGCATTGCATTAGAAGCCGAATTTACTGCGAGCGTATTTCCAATTTCACCGTGTAATTGCTCCACATGATAGGAAAGATCATGAAATGCACGCTGGTACTGATTCTCAGCCTTGATCAGTATCGCGTTCTTCTCCTGATTTTCTTGGTAACCCCAAACCAAGGCTCCGATCAACATAAGGGCAGCGATAGGAAATAATACAGCCGTTAAGCGCTTATACATCGTATTAGAAGTCTCCTTTCATCAAGCCAATCTGCGATTAGTTTGACTAGAATAAGGAAGTCTTATGCACGAAGTTATCAAGCTTGTTCTTAAAACGGATCTTCTTCAATATCAAATAAATTCCGGTTATTGCATAGACACTGCTTGAAACCTGTTTCTATTCGGTCTCTCTCTTTACTTCCTCGTAAAATAAAACGTTCACCGCATAATCTACATACAATTTTCACTTTGACACGCAAAAAAGACACCCCAATCCTTGTGATATTTCCGCATCCGGCATATCACGATTAATAGGATCAAGTGTGTCCAAATCTGTTACGTATTAATCTTTTCTTCTCTCTTAATAAAACGAAACGGCGAGCGGTTATTGGCCCGGTATACCTTCCCCATTCCCCCATACCATAGGAATGTCATCAGAGGTACGATGAACCAAATCCAATATTGCGTCATCGTACTTAGAATGAAATCGTAAACCCCATGCCAGAACCACGGTAAAACTAATGAATAGACCAAATACCTTTTGGCCTTTATCCCTGTCGAGAAGCGCGCACGTCCCATATAATAGCCCATAATTACACCAAACATGGCATGGCCTGACACAGGCAATAACGCCCTAATAAACATAATACCAATCGATGCATGACTGTACCAGGCATACATGACATTCTCTATGGTTGCAAAACCGAGTGAAATAGCAACTGCATACACGATGCCATCATAAGGTTCATCAAATTCCGTATGATTGTATATCATGTGATATAATACGAACCATTTCAAGAATTCTTCCACGAATGATGCTATTACAAATGACTGAATATACGGGTTCTCACCCAGCCCAATATCAAGGCCCCGCTGGAAGATCAGCACAGGAATAACGATTAAAAATCCGAGTAAGAACACTTTAATGACCATCATCAGTGGTTCCTGTTCATATCGATCCTTTAAATAAAAATAGGTTAAAAGGGCAAGTCCCGGCGCCAATGCTGACGCAATTATCGAAAACACTAGCACCGATTCCTACCTCACTTTCTGCAGGCTCACCTGCTTCTACCTAACGATGTCGCATCTTTTATCATTTTGTTATCAAATCAATTGTATCCCATGAAGAATTCTTCATGGGATACATCAGCAAACCCTTATGAATCATGACGTTTGAAATGCGTACACAGGACTTTCACAGCGTTCTCTTCAATGATAACTTTACCATATTCATCTAGAACCGCCTGTGTATATGAGGTTGAAATACCAAATTCGGCTAGAACTGCTATCAACGATGAATGCTTGCTGGAATCCAAATCATCCGGTTCTAAATAAAGCACCCATTTATCTTTGTAATGATATAGCTTGCCGGCTTCGGTAATATGAACACGAAGCACATGTGCCGCCTCAATTAAAACTTCAATATCACTAAAAGCATAGACGATGGTGTCGCTCTCTTCGAGCGTAACTTCCATTTCATATACTTCTTCCGGGAGTTCATCCTCAGTTAAATGACTGTATTGCTGATGATCGTATTTTCCACGGGTCACAATGACGACCATACCTTGAGCGGGCAGTGCGAACACTTCCACGGCGAGTGGTCCAGTTGCGTCGAAACCGAGTTCGTTATAGGCTTGATCCATCATTTCGGTGAATAGCTCATGTACCTTCGGAATTTCTTGCCACATATCGTCCTTCTGTATGCCGCGCTCGCTCAAATCGTCAAACGTGAGGAAAATCCGTATCTTATCTTGGCTTAAACGTTCTATTTTCATGACAGGATCCTCCTCTGCAAGCAATGAGATATAACAAATTATGATATCCCCCATAATATGTGCTGAAAATGGTTCTATGTAAGTATGTTATCATTATATAAAAATAATTGCACGTAGTAAAATAGACAAAAAAAGAATCATTTACAGTGCAAAAACCGCACTGTAAATGATTCTAACAAGATCTTTTTTGTTTACAAACCCGGTATGACCGTATTGGTTTCTTTCAAAATCATATCTACTTCTTGCTTCACTTCTGGGTTGTTACGAATGAAATCCTTCACTTGGTTCAGGCTCGTTTCTTTAGAATAAGCCTGCCCTCCGTGTCCTGTAGCTGTGGAATGGTTTTGACTAGAAGATCCACCCGTGTAATTACTGTCACTTGAATGACTTCCACTGCCCGAGTTCAACCCTAGGGAAGATATGTTTCCATTCGATCCCATGACGGATGAGAGAAGCGAGCCCTTTTTCTTGGCTAAAATAGTCGTAGCTGCTGCTCCAATCAACACCCCGCTTAAAAATGACGAAGTATTCACATTTGTTCCCTCCTTATGTGATAAAATCAAACCTAGTTTTCGCGGAATGTTGTAAAAACATGCATACAATAAAAATGAAAGTGAGATGACACCATGATTAAAAAGGCAACTGTGCTCCTTCTTGCCAGTGCTTTATTACTAAGCGCATGCGGTAAAAATAATGATTCGGAGAAAAATGCGTCTGAAAGCAATAGTACAAATGTTACTAAGCCTTCTACAGCTGAACCTTCAAAGGATAAACCAGCAGATCAAACGACAGCAACCAACGAAACTACGGAGCCTCCACAACAGGATCCACCAACAGAGGAATCAACAAAGGACGCTGTAATTGAGAAGAAATACCATATGAATAAGGTTTACAACATTGTTCCAAATGACGAAGGTACAGCGAAAAAAGTTGTCCTCTTAACTTTTGATGATGGTCCTAAAAAGGCAGAAATGATCAACAGCCTCATTGATACGTTGGACAAGCATCATGCCAAAGCAATTTTTTTCGTAAACGGATATCGTGTTAAAGAAAATCCTGATTTGCTCAAGCTCATTCATGATCGTGATCAAATCATCGGCAATCATAGTTGGGATCATATTTCTTTAAGAAAAGAGCCCGAAGCTAAAGTTAAGAAACAAATTGAGGATGTACAAAATATTGTGAAAGATACGATCGGTGAAACACCTGTATTCTTCCGACCTCCGTTTGGAGAAGGCGGAGATGTTGGTAAAAAGATTGCTAAGGAAAATGGACTTCTGTACATGACCTGGTCAAACGGTTCTTTAGACTGGACATTGAAATCCAAAGGAACTGACAATCCCAATAAGGTGATTAGTAATGTTCTAGATCAGCTACATGCGGGAAGTAACATTCTTATGCATGAACTTCCTTGGACGGTAGAAGCATTGGATACACTCCTAACCAAGCTAGAAGGTAAAGGTTATTCGTTCGTCGATCCGCGAAGTATTGAACTTGAAATGAGATAAAATACTTATAACGAAACAACTAAAACATAACGAAAAAAGGGCTGTCCCAGATCCAGGTAGATGAAACCTAATCTAGGGCAGCCTATTCGTATGTTAGTGGTTCTTACCTGGATTTCAATGTTAATACATGCATTTCTGCCGGGCAACATAACCTGAAAGGAATCCTTCTTGTCCCGAATCCTCGACTAATTAACATTTGTGGATGCTGTACATTTGCCTTCGGCTGATTCCATGAGAACATACCGGAAGCATATTTGCGGTAAAAGCCATTCAAACGGATGGGTCCGAAGAACGGCATCGTAATTTGGCCACCATGCGTATGTCCTGCCAAGATTAATTCAGCAGGTAACTCTGGGTAGCAGGTGATCCACATGGGATCGTGAACCAACACAATTCGGCATACATCCTTGACGTCTTCCTGAATTGGGGGCAAGGGGTTATAATCGTTGCGTTTAAGGTGAGGATAATCGACGCCTGTTAGACAAATATGTTCTCCACCCAGCTCCAAAT
This sequence comes from Paenibacillus pini JCM 16418, assembly GCF_000576305.1. Taxonomy (GTDB): domain Bacteria; phylum Bacillota; class Bacilli; order Paenibacillales; family Paenibacillaceae; genus Paenibacillus_AQ; species Paenibacillus_AQ pini. The sequence continues at coordinate 105,867 of NZ_BAVZ01000009.1, read as the reverse complement.
TTACGTTCTCATCCTTCAAGAGTGTTACGCCATGATGATTAAGTATATGCTCTAACCCCACTGGATCTGCTTTATAATCATGATTACCATAAACAGCATAGACGGGTGCTAGACTACTTAGTACCCCAATATTATCATCAACTCTACGAAGTGGCACATTTCGTTCCATGATATCACCGCCAACGATGACCCAATCCACTAAACCTTTCCATTCTTGTAGCTTCTCAGCAGATAGCTCTCTACGATGTATATCTGAAATAAAGAAGATACGGCTTCCGTCAAAAGCAGAAGGTAAATTCTCAAGCTTGATTTCGCGTTTATTAACCTGATGCATTCTTGCTTCATACGACATCCAACAAAGCAGCATACATCCAGCTATTAATATTATAACCATCCACATCAGCGGCGTTCCCCCCTACCATAGTTCCTCTAAAGGAGGAGCTCCCTTTATTCCCCAGTAAACTAAAAATGCAGTTAGCATAACAAATAGAAAAATAAGTGTATTCGTAAAATATTTACTGATTCTAATTTTTCTGGAGGAATAGGTATCTCTCCTTGCCGGGGTATCCTCTGTTGTATCTTTTTGCTGATATTGTGATGCTCTCCTACGTGTAATCCGCCCATCTTCACCTACGACTGATTTCGTACGCTTCAATTCTGTTCGTACCGCTACCGCACGTCCAGATTCTAATACTTCACCACGTCTGAGTGTCTTACTCGCAGATGTGCGATTTGTTGCAGAAACCACTTTGGTTCGCTTTTGATGTTTATCCTGCTGGCTTTTATGATCAACGGTTTTTTTTCGTTTCTTTTGATACGTTTTTACTCGACTTAATTCGTTACTCATGCTTCCCTCCGAAAACGGATGACTAATCCAGATACAAAGTCAATCACAAAATGACAGAATATAGGTGCAAGCAATGTACCTGAATGGATGTATATGTATCCTAGACCATAGCTGCTCAAAAATACCCAGCCCGTTGGAATCCAATGTTTCAAATATCTGACATGAATAGCGGTAAACAAAATACTTGTCCAGTAGGGACCGAAGGATTGCTGTATTGCTCCTCTGAAAAGTAGCTCTTCACAGACGGCAACCATGGCCGCAATCAGAAATATATGCCAGATCGGACGATTCTGGAACAGTAAATTATTGATTCCTCCATCATCCATCACTTCATCAGGTGTTACCTTTGATACGACAAAATCTATTAAAAACATAACAGCTGCCAGACCCAATCCCCAGAGTAAAAAATTTGCACCGTTATGCGTTAAAAAAAGGCCAAATGGATTTCTCTTCTGAAATAAGATCCACAATAAACCGATAAACAAAGTAAGGCCTTGGGTGATGTAAAGATTCACCAGTAACAGACGCTCCGTTAGTTGTTCAGGTGCCGCCTGCTTAATCTTAGGTAAACGAATTTTGAATTTTTTCATAAATAAGGCCTGCCTGTCTATAGTTTCTGTATAACTACTGTTTACCTTAATGAACCACACGATATTTCTATGAATCCTACATGCAATAAATTATGGCTATTATCTATAATAACGTATTTTTGCCTTATCACGAATTACAACTGAAGAAAGAAGCTCAAAAATTGTAAACTTAAGGAAATAAAAAAGAACTACAACAACAAAATGTATGCAATTCTATTCATTCTATTTTAAAAAGACATGCCAACTCAGTATTAAAATCATAGCGAAAATTACGAAAACATTCAAGAAGGCTCAGAAGCAATAAACTTTTACTATTGACACTCCTCACAACAGCATGATACATTATGGAAAATTAATGCGTTAAGCCGATGAAGGAAAGAAGACACTTAACTTGTCTACAGAGAGCCGGTGGTTGGTGTAAACCGGTGACAATAAAGCCTGTCTTTAGCGTTCCTGAGATATTGCATTGAAAATTCGAAGTAGGTGCAATCGGATAGTATCCGTTATCAATTATGGTCTTTATTGACCTCAGAGGCTGCTGAAGGAATTTAGCAGTGAATTAGGGTGGTACCACGATAACTCTCGTCCCTTACTACGGAAGTAGTATGCGGATTGAGAGTTTTTTTGTTATATACTTTTATCAAATATTAACTTATGAGATGAAAGATGAAACATCTGCATATGTCCCCTTTGATACAGCACCGCGTTGCTTTGAGACTGAATGAATGACTTCAACGATATCAACGATATCAACCTTGGCTTTACGGAATGTAGTCTCATTGACCATATTCCTTACTATAAGCGTTATAGATACCTAAGGAGGAGAGAAACCATGTTTAAAGTATTAGTATCGGACCCGATCAGTGATCTCGGTATACAGCAACTGGTTGATGCGAGCGACGTGACAGTAGAGAAAAAGACAGGACTTACTGAGGATGAACTTATTGCGATTATTGGAGATTACGATGCACTGCTCGTTCGTAGCCAAACCCGTGTTACAGAGAGAATCATGGCCGCAGGCACAAAGCTCAAAGTTGTTGGACGCGCAGGTGTTGGCGTAGACAATATCGACCTAGAAGCTGCAACCAAACAGGGAATTATTGTAATTAATGCTCCTGATGGAAACACCATTACTACATGTGAACACACCTTCGCTATGATGATGGCTCTTGCACGTCATATTCCACAAGCATATGCCAAAACGATTGGTGGCACTTGGGATCGTAAATCATTCCTAGGTGTTGAACTTCGTAACAAAACACTCGGCGTGCTCGGTATGGGTAGAATCGGCAGTGAAGTTGCGAAACGCGCCAAGGCTTTTGGCATGAATATTCTAGCCTATGATCCATTCCTTACCCAAGAACGCGCTGAGAAAATGGAAGTTAAACTCGCAACTGTGGATACAATTATCCGGAATGCAGACTTTATGACGGTTCATACTCCACTTACTCCCGAGACTCATCATATGATTTCAGGTCCTCAGTTTGAAGTGATGAAGAAAGGTATGCGCATCGTTAACTGTGCTCGTGGTGGTGTTATTGACGAAATGGCACTCGTTGAAGCTGTAGATCAAGGTATTGTAGCTGGAGCTGCCTTTGACGTATTTGAATCCGAGCCACCTGAACAGGATCACCCATTCCTCAGCCATCCTAAAATCATTGTGACACCTCACCTCGGTGCTTCTACGATCGAAGCTCAAGAGAACGTTGCGATTGATGTGTCTGAAGAAGTGCTGCATATTCTACGGAACGAACCTTTCAAAAATGCCGTGAACATGCCTCCTGTTGCTCCTACGGTAATGAATAAGCTTCAACCTTACTTCTCCCTCGGTGAGAGATTAGGTAGTTTTGCAGCTCAAGTAACGAATCAAGCGATTAGTGAAATACATGTTGACTATGCGGGTGATTTGTCTGATGTCGATACTCTCCCTCTAACTCGATATATTGTAAAAGGTGTACTTGTCCATCACTTGGGCAGTGAGGTTAACATCGTTAACTGTATGCATCTGGCTAAGCAAAGAGATATCAATGTTGTGGTAACCCAAGCTTCGAAGAGCAAGGGGTTTACGAACCTTCTTACAGTTACGCTTAAGACACAGGATCATGAAGAGCGCCTAGTCGCAGGTACACTGTTGAACGGTTATGGCGATCGGATCGTTCAACTGGATAAATTCCCAGTCGATATCGCTCCAGAGGGCCACATAATCCTGATTTCTCATAATGACAAACCAGGTATTATTGGATATGTAGGTACATTACTTGGTCAAAATGACGTCAACATTGCGTCGATGCAGGTGGGACGTAAAATCATCGGAGGTTCAGCGATCATGATTTTGACTGTAGATAAAGCTGTTCATAAAGATGTTCTTGCACAACTCATTGCGCTTCCTGAACTGAATAATGCTGAAGAAATTGTACTGACTTAATCTACAGCAACAATTAAATTAAACTACAAACTAGACAGCCTGACTATGGGTCCTTCCATAACCAGGCTGTCTTTATGTATTGATTGTTATTATACAAACCCCCATTTAACCTAGTATACTTGAAACACGCTGTGGCTCGTCCTCTCTCCTTACAAACGAATGGAAGTAACCATATTTCATTTACTCATTTAACCACGCTTAGAAGCCATTCTGCTGTTTCTGAATGGTATGATGAAAACTTTTCATGAGGTGTTCCACGTAGAACAAGATTTATCGCTTTTGTTCAACAAAAAAACACCTCCTCAGGAGGTGTTTCTTGGTCTTCTACTATTATTTCCGATTTTCGACAGGCAAACGGATCATAAATACGGTTCCTTCACCTAACTGACTCGTAACTTGAATGGTACCTTGATGCGAGTCCACAATATTTTTAACAATGGCAAGCCCAAGTCCTGTACCCATCGTCTCTCCTCGCAGCCTTGCCTTATCAGCTTTATAGAAACGTTCAAAGATAAATGGTAAATCTTCCTCAGGAATACCTGCACCTTCATCCTTAATCATAATTTGCAGGACAGGATGATGATCCCGATCATTCTCAATTCGATCTGCCGAAATTGTAATCCGCTTGCCTTCCGAAGTATGCCGAAATGCATTATCAAGCAGATTTGTTAGTACCTGCTCAAGCTTGTCCTCGTCTGCTTCATCCAATATAAGGTCAGTGGATTTACGTTCATAGATCAGTTCAATCGCACCTTCTTTGGATCTCACAAGAAACTTACGATACACTCTCTCAAGCAGTTCATTCAAATCAAGACGGTTCTTAGCAATTGTATCGGTATGACCCGCTTCCATTCTTGCCAGATCAAGTAGATCGTTAACTAAGCGTCCCATTCGTAGCGATTCATCATGGATAACTTGGATCAGTTCCTGACTTTCTTCCTGCGATGTCGCCATACCATCAAGTAAAGCTTCACTATAGCCCTGCATCATCGACAGAGGCGTACGAATTTCATGCGATACATTAGCCACAAAATCCTGTCGCATCTTCTCTAATCTAACTTCTTCCGTCACATCCCGCAGCACAGCAACTGCCCCACGGATATGGTTATCAGAATAAAGAGGAGCCATATGAACGGACCAAATTCCTTGCTTCACATGAATCTGGGAACTTTCATCTCCCCCACCACCATCTAAAGTTGCTTGAAATAGATCCCTAAGTGGTTTAGGTAATTGAGATGAATAATCCTCTTCAGTAAAAAGACCATTCTCCAAATCCCAATTCATATTCCCCCACAGTAACATTAGTTCCTTGCCAGGAGGATTTGTGAGAATGACGCTGCCTGAGTTATCAATCGTGATTACTGCATCGCTCATACTTCGTAGAACACTTGCCAAATGCTCTTTCTCTTGATTTAAATTACGAATATTATCTTCCAGCTCCGTAGCCATATGATTAAACGTGCTGGCAAGTTTACCAATTTCATCACTGGTGACGATGGAAAGACGTGTACTATACTCTCCTTTGCGGATTGCATCTGTTGCCTCAATCATCTTTTGCATAGGCTGTGTGATTTTAGTGAGCAGAAATAATGCAAAAAAGGTAGTTAACGAAAAACCAAGAACAGATGTGTACGTAAATAAGCGTTTGATATCTCCGGAATTCGAGAAATTTGTATCAATGTATGGAAGCAGAAACAGTCCTAAGACAATTAGAATACTTGCCACCAGGCATATAATCGTTATCCACAACTTACCAACAAGGGATGTCCAAAAGTTCACGTTACTTTGGCACCTCTAACTTATATCCGACTCCCCAAACGGTTGTAATCATAGCAGCCGATTCCGGTGACACTTTATTCAACTTCTCTCTCAATCGCTTCACATGGGTATCTACTGTACGTAAATCTCCGAAAAATTCGTAATTCCAAACGTCCTTAAGCAGCTCTTCTCTTGAGAATACCTTATCTGGTGAAACTGCAAGATAATGCAGCAGCTCATACTCTTTGGGCGTTAGACTAACTTCCTGACCACTTGCAGTAACACGGTGAGCATCATGTTCAATAATCACATGTGGAAATACAATATTGTTGCTTGAATTGCTTTCCTTCGATAAATAGGCTGTCGCTGAAGAACGACGCAGAATGGCTTTGACCCGGTAAATCACTTCACGCGGACTAAATGGCTTGACCACATAATCATCTGCCCCAACTTCGAATCCTTGAACGCGATTTATTTCTTCCCCTTTAGCAGTAAGCATTAGAACTGGAGTTGATTTCAGTTGTCTTAGGCGGGTACATACCTCAATACCGTCCATTCCCGGAAGCATTAAGTCCAGTAACACTAAGCCATAGTCCTCGTTAGATGCCTTACGAAGTGCACTCTCTCCGTCCTCTGCTTCGTCTACTTCATATCCTTCTTTCTCCAAATACATTTTAAGTAGTCGGCGGATACGCTCTTCATCGTCCACTACCAATATACGTTTGACATGCTCTGACATAGATAGCAACTCCTTTATTATCAATCCGAAAATTTCTGCTAAAACAATCTTAAAACATAAGTATAACGAAAATCCGTTTCAACATTCAATATCAAATGTGAAACGGATTACATACCTTCATATTTATTGTTAAATCTTATTCCACACCAGCATATGAGTGAAGGCCTGCAATAACTAGGTTAACCCCGACGAGGGTGAACATAACAACCAAGAAGCCGATAACCGACATCCAAGAGGACTGACGTCCTTGCCATCCACGTGACAATCTTAAGTGGAGATAAGCACTGTAGAATAACCAAGTAATAAGCGCCATACCTCTTTAGGATCCCAACCCCAGAAATTACCCCAAGCAATCTGTGCCCAGATCATTGCAAATAGCAATGCTCCTAGCGTAAAGATCGGGAAACCAATGGCGATGGCACGATAACTAATTTCATCCAGATCATCCGGATCAATTCCATCCAAAAGCGGATTAGTCGCACGACCAAGCGGTTTCCGTACAATCAGACGGAGAATTCCGTATAGAATCAGTCCGCTAATCAATGACCAGATTATCGTATTTAATTTACGTCCAGCGTTAACTCCATTCATCCAGGATGGAGCATCAAATAATGGCTTATCCATTCCGATAAACGATTGATAACTTACAATGGAACTGTTATATGGTGCAACAATTGGAGGAAGCTTATAACTAACTTTTTGTGTAACTGACTGTTCAGCTCCATTAACCACTGTAACTTTGGTCTGTGTAAACTCAGACTCATAACCAGCGGATCTGAAGGCGAACACAGTAACAATAAAGGATATAACAAGAATTATAGCAAAGAAGACTACCTCTACCCAGCGTTGTTGACTCTTGTCCTTTTTCTCTTGGCTATTGAAATTAACAGTTCTAAGCAGGTACATAAAACCAGCAGCAAATGCGATAGCAAAGAAAGATTCACCAGTCGCCGCCAATGTCACGTGAATTTTCAACCAATACGATTGCAATGAAGGAATTAATGGCTGAACTTCTTGAGGAAACACAGCTGCATAAGCCATAATAATGATCGTAATGGGTACTGCAAATAGACCAAGTAATGTTTTCTTGTAAATGAGATACACCACCGTAAAGGCCACCATAACCATCATCGACAAGAAAGACATGAATTCATACATGTTACTAACAGGGATATGCCCCCCACCTGCCCAGCGTGTAAAGAAGAATGTAAGCTGGAATGCAAGTCCTAGTGATGAACCTGCAAAAGCGATATTTCCCCATTTTTTCGTATGGGCTTTAGGATCACGATTGCTCCATCTGCGTCCCATCAGTGCAACAGCAAAAAGTATGAACGCCGCACAATATAAAAAGAATGCGACTACAAACATGTTACTACTGAAATTTAACAAACCACTCATCCGCGGTTCCCTCCGTTATCCAATGACTTTTCGTCTACTTCCAGATCCATTTTCTTTAGTGCAGATGCAATCTCACGACGGATACCAAACCAGTTTTTGTTGGTATGCGCACCCAGGGTGAGTTGACCTTCGTCGATACGAAGCCAGATCCGCCGATGCTGCCAATAGAATCCAAGCACCAGTCCGAGCATGACAATACTCGCTCCCAGCCACACAAAAGGCATTGCTTTGTCCACTCGGATATTGAGATAGGATGTTGACATGGCAAAGTCCACGTTCTCCATACCTTTCACATCAAGTTCTAGTGGATTATTGCCACCGAATAACTTTGTGTTGATAGCATCCTGCTGAAAGCGCTGTTTATCAATTTCTTTTGGAAAATATAAATATTGCACACCAGCGGCCGGCAAATCCGGTCCTTTAATAAGGAAGAGAAAAGCAGGTGCATTTGGATTCGGAGTTTTGGTCACAGGATTTCCGTTCTCATCTAGCCGAAGTCCATATATTTCTCTTTAAGATCCAAGGTGTACGCTCCCACCTTGTATGAACGTTGTGGGTTCTTCATATCCAGTTTGAAATTCCCGTAATCTGTACCCGTTTTCTTATCCACAAGAGATGGTTTCACGGAACGCAGAATAGGAGTTAAATCATAATCAAATTGATATGCCTTAAGTCCCTTATAATCTAGAGGATCGTTAACCTGAATATTATGTTGGTCCACTTCCTTCAGGACAGGCTGCTTCGTTGGGTCGTTACAATTATCCGTACATACGTATAAGGTTGCTTTTGTCTCGAATAGTTTAGGAAGCACCTTATTCTTTCCTTTAAATTCTGTCGGCATATCTTCTTCTGTGTAGAATTCCACCTTAAACTTATCGTTCTTCAAGTAATAAGATGTATTAGGGATATGCTTGATCTCTCCTTCAGGAAAAGGAATATGCTGGTCCATATGAAGTCCTGGTAAGCCACGGGCTAATACTGCCAGCAAGAAAATAATCAGACCGATATGAATGATGTATGGGCCCCATCTACTAAAACGATATTTCTCCGCAAGTAGCGCGCTACCTTCTGTATGTACACGATAACCCTTTTTCTTAATAGGGACAGCAATCCGCTTGACCCAAGCCTCTGCATCCTCTTCGATCGGCGTTTGATATACAACCCGCTGACGCTTAAGAAACTGTAAGTGCTTACGAATTTTTTGTTTACTCAAAGCTTTGTACAAGGGAAGAACCCGGTCGAGACTACAGATCACTAATGAAGCTCCAATCATAACGAGCAAGCCCACAAACCACCAAGAGTTGTACGTATGCGATAAGCCAAGCTTGTAGTAGATCATTCCAGCGGTACCGTAAGTATTCTCGTAATACGTGGATGCATCAATATTTAAAAACGTGTCCTCTTGTGGGAAGATGGTACCTAACATCGATCCGATTAACGTCAAAATAATCATGTACACCGCAATTTTAACCGATGAAAAAAAGTTCCACACCTTGTCGATGATGTTCGGATTTGCGCGCTGGGAGCGACGAGCCATCCCGTCATAGCGCATTTCCAATACTTCATTCGACTCCCGATCTTCCGCTTCCAGCGGCCTACCGCAAGCTTCACATAGCACCGTGCCTACAGGGTTTTGATGTCCGCATTCACATTTCGTATTCTTAAAGGCAAGTACTTCCTGAATCATTGTGAGTTCACCAACTCTTCAATTTGTTTGTCGAGGGTGGCTAAGTCTAGCTGGCCTGTATGAATATCTTTGACTTTACCATTAGGAAATACAAAGAATGTGGTTGGTAATGGTGATATTCCATAGCTGGATACTGCACTTTTTTCCGTATCAAGTACAATTGGAAAATTAACGTTAACTTGTTTCGCAAAGTTGCTAACAGCCATCTCATCTTCCCCAGCATTAATGCCCAGAATAACTACACCTTTATCCTTCCATTTCTCCCATTGTGACTGCAAAGCTGGCATTTCCTTCACACATGGTTTACACCACGTTCCCCAGAAGTTAATAACCATAGCCTTGCCTTCATATTCCTTCAAAGTATGCGCTTTACCGTCTAGACCGAGTAGATCAAAATCAGGCGCAGTGCTTCCTACTTTGGGTTTGCCGTCAGAGCCAAATACCTGAGTAACTATAGCATACGCGCCCAATGCAATCAGGACGAGCAAAACAATAATTTGTACTTTTTTTCTAGATTTACCCATGCCAATGGCTCCCTTTCAATGACAATTATCATAATTTTAATCGCAGGGTTTGAACATCCTATGAACAATTATAGCGAAATATTGTCATAAAAGCAGAGGCTGGATTTGAAAATTATGTGTCCTTCACAGCTATTTTTTAGCATTTTTCCCTGATTTAGCCAAGTTCATCAAACTCTGTATTTCTTCCTTGGTCAAATGACGATATAGACCCCGTTTTAAATTTTGAAGTAAGAGATCACCAAATGAAATACGTTTCAACCGGATTACGGGATGAGATATAGCCTCAAACATCCGTCGAACCTGTCTATTACGTCCTTCGTGGATAGTAATACTAATTACAGCCTCTTTCTTGACTGTATCGATATCCTTGTACTCCACTCCAGCCGGTGAAGTCAAACCATCCTCTAGCTGTATACCTGCTTTGAGCTTGTCCAGATCAGTACCGTGCGGCACACCTTCCACCGTTGCCAAATACGTTTTTGGCACATGGTGACTTGGGTGCGTCAGCATATTTGCAAATTCACCATCATTTGTCAACAGAAGCAATCCCTCTGTATCATAGTCCAGTCGTCCAACTGGATATACGCGTTCTTTGATACCTTTTAAATAATCCGTTACTACCTTACGTCCTTCCGGATCAGAAGCACTCGTGATAACACCCTTTGGCTTGTTAAACATGACATAGATCTTCTTCTCGTTTTTGATCGCTCTGCCATTTACCATGATGATATCTACGTCGGGGTCCGCTTTACTTCCCAGGGTAGTCACGATTTCCCCGTTAACTTCAACCTTGCCAGCTAGGATCAATTCCTCGCACTTGCGGCGCGAAGCGATACCTGCCTGCGCAATAATTTTTTGTAATCTTTCCATGTTCGATAGGTCACCTCAAACTAATGATACCCATCAACCGGATAAATCACAAGTTCATTCCAAGGAAAAAATATTCCTGGGCAATCATCATTGTGAGGATTTAGAAATAATGGGGAAATATTGTACTGATTCGAAAGCTCCATGACGAGTTTACTTGCGTTAAAAAGTTGAAGTTTTTCTTCAGCTCCAAGTTGATCGTAGGCTCGGTTGAAATTTCCATCGAGGCAAAGGTGAATATGAGTGGGGTCTGTCAGCAGTGGGGCCGATGTTACAGAACCATCTTTATGAATCCAAAAATCATAGCCCGTTCCATTAATGGACGGGCAAGCGGAATGATGTATAATAAATCCTTCAAAATTCATAAATCTCCCCCCGTATGCTGTAATCTGAAATGATACAGTATATGGGATCTTTATATTTAAGTTCCTGCTTATCTTATCCGAAGAACAATAGACATACCGTTATTGCTGCTACAAAACCCACAGCATCCGAGAACAACCCGACCTTAAGCGCATATCTGCCATTTCTTATACCAATAGCACCTAAGTACACAGTTAACACATATAAAGTGGTGTCCGTACTCCCCTGAATAGTTGAAGCCATGCGGCCGATCATCGAATCTGGCCCATACACGGAGATTAAATCTGTTGCGAAGGCCAATGACCCTGTTCCTGTTAAAGGACGTAGTAATCCTAACGGTAATACCTCACTTGGGACTCCTAATTGATGTAAGAAAGGACCTGTCCAGCCTACAAAAAAATCAAGTGCACCCGAAGCACGGAAAACACTAATCGCTACCATCATCTACAAGGCTGGGGATGATTTGAACCGCAGTGTTGAAACCTTCCTTAGCTCCATCTACAAAAGACTCATATACAGGAACTTTCTTGGAGAAAGCGAACAAAGGAATAAATGCTATAAGGACTGGGATTGCCCAAGCAGATATAAGATTAATTAGTGCGACCATGCCTTGCTCACCCTTTCAAATCTGGTTTGGCAGCTGGAGCAGGCGGGGGGACTGGATAAGACTGTGATTGTTTAATAAACCTTCTCCTGTACCAGCGATCTGCCATGACTGCAGCAAGCGTAGCCACGGCAGTTGCTAATAAAGTGGGTCCAACGATTTCCGTAGCACTTGCGGAATTATAATTCATACGAATTGCTATTAAAGTTGTTGGAATCAGAGTTATGCTTGCTGTATTTAAGGCGAGTAGCGTACACATGGCTGGGCTAGCAGAGCTTTTATCAGGATTTAATTCCTGCAATTCCTGCATTGCTTTAATTCCCATTGGAGTGGCTGCATTGCCAAGTCCAAGCAAGTTTGCACTCATATTGGATAGGATATATCCCATTGCAGGATGATTTGTAGGTACATCTGGGAATAAAAATTTCACAATAGGGCTTAAGAGACGAGCAATACTTTTCAGCATGCCCGATTCCTCTGCAAGTTTCATCATTCCGAGCCAGAATACCAGGACGCTTATGAGCCCAAAGCTTACAGTAACTCCAGTCTTAGCTCCATCAAAGGCGGCAGATGTTACAAGTTCTATATTCCCCTGAGCCGCTGCAAATCCAAATCCAATGACGATAAGCGCCAGCCAAATTATGTTAATCATTTGATTCCACCTCTTCCCCTTGACCTTGCTCCTCTATCTTCCCGTATAGAAGAGCATTTTAAAAACTTGAATGAAAGACTGAGCCCAAGAGGTAGGGCCAAGCTGTGCAAGGGTAGTCCGCTCAGTTTCATTTCTTTTCTCTTCACCATTTGGGATGAAACTGCCTTTCTCATATACAGGTACGGTTCCAATATTTTTATCGCCAAGTATAATATTAAGCTGTCCTCTCAGACCAAACCGCAAATCTGGTGAATCACTGCTCACTGGGTACAGCTCTAGCTTCTTTGTGAGTTGTTCTTCTTCACCCTCTGCAAATGGATATTGAATGGTTTGGCCGATGACCAAATTATGTCCGTTTACGGTTTGTCCACGCTCGACAACATCTTTAAGCGGATAATAGGCAAAACCATAGTCGAGCATTTTACCATGATCATTCCAATCATCTCCGTCATTAATGGTTACGGCTACTAGTTGCTGTCCATTATGTGTTGCAGAACTTACCAAACAGCGAAATGCTTTTTTGGTATAACCCGTTTTAACACCATCCGCGCCGTCATATAATCGAAGCATTTTATTTTTGTTATCCCATTTGTAATCCCATGCTTCATTGGGATTAGGAGCTTTTTTCATAGGTGTCTTCACGATTGTCTTAAACAACGGGTTATGCATCGCATACGCTGTAAGCTTGGCCAAATCATTTGCAGATGAGTAATGCCCTTCGGCATCAAGACCATGAGGGTTAGCGAAATGAGAATGATTTAAATTTAATTCGCGAGCTTTCTCGTTCATTAGATAAACAAAGCCTTCCTCCGAACCCCCTACTTGCTCCGCAATCGCTGTGGCAGCATCATTTCCCGAACGTAGCATAAGACCATACAGCATATTTTCCAGACTCATTTCTTCTCCCAGCTTGAGAAAGAGCGATGAACCTTCCTTAGCAAAAGCATTTTTCCCTACTTTAACAGGCTTGTTTAAATCTCCTCTTTCAATCGCTACGATTGCCGTCATGATTTTAGTCAAACTTGCAATCCGCAGTTCATCATCTCCGTGGCTTGAATACAATAAACGCCCCGATGTAACATCCATCAGCGCTGACGCCTGTGCATGGGTCGACAAATACGGCCTTGCTTGTGTTGCCATAGCTGTCGTATGCATTGCTATAGACGACCATACCAGCGTAACAACAGTGAATGTTGCTATCCAGGAAAGCATTCTTTTGTTTAATATGAACATGAGTGGTTCCCTCCGAAATCTGGAAATCTTGTACAAGTATATGCGCTTAGCAGCATTAGTATTCTCTTCAAAGACAAGCATGTACAGACATAGAAAAATCCCTTCCGTCTGCCTCGGAAGGGATAAAGTGCAGATCAAGAATATGACGGGTTAGAAGTATCGTGAATGGATTGATGAACAGGATCAGATACTTTCCCTTTATAGCTATCCTTATCCTTATCTTTAGACGGAAACATGGATTGAACTTTATCAATCAGAGAAGGTGCTGAATCAATAATCTTCTCTAACAAATGAGTCTGATTATCCAGCGGTACGATATGCACACCTTCTTTACCAACGACTAGAAAGGCAATTGGTGTAATAGACACACCTCCACCGCTACCGCCACCAAAAGCCATCGGCTTTCCTTCGTTTGAAGATTGGCCATTTGTAGATGTTGCATTTTTGTGATTGTCCTCGACATGAAAGTCACTGCCTCCTGCCGCAAACCCAAATCCCACTTTACTGATGGGAAGAATGACACTTCCGTCCGGTGTCTGTACAGGATCGCCAACAATGGTATTAACATCAACCATAACTTTGATGTTCTCCATCGCGGTTTGCATTAAGCCTTGGATCGGATGTTCTGACATGAAATTTCCTCCTATTGTCAATATCATTTCTACAACAGTATCTTGCCCACAATGGAAATTGAGTATCCTTAAAAACATCATCGAACTTACACAACTTTATTCTGCTTATATCTGCGGTAAATTCCTATAAATTGCTTAAGACCTCCTTTTACTTTCATGATCCGGTAAACGAGCACCAGCATGGCATATATCACATAACCTAATGAAATTTGTCCAACACATGTTATTTCAGTGCCAAACTGCATTTCATCTTTAAATACAGGTACGACAAAGACCTGCGGATGCTTCCTCATCCGAACATGGAACGTTAGCCACCCGATCAATGTGGTCTTGATTCCCCATAAGACTCCTGTCGCGACCGCCGTATGAGCAGCGTTGCCTACCGAGAAATTTGTTGACCAGTCCAACTTATTAATATTAATATGGGACATCGTTTGTTTAACCCATTGCTTTAAAGAAGCTGTCGCCCGAAGCATCGTCCTAAATTCATGCATCACATGATCTACCTTTTGTTTATTCACATTCGTCTGATCGGAACTCTGTTTCCCCTGTTTCAGCGAGCTTCTTTTCTCGAGCTTGATCATAACTCCCTTTTTCATGTTCTCGAACACGAGGACAGGGATTTCGTAATGGATTTTGATTATGCCATACAGTATTTTGACATCCAACACCGCCTGCTCATCCTTATTATGTTTACTAAACCATACCGAGAAATGGATACGGGATACGAGTATCAACATCAACAGTATGAATAGAAAAAAGATGATACCCAGTGCAATCCACACACAATAACCCCCAAACTATTCCTGAAATACATGCTGTTTCCATAGTATGGCATTCCATACTAGAAAAAATTCGGAGGTTTACCATCTTTCAGCAAAATAACATAATAAAAAACCGGCATCTCTAAGGAGAACCGGTTTAGTATGAATAGGTACTGTAACATGTTTATAAGCTCAATTATGATGGCACATCGTCAAAAGTAAGCTGTTGACCATCCAGCTTTTCAAATAATAACTGTGTTTCTTCTTCCAAGTTATCCGTGTTCTCAAAAAGGGACGGTTCTGGAAGATCTTTAATACCTGGCAGACCAAAATAATCTAAAAATGCCTTTGTTGTACCGTATAAAATAGGTCTCCCAATCGCTTCCGCTCTGGCAGTTTCTTCGATTAGATCCTTATGTACAAGCGTTTGAATCGCTCGTTCGGATTTAACTCCACGAATCTCTTCAATTTCTACCCTTGTAATCGGTTGTCGGTAAGCCACAATCGCTAATGTCTCAAGCGCAGCTTGCGATAAAGAAGTTCGCGTTGGCGAATAGGCCAGCCTTTCAAAATATGGTGCATGATCCGGAAGTGTTGCAAGCTGATAGCAGCCCGCTATCTGCACAATTTGAATTCCGCGATGATTACGCTTCGCTTCCTCACGTAATTTTTTTAAAGCATCCGTAACTGTATCTGTACGTTCTTCCACGATTTCTGCGATTTGCTTAACTGTAAGACCCTCATCGCCTGCAAGGAATAATAAACCCTCAATAATTGATTTCAACTTCGGAAATTCCATGAAGTGGTTCTCCTCCTGTCCATTCCATGACAATATCATCGAATAATTTCTCTTGATAACATAAAATCTGCTTCATTTTCATGAGTTCCAAAATGGCTAGAAACGTAACTACAATTTCATGACGTATCATGTCCTCGTGCAATAAACGTGAGAATAATAGCTTGCTTCCAGGTCCATTTCTTTCCAATGCCGTAAGCACTTCGCGGATACGATCTTTCACAGAAATTTCATCACGCTGAATTCGAGCATAAGAAGTCCGCTTTGTCGCTTTACGGATTGCCTTTTGAAACGCGGCTAATAGATCCGCCGCATGTAAACCTTTTACCGGGTTGTCCATGACAACGTGAACCCAAGGGGTCAAATCTTCCGGTTCTTTGGAGTAGATCAGGCTCCGCTCCATTTCTTTCTCCTGTAGATGCTTTGCAATTCCTTTATATTTGCGATATTCAATCAGCTTTTGTACCAATTCAGCCTCGGGTCGAAATCTTCATCTTCATAGAAATCGAATTCATCCATTTCGAAAACAGGGGGTTTGGGAAGTAGAAGCTTGCTTTTAATAGACAGCAGTGTAGCAGCCATAACCAAAAATTCGCTGGTAATATCCAGCTCAAGTTCCTGCATGCTATGCAAATATTCCATATATTGATCGGTAATGTCGCTGACGGGAATATCCTGGATGTTGATTTCCGCCTTATCGATGAGGTGGAGTAGTAAATCTAGCGGACCCTCAAACGATTCCAGCTTATATAGTACAGTATCCACAGGTCTATCCTCCGTCCATAAATGTTCAAACTATTAAGCTTGTACGCTACTTCTATATTAAAAAAATGTAGTGCCCTGTGTAAAGGCACTACATTAAATAAGCATGATTTCGGCGGATTCGTCAAGCTTACACCCATATCACAACAAGTTATCCAACGATTTTTCTGGCTACAAATGCCAAATCATTCAAATCGATAACGCCATCCCCATTCACATCCGCTTTCTTAGCTTGTAGCCAGTCGGAGCTTTGCGTGTTCTTGCCGTAATTCGCGGCAATGATCGCGAGGTCCCCTATGGATACTTTACCGTCCTTGTTAATATCACCGGAAATTCCTGGATCCGGATCAGAAACGGTCACTTTGAATTTATAAGAAGAGGTGGTTGCTTCCTTTTCTTTGCCATCCGCGTCTCCCAAGAGGGATTTGGTTACCTTAACGCTCCCTTCCGAGGTCTGCTCCACGTTCTTGGCTTTAAACACCAGCTCAAGCAGCTTCATATCCCCCGTCACAGCATACTCAGACCCCGAGCTTACAGCGACGATTCGGATGTCTCCAGGAGTATCCTTCTTCTCTAGCACCTTAAAACCTTCTTTAGTTGAAGATACGGACATGAACTCCATTAAACTAGCATCATATGTCAATTTAAGGTCCATAGCATATACGCTTTTCTGAATATTCTTAACGTCAAAATTCAATGTGAATTCCTGACCGCTTTTTACAGTAGAAGCTCCTGTAAGAGAGGTACTATTCTCACCCACTCCACTCGGTGGATCCCCTTCTCCGTTATCCTCTGAGGCTACAGGAATGATCTCATGAATACGCGGAAGAATGTTCCCATTCCATTGCAGTTTCAGATCCAGTATGTGAGCAAAGGCTGAAGTGTCTACCTCATTGTAGGATTGAGAAAGATTTCCTGCTTCATGCCAGCCATTCTCATCTCGTACAGAAACAGTCGCATTCGAAAGAGATGAAGGACCTTGCAAAATTATTAGCTTCTTCAGTTTGGAACCTTCAGAGAGCTTGTAGTTTAGAACACCTGGTTTAGCCTCACCTGATGGCATAAAGAACGTAGACAATTTATGGTCAATCGCCATTGAGGCCTCGGAACCGCTTTTCCCAGATGGCTGAGACTCAATAGCAGCATTTTTAATTCCTGGTTTTTCCATTCCTTCATTAACAATAATTTCATTTAAAGCAAGCCACGCATTATTCGTTTCCGTGGAAATCAACCGAACATAACGCGCCTGCTTACTGTTATCAAGCACAACTCTTTTATAGCGATATGGCACTTCATGATCTGGGAAATTAAGCGTGCGGTCACTAGGATTGCTGAAAGAATGAATGGTTTCCCAGGTTTGACCGTCACGAGATAGCTGTAGATCACCCTTCCGTAAATAATCTCCTTCCCCATCTCCAATGACAACGGAAACATTCTTGACACTCACGAGCCCGCCCAAGTCAATCTGGACATATTTCCCTTTGGTCTGCACTTCGCCGAACCAGGTTTTGGTATCTAGCTTGCCGTCATATACATTTCCAGCTGCCCCAGAGTAAACACTCGCATAATTATGGCTAACTACAGGTTGTGAGAATGTATTTAATTTGACATATAGGCGGTTAAGATTCAAAGAAATATTTTCATTACTTTTATTGATTAATCGGATATAGGCTGCATTACTGAAAGGTCCTCCAGAGCGAACTAATTCCCACTCTCTTCCATTAGAAGAAGATTCAAACGTTAATTTAGAATCTACGGGATCGACCGTCATTTGTTCGATTTGCTCGATCGATTTCAGCCTTATTCCCACGTATTGTGATGGCTTCAAGCTGATTTTTGTGAGTCCGCTAAGCTCTGCCGAGGTTTCTGTAGCTGTTATAGACTGACTTTGTAGTTCATGCACGTTAGTATATATGCCCGCTTTCCCCTGATTTGCATTCACCGTAAATTCCCTAACGGCCGTCCACAAATCTGGTTTTCCTCCTGGAATTCCGGCATGCGTCAAGCGGTACCGAATATATCTTGCTTCAGAATTGAGTCCATTCACGGTAATCTTGAAACCTGACCGTTCTTCACCAATGGGTTTCCAGTCTACTCCATTTGCAGAGGTTTCAACAATTCCCTTCTGGAAAATATCTTGATCCGTATCCGTTCTTCCTTGAGTAATGGTGATATCATGGATTTTCACTTGTTTGCCAAGATCAAGACCATACCAGTCGCCGTTTTTTTGAATCGTCTGAACGTACATATATGTTGAGATATCCCCATCTATCATGCGACCGATATCAGATGGAGTGCCATAAGAAGTCATGGGGACAGGTATAACAAAGTCGGGGGCAATCGAAGTATATATTTTCGCATCCAACTTATTAATCAACTGTTCGGCGAAGGGAACGAGTCGCTTAGCACCCGCTTCCACTGTCACATCTGGATAGTTGAGCTTCTTGATTGTAAAGGTTTTGGACTCTGCGAGATTTGCGGAAGCTTTGGAAAGCTCTTTCCAGGCCGAATCCATGTTGCCGTTCTGCACGAACATGGCTGAGCGGACAGCTGCTTGACCCGATGCTGTAATGTCCTTCAAGCTGTTAAGCCAAGGATTAATTTCTTGCAGCAATTTTGTGTTCTGACTTTTAAGTTTAAATGAATCAATTGCGCTTAGAATCTGATCAAAATCCGCTATGAGCTTATTTCCGCTCCCTTGCAGCGGTTGACCACCAGCATACTTACTCAGAAAATCCTCCAGATCAGGACGGATATTCTCGGATTCGCCTACAACTAACCCATGACCACTTGGCGATGGGTCACTTAGGTGATAGGCAATCGTATTGAGTTCAGTTGCTGCCTCAGGGGCTACATATTTGAACGAGTTCAACCAGCTATTGTCCTGATTGAAGTCATCTATATTCCACGTGTAATCAGCTACCGCAAAAAGCGCAATTTTGGACAGTTCAGCCCAGCCCATCGGGTTTGACACGACCCCTGAAATATTATGTGTTCCTGGTGCCAGAACTTCCCCTTTACCCAGCATCAGCCTCGAGTCCTTATAATCATTCACCGGCCAGTTTAGCCACATCAGGGGATCTCTGCCATGGAGATTCTTCACCCACTGCACATCCGTTGTGTTCACAGATCCTACCACCCCTTTACCCGTCCACATGATCTCCACGTTTGAAGGTACATTACTAAGGGCCTGTAAATAAGGCTTTCCGCTATCCCCTGTCCAGCTCTGATTATAGAATGGAGGACAATAAATGAGCGGTTTCACATCCCCTTTGGCCGCAGCCCAATTCGCGACATCGGTTATTAGCTTCACATGCTTATCCTTATCCGTGAGAGACTGTGAAGTGTTGATATCATCCATGAAAAGTCCATACTGCCTTACCCCAACTCCATACAACTGATCTAGTTTGGCCAGAAGGGTTTGTAGCTCCGTATCATAGGTATTCCAGTTAATCATATTAAATCCGGGATGAATCGCCCATACAAACCTGTTTTTTGTTTCATTCCCGACAGCAACAAGCTCCTTGATTTTCGCCAGCTCGGCTGGCGGATACAGCGTTCTCCAAGCTGAGTTGTGATACTGATCATTTTTCGGAGCGAAAATATACGTATTCATTTTAAATTTACCACCAAACCGCATCAAACTTTTACGGTCTTCATGCGACCAGGGAAATCCATAAAAACCTTCAATAAACCCTCTCCACTTCGTATCTGAGTAGTCCTCGAACTTCACGCTATGAAGCGTTTTACCTGAGATTTGATCAAAAATTTGACTGAGCGATTCCAGCCCATAGAAAGACGCATCCGTGTCTTTCCCCAGGAGGGCAATGGTTCCACTCGCTTCATTGGCTTTACTTATGTCCAACACATAGGCATCCTTCTCATTAAATAGCGTAGATGAGTAGGTGATATGACTTTTAAAATAGCCATCTACATATTTATTAGATCCTTTAATCCCAACAATGATATTCGTTTTATTTGCTACAACTGCCACGGTTTCAGACATTTGAATGGACTTGGAGCCTATGATTGTACGGAGCAAGTTGCGCGTAGCTTCATCGATACCTGCTTCAAATACTACATTGACTTGCCCAGTCAGTGTGAAATCGACTCCTTGATAACTTTGGTTTTGGGGTAGCGGATAAATCTCATAATTGCCGCTAGCTGCAGCAGTCTGAACATCTCCAGATACGGGAGCGGCGCTTGCCAGATTTGAGTGATTTGAAAATAATCCGACCATTAGAAAAATGGTGATTAATAAACCAATCAGCCTCTTGGACATAGGAATCATACCTCCTCATTTATATATCGCAAGACGATTATTGCACTAATATGCAAACTGCCAAGTGCCGTCAGAGCCGCTACAGCAATCATTCCTTAAAGGATCAAATTTTACTTCTACCCCTTTAACGCTCCCGCTGTGAGTCCACCCGTAATTTGCCGTTGATAAATCACATACATCACGATGACCGGAATCATGGATATTGACAGTCCCGCAAATAAAGGTCCCCATTCGGTTCTATACTGCATCTCCCCCTGCATCACTGCGATACCAACCGGAATCGTGTATTTCATTGGATCATTGATCAGCACGGTAGCCATAATGTATTCATTCCAGACGGTCAGCGCATTCATAATTCCTACAGTAATCATTCCAGGGGATGAAAGTGGAAGCATAATCCTCAGAAATATTCCAGATAATGAGCTGCCATCTATGGTTGCTGCTTCCTCCAGTTCTTTTGGCAATGTTTTATAAAATCCAACTAAGAAGAATATGCCCAAAGGTAAAATCCCGATGGTTCCGACTGAGTATACGAGCGTCAACCCTAGGAGTGAATTGGAAAGGTGCATATCGTTCAGCAGGAAAAAAAGTGGAATGAGGCCAAGTGTCGTCGGGATCATCATGGAGGCGATATAGATAAAATATAGAACACCTCTACCTTTAAAGGAGTATCGCGCCAATATGTATGCTGTCGTTGAAGCCAATGCCAAAGACAGAATCGTACTGCCGGCGGTAACGAGAATCGAGTTCATAAAATAGCTTCCAAAATGGGCACGACTCCATACATTAGCATAGTTCTCAAAGTGCATCACAGAAGGAAAATCCCATGGTTTGCCCAGCATGACCTGCTGGTTATTTTTCAAAGAAGTAATAAACGTCCAAAATACCGGATACAGGACAATTAGCGTCCATAGCAGCAGTAAAACTCGCACAACTGTTTTGGAAATCCACAGCCCCGCCGGCTTAGGTCGTGCAGCTTTATTCATATATTCCACCTCTACATTTCAATGGTATCCCGGCGCAAAAGCCGTTGCAGAATTAGCGTCGTAATGATCGAAAGGATCAAGATAAGGACCCCAATCGTTGCGCCATAGCTTAAATGAAATTGCTTAAAGCCCATCTGATACAAATAATATCCAAGCACCTGAGTATGATTGTCCGGACCTCCATCGGTCATCAGCTTCACGATGATGAACGAGCCATTAAGGGTTGTAATCACGATATGGATAATTGATGTTTTGAACTGTTCCCAAATCAGCGGCAAGGTGATCTTCGTAAACTGCTTCCACTGCCCGGCTCCATCCATACTTGCAGCTTCGTAGAGTGAGGAAGGTATTCCTAGAATGGAAGCGATAATGAGCAGCATGTAAAAACCGATTCCTGCCCATACACTTGGAGGAAGCAGTGACCACATGGCTAGATGCGAATCGCCAAGCCAGTTAGTATCCACAGATTTTTGGGTGAACAAAGACAGAAAAGAATTCAAAAATCCAAGATGGGGGTTATAAATGAAGCTCCACAGCACTCCGATAACGGAAACGGAGATAATATTCGGAAAGAAAAAGATGACACGATATAAGCCGTATTCTTTTAGCTTCAAACGGGTCAGTGACACAGCGAAGAAGGTTGCAAATAACATGATGAGTATGACCTTCCAGAACACGAGGAAATAATCATTTTTGATGGCTCCCGGAATAACCTCATCGTCCAATAGATCCTTATAATTACCAAAGCCGATGAAATTCATCGTTTCCGATCCACCGGACCAGTCAAAAAAACTTAGATACAACCCACGCAGAAGAGGATAAATCGTAAAAATACTAAATAAAATGAATGTCGGCAGCAAAAAACCGGCGATGAACAACCTCCGTCTAGCGGCGTATCCGGCTTTGGGCTTATTGTTCAGCTTGATCATGGCCTTACGCCCTTCCCTATGATTTTAAAGAACAATCAGAGGTGCACATGGCCCTCTGATTGTTCAGATAGATGAATGTTACCTTGATTTAGCAGCCGCTTTTTCCATCCGGTCCATCCACTCTTCTGGTGTAATTGTTTTTTGCAACAGCGCGATAGTGGCATCATTCTCAGTCTGCTCTAAATCCGCATTAAGTTTAAATACAGGTGCCACAATCGTGGCGGGGTCGTTGAAATATTTCATAGCCGTTTTAACAACATCGCTCGCGCCTGAAGAATCGAGATCGGCTTTCACATTCATTAGAGCGCCAGTCA
Organism: Paenibacillus pini JCM 16418; assembly: GCF_000576305.1. Taxonomy (GTDB): domain Bacteria; phylum Bacillota; class Bacilli; order Paenibacillales; family Paenibacillaceae; genus Paenibacillus_AQ; species Paenibacillus_AQ pini. The sequence continues at coordinate 82,715 of NZ_BAVZ01000009.1, read as the reverse complement.
ATTCAGCCCAACGTACAGCTTCTTTTTTCGTAAAAATAAATTCGATGAAAGCTTTTGCTGCGTCAGGATTTTTTGCTTTTTTGGCGATGGCGATATTACTGGTATAAGGAATGGCAACGACCTTGCCACCCGGCTTTTGCATAACAGAAGGAATAAAGCCAAATTTAAAGCCCTGCGGGACATCCTTTTTCATTTCGTTTTCTACCCACAGACCATTCGGAATCATTGCATCCTTATGTTGTAGGAACAACATTTGGGAATCCGTATGAGTTATACCGAAGGAGGCATTATCGAAGAAGCCTTTATCCCGCATTTCTACCACTTTTTTGAGCGTTTTAGCAACGGCATCATTTTTGAATGAGCCTTCCTTGTTCGCTTCTTGGTCTTTCAGAATTTGCGGGTTATCTCCGTTTTCGGACACAAATCCAGAATTCAGCAATCCACCGACGATATAGTAAGGATATTTTCCAGTATGAATATACGGATTGATGCCTGCTGCCTTGATCTTTTCACTTACAGCGAGGAAGCTGTCCCAATCCTTCGGCACATCCCAGCCTTTTTCTTTAAAGAGACTTTCATCGTAGAAGGTTCCCCACGAGCCGAACACGAGTGGAATCGTATAGTTCTTGCCACCGCCATAGTCTTGCGGAGGAGCAATCAAAGGAGCTGTGAGTGCTTCACCGTCCACATTTTTCGCCTGTTTCACCCATTCCGAAATATCCATAAGCTGATCGTCCTTGACCATCTGTGTTTCATTTGACCCGGCACCATCGATATAAACCAAATCCGGCGGATTACCTTGAATCCAGCGTGGCTTCATCTGATCATTGATCTGCGAGCCCGCTGATTCCTTAATCTTCACATCCGGATATTTCTTCTGGAATTCTCCAAGCATTTCTTTCCACCACGAATCACCATAACCGCCTACGAAATACTGGATTTCAAAATCTCCTGTGACTTTCGGATCTGAACCCTGCGTATCCTTTGTTTCTTCTTTCGGTTTATCTGTATCGGTCTGAGCTGTTGATTTCGTCTCAGGAGTTGGCTGCGTTGTTGTCTCCTTCGCTCCACCTCCGCATCCTGCGAGTGACATTAACACCAGTAACAGTGCCATACCTCCTGTTGCTTTTTTTCTGAGTTTCATATTCATTGCTTGCGATCCCCCTAACGGTTTCATTCATTTTTTTGGCTCACTGTGAAACTATTTTTTCTGTCTGATGCTCTCGTAAGCCTCATTATACAGTTCGTGGAAGCGCCTCCAAATGATCTATTTTGAAGTAGAGTTGATACTTTTTGTACTGATTTTGTGAATACTATGTACTAAAAAAAGGAGTAGTACGGGAACCGTACTACTCCTTCTCTAAAATTTAATTATCCAGAAATTTTTCTAGCAACAGCGGCGAGATCCAAGAGATCAATTTTACCGTCTCCGTTCACATCCGCGCGCTTGATCTGTGACCAATCCGGGCTGGTTGAATCCAATCCATAGTGAGCTGCAATAATACCTAAATCTCCAATACTCACTTTGCCGTCTTCATTCACATCACCCGTAGTTGGTTCGCCAGAACCCGCAGTGACCTGAACCTGAACCGAAGTCGCCTCGGCTTTGCTTTCGGCACCCATTTCATCACCCAGAACTGTATTGGCTACTTTAATCGAACCCTCTTTCATTTGCGTTAAAGCTGGGGCAAGAAATCGAAGCTCAAGAAGCCTTTGATCTCCCACAATCGAATGGCTGGGTCCCTCGCTGGCAATAATTAACCGGATCTTTCCCGGAGTGTCTGTACTGACCTCAAGCAGATTGACGCCCTCCAGCAGAGATGTAGTAGATTCAAACTTCATGACTTCAGGATCATAATGTATCGTAATATCTTGAGCATACACGGATTTAACCACGCCCTTAAGTCCAAATTGGACATTGAATACATCGCCTGCAGCAACTACGACAGGTGCTGTTAATTCCGTGGTAAGCTTCCCGGTTGGGTTAACCTCTTCTCCTTCATCCCCCCTTGGAACAGGAATAATTTCATGAATAGCTGGTTTTACGCCCCCACTCCACTCGATCTTTACTTCAAATACATGCTGGTAAGCTGACGTGTTGATAACATTGTATGATGATGTTAGTTGGCCTGCTTGATGCCATCCCTGTTCATCCCGAACAGAAACGTTGGCACCTGAATTTGCTGTACCGCTTTGTAATATAATGATTTGCCCCACTTTGGTGTTTCTAAATAACTTATAGTTGAGCCATCCAGTCTGTGCATTTCCTTGAGGTGTATAAAAGGTCGAAAGTTTTCGATCTGCCGCTGCATCAGCTCCATTACCCTTAATTCCTGCCGGTATCGCAGAAAGAACGGAACTGTCAGTGTTCGCTTTTTCGATTCCTTCATTGACCATAATTTCATTTAACGCTAACCAGCCGGCATTGTCTACGGTCGTATATAGTCTGATATATCTAGCAAGTTTGTGATCCACTTGTACTCGCATGATACGGTATGGAGCTTCATGAATCGGGAAATTAATATCTCGGTTCCCCGGATTACTAAAGGTATGAATCGGTTCCCAGGTTACCCCATCCAGCGAGAGCTGTAATTCCCCCTGACGAAAATAGTCTCCTTCTCCATCATTCATGACAACGGCCGCATTTTGAACATCTATGATTCCGCCCATATCGACCTGAAGATATCTACCTGGAGTCTGCCTTCCTTTAAGCCATACCTTTCCGTCCAGTTTCCCATCAAATACCGCAGCTATGCTACCTTCGTACACACCCTCATAATTATGCGTCACTACCGGATCAACAAACTTTTGAACTTGTATCTGCAGCTTGGTTAGATTAAATGTAATGGGTTGATTTCCTTTATTGACCAGTCTGACATAAGCAGCAGGATACGAGGTTCCCCCAGGCTAGCCGGCTTCCATTCCACCCCATTTTCAGAAAGTTCGAGTACGGCAACATTACTTGAGCTTTGAAGCTCAATACTTGAGATCTTTTCGATTGATGTTAATTGAATCCCTATATATTGTGCTGGCTGTAGCGTGATACCGCTGAGATTAGCTAACTGAGCAGATACATTCGTGCTTTGTACATTCGTACTGGCAAGCCCCGGAACGTTCGTATACACTGCCGTCTTCCCATCGTTTCTATTCACCGAAAATTCTCTTATTGCAGTCCACAAATCAGGTTTTCCACCGGGTATGCCTGCATGAGTTAAACGGTATCTTACATACCTTGCATTGATATTAAGCCCATTGACGTTGATATGATATCCAGATCGTTCTGCACCGATTGCATTCCATTGTTGACCGTCCAAGGAAACTTCGAGTATTCCTCTTTGAAAAATATCAAAATCAGCATCCGTTCGGCCTTGAATAATATCGATATCGTTCATAACGATCGGCCTGCCGAAGTCTATTCCATACCAGTCACCATTGACCTGCTTCGTTTGAATATAAACATTCGTATTCGGATCACCATCAAGCATCTTACTCAACGCAGGAAGTGATCCGTATGAACTTATCGGAACGGAAACGGTATTACTCGGATCTAATGAGGAATAAATCTTTGCATCCAGCTTCTGGATTAATTCGTTCGCAAATGGAACTAGACGCTTTGCACCAGCCTCAACAACCTCAGGCTCGGCGTTAATGACGGCTCTTGTGAATTTCTTGGACTCGGACATTGCAGTGGTTGCTTGCGCAAGTGCCTCCCAAGCTGTGCTCGTATTTCCATTTTTCAGCGCCATAACCGACTTTACCGCGAACTTATCCGATTTCACAACTTCATTTAGACTCTTGATCCATGGATCAATTTCATTCAGTAAGTTTGCATTTTGAATTTTAGCCTTAAAGCTTTGAATGGCATTTAATATAGAGTCAAACTCCGTAATTAACTCGGTGCCTTGTGCATCTGTAGTTGAACCGCTCGCATTAGCACTTAAAAAGGCTTCCAACCGCTCCTTCAAATTTTCGGATTCACCAAACTGGACACCACGTCCGTTCGGCGATGGATCACTCATGTGGGTGGCAATTATTCGATATTCATCCGCTGCCTCAGGTGCAATATGTTTGAATGAATCTAGCCAACTCTGATCCGAGTTGAAATCATCTGCATTCCATGTGTAATCGGCCACACCGAACAAAGCTACTTTAGAGAGCTCCGCCTGCTCGAGTGGGTTTGAGACAATACCCGAAAAATTATGTGTTCCTGGCTCAAGCATTGGTACTTTGCCAAGCAAAAGCCGATTTTTCTTGTATCCATTAACCGGATAATTAAACCAGATATACGGATCCCTACCAATTTCATTCTTCACCCATTGGTTATCTGCTTCGTTCACACTGCCGATGACATCCTTGCCCGTCCACATGATTTCAACATTCGTTGGCACATTGCGGAGGGCTTGTAGATAAGGCTTACCGCTTGAGCCAGTCCATGCTTGATTGTAGAACGGTGGACAATAAATGAGAGGTTTCACACCTGCTTTGGAAGCGTTCCAGTTTGCCACGTCAGTGACAAGCTTAGCATGCTTATCCTTATCGATTAAGGATTGGGAGGTGCTGATATCATCCAAAAATAGTCCGAATTGTCTGACCCCTATACCATACAATTGTTCAAACTTTGCGAGTAACTTTTGGAGTTCATTGTTATAATCGTTCCAATTGATATTACCGGGATGAATCGCCCAAATAAATTTCGTTTTCGATTCAGATCCAGCTGCAACCAACTCTTGAATTTTAGCCAATTCATTGGTAGGGTACGGCGTTCTCCATGACGCATTATGATAAGGATCATCCTTAGGCCCAAATATATAGGAATTCATTTTTAATTCCCCGCCAAAACGCATTAAACTGATCCGCTCCTCATTAGACCATGGAAAGCCATAAAAACCTTCAATAAACCCCCTCCACTTTGAGTCTGCATAATCCTCGAATTTGACCGACCGGATCTCCTTCCCTTGTATTTGTCCGAATATCATGTTAAGTGTAGCCAGTCCGTAGTAAACACTATCTGTGTCCTTACCTAGTATAGCGATAGATCCATTTGCCTCTAGCGATTTATCAATCATCAGAACATAGGGATCCTGTTTACCGTTAAAAATGGATGCGTCGTAGGCGATTTTACTATTAAAGTATGCATTGCCAGCACCACTTGAATTTTTGATGCCCAATATAATATTTGTCTTATTAGGTATGACTGAGGTCGATTCCGTATAGGTGATGGACTTAGATTTAAGGATTTTGTAGAGGAAGTTTTTTGTAGGGATATCGATTTGCTGCTCTATGACGAGATTAACCTGGTTGGTAATGGTAAAACGTGTGCCCGAATAGACCGCTTTCTGGGGTAAAGGATACACCTCGTACTGACCGTCTCCTGTGTTAACTTGAGGTTGAACAACCTCACTAGATGATAAATCTGCATTTGCTGAAAATGAAAATATACTCATGAGTAAAAATACTACAGTCATGCAGCTTATCACTTTCTTCATCCATATGCCTCCCCTTTCAGCCCAACCTCTTAACTAGGTTATATCGCTGAACTTCTCAAATTTGATTATGTCTATCTATTTAATGAGGATTATGAGAAGAATATTCTCCTCCCGTATTGAAATAAGAAAGATGGAGCCTGTCACTGTTTCCTATTAAGGAAAGGAACAGGCGCCTTATGTGATTCCTTTAATTTAGGAAAACTTATTCAAGTATTTTCTTGGCAATGGCAGCAAGGTCCGAAATATCAACTTTCCCATCCCCATTTACATCAGCCTGCTTCGCCTGATTCCAATCCGGACTCGATGTGTCTTTACCATAATGAGCAGCTGCGATTGCTAGGTCACCAATGCTGATTTTGCCATCTTCATTTAGGTCTACACTGCTTGGAGGATTAATTACTTTGGATATTTCGATCTGTATAGAAGAAGATGTAGCTTCTGTTTCATTTCCTTGCGGATCACCCAAGGACACCCGTGCCGTTTCAATCTGTCCCAAGTTTGTCTGAGCTGGTCCCTTGGCCCGGAACGTCAGTGCAAGGAACGAGCCATCCTTTTGGATTGCATGCTCAACTCCAGTGCTGACAGCAATTAAGCGTATCTGTCCCGGTGTGCCGGCATCAGTCTCTACGATCTGGATATGATCCTCCGTCGATTCAGCTTGAACAAATTCAAATTTATCCTTATCAAAATGAATGGATATATCCTGAGCCTGGACGGAGCCGCTAACATGCTTTAATCCTAAATCAACCTTGAAGGTTTCCTCTGGAAGAACCCTTTGCGGACCTGTCAGCAGTGCCGTGATCTTTTGTGGTGTCCCATCGTCTTTCAGAGTGAAATGGATGGTATAGACAACCATCTTCTTACCATCCTCCGATTTGGCCATGACTTTGGCATCCGCAGGTGCAGTGACTGCCTGCATGATCGTTATTGCTGTATTATCCGATCCTTGTGCCGTAACTTTTGGAATTTCTGCGAGGCTGGCAATCTCGGCGGTATATTCATAGTTTCCTTCTTTGATTGCAAAGCTGTCGATAATGCTCTGATCTCCAAGCTTAATGTCTGTAACCTTCGGCTCACTGAAAGAAGCAGGACGTTTCGAGAATACTTTAATCTCGGTAATACCGAGTGCCATACCTGTTTGTGCAGTCATATCTACCCTGAGTGCGGAGGTTTTCACCCTATCGAAGGTATATTTATTAGCCTTTTGCAAGGTAGTTGTGGATGGATCGCTCATTAACTTCTTCACGTCAACCCAGTTGTCGCCCGACTTATATTGGATTTTGAAGCTGGCTGGATACGATGTACCATAATCCCCAAACCAGTGGATTTCCATGTTGTCGACATCATATTCAACAGGTTTGAAGTCTCCAAACGTAATGGAGACCCAATCTCCAGCTCGCGGCGTCCGTTGCCAATTCGTCCAGCGATTCTGTGGCGCATCCGTATAAGAAATCACACCATCGTTTATCGACTCAAGGCGATCCAGTGACGCAGGACCAAGATTGGTAAAGGAAGCCTCTGCTTTTGGATGGTCATAGCCATTCTTAGCCAAAGCGATATTTTGTTCATCCCCTACGGTTTCTGTAACCCTTATACTCGCTTTTGCTTTGAGCAGCGTCCCTTCGACAATGCCTTCCAGCTCAAACGTCCTCTTTTGATCTAGGTTTCCGGAAGGAATCTCTTGCCAAGTTACATTTTTACGATCTTCCGTGCCATCACTGTAATAGACATTTATCGTTTGTGGAAGAGCAGGTTTTTGTTTGACGAGTACGGCCATAGTTACATTCTCTACGGCGACTAACCCCTTGACCGTAATTCTTGCTTTCGCCTTCAGGTTAGTCCCTACAACGTTGCCTGATACTTCAAAAGATCCCAATGTACTGTACTTCTCTGGCGCAACCCTATCCCACACCACGGCTATAGGCTTTGAAAGTCCTGTTTTAAAATGAGCCACCAATGTTTCGGGAAGAACTGGGGCTGCCCCCAAACCCGTAATTATACTTACGGGGTCTAGACTTTCAATGATCTTCTCTGATGTATTGGGGGTTATATTGAAGATGGCTTCCTTTGTCGTCACTTTGTTTCCGTTATATGTCACCTCGGCAGTGACCTTTGTTTGCCCCTCATGGAATGCATATAGCTTATTGTTTTCGATCTTGATCTTATTTTTGTCAAAGGTATAGACTGGATTCGAACTGTTTAAATCTGTTTTCCTGCCATTTTCAAGTATTCCTGTCACTTTCAAATCGATGACATCGTCCTCAACCAGATCCGTTTTCGCTGCTTCAATCTCTGCTGAAACTAGTTTTGCATTTTCCATATGGATGCTGATAACATACGATTCGCTTACTAAACTATCTTCCGAAGTGACATAGATCTTAGCCGTACCCGGAATCGAGAAAGCGGGTACAACGGTAACTGCCGCATGATCAGCACCTGCTGCCTCTATGACAGGCATTTGGCTACCATAAGGCAATGTCAGTTCATAGTCATGTTTGGCCGGGTCGAAGCCAGTTAATACTTTACCGCCAATCGTAATGCTTGCAAGATTAGCCGTGGAACCCATCGCAATTTGATCCGCATAGCTCTCAACCTCGGTCAAGGCAGAGAATTTACCAGCTTCTGACGCTTTCATATGGAACTTCAGTTTGTCTGTCGTCACCGGATCAAATCGGATCGAGTTTTTCTGCACAACGTAAGGAGAAGGCTCTTTCACATGTTGGACATCAGCCATGTCGTGCCATTCCAATACTGTACCGTTACCTTGCTAGGCACTGCTGTTCCAAAATCAGTAAACACGAACAGATCTAGATTATCGATCGTATACGCTTTACCAAAATTAGCAGTAATCGAATCTCCTTGATCGCGTGGTGATCCAGTCCAATTGGTCCAGCGGTTTTTCGGATTTTCAGTATAGCTTTTGATCCCATCATTAATATGGTTCAGGTTGTCACCGACACCTGTATACGTCGCCTCTAGCTGCGGAAAGAGGGAGCCATTCTCACGGAGCATGATATTGACTCTACGGTTTTCATTTGTCACCCTAACGATTGCTTTTGCTCGCATCGACGTTTCGGTGACACGTCCTTCCACCGTAAAACTGCCTTCTTGGGCAATTTGATTTGGGGTAACCGTATCCCATGTCACATGAACACTGGCCATCGAATCATCACTGAATATCAAGCTTACTTGGGAAGGTAGCAGCGGTAAGGTACCCACCTTGGTCGTTACCGCGATCGTTTTGACTCCCATAATTCCCTTTACTGTCACGTTAGCGACAGCCTTTCCCGTTACTCCCTCTACCACACCCTCTACCGTAAATTTATTGATTTTGGCGTAGAGCGAAGGATCCACAGAATCCCAACTCACTGGCTTAGAAGCGGATGATCCGTCACTGTAATAAACCTTCACGTTCTGAGGTAGCACCGGTGCTTCTTTCATTCCCGTTATTACATTCACCGCTTCATAGCCAGCAACCGTTTTTTCTCCTCCAGTTGATGCAGGCACAGTGAACACCTTGACAGAAGATCCGCGGAGTCCCGCAGCAGTTACATTGAGCATAATCTCACCGGACTGCTCCGTTGATTGTAAGATCGCCAATGCTTTACCACTGAATGCCTTTCGTTTATTGTCTTTGTAACGTTCCGCACTAGCCGCATTCCCGTTATCAACACCTGCCAACGAGCCATTACCGGAGATGTTAAACTGCAGCTGATTATCTGCTGTTGGCACAATATTTCCTTGGCTATCTACGACATCTGCAGTAATGAAGGATAGGTCCGAACCATCGGCCTTTATGACCTGTCTATCCGCAGTTAATCGGATGGCTGACGGAGCTCCGGCTGAGACGACTTTATCCCTTGCAATCACTTTTCCCTGTTCATCCTTGGCTACCGCTTCGAGCGTTCCGGCTTTGAACGGAACCGACCATTCCAAGTATGTCTTTCCTGCGGAGGTTTCTTTGTAAGGAGCCCCCCATGTGGTTGTTTTATTCTCATAGCTTCTCTCGCCAAGAGAAGTTCCGTTTAAGATCAACTCCACCTTTTTGGCATTGGTATAAGTAAGGACACGAACCGATTCTCCGTCCTTCCAGTTCCAATGCGGCAGCAGGTGCACCATCGGTTCTTTGGTCCACTGGCTCTGATAGTAGTAGAAAATATCCTTCGGAAATCCAGCTGTATCGACCGCACCGAAATAAGAGCTTTTCGACGGAAAGGTGTTGTAATAAGGTGTCGGCTCCCCGATGTAATCAAATCCAGTCCATATAAACTGCCCCGCAATATGCTTCAAATCTCGTTCTTGCTTCCAAGCATCTTCCGCTGTTCTTCCCCAGCTTACTGAATCATTATCATAAGAGGATTGCTGTAAATCTGAATAGGTTCCCATTTTTTTATCACTGTTCGGATGGGTATATACGCCTCTGGACCTTGTGGCTGAAGATGTCTCCGAACCGTACATAATCCAGTTTGGATACTGCTCGTGAAAATACGTGTAATTATTTTCTGCATAGTTCAGACCAACCACATCCACGGCATCGAGCACATTTTTAATATTGCTGTTCAATGGTCTTGAGTTTGCACTGTTTTGACCGATGGTTGTAGGTCTTGTTGTATCCACCTGCTTCACCCATTCCACCAGCTTGCGGGCTGTCGCTGCGCCGCCAGCACTGGAGCTGTCATAAATCTCGTTTCCGAGTGACCACATGATAATGGATGGTTCATTTTTATCCCTGTCTACCATTTCCTTAATGTCATGTTCTGCCCATGTCGAGGCAAATCGGTCTGACCAAACGGAGAAAAAGCGTGCGTAGTCATATGTTTTTTTACTTTGATTCCAGGCATCAAAAGCCTCCTCGATCACAAGCAGCCCCAGCTTATTGCAGGCTTCCAGCAGCTCCGGCGATGGGGGATTATGTGTGGTGCGGATGGCATTGACGCCCATATCCTTCATGATCTGCATTTGCCGCTCTACAGCACGCGCATTCGTTGCTGCTCCGAGAGCTCCCAGATCATGGTGCATTGACACGCCATGGAGCTTCATATATTGACCGTTCAAGGAAAACCCTTCGTTTGCATCCATCTTGAAATATCGAGCACCGAAGGTTGTTTCATACGTGTCCACTGTTTTACCGCCAGCAATCACTTCAGTGATGACCTTATACATGTAGGGATTCGTGGTACTCCAAAGAGTAGGATGGTTGATCGCCGTTTTGTCTTCTATAGACGTAACCTTGCCCGCCTCAGCCATGACCTTTTTCGATTCCACCGTCGCAACTTGATTCCCGCTTGCATCGACGATCGAAGATTTCACACTCACTTCAGAGGGGGTCGTCGAATTATTTGAAACTTTGGTAATAATCTTGACGTCTGCTCTGCCGCTTGCATATGCCTTTTCCAAATCAGGTGTCGTTACAAAGGTGCCGTATCTTGCCACATGGACTGGGTTCGTTACGGTCAGGTATACATCCCTGTAGATCCCACTTCCAGAATACCAGCGGCTGCTTGGCAGGGTGTTGTTTACCTTAACAGCAAGCACGTTCTCTCTCCCGTCGGTGTAAACCTTATCGGAGATATCATAAGAAAAAGAGGTATACCCATATGGGTATGTTCCAAGAACCTGACCATTCAAATAGGTAGTACTGTTCATATACACGCCGTCAAAATCAATGGACAGTCGCTTCCCAGCCATAGAAGCGGGTAAAGTGAAGGTTTTACGATACCAACCCGTTCCTCCATCCAAAAATCCGCCTTCATGTGTTGCAGGTGAGTTTGCGTTAAAATCAAGCTCAATGCTCCAGTCATGAGGCACGCTTAATTGCCGCCAAGCATGATCATCAAAATCTGGAGCCTGCGCTCCAGAAATGCTACCGCTAGTCTCCCGCTGAAATCGCCAGTCTCGATTAAAATTGATCTTCCTTTCACCGCTGTCTTTTGTTCCGCTTGCTTCCGGGGAAATGATTTTTAGCTGTGGAACCTCACTACCATCCGTTTTCTGTGCAGATACAGGAATTGTAAACCCGGTTAACATGAAGATGGCTGCGAGGAACAAGCTGAACCCCTTGCCACACCAACCTTTTCGCATCAATGGAACTCCTCCAATTACTCTAAATTTTTTCTAGCAATTGCGGCTAGATCGGCAATATCCACTTTGCCATCCCCGTTGGTATCTGCATATTTAAGACGGCTCGCTGATTACAAAGAAAGGGGTAGGCTCCTGCTACCCCCTCAATTCTATTTAAGGCTGTTCGATAATTTTCTTGGCTACGATAGACATGTCAGCTATATCAATAGCTCCGTTACCATCAAGATCCAAATGCTTCACTTCGTTCCAGTTCGAACTGGCCGAGGTCAAGCCATACTTCGCCGCGATCATCGCCAAATCCCCGATACTAACCTTACCGTCGCCGTTCACATCGCCGGATGCAGTTGTACCCGTTGTAACTTTTATCTTGACTGATGTACCACTGAGATTAAATTCCTCTCCCTGCGCATTACTTAGGGTCACCTGCGTAATGCTTACAGCGCTGTCGGTCGTCTTAGACACGCTAGCTGCCTTGAACCCGATCTCCAGAATATCGCCAGTTCCTGTTACCGGGTGATCGGCGCCCATACTCGCTAGGATCACACGCAGCTTACCAGCAGTTTGTGTGGCCGGATCATTGACTATAGTAACGCCGTCCTTCAGAGATTTGATGGAGTCAGCCACGACTTCCAGCACCGCAGGATCATACTCAATAGTGATGTCTTGAGCGTAAACATTACTAACAATGCCTGCAAAGCCATATTTGACTGTAAAAGTCTCACCCGGTTTAACCTGCGTAACGCTTGCTTTCAGCGTAACGGATTGTTGTCCGGCATCTGCAGCTGCTGATGCCTTGGGCTCGATCTGACTTTGCTCAGAGGGCTGAGCCCCCGCGCCCTCATCCGATGTATCCGCATGAACTTGTGAGGCAGAAATGCAAATCCAAGCTGCCAGCAGCAAAGCCATAAATAGTGCCGTCCATTTTTTCTCTAAACGTATTGTCATCATTACCGTTCACCTCTTCATTAGATTTGGGGTTACTCCGAGTCCTTTGTTATTCCGTAATTTTTTTCGCCACTATAGCCAGATCTGCGATGTCAATTCTGCCATCACCATTTACATCCGCCCGTTTCGCCTGCTGCCAATCTGGACTTGAGGTATCCTTACCGTCACCATTGATGCCCCCAGAAATCTCAGATTTGCCAACTATCCTACAAGATCGGAAAGATCAATTTTCCATTATAATTCACGTCCGCTCGCTTGAGCTGAGCCCAATCACTATCTGATGAGGTTTTTTCCGTAGCTCACTGCAACGATGGCTTCTTCCAATATAAAACAAGGGTACATGGCCCAGCCAAATGAATGGACACCATGTACCCCGCCTTCCTTCGATTTACTCTACAATCTTTTTGGCAACGAGAACCAAATCCTCAAGACCGATTACGCCATCACCATTCACATCCGCTTTCTTGGCTTGCTGCCAGTCTGGACTAGACGTGTTCTTACCGTAGTGAGCCGCGATGATTGCTAAATCGCCGATGCTGACTTTGCCATCGCCGTTTACGTCACCGACATTTGTAATATTGCCGCCAACTTCAACCATGGCTTGAGAAGAGGCTGGAGTATATTCCGTGCCTTGTTCATCGGATATCATCGCCTTACTAACTGAGATCGTTCCACTTATAGGTGTTGTTGTATCCTTCGCTTTAAAGGTCAGCTCAAGCAGGTCTGCATTACCTGTTACCGCATGATCTGCACCTTCACTTGCAATAATGAAACGAACCTTACCAGCCGAGCGTATCGTTTCAAGAATATTTACTCCTGGAATCAGCGATTTCGCAGATACGAAATCCATCACGGCTGCTTCAAAAGTAAGCTCTACATCTTGTGCGTAAATACTGTGCTGGATATTCAGAAGTCCAAACTGCGCCTGGAATTCTGCTCCACTCTTTACTTGGTCTGGGGCTGAGACCATTGTGGCTTCATCCTTATTTCCATCGGCTTTACTGACGGTAACACGGCTCACATCTGTGAAATTTCCATCATCCGTCGTTACCGTAATCTCGGCACTACCTAATGCCTTAGCTGTAATAACCGCGCGACCCGCCTTAACATTAACGGAAGCAATTTTGTCATCACTACTGGTCCATGTTACGTTTGTATTCGTTGCATTGTCAGGGAGAATCGTTGCTGTGAGCTCAGCCGTTTCTCCTACCTTCAGAGCAACGACCGTCTTATCGATGGCAACGCCGGTCACCTTCACTTCCTGTGGACCTGCCTGCACCTGATACACTTGGAGCTCGGCTGCGGAAGCGAAAGTTCCGACGCCAGCCACCACTTCAAGCTTCAGATGCGTTGCCTGAACCGCAGTAAACCTGACGCTCTTGATTTTGTCATCGCGTACCCATGTTCCACCTGCGATTTTCGTAAATTCGACTCCATCGTTACTTGCATACAGATTGTAACCGGTAATCGTTCCATTACCTGCCCCAGATCTTGGCGTGTAGTTTAGCTGGTTAACGTTATATGTGCCTCCAAGATTGAGCGTAATTGACTCCGGCAGATGAGGCGGACTCCATACGCTATGCCAAATCGTCTCTGGATCACCGTCAAGTACGTTTGCCGGATCATCACCGGGCTGGAAGCTCGATGCTGAAGCTTTCATCTGGGATTGCGGAATGAGTGTATTCGGCTCATATACCTTCACCGAAACGGACGCACTGACTAGGCTTCCATCCTTAGCAGTTGCGGTAATCAATGCAGTTCCACCTAAACGGGCTGTGATTTTACCCGTCTGATCGACAGATACGACATCCGGTTTGTCAGAGGACCACACTAGTGTCCGTTCAAATGCGTTAGTCGGCTCTACGCGAGCACTAATCTGTGTGCTTTGCCCTTTGTTCAGCTCAATATCCTGCGGTGTTAACGTAATTTTGGTTACTTTAACCCCATTCTCAGGAGCGATTGATCCTTCATCATTGACGCGTATATCATCAAGTACCAACGTACCGGTCAAATCTTTTTGATTATTGACCTTGTTCTTGATAATCGCTAGATAAGCATCCTTCGCGCCCTCTGTTGCAAAGGTCAGATCTAGCTTGTTGCGTCCTTCCTTGAGATTCTCGGAAACGAGATCCCGAACCGTACCATTGTCATTCACTCTTACTGCTATGGTGTACATATCAAGCTCATCCGAATTGTAATCCAATGTCAGATGATAACGGTTATCTTCCTTCAGACGCAGCGTATGCGGTAACGTACGCAGCCATTCTCCGGTTCCGTCCTCATTCGTTTTGAGTGACCACGATCCATCCAGCACAGAGTTTTGGATTTGATTGCTGCCTTTTTCCGCTAAATGTGTACGTACGGGTCCCAGCTTCGAGTACACGAATGGTCCCCAACCTTCATCCACATTCTCAAAATCCTCATACAGCACCGATTTGCCTTGCTCAGTCTTATTTGGATTCTTCCATACTCTTGCATCATCAAAGGTAACGATGGCACTGCCGCCATCCACTTTGAAATACAGCGTTGCTTTATCACTTGTAGCATCAAAGTTCACTTTGATTCTCTGGAATATTTCGTTAACGTATTTATGCTGCTGTGCTAAAAACTTAAGATCGGTATTATCCAAATCATTGCTCACGACATTCTCACCTTGTTTCACGCCGATCTCAACTTTGCGCTTGCCATCCACCTTGACCCATACGGAGGCCGAATACGTTTTGCCCGGCGTCAGACCTGTCATCACCTGCTGGATGGTTGCATCCGCAGGCCCCTTAACCTGAAGCTGGTCATCAGCATTGCTATTTTTCACATATTGAATATGATCGGTATTACTTGAAGTAGAGGACTTCTGCCAGCTTCCGAATTTCTGACTGTCAAAGCCAGGGTCCTTCACCGGACTCCCCTCTCCCCATACCATTTCCGGACTAGGCTGCGGAGTGGATTTATAGAGCACATAACCCACACCTTTTTCAGCAGTTAGTGTAACTTTGCCTGCGGTAATTTCGACGCTGCCGACACGTTCGCGGCCAAGATCTGTCAGCTTATACAGCTCTGCCTTCGTTACCTTTCCCCAAGAAGTAGGAAGCGTCCATGTGGATGAACCACCAGCCGGATTCCAGTGATAGATTTTGTCTTCCTTTACGGGATCCCATGGAATAAACACCTTACTGTCACTAATTTCGCTGCTGTCCGTCATGATCGCAATATCATTGCCATCCTTACTTAAATGAATTTTACCGTCCTGACCACGTTCTACAGCCACATTGCTACCGAAATCAATTCGATCATTAGTCATTTTCATAATAGGGAAATACTGCATATACTTTGTCGGTAGGTTCTGATTGAAGAACGCGGCGGTCGTGCTCTTATAGCTAGTAAAGTTTGCGCTATTCTGCCAATATCCCACTCCGACCTGCTTGTTACCTTTCAAAAGTGGAGTACTTAAGAAGCCGTCCACGTACTGGTTACGTATGAAGCGTGTGATTTTACTATCATTGCCCTGATTTGGATAACCTGGATCGGTACCCCAGTGTACCCAAGCAGCCTGCTCAAAAATCGGTCCAGCATATTCTGTTCCCAGCATCCAGCCATTTCCATTGATGTATTCGGATAATTTTTTGGCGTTGTAATCCGCTCCCGAATAGACATCCACATAGACAAATGAGAGATTATCCCCTGTATCAGCCTTTAGCATATCTAGGCGGCGTTTCAGTTCACCCGACTCAACGTCCTTCGTCTTGTTCACATAATAAGCTTGATCAATCCAGCCCCACCCTTTAGACAGCGGCTGCGTTAAGTTCTCCATCTTCGTTTCAAAAGCATCCAGAATATATTCGGTTGCATTGATGTGTACACCACCGTGGATGTTATATTTCTTTCCTTCACTCAGCACATAATTAAAGTCTTCCTTACCACCTTGCGAATGCCAATATGACCACCATAGTCTGGATGGGAATCATCATGCCTTCTGCCTGATACCCTTTGTAAAGGATCAACTGACCAAAACCATCCGTCAAATTGGAGATTTTCTTGGCGTTGTCAAATGCACGCAGGAAAGGAGAAGTGGTTGTAGATCCTATATTCATGCTGATATAGGAAATATTGTCGCGAATCATGCTGCTGCCATAAGGCGCTTCAGCAATATTACGATATACGATAGCAGCATCCTGCCAGTCGACGATGTTATCCCCATTAGCATCTGGAGTAATGACAACCTTTGCCCAAGGAAGGGGCTCTGGGGCAAGAACCATACTTCCACGGTAGGTCCAAGCCCCACCAGATAAAGAGGCCTTCTTCGTGTTCAATACAGTGTCTGTGCCTATCTTGACTCTTACCTTGTCATAGCCGTTGACCACATTCGTAACCACACTAGCCGCAAGACGGTCCGAGTTCAGGAATGCCATAGTTCGGCTTCCGCTCACATCGGTTGTATCCGTCTTCAAGTCTTTGTACTCTTCTTTCACTGCAACCCAGTCACCTGTAATTGAGGCAGCTGTTTCTTGAGCCTTAGTCTCAGTAGCCAGCACGGATACGAGATCATGATTCGGAAACTCGATTGTTTTCACTTTTTCCGTACCATTCTCCTGAAGATCGGTTACCTTAAACTGCAGGACATTATCCTTCAGTTCCATTTCCGCAACCAACTTAACGTCAATCCCAGGAATCAGAAGGTTATATACGGCAGTTTCTCCCTTATCAGCGGTTGCTTCCTTTTTGGTATACGAGAGCGCCGTAGGATAGTAAGATTTGCCGTTGATTTTGAGTTCATTAATTCCATTTACCTGACCATTTATTTCCGCGTTGTTGCCATTCCATATGTACTTCTTCACCCGTGGAAACTCCCTGTCAATTTCGGCCTTCATTTTACTGGATGTTAGCGTATCCGTTATTGTAATGGGCTTCGGATCGGGATTCAGCACATTGACCTTTGTCAGCTTCACATCATCAATGGCTATGGTCTTGTTGTCATACCAGCTGCGCAGCCCGATCGGCCAGCACTCGTCGATATCCCGGGTAAGCTAGTCGTAAATACGCTCGTGTTATCAATTAAAAGCTGAACACTATCTTTTTCATAATGCAGCTTAAACGCATACTGTTTCCCAGCGACCAGTGTAGGCGGGGTCGACTGGATATTGCCGTAGGTCTCCACCCCATTCTTCAGGGCATCCCATCCCCAGCTATTTGTGTCGAATTGAATGACGTTGTAATTATCCTTATCGATATACCGGAAGACAAGCCCAAATCGCGTCGGAACCTGATTAAACTTTAGCTTCACCTCATAATCCCCATTTGCAACCTGAGGTGATTCCATATCTGCCAGAATAACCGCCCCTTGGGTTACTGCTTTTACAGCACCGCTGTCAGCTGTAAAGGCGGTCGTACCCTTCGCGGCCGTCCATCCACTGACGTTCCCGTCATTGTAATCCTTAAAATAAATATCGCTGTCCCCTGCCGCAAATGTATTGCCTGCAGACAAACAAAGTTGCAAACTAATGAGCGCTGCTAGAATTATAACCAGCGATAATCGTTTTTTCCTCACGTACATCATCCCCTCGGCTAACGAATCATGTCCTATTGTTCGGGATATCCCTTTTGGTTGCTACTTCCCTGCCGACAGCAGCCGTTTAACCACAACCGCCGATTCCGCTCTTGTGGCATGCTCTTTAGGAGCAAACGTCGTTGCCGTTCTGCCTTTCATCAACCCGCTAGAAATGGCAAAGCCCACTGATTTTTGTGCCCATGTGCTGATTTTGCTGGAATCCTTAAAAGTTATAGAAGAGCCTCCCTGAAGATCATCGGCCTTGACGCCTTGAGCGGTGGCTTTCGCGCGCATAAGCATGGTGGTCATTTCTTCACGTGTAATGCTTTGGTCTGGTGCAAACTTATTACTGTTAATACCACTAATAATTCCGGCTGAGTAAGCTCTCTTTACAGTATCCTCATACCAAGCACCGGACTTCACATCTGCGAAGGGATTCTTACCATTTCCCTCTTTTAGATCAAGCGCTCTTGTAATCAATGCCGCGAACTGAGCCCGGGTAACATTGCTATTTGGTGAGAATCGGTCACTGTCTAATCCCTCTACGATCTTCTTATCAACCATCTGCATGATGTCATCCTTGGCCCAGTGTCCTGCGATATCCTTGAATATTTTCATGAACGATGTCGTTTGGCCAGGCGTGATCACCTGATCCTTCAGGTTCTTGTCTAGCATCTTCATCGACGTCCATTCGATTTTGGAAGAGCCTGCTTTTTTAGCCTTGAAGGTTATGGTAGCGATATCTAGATCACCCTTCTCCCCGTCCACATTACCTATTTTGGTATGAGCGATCGTTATTTCGCCGTTTTTTGAGATAGGTGAAACTGAGTACCCCTTGATCTTCGTTTCTGCCTTGACCACCTCTAGCTCACTCGGGTCTAGCTTGAATTTTAATTCGTATGCATAAAGGTCTTTAATACCGCTGCCTTTGAGTGTAATCGTGAATGTAGAGTCGGACGACTCCTCTGAAGACGCTTTCATTTTAAAATCTGAAGCAGTCTCTGCATGTGCTGAAGCGAGCCAAGTAGAAGAACAAAGTGTGCAGAATAGTGCTATGATCAACGATTTACGCAGCATTTAGGAACCATTCCCCTCTTTTTCATAGTGTTGTCCTTCTGTGGATCATTTCATGGTCAGAATGCCGATTAACTATCCCGTTATTTATCCCTCCTTTAGTATCACAATCCGTCGTGGCAACATGTATGTCTGTACCTCCTATCATATAAATTCTTAAGGCCGGAACCATGATCTATTTTGAAGTGAAGATGATCATTTTTGAATTAAATTATTCACTGTCCCTACGATATACATTTGGGCTAACACCCGTTATTTTTTTAAAAATTCTGCTGAAATGCTCTGGATTCACATACCCGACCATTTCAGAGACCTCGTATATTTTCTTCCCGTTCTCTAGAGCCCTCTTGGCCTTTTCAATCCGAAGGTTGGTTAAGTACTGGATAAAATTAATTCCGACCTCCTTGGAAAATTGCTTGCTTAAATAACTTTCGCTAACACCAACACTCTGGCTGATGACAGACAAGTGGATGTCCTCGCAGTAATGCTTATCCAGTATCGACTTTGCTTTGACCACAATCGGACTGAGCCAACTCCCAACATGTTCTGTCTTCGGGTGTAGCTTTTCATGTAGGAATTCCAAATACTTTTCGCACCACTTCACTGTGTCTTCCCAAGTATCGAGCTTTCGGACCTGTTCCATAGGATGTGGAAAGGAGTCGTTAATCTCCTCCATCGATATTCCCTTCTGGTAAACGAATGAGCTTGCAGTCCAGATTAAATCACTGAGCTCTGATCCTATATGTCTAGGCACAGAAGGGAACCTCTTCGATAGCAATTCGCAGCAGCGCTGGTAGAGCTGTTTCCATAACAAAGCATCTGCATCTTTCAGGGATTGAAGAAGCTCTGTTTTCACAGGAAGCCAGTATCCCTTCCAACTTTCTTCGGTAATGCTAGGCTTGGTCTCGGATTCTGGATAAAACAGCCGATCATATCCTTGATAAAAGCTGAGCACGGACAATCGCTCCGCCTGTTTAAACAAACGATTCCATTCCTGCAATCCGTCTGCTGTATCGCTAATCCCGATAGATAAATTGAGATTAAGAAACTGTTTTAGTCTGATTTTGATATCTGTCAGCATGCTGTGATTCAGTCTTCTTACTACCAGACTGCTCCTCTGTCCTGGAAAAGTGAAGAATACATTATACTGGCGCTCATCTGAGCGCGATACATAACATATCGCCTCTGGGTTATCCTTGTTTGCTACCGACTGAACCGTTTGAATGATCATACGGTGAATATGGTCAAATTGAACGGCATCTGACAGCCGGATCACAGCCGCCACCTGATTCTTCTCCCCCATTCGTTTCCGCAGACGAACCAAGTCCTGCTCTATGCTCTCATCTCCACCATGTAGAAGCACTGTTGAATCTTCGGTAGACAAACGATGCAATAAAGAGCAAATATCCGCATCTTCATCAGCATCTTGTGATGAGGAGGAATCACTCTGGCGTTTGTCTAACTCATCCATCGTTTTTTGCAGAACAGGAGCGATATACGATTCATCTAGATTTGCCTTCAACATGTAATCAAAGGCACCAAGTACAAAGGATTCCCTTACATATTCATAGTCTCCGTAGGCACTTAACATAATGGTCAAAGGCTGTTTGGACCATGTCGCCCCCCCTATGGCATGGAGCAATTGCACACCATTCATGCGTGGCATCTGGATATCAGCCAATACAATATCCACATCCTGCCGTTCTTTCAGCAGCTTTAAAGCCTCCTCCCCATCTCCTGCCTCTCCAATAATTTCGATTTCGCTTGAGGTCAGAGATATATACTCGCGCAGAGCCATTCGTGCCAGCGGTTCATCATCAACAATAAACGCTTTGTATTTGCTCAAATTTACTCCCCCTGCTTCGTTATTTTTGCATCATTCGAATAGCCTCGCTCCAATTGTAATTTAGCATTCTTTGAATATCCTCCACGGAAGCTCCTGCAAAAATATCCTGTGCAGCTTTTTTCTCGTTAAACAGCGAATTATTCTTCACCATTTCGAATCGTTCGTTTATACCAAAGTACAGAAAAGGATTAAAAGGATGCTTACTTTTAACTCGGTTAAAAAAAGGCTGATCAGACGGTATGTTTACCATGGTCGAGGAATTTCCCGAATAATTGATATATTCTTGATAAATTTTCGGACTGAATATCCATTCCAGAAAAGCCTTTGCTTCGTCTACATGCTTAGAATTCTTGTTAAGAGCCATGAACTGGTCAGGCATCGTTAGAGCCTCCAGAGGCTGCCTTATATCCGATCTCCAGGGCAATGGGAACGCATCCAGATCATCATCATTTTTGACATTTGAAATATAATCCTGATAATACCATTGCCCTAGAGCAATCATGGCGGCTTTATTGGATTGAAATAGCTGTTTGGCTTCATCAGCCCCAATACTCAAAGCGTCAAAGCCTGCTAATCTATGCTCAGAAATCCTTTTCAGAAGCTTTGCGGCTGTTTCGAAGGATGTGTCCTTACCAAACGGCTGCGGGATATAGGATAAACTCGTAAGATAATTTGGATCATGCGAGATAATAGGCGGACCAAACTCAATAAATGGATAAAAGGTCCAGTCCTCTTTCGCACCAATGGCGATTGGAATGTACTTATCGTTGTCCTTTATTTTCTCTAGAACATCCACGAATTCATCGAGGGTTTGAGGAATTTGAAGGTTCAGTTCATGAAAGATGCTTGGATGGTAAAATACATACTCTGAGAAGGATACCAGCGGTAGTCCATAAATATTCCCCTTGATTACAGCCGGAAAGCGATTCGTTTTAGAAGCTTCCAGTTTATTGAGAGGCAGTAGTGCATCCTGATAAGAAGATAAATGAGAAGGCTTTAGATAAAATACATCTGGTAGATCATTAGCTGCAAGTCGCACTTTCAGATACTGACCACTGTTATCTGGAATTGTCTCCACTTCTATCGTTACATTGGGTCTGATTTTTGAATATTCCTTTACTTTGCTGGTCCAGAACAAAATGTCCATTTTGGTTTCCCACATGCCAAATTTGATTTTGATAGGCTGCTGTTGCTTGGCTAATTTATCGTCAGGCTGAAGAGCCACTCTTGTTTTCAATGCCATATGGCTCAGCAATCCACTGATGCCAATACAAATAGATGCAAGTAAGCAAGCTGCAAACAGTAAGTTCAACCATTTTTTCTGTTTCATAGCTACGCCCCCATATCAATGGTAATGATCCATAACACTTCCTAATACACTCAAGATAGCTTCTCGTCAACCACTCGGATTTGTGGTAGCCGGATAAGTGCAGTCGTCCCACGAAATATGTTGGTTTTATAATAAATTCCATAATTAGTACCGTAGTACAACTGTATCCGTTCATGAACATTCATATTTCCCATCCCACTAAACATATGTCTTTGTGTATCCTCATCCCAATGAGTTTGGTCCTCCTGCTGCATGCCCACGCCATTATCAGCGATCGTAATGAGTAAATCCTCCTCATCGAGTACAATAGAAATTTGGATGAAGCCTTGATAATTGATATCCTTCAGACCATGAATAAAGCTATTCTCCAAAATCGGCTGAAGTAGCAGCTTCAGTAAATACAATCCTTCTGTCTCTGGAGCGATATCCCACTGCGTAGTGACTGACTTCCCATAACGGATCTCCATGATGTACAAATAATGCTTCAAGTGATCAACCTCTTCAGAAATCGTCGTAACCAACCCTCCGCGGTTAAATGAAGAAGAGATCAGCTTCGTCAGTGCGTGCGTCATATTGCGAATATTGTCCGCTTTGCTGATCAGAGCCATAAATTTAATAGAATTCAGTGTATTAATGAGAAAATGGGGATTAATTTGCGATTGCAACGCGGCGAATTCTGCCTTTCGCTTCTTCAACTCTTGTTGTTCATGTTGATCGATCAGTTCCCTGATCCTTTCTGTCATTTGGTTAAATGAGTGGCCGAGACTTGCCATTTCAAGACTGCCGGAAACATTGATTTTAGCATTCAAATCACCGTGCGTGACCCGAACCATCTGCCGGAGAAGCTCAAGGATCGGCTTAGTCATATTAGACACGAAGTAGAAGGAAATCAGAATAAAAGCTAAAATAATTAGAATAGCAAGAACCCATACAAAGGAATTGACGTTCATATAGTTAGCCATTAAATTGGTATAAGGAATCTTCAGCATCACAATCCAGTTGGGATTTGCTACGTCTACTTTGGCATACGATATCAGCGTTTTATTGCCGTCCGTATCGTCTACATAAGAACCCTGATCATGTGTAAATACATCAGCCAGATGCGACAAGTTTAGCTTACTGCCTCTTTTCAAAATCGTATTCGACGAAATAATTTCTCCTCCATCATCGGCGATGTAAATGGTAGATTCCGTGTTATCCCGTGACTGCAAAATATGATCGAATGCACTGCTTTCAAACGTAAATAGTATCATTTCAAGCTGAGAGGAAGGACTGGAGTAGTCAGGCGCTAGAGCCGCGACCATCATATAGGGATTGTAATTCCCATAAAGTGAATTGGGCTTCATGCCAATAAAATGTATAAAGTTTGGCTTTTTCAGAGCCGCTTGATACCAATCTTCATTTTGAATATCCGTTCCTTTATGCATTAGATTTTTCATATAAGAGTAAGAAGAGCCGTTCTCAAAGTAGAAATTAACAGACAGCACACGCCCCGATACAGAAGCCGTATATTTCTCGATTAATACTTTCAGCTTATAGGTAGCCATTTGCCTCTCAAACCCATTCAATTTATAAATGTCATAGACCGTATTTCTCACATCCTCATCCAGCCCTATTGATGCGAATAAACCTGATAATCGTCCAATTTCCTGACTCACGGAATAAGAAAGCGCTTGCACTGTTTGCAAGGAGCGCTTCGTATTTTGCTGAAGAATATCGTTCTTATAAATGTTTAGAATGATAGAACAGATTAAGAGCATCGGAATAATGACAATTAAGATGAAAAAAAGTCTTAAAATAGTAGACATTCGCCATTTTTTTCTCATACGTTCCCCCATCTCTTCAACAGCTTTAATGAGCTTGATTTAGAGAACTATTCCCCAGCTAAGAACTAAGTTCCTTTAGGGCGTCAAAGGTAGTTGTATTGTTACAAATTGTGATAAATGGAGGCAAAAAAAGCTCCCATTCTTCGCGATTATTCGCTGAATATAGTGTGATATTGCATTCATAATGCATCAAACTATTACTTCTTCATTGGCATTCCAGCGATATATCAATCTTGATAAAAGTTTTTATTGACCGTATGTAAATTTTATCTATATAATAATATTTGTAAATTATTGTTATATAAAGGAGGTTTTACCTTTGGTTATTAATGACAATACATCAGAAGTAGTAGAGATCGATACTATAGTTAATTTCATTAAAATGGCAAGTACTTTTGAAAATTGGGATAAGGTAATCTCACTTTCAACCTCCCTTTTGGATTCCGCTACAGAAATCATTCATACAGATAAAAATACGATACAGACAAAAAAGAAAAGACATATATCATATTATTTCGGATACAGTTATCTCATGAAGGGAATCGCATTTCAGAAGTTGAGTCAATACCTAGAAGCGAAAGAATGTATATCCTATTATTCGGACCTTAGTTGGCTTTATGATTCAACAGAGGAATCGGCTACGATTATCGCTGACTTCAAGTTATTTTCTAAAGCAAATTCTCTAACCATTGAAATTTTAATGGGGAATAGGGAAAAAACATTAGAATATGTTGAATTCATTAAGGAGAATCCCGATCAAGTATTATCAGGCTTATCACACTAATTGAATCTGCCATTATGCATTCATATAACATAGATCAAGAGATAGACATGCTGATTCATTACATACATGACAGTATTTATTATCGTGAGCAAGTCGTTGCGTCAAAATACCTGTCTTTCAGGTTTAGCTTAGCTTTATATCATTATTTAAATGAAAATTATATAGAAGCCATAGATAATGCTTTACAAAATTTGGTGGATTCTGATATGCTAAATAATGACAATTATTTCAAAAAGTCAGTTTCTTTGTTTGAAGTCCTCAAAGAATACGCATCAGACTCACAGTTGGAAGAGTATTCACTTGTTCTTAAAAGAATATGTAAAGGAGTGATTATGAATGAAGAAAGCGCTGGCATTAGTAGTCGTTTTAGGAATTATTATTTTCAGTAATATATCCTTACCAGGCCATGCAGGAGTTAATCCAGGTATTACGCCGCTTAATCATGGACAAGAATATTAAAACCCCCCAACGTATCGTTCAATTGAACGATACGTTTTTTTATGTATCTTACATAGTAATCCCCTAATCTATTTCCTACTATATTTAGTTTATTTTCAAAATTTTGATTATAATGAAACTTTATTTTAATAATTCATTTTATATATGAGAGAAATTATTGTACAATTAATAGTATTTTGTGGTAACAATCAGCAGCTAGTTAAATAACAACCTAGATGAAGGAGATTAAATTCATATGTATGATGTTGTCATTATAGGTGGAGGACCTTGCGGTTTAGCCACCGGCCTTGCCCTTCAAGAAAAAGGGATGAGTTATGTCATTATTGAGAAAGAAGCGATTGTGAATTCAATTGTAAATTGTCCATTAGATATGCGCTTTTATAGCACTTCAGATCGTTTAGAAATTGGTAATATCCCCTTCCTATCGCAAGAGGTAAGGCCTACAAGAACGGAGCTATTAAAATACTATCGTCTTGTTACTGAACGACAAGCAATAAACATTAAATGCTTTCAACAGGTTAATCGTATCTCAAAAGATACAGATTCCATTACGGTGCACGCCGTAGATCGCACAGGAACAACAATCCCCTATCAAGCACGTATGATTGTTATTGCTACAGGAATCTTCGATCACCCGAAAAGAATCGGTGTTGATGGAGAAAACATGTCCAAGGTCATGCATTATTACAAAGAGGGCCATTCCTTTCATGGACAAGATGTAACCGTCGTAGGAGGCAAAAACTCTGCTGTCGAAGCAGCGATTGACCTTTATCGCAACGGAGCACGCGTAACCCTTGTCCATCGTGGAGACACGGTTTACAAGGGCATTAAACCCTCTTTACTTTTAGATATACGAAATTTCATCGAAAAGGAAAAGATTAAGTTTTATCCGAGTTCCAGTGTTGAGGCGATAACGAATACGACCGTTTCTGTTCATACATCGGAAGGGTTAGTCACAATTCCAAATGACTATGTATTTTCACTAATTGGTTATCAACCCGATACAACCATGCTTCAAAGCATTGGGATTGAAATTGACTCCTCTACTCTAGTACCTACCTTTAATCCAGAAACGTATGAAACAAACATTGAGAACGTCTTTCTTGCAGGTGTTGTAACTGGAGGCACTACTAACCGTGTTTATATAGAAGATGGGCGATTTCATGGAATGAAAATTGCTGAGGAAATCGAAAGACGTCTTCAATAAGCAATAGTTCAGAGGCAAACAACCATGATCTAATGTTTGTGAACAAGCCTTCTTGTTCTTGGCTACAGTTAACTTTTCAAAAAATAAGAAGCCCTTAAGGAAATATCCTTAAGGGCTTCAATTCAAATATTATTCAGCGTCCCAAACTTTGACTTCTTTCATTCGGTCCCCTTGTTTTACAGCATCAATTAATTCCATTCCTTTGGTCACTTTACCGAAAACAGTATGAACTCCATCCAAGTGAGGTTGTGGAGCATAAACGATAAAGAATTGACTTCCTCCAGTATTCCGTCCAGCATGTGCCATAGACAGAACGCCTTTAGCATGTTTAGTCGTATTTGTAGATGTTTCACAATCGATCTGGTAACCAGGTCCACCAGTACCTGTTCCTGTCGGACAACCACCCTGAGCTACGAATCCCGGTATTACACGGTGAAATGAAAGACCATTGTAAAAACCACTATTTGCTAATTTTTCAAAGTTAGCTACTGTGTTAGGTGCTTCTTCTGGAAGAAATTCAATTTCAACCACGCCACCATTTTCAAGTTCAATTGTACCTTTTTTCATATCGTTTCACTTCCTATTTGATATTTTGTCAACTTGAGACAGCACTCTAACATGTCCTGTCCAGAAATTATCGTCGCTTCCCGATTGTATCTTATTTAGTATCTCTTTTGCAATTGTTCGTTCAATTTTAGCTCACAGCAAAAAGAGCCCATTCCGCATTCCCCAACACAGAATGGACCCTTCTGCTTTTAAAGCTTACCAATTCACACTTACTGCCCCACGGTTTACTTCAATATAGTTTGCTTGCTGATCCGCTCTGGTACCAGATCATTGCCCACAATGTTCTGTAAACTTTCTCTACGTACGACTAAATCGCTCTCGCCTTGTTGAACGAAGACGACCGCCGGACGGCGAATACGATTATAGTTACTTGCCATGGAGTAATTGTACGCTCCAGTGCAGGAAACCGCCAATAAATCACCATTCTGTACTTTAGGAAGCTCCAGATCCCAAATAAGCATATCTCCGCTTTCACAGCACTTACCAGCAATGGATACTGTCTCTTCAATTGCATCTTTCGCACGATTAGCAAGTACAGCTTCATACTTCGATTCATAAAGCGCAGGACGTGGGTTGTCTGTCATTCCACCATCAACTGCTACGTATTTACGCACACCAGGAATATCTTTGCTTGTACCAACTGTGTACAGTGTCGTTCCCGCATCACCTACGATGCTACGTCCCGGCTCGACCCAAATTTCAGGTAATTCTTCACCCCATGCTGCAAAATGAGTCTTAACTGCATCAGTAATCGCTTTAACGTAATGGGAGACCTCTAATGGAGTATCCCCATCCACGTAACGAATACCAAAGCCGCCACCTAGATTCACGACTTGGAATCTATAGTTCAACTCTTCTTTGACGCGTATCGCAAACTCTGCTACCCGCTGAACGGCCATTTCAAAACCATTCACTTCAAAAATTTGCGAACCAATATGGGAATGTAAACCAAGCACATTCAGATTACTCAAACTAATAGCCAGCTTCACTGCTTCAAATGCAGATCCATTGCCGATATCAAAACCGAATTTAGAATCGGTCTGACCCGTCGAGATATATTCATGTGTATGAGCTTCAACACCTGGAGTCACGCGAAGCAAGATATTAACTGTCGCATTTTTACTTGCAGCTACACCATCAAGAACGTGAAGCTCGACCAAGTTGTCTACAACAAAACAGCCAATACCGGCGTCAATCGCCATTTCCATCTCTTCGATCGTCTTATTGTTTCCGTGAAAGTGAATCCGTTTAACTGGAAATCCTGCTTGCAGAGCTGTGTAAAGCTCTCCGTCCGATACGACATCAAGAGACATATCCTCTTCTTCTGCAATCCGGCACATCGCCATAACGCAAAAGGCTTTACTTGCATAGGCCACTTGAAAGCGAAGTCCCGATGCCTTAAAGGCTTCGACATACTGACGACAGCGTTTACGAACTAATTCCTCATCAACGATATAAAGCGGAGTTCCGAACTTCGCTTTTAGATCCGTTACATCACATCCACCAATTTCTAGATGTCCGCTTGCATTAATTTGACTGGTACCATGTAGAAACATATTCAGCATCCCTTCATTTTCCGTAGAAAGTGTAAATATACCTAACCAACTTTTACATCAGTATATCAGACAACGGAAGAGTTAGAATGGATTTTTTTGCAGAACATTTGTATTTTTCTACGATTGCTGCGGATCATCCTGCTTAGGTCGCATACGTGTATTATCTCTTGTTTTATTAAAAGATGGGCGTTTTGGCGATTCCAGAAGAGGAAATCGAAAAACAACTTCCGCAAGTGCCTTTGCATTAAACGGTATAAAAGGCCATAAATATGAAGAATTATACGAGCGGTGAAGAGTCAACAACAGAATGAGAAATGTCGTACCAATGACAAACCCCTTGACCTGGAATGCGGCAACCGCAATTAATAGAAATATTCGTACAATTCGATTTGCAAGTCCCAGTTCATAACTTGGCGTAGCAAACATGCCAATCGCAGCAACTGCCATATATAGAACAACCTCGTTGACAAATAACCCTGATTTGACGGCAATATCGCCGACCAATACAGCAGCAATTAGCCCCATGGCGGATGCGAGTGGTGTAGGCGTGTGAACGGCAGCTAAGCGTAGTAAATCCACACCGATCTCCACCAACATAAACTGCACGATGAAGGGTAGCTTGCCATTATCTTGAGGACCTATAAAATCCAGAAATGCCGGTTTCAGCTCAGGATGAATAACCATCAGCATCCAGAGCGGCAATAGAAACATG
Source organism: Paenibacillus pini JCM 16418 (assembly GCF_000576305.1). GTDB lineage: Bacteria > Bacillota > Bacilli > Paenibacillales > Paenibacillaceae > Paenibacillus_AQ > Paenibacillus_AQ pini. The sequence goes on along the minus strand of NZ_BAVZ01000009.1, from coordinate 53,300 downwards.
GAAGCGAAAATACCTAGAAATCGTACCCATCGCAAATAGGTTCCCATAAAAGGCGTTTGCCGATTTTCTTCCGCATGCTGACATAAATCAAAGAAGGTAGTCGGCATAATCATTACGCTTGGTGAAGTATCAACAAACACGACCACTCGTCCTTCGAGAATATGGGAAGAAACCACATCAGGACGTTCAGAATACCTTACAAGCGGATAGGGATGCCACCCCTTATTGATAATGGCTTCCTCTAGTTGTTTGTCAGCAAGCGGCAGTCCCTCAATATCCAGTTCTTTGATTTTCTCTCGAATCGAGTCCACTTGAACCTTATCAATGATATCATCAATATAAGCAATACAGACATCCGTACGTGTCCGGCGGCCAACTTGTATCATCTCTGTCTTCAGACCTGGATCACGTAAGCGTCTGCGGACAAGTGTAACGTTTGAAAGTAGCGTCTCCGTAAATCCATCTCTCGCACCACGTACGACCCTTTCAATACTCGGTTCTTCTGGACTACGTACTGGAAACGTACGTGTATCCATTACAATAACGGTGTGCTCACCTTCAATAAACAATGCACTCATACCCATTAATACTTTGTTTACGACAACACTAAGCTTGCTTGTCGTTTCAACTTGAATATGCGGGATATAGCATTCGAAAAAAGATTTTACCGCATCTGAAGACAGTTGATCAGCTTGCAAATACGTAAGACGCTTCAGAATTTCGATCATAATATTATCTTTGGCGAAACCATTGATGAAGAGCAGACCGGTGTCTTGGCTCGCAAGAGTCATTTCCCGAAACACAATATCAAATGAAGAATCCAGTCCCATGACTTCCCTGAGTGTGGCCTTTGTCTGCTCCAGACTATCCGATACATCATCGCTTTTCTGCCAATAGATTACGGACTCCTCAACGGTATCCGACTTTTCCTGCTCACGTTTTTTTTGTAACTCCTGCTCTTTTTGCTTCTCCTCAGGGCTCTGTGCATTCTGTTCAGAACTTTGATTGTGAGTTTGATTCTGCTCTCTATTCTCACCTTGACTCTCATTCTCACTCTGACTTTTCTGTACTCGGTCCTCCCCTTCTTGATCATTCTGCGAATCCTGTTCCTTATTCTCATACTGCATCATCATCGCGAGCTCGGATGTATCCTCTACGTTGTCGATCTGATTATTGTCTTCCTTCATTGATGTAACACCTCCGCATGTTCACTTCAAATCTCATTTCCGATATACAAACCAGTCGTAGAGGGAACCCGCCACTTTGCCAGTAACCATCGCCATGAGAAGACCTAATAATAAATGGGTCATTCGTAGTCTTTTAGCCAAAATAGGAAGAACATTGAGCACCTCTGTTAAAGCAGCCGCAAGCAAACCGACGAAAATACCGTTAAACATTCCGATCATTCCACTTGTGAGGGTTCCCAAAGACATTTTCCAATTCCAAAAATCAAATACGGTACCTAACAGTGATCCTGTAATCATAGCTCCTTCATACCAGTGAACCTTGTCATAGGAATGCGTAAGTTGTGCCAATCTTGGCACCAAATCCAGCACGATGAACAGAGCAATCACACCACCACCAACTGCAATACCGCCAGCGATACCAAGTAGTATTTGTACTGACCATCCGATTACGATCATCAGTCATCATCTCCCGGACGATGGTTCATCTTCATCCGCTTATATTCTTCTGCCACCACATACTGGTCGATATTTTCTTGATACAGATACATTTCCACTTCAAGCGGAGTGGGCTCTTCATTCCATTTTTTCTTGAACAAATGGTTAAAGAAAATAACCATCCCAAACCCGATTCCAAACGAATATGCAGTCTGAAATAAATACGGATGTTCATCCCTTTGTCCTGTAATCATTTCCACGGTGCGAATTTGTACCTCCTGCATATTTACATCCGCATGGAAATTCATAATCGTTAGTGCAGAACCGAAAAAAAGGAGAAGCCATACCAGAATAAATAACAGCATAGAAGGCTTTTTCTGTTTTTTAATGACCTCGACTAACACATGCTGCTGTCCAAGAGGTTGAATATGGGCATCGGGAATAAGAGTGTGAATCTTCGGAATGATTTGCATCATATCAATTAGCAACAGGTTTCCGTCCCATTTATGTGGGTGAACAAGCTCCAGATTACGAAGCGCCACTTCCCACTCCGGTTCACTTATGATGCGGGCGACATGGCCTAACGTAACGACCCTCCCCTGCGTAATCGGGACTCGGCTCCGGAGCTGCAAATATACTGTCGGAGCAGGTTGAGACATCCGGATCACTCCTCTCGCAATTTAGATAATGATAGTATCACTACAAAAGGCGGATTTTAGTCTGAAAAGAACCCATAAGCAATTACTCCAAAAAAAGGAACCATTCTTCTTTAAGAAGAATGGTTCCTTTTTATTGGGCAATCTGATCACGGATTAGCTGTAATATTTTCTTCTCCAGTCGTGACACTTGCACTTGAGAAATACCAAGTCTGCCGGCGACTTCTGACTGTGTCTGATCACGATAATATCTCAGATAAACAATCAGTTTCTCCCGCTCTGATAAGCCATCAATAGCCTCATTTAATGCGAGTTTGTCAAACCAACGATCCTGAGATTCATCTGCAATCTGATCCATCAATGTGATTGGATCGCCATCATTCTCAAAAACCGTCTCATGAATAGAGGTTGGCGGCTTATTCGCCTCTTGAGCAAACACCACTTCCTCCGGCGTTACACCAAGCCCTTCCGCCACTTCTTTGATCGTCGGGAGGCGGTCCAGATGTTTCGATAGCTCGTCCTTCTTCTTTCGAACTTTGTTAGCCATTTCTTTTAAGGAGCGGCTAACCTTCAGCGTACCGTCATCTCGTAAAAAACGCTGAATTTCCCCGATAATCATAGGGACGGCATACGTAGAAAATTTAACGTCGTAGCTCAGATCGAATTTGTCGACGGATTTAAGCAGTCCGATACATCCGATCTGGAATAAATCCTCCGGCTCGTATCCGCGATTCATAAAGCGCTGTACCACCGACCAGACGAGACGGATGTTTGAGTTCACGAGTCGGTCTCGTGACTGCATATCCCCGCTCTGGCTGAGTGCGATGAGACGTTTGACTTCAGCATCATCCAAATAAGTCTGCGAAGCTTTTTTCACATCGGCATCCATAGGCCCAACCCCTAATTATATAAAGCTTTCTTAGATTCAATCCTCTTCTTCATCCTGATTGATGTGCCTGATCCCTGCTCACTGGAAACTTCGAATTCATCCATGAAATTTTCCATAATCGTAAATCCCATTCCTGAACGTTCAAGCTCCGGTTTGGAGGTATACAGAGGTTGCTTAGCTAGCTCCAAGTCTTCGATACCATGGCCACGATCCTCCACAGTCAACGTAACGGTATCACCAATAATCTCAGCCGTGATCGTTACGATTCCTTCCGAATTACAATCATAGCCATGAATAACACTGTTCGTGACTGCTTCCGAAATGACCGTCTTCAGGTCGCTAAGTTCATCCATAGTCGGATCAAGCTGTGATATGAATGCAGCGACCGTCACCCGGGCGAACGATTCATTCTCGGATTTAGCGGCGAACTGCAGCGTCATGAAATTACGGTCATTGCCCTTATCTCCACTCATGACACAACCTCCAGCCCCGAGAGTGCGTGACCCTCGTTATCGTATATCTGCATAATTTTAAACAAGCCTGACATATCGAGTAGACGGTATACTGTAGGATTAACCTCACACACTACCATTTTGCCGCCCTTGCTCTTAATCAGCTTGTATCTTCCTAGGATGACTCCAAGGCCAGAACTGTCCATAAACTGCAAACCTTTCAGACTCAGAATCAGATGTTCCACCTGACCACGCTGAATCGCTTCATCCAGTCTCATACGAACCATATCAGCAGTATGATGATCGAGTTCTCCACTCAGACGAATAATCAGTGTTTTGCGGTGCTGTTCCATTTCGACCTGCAGATTCACGTTTGCTCACTCTCCTCCCTGTCATGAACTTGGATTTCTACATACTGAAAGAAGAATCCTGCATCACGACAAAACTAGAAGAAAACTGCTATCAATCTACAAGAAATAATTTAGACATCGTCCGTTTAAACAACATCCACCATCCGGCTTTACCCACCTGCTCAGGTGATTTCAGTTCAAATTCCTTGAGCTTCTGATCTCCCTGATAGACAACTAGCTTACCAACATATTGCCCTGACTCGATGGGAGCCTTAATTTCTTTCGGAATTTGGAGTTCATGACGAATGTCCTGATTTTTCGTATTTTTCTTTGTTAAAATACTGTAAGTCTGTCCTGCGGTAAGTGTTAGTTTCTTCATTTTTCCTTTATTCACGTCCACAGTACCCATCACATCACCCGATTTAAAAATGGTATGTAACGAGAATTGAGAGAATAAATAATCGAACATCTTGGAAACTTCCTCGTTCCTTGTCTTCGTATTCGGCTCACCCATAACAACTGCAATTGCACGTAGACCGTCTTTTTTAGCTGTAGCAGTCAAGCAGAATTTTGCTTCCGAAGTGTAACCTGTTTTCAGTCCATCCGCTCCAGTATAGAAACGAACAAGCTTATTCGTGTTAACCAGCCAAAATGGCTTCTTTGAATCTTTTCGTAAATAATCTTGATAGGAACCGGTATACTTGGTAATTTCATTATGCTTCAACAATTCCCGGCTAATAACAGCAATATCATGTGCAGAAGAATAATGATTTGTGGTTGGCAGTCCATTACAGTTTGAAAAATGAGTGTCTTTGAGACCTAATTCCTTCGCTCTATCATTCATCATTTGTACGAAGGCTTCTTCTGAACCAGCAATTTTCTCTGCCATAGCAACCGAAGCGTCATTACCTGAAGCCATGGCAATACCCTTCAGCATTTCATCCACAGGCATCTCTTCGCCAGGCTCAAGAAAAATTTGCGATCCGCCCATAGAGGCTGCATATTCACTCGTCCTTACAAGATCGGTAAGCTTTAGCTTGCCCGTATCTAGTGCTTCCATCGTGAGCAGCATCGTCATAACTTTCGTTATGCTCGCTGGCGGCAGTTGGTCATGACTGTTCTTCTCAAAAATGACGGTGCCCGTATCCGCATCCATTAAAATAGCAGATCGAGCATTTGTAGCAAGGCCCACCGCGGCTGGTTGTACAGCCTTCTGCTTCTCTTCAGCGTATCCCGTTGTGGGCATAATAGAAGCAAAGATACATACGGCAACCCAAGTTGCCAATAGTTTTTTTTTCAAAATAAGTCCCCTCCTGACCTATGGTCATGTTTAAAATGGTTACTTTCATCCATTGTCGTCAGGAACGCAGAAAAATATTCCATTTTTTTGCACGAGAGAAAACTTAATTATTTTGCTGAAAATAAACAAAAAAGCCGCACTACAGATCATTTCTGACCTGAAAGAGCAGCTTAGCGTATGACATGATTTATTTAGGTGTGGAATGAACAGATGACTTCCCTGCACGGGGGTGATGATTCTCGTACACATCTTTCATCGTTTTTTTGGCTATCGAACTGTACATTTGAGTCGTTGCAATATCTGCATGTCCCAGCATTTCTTGGACAGATCTTAAATCAGCCCCATTATCTAGCAAATGGGTTGCAAAAGAATGACGTAATGTATGCGGAGTAATGTCACCTTCGATGCCTGATTCCTTCGCATATTTCTTTATGATTTTCCAAAAACCCTGCCGAGTTAAACGAGTTCCATGCGTATTGAGAAACATTCCTTGTTCCGTAGCATCTTTACTTAGCTTCCCACGCATCTCGCTTAAATATTGTCCCATATAATCAGCGGAAACATGACTGATCGGCAAAATCCGTTCCTTGCCGGAACTGCTTGTACACCGCAAGAACCTAAGATCCGTATGGACATCCCCAACATTCAAAGACATAAGCTCGGATACCTTCATGCCAGTTGCATAAAGTAATTCAAGCATGGCCTTATCACGCATTCCTTGTGGAGAACTGGAATCCGGTGATTCTAGCAATCGTTCTACTTCCTCAACTGTCAACACTTTAGGTATTTTCTTCTCAACCTTAGGGGTTTCTAGATTCATGGTAGGATCCTGCTGGATATGGGATTCTTTCATCAAATAATGAAAAAAGGAACGAAGCGATACCATCTTTCTAGTGATGGTCGAAGCCGCAAAGTGATTTTGTTTCAGATGTCCCATATAAGTTGATATGTGTATCCGTTTTATTTGATCTACCTTATGAATACCTCGCTGTGCGCAATACTCCATAAATTGGATGATATCTCGTTCGTAGGATTCCAGGGTGTTGGGAGTTAGGCCTTTTTCTTCACCCATGTAGCGGATGAAAGGCTGTACATGCTGCATCATGGGTAAAAATGCTCCTTTGAGATAAATTAGAACTGTCGTCACGCTTTCAGGTAGAAGAAACTTTTGTGATACGGAACGTTAGTTCTAATATATTATTCGACAACAATCAGCAATTTCCTTCCTGCCTTCGACTTTATTCTCCATACCAAAAATAAAACCGAAGTCGGTCTCCGAGCATTTCTCCACTTTTTATACCATCTCCCGCTTGAAATACTTTCACCGCATGTCCTTCTGGAATCCGGTAATGGTCAACAGGAGTAACCCACTCACCAAACAAATCAAAAACATGATAGAACATATAGGTCAATGCTGCGAAAATAATCATAAATCTCACAAACGACACCCATCTTCGTAAGGATATAATCACCGCTGCTCCTCCCCCCTTATGATCTCTATCCCTAGTTTATGAACGTTTGTCCAAAGATATGTTCACATAAAACCAAGCTGAATGGCAAAAAAGCTCTCACCAGCTATACTACTGCCGGTGAGAGCTTGATCTTCCCAGACCTATCATTAACAATCATAATGAGTCATATCGTTTTACTTATCATTATCATTGCTAGCTTTGTTGTTCTCTTCTTCCTTGGCCTTACAACGATAACATATCCCGTGAAAGTCCAAACGGTGATCTGATACCGTAAAATTAAATTCGCGCTCCAGACGTTCCTCAAGCGGCCCCAGCCAATCCTCACGGATTTCGTCCATACTCCCGCATCTCACACATATTAAATGATGATGATGATGCTTAGCTGTATCTGTCCGTAAATCATAACGGGCAACACCATCGCCGAAATTAATCTTTTCTACGACATGCAGCTCACTCAGCAACTCCAGGGTACGGTATACGGTAGCCAGACCGATTTCTGGAGCCTTCTCTTTTACGAGCATAAACACATCTTCCGCACTCAGATGATCTTCTTCATTCTCAAGTAACACTCTGAGGGTAGCTTCCCGCTGGGGTGTCAGCTTATAGCCCTGGGATTGCAATTGATGTTTGATTTTATCGATCCGCGCTTCCATTTTCTCCCTCCCCATAGGAAAAATTACTGCATCGAGTGTAATCACTTCTCTCATTATAGGGGGATTACGTCAGCAAAGTCAAACGAATTTGCTATAGACCAGAGAGCGCAGAAGTGTTAAGAAGCATTGGTGTAACCCATCGCATCATGGCAGGTGTGACCCAAGTTTCGAAGGAAGAAATGCCTAACATAAGCACAGCCATCAATAGACTCAAGCCGACATACGATGCGAATGGACGCATAAAAGGGACATGACGTTGCATCGTAACTCTATTTTTAATGAAATGAAGTGAGAAGGCAATAGCGGCCACACTGCTAACCATCAGTACTGGAATGATAAGCAAATTAGGAGGCGCTACCGTTACCAAAGCAAACAAGAGACCTTTCCAAGAAAACTGTCCGACCAGATAGCCCACGGTAAATCCGATAAGAACACCTTTTAGAAAATCGAGTACAAGAATACCTGGAAGGCCAATAATCGACAGTCCCAAAATCCAGATGAGACCCACCCATTTCAGATGTAGCCCTGCGATGCTCCAATACGAAACAGCTGCTGGCATTTCACCGCCAAGCTGATTCTGGTTCACCGTTGTGAAAAAATTACCCAAATAACTCTCCAGATCCTGCTGCTGCTCTAAAGATAATGCATTCACCATTAATGCACCGAATATGACACCAACCAAAAATAGTACTGCTACAAAAATATAAAGAATCGTCTGTTCTTTCAAGGTATGGCGGAAGGATTTCATGAATAGATTCTCCTTTTCTGTCACATACCTCTACTTTATGAAGACGAGCTGTAAACTATGACTTGTCCAGCTTGGCTAAAGCTGTAACTTTGCCATAAGTCCCCCCACCGCCAGAAGTAAGATGGAGAGTTCCTTGGCGAGCCTCTACAATGTGCTGTGCCAGTTCTAGCCCTACGACCTTGGCTAAATCCTCTTCACATACGCGATGAAGAATTGACATTTCGGTTCCGAAATGGTCTAAAAGCGATTGCATCTTCACCTTTCCGAGTCCAGGAATAAACTCTAAAGGTATTTGGTAGTTATAGGGTGGCCGATATTCTGGCATTACGGACAGATCACGGTCTGCAATTTGAAGAATACGATCCCACACTCCTTGTACCCGCTTCGTACTCCCGCAAAATGGACATACATCTGCACTGTGCGCATCAACATGAATGATTTGCTTACAACTTACACAATAGGTACGGTGATATTTACCTAGTCTTGGATTTAATCCGAAGTTAGCAATAACACCCCGTCCATCTGTTCTAGACAATGCAAGCTTCAATTCTTCAAATGAAGGAGAAGCAAGCCTCAATAGATTATACTCTCGACCGATTTTACCAAGAGAATGGGCATCGGAATTCGTGAGAAATGTATATGAATCAAGCTCTGAGATTAAACCGGCCATTTCAGAATCTGCACTCAGCCCAAGTTCTATCCCACTAATTAGATTAAGATCGAACACATCAGCCATACAAGGCGTTACATTACCGTAAATACCTTTGTGAGGTGTAAATACGTGTGCAGGAATGATGATTCCACCCCGGCTATACACTTCCTCCTGTAAAATACGTGCACTCACATAAATACGCTGCGAACTAAGATTGACATTTTTCATATGCCGACTCATCCATTCTGTAAATCCACGTATGATCGTAAGATTTGGAAAGAATGCTAGGACATGGGCTGCTCCTTTTCCTTGCTCATAAATTTCAATTTCACTTCCTAGCAGAATGGTTGTATCGAGATACGCAATCCCCCCACCTTCCACTTCATACATTTCACCTGATTGTAGGCACTCTTCAATATCCTTCTGCACGACTGGGGAATGACAATCAATAATACCTATTAGTCCAATACCTTTGCGCAGTGCTGCTTCTTTAGCAATATTTGCGAAGGTTAAATTTTTACTTCCACTAATTTTCACTGCATGCCCATCATTTGTCCGCCCAATATGAATATGAAGATCTGCATAATAATCATTTAACAGATGCGTCATTGTCCTAACTTACCTGTAAGTGAATACAGCTGCCAAGCATAGACAGCCATCACTGTTTTGGCATCACAGATACGACCTTCCTGTATATAGCCCTGAGCTTCTTCCAGAGTAATTTCAGACATTTCCAAAAATTCATCTTCATCTAACGCCATTTCGCCGCTCTCTAGATCATCTGTGAAGTACAAATGTATGAATTCATCTGCAAATCCAGGCGATGTATAGAACGAATGTAGAAGCTTAATATTATTGCAGCTATAGCCAGTCTCTTCTTTTAATTCACGCTTCGCAGCTTCCAAAGGATCCTCACCTGATTCCAGCTTTCCTGCCGGAATTTCCAGTTCACAACGGCCCATGGCCTGACGATACTGATCCACTACCAGCATCTTATCACCATGTATAGCCAAAACAGCTACTGCCCCTGGATGCCTAATGATCTCTCGAGTTGCTTGATTTCCATCAGGAAGTTGAACCGTATCAATTTGTAGCGAGATAACTCTCCCTTTAAAAATAGACTCCGTCGAAAGTGTAACTTCATTTAGTTTTGAATTATTTCCCACTGTATATCCTCCTCTTATTTAAAAGTACGCATGATTGTACAAGCTGACACATATGGTGTAATTATAACAAACTTCACATAGAGGAAAGAAGGATAAAGAATGAAGAGCTATCGAAACTCAAACTCGTTTCATATGGTAGGACAAGCTTGGCAGATCAAAATTATGTTAGCCCAGTGGCAAAAGGAATGGGGGCCACATACACCTATCCAGCAAATATTAAATAACTATCGTACTCCGCAGTAAGCATTTCTTCATTATAGATCAAAAGTGATCTATTTCAGCATGATCTTCGTTCAACTACATGTAAGCATGGGAAAACCCATGACTATAGTCCTTTTATATTGTACACAATTAAATTTTAATATATTTCATTTCTTCTCATAACAAAGAGCCGCCAAAATTGTTATATATAACGGAGGGTTCAATAATGGATAAAGATCATTTAGTTTTAATGCTAAAGTCCCAGCCCAATTCGCCTTCTCTACATTATAAGCTAGGGTTGTGGTATCGTTCCAGAGGACAGATCAAAGAGGCTGCCTTATACCTCGAAAAAGCACTGCATTATACTCGTGATCAAGCTCATGATGCATCCTATCGAGATATATTTGATGAACCCCATGGTTGGTTAGAATATGGAAAAATGATGCGATTGGAAGGCCATATCCAGCAAGCTGAGGAATCTTTCCTACAGTGCCTTAAGCTTGGTAAATACGTACTTGAGTCTATGGTGGAATGGGGTGCAATGATGCATGATTCAGGCATGTGCGATGCTGATATTTCGTACACTTTACAAAGTGTAAGCGATAACATAACACATAAACTACTTACTGCTCATTCGCTCTGGGTGCTTGGGGCTTACAACGAAGCTTTACTTATTTATAAGTCTCTGACCCTTTCCAGAGATGTTTGGGTTGAACATTTAATGCCTTACGTATCGTGTCTAATTCAGACAGGTGAATGTAATGAAGCATTATCTTTGCTTAAACAGTACTCAACGGAATCTCAACATTTATTACTCAAAATGGGTCAGCAACGTATTATGGCATCAGAGGCTTTATATGTTTGTTCGTGGTGCATAAATAGGGGACAAGATGTTCCACTATTATCGTGCTTTGAGGCGCTGGAGACAGCTAAGACATCCATTGCTCTCGGTAAGGTCGAAGAAGCGATCGCAATGATGAATTTGCCTACCAATCATGAGAAGAATGAATTGATTTACACATTATATCAGCATGGATATCGTGATATGGCTTCATCAATGCTCGAAGAAATGCAGGAGCTTCCGCTATATGATAGAAACCAAATCTCACTAGATCTTTGTTTCATCGCTGCAGAAATTCATTATGACTTTGGAGATTATCAGACAGCCGCCTCCATTTTCGAGAGTATATTTACCACAGAGCCCACCCATACCCCCTCCCGCCTTTGCTGCAGCTTCCTGTCACTTACAGCAAACGATTGCATCCCTTACAGCTAAGCAAGAACATCAGATCATTGGCAGTGACGATTTCTTTGAGATCGAACAACATTTGACTAATATGACGCGCGCCTTTGAAATTTTACAATCAGCGAATTGGCATACCGAGTGGACACCAGCGCAGAAAAGAAACTTATCCACCCCAGTACCTGCACTCTTTCATTAACATCATAAATAGGCTACTCCGCCAACGCTTCGTCACGTTGCCAGAGCAGCCTATTTTCTTTAATAATTAAGAGTTTGTCGTTTCTTTAATGATACTGATGACCATTTCGGAAGCTTTTACCATATCCGCAGCTTTGATTTTCTCTTGTGTGGTATGGATATCTTCATAACCAAGTGCTAAATTCAATGTTGGAATGCCCATGCCATTGAAAATATTAGCATCGCTACCCCCACCAGAATGAAAAATTCGGCTAGGTAAACCTATGTTACTTATGGCACGCTGAGCAAGTTGCACGACATCATCATGCTCATTAAAGTTAAATGCAGGATATACAATCTCACTGCGGAATTCACATTGTGCATTGCATTCACGTGCAGTAACTTCAAGTGATTCACGCATATGAGCTATTTGCTGGTCGACCTTCTCTTGTACGATACTACGTGCCTCAGCATCTAACTGCACAAAGTCACACACAATATTAGTAGCTCCGCCACCCGAGAATTTACCGATATTAGCAGTTGTTTCTTTATCTAATCTTCCTAGTTTCATGCGAGACACAGCTTTAGATGCGACCTGAATGGCACTAATTCCATCCTCGGGGTTCACGCCAGCATGTGCTGATTTACCGAAGATTTTCATCGTTACTTTCGCTTGAGTTGGTGCAGCCACAGCGATTGCACCGATCTCGCCATTAGAATCAAGCGCGTATCCAAAATCAGCATCCATATACGAAGGATCCATAGAGCGCGCACCCAACAGTCCCGACTCTTCACCAACCGTAATAATAAACTGAATTTGTCCGTGTGGTACATGCTGTTCCTGAACCACACGAATGGTTTCTAGAAGAACAGACAGCCCTGCTTTATCATCCGAGCCCAAGATCGTGGTACCATCGCTACGGATATAACCATCCTCACCTAGACTAGGCTTGATTCCCTTACCCGGTGTCACCGTATCCATATGACACGTAAAGAATAGCTTAGGTGCAGTAACACCTTCATCCGCTTTCCAGGTCACGATCAGATTCCCTGCTCCGTGTCCTGTTTTAGCCTGCGAGTCGTCTTCAACCACATGTAGCCCCAAATCCGTAAACTTCTTCTTCAGGACTACAGCGATTTCCTCCTCATGTCCTGTTTCGCTATCCACTTGTACCAATTCCATGAATTCCCGGATTAAACGTTCTTGATTAATCATTGGACTTCCCTCTCCTTCAAGGTTACGTTACAATGTAAGGGTAGTCCCCATTTCCGTATAACTTTACGTTGTGTCGTAAAGATTAAATTTCAATTTAAAGGAGCTACTTATACTATGCAAAATAAAAAATGGTTTCGTCTCGTTGTTTATCTCATGTTATTCGCCATGGTTGGATCAATTATCTTTGCTGTTGTTGAGCCGCTCATATTCCGCTGATTTTAAGCGGAATAACTGCGGGCTTTAACGACTTCATCAAAATGAAAAACATTCGAAAAGAATGATATGATCTCCTCTGCAACCAGTCCAACGTCAAACACCTTACCTGTACAGTCTTCAAGCGAAGTAACCCCAAATTCCTGAATACCGCAAGGAATAATTCCTTGGAATCCCTGTTCTTGAATACCTGCCTTAATGTTAAAAGCAAAGCCATGGCTTGTTACAAAACCTCTACGGTTCCGGCATTTATTAAACTTAACGCCAATGGCGCAAATTTTAAGATTCCCAACCCATACTCCAGTGTATTCAGGTTTACGGCTCGCTTCAATACCGTATGTAGCTAAGTAGTTAATAATGACTTGCTCCAGGTTGCGAAGGTAACCATGTAAATCTAGACCTTCCTTACCTGCAAGGACAAGCAGTGGATAACCCACGAGCTGACCAGGGCCATGATACGTAATGTCACCACCTCGATCAATTTCAAACAATTCTATGCCCTGCTGCTTTAACTGCTCTTTGCTAAGCAGAAGATGCTCAGGGTGGCGCTGGGAACCGATCGTATAGGTAGGTGGATGCTGCAAAAGCAGCAGGGTTTCCTGCTGCTCTCCAAGGTCAATACCACTCACAATAGATTTTTGTAGATCCCAAGCCGCGCCATAATTCATCATTGGGGTATAACTTACCTGTAGTGTATTACTCATCGTCAAGATCACGCCCTTCCCATGATGAAAAAGCTCTAAACCTTATTAGATTTAGTAAACCTTAGTATCTAATGTGTAACCTTCTACATTTTCTTTTACCCGTTGTAAGAAGCGTCCGCAAATGACTCCATCCAAAATTCGATGGTCAAGCGACAAACAAATGTTAGCCATTGAGCGTACTGCGATCATATCATTAATGACTACTGGACGTTTCACAATCGATTCAAATGTAAGGATGGCTGCTTGTGGATAGTTAATGATTGGATACGACAGTATTGAACCGAACGACCCCGTGTTATTGACGGTAAACGTTCCTCCCTGCATATCATCCAGCTTCAACTTGCCCTGACGTGTTTTGGAAGCAAGCTCTTCAATTTCGCGAGCTAAACCAGCAATATTCTTCTGATCTGCTTGTTTAATGACCGGAGTCATTACTGAATCTTCCGTACCTACAGCGAGTGAGATATTGATATCTCGCTTCACAATGATTTTGTTAACCGCCCAGACCGAATTCATAATGGGATAATCCTTGATGGCATTGACTACAGCCTTCAACAGGAATGCCAGATACGTTAGATTATAACCCTCGCGGCGTTTGAATTCATCCTTAAGCTTATTACGCAGCAAAACTAGATTCGTAACGTCCACTTCAATAGTTGTCCAAGCATGTGGAATTTCCGACACACTTTGTCGCATGTTGGTAGCAATTGCATTACGAAGAGGGGTCACATCAATTAGAGTTTCAGAGCGACCATGTGAATCTTCTACCTCGACGGTAGGAATTTTAGGCGTTTCTGTCATGTGAAGTCCAGACTGATTTCGTGTGGCTGCAGGGCTAGCCTGAATATACTGTTCTGGTGATACCGCTGGATTAGCATGCGGTAACCCTTGAAATGGCGACTGTGATTCTTTCCCACTCTGTACTGTGTTATTCACTTCAGAACGAGAGGAGGCTGCGTTCTCAACATACGCGAGCACATCTTTACGTGTAATTCGGCCGCCCATACCAGTACCTTGTACGGCTTGCAAGTTCACATTATGCTCCGCCGCAAGCGTTTGTACAGCTGGTGAGTAGCGATTTCTCATGGACGTATCGCCAACCGAAGCATTAGCGCTTGCACTTTCAACTACCCTTTGGACATTCCCAGAAGTATTTACCTCTGTAGTAGATGGGCTTGTTGCTGCTGTGGTTACCGCAATTCGGCAAATAATTTGTCCCACATCAACCTTCTGACCTTCTTCAGCGATAAGCTCTGCCATTACACCTTCAATCGTGGACGGGATTTCCGCGTTCACTTTATCAGTAATGACCTCACAAATGGGTTCATATTGCTCAATTGTATCTCCTGGTTGCTTAAGCCACTTGGCAATAGTCGCAGAGACTAGCGATTCTGCCAGTTGCGGCATGACCACGTCGTTTAACGTTTGATTTCCTGACATATTCTCACTCCTAAATTTGCCCTAGTAGATGGCCAATTGGCGCATGGCTTCTTTCACTTTATCTTTAGTCAGCATATAGAACTTTTCCATCGTTGGGCTGATTGGCATTGCTGGAACGTCCGGACTGCACAAACGCATAATCGGTGCATCCAGTTCAAACAAGCATTCTTCAGATATAATTGCAGATACCTCTGCACCTACACCACCCGTTTTGTTATCTTCATGAACGATCAACACTTTACCTGTATGACGAACCGATTCGATAATGGCATTCTTATCAAGCGGCTGCAGTGTGCGTAAATCTAAAATTCTTGCAGTGATGCCCTCTTCTGCCTCCAGCTCTTCAGCAGCCTGTAAACAAAAGTGAAGCGGCATACTATATCCAATAACCGTAATGTCTGAACCTTCACGCAGCATATTGGCCTCACCAATTGGAACCGTATAATCATCCAAAGGCACATCGCCTTTTATCATCTTATAGCATTTTTTATTCTCAAAATAAAGGACTGGGTCTGGGTCATGAATAGCAGCTTTCAGCAGACCTTTAGCATCGTATGCCGTAAAAGGTGCAACGATTTTGAGGCCCGGGGTACCAAAGAATATGGACTCCGCACACTGGGAATGATACAACCCTCCAAAAACTCCGCCACCAATCGGTGCACGGACTACAATCGGACAGTTCCAATCATTGTTCGAACGATAACGAATTTTTGCGGCTTCGCTAATGATTTGGTTTGTTGCTGGCAGCATGAAATCACAATACTGCATCTCAGCAATAGGTTTCATCCCTACCATCGCTGCCCCAATCGCTACACCAGCAATAGCTGACTCTGCAAGTGGAGTATCCATCACCCGATCTTCTCCAAACTGAGCCTGCAAACCTTTTGTCGTTGTAAACACGCCACCCTTTACTCCGACATCCTCGCCCAGTATAAACACATTCTCATCCTTCTCCATCTCTTCCTTCATGGCTAGACGGATTGCGTCGATGTATTCCATAACTGCCATCAGTTTGCCTCCTCTTCACGATCCGCGTATACGTGCAGAAGTGTATCTTCTGGTTTAGGGAACGGTGCATTGTCCGCATACTCGATTGCTTCTTTAATTTCTAAATTGAGCTGAGCAATAAGATCGACATCTTTCGCTTCGTCCCAAATACCAAGGTCAATTAAATATTGTTTAAAACGGGCTACGCCGTCTTTTTTCCAATTCTCATCAACTTCATCTTGAGTACGATAAGCTAAATCATTATCCGAAGTGGAATGAGGCGACAAACGATACATCATCGCTTCAATCAAGGTTGGTCCTTCACCACGAATTGCCCGTTCACGTGCTTCTTTAACCACACGATATACTTCAAGAACGTCATTGCCATCCACTCGTATTCCCGGAAATCCATAGCCTAGAGCTCGATCAGAGACCCTTCCGCTCAACTGCTTATGAATCGGAACCGATATCGCATATTGATTATTCTCACACATTAAAATAACAGGAAGTTTATGAACGCCTGCAAAATTGCAGCCTTCATGGAAATCACCTTGGTTACTGGAACCTTCCCCAAACGTTACAAAGGTAACAAGCTCCTGTTTTCTCATCTTCGCTGCCAAAGCTACACCAACAGCATGGGGCACTTGAGTCGTTACGGGACTTGATCCTGTCACAATACGAAGCCGTTTACTTCCAAAATGACCTGGCATTTGCCGCCCGCCACTATTCGGATCTTCTGCCTTCGCAAATGCAGATAGCATAAGCTCACGTAGTGTCATACCTGCGGCAAGGACGAGTCCATAATCACGATAGTATGGAAGAAAATAATCCTTCTGTCGGTCTAAAGCAAAAGCTGCAGCAACCTGTGCTGCTTCCTGCCCAACTCCGGACACATGGAAATTGATCTTTCCTGCTCGCTGGAGAAGTAAGTTACGCTCATCGAACTTACGCGCCTGAAGCATACATCTATACATATCAATTACCTGTCCGTCACTGAGTCCGAGAGGTTCATGGTTGTTCACTGCATTCACAGTACCTTTGTCGTTCATGGAGGTGCCTCCTTATTTATAGAGCTATTAAGTCTTGATCCTGATCTGATCTTAAAACCAGGTACTAAGACTTGGCTTAACCCTATTATAATCTCTTTTCATCCAAAAAGAAAAGACCATATGCTAAATTCTTATATTAATTTTAGGATCACATACCAATCGATTTACCATCTACAGCAAGCATTGCTTCGCCAAGTATTTCAGATAGCGTCGGATGTGGGTAAATATTCTGACTTACTTCCCAAGGAGTTGCATCGAGCACCTGTGCTAGCGCAGCTTCACTGATTAAATCGGTAACATGAACGCCGATCATATGCACGCCTAATATATCATTTGTGGAAGCATCCGCAATAACTTTTACAAAGCCTTCTTTATTCCCTTGTACCAATGCCTTACCTATGGCTTGAAAAGGGAACTTCCCAACTTTAATATTAAAACCCTGCGCCTTGGCTTCTTGTTCCGTATAGCCCACACTAGCTACCTCAGGACGCGTGTACACACAGCGAGGTACTAAATGCTTCTTATATAGATGCACTTTCTCTTCGGCCAAATGATTAACGGCCATAATACCTTCATGACTCGCTGCATGTGCCAATTGTAAACCGCCGATGACATCTCCAATTGCATAGATATGTGCTTCACCTGTTTGCATGAAAGGATTAACAGCAATAACGCCGCGCTCGACCCGGACATCCGTATTCTCAAGACCGATATTCTCTACATTGGCTTGACGACCAATAGATACTAGGATCTTGTCAGCTACGAGTTGTTCATGTTGTTCACCGTTCTTAACTTCGATATGAACCTGCTGATCTTGAACTTGGTATGTATCTGTTATTAATTCACATCCCGTAATGATGCGAACCCCACGACGCTTCAGCAACTGACTGAGTTCACGCGCTACATCCTCATCTTCAGCAGAAAGAATATGTGATGCAGTCTCAACCACTGTAACTTCAACCCCAAAATCATTCAGCATCGAAGCCCATTCAACACCGATAACGCCGCCGCCTACAATAATGATCGATTTAGGCAATTCCTCCATAAGGAGCGCTTCATCGCTGCTCAGAATATACATTCCATCAGGCTCAAGTCCAGATAAAATCCGAGGACGAGATCCCGTAGCAATGATTAGATTCGTTGGAATAATCGTCTCCATTTCACCATCAGCCAGTTCTACTGCAACAGCACCGCTCTTAGGTGAAAAAATCGAAGGACCAATTACACGGCCTCTGCCATGAATAACCTGAATTTTATTCTTACCCATCAGGTATTGAACGCCACCGTGTAGCTGCTCAACAATGGCCGATTTACGAGCTTGCACCTTTGGGAAAACAACTTTGGCTCCTGCAGTCTCGATACCATAGCTTTCGCTTTCTTTAATCTCAGCGTATACTTCAGCGCTGCGAAGTAAAGACTTACTTGGAATACAGCCACGGTGTAAACAAGTTCCACCTAGCTTGTCTGATTCAATAATAACGACCTGCTTACCAAGCTGCGCCGCGCGAATTGCCGCGACATAACCTCCGGTACCTCCGCCGAGAACGGCAACGTCACATGTAATTGTCATGTTAAACCCCCACAAAAAAATTCGTTTAGATATCGTTTTAATCCTTCATTTTGATTATGAGTGATCATGCTTGCACCTAGTCATTCCTTTTCATTGTACTCTCTTTTTCCACCTTTACAAAGTCTAAGCCATTTGGATAGACATGGACATCGACCTGAGAAGAAGGTATGATAATTAGGATTAAAAATGATCGGACAGAGAGGTAAAGATATGAAACTTTTAATTTCCCGCTTTATAGCCATTATTATTCTGGTCGTATTCGGATTACTCGCTATGACCGGATTTCTAATGATCAAAGACGCTGTATTTGCATATATCTCAGCTCACGGAGACACAAGTATTGTCTCACCTAAATTTGAATGGCTCCACTTCAGTGAAGGGCTCGTACTATTTCTAATCGGAATGAGTTTTCTTGGGGGTTGGATTCTATTCCGCGATCGCAAAAAAAATTATGTGGGACCTCGCTTTAAAGAGAAGCGCAAACCAAAACCACCCCTTCAATCCTCATAATCTTTAACGACAATATAACCCCCCGATGCTTATGAAGCCGGGGGGTTTATAATGTCTTTGGCACAAACGTGGTTGCTAAAAAATCAACCGCATCTTCATCCTGAGTATTAAATTCAGGATTACTTAGTATTGGTAACTGTGTAAGTACCCGGCTTGTAAGAATCACTTTAAATTCGTTATCGCGATTAAACAAAATCGTTTCCACGTCAAAAAATCCGGATAATAGCCCGGCAGTTACCGCGATTTGTGGTGGGCTAAGACGCGCCGGTACCCCGGCATTCCGTACTGACTTTTTATAGACTGAAGGCTGTTTTTTACGTTTTGACTTTTTCTTAGGCGTGCTTATAACATCACCCGCTTTTCAACAGAAGTGAGCCTTCTATAGCATATAGCGGAGCCCTGGATTTGGTGCAACATAAAAAAACCTATTCGTATAGAGCATCACGTAGTTTTGTGGACATTTTGTTTTGCTGAGCGGATGATTTCAATACCAATTTACGCAGCGTTACATTTTGCTGATGACATTTCTGCACATCGTCTAGCATATCGCGTATAAATGTAATGACATCCTCGTTCACAGCTTGGTCCTGCGCCAAAGCTTTCAGTTTCTTCTCATAATAAGCTATTCGCTGCTCATACTCTGCTATTTGTTCAATCATGGTCTAATTCCCTCCGTTCTAAGCTGAACCTTCCTTTTTACCTTACCACGCCTAAACGCATATATCCAACGTGTTTTCAAGTATAGCCTCTTCACATCCGATGTGTTAATCTATAAAGGCCGCATTTTTACGTGAGTTGTCATTAGGGGTCAGCGCACATGGTTTATACAGCATAAGGTTTCATGTTGGAAAGGGGTTACACTAGTGAATAAAGGTCGCATAACCGTCATAACCGGACCCATGTTTAGTGAAAAATCGGGCGAGCTCATCCGTCGGTGTCAGAAGCTAATGCAGTATGGTAGAAAAAAAGTAATTGCCTATAAACCGGCTGAGGATCAGCGGTACGCTAAAGATGAGATTGTAAGCCGCATTGGATATCGACTTCCCGCTATCTCTATCCCGAAACATCTAACCGATGAATTGGTAGAAAGGATGATTCTGGAAACAAAAGATGCAGATGTCGTTGCCTTTGATGAAGTACAATTCTTTAACCGCCCCATTCTTGGTATCGTAGATGAACTCGCCTATTGTGGCAAGCATGTCATTGTCGATGGACTAAATTTGGATTACCGAGGTAAAGAATTTGGGTATATCGGTGGACTACTTACGATGGCAGATGATATCCAGCAACTCACCGCATTCTGCGCTGTATGTGGAAGTCCTGATGCCATATTTACTCAAAGGATCGTGAACGGTAAGCCCGCTCCACTCGGCTCCATTATACTTATCGGTGATTCAGATGATTACGAACCTCGATGCAGATGCTGCTTCGTACCTCCACATAAAGTTGTATAACAGCTCACCAACAAAAAAATAAAATGTCACAATAAGCCCTTCATATATGAAGAGCTTTTTATTATGGCTTGGATATGAATTGGATTAATATGATCATAAGAAAAACGGATCGCATAGCACACAAATGAATGCTAATTTTCGGCATTAGTATATCTTATTTTGAGCCTGGTCATAATAATCATTAGTTCTTGTGATTCAAAAAGGTTAAACAGAGGTTAATTATGAACTGCATGTTCATAAGAATACAATGCTTACACAAAAAGGGGAGGCACCATAGAATGAATAAAGTATTTTCTTTAATTGCCGTTGCAGCACTTTCAGCGACTGTATTATCAGCTTGTGGTAGCAGCGATTCCAAAGATACTGCGACAGATAATTCCGCTTCAGGTAGTGGTAGTGGAACACAAGAAATCACAGTAAATGCGAAGAGCTTCGAATTTACTCCAAAAGAAATTAAAGTGAAAAAAGGCGATAAAGTAAAACTAACGCTTAAAAATACAGAAGGCGCTCACGGTCTTGCTATTCCCGACTTTAACGTGGATCTTAAAAAAGACGGTACTGCTGAATTCACAGCTGATAAAGCTGGAACGTATGACTTCAACTGTTCAGTAATGTGCGGGGCTGGTCATGAAAATATGGTTGGTCAATTAATTGTAGAATAATGTTATGACTCTAAATAGAAGAAACAAAAACTCTCCAACATGCGTAGGAGAGTTTTTATTTGGTTTGTTTATTCCCAAACATTATCCATTTTCTTCTTTATCGTATCCGTTCGCTCCTGAGTAAGCTTAGGGTTAGCTGTCCATTTACCTTGTCTAAATTCTACGACATCCCCCGCTCTCACATGACCCTCTACCTGTTCTCTGGGAACGTCTTTAACATCGCCCTGGATTTCTATTCTGCAAAATGAACCTTCAAAACCTTCCACAATTCCCTTCATATATAGATCACCTTTCCTTTTGAACATTTAATGTAGACCCATCGGAATCAATTTCCACGGTGCCATTCAAATCATTTCGATATACTTCTATTCCCTGCTTATTCAACCGACTTAAGACTGGTTTAGTTGGATGTCCATATTTGTTCTCTCCTACTTGAATCACAGCGATCTTGGGTTTCACAGCATTTAAGAAACGAGCAGTTGTTGAAGACTTAGAACCATGATGCCCGACTAGCATCACATCCGATTTAAGATCGGAGCCATGTGAAGTTATCATATCTTGTTCACTTTTGGACTCTGCGTCAGCTGTCAATAAGAATGATGTATTTTTATACGTAATTTTCACAACCGCGCACATATTATTCGTATCATCGTAAGTCTTAACAGGTGCAAGCAGTTGCACCTTAACTTGATTATCCAAATCAATGTCTATATCCGTTACCGCTGTCTTAACCTTCAAATTTTTACTCGCTACTGCGTCCAGAACGGATTCAAATGTCTTGGTACTAGACATAATCTTAGGCATATATATTTTCCCAATAGGAAGCTCTTTAATGACACGATCCAAGCCACCGATATGATCAGCATCTGGATGACTGCCGATAACAACATCAAGTCTACTGACTCCGTACGAATGTAAATAATTAATCATCGTTTGCTCTTTGTCATTGTTCCCTGCATCGATCAGCATTGTTTTCCCAGAAGGAGTTATAATGAGCTGTGACGCACCTTGTCCTACATCTAAAAATATCACTCGCAAGTCTCGGTTATTTGTTACAACTGGCTTTGTGTCCTCCGAGGTACCCATGTTACATCCTGTTAATAATGATGCGCTAATAGCAATAGCAGAAATAATGTATGTATCTTCGATGTCTTCATAATCTTTCCCTTCAGGACTTATATTCAGGATATAACGTAAAATCAACGGTATTACCTTGTAAAACTCCATTTTTAAATGAATATTCAATAGTTACATCACCCACAAACTCAGTTGGAGAGAGCTGCACAGCAGTTGTCGCCTTCAGAAGGTCTCCTTCAACGTCATATTGTATGATGCTGCCTACGCTTGGATGGGTGAATCGATTGCTTGCGTCTGTTTGTATTTTAGTAGGAGGAATGACAAAATCCTTGTCACTAATATTCAGTGAGGCACCCTTTTCCGAAAATTGACCATTGAATTGTTTTAAAAATAATGTTTTCGCATCTTCGACAGGTATTTCTTTCCCTGTTATTGCATTAACAACAAACACTTTAGACTCGTAAACGCCGGTTCCGTATCCGGTTGTGAGAATAATGATCCATTCCTTCTGTCCATCTCCATCAACATCTGCGGAAATAATAACAGGCGCGTACGTAGGATTATCAACATTGATTCCAGGAATCGCACGGCTGAATTCAGGCGTTTTCAGCTCCAAATGTTCCACAATTCCCATTTCTCCCTGATCACCTGTGATCTGAACCGTATGATCTTCAGTTTCCGCTACAAGCATTTGTGATTTGTTATTTACATGTACAGCGTTTTGTTTATTATCAAAACTTACACGCTTACCAAATATATGAGCTAGATCCTGCACAGACAGCATGATTTGATCATTCATTTTCTGAGGAGCTATCTCCGTAACAAATTCTGTTCCATTTAACATTACTTTTATAGGATTGGCTTTAGCAAAAGCCATGATTGACGTTCCGGATAGTACCACTGCAGCAACAGAAACGATAACCCATTTTTTCGATAACAACGCGATACTCCTTCCTCATTTAAGCCCTACTTCTTATTTACCGTAATGGTAATATCTTTATACTAAATTTTTTCTAAGATCATATCCAGCCAAAAAATTGTAACCTATTGATAAGCGAAGTTATTCGCACATGATTACCCATAAATTGAATTATATACAAATATACGAAGAGAGGGGATTTGTATCAAAAATAGTTGGTATTCGCTTTCATTCTACTCCTATTCGTCTCATAAATATGTAATTAATATAAAAAACCAATAAACCAAAACGGTTTACTGGTTAACATGTTAATTTTAATACTTATCAACTATAGCGCCCAACACAGCTCCGCGGACATAGCTCTTATTTTGCAAAGCATTTAATGTCTTTGCACTACCTGTAACTACAACACCTATGTTATGCACCTGATCCTTGGTTGGCTCTGTTTTATTGCCTCTTAATTTATCGAAAATCTGTTGATATTGCCAATGATAATTACCTTTTAGGGCTAACCCATCCTTTACATATGTGATGAACTTTTCCTCGTTATTTTCAAAATATTCTTCGTTATCGATATAAGCAGCATATCCAAATACGTTGTTGTTCGAAATAGGAAGCATGGTCTCACCTAAAAATGTAATGTATTGAGGTGTATACGTATCTACCCAGTACCATCTGGCATGAATACCGGAAGGAAGCATGTTGCGGATTTCCTCTAGGGTATAGCCCTTATCGAATGAGATTGCCATCTCCACTCTTTTTTCCGCATTCATTTTACTTAATTCACTTAGCTCATTCATCATCTTAGTATACTTGACTTCAGGGTGATAAAATAACAATTCTCTCTGCCCATTAAGCACATTATAGGATCTGGTGAAGTTCATTCCTTGCTTAACCATATCGGGATCAACAATGCTAATAGGAGAATATCCCCCATCAAACTGCGAAAACTGACTCAGAACATTATAATGAATCTTCATTTCCGCCCATGGAAGAGGGATTCCTTCAATGACTTTATAGGTCTTATACTCTGCTGTTCCACTCCCAAAACCATCAAGTGATTGAAATTCACCTAGACTGACGTTCGGATCACTAATCTGCTTATAATAAGAAATATCGGAATGAGCTTCATCAAAACTACGCGAAAGCAGCAACCGATTCACAATCATTAATCCGATTAAGATGACAAATGTACATAGGACAGAAATGATAATATTCCGCAAAATCGTTTTTCTTCTAGTCTTTTGTAGCAGTTTATGAAACTGTTTCTCGTTATCTTCACCAAGTGCATCAGAAAACTCATTGTTCATCATTCGGATCTCCCTCATATATTTTTTTAAATAGATTTCTCGCTCGGTATAAATCCGTTTTTATCCGTTCTGATTTTAAATTCATCAATCTGCCGATTTCATCATAGGTCAGACCCATTTCGTATTTAAGGATGAGTACCTGCTTGTACTTAAGTGGGATCTGATTTAGCAATCCACGCACCTCTTGACTCTTTTCCCTTTGTAAATAGCTACTTTCAGGTGAATGGTCATCTATAATCGATACTAAATCAATGGGCACGCTCTTTCCTCGTTTAACTTCTTTCCTGTAAAGATCATAATATTTATTCGTTGCCACCTTAAACAGCCAAGCCATGAATTTCGCCGGTTCAATCGAATCAATATTAGACAGCCCTTTCAACAAGGTATCTTGTACAATTTCTTCTGCATCTGCTGGGTTTGCCCCGATTCGAACTAAATAATGCTTAATTATTTTTCCCCTCTGCATTAATTGTTTAATGAATTCATCATTGTTCATTGTCCGCTCCTTTCCACACTTGCATAACGAAAACTTTTGATGATATGTATACAAACTTAGGAAAATAATTTTTACAAAGCATAACAAAAAATACCGCACTTTATTGGATTTATGATAAATCCAATAAAGTGCGGTATTCTTGGCATGATGTATACAAGTTTAAATATATCGTAATGGTAACGCTTTAGTTTATCGAAGCGATAAGGAGAATCATTAATAAGTTATTGCGAACAAGCCTTCAACCTATCGTAAAAATTCCCCGTCACTAGGCGGTTTACGAAACCTTATGCTCAATTCTAAGCTTGTCAGCAACCATCGCTATGAACTCAGAGTTCGTGGGCTTAGATTTGCTGATGTTTATTGTATAGCCAAACAAATGGCTGATGCTGTCGATGTTACCACGAGTCCATGCTACTTCTATGGCATGGCGGATGGCGCGTTCCACGCGGGAAGGCGTAGTTTTGAATTTTTCAGCGATTGCTGGATAAAGCGTTTTGGTAATCGCTCCCAGGATTTCGATATTGTTATACACCATTGTAATGGCTTCTCTTAAGTACTGGTATCCTTTAATATGTGCGGGTACACCAATTTCATGTATGATGGACGTGATATTTGCATCTAAATTTTTACCTTTTGCCATTGGGACTACATTTGATTTACTAAAGGAGAAAGATGAAGAGCCTGTAGTCACGCTTTGCTGACCAACCAATTGACGAATTCTGCTCGCGAGAACCTCCATATCAAATGGCTTAAGAATATAATAAGAAGCCCCGAGCTGCACCGCTCTTTGGGTGATATTCTCCTGACCAAAAGCGGTCAGCATAATGATTTTGGGCTGCGGAGATAAATTCATTTCACGCAGTCGCTCTAGAACACCAAGGCCATCCAAATGAGGCATGATGATATCTAATATCAGCACATCGGGAGCTTTCCGGGATTCATTAATCATATTAAGCACTTCCTCGCCATTATAGGCGATTCCTGTTACCACCATATCTTCTTGGTCTGTAATGTATTCTGCGAGTAAGTTCGTAAATTCCCGATTATCGTCTGCCAACAAAACCTCAATTTTTTGCACTGGCTACTTCCTCCTTAGAATCTCTTCGTTAATTTTCATTTTATTTGTGCAAAGAATAGTTTTCGACATCGGACTTTGAATTCCTTCTGTCGAAAATTATTTTTGTTTATTTTTTTGTAATATTGATTTATAATTATTTATTTTATACATCGTTCGTTTTTATTCGTTTAAATACGACAAAAAATCTTAAGGCGTTTAACTAGCCTTAAGATTTTGTTGTTCCCTGTTCGCTTGCGGCATAACGCCTGAATCTTGAAGCATCCATTCGATAAAACATCCATACCCTGATTTAGGATCGTTTACAAACACATGAGTTACAGCCCCGATTAACTTGCCGTTCTGAACAATGGGGCTTCCGCTCATCCCTTGTACAATCCCCCCAGTTTTCTCGATCAGTTTGGGGTCGGTTATGCGAATAACTAATCCTTTGGTAGCGGGTTCATCTTGTTTAGCTACATGAACGATATTGACTTTAAAGCGCTCAACCTGCTGCCCATCGACAACGGTCAAAATTTCAGCAGGTCCTTCCTTCACTTCACTGGCAAAAGCAACAGGTATTCCTTCACTATACAAGCTGTGATCCGGATTCTTGTTCATTTTCCCAAATATACCGAAATGAGTATTGCGCTCAATATTTCCTAAGATTTTACTTTCTCTTATGAAGCTTGCTCTTTTCTCACCTGGTTCGCCCTCAGAACTTTTAGATATTGAAGTAACGTTCGATTGCAGAACTTCTCCGCTTCCCACAACTATGGGCGTTTGCGTGTTCATATCTGTGATCACATGTCCTAATGCTCCATATACGCCTTGGTCTGGTGCGTAGAAGGTCAATGTGCCGACCCCTGCTGCAGAATCACGTATATACAAACCAAGCCTCCAAACACGATCCTCAGCGTCGTATGCAGGTGATAACTTGGTAGTCATCACTTTGTCGCCGCGTTTAAACGTAATTTCTAAATTTTGCTTTCCTTTACCTGCTTCTTCAACAATCTGAGCCACCTTGCTCACATCTTGCAATGGGACAGCATTCATATGGGTCATTAAGTCGCCCAATTGAATTCCAGCATTTTCCCCAGGAGATATTCGTGTTTGTTGATTAATGTTCACCAAGTGATGTCCTACAACTAATATTCCGGCTGATTTAACTTTAACACCAATAGTCTGTCCGCCTGGAATAACCTTAAGTCCGGGTACAACTTGGATTTGCACTGTTTTAATCGGGATCGCACCGAATAATTTCAATGTCACTTTCGCTACACCACTTTGCCGGGGGTGCAGTTGAAGAGGATGAGCTGGAGAGACATGAGAAGTGGTTTGTGCTGAATTATGATTTAGTTGCAATACATCCGGCCGATCAACAGACGCTTGAGCATATACAGGCATCGCAAGCTCCAACTTGTTTGTTTCACCTGAGAACAGACGAAGTTCATTAGGTAAAGCAGCATAACTCTGGACAGGGACGGTAGTACCAAGGAAACATAATAAAAAGACCGTAGTAAAAGCGAGCATTTTATTCCTGAGGCTGGAGTTCAATGGCTGTCACGCTCCCTTTGTGTTTCGCTTGACGAAAGGTGGTCGCCAATTGCGTACCTATAAGATTACCTTGCCCCCAGCCTTTTATAACTGTCAATCATTACGCTGGCGCGGATTTGACAGCCTTTCGCTCTTCAGCCAACTTCAGCATATCTTGGGCATGATGGAGGGTTTTATCGGTGATTTCAACCCCGCCTAACATTCGAGCCAATTCTTCCGTGCGGCCTTGATGATTTAACGACTCTACGCGAGTCATGGTACGTCCCTCTTCAATGTTCTTCTCAATTAAATACTGATGGTCTGCCATACATGCAACCTGCGGTAAATGAGTGATGGAGAACACTTGACAGCTTGAAGACAATTTATAGAGTTTCTCAGCTATAGATTGCGCAGCTCTACCACTCACACCTGTATCCACTTCATCAAAGATAAGTACAGGAATCCGATCATGCCGTGCAAAAATACTTTTGATGGCTAGCATCATTCTGGACAATTCGCCACCAGAAGCAATCTTACTAAGCGGCCGCAACGGCTCACCTGGATTCGGCGATATCATAAACTCAGCATTATCCATACCCTGCTTCGTGAGCCTCACCTTATGTCCACCAATTTCGAAGCCTCTGGCATCCTCAAGCAGCTCCAGACGAACCTCAAGCGACGTACGTTCCATATGGAGATCCTTCAGTTCACTTTCCACCTGTGAAGCTAAATCTCCAGCACATTTCTTTCTAACTTCACTTAGCGCGATCGCAGCTACCGATAATCCCTGCAACATACCATCCCGTTGCTGTAAAAGCTGTTCAAGACGCTCATCTTTATTTTCGAGGACACTACTTTCTTTAAGAATACTATCGTAATAAGACATGATCTGATCCACACTCTCACCATATTTACGGCGCAGTGTCGCAATGAGATCTAGACGTTCTTCTACTTCTTGAAGCCGCTCAGGATTGAACTCCACTTGGTCTCTATAATCCCTTAGCTGAAATGCTGCATCTTCAAGCTGATAATAAGCAGACTGTAACTGTTCGAGCACAGGCTTTAAGCCTTTTTCATCATACTTGACGACATCTTGGAGACGTGAAACGGCTGAGCTTACAGCTCCTAGCCCCTGGTTGCCGTATAGTATATCGTATGAATCTGACACAGAATCCATCATTTTCTCACTATGGGATAGCTTGACCCTTTCTTCCGAAAGCCATTCATCCTCACCCGATTTTAATGATGCTGCTGAAATTTCTTCTAATTGAAAACGGTATAAATCGAGCATTTGATAAGCTTTTTTACTGGAATCCTGCAACTCCCTTAGTTCTTTCTCCACCTTCACAAAAGCACTGTATTGCTCTTGATAAGCCTTCTTGATCGGACCAATCACGGCTTCACCGTATGTATCGAGTAGATGCAAATGTCGATCTGGGCGCAAAAGGCTTTGGTGTTCATGTTGTCCATGTATGTTCACCAGCAAGTCACCAATCTCACGCAACATGCTCAAATTAACGAGCTGACCGTTAATTCGGGAAGTACTTTTCCCTTGTGCGGTTAGTTCTCTTCTAATGACCAAATGCTCTTCATCATTCGCTGAAACGCCTATATTTTCAAGGGCAGCCCAAACAGGATGGCTTAATTGAAGCTCGAAAAGAGCCTCAATCTCCGCTTTATCACAGCCATAACGAATCAAATCAGCAGATCCCCTACCCCCAGCGACCAAACCAAGAGCATCTATAATAATCGATTTACCCGCACCCGTCTCACCAGTAAGAACATGAAAGCCAGGGTAAAAGTGTACATCTACGCTTTCAACAACCGCTAAATTCCGGATACTTAATGTTTGTAACACAGAATAGCCCACCTCCGCCTAAATTCAATGCTTAGATTAGGTATTACGAAATGAATGCCATGACTTGCTTGACTAAGCTTTCGCTATCCTCATTGGTTCTGCAAATCATTAGAATCGTGTCATCGCCGCAAATCGTACCCATAATCTGATTCCATTCCATGTTATCAAGCAAGACCGCAACTGCATTGGCTGTCCCTGGTAAGCATTTCATGACAACCAAATTATTGGTGTAATCAATGTGAACAAAGTTATCAATAAGCGCACGTTTTAATTTCTGGATTGGATTATAGCGTTGTTCTGTAGGAAGTGAATATTTATATCTCCCATCATCCATAGGTACCTTAATCAGTAACAGTTCTTTAATATCACGTGACACGGTAGCCTGGGTTACTTGAAAGCCTGCTTGTCTTAACGCTTCCACCAAGTCATCCTGCGTTTCAATTTCTCCATGTGTGATTATTTCTCTGATTTTAATATGTCGTTGTCCTTTCATAAAGGCCTCCTGTAATTACATGTATATTTAATCATCATATCCAATCCATTCCTCTTCATCCCAATCAAAATGGATGCGTCGTATTCCGTTCTTACCTAATTCCATATCTATATAAATTAGACCACCACACTCTGGATAAAGCAAAAAATAAGGAAGCAGCTGATCTCTGATTCCACTACCCGTCCAATCCATCGGAAGCCGTTTACGGGATATTTTCACCAAGTAGTATATATCTTTACGATCTTTAACTACATAATCAATAAATAACCGGCTGTGATATTCCTGCTGCTGGTTAACTTCAAAATACAAAGGGATTTTAATTCGACCACCCATTACCTCATACCCGACTTTTTCCAGTAGATCCAATGCCGGATGCTCGGGAATCCAATCATTCAAAGGTACACTCTTAGGTAACCGCGATTGTGTATTAAACATCCAGCTTTTAAGTTTGAAAACAATCAATACAACAATGAGCAACCCGATCAAGAGCATAAGAAGCTCGTCAGAATGTCCCTTCATTCCCATCACCTCTCGTGAACCTATTCGAGAGATCATGAAAAAAATCCTTTTTTTAACACCATTATAATCCAAACAAACGTTCTCATCAAATATAAACGATGAAATGGTTCATTTATACACAGTCAGTTCTGAATTAAAAGAAACTCATCACTTAGATGAGTTTCCTGTAAAGGTCTGAGTAGCCTGATTAACTACCTCTTTGATTATGGATTCTAATGATTCAGAATCTTTTGTTGTATCCGTTGTGTCTTCCATCACATCATTCTCCGGCATTAACCGCCAATGGACAAGAAATTCAATATTACCTTCGCCGCCCGTAATTGGGGAAAAAGTTAAGTCCTGCAATTGAAATCCCTGCTCTTGAGCAAAAGACAGCACATGCTGTAAGACTTCCTTATGAACAGCCGGATCACGCACCACGCCTGACTTACCAACCTTCTCTCGCCCAGCCTCAAATTGTGGCTTGATAAGTGCGGCGATATCTGCAGGTCTCTGAAGCAAAGCCTTAAGTGGTGGCAAAATAATTCGAAGAGAAATAAACGAAACGTCAATACTTGCAAAATTAGGTGTAGGTCCCTTCAAATCATCCGGTGTCATATAACGAAAATTTGTTCTTTCCATCACATTCACACGCTCATCATTACGCAGCGACCAATCAAGCTGGTTATAACCAACATCAATCGCATAAACGTATGATGCGCCATTCTGAAGTGCGCAATCCGTAAATCCTCCAGTAGAAGACCCAATGTCAAGCATGGTTCGATCCGTCATCTGGATGCCAAAGGTTTTTAATGCCTTCTCCAGCTTCAAGCCGCCTCTGCTGACATAAGGGTGAATCGAACCCTTCACTTTGAGTTCAGAATCGCGCGGAATTTTCATTCCTGCTTTCTCGATACGGTCTCCAGCGGCATACACAAGCCCAGCCATAATGGAAGCCTTTGCCTTTTCACGGCTATCGTAAAATCCTTGCTCTACAAGCAAGATGTCAATCCGTTCTTTCGGTACATTCATTGTGATCTCCTGATCTGCCTTAACATTTAGGATGAGAATCCTGTTTTGCCAATGCCATATGGATGGTTGGACATGAACTGCTTCATCTCCGTACATACTGCTTCAGCTGTTAATCCTGTCTCTTCACGTTGTTCCTTCACACTTCCGTGCTCGATAAATCGATCTGGAACCCCCATGAGCGACACCCTAGTATCAAAAATGCGATTCTCCGCATAAAATTCCAATATTGCAGAACCCAAGCTTCCTGCTTCGCTCGCTTCTTCCAATACGATCATATTCGTATGGCTATTCGCGAGTTCGAGCAGCATTTCATGATCCAATGGTTTAAAGAATCTCGCATTAATAACACGAAGCTGCACGCCTTCACGCTTAAGGATTTCAGCTGCTTCAAGTGCAACCTGAACCATAGGTCCAGCCGCGAGTACAGCATAGCCTTCACCTTCACGAACTGTCTCCCATTTACCAATTGGTATAGGTATCAATGTCTCGTCAAGCGTAACTCCAAGACCGTTAACCCTTGGATAACGGTAAGCAATAGGACCATCGTTATACTCTAACGCTGTTTTCATCATGTGTCTTAGCTCATTCTCGTCCTTCGGCATCATCATCACCATATTCGGGATATGACGCATAAACGCTACATCAAATACACCCTGATGGGTTTCGCCATCAGCACCAACAAATCCAGCCCGGTCAATCGCAAACATAACATTCGCATTATGTCTGCAAATATCATGCACAATTTGATCATAAGCGCGCTGCATAAAAGTGGAATATACCGCAAATACCGGCTTCATCCCTTCCATAGCTAGTGCTGCACACATGGTTGCAGCATGTTGCTCAGCAATACCTACATCAATCATCCGGTCAGGAAATCGCTCGCTGAAAGGAATTAAACCAGAACCACTTGGCATAGCAGGCGTAACTGCAACAAGTCGCTTATCCTGTTCACCAAGTTCAATTAGGGTTTTAGCAAACACATCTGTGTACATTGGATTACCGACCGATTTTAAAACTTGACCCGATTCAATTTTATATGGAGAAATGCCATGCCATTTATAAGAATCTGCTTCTGCAGGCTTATAGCCTTTACCTTTAGTAGTTAATACATGGACAAATACAGGTCCACGAACGTTGTCGGCCTGTTTAAAGGTTTCGATCAGCTTGTGCATATCATGGCCATCTACAGGCCCCAGATAAGTCAGACCAAGTTCCTCGAATAACACACCTGGTACCATCATGTATTTCAAACTATCTTTTACGCGCTCCGCGGTCTTCGCAAGCTTGCCTCCGATAGCTGGAATTTTCTTCAATAGCATTTCCACTTCGTCTTTGGCACGTAAATAGTACCGATCTGAGCGGATTTTGCTTAAGTAATTATGCATAGCTCCTACATTAGGTGCAATGGACATTTCATTATCGTTAAGAATGACCATTAGGTCTTTCTGTTCATGACCGATATGATTTAATGCTTCAAAAGCCATTCCGCCTGTTAGAGCTCCATCGCCAATCATGCAATAACTTTGTTATGCTCACCCTTCAAATCGCGAGCCAAAGCCATGCCCATTGCTGCCGATAACGAAGTACTACTATGTCCAGCTTCCCAAACATCATGATCGCTTTCATTGCGCTTCACAAAACCACACAGACCGTTAGCTTTACGTAATGAATCGAACCGATCCATTCGGCCAGTAAGTATTTTATGAACATATGCTTGGTGACCTACGTCAAATATAAATTTATCTTCTGGGCTGTTATAGCAGTAATGCATGGCTAGCGTGAGTTCAACTACTCCCAAGTTTGATGCAAGATGCCCACCAGTAACAGATAGTTTCTCAATCAAGAATTGGCGGATTTCGGCCGCCACAGAAGAGAGTTCTTCAACCGATAGTGATTTCAATTGTCCTGGCTGTTTAATTTGTGGAAGCAGCACGTCAATCTCCCCGCTTTCCTTCAATTTATTATTTATGAATCATCATTTATCTATTATATGCTTCGATTCTTTTCGCCATTATATCACAAATCATTTAGCTTTCCTAAGAACGCTTACTAATGGTCCCTGTTTAGTAAATAATCTGCAATTTCTAATAATCGGCTAGGATCATTCAAATCTGCACTCAGCAAGGCTTCCTTACCTTCACGAGTTAACTTCTCCACTTCAGTACGGGAGGCATCTAGTCCGATAAAATAAGGGTAAGTCACTTTTTGTTGTTCCACATCACTCTGTGTTTTCTTACCAAGTTTATTTTCATCACCAATCAGATCTAAGATGTCATCTTGAATTTGAAAAGCAAGCCCAATTTTAAGGCCAAATGTACGTAAAGCTTGAAGCTGGTACTCGTTCGCACCAGCAATACGTCCCCCCGCGAGAAGTGAGAAGACAATAAGATCACTAGTTTTGTGAATATGGATATATTGGAGATGAGCTAAGTCTGTTAAACCCTGCTCTCCCTCCATATCAGCAATCTGCCCACCAACCATACCGCGAGGTCCCGCCATTTCGGATAATTCCTCAATGATCGAAAGCACTGATTCTGCATTCACCCCATACTTACGATGCATTTGTGAAATGTTATAAAAGGCATGGGTCAAAAGAGCATCCCCTGCAAGAATTGCAGTCGCTTCTCCATAAACTTTATGATTCGTCAGCTTTCCGCGACGATAGTCATCATTATCCATAGCTGGTAAATCATCATGGATCAGCGAATACGTATGTACCATCTCAACAGCGCATGCGGCTTCAAGAGCTGCCTCTTGATTACCGCCCAGTGATTCGCATGCGGACAATACAAGTAATGGACGTAGCCTCTTCCCGCCCGCCATTAGTGAATAATTCATAGATTCAGATAGCGAAGTAGGTACTAGCCATTCCGAAGGCATCAAATCTGCCAAATGACTTGTCACTTGATCAGACATTAGTGACATATACTTCGGAAAGGGGAGCCGATTACTCAAGCGAGGTCACTCCCGTCCAAATCCAATTGGTTACCAAAAGGCTTCTTACGTAACTCTCCATCTTCTTCTACGATCATTTCGATCCGACGTTCCACTTGTTCAAGCTTTTGGCTGCACAGTTGAGAAAGTTTCATGCCTGATTGAAATAATTCGATCGCTTTTTCAAGAGGAACATCTCCATGCTCGAGCTCACCTACAATGTCCTCAAGCTGAATCATTGCATCTTCAAAATTAAGTTCTTTATCCTTCGCCATGATTCTGTGCATCCTCCTTCTTAGCCCATACTTGGGCGGATATTTGCCCGTCACTTACTTTTATTTGAATCTGATCACCAAGCTGTACATCCCCAAGTGATTTAATTAAACGATCCTGCTGCTCATCATAAACCAAGCTGTAGCCACGGGACATTACTTTGAGTGGGCTCAGTGCGTCCAGCTGACGTATACTGGTTCTCATACGAGACTGATTATCTTTAATAATAGCTTGCATCGACTGAAGGAGCTGTTTTCTATTCACTTCTGTCCGTTGTCTCGCCGATATCATCTGCTCCTTAGGATTATATCTCATCAAAGCATGATGGATACGTGCCTGACGTTCACGTTGCAGCTTCGAGCGATTCTGCAACGTGCCAGTAAGACGCTGCCTCAGCATATCTAGTCGCTCCGCATGTTGCAGCATATAGCGGCGCGGATGAACTAGCACGGAAGAACGCTGTAAAGCTGACAAACGCTGCCTGCTTCTTAGGACGCGTTGTTGTAATGACTGCCGTAGCAACCTTTGTTGTTGCCTGATTTGGCCCTTTAATTCAGCAGTATTGGGAACAGCAAGCTCCGCAGCTGCAGTTGGAGTCGCCGCACGTAGATCAGCGGCAAAATCCGCAATCGTAAAGTCGGTCTCATGACCGACAGCCGAAATAACAGGAATCTCAGAAGATCGTATGGCTCTTGCCACTGACTCTTCATTAAATGCCCACAGCTCTTCAAGCGACCCTCCACCTCGACCGACAATAAGTATGTCAGCTTCTTCCATCCGGTTCATATTGTTTATAGCACGCACAATAGCGGGAGCTGCTCCAGCTCCTTGTACAAGGACTGGATGGAGAATGACTCGGGCTTGAGGATACCTACGCTCAAGCGTGATGATGATATCACGTACCGCTGCACCGGTTGGTGAAGTAATCACACCAATCGTTTGAGGAAAAGCAGGGATACGCCGCTTCCGATCCGCCGAGAACAAGCCTTCATCGTCAAGCTTTTTCTTCAGCTGCTCGTATGCAAGGTAAAGACTACCAATGCCATCTGGCTGCATTTGTGTAGCGTAAAATTGATATTGACCATCTCGCTCATAGACCGTTACATTACCTCTAGCAATCACTTTAGCGCCTTCTTTAGGCACAAAGGGAAGCCTCTGATTGTGAGAGGCAAACATAATTGCCTTAATACGACTGGCTTCATCTTTTAACGTGAAATACATATGTCCACTGGAATGGTGTGTGAAATTGGAGATTTCACCACGAATCCATACATCGGAGAGTACATTATCCGAATCCAGTTTCATCCGGATATACCGGCTCAGATCCTTAATCGAATAAATATTCTGCGGTTTCATCTCAATTTATCCTTATACCAGCCCGTGATTGCGTTTAGCGGCTGTTAATGTGTTCTTCATAAGCATTGTAATGGTCATGGGACCAACGCCACCAGGAACTGGTGTAATTGGACCTGAAACCTCTTTAACGCTCTCGAAATCAACGTCACCTGCTAATTTCCCATTCTCTAAACGGTTCATACCTACGTCAATGACAACAGCACCAGGCTTAACATAACTTGAATCAATAAAATTAGCACGTCCGATGGCAACAACGAGCACATCAGCTTGCCTTGCAAGTTCTGCCATGTTAGATGTCCGTGAATGGCACATCGTTACTGTTGCGTTCTCCCGTTGTAAAAGCAGTGAGACCGGTTTTCCTACAATATTGCTACGACCAATGACCACAGCATGCTTGCCAGATAACTCAACGCCAGCGCGTTTAATTAACTCGATCACACCTGCTGGTGTACAAGGTAGAAGACTATCATCACCAATAACCAGATTACCCACATTTACTGGATGAAAACCATCCACATCTTTATGAACAGAAATCGCATTAATAACTGATTTTTCATTAATATGAGAAGGTAGCGGCAACTGCACCAAGATCCCATCAATGGTATCCTGTTGATTCAATGTATCTACCAATGCTAATAGTTGTTGCTCAGATGTCTCAGCAGGTAAACGATGTACTTCAGAATAGAAGCCGAGATCATGGCAGGCTTTTTCTTTATTGCGGACGTAGACTTGAGAGGCAGCGTCTTCACCCACTAATACTACCGCTAACCCAGGCACAACGTTTTTGCTTACAAGTTCTTTCACTTCATCGCTAATACTGCCACGAATTTCGTCAGATACTTTTTTACCGCTAATAATAGATGCTGTCATGTTATGATCTCTCCCCTAATTTGAATGATAATGAAAGAAGTAACTATTCTATTACTTTTTTGATCTTAACTTTTCCAATTCACGAATCATATTTCCTAATACACCATTGACGAATTTACCTGATTCATCCGTGCCGAAATGCTTAGACAATTCAATCGCTTCGTTAATAACAACTTTAGCGGGAACATCCTCACGATAGAGCATTTCATAAGCAGCTAATCGCAGCACTTCTCGGTCAACTTTTGACAGGCGGCTCATTTGCCATCCTTTAAGATATTGAGCTAGAAGATCATCAATCGCTACTTTATGACTCCAAGTTCCATCCACTAGTTCCAAAACATAGCTTGTAAGCTGTGGCTCGTCGGTAATTACACGCTCGGTATCATTCTCTTCACCAGCTTCAGACAGCAACATAGCCACCGCTTCTTCGCTAGTTACCTGATTCATTTCCATTTGATAGAGGCTTTGTACTACAATTTCTCTTGCTAACCGTCTTTTCATTATGTTCCTCCTGAACCTATCTTGGTTTTCTCTTATTATTATTATGGATTAAATGATTCATAAACATGGTTTGTACCACAAAAAAACCGTGATATGCTGCCTCCGGGAAAAAAGGCGTGTTGAAGCAGTGGTTCTTTTCCGGAGAAAGCATATCACGGTGATCATTTGAAAAGGCGCCAGCGCTCAGAAAGCCACTGTCCCATTACCTTCCAGCGGAAGAAAGGACCCTCATTCTGGTCCTTCCTTCTGCCAGCGGTATATCCTATGAACACAACCAGTGCAAAGAACAACATATCCCAAAATCCAAACATTAAATATATAATTCCGTATAGAATTCCACCCGCGATGCCGACAACTCGGCCTCTGTGACTCTCCCATATTTCCTTCCAAAGCATCGGGAAATTCACCTCTATTCCACTCTACTCTTAAAACTAGGCGACTGGGCAACATTAGCGATATAGACTGCTACATTAGCCACTGGTATCCCTGTCGTGTCCTGCAAATAGTCATGAACCTGCTTCTGAACTTCAGCGGTTAACGTAGGAATAGATACATCTCCATCGACTACTGCTCGGATCATAATTTCCAGACCCGATTGACCTACACGAATCCGTGCTTTCAGATCTTTAACTCCTCGCACCTTAGAGGCTGCTTTAAGACATAGATTCTCAATTGTTTCAACGGAAATTTGAATATCTCCGTATTCTGTCCGCTGATCAATCGAAGGAACATGAGAACGATCACGGCGAATTGAAATATAAAAGAATCGTATACTTAGTAGGAATAACACCACAGAGACGACAATCGCTGTGATTAGGACAATCTCTGGATTGAAACCGCTAAGCGGATCAGGAACCACACCACTCAAGAGGAGGATGGCAAATACACAAATTACACCAATACTCAAGCTGTATATAAACAGCAAAAGTCTGTCCAGTATCTTGGCCACGAACAGCACAGCTCCTTAATTAGAGTAAACCCTCGATAGTTCTATCGGGGGTTTAGCTTTATCGAATTATTTCACCCGGTGGCTGAATTCAACATCATCAACCCGCTCAGTTGTCTTGAAATGTACATCATGAATATGTACGTTAACTTCAACGACGTTCAGACCGGTCATATTTTCTATTGAACGTTTCACATTGCGCTGAATTTCCGAGGCCACTTCTGGCAAACGGAAGCCGTATTCAACGATAACTGAAACATCGACAGCCGCTTCTCGCTGTCCAACCTCAACTTTAACACCTTTGGAAAGATTCTTACGTCCCAGAAGTTCAGCAATACCACCTGCAAAACCACCGCTCATTCCAGCAACTCCGCTTACCTCAACGGTTGCCAAACCTGCAATGACTTCAATAACTTCTGGAGCAATTTGAATCTCGCCAATTTCCGTACGTTCAATGTCACTCGGTAATGTGCTCATTATGCCCTCAACACACCTTTCGGATATTATAGATATTCGTTGTAGACGGATCAGGCGAACGCAATGAATCATTCATACTATACCATCTCGTGGGCATGATGACAAACGTTCTTGTAGCGATTCTAAATTTCATTCTCTTCTAAGAATTTAATATCAAAATCACCTTTATTAAAGGTCGGATGGTCCATAAGTTTCTGATGGAAAGGAATAGTAGTTTGAATACCTTCCACAGCAAATTCAGACAATGCCCGCTTCATTTTCGCGATCGCTTCCTGACGTGTTGGTGCCCAGACAATCAGTTTGGCAATCATAGAATCATAATAAGGAGGGATGCTATAACCCTGATAAGCTGCACTATCTACACGAACACCAGGTCCTCCTGGAGGCAGATAAAACTGGATTTTACCAGGAGAAGGCATGAAATTACGAGCAGGATCTTCCGCATTCACACGGCATTCCATAGACCAACCGTTAATCACAACTTCATCTTGAGTAAAGGACAGCTCATTACCTTCTGCTACAGATATCATTTCTTTAATCAGGTCAATACCTGTTACCATTTCAGTGACTGGATGTTCAACTTGAATCCGAGTATTCATTTCCATAAAGTAAAATTGTCCATCTGTTCCGAGCAGAAATTCAAGCGTGCCTGCACCGGAATAATTAACCGCTAGTGCAGCACGTACAGCAGCCTCACCCATGCGACTACGGATTTCTTCAGAGAGAATCGAACAAGGAGCTTCTTCTACCAGCTTCTGTCTACGACGTTGCACAGAACAATCTCGCTCTCCTAAATGGACCGCATGACCATGTTTATCTGCAATGATCTGAATTTCGACATGCTTCATACCTGTGAGATATTTCTCCAGGTATACGCCAGCATTACCAAAAGCTTTCTGAGCTTCCTGCTGGGCCGCAGTAATCTGCTTTATCAGTGAAGGCTCATCGTCAGCAATACGAATTCCTTTACCTCCACCGCCAGCTGTTGCTTTAATAATGAGCGGATATCCGATATCACGGCCGATCATTATGGCAGCATCCAAGTCCTCAATTAATCCTTCAGAGCCAGGAATAACGGGTACCCCTGCAGCCATCATCGTCTGCTTGGCTACCGCTTTATCCCCCATCTTCGTAATCGCATCTGCGGAAGGACCGATAAACGTAATATTGCAAGATTCACAAATCTCTGCAAAATCAGCATTCTCCGCTAGAAAACCGTATCCAGGGTGAATAGCATCACAGTCTGTTAGAGAGGCTACACTCATAATATTAGTAATATTTAAGTAGCTATCTTTAGATAAAACCGGACCTATGCAATAGGCCTCATCTGCCAAACGTACATGAAGTGACTCTTTATCAGCTTCCGAATAAACGGCAACGGTTGAAATACCGAGTTCACGACAAGCACGAATAATGCGTACGGCAATTTCACCGCGGTTTGCTATAAGTATTTTATGAAATTTCATGCAAGTTACCTCCTCATTCGTACTGGCCTTAGTCTGCTTTCACCAGAAATAGAGGCTGCCCGAATTCTACCAGTTGCCCGTTTTCGGCGAGGACTTCAACAATTTCCCCTTTGATTTCTGCTTCAAGTTCATTCATTAGTTTCATAGCTTCAATAATGCAGACTGTAGATTTCTCATCTACTCTGTCACCCACACTAATAAAAGGTGCCTTATCTGGTGAAGATGCTCTGTAGAATGTACCAACCATCGGGGAAACAATTTTATGTAGTGAGGACGCGGCAAGATCCACTTCAGGTTCGCTAGCAACCGGTGCCTGGTTATATTGTTGTACAACTTGGCCCTGAGGAGCTTGCATCAGTGTTTGTGGCAAGGTTGGCTGGAAATTGATAACTTCCGTCTTACCTGGCTTACGTATAGACAACTTTGTGCCTTCAATTTCAATATCCAGTTCATGTACAGAGGTCTGATCGACCAATTTAATTAATTCTTTAATTTCGTTTAACTTGAACATTCACTATTCACTCCTTCAGCTATAAGGGGAAGCTATTGCTTCGGACATTCATGCACATACCGATATGTATTATATCACAAACTCTATAAATAGAAAGAGCCCGGGAATTTCCGGACTCTTTCTATTTTCCCATTGTTTTCAATATTTCTTATTGAGCTACGAACTGTACGCTAACTTTATCTTGACCAACTTCGAGCTCTTTCATAACGAGTTGAACAATACTTACCGCCTGCTTCACATCCATTTTATTACTGAGTACAAGCACTTTGTACTTATCTGCTTCTTCTTTTACAAATGCGCTAGGGAAAGAATACTTTTGTTCCAATTCCTGCTCAATCCCTTGAATTTTCGACTCTTTATCCTCAAGCGCAGTCAGCTCTTCTGAAGCCTTGGCTTGAGCTTCTGAGTTGCTAGTCATATCATTCATTTTTGCCATTAGATCACTATTTTTCTTCACATTTTCCTGCGAACGCTGCATTAAGTAGGAATCAATTAATGTACTACCTGAAGTTGTTTGCAGCGCCACTTCTTTCAATACTTCCGTATCCGACTTTGGAGTATCTTTCTTTGCCGTGCTGCCAGTCGTCGTTTTCGCCGAATCCGTCGTGCTTTTCTTATCCGTAG
Source organism: Paenibacillus pini JCM 16418 (assembly GCF_000576305.1). Lineage (GTDB taxonomy): Bacteria > Bacillota > Bacilli > Paenibacillales > Paenibacillaceae > Paenibacillus_AQ > Paenibacillus_AQ pini. The sequence goes on along the minus strand of NZ_BAVZ01000009.1, from coordinate 11,683 downwards.
ATACTGTCGTTTTATCCGTAGTTTTGTCAGTTGTTTTGTCTGTTATTTTTGCCGTGTCATCCGTTGCAGTTTTAGTGGTAGTATCCTTTGCTGCTGTGTCTGTTGTTGGTGTTTCATTCACTTTACCATCCGTTACAACTTCAGTAACAACAACGCCTTCATCTGTTTTTGATACTGTTGTTTCCTTGACTGTCTTGTTCTTAGCATCTACCTGCGTACTGTCTGCAATAGGTGTTTTGTATGGACCAGTATCTTCCGTAAATAAATAATATGCCGACAAAATCACCATTAAACTGAGCATAGATACCAACCAAATCGTTTGTCTCTTGTTATTCATTATTTAAATCCTCCTCAATATTAGATGAATATGGAACATGCGGCTTCACCCCTGCTTACGAGGCACGACAGAAATTCGGTAACTTGGAACATTAAGTCCTTTTTCTACCGCATCCACAATCAGCTTGTGGACCACTTCATTTTCTGCTCCTTTCGCTACAATCAGTACACCCCTGATCTGCGGCTTGACTCTCTTGGTGATAATCGGAGTCTGTGCGCCGGATTGTTCATAAGTGACAACTTCTCCATCCCTCGTATATTGTGTGGAATGGCGTTTTCCCCCATTTGCGTCATTCTCATCCGTCTGTTGCTGAGAGTCCTTCACATTACGCTGATAAATAATTTCATCTGTGGAATCCACCGTGACCATGATATCTACCGTTCCTACGCCCACTATTTTCTCCAAAATGTCTTTCATCTTGCTCTCAGAAGCCTCTTCAATACTCTCAAAAGCACTTCCCTGTGTTGCCGTATTCTGAAAGGTCTCTTGGGTTTGCGCCCCGGCTGGCGGCTCCCTGCCTATATTTTCGTTATTTATTTTCTTTACATTGACGAAGGAATTGAATAGCACGATGGCAACCCCTACCAGCCCCACAATAATGAGCCAGCGAAATGTATGTATTTTTTGCGTTCCACCTGCTCCCCCGCCGAGCCACTGCTCCAGCTTTTTAAACCATTTCCCCATATTCTCACCTCCACCTTCTGTTCAGCGTTCGCACTTCATTCGGCCTTTCTCTGAACCGTAACGCTTTCCGGCTTCAGATCCCACATGGTGACAAGCATGTCTCGGATGGTATTACTCTTCTCTACTATGTCTGTTCCTTCCGTTTGAGCTGCTTCAGATTGAGATTGTGAATTGTCAGGCTGCGATGTTGATGCCGCGACCGAGCTACCTTCTTCAGGTTGTACTTGTACATCCACCTGAACTGGCTGTATAGCTTCAATAGCAATGGATTGACCTAATCCTTGCTGTTGATTTCCAGTTGAACCAGAGGCTTGAGCTCCTGGTAAAATAACGATAACCGCAGATATAACTGGACTTTCTTGATCGGAGGAAGTCTGATTAACGGGTTGAAGACTTAGAGCAACTTTTACCTCCTCCACCTTCTGACCGGTTTGCTGTTGGATCTGTTCTTTCATTCGCTGCGCTACCTCTTCACCTGCAAACTTTAATGTCTGCGCCTGCTGTTGAAGTTTGATTTTGCTTGCCTCAACCAAAATCTGATTGAGATTCCCTTTCGCTCCTTTTGCAGTCCAGATCGATTCCTGATCCTGTTTACTGATCGCTGCACTCAGTTGAGAAGCTGGTGAATCGGTTAGAAGCTTGATGAGTGGACCAAGGAGCGTGAGCAGGATGAGTAGGCTCATGACTAGCTTTACGTAGCGTTCCATTGAACGACTTGGGAGAAGTAAATCAATAAAGGATGCCAAAATCACAATCATGATCACTTCGCGCAGCCATCCGCTTAGCCATGTCATGAATTATCGCCTCCTTTTCTTCACCTCATCATGACGGTCACATTGCCCGCCGTCAGCATGATCGTAATGGCTAGGAAGAACATTAAGCCTACCGCTGCGAGTGCTGCGAACACATAGATCATGCTCTTACCAATCGTCTCAAGACATGTCGTGATAGGTGATTCCCCAAGTGGCTGCATGACTGCAGCAGCCACATTGTAGATAAGGGCAAGAGTCAATATTTTGAGTGCTGGGAAGGCACATAAGAAGAGAATAATGATTACGCCCGCAAGACCTATTGAATTTTTGACTAGTAGCGAAGCTGAAATTACCGTATCTGTGGCATCTGCGAACATTTTACCGACGACTGGAATAAAACTCCCTGAGACGTATTTAGCTGCACGAATCGTAACACCGTCGGTAACAGAGCTTGTAATACCTTGTACTGAGATCACACCAAGAAATACGGTAAGCAGTGCTCCAAGAAATCCTACACTGATGTTGCGAAGCAGATTGGCTAGTTGCGTTAATTTGTACTTATCTGAGAGTGAGCTAACAAGATGTAAAATCGCGGAGAAAAAGAGTAGTGGAAATACAATGGTGTAAATCAGTGTACCCACCGTGTTAATCATGAAGACAATCAGTGGATGGGTTACGGAAACAGTAACGATATTACCCATTGAAGCCAGTAAAGCGAATAGTAGTGGCATCATCGCCATCATGAAATCGATCATGCGATCAATCGCTTCCTTTGCGTAACCAATCGCTACATTAAAGCTGTTTATGGCAAGCACGATAATGACCATGTAACAGAGAGAGTAGGCAATTTTACTGACCGATTTTCGTTCAAATGCTGATTGTAGTGTTTCAAGAATCATACTCATGATGCTCAGCATGACGATTGTAACCAGAAGCTTGCCGTTGTATAGCACTTCATGCCACATGAACTTCATCAATGCGGAGAATACATTCTTAATACTGAAGCCGTCTCCACCTGGAATGAGCATATCCACGAACGTAGGTGTCTTTTGATCGGGGAAGAATCCCCCATAATCCTTCATCAGTTGATCCCAATAGTTCTCCACTTGTCCCTTAGGTAGTTCCTGCACCTGTTGCTTGACCCATTCATCTGCTGGCGAAGCTGCAAATACACGACTGCACCCAACAATGAGAAACATAACTAGGAAAATAAAGAGATGTTTCGATTGGATCATTTGTTGTTGTCCCAACATGGTCATCCCTACTTTCTCAGGCCGGCAGCAGCTTCAGGACGGTTTCAATAATGATTCCAATAATTGGAATGGCCAGTACCATAATAAGCACCTTGCCTGCCAGTTCAATCTTAGTAGCAACGCTCTCCTGACCGGCGTCCCTGACGATCTGTGCTCCGAATTCTGCGATATAAGCGATTCCGATAATTTTAAGAATCGTCTTGAGGTAAATCATCTTCACACCTGCTGATTCAGCCATGCGCTCAAGCTCGATGAACACTGCACCAATTCGGCCCATAAGAAACATGAAAATTAATATTCCTGTGCAAGCAGTCAGTAAGAACGCAAACATTGGCTTCTGTTCTTTGATGATTAATATCAGAATGGTTGAGATAAGACCTAAACCTACCACTTGTATAATTTCCATAGCAGAAACCTCTACTGGAATAAAAAGATCGTTTTTATTTCTTGCAACAGGGTGTCAAGCAGCCGGACGACCATGAACAGTACCACGACAAAGCCGATGACCGTCACCCAATGAGCCATATCCTCTTTCCCCATCTGCTTGAGCACCGTATGAATCATGGCTATGATGATCCCGATTCCCGCAATTTGAAAGATTGCGTTGACATCTATGTTCATTCCTTGGCACCTCGCTAAAAGATCAAAATGACGATCAATGCTCCGATCAAGAGCCCCAGACTTTTGCTTATTTTTTCATATTTGATTTGATCCTCTCGTGCAGAGGCTTCTTCATGCTTCAGCTGCTGGGCCGCTAGGGCAATATGCTTGATCTGATCCTGACGGTCGCTTGTTCCGAGCGTATAGCTCAGCTGGTGCAATATTTCCTTCTCTGACGATCTCATTGCAGTTCGTTTCCAGTTGTCGTTCAGAGCGCGCTGGATGCTTTCCTGTGCGCTCAATCTCATGAGTGGGCTCATCCATCTCGATGCACTACTCCATACCGTACGAAGCGGTTCTTTAGCCTGCTCTGCCATCTTCGCCATAGCATCTGGAAGCGGTGTAAGGCCATACGTGATTTCTGTCTCTAGACGCTGCAAGGCAAGTATCATTTCCCTAATCTGTCTAGGTCTTGCCGCAAACTGCCTTGCCTTATGAAAACCAGCTAGCGTACCGGAGAGCAGAATCAATATGATTCCAATCATCTTAAACAAGCGAACCGCCTCCTTGAACGCGACCTTGCGTATCTCTTAGCTGCAAAGTTCGTTGCTGTTGGTCTAGTATACGGAAGCCAAGTCCCTGACTCGTGCGATTTAACACCACATATCGCTCGAACATTTGATTCTCCAAGAGTAATGCGAGTGCTGGCCGTTGTTTAAGCTCGTCTGTTCCAGCTCCATGCGCCGTCGCAATCACCGTAATACCTGCATGCAAACCTTCTGTGACTGCATTCGCGTCCTCCATCCTGCCAATTTCATCGACCATTAGAACTTCAGGTGACATGGAACGGATCATCATCATCATGCCTTCAGCTTTGGGACAAGCATCCATCACATCGGTTCGAGGTCCGACATCAAAACTTGGAACACCACGCAAACTCCCCGCAATTTCCGAACGTTCATCCACGATCCCAACCTTTATCCCTTGAAGTGACATTTCAGATTGTCCATAACCACCACTGCTGATCTGCCTAGCCAGATCGCGCATAAGCGTCGTCTTCCCGTGTTGAGGAGGAGAAAGGATCAACGTATGCCTTATCCTTCTAGCTCTCAGATCTATGAGGTATGGAAGTATAGGATCGGCTACACCTCTTATTTCCCTTGCGATCCGCATGTTGAATCCGCTAATGTCTCGAATCAATTCCACATGTCCTCCACTAAGGACGGTGCGACCAGCAAGTCCAACTCGATGTCCACCGGGCACAGTTACAAAACCCTTGCGTAGTTCTTCTTCCATTGTGTACAGGGAGTGATTGCTTATCAGATCTAGCATCCTACGACTGTCATCCCTTTTTGGAAAATAAGCTGTCTTCGCATCCAAGGTAAGCGTCCCCTGCAGAGTAACGAACCGATGCCCCTCTGGCCCATTAATTTCAAGCGGCCTTCCTTCTCGAATGCGAACTTCTTCCATTTGAATGAGAATGTCAGGCGATATTTGCAGAAGCAAACTCTTAATCGTTTCCGGTAACCATTCGAGCCAACTCAAGTTCATCGGAGGCCCACCTCCATGTCCATTCAATATCCAGCAATTTCTTCACATGTGTTTACTAGTCTTCAAAAACTATTAACAGTTTTCTTACTTCATGTGTATGCTTGTACTTCATTTTTATGACGATGGAATCTATCATTTTTTCAAAATACCAATTAAGAGGCAGGAAACTCCAAAGAATATCCAGGCTATCTTTCCCCACGACAACTTATCAGCGATGCCAATCAGACCAATGGTCGTAGTCAATATCAGAACTGTCGGACCTACAAAAGCTAGTAATGAATTGACCGCTAGCGCTTTATCCACTTGAGCCAATTTCAACATATACAAAGCCGCGGCGATCTCTATGCTTCCCGAAATGACTCGTAGTGATGCCATACTGGCGACGAACTTGTCCAATAGAATGAACCTCCTCAGCAATTAGAATCATACGTTCATATATATATGCAGCAATCTCTCTTTTAGAGATGTTTTACAAGATTTCTTAGACGCAAAAAAAGAGACCTGAAGCTACATTCGCTTCGGGTCTCTTGATTTAAAACTCTTATTCACGCTCTATGCCAGTTCGCCATCATCGATAGCTATTTCTAGCGGCGGTCTTGTGGTCCACCGACAAATACTTGAGCATCGGTATCTAGGTTATAAGCCGTGTGCAGTGCCTTCACTACTTGCTCTAGGTTACCACCCTCGATTACGCAGGACGTCTTGATTTCTGATGTGCTAACCATCTTAATGCTGACGCCTTGCTTCGAGATTACATCAAACATCTGAGCGGCTACGCCTGGGTGACTGATCATGCCAGCGCCAACGATGGATACTTTTACCAGATTATGCTCGGAGTTCACTTCACGGTATGGAACATGGTCACGAAGATTCTCTATAACCTTCAAAGCATGTTCACTCTCTGAGAGAGAGACGGTAAACGAGAAGTCCGCTTCGCCGTTCTGAACTCCACTTTGAACAATGATATCAACGTTAATTCCTGCTTTTGCTAAAGCACCAAAAACATCGGCCAATACGCCGGGAATATCTGCAACTCCCAAAATACTAATTCTTGCTACGTTCTTGTCATATGCAATTCCACTAACAACGACTCCCTGTTCCATGCTCGTTTCCTCCTTCACAACTGTGCCTTCGTTATAGTTAAAGCTAGAGCGTACAACTAGTCGAACCTTGTGGTGCTTCGCATACTCTACCGCACGTGGATGAAGTACCGCTGCGCCCAAGTTAGCTAGCTCCAGCATTTCGTCGTAAGAAATCTCTTCTAGCTTGCGTGCACATTTGACAATGCGAGGATCTGTGGAATAAATACCATCAACATCTGTATAAATTTCACATACATCTGCTTTAATTGCCGCCGCAAGGGCTACAGCAGTGGTATCGGAACCTCCGCGACCAAACGTCGTAATCTCCCCATCATCGGTCATACCTTGGAAGCCTGCAACAACGACAATTTGATTGTTATTCAGTGCTTGAATCACTCGCTTCGGTAAGATATCGGTGATTCTCGCTTTACCATGGACCGATTCCGTACGGAAACCCGCCTGCCAGCCTGTAAAAGAAGTGCAACTACGGCCCAGCTGATGAATAGCCATCGACAATAGAGCCATCGATATCTGCTCTCCAGTAGTCATAAGCATATCCATTTCCCGTGCAGGCGGCTCCGGATTTAGAAGTTTAGCCTGATCGATCAAATCGTCTGTCGTATCCCCCATAGCAGAGACAACAACTACACATTGATGTCCTTCGTCTTGCTTTTCAACGATGCGTCTAGCGACGCGTTTCATTCGCTCCGTATCACCTACGGAACTGCCCCCGAATTTCATGACGTACAGTGACAACTTCGATTCACTCCCCACTCTTTATACATCTGTCTGATTTTCACGCTTTAAATGAGTATATTACGAAAGTGTAACGGACAGTTAAAGTTTTTTCAAGCCTATATATTCAATATTATGTTAGAAAATAAACAAAAAACCCCTTCCACAAAAGAAAGGGGTTTCTGGACGAACTAGAAATACTACTAAACACATGACAAAACTATGCGCGGGAGATGTATTTACCTTCGCGAGTATCAATTAGAAGCGAATCATCTTCGTTGATGAACAATGGAACCTGAACATTCAGACCTGTTTCAACTTTTGCATTCTTCGTCGCGCCTGTAGCCGTGTTACCTTTAATGCCTGGCTCAGTTTCAATAACTTTTAGCTCAACGCTCGTAGGCAGGTTGATTCCTAGGATTTCACCTTTGTAGCTGATGATGTTCACGTTCATGTTTTCTTTCAGGAAGTTCAATTCCCATTCCAATTGCTTAGCGCTCAATTCGAATTGGTCATACGTTTCATTATCCATGAATGTGTATTCTTGTGCACTCGAATACAGATACTGTACAGCACGGTTCTCGATAATCGCACGGCCAATCGTTTCACCAGCACGGAAAGTACGTTCAACTGTGTTACCGTTGCGCAAGTTTTTCAGCTTCGAGCGAACGAACGCTGCACCTTTACCCGGTTTAACGTGTTGGAAATCGATTACTGTAAAAATATCGCCCTCTACCTCAACGGTCAAACCTGTTTTAAAATCATTTACTGAAATCACAAAAATGCCTCCTAAGTAATTAAAAATATATATATTGCGTTAATCAGACCGGTAATACGGTGAAATCTTTCGACGAATGCGTCAAGATTGCAATGCCCGTATCCGTGATTACAATATCGTCTTCAATACGAACGCCGCCAAGACCTGGTAAATAAATACCTGGTTCTACAGTTACGACCATGCCTGGCTTCAGAACATCATCACTTAGCTTGGACAATCTTGGCATCTCATGAACTTCCATGCCAAGGCCATGTCCTGTGCTGTGACCGAAGTGCTCACCATAGCCATATTTCGTAATAATATCCCGAGCAAGCGCGTCAGCTTCTCGTCCGGTCATACCTGGTTTAATATGTTCCAACGTATGAAGCTGAGCTTCAAGTACGATGTCGTATATTTCTTTCAACTTTGGATCTGGCTGACCAAGAGCAATCGTGCGAGTTAAGTCCGAGCAGTATCCATCCAGAAGAGCTCCGAAATCAAACGTAATCAGTTCATTCCCCTGAATCACTCGTTCACTCGCCACACCATGAGGCATGGAAGAACGTTCACCCGATGCAACAATGGTATCAAAGGACGATGAAGTAGCTCCTTTACGACGCATGAAGAACTCCATCTCTAGATCTACTTCCCGCTCAGTCATACCTTTCTTCACAAAACCCAAGATATGCTGGAACGTTTCATCAGCCAAATCAGCGGCACGCTGCATAACCTTTAATTCTTCTTCATCCTTGAACATACGAAGTTGCTCTACCAAGCCAGCTACCGGAAGAAGCTCAACTGGTTTCAATTGCTGCGCAAACGTTGTATACGCTGAGAATGAGACATCCTCTTGTTCAAAAGCTAGCTCCGTAATGTTAGATGAAGATAGTAATTCTTTAATGGTATCTGTAACTCTCTGCCCATGCTCTACAACAGTAAATCCTTGTGCCTGCTGTGGCGCTTGCGTCATGTAACGGAAATCCGTTAATAGATAGGCTGCATCCATCGTGATCAAGACGTAGCCTGAGGAACCAGTAAAACCCGTTAAATAACGACGATTGATACTGCTTGTTACAAACAAAGCTTTAACACTTTTGTTCTGCATTGCTTCGCGAAGCTTCAATACACGTTTGTTGCTCATCGTCTGTTCTCCTCTCTAACACAACTTCCACTGCCGTTCTGAGGAGTCAGTTGCCCTGACTCTCCAAATGACGCAGTAAAGCCATCAGACCTAGTTCATAGCTGACTTCTCCGAAACCTGCAATCTGGCCAATGGCCACAGGGGCTATAACTGAGGTATGCCGAAAAGCTTCTCTGGCATGAATGTTGGACAAATGCACTTCAACTGTAGGAATGCGTACCGAACTGATGGCATCTCGAACAGCGTAGCTGTAATGGGTCAATGCGCCTGGATTCAAAATAATTCCATCAGCATTCCCTACTGCCTCATGAATGCGGTCAATGATATACCCTTCATGATTAGACTGATAACATGTGATGGACACACCCAAAGCTTCCGCTTTCAGAAGCAAAGCTTCTTCAATGGATTTCAAGCTTTGAGAGCCGTATATTCCCGGCTCCCGAAGGCCGAGTAAATTTAAGTTTGGTCCGTTGATCACCCAAATGGTTCTCAAAATGGTATTCCCACCCTTATCGTCAAATAACCATCTGCTATTTTAACATAGGGGACGTCTCCTTGAGAAGTTTTTTCCGCTCAGCCTCCCGCATGTTGGGGTTCGCGCTTCCGTTCATCGGTGTATTCAACGGCGATCGTATAGCCAATGAACAGACCCCAAAGTAGAAAAATACAAAATTCGCTAACAAGCGTATCCCATGTCAGTTTATTTATAGGCTTAACCATATGCACATAGGGACCAATTGCAACGAAGATAAGAATCCACCAAACAATTCCATATGCTATGCCTGGCCAAGGGCCTTTCATTTTGCGAAATAAAAAAATGTACATATATGAAGCAATAATCGATAGGACTATAAAAAACAACCAGCCTACGAACTGACCTAGACCGCTTTTCAAAAATGCATGCTTAAAATAAGGCTCTCCTAAAAATCCCGGAACAATGACAGTGAAGTGTAACGAGTAAAAGACCCAGTGAATTGCCCCCCATATGATGCCAGCAAATATCCCTAGTTCAAGTGCATAGCCCCATGGGTTTGTGCGGTGCCCGTTGTTTTGATGCTGACTCTGACTTCGTCCCATTACTTTTGCCCCCTGAAATGATGTATTACTTACAAATTTGGCTTGTCTTAGTATGTTCATTTCATGCAGGGCTAAACCATATTGCATGAACAGAATTTAAGGTTATCTATGCTTAAATTCTTTCATTCCTGAATGAAGAGAATTTAAGTTTCTCTTCTTAAATCCTTTCATTCTAGAATGAACAGAATTTAGGTTATTTCCCTTTAATGTGCTCCATTCCCGAATGAAAGAGATACAGAGAAAAAACCTGTATCTCTTTCATTCTAGATATTAGTCCTAAAATTAGATACAATGGGATTATTACATTAACAATCAGGGAAGGTGAAGTGGTTGTCCCAACAATCTAATAAGGCTATTTATGGTGGTCAAGCCGTAATCGAAGGCGTGATGTTCGGTGGTAAACACGTAAATGTCACAGCAGTGCGGCGCAAAAATCAGGAAATTACATTCTTAGAAGTGCCTCGTGAGGATAAGACTTGGGTTCGCAAACTGCGTAAAATCCCTTTACTGCGCGGCATTGTCAGTATTATAGATTCCAGCGCTAAAGGCTCGAAGCATTTGAATTACTCAGCCGAGGCATATGCAGATGATGAGGTAGAACCAGAAGAACGTGAGAAGCAAAAGAAAAAAGAAGAGTCAGGCATGAGTCTGACCATGATGCTTGGCGTAGCCGCCGTCGGCGTACTCTCTTTTGTTTTTGGCAAGGTCGTCCTAACATTAGTACCTGTATTTATTGAAAAATTCTTATTTGGTAATATGTTCGAGAGTCACACTCTGCATAATATAATTGAAGGTGTCATTAAACTTTTATTGCTCCTTCTTTATTTATGGGCAATTTCTAAAACACCTGTTATCAAACGATTGTTCCAGTACCATGGGGCGGAACATAAGGTTATCACCTGTTATGAAGCTGGCGAAGAACTTACAGTAGCCAATGTTCAGAAGCATAGCCGACTTCATTATCGCTGCGGAAGTAGCTTTATGATGCTTACCATTATTCTTGGTGTTATTATTTATTCTTTTATTTCCTGGGATAATATGGTTGATCGAATTGTACAACGTTTATACTTACTTCCTGTCGTTATTGCACTTTCGTTTGAATTTCTCAAAGGGACAAACGCTCTTCGTGAAGTTCCTGTGCTTCGTTACTTAGGTTACCCTGGACTTTGGTTACAGCTTCTAACTACGAAGGAACCTAAAGATGATCAGGTTGAAGTATCTATTGCTTCTTTTAAACGCATGCTTGAATTGGACGCTGAAATGGAAAAGGCGAAGGCTTCAATAACAGATGAACCTGTTAGAAACGGAGTTCTTGATCCACTGAAAGGATGAGAATGAGATGAAAAAGCGGCCTTGGTTCTTTTGGATTATCATCATACTTGCTCTAGCTGGCGTTTTGACTGATCTGCTCTTCTCCAGAGGCAGCCTACTTCGGAACTTGATGATACCTGTTCTCGTATTCGTGGTAGTACTGCTTCTCTACAGATATCTTCCTAACCGCTTTCGCAAGCAAGGGCAGCGTAACAAAATAAAAATAAAACCGTCTGTTCGGACTATGGAAAAAGTGAATGCTGGCAAGCGCACACAAACATCCACGAACAAACGTAAAAGCTATCCTTTCCAAGTGATTGAAGGCAGCAAAGGCAAAAATGACGATCAGCAGCCCAAATACCACTAATTCATAAAAAAGCATCTACCTAAACCCGTTAGGGGG
>NZ_BAVZ01000010.1 GCF_000576305.1 Paenibacillus pini JCM 16418 | reverse complement strand
AACCGGTCTTCCCAATGTATCTCCAGCAGTCTGCGTAGGATATTCCCAGTCCAGATCGATGCCGTCCAAATCATATTGAACAATATAATCGATGATACTCTTCGTAAAGGTATCGCGAGATTCAGCCGTTAATGCCGCATCTGAGAAACCATCGGCTGCCCATCCGCCTACCGAATTCAGAATTTTAAGATTTGGATTCTGCTTCTTCAGGTTTTTCATATAAGCATAGTTTGCCTCATAGAAATTACCTTCAACTGGCACAAGCTGGTTATTGGAAATATGAGTGAAAGCGTAATCAATATGTGTGAGCTTTGTAGCATCAATCGCTTTCGCCTCAGACCATTGATTCTCACCATTTACATACCCAATCAACTTAACCGCAGGATCAACAGTGAATTTAACCGTTGTTTTTGACGTCTTCCCACTTACATTGTGCAGCGCCGTAACAACAAGCGTATATTCGCCCGCCTCGGTGATTCCTTGGCCCTTAATATAGGCAGCTCCATTCAACGTCGCCGTGCTTGTCGTACCTACTTCATCCGTCCAATTCGGAAGTACACCGGAAGTGTACGTTTGACCTTCGGATACGCCTGTAACGCTAGGTACAGCAGGCACCGTGTTATCTGGGTTTGGTTCCTCTGGACCTGGTACATACGGTTTACCTTGAAGTCCATTCGCTAACGAATTCAGCAGTGTGCCTGTACTGTCATTGCTGTACTCCCAGAACATCGCACCACCGAGCTTCTTGTCGAGTACATACTTCGCTTTTTCGTGTACAGACTGTGGATCATCATACGATATGAACGTGCTTCCATTGAAACGATATGGCGCTTTCGCCGCATCATCCCAATACCGCTTGTATCCATTTGCTGCGTTATACTTCGCGAGAATTTCATTATACGTTGGCGTATTCCCGGAACCTGTAGCAGGTTGGCCTAATCCACCATTCTCCTTGGATGTAACATCCGTCCACATGTGGCTGTAGAATGCAGCCCCAATGATGATTTTATTAGCAGGTACCTTACCTTTTAGGAAAAGGTTTACACTCCAGTCCACACTAATATTGCCATATAAATTCGTGTGGTGGGCTGCATAAGGAACCCAACCGCCTGCGAGATCATAGGTCATAATATTAATATTATCTAGGAGTGGCGCAATCTTCTCAATTTCAACGCCTGCTAGATAGTTTGGACCTGCTCCAGCTGCAATCGATAACTCATAATACTTGTTGTGCTCTAGACCTAGTGCATTTAACTTTTCCCGAAGCAATTTCAATAGCAATGTGAAATTCTGTTTGTCTTCCGGTCTTCCCTTGGTATCCCCCGCTGTTTGCGTTGGATATTCCCAATCTAAGTCGATACCGTCCAGATCATATTTAACAATATAATCGATGATACTCTTCGTAAATATTTCGCGTGTTTCTGGCGTGAATGCCGCATCCGAGAATCCATTCGCTGCCCATCCACCTACGGAATTTAGAATTTTGAGGTTTGGGTTCTGCTTCTTCAAGTTTTTCATATAGGCATAGTTATCTTTATAAAAATTACCTTCAACGGGCACAAGCTTGTTATCTAAAATATGAGTGAAAGCGTAATCAATATGCGTCAGCTTGGTAGCATCTATCGCTTTCGCCTCAGACCATTTCGTCTCACCATTTACGTAGCCGATGAGCTTAACGGCAGGGTCAACCTTAAATTTAACCGTTGCCTTCGACGTCTTCCCGCTCACACTATGCAGAGCTGTAACAACTAACGTGTACTCACCCGCTTCAGTGATACCATTTCCCTTAATATAGGCAGCTCCGTTTAACGTTGCCGTGCTTGTTGTACCTACTTCATCCGTCCAGTTTGGAAGAACACCGGAAGTGTAAGTTTGTCCTTCGGATACTCCAGAAACACTTGGTACAGCAGGTACGGTGTTATCTGGATTTGGCTCTTCAGGGCCTGGTACATATGGAAGACCTTGAAGTCCATTCGCTAACGAATTCAGCAGTGTGCCTGTACTGTCATTGCTGTATTCCCAGAACATCGCTCCGCCGAGCTTCTTGTCGAGTACATACTTCGCTTTTTCGTGTACAGACTGTGGATCATCATACGATATGAACGTGCTTCCATTGAAACGATATGGCGCTTTCGCCGCATCATCCCAATACCGCTTGTATCCATTTGCTGCGTTATACTTCGCGAGAATTTCATTATACGTTGGTGTATTCCCGGAACCTGTAGCAGGTTGACCTAATCCACCATTCTCCTTGGATGTAACATCCATCCACATGTGGCTGTAGAAGGCTGCGCCAATGACGATTTTGTTAGCAGGTACCTTACCTTTTAAGTAAAGATTTACACTCCAGTCAACACTAATATTGCCATATAAATTCGTGTGGTGGGCTGCATAAGGAACCCAACCGCCTGCGAGATCATACGTCATAATATTAATGTTATCTAGGAGTGGCACAATCTTCTCGATTTCAACACCAGCTAGATAGTTTGGACCTGCTCCAGCTGCAATTGAGAGCTCATAATACTTGTTGTGCTCTAGACCTAGTGCATTTAACTTTTCCCGAAGCAATTTCAATAGCAATGTGAAATTCTGTTTGTCTTCCGGTCTTCCCTTGGTATCCCCCGCTGTTTGCGTTGGATATTCCCAATCTAAGTCGATGCCATCCAGATCATATTTAACAATATAATCAATGATACTCTTCACAAATACTTCGCGTGTTTCAGGCGTGAATGCCGCATCCGAGAACCCATTCGCTGCCCATCCACCTACGGAATTCAGAATTTTAAGATTTGGGTTCTGCTTCTTCAAGTTTTTCATATAGGCATAGTTATCTTTATAAAAATTGCCTTCAACGGGCACAAGCTTGTTATCTAAAATATGAGTGAAAGCGTAATCAATATGCGTCAGCTTGGTAGCATCGATCGCTTTCGCCTCAGACCATTTCGTCTCACCATTTACATAGCCAATGAGTTTAACGGCAGGGTCAACCTTGAATTTAACCGTTGTTTTTGACGTCTTTCCCGTTGAAGTCTTGAGAGCTGTAACAACTAACGTGTACTCACCCGCTTCAGTGATACCGTTACCCTTAATATAGGCAGCTCCGTTTAACGTTGCCGTGCTTGTTGTACCTACAGCATCTGTCCAGTTAGGGAGTACGCCAGATGTGTATGTTTGCCCTTCCGATACTCCGATAACGCTTGGTGCTGCTGGAATGGACGTATCAGGATTTCCGCCAGTACCGCCACCTGTACTACCACCGCCACCGCTGCTTCCACCACCCGTATTCGATCCACCACCAGAACCTCCTGTCGAATTGCCCTTGATGGACCCACTTTGTGGACCATCCACTTTAGTTGGCGCAACCTCAAAGGATGAACCTTTACCACCTTCATTAATTGTTGCAGTCGATACCTTACCACTACCTAATAACTTTATTAATGCGTTAACCACTAGCTTCACAATACTAGCATCCTTACTCAAGGTGATTGTATTGCCACTTCCATCAACAGTTACAGATTCTACAGATCCTTTCAGGATCTCAATCTTCATGTTTGTGGCTTCAATCTTGAGATCTTTAAAGGTTCCGCTTAGAGTAGAATTCAATCCCTTAGACAACAGAACATTGATAAATCCTGCTCCTGTCAGATTACTGCTCTCCTCCAGAATTGCAGCGGACAATACGGTTGTATCTTGAATTGAAGACGCTAATTCCGCAACAATACGGACAACACCATTTTCTCTATTTACAACGAGTTTACCGAGTGTGGTATCCAACAAATGAATTGATTTCTCCCCACCGCCACTAACTGTCGTTGTTCCTTCTACCTTTACATTCTTTAAGGTAACATCCCCACTAGCGATGTCCTTACCAAGCACTAAATTACCATGAACCATTGTATTCTGTAACGTAACGCCTGCGACGTTAATGATTACGTCACCCATTACCATATCCATGCCTGTGGCTGGGCCGTAAGTTCCTGCTTTATCGTAGACAGTACTCTGTGCATTGGGAACTCGACTTAGCAGGATAACTGCCTCTGCACGAGTTAAACTTGCTTGAGGACGGAAAGTACCGTCTTTGTAGCCACTAATTAAACCTTTAGCGACCAACGTCCTAACCGCATTCTTACTCCATGCAGCAATATCTGCTTCATCTCTAAAGCTGCTTTTGTCACTTTCGGCTGCTGCACTTGCTTTGATAACATTTGCAAGCATTACAGCTACTTCTTGTCGACTCACCTGCTTATCAGGACGAATTGTTCCATCGCTGTATCCTTCGATATAGCCAGCTTGTGCTGCCTTGCAAGCTCCGGATACTGCCATTGATTCTTGACTAGATCAGTGAATTGGATCTCCTTCTGAACCGTAAATTTAAAGTACCTGTTCATCAGAGCTGCAAGTTCTGCGCGTGTAATACTCGAATTTGGTCTTAAAGAACCATCCGAGAACCCATGCAGAAGCCCTTTATTTTGCCACTCCTCTAGCTGTTTCTCCGCCCAGTGTCCCTTGATGTCAGATGTTTGGGCCATCGCTAGACCCGCAAAAGAGTAAGATGAAAAAATGATAGCTGTGCATACCACATAGATAAACCACTTCTGAGCAAAGAATTTTTGAAGCGCTTTCATAATACACCCCAATCTTATTATATTTATGCCTTGTCTAAATTAAGACGCGGCTATTAAACTCAGCCCACAGGGGCTGAATTTAAAACATAGTTAGACTTCCAATGGAGTTGGTTTACTAGTACGAATAGGCTACGTATTGAGATGAGAATACTTCAGAAGCTTTTTTCTAAATAGTTGTATAACATGAAAGGAGCACATAGAGGAATGAATATTAGTGAGGTTATTACACATTATTATAGCTAATTCTACGGGGTATTCTAGATGTCTATTCAACTAATTCAAGAAATCTTAATCGTGGATTAATATAAAGTAACTTCCTAATCATTCGTAAAATTGTAATGTTCGACAGCCTTCTCTATCCTTTGATCCCGACAAAAAAAGAAGTGCGCATCTTCCATAGTTAGGAAGGCCCACTTCTTCATTTTAATCTTCTTTATAATAATAAACGTCTTCGGTAACAGACCCTTTCCAAGGACTCCACCAATCGCTGTTTATACTCACAACAATCAATAACGTATCATCACCAATTTTCTGCATCGCTTGGAACATATTCTTTTTGCTGTAGCGATCATATATATCTTTTCTATTTCCATAGACCGTTACAATTTTATCGAAGATTTGCTGCGCATTTTTCATATCTATAATCTGTGAATGTTGGTAAGAATCACACAAAGTTAAATGCCTGAAATTCTTTATGATAATGAACGCCCTCCTTAACTTTGAATTTTCCTTTAACGTTATATAAATCTTTCGAATTTAACACCTTTCTGTTCTAACCAATCAATAATAAATGAAAATCCGTCTAAAGATAACTGAAGACTCTCTCTTGTATCATCAGATGATGTCTTATCAAATCGAATGGACTTGTCATATTCGCTATACACGATTATATAATTAACCTCTTTATCGTCGATTTGCTCTGTCCATTTACACATGAAACTACTCGCAAAATTTCTCATACTTTTTCTTTTGATTTCAAGCTGATTGTGAGTGCTATCAACGGGAACAATTTCTTTATTTTGGTCTGCTTGTCCTTCTTTGTTCTTCTCCATAGTTTGTTGATATCCCGACATCGTAGAATCCCCCGACTTTTTTGTATTTGATGTTATAAAATCATCCAGCCAATCATCATGTGATTGAGCTTCTGCATTCACAGCTTCGTTCTCTTCAATTGCTTCTTCAGCTGCAATTTCATCAGCATCTAATTCAGCCTCGTCGGTTATATTTT
Source organism: Paenibacillus pini JCM 16418 (assembly GCF_000576305.1). Classification (GTDB taxonomy): domain Bacteria; phylum Bacillota; class Bacilli; order Paenibacillales; family Paenibacillaceae; genus Paenibacillus_AQ; species Paenibacillus_AQ pini. The sequence goes on along the minus strand of NZ_BAVZ01000010.1, from coordinate 152,235 downwards.
CCGTTTCAATGACTTCGTCCTCATGATTACTTTTTTCAATTTCTGTTGCTCTCTCGGATGTAATATCTAGTACTTTATCCGAATTCCCTTTAACTTCTACTGTTAATTCTTCATCGATCTTTTCAATTTCTTGATCTAATATAGTGGCAGCTACTTCTTCTGCAGTATTAAACTTAAAATCGTCCCTAGAGGCATCATCATTCTGCAAAAGCGAGCCAAATTCTTCTCTCGGCTCCGCCTGAACAATCTGTTGGCTTACAATCTCCGGCTCTCCCTGTTCACTTGTTTCTGATTCATCCTCGATCGCAACTTCTTCAACAACCTCATCTTTAACTAGTAATTCTTCGATTAAATCTTCTTCCATTACAAAATTAATGATCAATTCTTCGTCCTGATTTTTAGGTATCACTTTAGTTTGATCGATCTCATTGTCCCGCTTGACCTCATTTATATGTTTAAGTTCAATCTGATGATTGAGTTCTTTCTGATAATTAAGCTCATTCATTCGGTTGAGTTCATGGATACGGTTACTCTCAACTTCGTGCAGTTCATCCAGTTTGTTCTTATCCACTAATGGCAGAACCTCTTGAATAATTTCATTTACGCGTTCCGGCTCAAAAGGCTTGGTCACATAGTTATTCGCACCCGCTTTTAATGCTTTGGAGATCAAATCTCGTTGACTCATCGCAGAACATATTAGCACCACGGACCTCGAATCAAATGCTCTAATCTCCTTTAACGCTGTAATTCCATCCATCTCAGGCATCGTGATATCCATAATGACAATATCCGGTTTTAGCTCTTTGAACATCTCAACCCCGATTAAACCATTCTCTGCTTGACCAACTACTTCATAGCCCGATTTGCTTAAAATATCCGTCAACATCAACCGCAAAAATTTAGTATCATCAACGATAAGAATACGATATGACATCCTAAGTTCACCTACTCTCTCAAGTTCAAGTTCCTGTCTTATCATTTAAAACTTTGTTTTCATCAATTACTTTGTTTTCGCTAGGCACCCTGTTTTCAATGACCGCTTTGTTTTCCTTAATAGGTATTGTTTTTCCACTTGGAGCAGGGAAATTAGCCTTCGGCAGTCGTTCCTTAATGCTGTTAAAATCAGGCGCATAGTATATTGAAATGGATATATTATAAGTGTCTTCATCCGTCATTGTAAGAGAATCGATCTTGACTATCCGTTCCAAGCCTTCAATGCCTAGAATAAAATTTTTAAAATCACTATACGTTGGAGATTTCACCGTCATCCCTAAGACCACTTTGCTCACTTCCGGCGCTCCGGGTTCGGTTCCTTGAGCAGCAACCGGAACTGCAGCTGGCGTAGCCGCACCCGTTTCAGCATTCTGCGTTTCAATTACTGGAAGCAACTCACTAAGTGCTGTCTTGGAATAGCTGATTCCCAGGTTACTCATGACACTTTTAGTAGACAGCTCCTGTCCCTTCAAATCCAGAAGTAACTGATCTACAAAAGGATCGATTGGAACGAGGCGCTGTAATTCCAAGGTATCAACCTTGTTAGCCTGTTGTAGATTAGCCTGCTCTTGTAATAGATCTAATGCTTTCTTATTTGTTTTAAGTTTGTCCTCTAAGTCATCCACTTTTTTCTGAGTAGGACTGATGCTATTAAAGTAGAACAGAAGCAGCCCAGACATGATCAGAAAACCCAACGCGACTAAGACGAAGATTTTAATTTGTTTGGCGTTCACTTCACTCCGTCTCCTTTCGCTCTCAAGAAAGCATCTCTCTTAAGGTGGATAGCGTATGTGCCTCGTAGAGTCCCTGGCTTCCATTCTCCTGCCTTGCTATTGAAATGATTTCTACCTTCTGTACCCAGTCTGCATAGGATAAATGATGGAGATATTGCGCTGTATCCTCTAGGCTACCGAATTCTGCCATAACCTCAATTGTCCCTGTATCCTGGTAATTGTATGATTTGAAAAATCCACTTTGGGGTAATGCCGCTGTCATATCGTCAAGAATTGTAGCCGTTTGAATGGGCAATTCTACTAATGTGTTCACGAGTAACTCATATTTTCCAACCTCAGAAATGGTAGCTGCCTGTAAAAGGCTTGCTGTTTCCATCTCAATCAATTTTGTAATCGTCTTCATTTCAGACTCTTTTCGATCTTGTTCCTTTAGCAAAGACTGGTACTGTAAAAAGAGTACACCACCGCCAACTAACCCAATTAACAATATGGCGACCAATACAATAACGAAGAAGATACTTCGCTTCTCTCTTTGGGGGAGTAGATTAATATTACTAAGCATTACACGCCCCCCTTTAAGGAGAGGCCTAACGTTAAGTAGTATTTAGGTATAATGAGTTCCTTAGACTGCGTATCAAATAGTTCATTATGAAACGTTAATGGAGTTTTGCCGAAGGTTCTCTCTAAATCACTCGCAATATCTTCGAGATACGGATAATCCCCTGTTAATAAAAAGGTTTCAATTCCATCATTTTGATGATTAATTAGGGAACTGTAAAAGTTAATCACACGCTCAATCTCACTCATCATGACGTTAACTTCATATTTTAGGTAGTCTTCATCTCCGACCCAACTTGGTATCGATGTCCCATCTCGATCCGTTCCATGTTCCCAGTTTTCAATAGCTAGATTCATTTTAAATTGACGAACCAGTAATAATTTATGATGGTTAATGATACTGACTGTCACGTCTTGAAGGTTGAACTGAATCGAAAGCGTCGTAGCTCCTTCGGGACTGGTAGTTTCTGAATCACCGTAAACCTTATAGAATAATCGATAGATCGCTAAGGAAGATACGTCCGCTGCTATCGGCTTCAAGCCCACACTCTTCAATATTTGTGCATACTCGTTAACGACCTGCTCAGGCGCTGCAAATAATAGAATTTCCTTCTTGTCTTCCTTCTCTTCCAGAAAATCTACGTCAAATATAGGGTTATCAAATGGCAAATGGAGGCTTGTCCCTAGTTCAAGGTACAGATGTCCTTTAATTTCTTCATCCTTCACTTCCAGTGGAATATCCACCTTCCGAACGATAATAACTGAATCAGGAACAAGAAACTGTACTTCTCTATTCTGAATTTTCCATTTACGAATACATTCTTTCAGAATGGATGCTAACCTGGCAGCGTCAATAATTTTGCCTTCTTGAATAATTCCTGATTCTAGAAAATGCTCACCGAACGCCGTTACTCCATGCAAATGTGGTCTCTTCGAATCAATATAGCGAATCACATGGTCCTTTAGAACCAGGCTAATCATTTTCTTCTTTGGGGATACTACATTACTTATTTTATGATCTTTACTTGTTTTATGATCTTTGCTCGCTCTTTTATTGGCTCTACTTGCTATCATATTGTCTCCTCCACTAGTTCAAAAAGAACTGGTAATACCACTCAATAAAAGCGTCCCCCCATAAATAAACCGTCATTGTACCCAGCGCAATAGCTGGACCAAAAGGCATGGGCTGTCCTCTGCGAACCTTTCCGAGAATTATACCGCCCCCTCCAATGATCGTTCCATAAAACGCTGAGAACAAGAACGCGAGTAAAACCCCTTTCCACCCTAAAACCAAGCCCAAAACAGCAAATAATTTAATGTCTCCTCCGCCCATGCCATTCTTGCTAACCAAAGCGATCAGTAGAAGCATCATGAATCCAGTGGCAGCACCGATGAACATGTTCCACCAAGGATTTAAGGGAATGAATAACCGCTCTACAACGAAAATCATTGCAAAAACAATTAAAATTTTATTAGGAATGACCATGTAGTGGATATCTGTGATAACGATCATCATAAGCAGAGACGCCAGGGTCCATGCAATAATCAATTCCGGCGACCAACCCATCAACCAGGCGGTAACCAAGAATAGCAGTGATGTAGCTATTTCAGTTACGGGATATACAGGAGATATTTTAGTACCACAGCTTCTACATGATCCCTTCAAGAAAATATAAGAAAAAAAAGGGACCAGTTCTCCTGCTCCTAATGTGTGTTGACACTTCGGACAATGAGAGCGTGGTCGAATAATCGATTCACCTTTAGGAACTCGTAAACCTACAACGTTAAAGAATGAACCTAGAAACAAACCTATCACTGCAGCATAGATGTAATAAAACGTAGCCATGGTTCATCCCCTTGTTAAAAATAGAACTCCCCCAAGAGGGGGAGTTTTTAATTGTGAACAGTTCCCCGAGTTACAATATTGGCATAATAATATTCATTTATCGTTGTTATAAGAATAATATTTTTCTCAACAATACAACTGCGTATAACCAGTTGTATTTCTTTTAGGTTGTTGGCTAAGGTGTTGTTGGTGTAACTTTCGCTACTGAAGCGCGATTCACATCAGACTCTAGTACGAAGGCTGCTGCTGCTCCTGTCCCTGTTCCTGTTCCAGACCCTATACTTCTTGTGGGACTAAGAAGATGAACTCCATAAGTCATACTTCCTGTTGACGTAGCAGTTACTCGTACCGCTGAGTAAGCAGTTATAGCGGTAGCACTTGGTACAGTTGCATCAGTAGTATTCCCAGCAGCACCTTCGCGCGTATAATTACCACGATCTGGATCTGCTACTGGTTCAATGTAGCCATTTTGCTCTAACCATTTTAATGAAATGTACACACTATTGCCCGGAGTTGGCCTAGCAGTATTGTCACCTGCTACCGCTATTTTTGCGGAATTAATCATTTGAACAGCGTTGGCAGCAGTAGCATCCTTCTTACTGTTCTCAATAATTCCCCCAATAGCTGGAATTGCAATCGCAGCAATAATCCCTAAGATGACTACAACCGCTAGTAATTCAATCAGTGTTAAACCCTTCTCATTCTTTAATGCCTGTATTGCCCTCTTCAACACATAAATTCCCCCTAATAAATGATTAATCTATTATAATGTTGCCACTATAACCTATTTAACGTGGTTGAAAATATCAAACATCGGTACGATAATCGAAAGTACGATAAAGCCTACGACACCAGCAAGAAAAATGATCATTAATGGCTCAATCAAGCCCTTTAATGCATCTGCCGTCGCATCTACTTCCTTTTCGTAGAAATCTGATACTTTCTCTAGCATTAAGTCTAGAGAACCCGACTGCTCGCCAATGGCGATCATCTGGGTAACCATGGGTGGGAAGATCCAATGTTGCTTCATCGGATCCGAAAGAGACTTTCCACTTTCGAGTGAAGCACGAGATTCCCTTAACACCCCAATCATTACCTCGTTCATAACGACCTTCTCTACAATGCTTAATGCTTCTAGGATGGGAACAGAACTTTTAAAGAGTGAGCTGAGCGTTCGTGTCATTCTTGCAATTACGGACTTTTGAACTAATTTTCCGAATATTGGCATTTTTAATATAGCATAATCTAGGTAATATTTACTATATGAGTTTTTCAAAATAATTAAAGCTAATACAATTAATGCTATAAATAGTAATATAATGACCCACCAAAAGGACTGCATCCAATTACTGATAGCTAAAACGATCTTTGTAATCGTAGGAAGCTCAGCATCGAACTGGGCAAACATCGTCGCAAAGGTAGGAACAATATTCGTTAATAGGAAAATAACCACGACAATGGCAACAATGCCGATAGCAATCGGATAGGTTAATGCAGACTTTACTTTCTGCATACCATAATGCTGTTTTTCGAAAAAGGTAGCCAGACGATCTAATGTCTCATCTAAATTACCAGTGGCCTCTCCAGCTTGTACTAAATTGATAAACATCGGTGGAAAGATCTTCTCATGCACCGCTGCTGCAACGGACAATGGCTTGCCTGAACGTAGTTCTTCCTCCACATTCATTAAGGCTTTACGTAAAGCTTTGCTAGCCGTTTGCTGCGCTAATATTCTGGTTGCTTCAACTACTGATATACCTGCAACGATCAATGTTGAGAACTGCCTCAGATATACTACAAAGTCTTGTGTCTTAACGGGACTTCCTATGGATAAAGAAACCTCTTTATTAAAAATATTACTTTCAAGTTCAATGATTTCAGAAACCGCAATCCCTTTCTCTCTTAACTGCACAACGGCATCTTTTTTAGCTGAACTCGTAATTTTTCCTTTACGAGATTTACCGGATCGGTCGCGCCCTATGTAATTAAACTGAGCCATTAACTCATCTCCCTAAAGTATGGTGCGGCAACCTCTCTCGTAATAATTTTCTTCTCAATTAATTCGGTCATCGACATTTCTAACGTATGCATCCCAAATGATTTACCAGTTTGCATGAAGTTAAAGATTTGATGTGTTTTCTCGTTACGAATTAAGTTGGCAACGGCATTGTTGTTAATAAGGAGTTCCGTTGCGACACGTCTGCTTCGATTATCAATCGTAGGGAATAGTCGCTGAGACATAATAGCCACAAGAACGGAAGCAAGCTGAACACGAATTTGTCCCTGTTGATTCGCTGGGAATACATCCAATATCCGATCAACTGTTGCAGGCGCGTTCGGTGTGTGCAGCGTTCCGAGTACCAAATGTCCGGTTTCAGCCGCAGTTATCGCAATTGAAATGGTCTCTAGGTCACGTAATTCGCCGACCAGAATAATATCTGGATCTTGACGTAAAGCCGCTCTCAGTCCGCTTGTAAAACTAGATGAATCATGACCAATCTCTCGTTGATTCACGACTGAGTAGTGATTATTATGCAAATATTCAATCGGGTCCTCTAGGGTGATAATGTGCTTACGCATTTTCTTATTCATGTAATCGAGAAGCGAAGCTAATGTTGTGGACTTACCACTACCCGTTGGTCCTGTTACGAGAATTAAGCCTTGAGCTCTCGTGGAAAGCTGCCTTAGAACCTCAGGTACATGCAGTGTGTCAAGCTCGGGAATTTGCGTAGGAATGAGACGCAGTGCAATGCCGACATGAGAGCGTTGATGATATACGTTTACACGGAAACGAGTTAAGTTCTTGATACCAAAGGAGAAATCTAGTTCCCTCTGCTCCTGAAATTGTTCCCATTGCTCCTTAGACATCATGCTCTTTGCCATCTTTACCGTATCTTCTGGAGCAAGCTTCTCTTCCCCATGCTGCTTCAATTCACCATTAATTCTCACCATAGGAGGTACATCCACGGCGAGGTGCAAGTCAGAGGCTCTATTCTCAAAAGCCATTCGTAATAATTGATCCAATGGTTCCAAATCACACTCACCTCTATTCACTAATTGCTACGCGTAATACTTCTTCCGTGGTGGTGTATCCTTCCTTCACTTTCATTAATCCATCGTCAATTAGAAAAATCGTTCCTTTGCTCACCGCAATATCCTTGATCTCCTCGATCGATCGATTATTCATGATCATACGTCTTATTTCATCGTCGATGACTAATACCTCATGCACAGCAATACGACCTTTGTAGCCGGTCATATTACATGTTCCACAGCCCTTGCCACGAGCTATAGCATTAATCTGCATACCTCGCTTCTCGAAAATCTCTTTCTCCCGTTCGGTGGGGGTGTCTGTAATCTTGCATTCCTGGCAGATTCGTCTAACCAACCGCTGCGATACAATTCCCGATAGTGATGCGGCCACAAGGAAAGGTTCAACTCCCATATCAATTAACCTAGTAATTGTGCTGATAGCATCATTGGTATGGATGGTACTCAAGACAAGGTGACCAGTCAACGATGCACGTACTGCAATTTCAGCTGTCTCCATATCACGAATTTCACCGACCATGACAATATTCGGATCTTGCCGCAGAATTGCCCGAAGTCCTTTCGCAAACGTCATGCCAGAACTCGTATTTACTTGTACTTGGTTAACTCCCTCTAGACGGTATTCGACGGGATCCTCAACCGTAATAATATTAATGTCTGGCGAATTCAATCTACTTAAAGCGGAGTATAACGTAGAAGACTTACCAGAGCCCGTTGGTCCCGTAATGAGCACGATTCCAGTTGGCTTCTCAATCATTTGAACAAACCGATCATAATTTGTAGGATGCAGGTTCATCCTCTTCAAATCGATTGCGGAACCACCAAGATCGAGTATACGCATGACTATTTTCTCGCCATAAACTGTAGGTAGTGTGGAAACACGTAGGTCAATGACGTTCAAATCCAAATTGATTTTGATTCTACCATCCTGGGGAACTCTAAACTCCGTAATATTCAGGTTGGCTACTATTTTAATTCGGGCAACAATGACACTTAGCATATGTTTGGGGAATCTTTTCTCCGTCCTCAATATTCCATCAACCTATAGCGCACGATAACTTCGGTTTCATGAGGGTCAATATGAATATCACTCGCCTTTTGTTGGACGCCTACCAGAATCAATTGGTTAACGAGTTTAACGACAGGGGAGTTTTCGTCCGTAGCGTTATCTTCTTCTTTTTCTTTGAAAGACTTCAGCTCAGCACCTATCAGATCATCCATATTGTCTACTAAGCCATAGTATTTATTAATAGCCTTTTGGATTTCTTCCATGGTCGAAATAACGACTTCGATTTGAAAGCCTGTGGATAGACGTAAATCATCAATGGCATAGAAATTCATGGGGTCCGCCATCGCCACAAATAATTTATCATTCTCTTTCTTCAGTGGAATTAGCTTGTTACGCTCTGCGGTTTCTTTGGAGACGATGTTTAATAATTTCGTATCTATGGGGTATTTAAAGAGACTTACATAGGGAATTCCTAGCTGAAATTCTAGTACCTCAATCAGTCTTTGCTCTGAGATATAGCCTAGTTGCATAAGCGTTTCGCCTATTTTTGGTGGTTTCTTTTCCTTGAGGGCGGTTTGCAATTGTTCATTCGTGATGAGTCCTGACTCAATGAGTAAATCTCCCATTCTCTTTCGAGGCTTGTTCATCATTTATCACCTATGATCTCATTGTATTTTGGTAAGACATAGTGACCATATTAAGGAGTTACTTTATAGGCAATTGCTTTAAATGCAGTAGTTCCACCTATTATAATGGCTTGCTTTTTCAATTCCATATTCAGCAATGACACTTGAGATTTCACTTCAAAATTACGACTATTCTTATGACCTTTGATCGTATAGGAAAGCCGATAATTGTTTACCTTGTTAAACTCGATACCATAGGTTACTGGACTGGAGAGATTCTCAGCAACCATAACAACCGTGTTATGTGCAGACGATCCATTGTAAATATACTGCTCAACACTTCTTCCGTTTGCGTTTACACAAATATAGCTAAATCCCGCAGCATAGGTAGATGGACAGGAAGCTAATAACGTAACATCGCTGGCAAAACGAAGCTTCTCTGTCGTAACATGTGAGGCGATCCGCACATTATCTTGCAGTTCACTTTGTTCGTTTGCCCGTTGATATGCATTGACACCAAACTTGTAGCAGAAAAAGCCAAAGTTAAGACGATTGTTAGGAGGACAATTACTGCTAATAATTCAATGATGGTTACACCCTTCTGATTAAGCCTAGCGTTGTGCATATGCCCCCCAATCTGAAACTTTAATCAACCTCTAGCAAACCCCCAACACTCTATAATTAATATTCGACCCAAGGTGAGCCAGAGCTCAGAGGTTTATTGGTTGCATCTGAAATGTGGGGACGAATACATGTGTAATTCTTGTTGTTGTATCTCACGTGATCATTCAATGTATAATTAACAGCTGCTGCCCACAAAGGCGGAGTAGAGATAAATACAGTCATTTTACTCCCGCTGGTTCCGGCAATAGGCTCGCTCACCGTCTCACCATGAAATTTGATTGCAGGAGGCCCCGATCCTGAAATTCTGTTAACCGTAATATTTCCATCCGTTCCTAAAGTAGCTCCTTCTATATTCTGCCTTGCGACAAGCATCTTCTCACTTCGAGTCCCAAATTTCGTAATAGACCTAAATCCATTCGAGAAAAGACTAGTAATGACTGTGGCCAGAATAGCGAGTAGAACAAATGAGGCAATCACTTCGATGAGTGTGAATCCTTTATCTTGCTTTAGAGCATTCATTCGATTCCCCTCCTACTGGCCACTCCATTTGACTCTCACAAACTTGCGAGTTTCTGTGATAAGATTTGCGATTTGGGAATCATAATGGATGTCATTACTTCCAAGCAACGTTAAATTCTTAGTAACCATAGCTCCTGTAAGATTTATAGCGCCCGTAGCTGTTGTATATTCAGCATCGGGTGCGTATAAGAGCACGCCATGTAATAAGAAAGACCCTTTTAATTCTATGGATTGCTTTACATGAAGAATTACTTTGTGAGCTGAGTATAAGTTATAAATTGAAAGGGAACCGTTACCCAGTATTTTATCTGCGTATATATGTATAATCCCTTTACCTGACCCGCCAATATTAATTACAGTTCCCGAAGCGGTGAAATTATTAAAAACGACATGCATTTCTTTATTATCCGGAACATTGATTGCAAACATGGAAGAAAGCGAATAATCCCCATAATATCCTGATTTATTTATTTCACTTCCTACTGATAACGGAGGCCCCCAGCTTGCTCCATTAGGGAAAGGAAGACTAGTCGGAAACGGACCTGCATAATTGCTTTGTTTATTTGCATTTATAATCAAATTAGAATTTATAATATTGCCACCTGCGGCTACCTTACCACCATTAACATTGGTGTTTGAATTCGGATTATTATCTGGAGTAATTTTAATATCATCTCGAACTAGTATTGCATGTTCCATATTTACAACTGGTGCATCTGGATTCAATGTTATAGAGACTTGATTTGTTACTTTACCAACTGTTGCCGTGGATTTAATAATGATTTGGATGGGCATATTAGCGATGTTTGGAGTAGGTGGGTCTATCTTTGAAACCTCTGCGCGGAAGGTGCCTTGTGTGTTATTACCTAAACTAATATCTTGCTTTAAATAATCGTTATTTAAATTCGTAATAGCTGTTGAAGTCAACGTTGCTGGATTATAATTGTCTATAATATACGTGGCAACGGCATCTGCTCCTGATTTGGCTATGTAAAAAGCCTGTTCTTTCTTCTCTTGCCACATGGTTCGGGCTGCTTGACTGGCGCTTACCCCAAGTAATGTCATCCCAAGTATCGTTAATACAGTTACCATCATTAGGACTATGGGTAGAGCAACTCCTCGCTCATCTTTGAACATTCAGCACCCCATTTCGTCATGTCAATCCCCAAAATAACCCAATTACAGACTGAGTATAACAAATATATACTTATTATGAAACAATCTTTTAAAATATTTATTAACTCCTATATTACGTAAAAATAGTGTCGAAATTAGGCGGAATACCTTTAAATTTGCATAAAAACACAGAAAGAGCACCCGCGTAAGGGTGCTCTTTCTAATTGTACATCTGCGGGAGAAATGATCGTCATTCTCCTCGCCAAGCTTAAAATATTACAATGATTTCTTGATGATTGAATCTATTTCACTCTTTAACAACAGATATCGGTGAACACTGCGATTAATCGGCACTTTAGTTAGATTATGTTTGCATACATACACTTTCATTTCATCTTTTGAAAGGCCGAGTGAATCCCCTGCTTCAGTGACAGTCAAGACTTCCTCGTTACTTGTGGCGTTAAATGTTTTTTTTACTTTTTGATTCCAGTCTTCAAATTCTACATTCATATATACACAACTTCCTTTTCATATCCAATGATCTTTTTTGACTGAACACTTTAATTATACCACAACCATGCAATGCTTTAATCTTAAATTATGACATTATATAAGAAAAACCCGCTTAGAGAGCGGGTTTCGTACCAGAATCATATAAAATCACTTAAGTAATGAGATGTTTCCTATAAGCGGAAGCTGTTTCATTTGTCCATTTGCTGCGTTCACAATACCCAATATTAATAATATGAAGATCGCGATATTTGCAAAGGGAAGCAGAATCCATCCTAGAATCGGAATGATACCAAGCACGAAATTGGCTGCTACCGCTGTTAATAACAGTAATAAACCCTGATTCGCATGGTACATTGCAAACTGAGAATCTCTTGCAGCAAGCAGCGGTAAGAAAAATAATATGTATGCTAAAATACCCATCGTTTTGTTCGTTTGCACGTCATTCGGGTCTGGCTGTGGATTTACTACCGGATCAATATTCAAATTCATACACCATCCTCCATCAAATTTTAATTTCTAGAATTAAGCTTCTATTCTCTTATGACTCTTTATTCTATGTATAAAACATCTAAATTTTACTATTTAAAACAATATAAAACAAGAAATTTATTGAATAATTATGATCTTAATCATTCGTGTACGGCTAAACTGTGCGGTAACTGTCTCAGTTTCCTAAACATCATGAAAAGCCCCCGCCCATAGGGGCGGAGGCTCCTGCACTGCTTTTAAATTTAAGGCAACGTTACTAAGAAAGGCTTAACCGTATTCGCAAAATTATAATTGCTGGTTTTATCCCAGTTAATGGACCACGTCATTGCACCACGAATATCTGGGTATTTGGCAACTGGCTTATACGTTCCACAGCCATTACCTGTTGCCAGACAGTTAAGCGCATTGTTCACGACACTAGGAGCGACATAACCTCCGCCAGCAGCAGAAGTAACGGCTGGAGTACCTAGTCCTAGTTGTGAAGGTGCAACCCACTGCAATGTCAAATCAGACAGTGCGGTGAGGAAGTTAACTGTTCCTTGAGAATAACATTGGCCATCACGACCTAGCATACAACCGGAGTTGTAATACTGCACGTTCATAACAGTTACGATATCCTTCAAGTTAGCATAAAGCTGCATATAAGACGTATTTTGGTTCTGCATATCGATGGTTTGTGGAGCCATCGTCAGAATAAACCCTGCACCAAACTGTTGCTGCAGCTGACGAACGGCTGTTGTTAAGTTGGCCACATTCATACCATTCTCTAAGTCGATATCAATACCATCTAATCCATACTGACTGATTAAACCAGACATACTCGATACAAAATTAGTTACATTCGGTGAGGTACTACCTAAATTAATATTTCCTTTCTCACCACCAATAGAAAGGATAACCTTCTTGCCTTGTGCATGCTTAGCGGCGATATCGCTAATTAAATTAGCATTCGTATATCCACCAAGAGCCGTAGACAATGCAGGGTCCACATTGAACGTAACTCCACCCGGTTTCGTCGGATCCATATCTGCAAAAGAAAGAGCGATGATATCATATTGGCTTGGTACATCACTTAATTTTAAAGCTGAAGAGTTGTTAATGAAATTTTGCCAGTATCCTGTGAGTACGTGCTTAGGTAACGTACCTCCACCACCGCCTCCACCAGAAGCTGGAGTTGTTGCACTAACGGCTGTACTTTGAGCAGAGACATTGCCTGCGGCATCTTTGGCCGCAACTTTAAAGGAATACGCTGTGCTCGCAGCAAGTCCTGTGACCGTTGCAGACGTACCTGTTACTGAAAGTGCCAAGGTGTTACCTTGATACACGTTATATCCTGTTACGCCAACATTGTCCGTCGAAGCATTCCAGGATAATGAAACGCTTGAAGAAGTGGTTGCGCTTACAGCAAGATTTGCAGGCACACTCGGAGCCTGCGTATCGCCACCAGCGGCCGCATTAGTTTGAGCGCTAATTTGATTACTGAAGGCAGATGCATTCCCTGCGGCATCTTTAGCTTTTACTTTGTACGTATACGTCGTATTTGCGGTAAGGCCTGTATTCGTGTATGAAAGTGTGGTTCCGGATACACTACCTACTAATGTTGTACCTTGATAAACATCATAGCCAGTTACCCCAACATTATCCGTTGAAGCGCTCCATCCAATGGTTATGCTAGACGCAGTTGTACCCGAGGCTAGCAAATTGGAAGGAGCTGTCGGTGCTTGGGTGTCCGTAGTTCCTCCCCCACCTTGAATCTGCTGCCACAGAGCAGGCACAGCAGGTGGCTCCCAACCTAAGAGAGACGTGTGTGGTTGAATGTCTTTGTAGGTATTCCCACCGTAAGTAACGGTATCATTTACAGCATAAGAAACATTAGGAGCCCATGCACCACGATCAGCTGCTGATACCATAGACGGCAGCAATCCAACAAATATAGCGGTTATGACCACAAGCGAAAGGGGTTTTCTGACGCCCTTCGCTTTTCCAGATAATAATTTTTTCATTTTATCGCCTCCATTATTTTTTCTTACAATCTTTCAAACTAACAACAACACCTCCTTTCCAAATCAAATACATTGCCTCACCTGAAATACCGTCGTGCTGGACAAAAGGCCGTTAGTATTAAGAAGTAGCGTCTATAAAAATGCAGTAAGCATAGGAGCATCGAGGAAACTAGGATCACTTAAATAATGGATCACTAGTTGGTCATAACGAGGAAGATACGTGAATAGATAAATGACATATAGAACGAGGAACAATAAAGATAGCGCTTACACAATGTTCATGAATTCGTCACATGTTTCTACTAACCTCCACTCAATTGTATTTAATTGTTAATTAATGGTCTATAGAACTATAGTTGCATATTTATATTAAATTTCAACTATTTTAATAGAAAATCGAAATAGGGCTCAAAGATTTCAAGTGTTTCTATTACTTTTAGCAGCTTATTACATACGAATATCGATATACAAAGCACCCATATCTAGGCATCTGAATACAATGAACAATAATCATCAACAGATGGAGGTGTTAGCATGAGCCTATCCCAACACGGAGTAAATCATAATATTTTGTATAAAGCTGATCCGAATGTAAGCCACACCATTACAAGCATTCGTGATCATATGAGCCATATTTGCAAACGGTATGTGAACCAAATGGTGCGAGTTGAAACTTTAGACGGGAATATATATGAGGGTGTGTTGGTGCACTGTGAACGAGGAATGTTATATATCAGCGTACCCTATCAGGGTAACCAGTTAGGCCAAGCAAGGGGTCTATACTACAACAACGCCATTCTGCCACTCGTATTGTACGAATTATTGGTGATCACATTGCTGTATACCTAATCCATCAGCCTCATCAGAGTAAAACGATCTATCATTCTGATGAGGTTCTTACTCATCAATGCCTTTAGGCTGCTGGCTTCTACCAGCGTATTTCTCGAATTGTATCAATTAAGATTCTTTGCGTATTCAGATCTATTGCCCACTGTTGAATCTCACTTATAATGCGTTCCAAATTTGTATATCCCTTTGCTAACCCATTTAGCCGGGCAGCCAGTTTCGAGTTCATTAAATCAGCTTGAGATGGATAGAGCGTATGTAACTTTTCAAGCGCATCCGGGTATCTTTTTAAATAATATTTCTGATGTCTTTCTTCAGCCGGGTAAAATTTCGAAAAAGGAAGAATTGCAGTCTCACGCTCTGCCTTTCCAAGTTCTTTAACCTTCTGTAATACATAAGATATGATTTCCTTCTGTTCTTCGTTATGATAGAGCACCAAAGACATGTACTGTCGCCCTTTATAATCATTAATATTCACTGGATTGTGGTTACTCCAGAATACATCGAGAATGTCTTCAAACGTAAGCACCGTTGGATCAAAATCAATTTGGACTGTTTCCGTATGATCCCCCATCTCGCGGTATGTTGGATTCGCAGCCCCGCCTCCGGCGTACCCCACTTGAGTTCTAATAACCCCTGGCAGCTGACCGAATAGAGCATCCGGACTCCAAAAACAACCCATTCCTAGCGTCACCGTTTGCGTAGGATTCTTGGAAAACAAAGATGCCAATTCATCGCTCTGTATATTCATGCTGCTTCTCTCCTTTTAATAAAATACATTGCCCCACCTTAAATAGCTGCTCCACAGGAACTTCTAATACCTCTGCAAGTTTTAAAGCAAGCAAAGCTTGTCCATTCATTTTATCCCAAAATAACAAAAAAGGGACCTTTAGGGTCCCCATTTAATCATTATCATTTATTAATCTATGATGCTAGTTTCATGCTACTCTTATCCTTTAATCGAACCCGCAACCATACCCTGCATAATTTGCTCTTGAAGAATAAGATATATGATAATAGTTGGGATCACAGCGATGGCCATGGCTCCCATTGTCAAGCTATAATCCGTTCCAAATCCATCTGAGAATAAGGCCAGACTCAGCGGTAGTGTCTTTAGAGCGGATGAGTTAATAAACACGAGTGCAAACGAGAAGTCATTCCAAAACCGTAAAAATGCCAGAATGGAGATGGTTGCTACGATTGGTGTACATAGAGGGAAAATAATCCTTCCAAAAACCCCCCACCAGCCATTACCATCAATCATCGCCGCTTCTTCAATCTCTCTGGGGATGGATGCTAAGTAACCGATCGCTAAGAAAATAGCGATGGGTAGCTCGAACGCCGTATACGGCAAAATTAGTGCGCCGTACGTATCTAGCAAACCTATTTTTTTCATCATTAGAAATAATGGAACTAACGTGCTATGAATAGGAATAAGCATGCCTGTTAGGAACAGGACAACAACAACTTTCTTAAACCTAAACTGAAATCTTGATAATACGTATCCAGCTAAAATGCCGAGCACAAGCGTCAGGATCACAGAAGATACGGTCACCAGCGTTGAGTTCATCATCGCTCGTCCCATATGTCCGAGATTCCATGCCCGAACAATGTTTTCTTTCATCCACACGAGTGGTAAGGAATACGGATGATTGAAGAAATCCTCATTGGTCTTAAATGCACTGATAAATAGCCAGTACAGCGGATATAGAGTAAAAGCCGCATATGCTAGTAGTAAAAGCTTACCGAGTCCATTCAAGCCCTTACCCAAAAAATGATTGCTGGGAGATTTCACGGTAGGTCTAGACGTTCTTAGTTCCACACTCCTTCCTCCTTCGCATTAATCCGCTTTCTTTCGAGTCAGGATGTAATTGATCCCGATCAACAAGGCGCTAATGATCATAATGATGGTGGACACGGCTGAACCGTACCCGTACCGATAGACACGGAACGTGTTGTTATACATATAGGTGGCAAGTAGCTCTGTCGATTGCGCCGGTCCTCCGTGCGTCATCACCATGACATGATCGAACGCCTTCAAGCTTCCTGAGATACAAAGAACAAGGGTAACAACCACCGTGCTCCAAATCATAGGCAGTGTCACATGGAGTAGCTTCTTCCACTTATGCGCTCCATCCATTTTGGCGGCATCGTCTATTTCTGGCGATATATTCTGTAGAGCCGCAATAAAGATGACCATATAAGGGCCAATATTACTCCAGTTAATTGGAATCGTAATGGCAAGCATATTCACATGTATATCGGAGAGCCAAGGGCGGGTCCAAGACCCAAGCCCTACAGCCTCCAGAACGGTATTCACTAGTCCGAATTGAGGGTGATAAATATATCCCCATATCAGTCCGACAACTACAGTTGAGAGCACCATTGGCATGAATACGGCAGAACGAATAATTCTTGTGAAGAACGTATTTTTGAGGAGCACTAATGCTAGAAGCAGTGCAATTGGAATCTGTCCCACAATCGCCGATGCAACAAGAATTAAGTTATTTCGTAGCGCCCGCCAAAAGATATGATCCTGCAAAATTTCGCGATAGTTACCAAGACCCACGAATTTAGTGGCTCCAAATCCCTTCCATTCGAACAATCCATAGTAAGCCGACCAAAAGACTGGAACAATAACAAACACGATAAAGAGCAGTAGGGCTGGTAGTAAAGCTAATGCTATAAAACTTTTACTTCGTAGAGCAGTAGGCATGGCAGTCTCTCCCTCCTTATGCCGACTCCTTGATAGTCTAGACTACGTTATGGGGTAACCGATCTTGCTTGCGCATCTTGTAGCTTCTTAGCAACGCTCTCTGGTGATCCACCTGTCATAATTTCCTGTAGTCCGTTATTGACTACTTCTGCTGCTTCCGCAGATAAATAAGCATCGTAAACGGGTGTAATGGTTGTCTTTTTAACCAAGTTGAATGCTTTATAGTAGAGTGAAGTTACTTTTGCTTTATCAATATCGGTGTCGTACATAACCATGGAGTTGCTCTCAGCAATTGCTTTTTGAGCCTCTGGACCACTTACTGCATAGATCAGCTTGAGTGCTGCTTCTTTTGCTGCACCTTCGGTACGTTTGCTTAATGCTAGACCACCACCAGCACCACCCGTAATGGTGTTCGCTTCACCTTTGCCTCCTGGAATCGATGGCAATACCGTAACATCAATATTTTTCATTTGATCTTCACTTGCAGAAGCCGCTAGATTCGTAAGCGTCCATGCACCACTAACCATCATCGCTGCATTTCCTTGAATAAAGTATTGCTCAGCTTGTGTATTATCAATACTGTTAGCTCCATCTTGGAAAGCTTTTTTATCTGATAGTTCCTTGAAGTAATTTAGTACTTTTACGAATTCTGGATCTGTAAATTTAGCACCTTTTTGTGCTGCTGCATTCTTAAACCATTCTGTACCTGTCACACGGTCTCCAAGCGCTCCAATAATGGTCGATTGAGCAACCCACGGTGCTTTATTACCAAGTGCAATTGGGGTAATTTTATTCTCATTGAAGACTTTAATTGCAGTCATCATTTCATCCCATGTAGTTGGAACTTTAACTTTGTATTTATCAAAAAGTGTCGTGTTGTAGTAAAGAATAGATGTTGCAGACATGCCGATTGGAGCGGTATAGACTTGCCCTGGTTCAAATGTGAATGGATCAAATGCACCTGGCAAGAATTTCCCTTTCCACTCTGGATTCTGATCTACAACTTCTGTAATCGGTTGCAACAATCCCGCTTTGTATAATTCTGCGGAGTGACTACCTGCATATACGAAGAACAAATCTGGAAGCTCATTTCCCGCAGCAACCGTACTCAAGCGTTGACGATAACCATCGGGCGGAATAGCTTGTGCATCCAGCTCTACATTCGGGTTATCCGCTTGGAACTTCTCGATGAGTCCTCTTACCGCTTTAGCGCGAAGGTCATCACCAGCAAAGTTATGCCAGACCGTAAGTTTCACTTTTTCGTCTTTCTTTGTTGTTGTTCCTTCTTCAGCCTTGTTAGTGCTGCCGCTGTCGCCGCATGCTGCAAGAATAAACGTCATGATTAATAGCAAAAGACTCATTTTACGTATTGATTTCATTATTTATCCCCCTTATTTATATCGAATGAACACGTTTCCAATTAGCTTCAATCAGGCACAGTTCATTCTGTATAATGAATAGCTTTAGTATAAGAGAGGAGGGTACCTACATAGGGGATATAATTCAGTCTATAGAGGGTTAAAATTCAGCACTTACCCCGATACTCCGAAGGAGTCTGACCCGTAAACTTTTTGAATAAACGATTAAAGTACTTCATATCTTCATATCCGATATGATTGGCGACCTCACTAATTTTGGCTGGTGTCTCCCTTAACATCGACATTGCTTTGCGCAGCTTAGCCTGTGTAACGAATTCAAGATAATTCTGTCCAGTCTCTTTTTTAAATATTTCGCTAAAATAATTCGGATTCATATGTACGTGCTTCGCTACCTGCGCGAGTGACAAGCTCTGATCTAAGTGATCCTGGATATAAACAACAGCGCGCTGAACAGGGCTAGAGCCCGAGACCATTAAACGATATTGATTCATCACATCTTCCAGATGATGATACAAGGTCTCCTCCGGCCTAGTTGCTAGCTCCCTCTTATCGACTTCTTCTCCATTGGACAATGAATTGGCGTAGCCTATGGACGTTGCGGCTCGCTCCAACCAGCGATGACCTGCAATAAGAAGGGATTGAAGGTAAGCCTGGAATGAGCCAGGCGTAGCCTCTTGATTCTGCTTAACACGTTCTACAATTGCTGCTACGCCTTCCCGCAACCTATCCCTGCTTCCTGCACGCAGTAGTGAAGCCAGTGCCGCTTCCTCTTCCACCGTACAGATCATTCGAATTCCTTTACGAGCGGCTATTTCTTCGTATCGCACATTTCGATCATGACCGAGTAACCACGCGTAATTACTGGCTTCTATTGCTGTATGAAGCGCGTCATGTATATCACGCATATCGGTAATAGTCCGGCCACAGGCAGCAAATGTCTGACAGCTTAGCATCTGCTCAGCCTTAAGTATGGCTGACTCTACAGGCTCCCACCCTTGAGGTGCTATCTCCATTTTGACAATGAGCAGTAAAGAATCATTCCACTGCAACCACTCGCAAGGAAGGAGTCCCTGTACAAATGTACCAAACACCCCATTGAGGTGTTCCACAGAACAGCTACCTTCCCGATATTCTTCTTGAATGGAAATGATCCAAATTTGCAGAAGGTGTTTACCTTTTGACATGCGTAATTCCGGGTATCTCTCTTCCAGTTCGATCAAGGTTTGCTCATCCGGGCGAGCAGTCGAAGTGAGTAAACTTCTTAGGAAACTCTGGCTTACCACCGTTTCTCTCGCCCTACCCTGTTCATCCGTCTGTTTACGCTGCTCCAGCCGCTCCTTTGCCCGCAGGGCCGCATGAATAATCTCATCGGGACGGCTCGTTTTTAACAAATAATCGCTAACCCCTTCTCGCATCGCCTGCTGCGCATATGCAAACTCATCAAACCCTGAAATTATAATCATTTCCGTATCGGGGTAGTCCTTTTTAACTTCATGAACCATATCAAGTCCACTCTTGCCTGTCATCCGAATATCAGTAAAAATAATCTCTGGACGCTCAACAGGAATACGCAGCAAAGCCTCCTCCGCTGAAGCAGCTGGTTCTAGGACAGTGAAGCCGCTGTCTTCCCAATTAATAACCGTACATAATCCTGTACGAATAATGACCTCATCATCGACAATCAACACTTTCATGCTCATCATCCCCCATTCGATTATTGTTGTACTCGTTCTTATGCTCCTTGTGATGGGATTGTAAAGAGGATCTGAGTACCCTCTCCTTCTATGCTATGAATGCGGAGGCCGGCATCTCTACCATAATGAAGAACAAGCCTGTTGTGAACATTTCGCAGGCCATAACCACCGCTAACGGAAGGATCCTTCTCATGAGTCGGATGCTCTGCTAACTGCGCTTGAAGCCATTCCAATCGCTCAGGTGTGATTCCGAGCCCATCGTCCTGCACCCTAAATTGGAGGCCATGTTCATCGTAACTAACATCAATGGAAATCTTGCCTCTTCCGTCTCGCTTCAAGATACCGTGCAGCATCGCATTTTCAACCAAAGGCTGTAGCAACAACTTAAGCATGTAATTGCCCTCTACACCTGAGCCCATATGCACCTGAAACTCAAATTTGTCCGGATAACGGATGGATTGAATGCTTACGTAGTTTTTGACATGGACCATTTCTTGTTCAACCGAGCAATATTCTTGGCCATTATTAAGACTAAATCGCAGAAAATCACTAAGCGAACCGACCATTTCGGCTATTTTGGCATCCTTGTTCATGAGTGCTAACCAATGAATAGAGGATAAGGTGTTATATAAAAAGTGCGGATTAATCTGAATTTGAAGCGCCTGCATATCCGCCTCTTTTTTGAGAGATTCATTCCTTTTCACTTCGTCTGTTAATTTAACAATACGAGAGCTCAATCTGTTATAACTCACGATGAGTTGGCCTACTTCATCAATCGATTTTACAGGTAGGGCAGGTAAGGGCTCCTCAGGACTTGAGTTTTTAAGGAAATTCGTTAATACAGACAAGGGTTTGGTGATCTTCTGGATGAGAAAAAGAACGAATATAATGACAAACAGGAGTGACACAAATACAGCGACAGCTGTCAAAATCAGAAAATAGCGGTTCTGTGAACGATATTCTTGGGAGGGGATAATACCGACTAGCTTCCAATTTACACTGGACATAGACTTATAAATAATGCTTTTTTTACCCGAGCCTTCGCCGTAATCTAAATATCCGCTTGAGCCAGTAAAGGCGCCCATATCGGGATAATAGGCAGACAAGGGAACATTCGTCTCGAAGGCGGCGGGGCCTGCGATAATGCGATTCCTCTCATCGAGCAGCAGGACGAAGCCGTCCTTCTCAAGAGATGAGAGCCTGATCTGATGAGCAATAATGGCTTGATCTAGATTAATTTGCTCTTTACCGATGAGCTTGAATTTGTCCGTGCTACGGATCGGTCTGGCTAATGTAATGACCTTACGCACGCCATCAAAGCTCCACTGCCGATGAACCGATGACCACCATTTCGGATGCTGTTGATAATAGTCGGGGTACGTCTTCGTAATATCGGTGAAATCCGAACCTACGATGGACTTGTGAGATATAGGTGGTTTAGAGCCTAAGGGTTCAATAATGATATTGGCAATGTAATCTTTAGAAAAAGCTAGGTTGTTCAAGAAATTAATAATCGTGGTCTGCTGCACGAAATCATTCTCTGGCGACTTCAAGTAAATCTGCACTCCGTTATGACCAATTAGAAATAAAGACATGTTCTCGACATCTTTCACCATCGTGTCCAAATAGACTTCTAGCTGCCGAAGTGTGTTCATCCCTGACGTTTTGGCTTTCTCTTCCGTGAATCCCTCAGCCATCTTATACGAAAATAATCCAAGGAATAGTAGTGGAATCAATGTTGCCATAATGATTAGAAGAGATAGCTTGTGCTTAAGGGACTTTCCGAGCCAATTTTTCATGTACACCCTACCTGACAAAATAAATTGTGATGTATAAGTTCATGATGATGTTCGTTCCTGCTATATTACTTAACATTCTGAATGCTGTAAACGCTATCAAATAACTAACTATAAAAAATGTTACTTATGCTATGCATATCTTAGTACCTGTAACTCCTCGTTATTCTTGTTTATCCCTAAAAACTGATATGATAGGTATAATCTTTATCTAGACTACACCCTCTTAGGAGAATGAATGAATAATGAAACCAACCCATACTTTGGATGATATAGAATGGCAACAGCTTATACAGACTGTTGGTGAACAATTTAATGATCTGACGATCAAACGCGGTTTTCAATATTTCAAGCAAGGGCGTGTTCACCAGCTGTCTACCCCAGATGCTCACCACGTCGAAGCTCTTGTAGATGGTAGCGAGGATTACCATGTCAAGTTAAACACCGAAACCCTCTCTTCCAGTCGCTGTGATTGTCCCGTTCCTTCGAGCTGCAAGCATATGATCGCTGTGCTGCTCGAATACGCTAATTTGCAAGGACAATCCGTGCATACGATTGTAAATGCGAACGCCAATGCCGAGTTCAAGCAGATTGCTAAACCCTTCTCATCGGCCGTGACGCCAAGATCAACGACGCTGAGTGCGAATAAGCTAGCGGAAATGTCTGCGAAGATAAAAGAGGACGCGAAGCAGCTATCTTCCATGTCGATTTCAGCATGGCATGATCTATTTAACCGCGCGATTGCGCCACTCGGGGTAAATACCCAAAATACGCATTATGTCCAGAATGCATTGTCTTCCTTATATGCTCTCAAACCTGACCTTTCACCCATGATGGAATTATGGTTCGGTCTGCATGTTCATCTATTTGTACTTCGATCACTGATTAAGCCCCAGCAGAAACAAGCGCAGCCTGCAAATTACCACATGGGGTATTACACACAGGTTGCGGCGGATGACATCCATGAAGCGGTAGCACGTCTTTTTACAGAACAATTTGTGCTTAAGGACGAGCCTGATCCATGGCATCGTATGCAAGAGACCGTCACTTATTTACGTAAGCAAATGTTGACTGAGCCTCCGAATATTACCTACTTCTCAGATGCGTATGATCAGCTCTGGCTAAACTGGATTCACCCTAACCTCCCGGACAAGCAGGTGCTTCTGGAGGAATTACACCAGTTGAAATCTGCTGAAACGGATTTCGGTACTTCCTTGGCTCGCCTTCCCTGGATGCTCGCACAAAGTCGTATGCATTTCTACCTCGCTCAGGATGAACAGGCCCAGATGTGGCTGCGTTCAGCGAATAAAGCATCAATGATTTCGCCTGCCATTTTACTTCGTTATCTAGATGCTCTATCCGAGTCTAAAGATTGGGATAGGCTACAGAACTGGCTTGTTAGTATTGGACCCATGCTAAGCAGTCATCGAAAGGATAACATGGCGGAGTATATGAAGCATTGGGAAATAGCTATTGCTCAACATCCTGAAGCTGAACCACTCATGTGGAACACCCTTGTTCAAATGTTACCGTACTCCAAGAAGATCTACGAAGAGACCCTACTCTCGCATGAGCGATGGCATGAGTGGATGGATTATCAGCTTAGTATCGGCAAAGAGCCTTTGGAACTTCGAGTAAGCGTCATGCAGCCGATTGAGAAGAATGCTCCTGAATTATTGCTGCCATTTTATCACCAGGCCGTTGAACGATACATTCTTCTTAAAATCAGAAGTAGCTATAAATCAGCCGTAAAGCTGCTCAAGCGGCTGTCAAAACTTTATAAGAAAATGAAGCAGGAAGAGCGCTGGGAGCTTTTCTAGATGCTTTTGCTAGTCGGCATAGTCGGCTGCGCGCATTACAAGAGGAGCTTCGGAGAGGGAAACTGATATCATGAGCCAATACACAGAGACAATCACGGTTCAGCTTACGTTGACCGCCTATGGAGATGCACTCATTTACGGATTTATGGGTGCTGCTCATAGTCCTGCACCTGGACATTATTTGAAGCAGCGTCTGTTCGCTTGGCATGAACCTTCCTTTTATGGCACAGAGCTTGAGATTCAGAGCACTTCGGACGTCGATTTGATTCTTCTTCCATCCGAATATGTTATTCCCTTCTTTACGGAAGCAAAAGTTCTTAACCATGTGGATTGGACTTGGAGTGAGGGTGCAGCAGAGCTTATGGAGCTTGCTCCTTTGCTTGCTGCAAGTATTGAAGATAAGCAGTACTTTCCCAGTTTAGCAGCCTTTAAGGCTGGTAAGTTGCAGTGGACTTGGGATGAGGGTGCGATGGATGCTACTAGCCGTGCGGCACTGGCTAAGGTGAGTACAGAGTCGCCACTTTACGATGGGATAGAAGCTGCGTTCTCTGCAGCTATCCAAGATCGTTACTATGCAACGGAGGCATCCGCTGCCGATTTACGTCGAGAGTTCCCTCTGTTATTTGCTAAAGATAGCAAGGTAAATATCGGTCTAGATGAGAAAAGCTGGCTTGTCTCCATCGGCTGGAGAGCTGATATTGCACCGTTCCGGCCGCTTTTGCAATTGCTTGAGCCAGATGAAGATGAGCCCTACTGGCGTATCCAGCTTATGCTGCAGGATAAGCTAGATCCCGCACTTCTCGTACCTGTCCGACTTACCAATGATGGGCAAATATTTGGTGTATGGCCAGATCATTGGTCCGCTCATATCCATGAACGTGCAGGCGGATGGTTAGAACATTTGCGTGCAAACCTGCCAAATCATTCAGGACATGGGACCCATGAAGATATTCTAGGTGAGCCCTTATCTGATGAGGCCGCTTGGCGATTCTTAACGACAGACAGCCGGCGATTACTTGATGCTGGATGGCAGGTTCTTCTTCCTGCTTGGTGGGAAGCGGCTACCCGCAAGAAGCCCCGCCTTAAGGCGAAGGTTCGTTCTGGCGAAGGCGCCAGCACAGGCGGAGAATCCCTGTTTGGCCTAGATTCCCTTGTGAACTTCGATTGGCGTATCGCGATCGGCGATATTAATCTTACAGAAGCAGAGTTTTCCGAGCTACTTGCTCGTAATGAACGTTTAGTTCGTTTCCGCGGCCAATGGATTCCGCTTGATCCGGCGCTGCTCGCACAAATTCGTCAGGTGATGGAAGGTGTTGATAACATGGAGGGATTATCCTTTCAGGATATCCTTCATTTGCACCTGCTCGGAACAGGCGATGAGTCCGCTGATGGCGATTTAGAGCAAGCGCAGGCGGAAGAGAACGGGCGAATCCAATTAGAAGTCGAACTGAATGAACATCTAAATACCATCATGGAGCAGCTTCGTCAGCAAACGCAGTGGCCGTCACTTCCAGTACCTACTGAACTGAAAGCCGACCTTCGTCCTTATCAGCGTGATGGATATGCTTGGCTTGCCTTCTTAAGGCGTTTTGGGCTTGGTGCATGTCTCGCCGACGATATGGGACTCGGTAAAACGGTTCAGTTTATCACTTATTTACTCCATGTGAAGGAGACGACCGCGGACCAAAGCGTACGCTTCCCTTCGCTTCTCATTTGCCCGACCTCCGTCCTGGGCAACTGGCAGAAAGAGCTGCAACGCTTTGCGCCAACACTAAGGGTGATGCTGCATTATGGAGGTGGACGTCTTCATGGTGAACGCTTTGAAGAATATGCGAGGGAAGCGGATATCATCCTTACGTCGTATGCCACAGCTACGCTAGATCAGGATTTGTTGCAAGAGTATACTTGGGAATCCATTTGCCTAGATGAAGCTCAAAATATTAAGAACGCTCAAACCAAACAGTCTACGGCTGTTCGACGTTTTCCAGCGAAGCACCGCATTGCGCTTACAGGAACGCCTATAGAGAATCGGCTATCCGAGCTTTGGTCCCTCTATGATTTCATGAACCCGGGTTATCTTGGCACAGCGCGAGGCTTTAATAACCGCTTCATCAATGCGATTGAGAAGGAGCATGATGAACAGCGTACGCAAGATTTGCAGCGGTTGGTTAAACCATTTATGCTGCGTCGCAAGAAGAAAGACCCCGCCATTCAGCTAGATTTGCCTGATAAGAACGAAATGAAAACGTATATTCATCTCACGGCCGAACAAGGTGCCTTATACGATCAAACCGTAAATACGCTTATGAAACGGATGCAGGAGCTTGAAGGTATTGAACGAAAAGGGGCGATTCTCTCAGCACTCACGCATCTGAAACAACTATGTGACCATCCGATGCTTTTAACCAAAGAGCCTTTTCAGGTTATGTCCAGCGCCGGCGCTGGTACTTCACTCGACACAGACATGTTAATTGGCCGTTCAGCCAAGCTGGAACGCTTACTTGCAATGGTGAGAGAGCTACGTGACGAGGGCGAGCGTTGCCTCATCTTCACGCAATATATTGGTATGGGTGAAATGCTGCAACAGGTTCTACAGCAGGAGCTTCAGGAGCCTGTGCTATATCTAAACGGCAGCTCGTCCAAATCAGCCCGTGACCGAATGATCGACCAGTTTCAATCACAAACACTGCCACCTGCGAAGCAACCATCTGTGTTTATTCTCTCGATTAAAGCAGGCGGTGTCGGCCTGAATCTCACAGCAGCCAATCATGTCTTCCACTTCGATCGCTGGTGGAATCCAGCCGTAGAGAATCAGGCAACTGACCGCGCCTACCGGATGGGGCAAACCAAAGATGTGCAGGTACACAAGTTCATTTCTCTCGGCACGCTGGAGGAACGCATCGATGAAATGCTGGAGAACAAGCAGCAGCTTAGCGATAATGTCATTTCTAGTACCGAAGGCTGGATTACCGAGCTATCGACAGATGAGCTGAAGGATCTGTTTACGATGCGGCGGGATTGGGCTGGCTAGGGATTCGGGACCCATGTAACGTGACTTAAAATAATTAGACAATATAATCTTCTATTAAGGAGGGGCTTATAAAATGATACCCGACAATCATCAGACAAACACTCAAATACCGAGCCCTTATGCTGCGAAAGCTAATTTTGATGTAAATGAAAGGAAGCTTCATTCAAAAGGTACAGATGGTTTACGGTATCAAGTAACCAACTTACTTATACTGATTGGGATCATCGCGTTAATCTATGGCGTAACTAGATTATTATAAAGTGCTAGACCAATCATCTTCACTAACAAAAAGGCTACCGATCAACTTGGATCGGTAGCCTTCTTGTTATAATAATTCTTAGGCTTTCGTATTTCATTAGTTTCCCCGTAGTCCCATCCTAGTCAAGCTGCGTCCACTTCTGCTCTAGCGTTTGCGGAACATAGTTCTCTAATTGATGTAAGAGCTCCAAGGGATCATCCGAAGCATTGATAAGACTGCGATGTGACGCATTGGCGAAACCCTCACTAATACTGTGATTGATCAGCTGAAGGAGGGGATCATAATAATGTCTAATATTAAGAAGTCCCACTGGTTTTTGGTGTATTCCAATTTGCGACCAGCACAAGACCTCGAATAATTCCTCATATGTCCCGAAACCCCCAGGCAAGGCAATAAATCCATCCGCTAATTGTGCCATCTTGGCCTTGCGACCATGCATATCCTCAACTTCGATTAACTGGGTCAGCTCCTGATGAACAATTTCTCCTTTAAACAAACCCTTAGGCATGACCCCAATGACCTCTCCACCGCCAGCCATGACCGCATTCGCGATTTCACCCATTAACCCCATTTTAGATCCACCGTATATTAAGCGATATTTTTCTTTAGCCATGTAACGACCAAGCTCAGCAGCTTTCAATTTATAATCTTCATGTACTCCTAAATTCGATCCTGCAAAAACACAAATGGATTTCATCCACTCATCTCCAGACTATATATTGATATTATATATTGTATATTATACTATATGTTGTACTGCATATCATCCTAGCGAGTAAGGAGTGTTCCACAATGGAAATGAATGAAGCACAGAAATGGATTAAACAATTTTATGGAGATCGAGGCTGGACGAACTACGGGCCTTTTATAAGGCTTGGATTTCTAATGGAAGAAACGGGTGAGGTTGCACAGGCCATTCGGTCTTATGAAATTGGTAGAGATCGCCCGGATGAATCCACACCATCTCAAGAACAGCTTAAGCACAATTTAATAGAGGAAATTGGTGATGTTATAGGTAATATTTCATTATTAGCCGATTTGTATCATATATCTCTGGACGAAGCTTTTGCTGCACACCAGGAGAAATTGCTTAAGCGATTTAGTTCGTAAATCTTTTATGATACAAACTGGATGGTTCTTACGACCAACCTCTGTAGATCTCGTACCCGATTCGGCGTATTGATACTGGAGTTGTTCAACATATCACACAAGGCAATGAGGTCTTCGAGTGTCGACAGGAGTCTCCAGTTATCCGCCAAAACGATTCCTTGCTCCTGATAAGCTCGAATAAAATGCTTTTCAAATGCTGAATGATCTTCTTCGTAACGCAGCATATTGGCGATATCAGCATATCGGCTCCAAGAAAAAGCATACTCCCAATCAAGAACAGCTGATATCGAACATCCTACAGAACCCTGATGCATGAGTATATTTAATCCGTTAAAATCGGAATGAACGAGGACTGGCTGTTGCTCCTGTTCCGATAATACCGAGCTGTGGGATTGGCAAAAAGACCATAGCGCTTGTGTAAGCTCGTCGCCCAGCCATTTCCCGCATAGGTTATGAAATAGACTTTCCTCCATAAATGAGAGAAAATGCTCACTATTCATGCTAAGAGGATCGGAGATCATCAGATCGTCACCAAAAAAGCCTGATTCAGAAAATGTATATGCATGTATATTTGCAAGAATGCTGCCTACTGAGGCCGCGGCTGAAGTGATATCCTGAAGAGTTCCATTTCTTAATACATCACGTAGAAGGATTCCCTCCTTCCACTCCAATATAGCCCATGGTCTGTTGAAGCTGTTGCAGCTCATATCCGCATATATACAATCGGCAACAGGAACGGTTCGGTGTACGAGCTTTGCAATCGAAAGCTCCTTCTCTGCAATCGATCCTCCCTCTCTAAATAAGCGAAGAACGAAGGGTTCCGCGCTTCCTTCCAGATGAATTTTGTAGTTAGAATTACTAAGTCCTGTACCAATTCGTTCTGCATTCTTTAGCCGTTTGCCGGGAAATGCAGGTTCGATGATTTCGTTAATTTGCCTAAGGTCGAGAGACAGAGGCAGATTCGTTCGTTCCCAGCCTTCTTTCATTTTATAAACCTCCATTTTGCGATCTATACAATATTTATTTTCTAAGCGTTGGTATAAGCCGATGATGCTGTATGAATAAGCCCAGCCCATCAATGATATCTGTGACCAATCTGTCTAGCGCTATCGTGCCATTAAAATCTAACACGAGATGATGAATGAGTAATGTATCTTGTCCTGGAATATGTATCTTCATCAATTCTCACCTTTCTGACACTCATTTTTATCTATTTTAACCTCTACGTATCCACCGAATTATAGTATTAATCTTGCTAGTAACAAAGGTCATATACACCATAGCCTAATGAATGACATATGTTAGAGTATGTTATTTTTTGAAGGGTGGTATATACAAATGTACTATACGAATTATTATCGAACGGATACCGTTCTAGCCTCGGACATTGAACATGCAATCAATGGAGAATATTCAGCTATTACATGCTATGAGCAATTGGCAAGACTTGCACCAAATGAGGAAGAACGATCCAAAATTCTTGAAATAAGAAATGATGAAATTAGGCACTTCCATGTATTCGCACAAATATACACCACGCTAACCGGCAGACAGCCCACACCTCACCTCCTTGAAAAATGCCCCACGGAATATTTTGAAGGAATCAACTTTGCTTTTAAAGATGAACAAAAAACAGTGGATTTTTATTTAGATATCGCAGATAAAGCTATTGACCCATACATGAAAGAACAAGTAAAACGTGCAGCAGCCGATGAACAAAATCACGCCGTGTGGTTTCTATACTTCATAACACAATATAAAACGAAATAATTATTTTCTGTTCATATCAAAACCATAGCCCCTGTCCTTAACCCCACCGAACTAACAGTAGAATCCCTAGTACAATGATGATTATAAATAGGTAACGTTCGAATTTCTCAGCGGGAATCCTTTTATTCAGAAACACACCAAGTGCGGTAGCTATGAGGATCGCGGGTAGAGAATATGCATAATAAATCAATGATTCTGGCGTCCACAGCCCCCCGAGTGCATGCCCAGTCACCACAAGAATGCCAGATATAAGAAAATGTGCTTGAAGCGTCCCCCGAAAACGATCTGGGTTCCAGCGTCTTAACGTGCCGTACACGACAACAGGGACACCATTAAAATTATAGGCACTTCCTAGAACTCCTGAAGCAAACCCAAAAGGTATAATCCAGCCACGATGATTAAGAACGGGTCGTTCGACTGCCCGAGAGAGCATCCTCTTAATGAAAGAGTAACATCCAAATGCAATCAGAAATATGCCAAGGCCTGACGTAATCAACATAGCCGGGGCAAAATGAAGTAACACAAGTCCCGCAGGAATACCTACTACAGTCGAAATGGCTAATCGAATCAATACAGCCCGCTCAACATGACGCCACCCGCTGAACACCGTGAGTGTGGCCACAGTAAGACCCGCTAATCCAATTAGTGAAACCGACGTTTGCAGCGGAATCGGGAGAAGTGCAAGCAAAGGCATACTCACAATGGCTTCTCCAAAGCCGAACATCGACTTCATTAAGGCACCTACAAATACAGCAACCACTACTAATAAAATAAGTGTAATACTCATCCAATCCCTCCAATCGGTTTGTACATAATAACACACCGAATATGAACATAATATGGCTGTTTTAACGCCCCTTGCGTACCGTTAGACAAGTTTGAATTCATAAATTAAGGAGAGATACACACTTCACAAGAAAATACGTTTAAGGGCTATTTAAATCACCCTGAGATACTGCTGTCTACAATACGAAAAAGAGTAACGAATAAGGTCCTCTCCCCTTACGTTACTCCTCAGTTCATATCTATATTAAGACTAACTTAATTAGCTAACTTCTCAGCCAGCATTTGAAAAGCAGTCTTCAGCTTCTCCTTCGGCACGCCAGCATATCGATCCCCTATACTCACCTCACAGTAACAACCTGTTTCACCGTTGTCCCTAAGCGTTGGTATCAATCCAATACTTGTAGCTTCATAAATACTGAGCAAGATTGGCTCAAGCTGCTCCTTCGGCATATCAAAATGTACATGGAACATATTCGATACCGGTTCTTTCGGTAAGGTAGACGTATGAGTGCATTTGTTATATAGACCTGCAAGCTCTTTGGCCTCTTCGTAGTACTGAACCATTTTATCGATTCGTTGTTTAAAATAATAATCTGAGCTGATCACATACGGATACAGGCTGATAAGGTCTCCACCATGACGTCTTTTCCATACCTTTGATTTAGTTGTGAATTCAGTATCACCCGCAAGAATAGCCCCAGCTATTCCACCAATCCCCTTATAAAAGGATACGTAGACACTATCGAATAACGCGCAGATTTCTGCGGCAGTCTTCTTATAATACGGCGTAATCTCGAACAATCTCGCCCCGTCTAAATGTAGTTTGATCCCTTTATTGTGGCAGTATGCCGAAATGGCTTCGAGCTCCTCGAAGTCGGGCAATTGACCACCAATTTCACGCTGAGGTAGTTCCAATAGCAGACATGAAATATCTACTTGAAGGCTCTGGACATCTTCCAGCGTAATCAAACGGTTCTGATCTGCGAGCAGAACTGGCTCAATATGATGCATTTCCTTCAATCCATCTTCTTCATGGATCTCCAAATGGCAGAGTGGATGATAGGCGACCTGCTTATACCCTTTCTCATCACACCAAATTCGCAAAGCAATTTGCTGAGCCATGGTTCCACTTGGAAAGAATACCGCCGATTCTTTTCCTAGATACTCAGCCATCTCACTTTGGAAATCTTCAATTACGTTTCCTTTGCCATACATATCACTGTCTAGGTTATTATCCACATCCTGCAAAGCTTCCCTTAGAACCTGTATATTTCTCTTCCCGTGACCTCCAACAGGATAAGCCGTGTTATTAAATGCTTCTGTTAATGTCATATTCATGTTGTTCTGCTCCCTCTGGTATCTAATCCGATTAGATTGATTCTAATCATTCAATACCTCAAGCATACTAAATCTTTAAAGCTAAAGAAAATGATATGTAACTAACATTCATTAATTCATCCCCGTCATGATGGTATCGTAAGCAAGCAAAGCCCCTTTGGCGCAGACGAAAAGAGCACCCCAGCATAATACTAATAATCCTGCACCTTTACAGAACACCGTGAATGCTTTGAATGTATACCTCTCGCTCGTAGCCTTTAGATTGTCCATATATTCCCTCCTCCCCTTGCGAAAATACACAATCCCTACCCCACCGGACGGCTGAGGTAGGGATTGCCTACATTCATATCTCCTTGAATGATGTTCTGAGCGTCCTCTATCTACTTCTCTTTACTTAGCTGTTTCGAGTTCCGCGATTTGTAACTTGTACTGTTCCAGCAGCTTCGATAGCGCTTCTTTAATAGCTCCCGCATTTTTGGACTCAGCTGCGTCGATTAACGCAGCTTGAGCATCTACAAAAGCCTGATCTAATTTGCTGTAACTCACTGCGATATCTTGCACCATTTCAGCATTAGAATCTATCTTCACTTCAGAAGATTCAGTCAAATTCTTCGCCTCAGTAGCCTTCACGGATACCGTCATATTTGAAGGTAACTTATTAAATCTCACCTTATCTGCGTTAATTGTAATAGTTTGGCCAGACTTTAACTCATCCTTGTCCATGGCAATGGAATACTGTGCCTTGCTCGCTTTTTCCGTTGCTACTGTTGTACTCGCAGAAAGTTCCTTCATCATGCTATCGTCTATTTCAAAGACTTGATCTAGTTTATGATTAGCTTTGTCCACATCCATAATAAATGCTTGATAGCTAGTATCTCTCGCCAGCTTCTTATATTGATCTAATGTTTTCTGCCATTCCTCTAGCGTATTCGGTGCATAGGTTTTAACTAATTCCATCGGGTTAGCCATATCACTGCTAATCGTAACCACTGCTTGTGATGCCACGGTTGCAGAGGTAACAGCGGCTGCTTTTGAATTAGCCATAGGTAGTACATCCTTTGGTGCACTATCTGCATTGGTCACTACAGGGGCAACGACGGCGGACAGCATCATCGCGGATAGAGCCATTTTTTTAAAAGGAATCTGATAATTCATAAAATGTAAACACTCCTCTTCAGTTTCGAATGATCTTACATGTCCAAGTGTACGAAAAGGGTGTGGCAGAAC
The DNA here is from genome assembly GCF_000576305.1 of Paenibacillus pini JCM 16418. Classification (GTDB taxonomy): domain Bacteria; phylum Bacillota; class Bacilli; order Paenibacillales; family Paenibacillaceae; genus Paenibacillus_AQ; species Paenibacillus_AQ pini. Next base: position 118,382 of record NZ_BAVZ01000010.1, on the reverse strand, counting down.
ATTGGTGGATTTGTGGAAAAACGATGGCAGAGCCCCAACACCAGCTCGCCTGTTGATATACTAGTGGTAGAATAATATGGAGGTACAAACATGAATCCTAGCTATCTCATCGCCGTAGTAGATGATGATCTAAATATACGTAATCTCGTGGAAGCTTATCTTCAGAAGGAGAACTACCGGACCATAGGTCTAGGCAGTGCAGAGGAAGCTTGGTCTTTATGGCAGACAAGTCCCCCTGATATGTGGGTGCTCGACATCATGCTTCCTGGCATGGATGGCTATGAGTTCTGCAGACGTATTCGAAATGAAGCTGAGGTTCCCATTATCATGATTTCTGCTAAAGATAATGAAGTGGATAAAATATTAGGCCTAGAGCTTGGAAGTGACGACTATCTAGTGAAGCCTTTTAGCCCCCGAGAGCTCGTAGCCCGCATTAAACGTCAGCTACAGCGCTGGTATAAACTGAATCATGTTCCTGAAATATGGCCTAGTGGTGTCACGCCAACGCGAATGATTGAGGTCGGTCAGCTTCAACTTGTATTGGAGGAGCGGCGTGCATTCTGGCATTCAGAAGAAGTAGAACTAACAAGCAAGGAATTTGCCATGCTTAAAGTATTTGTAGAGAATCCGAACCGTGCATTCACAAGAGAAGATTTGCTGTCATTCGTATGGGGAGACGATTATTTCGGAAGTGATCGCGCCGTCGATCATTTGATCAAACGAATGCGCAAGAAATTAGAACACATACCCATCGAAGCCGTTTGGGGACATGGCTACCGATTGAGACTCGATGGAGGTGAGCAACCCTATGAAGCTTGTACATCAAATTAATGTAGCTTTTGCACTTGCATTGGTATTGGTACTTTCCGTTACAGCCGTTGTGATTCATTACGTGTTACTAGATCATTTCATCCAAACGCAAAAAGAAGATTTGAAGACTATGGGGTCGCAAATGGTAGCCTCCATACAATTGAATAAGTCTGAGCTATATCCCATTGAAGAGTTGAAACCAGCATTAACCGCGATGGCAACCTCCTCTACTGCTGATGTGGAGGCGGTATTTACGGATACCAGCGGAAATACAATACACATCCTAGCTCCCAATCAAATATCCACTGTCAATATTAATTCAGCCATATCTGTTAGCACGCCTTCTACTCTACAAAGCATTTCGAGCGGCACGGATAAAAGATACATTACGGACATAAATGTGACCCCTAAAGGGACACTAACACTCTATACACCTGTAAGTAAGGTCAAAGCGATCGAACAAGCATTGTTAGGACGTCTACTTATCGTCTTTTGTACGGCTGGCGCGTTCATGCTCCTGTTCAGTCTGTATATTACCAAAAAGCTGATTCATCCACTCATGAAGCTAAGATCTGAGCTTAAGAAGGTGAAGGACCGCCACTTCTCCGAAGTTCATTTGATTAAAGCTGGGGGAGAAATTGGAGCGGTTGCTCAATCGGTATATGATATGGCAGGTGAATTAAACCGATTCAATCACGTGCAGAAGCAATTTTTTCAAAATGCCTCCCATGAGTTAAAGACACCCTTGATGTCTATATCAGGCTACGCGGAAGGAATCAAAGATGGCATTTTTGAAGGGGAGCAGGTTCAGAAGGGGCTAGACATTATCATGAGTGAGAGCGGTCGATTAAAGCGGCTCGTAACGGAGATGACCCTGCTTGCAAAGCTGGACAGTGAAGAAGACGTGTTCCAGACCACAGATGTGTGTCTAAAGGAACTACTGACCGAAACGGTTGAACGAATGAATCCTATTGTAGTCAAAAGAGGACTGACTCTTCATATATCTTACGATGATCAAGAATTGCTGCTGATTCATGCGGATAAGGACAAGCTCCTGCAGGCGCTGCTTAATGTCATCTCGAATGCGACACGCTATGCAAATCACCATATCTATATTCACGCAATAACGAATCAAGGACGAATTGAATTAACCATTAGCGATGATGGGGCTGGTATATCCGAGGACCTCCTACCTTACCTATTTCATCGTTTTGTCAAAGGTAAGGACGGCGAATCTGGCCTCGGACTTGCCATATCCCGCGCGATCGTTGAACGCTGTGGTGGATGTATCACAGCAGAAAACCGCCGAGAAAGCGGAGCCATAATAACGCTAGGACTCCCGATAGCAGCGTCCACTTAAAGCTCACCTTTACGAAGTATACACCGTATTTAGCAGTCAGTTGAACAATAGCCTTCTTCTGCAATCGTATAAAAGACACGCCCAGCAAACTATGGAAACGTGGCACCGTATAGAAGCATTTGAAATTTTTATGTTTAAAAAGCCGCTCAACGTTATCCAATTCCGCTCCATTTGTGGAACGAAAGATACAGAAAAGCCTATGGCTATTAAATAACCATAGGCTTTACAAATCTACCTCGTCAATTCCCTCAGCAGCTTAAACGTTGACCGCACTCGCGGACGTTTAAGCTGCTCTTGCACGTATTTGTAGTCTACTAATTCAACCCCAGCATCACGTATGGCGTAGGTGAAATCGTCTTCGAACGGCAGTCGAAACTCCCATACCCGCTTTTCCCATTCTGGGATATTCGCCGACATCCACGGGTCTTCAACGCCCGGATGAATATAAGTTTCACTCACACCCTCAGGTAGCGTATACAATTTGTCGATCATTGATTGTTTGAAATCCTCATATGTCTCCCCTTCTTGCACATGAAAATGATGCGATAGCAGATAATCTGGAATTTGAACGCCAAATGTATCCGCGAATGCAGCGGCACGCGCGACAGGACGTTCAATACTCGTCAGTGAACCCAATAGCGGGTCACCTTCATGTACGTAGCGGAAGAATCGTGATGGCAATCCCCATCGCGAGATTTTCCATAGCGTCTGCGGAAGCAGGCTACGTCCGGTCGCCATCCCATACAGACTCGCCATGTGATTATCTACATGACTTATGGTGATTCCTGATTTCTTTACCCGCTCGTACTGTGCATCGATCTCCTTCATGACAGCGCCCGTCTGTGCTCCTAACTCGAATGCATGTGATGACATATACTGATGACCACTTTCATCGTGAAGGGAGGAATGGCCCGTCAGACTTTCCCATCGCAAAGCCTCAAATTCGCTAGTCAGGGTCAGGTGGAGTCCTACGTTCGGCTGTTTCCTGCGCGCGCTCCATGCTGCTGCTTCTTCGAAGGCAGGAGCAACAGCCATAATGGTCGTTGAGGATACTTTGCCCTCTTCGAGCAGATGCATAATCGCCTGATTCGTAGCAGGACTCTGCCCGAAATCATCACAATTAATGATAAGTTTCTTGCTCATAAATGATGGTCACCTCTCTTTTTCTATCGCAAAAAAACCACGGCGTTCAAGGCATTCTCATGATCTGTAGACATCTTAACCGGATTATTCCAGCGATTCTCTGCTTGTTATCTGCAGACTGAAATTCAGAAGTGCATCATTCATTAGATTCGCAACACTATCCGATCTGTCTTTTACACTGAAAATCATCAAATGATTGTCAATTCTAATTTTTATCTACTATTTTTAGTAGTAACTACTTTGTTTCCAAATCATATTTTTGGCAACAAAAACTTCATTGTCTTTCCCTTCATTAACTATATAAAAGTTCTTTGATAAATATTTTTTATTTATTTTTTTCTCCTCACCTACTAAGCTAAGGTCCATTGGAAAAGGCTTTAAAATAAAGATCGAATTTGGCTTCCACTTCTTGATTTTTAATTTTTTATTAACATAAAAAGCTCTGTTTTTAAAAACCACCAGATTAAAAGAATTATACAACGTTTGGTATAAACTCTTTAGAATTGATAAATTTTTTCTATAATTGTTGTAAGTAAAAGAGAACTCAAGCGGTAATGCTGTTATTTCCTTAGGAGATCCCAAATTATATTTAAAAAACAATTGCGATGATAAAGTAGGATATAAAAATTCCGGCTTTCTAATTGAAATATCATCGCCATACAGTTCTATCATTCTATCATAAAGACCATTTAAGAATGGATTTAAATTAAGCTCTTCAACTAAAATCCTTACTTGATTCCAATCCAACTGGTCTTGATGAATCATGATATAGAGGTCGTTTAAATCTCTAATTCTATATTTCCATTGATTTGCCAAATGGGCTATAAGCATGACCAATCTATCTTCTTTTGAAGGGATTAATATTCCATTTTCAAAAGTAGTTCTGTCCCATAAAACTTCGGGATATTCAATTCCACCCCAAATAAAGTAATTTACTAAATGTATATCTACAGCAACGTTTTCTTTATTCTCGGATTCGAGATCTATTGAACCCGTAAATCCTTTTTTATCGTTAATATACAACTTCAATCTATCATAATCGTAACTACCCTCAAATCTATTCAGAATTTCCCATAAATAATCAATGTCTCTTATGATCAGATCTATATCAACCGTGTTCCTCTTATATTCTTTTGGATAATAGAATCCAAGTGCTGAGCCTTTAATGAAAAGAATTTTATCTTCATCTAAATCATACTTTTTTATTAATTTATAGGCTTCTTCTTGGCTAACATCATTTACTGTAGTAAGTAAAAACCTATCTTTCCAGCCACTCAAGTATTTATGATCAGGGATATTACTTAATAAATATGAAATATTGCCCAAACCTATCTCATATACTTTATTTTTCTTTAACTCTTCAATTACAGAGTCTATCTGTATCTTTGCATATTCTGATTGCGTAAAATTATGTTTAAATAGGTCTATAAGCTTTATTTTTTGACTAGCTCCAATATATAATCTTCCCAATATGTTCATCAACTTAAATTCACTTGTATTTCCCATTAGAGCACCCCTTTCCCCGTTATATTGAATTTAACTAATTAATAATCCGTCAAACGCTGGTTCGATATTATGATCATTCATTAATTTTTTTAAATCCTTGTATTCTAACAACTCTGAATGGCTGAAATGAGTAGCATAAAATTTGCAGCCGCGATTAAAGGCATTTAATTCGTTAAGTCTGTTAACCTGTTCATTAAACATTTCTATATTTAAATGTGATGAACCCGTTTCCCCCAATACATTAGTGCACTCCATGATAAGAATATCAATATTTTTATTTGATAAAAAATCCAAGGTTCTTTGAGAGTAAAGTCCCGTGTCAGAAGCATAAAGCAGAACTTTGCCATAATGTTCAATCAGGAAATTACATGCAGCTCCATACTCCTTAGCATGGTTCGCCTCAATCGGTGTAATAAGGTATTCTCCCAAATGAATGGATCTATAAAACTCAATATTTATTTTATCTAAGTGCAATGCGCTATTTGTATAACCCAACATATTTAATTTATACATGACTGACGAGTTACCAATAAGAGTGCATTGTTCCGGCGGATTTGGAACATATCTTTTTGATCTTATTTCTAAATTCTCTGGATAAAAATGATCAAAATGAGCATGAGTTACACAAATAATTTTAATCTTCTCGCCAGAAATATCTTGATTATTAATAGATGATACAAAATCCGGGCCAATATCAATTAAAAACTCATCATTGATCAGAATAGAACTTCTTTTTCTTACATTCTTCCCCTGATGTTCCCTTGCTATTTTGCAACCCTCACATAAGCAAAATGGGGCTGGAACACCTTCGGCTGCGCCTGTTCCCAGAAAACGAATATTCAAAATATCTCCTCCTAATCATACTTATTCTAAAATTTCATAAAAAAATAAAGATGATTCCAATAACAATTCATCCCACGGATCAAGGTAAATGGGAATTCTATTTAACAGCTTTTTTAATAAATCAAAATCAAGCTCTGAGTACTTTTTTTCATTGGACAAAAGATCTAAAAGTAATATAAGTGCATCTTTTCGCATGTGCGTAATACAGCTGCTTAAATCATTCATCATTATAATTAAGTCATCATGAACGAGCTTATCTAGAAGCACTTTTTCTAGAATTTCTCTCTCTTTGCTAAGAAGCCTAGATATAAGAATTCTTTCTTCATAAAACGATAATTTTCTTTTTGTAATGTCTTTAGCTTCTGAATAAATATCCAAAATTAGATGAAAAAGAGTTGTATGCTCTGTATAAAACTCTGGGAACGTATGCTTAAATTCTTTTAACAGGATTTCTTTAATCCGATAAATAACATGGTAGTATGATAAAAATATAGACTCTTCTTTTAAGCAGTTACTGTAAACTTCTAAATGATGTTCACTATTCTTAGAAAATAAAGCTTTCTTTATCTCATCCATAGTAAAAAATACAGATGCCTCATATATTGCATTATTGATATCATCAGAACTATGCATAAACCCAAATGATTTATTGGAAACTCTATACATATCTCGTATTGTCCCTGCGTCTCTTAATAAAGGATCTGATTTTCCCTTTCTAGTTAACAAATATTCGCATAAGGAGTTATATTCCGCGGGAAAATTCCCTTTAACCAGCAATACACAACAAAGACCTTTAGTAAAAATTTTGTCCTTTATCCACCAAGAGGTTATATTATTCGTAATAAGTTCCTTTTGATAAACTTGTTCAGCTTTTGTACGCGATATGTTCACAAATTTAAATAACAATATACTTAAATTGAGGTCATTTATGATCGTCAAATGGGCATTTTGCAGTAATGCATCTGGCGTAAACATGATAAAACTAATATGTTTCGACTCGTCTATATCAATGGTTACTAGGTCTTTATTCATTTAGCTTCTTCCTTTGATAATCAAAGACTGCTCAAAATATAACGAAGAATTGTTCTCGTTCTCGTTATCGCTAACTTTTAGATACTCTTTCCAGATTGTAGACGTAATATCTCCAACTTTTCCTTCACCTATTGAGAGTCGATCTATACTTAAAACGGGCTGAATAAGTTTTGCCGTATTGCAAAGAAAAACTTCTGATGCCAAATATAATTCTGTTCTATCCACTTCCCTCTCTAAACATTTTAGATTCAATTGATTTTTGCAGATATTAATAATCATGCTTCTATTTATGCTTTCCAAGATTCCACTTGTAGCTGATGGTGTATGCATAGTCATTTCATCATCAATAAAAAATATTGCTGATTCGGCTGCTTCACTCACCTTTCCTTGCGGATTGAGCAAAATAGCATTATCATAGCCATTTATAATGCTTCAAAGCCAGCTAAGCGCGTATTCTCGTAGTTACATGCAGATTTAGCTCTGGGTGGAAGAACGTTATCTGATATTCTTGTCCATGAAGAGGTACAACAATGAATACCCTCAAGATACTCTGGAAGTTGACCTTTTTCCATGTAAGTAATGCAAAACATTGTCGTTACATTCTTTGGATCATATACAGAGCTTCCGGGTGATGGAGAATTTACATAAGCAGTTATTCGGATATACCCATTGTTCTTCGTATTGCACTCAGATATCAATTGTTCTATTCCATGTACCACATCATTTTTATTAAAAGATGGATACATTCTCATTAACTTCATGGATTGAAATAATCTTTCTACATGTTTTTTTACATTTAGTAGAATATAGTCATCATTGTTCTTTCTATAAAAGACTCGTACTGCCTCGAAGACCGAAGCCCCTAAAGTAAAAGCAAGACTATTGATAGGTATTTTGGCTTCTTCTATAGTTGTTAGTTTACTGTCGAAAAATACATTTTTCATATGAAGCCTCCTTTATTTTTCTGCCACAGTTAGTAAATGAATAACAGGGGAAGCTCTGTAATACTTTTTTTGATTATATTTTTGAAATGGAGAATTCTCAAAAAGCGATCTGAACTCTTTTGATGTTAGATGCTTTGTATATAGATACTTTCGCTCCTTAATATCCCAATACCATGGTAAAATACTGATGAAAAATGGATCACGTATACTGTCAAGTAGAAGTAATCTTCCCCCTGGTTTAAGAACTCGATACATTTCACTAATTACCTTGTCGGGCTGTTCATAATGATGGAATGATATCGTATTGATGATGATGTCAAAACGATCATTTTTATAAGGAAGTGAATGCGAATCGCCTACTATAAAATTTTCCTCATTTTTAAACTTTGATCTTGCCTTTTCGATCATAGAATCTGAAATATCAATTCCGTTATAATTTCCATTTGGATAAATTTGACTTATGTTAGAAAGTAAATCTGCTGGTCCACATCCGATATCTAAAACTGATTGATTTGAAAGATCCGGAAGATTATTCAAGATCCATTTATGATTTTTATTAAAATAATTATTAACAAATGTAATATCATATTTTTTTTGAATATCTATCAAAAAATATTTTAGAAGCGTTAGACATTTTTTTCTCCTCCTTCATGTACATAAAAAAACAATAGATTCTTTAATAAGATTTTTTCCCACGTTGTAATATAAATGTTTTGACTACTAGAAATGACCTCTAACTCTTCAAAATCCACTTTCGGGAAGTTTTCAAAATCACTAAGTGTGAGCAGTATTATATATAATGAATATAATTCCTTTAAGAAGATCTCATTCTCAATATTTCCCTTTTCATGAATGAGTAATTTTTGAATGATTTCTATTACTATGGCTTGATTGGAATACATAATTTTCTTTTCTTCCTCAAGAAATTTCTTGTAATACATATGTTGCTCTATAAAATTCATGTTTGTGTTAGCTTCAATTTGATCATATAGATTCACCAACTGATTATGAATATTTGACCATATGTTATTTGAACTGGACTCTAAATAGTAATTAAGTTTATAGAGCACCCTTTTTTTTATCTTATAAAGTGAATCATATAATGATGTTTCTTGATAATCAGTGAATTGGAGGCTTTCTAAAATATATTCTTTTGAATAGATTGCATGGATGTTTCCTTTGTTGAGAAACCCTTTATTAAAAAATATGGAAGATTCTCGTTCGCTCGAACTAAGATCATCAGAGCTGTGAAACAACGCTAATGTCTTACTTAAACTACCAATTCTATATCTCAAAGAATTATGCTCATCATTACGATAAGGATCTGACTTCCCCTTAAAGGACTTAATATATAAAGGCAGGTTATCGTAACCATCGGGCAGATTATTGGTTTCCAATAGAAGTAATATTGCTGGATAGTGAGCGTATGTTTCTTTGGTTAGCCACCAGTGTGTTCTTTTGAAACTTTCCACTTTCTCTAAATATGTTAATTTATAAACCTCTTCTATTTCTCTTTCCGATAGTTTTTTTATCAAAAAATTTTTGATCTGAATATTTTTATCCAATAAATAATCAATGACTTCTTCTGTTTTGCCTCTTATCAATGCATCTGGCGTTATCATTGCAAAACAAGTGTTTTTATCCATTACACACCTCTCCTATTCAAATGTATTCTGACAAAAAATCTTCCACTGTTATATTCGTATATCTTAATAACTGTGGTATATTACTGTTCTCTGTAAATCCAGGTACAGCACCCGCCTCAATGAAAAATACCTCCTCGTTGTTGACGATCAGATCAAAATAACCAAAGTCCTTCATGTTGAAAAGTTTGAATAATTCAAGAACCATATTTCCAATTCTAGTTTCTAACATTTCATCAATAGGCGGATCAATCTTGAGTTTTCGTTTCCCGTTAATTTTTTCTTTACTTCCCGACATATTTTCTTCTTTCATAACTTCTATTAATGGTAATACGATATATGAACCGTTTCTTTTAATAACACAAGCTGTATACTCTGTTCCCTCAACATATTCTTCAATAAGGATTTCATAATCGTATTTTAATGCTTCCTTGATACCCTCATATATTTCTTCTTCTGAATAACAGACTGAGATTCCCAAGCTTAATCCGCCCATCTTATTTGGCTTGACGACAAGCGGATAATTAAATCCATGCAATTTATCACTTACATTGTCATCTGAACAAATCAGAGTATATTTAGGCGTATAATAATGATTAAGAAATGCAATATCTTTACTGAATTTCTTGTTCTTCACTAATGAGCTGGAAAATTGATCAGATCCTATAAATTCAATTCCTTTCATATTCAAAAGCCCTTGGATAATCCCCTCTTGACCAGGACTTCCATAGACTAAGCTAAAATATTTCAAATCACTCTCTAATTCATCTAAATTCTTCTGATTATATAGGAACTCTGATATATCATATTTTTGATAATTTAGTTTCCCGCTAATTTGACTTTCTAAATATTCCAGCGCTTTTCGAGAGTAATCGCTTTCAATTGACTGCCCACCATAGACAATGCCTAAACCGCCCATTTAGTATTCCCCCAATGATTTCAGAATGGTTCTTAAAATTGCCCGTTCGTCCAACTGATATAATTCCAATAAGCTTGACATATCACCGGATTGTGTAAAGATATCGTGAAATCCTATATTCGTAAAATTAGTTATATAATGATAGATAGATGATTCGAACAACATTTTTGAAATTTGTGCCCCTAATCCGTTAGTAGTATTGAGTGGCTCTACAACAATCAGATTTAATTCATGACTTATAAAACGTTCCAATACATTTATATCTAATGGTTTTAACCGTTTGAGATTGATTACGGCGGTTGGTATGCCATAGTTATTCTCTAAAATCCCCATTACATTTATAGAAGTCTCAACAAAGCTTCCGGTTGATATGATCAAAACTTTGTACTGATTACGGTTTGCATAGAAATCTAATGATTCGCTTTTAAAGGTTGGATCTATGGAGATTTCATCCACTATTGTATTTTCAATTCTCATATATTTAGGGCCGGATACATGAGCTAGCATCTCGGTTAACTCAATCAAGTCAACAATTGAAGCAGGGCTATAGATTTGCAAATTTGGTATAGAAGAAAGAATGCCAACATCATCTATCGACTGATGTGTTGCTCCAGCCGAAGGGTCAGAAATACTTGATTTCGCACCAACGACTAGAACATTCTGGTTGGTATAGCAAATACTATTTCGAAATTGATCCAGAGCTCTCGTAGACGCAAATACAGAAAACGTTTGAACTATTGGATTAAATCCTTGACTTGCTAGTCCTGCTGCAGCTGAAAAGGCATTTTGTTCAGCTACACCAAAATTGAATGATCTTTCTGGAAATTTAGATCTAAACAAAGATGTTTTAAAAGATTTACCTAAATCACAATCAATCACGACCGTTTTTTCATTGTCCGTTGCAATTTTTATTACCGTTTTCATATACTCTGTGAAAGAATCAGCATATTTAACCAACATTCATCCCAACCTCCCCCAGAGCTTTTTTCTTAAGTTCTTCATCAAGTTTATTACTATGCCATAATTTATTTGATTCCATGAAGGATATACCCTTGCCTTTCACAGTCTTTAAGATGACTACCATGGGTTTCTCCCTTGTAAGAGATAATGATTGATGTATTAAATTAAAATCATGACCATTATCTACAAAAGCCACATCCCAACCAAAGCTGCTCCATTTTTCCTCTAAATGTATTAATGGCATCACCTCGGAAGTATCCCCATCAACCTGTTGACCATTTAAGTCCACTAATGCAACCAAATTATCTAGTTTGAACTTCGCTGCACTCATAGCAGCCTCCCAAATCTGACCTTCATTTAATTCTCCATCCCCAAGTAGAACATATATTTTATCTAAGTCTCCATGTAATCTATTGCTAGCGCCTTCCCCACACCAACGGATAAACCTTGTCCTAAAGAACCTGAGGAGAAATCAATATAGGAAGACTTTTTCATATCTGGATGACCTTGAAAAACAGAATCCAATTGTTTATAGCTATAAAGCTCCTCTTTATCGAAGTATCCCATTTGGGCTAGTAAACAATATAAAGAGAAGCAAGAATGTCCTTTTGACATAATAAACTGGCTTCTTTTCTTTTGATTTAAGTCTCCAATAAATTCCGAATAAATGTACACCATGATCTCAACACATGATAGTTCACCACCAAAATGGTAAACCGTACCGACTTTTGCGTATTCTATTACATTTCTTCTGACTTCCAAAGACAATTGATTTAGATGATCAATATTCATTTTCATACACCTCAATGCCATTTATAGAATTGTCAATTTCATTATTACCAAGCAAGTTTTTGACTCCCGAATTAAATACATAACTATCAAAGGTTTTTGTGTTAACTCTAATTACTTTTTTTGAAATTCTTGAACATTCTTGTAAAATCAAAGCCAACATACTTTTTGGGAAAAATCTAATACTATCGAACAAAATAACGATATCAAAATAGTCATCTGAAAACTTTGTTGAGATCCCTAGTGATTCATAAATGTGAGCATCACCTATTGAGTAGTAAATTCTTTCACTCATTTTAGAATTCATAACTAAATAATGATTGAAGGATAATTTTGAAATTGCAGATGGTGAATCTAATCCTATGCACAAAGTTTCCTTTTCTTCACTAATCATAGAATTTATAGACTTAATAAAACTATCGGTATACAGAGGATTAAGGCCGTCAAATGTAATTGATTCAATCATATTCCAATAATTCTGATAGAATAATCCTGTTGTTAACATATACAGTTCAGTACGAACATCAAAAAACTTTTTATGCAGAGCTTTTCTATTTATAAAATTGCTTTCATTCTTGTTACTTATATTCTGGATATGTGGAATATGGACTCCATAGATCTCCTTGGTAGGAATAAATACAACGTCATCTTTAAACATTCTATAGCTTAGATCCGTATCTTCTGATCCCCAACCTTCAAAGGATTCGTCAAATCCATTAAGTTTGACAAAGTATTTCTTACTATACGTGATCAACCCACTCCATCCAAAAACCCATATTTCGGAGTACTTATTCTCTTGATCAGAAAAAATAACATCTCGTATATCCAAATAGTCATTTGAATTACAATTAAATTTTTCAAAACCGGGCTCTAATTGAAATAATTTATCGGCTTGTTCCGATCCAAATAACGTATTAAATCCGTAAATGTAATGTATTAAACAAATATTTTCCTGACTAATTGTGTTGAGTCTCTTCAATAAACTCTCAATAAAATTATTTGGTACAATTAAGTCTACGTCTATAAAAGTAAGATATTTACCTTCCGCATGATTCGCAGCTATATTTCGACAATTACTTATATTGAAGCCGGACTTACTGTTATGGATGTAGGTTATTGAACAAGCACTACTTAATTTTTTATGCGATACAAATTCCTGATTAATAAAATTATCCGACATATCATGTATAACGATTTCAAAATCTTCATACATGATTTCTTTTTGCTCAATCAAAGAGTTTAAACAACGCTCGAGTTGCTCGTGTCTGTTATAAACCGGAATTATTATGGAGGCTATTTTCATTTTGAGCTTCCTCTTTTCCCATTTTACGTACAAAAGGTAGGTATATGATTGTGTTAATACTTAATAAAAATAACTGTAAAAACACTCCAGACAGGCCAACTCCAAGAAATCCTGAAAAGAATATTGGCATCGTCCAAGGAAGCTGAATACCATTCGTCATATTTACCAAACCCCATTTCATTGAAAAATAAGATATAAGAGTATTGATGACAGGACACACCACAAATGGAATGAAAAGTTTGAAATTCAGTATGATTGGAATGCTATAAACTATCGGTTCATTGATGTTGAATAAGGATGGAATTAAACCGATTTTTGCTATTTTTTTGATTCCTGCATTTCTAGAAACGAGAAAAATAGCAATGATAAGCGCTAAAGTAGATCCACAACCACCCAAGTTTATAAATATAGATTGAAATGTTCCCGTTACGATGTTCTTAGGAACCTCTCCATTTGAAATGCTTTCTAAATTTTGCGTTGATAATGAAATATATATGGGTTTCATTACTGAGTTAAAGATATATGAGCCATTAAAACCAAAAAACCAAAAAAAGGATATTCCAAAGTTTATCAACACAATAATCACTATATTAGTTCCAAATAACATTAAAGGTTTATCTATAAACGTATTAAAAATTGCATAGATATCAGTGTCTAAAATATTAGTTAAGGTTAAATTTACCGCTGTTAAAAGAAAGCATATACATAATAAGGGAATTAATGAGGAAAAGTTATCAGATACATCTTTTGGGACACTATTCGGGAGCTTGACTGAAATGTTGAGTTTTAATAACCACTTGATTAGTCTGGGAACAATTAATCCAACAATTATTGCTAAAAAAATTCCATTTGAATTACTGTAATCACTACTTAAATAAATGGTATTAACACCGTTAAATGGCGTTAATACTAAATAAACAAAAAAACTAATTAATGCGGATTGAATGGGTAGAATACCTAAGCTATTAGAATAAAAATAGGAAATAGATATGACGACATAGATACTTATAAATAAATAAAATGAATCTGCCATGTGTGGAAGGACTGTTTTAAAGAGAACCGGGAAATTATTCTGCAATACATCATTGATAGGATTGTAGGGAATATTTGTTGCTAATATAAAAAAAGATCCGACAATAGTTAGTGCATTTAAAGACAAGAAACTATCTTTTACTGCCAATAATGCCTTAGACTTCGTTATTCTTTCAACGATTTTATTCATTCAAAGCGTTTACCTTTCAAAAACATATTATACATATTGTTACAAATGTTAACATGTATGTGAAAGCGTTGTCAATAATCATACATTTATACCACTTATTGTAATATAACCACGAACTAATCAAATGGAGATTGGAATATTCCGAGAATGGCTCAATAAACTCTAGGCTGAAAGGGGTCTATATATATATAAAAAGCATTACCATGAGCACATTCCATTAGAATACGCTCTTGATAATGCCTATATAAAGAATCTCTTCATTCCCCTATAAATTCTAATCTCGAAATGGTTCTATGTTGATAGTTCAATCAGCTTTTCACACAATTCGGGATATTCTATACCTATAGCTTTAGCTTCTTGGGGGAGTAAGCTTGTAGGGGTCATGCCGGGAAGAGTGTTGGCTTCAATGCAAAATATATTTAGATGGGAATCCACAATAAAATCTATTCTGGAATAACCGGAAAGTCCCAAAATCCTATGAACTTTAAGGGCTTCTTTTTGTAAAGAGGCGGTTAGTTCATCTGATACTTCTGCAGGGGTGATTTCCTTTGCAGCCCCTTCCTGATATTTGTTTTTATAATCATAAAAGCCATGGGTAGGTATGATTTCAATAACAGGCAATGCCACTTCACCTAAAATTCCGACCGAAAACTCTCTGCCTTCAACCATTTTTTCAATGAGTACAGATTTTGAGTACTTGCATGCATTTTTTAGCGCGTTTGCCAAATCATTTTGATTATAAACTAGCTCCACTCCGATACTAGACCCACTATCGTTTGGCTTTACAACGCAAGGCAAAGGAATCTTGGAAGTGTCATCACCCACACGATATATGGTCCATTCAGGAGTTGTTACCCCATTTACGGCCATTAGTTGTTTGGAGAGTGCTTTATCCATTGCAAGCAAGCTTCCTGCATAGCCGCTTCCACTATAAGGAATTCCATAAATATCAAATAAAGCCTGTAGCTTGCCATTCTCGCCAATTCCACCATGCAACGCTAGAAAACAAAAATCTGCACTCTGGCATATCGATATCACATTAGGTCCAATTAGTGACTTTTGATAGTTTTGTTCTCTTCGGAGTAATTCCAAATCGGGTTCTTCCTTCGGAACGGCATACTCATATTTTGAAGTCGAAAGTTTGCTATACGCATCATCAAAATTCTCTTTATTCGCAACCCCTATGTATATATCTATAAGAAGCACCCTGTGCCCCTTGCTGATTAGGGCATTTGCAATTTGACTTCCTGATGACAATGATACGTCTCTTTCATCGCTTAATCCGCCAGCTAAAACAACAATGTTCATATCGTTCCTCCATTGATCTTTATTCTACCCGAAATAGAATCTATTTTAATCAAATATAAAAAGCCTATTAGAAGCCTGTCAAGTAAAAAACATCCCATATAGACTGCTCCCGACACAATGTAATTTTCAAGGTACCTACTTTTTATCCGAATTTATCCATATGATGCTTGGGTACACGATATTCATATTTAATGATTAAATCAACTCATTTAATTTACAGATAACGTTTGTATACTTCTTCAATTAAGCATAAACAATGTAACAAATGATAAAAAGCATGAACCCCATACTCAGGAATTCATGCTCTTTAACTTTAGTTCCATAGCCATGCAAGCGGCATTGCAAACACAGATACCCATATACCCGTAAGTCCCATACTAAAGCCGCTGACCGCTCCCATCCATTCGGAATCTTTGAGAACGCGCGCCGTTCCTATCCCATGGGATGTCGTGCCGATGGCCACACCAATAGCTGTCTCATCTGTAATACCGCATAATCGGAGTAAACTAGGACCCATCATACTTCCCATCAGTCCCGTCAGTACGGTTAGCACCGCGGTGAGTTCGGGATAACCACCGTACATCCGCGAGACTTCCATCGAGATTGGGGTCGTTGCTGATTTTGGCATGAGGGTCCACGCCATCTCACTCGTCCCACCCATTAGCAGCACGATGGCTCCAGTACTAAGCAGACCACAAACTGCACCAACCGTAATGCCTGATAATATAGACTTCCAGCTGCGGCGAATCTGATCTGCATGCTTATAAATAGGAACGCCCAAGGCAATCGTTGCGGGTCCAAGAATAAACGTCAGCCATGAGCCGCCCTGCTGGTAATTTTCAACCGGAATATGTAGTGACATAAGTAGAAGGATGATGACAATGCTAGTCATAAATAAAGGGTGCACTCGTTTATAGCGTTTCTGTAGTGATATCATCACAGCATAAACGATGACTGTAATCGAGATGCCGAACAGAGGATTAGCCGTGATGGACATGTGTCTCATCCTCTTTTCGATTCAGTGCACGGGTATGAAGTAATCTCTGTACGAGTCCCCCTGTAATGATTAGTGTGAAGATGAAGCTCAAGACTCCCCCACTAGCCAATACCGCCCAATGCTCTTTAATATACGGAAAGAAGGTAATACTTCCCACAATAACAGGTATGAAAAAAAGGCTCATGTTCTTTAATAGAAACGACGAGGTATCTTCTACTTTTTGCACAGGTACCCACTTTAGAAATAATGCTGCAATGAATAGGAGTAGTCCGATTACATTCCCAGGCAGCAAGATGCCGGTCCACTTCTGAATAAGCCAGCCTGCTAATTGAAAACCAAGAAGTATTGCAAATCCATTCATCATTGTCCTCCTGTATACGGACTCAGGATCGTAATGGAGCCCGGAGTCGTAGTATCGAATCCAGCCTCACATTACGCTAAAATGACGGATCTAGCAAGAACATATTGCACCCGTTTGTTTGGGTTCTTAACCTTTGACTGCACCCATGGTGATACCTTGCGTAAACGCCTTTTGGAACAAGAGGAAGATCGCAATCATCGGAACCGAAGCAAGCGCTGCTCCAGCCATCATCACCCCATAGTTTGTAGTGAACTCACCCTGTAGTGTTGCAATTCCAAGAGGCAGAGTCATCATCGATGTTGAGCGAGTCATGATGAGCTGGCTGAAATAATCATTCCAAGAGCCAATGAACGTGAAGATTGCAAGTGCTCCTAAAGCTGGAGTAAGTAGTGGAAGGATAATGGTAGAGAACATTCGGATCTCTGAACATCCATCGATTCTCGATGCCTCCATCACTTCACTTGGAATCGTCTGCGAAAATTGTTTCATCAGAAATACACCGAAGGGCCAACCGATAGCTGGTAAAATTAAACCATGATACGTATTTACCCAGCCGAAATCAGCTAACATCGTAAAGAGCGGTACAAGAATAACCTGTTTCGGTAGTGCCATAGCGGCAACGAACATGCCGAATATGAGTTTGCGACCCGGAAATACCTTCTTCGCTAGCACGTATCCGGCAAGAGATGCGACCAGACATACAGCGATCATCTCGACAAATGAGATCAGAAAGCTATTAAATGTCCAACGCCATACCGGATTCTTGAATAAGTCTGACAAGTTCTGAAGTGTGGGATGAAGTGGAAACCATTCGGGTGGAATGGCTGTTGCCACCGTTTGTTTCTTGAAAGCTCCCGTGATAATCCAATAAAACGGGAAGATGAAGAACAAGGTGGATAGGATCAACAAGAAATTAGAAATGATCTTGCCAATGCTCCATTCCCGTTTCTTTCGTACTTTGGGACTTGGAAGGCCTGCCTTCATATTAGCTTGTATAGATGAACTCATATGGTAATCCTCCTAGTACTCCACATCGCTGCCAAGGTATTTGAATTGAATAGTGGAAATAATACCGATTACAACCGCGAGCACAATGCCCATGGCCGATGCCATTCCAAAGTTTCCGAGCTTAAATGCCTGTTCATATACGCCATACATGACGGTGGTTGTACTGTAGAAAGGACCACCAGAAGTAAGTAGCTGGATTAAGGCAAAACATTGGAATGTATTGATCGTCGTAATTACGATAATGTACAGATTGGTTGGCATTAACATCGGCCAAATGATTTTCCGGAATATTTGCCATGAGGATGCTCTATCAATTTGAGCGGCTTCGATATACGAAGTCGGGATATTACCAAGTGATGCCACGTATAGAATAATCGGCTGTCCAACCGAAGTCGTAATAAGCACAGCGATAATCGACAGCAGAGCTGTTTTCGTATTTCCAAGCCAAGAGATCGGATCTGCTCCGAATAACCCGGTTATATAGTTCAAAATCCCGTAATTCGGGTGATAAATCCAGCCCCATACGACGGTGATACTTACAACAGAAGATACCGCCGGTAAGTAGAAGACGCCTCTAAAGAAGGAACGTGCGAATTCTTTCTTCTTATAAATATTCATAGCTACAAAGATCGAAAATACGATAACGACTGGAACCGTAATAATAACGAGCAGCGACGTATTCCAAAGCGATTTCAGAAAGGTTTCATTATGAAATAACGAAATATAATTATCCAAACCCGTAAACTCAAATTTCCGTAATGAGTAATTGAAAAAACTGATATAAATTCCTTTTAGCATTGGATAAGCGACGAAGATTAGAAAAAATCCAAATGCCGGAAGTAAAAACAAATAGCTCATGAGCCAGTCGCGTAATACATGTTGATTTACCTTACGGACTCTTGTCTCCATCATTGCTCTCCTCATTCCATGTCTTGTTGAAAGGAGTAGCACACTTCGATCGCGTACTACTCCAAACAACTTTTATTTGTATGTTAGTTTATTTTTTAGCTTCTGCTTTAGCTTTTGTGATGGCTTCGTTTGCTTTTTCAGCGAATGAATCGAGTGCTTCTTTACCCGTTGCTTTACCGATCAGAGCGCGCTGCAATTCAGGGAACCAGTACGTACGAATTTCAGCATATCCGTCAGCAACTGTTGGAGGATTTGTATAGAATTCACGTGCTTTTTCGGCATATGTGTACTCAGGATCGTTATACAAACCAGTAATTGAATTACGAGCAGACAGACCGCCTGTTTGAATTAGATTCTTCTTACCCCATTCTGGATCATTAGCGATAAAATCAATCAATTTCTTGGATGCAGCAATCTTAGCGTCATCACCGTTGTTAAATACCGCCATACCCCCAAGATAAGGCTCAAGTCTTGGCTTTGCACCATCAATCGTTGGGAATGGAAGAAGGATATCTTCAAATTCAGCTTTTTTAAGCGTCACGTTCTGTGCTCTAAGTACAGGAGAATAGTTCAGTGAAATTGCTAGTTTACCTTGTAGGAATAGGTCATTCACATCGCCACCTGTTAGTGATTCGGATCCTCCAACGACTAATTTGTCCTTCACACCTTGGACGATCCAGTCGAGTGCAGCTCCCGCTTTGTCGGTGTTGATTGCTACTTTGGAATAGTCATCCGTAAAGAAGCTAGCATTACCGAGGTTCGAAATATAAGCGCGTGTTCCTTGGTCTCCTGCTTGGCTCTTCGCGAAGAATCCAGAAGGAATCACGTCTGGTGCCTTTTCCTTAACAGCTTGTAGAGCCTTCTTGTATTCATCAAAAGACCATGTGCGATCTGGACGATCCAATGGCAATAGATTTAATGCACCAATTTTCTCAAATACGGTTTTATTAACACCCAGCATAAATGGAGCTGTATTGATCGGATACATATAGACCTGATCGCCAACCATGGATTGTTTCATTAGCGCAGGTGAAACGTCATTCTTCACTTCATCCGTGATCATATCGTTCAGTGGAGCTAATAAGTCCTTCTTACCCCAATCTAGAATTCGACCAGGAGCATCATAGATGACATCAGGAGCTGTATTTGAAGCAATCGCTACATTGAGCTTCTCAGGACCAGCTTCAAATGTAAGCATTTCTAGATTAACTTTGATATCCGGATTTTTTTGATTGAAAGCTGCAATAACTTGTTTTTCGTATTTCCCAACTTCTCCATCCAAGGCTTGAAAGCTCGGAAAGTTCCACCATGTAATCTCTACTGGCTTAGCCGTATTTGATGGTGTCGTTTCTTTACCTGCTTCACTTGACTTTGGGGTCTCTGCGGTCGATCCACATGCTGCTAGTTGTGTGCTGATGAGCGTAATTCCTAGTAAAGACATAATCCCTTTTTTGAAAGTTCTCATTTCTTTCCCCCTAAATAATTGAAGTCGTATTTAATATAGCGCTTTCATTTACTATTATAGAGGCATAAATCCACCTTCTTGAATACCCCTATCTTTACTTTCATACCTCAAAATTGACTCTTCCCAAATATTGTTTGTTGCATTTCGTTCACATCCGATACAATCGATATACTACTTAATATAGGAACCTAAAGCTAAAGCATCGGGGGTTTGATGATGTATAAATTGATGGTCGTAGAGGATGAACCGTTAATTCGCATGGGGCTTAAAAAGTATTTTGAATGGGAGGAGCTTGGCTTTCACGAGATCGTCGAAGCAGAGAATGGCTCCGAGGGTGTGGATATTGCACTCAGAGAGCGCCCAGATCTTATCATTACAGATATTCGCATGCCTCTAATGGATGGCCTTGAAATGATAGAACGACTCCGCAAAGAGCTACCGGATACTCTATTTGTCATATGGACTGGATATAATGAGTTTGCCTATGCCCAGAGAGCTATTCGCTTAGGTAATGTATTTGCCTATCTACTAAAACCCCTTCAATATGCCGAGAGTATTAAGACGATCCATGACTGTATTGAGAAGCTCGATTTACGGCGTGAACAACAGATTTCCGCTCTCTCGATCCGTAAAGATCTTAAAGACAACATGAAGCTGAAGCGTAGTCAATTCGTGAAGCAATTAATAGAAGACGGCAACATTTCTACCGAGATCGACGTACTAAGTGAGTTATGTGGCATCAACGCGGAGGAATGCTCGCTACAGCCTTTTGTATTATCTTATGTACCTTCGTCCTTCCCATCGCCACAATCTAGAACTTGGTGGTGGCAGAATGCCGAACGCATTCTTATAAACGTACTTCATTCCTACCTAGGAAAAGGGAGTGACCAACAGCCACTTTTCACCTATCAACATCATTCTAAATTGTATGCGTTTACAGTTTGTGGAGTAGATGGTGAGGATAAAATAGCTACACCTATTTTAGAAGAATGCATACAGCAACAACTTACATTAGTACTTCAAAATGAAGGTGCAGCGCCAGATGTGCATCTTTATGTAGCAGTAGGCCAGGTCACTTCGGATATTCAGACCCTACCCTCCTTACTACTACAATCCGACAAAGCACTCTTTCAGCGCTTTATACCTTCGGGCCATCAGGTCTTTGAGATTCAGCCCATAGCGGCCGAGCCTGTAAAAGGAGCTGCTATCCCTTTTAGTGAAAACGATAAAATAAAGCTGCAATCTTTTCTTGAACAAGGTGATGTTCAGCAATTACAGCAATTCATGAATCGCTTGGCTATTGATTCGCAGTCTAAAGTGCAACAGTTGTCTCTAGAGCAGTGGCTCAGCTTCATCCAAGAAATTATTGCCGTTGCCATCCGTTTCGCGGGCAAGCACGGTATCAATATGGAAGAACGATATCATGAAAAACTGATCTATCTCAGCTTTCTCGATGATTTCGATTCAATCACAGCATTATTTGAATGGATTACCGCTTGGATGATCCAGCTTGGTATCGATTCAGGTGAATCCTTGAGGAACATCGGTACTACGGATACAGCCATGTTCGAGCAGATCGAAGCCTATATTTTGCAGCACATTGATCAGGAAATTACGCTACAGATGGTGGCAGACCGATTCTTTTATAATCCGTCTTACCTCAGCCGTCTCTTCAAAGCAAAACTTAATAAAAACTACATGACCTTCGTCACCGAGATTCGAATGGAGTACGCAAAGCGTTGTCTACTTCAATCCAATTACGCCATGACAGATGTCTGTTTGATGTGCGGATATACGAGCTATAAGCATTTTGTCAAAACCTTTAAGAAATTCACCAACATGGCACCCACCGAATATCGAAAGCAAATGGGGATGATGGATTGATCAGACCGCTACAGTTTCGCAAGCTCTTTTACATGAGGCATTTAAACACCCAGATCTTTGCCCTCATGATTCTAACCATTACGATTCCGCTCATGCTAATTTCGGGGGTCATTTATTATGTATCGCTTCAGACGGTTAAAGCCGAATATAAGAATAGCTCCAATCTAATTCTGAACAATTTGTCGTTTAATATTGATCAATATTTGCAAAGTATTGAGAAGGGTACCTTTATGCTCATATGGATGGGCAGCTTCAGAATGCGCTTGAGAAGTGGATGAGCAAGCCAGAGGAAGATCAGAAGCTCAACTATCAGAATGTCATTCAGCATTTTATCGCTACACTTGAAATGACCATTAAGAATGTAAATAGCGTACAGATCTACTCTGGTAATCAGCTCTTCTATTCCGCCAATTTCAATCGCGCAGATATCGATTACGAAAATTTCGAACAGGATGAATGGTATAAGAAGACCGTCCAGAGAAAAGGTGCAATCGTTATCTTTGGCACACATACTCCTTTTCACAAAATGAACTCCACGGAGAAGGTGATCTCCATTGCCCGCGTCATTAATAAGACGGGTGGCAAGCAGCCGCTCGGCGTCATGCTAGTCGATATTAGGCTCGATTCACTGAGTGAAATTCTGAATTTGTCGGAAAATACGAAGCGTAATTTTGTCATTACAGATCAAACGGGCGCAATCATATACGCCTCAAATAATCTGGACATATCCAAACCACTACAAATGGACAGACAAGTGTTCAGCAAGGTGCTGAACGAGCAATCGGGTAGCTTCAACACTACTTTTGCAGCACATAGCTCCTATTTGAACTTTGTCACTTCCCCTTATTCCGGTTGGAAAGTCATTCAATATATGGACGAGAAAGAAATGACGAAGGATTCTGCCCTACTTAGTACAATCATCCTTGCCCTTGCTGTTGGTTCCATTGGCATGGCGGTTCTCTTCATGATTATCATGCGCTCACGCGTGACAGAACCGATTATTTTCCTGAAAAGACAGGTTGAGAAGGTCGGTATGGGTAATTTCGATGTTGATCTGGGAAGTACTCGGCGTGATGAATTTGGTGTACTTTATCAAGGACTGCGTAAAATGGTGGAGGAATTGCAAAACTATATCGAACGTTCTTCGAGGGCAATAGTCCAGCAAAAGGTAGCCCGTTTAGGCGCGCTCAAGAGTCAGATCAATCCTCATTTCTTAGCAAACACGCTTGAATCCGTTCAAATGAAGGCCATCCTGAGCGGAGATCGAGAAATTGCTGAAATGGTTGGGACATTAGGACAACTCTTCCGCATTCATACACAGATGAGCAAGGATATTATTCCGCTACATCAGGAGCTTGAGCATATTCGTCTATACGTCAAAGTACAACAAATGCGTTTCGGCGATAAAATTCAATATGTTGAGAATTTAGCACCTGATACGGAATCCTTACAGGTTGTCCACTTCTCACTACAACCGCTCATTGAGAACGCTATTATTCATGGACTTGAACGTCAGGTCGGTGCGGGATTGCTTGAAGTCTCTTCAACCCTCTCTGAAAATCTTTTACTCATTACCATTCGTGATAACGGGACGGGTGTGAGCCATGAACAGCTGCTCAACCTACAGCAACGGATCTCTAACCATTCTGATGTAGATATGGACAGCCATATTGGACTTATTAACGTTAATGAGCGTATTCGCTTATATTTTGGGGAACAATATGGAATCTATATCCATAGTGAACTTGGCGAAGGAACAACAATTACCATCCGACTTCCAGCACTTCCCTATCGATTATAAGAGTCCATGAAAGTGTACAGACTCTTTATCCATCATATTGTCGAAATTTGAAATTTACCTACGAAATTTTACCCGCGTCGAGGTGTAAAAATGTGCACTCTGTGCTACAATACTGGAATTGCAACGGGAATTATCCCAGGGAGGATTATAAATCAACATGCTCATTATTGGTATCGCCGGCGGCACCGGCTCTGGAAAAACGACTGTGGCTCGCTCTGTCATTGAACGTCTTGAATCGAGCAAAGTGACTTTCATATCTCAAGACAGCTACTATAAAGATCATTCGAGCCTCAGCATGGCTGAGCGAGAATTAATTAACTATGACCATCCGTTTGCCTTCGACAACGGACTGTTAACGGAGCACCTCTCACTTCTTAAAGAAGGAAAGACTGCATTTGCTCCAGTATATGATTTCACTGTTCATGCACGTTCTGAAGTGGAGACGCTTGAGCTGAAGCCTAGCAATATCGTCATTCTAGAAGGACTACATGTCCTTTCTGATGAGAACCTTCGTGCTCTACTCGACATTAAGGTGTTCGTTGATACCGATCCCGATGTACGCATTCTGCGCCGGGTCGTTCGAGATATTGAAGAACGCGGACGGACTATTCAGTCTATTCGTCAGCAATATTTAAATACGGTAAAGCCAATGCACGAGGCGTTTATAGAGCTTCTAAGAAATATGCGGATCTAATCATTCCGGAGGGCGGGCAAAATGAGGTTGGTATTCAGTTACTATCCATTTTGACGGAGAAGTTCCTAACAGGCGACCGCACTTGGGGCGAAGTCTAAAGATTGGACAAGTTGTTTCGAGTAAAGTTTCGGTAGAAACCACTGAAAAAAAGGGGGGCCCAGAAGCCATGTAAATGGCTTCTGGGCCCCCCTTTTTTTGTTTTTACACGTGCGTTATTCAGACTCTGAAACCAGTGTGAACCGAGACTTCACATGCTTCGGAGTTTCGATCTCATCCAAGATCGCTATTGCATAATCGGCATAACTAACATGGCTTTCTCCTTTAGAGTTAACCAAGAGATTATCTTTTCCAATCTGATACGTACCCGTCCGTTTACCTTCTGGATTAAAAAAGGCCGCAGGACTAACAAATGTCCACTGGATGCCTGATGTCTTTTGTAGTTCCTCTAAATTCTTACCTTGGCTCGATGCTGTCGCTTTATAAATTTCTGGGAACTCAGGAGTATCTATTAGACGAATTGTTTGAGCTTCATCCACAAACAGACTTCCTGCACCTCCCACCACAATGAGACGTGTGTTTGGCGCTCCCTCGAAAGCTTGGATCAGCACTCTACCCGCATCAACATGCAGTTGCTCTTGACCCTGTGGTGCTCCAAAAGCATTTACAACAACATCAAAAGCAGCAACATCTTGCGAATTTAAATCAAATAAATCCTTTTCAATTACTGCTACGTTATCTGTGTTAATTTTGGATGCGTCACGTACGATTGCGGTTACTTCATGTCCTCTTGCCACTGCTTCAGAAAGAATTTCACTTCCTGCCTTACCACTTGCTCCAATAATTGCTATCTTCATAAAATGATGACCTCCGTTAAATGGTTTGAATGGGGAGTTACGAAGCCGCAGTGCTTTTTGTTGTAACTTCAGCAGTTACAACAACTCCAAAAAAATTACGATTTCATTTTGATCTGTTTTGCAAGAACCGTAACGAGTTCTTCCAGCGTAATGTCAGATAGAACCTTCTCCATTGCTTCCTGCGCGCGAGTTAACAGTAGCTCAAGGACGATCTGAATGTTAGCTCCTACGGGACATTCCGGATTTGGCTCCTCGTGAATATGAAATAGTTCTCCTTCTTCGACCACATCCACAGCACGGTAAACATCCAGTAAGCTGACTTCATTAAGTTCCTTCAGCAGGAATGCACCGCCACTGCCTGCACGAACATTCACAAATCCCGCTTTCTTAAGCTGCCCCAATACTCTCCTAATAATCACCGGATTTGTTCCAACGCTTCCCGCAATCCATTCCGATGTACTATGAGCGGTCTTCGAGATCGCAAGCAAAGACATAATGTGTACAGCTATGGAAAAGCGACTGCTAATCTTCATATGTAACACCCTTTCGTTGTAACTATTATAGTTACAACCAGTTATTCAAGTCAAGTTTATAAAAGTGTCAATTATATCCCCTTGTGAATAGGCTATATCATCAAATTCATTTCTGGAGGTTCCCCTATATGACTACGAACGGATATCCGTATGGATCCCAATATCAACAGCAGCCTGTTCATCCATACTATTCTACTTACGACCAACGTTCAACGTATCCATACGCCTTTCAATACCCTTGTCCTCATTATTTTTATTGGTACCCGTCACCTTATCGGGCAGTTCATTCTTATGGCGTAGTCAATCATCAGCATATCCCGTTCCCGTTCCTTACTACTCCCATACTTCTTATTCTAGTGCTCCTTACCCAAATGCTCCATATGCTAATGATTCATATGATACACAGCCTCAATATTTCGAAACAAACCGGCTCGAGTCAACTCCTAATGGGTACAGCATCAAACTCAATAATGCAGCCGAAGAACATGAGAATGAGAATGCGATTCCGAATGGGAATGAAAATCCGAAGGGATTCCATATGGAGACAGGCGGAGAAGTTGGTGGTGAGCATGGCGTCGGTTTTCATGTTGGAGGACATGTCGACGGACATGGTTTAAATACCCATGCCGATACGCATATTGGCGGCGAGAAATACGGTCTTGGCGCTCATGGAGAAGCAGATTTAAATGATAAGAAGGGTTTGAATTTTGACACGGGCGGTAAGGTTGGCGGTAAGTACGGCCTTGGTGCCCACGCTGACGGCCATATGGGCATCAAGCAAGGTGTTGGCTTTAATACGGAAGCGCAGGTTGGCGGTACTCATGGCCTCGGAGCTCAGTTCAACAGCCAGCTTGGTGGTGGCAAAGGCGCCGGACTAAGTACTGGAGCCCACCTAGGTGGCGAGCATGGTCTTGGTGTTAACGCCAATGCCCATCTGGGCGGCGGTCACGGTGTGGGTGTTCATACAGATGCCTCACTGGGTGGTGAAAAAGGTTTAGGCGCTCAATTAAATGCTCAGGTTGGTGGCGGTAAATTAGCTGATATCAACACAGGGGCTCAAATCGGTGGTGAAAAAGGCGTTGGTGCTCATGCCGATGCCAAGGTCGGCGGCGGTCAAGGTGTAAGCTTCAAAATCGGTGGGAATGTAGGAAGCCATGATGGCCACATAGGCATCAATATTGGCAAAGATAAGGATAAAGAAGAAAAAGATAAGGAAGCTAGCAAATTCAAAAAAGCGTATTAATACCTATCTACTGACTATGATTGAATCACGGTAGCTTGAATAGATTGAGAAGAGCCTTCAGATGAATCATCTGATGGCTCTTTTTACAATACTCTAATTTCAATAATTCGTTATATACTGAGATTGCTAAGAGTCTGGCTATTTAAATATCTTTTCTCTGATAGATCAGACCTGTCTCCGTCCAGCGGCTTATCAGATCCGAGCCACCCATTATGATTTTATTCTCCGAGTCCATAGTTAGAATGACTGGCAAGTCACGGATATAAAACTCCTTAGAAGAACGTGGATGCAGTTTATGTGGATGACCGCTCGGATCAATCATAAAATATTCGTCAGCGATGCGCTCCACTTTAAGCGTAAGTCCAAGCTGGCTATTGGAGAACTCTCCCTCATCGAATGTTGTTGGAGTATCCTGAATAGGCGTCAGCCCACAAAACGAAAGTAGCTGATGCTCATATATAGGCCAGTCCCCAGAAGTTACGTCAATCGAAAGCTTAGGACAAGGTGCCTTCTCATAAAGTTCCTGTGCTAAAAGATGATAATCTGCTAAAAAGTCGAAATACGAATCCACTTGATCGGGGCGATGCATGTAATACGGTCTATGTCGGTCCCTATTCCAAATTAGCTGAAAAAAAGCTTCGCCTCGTACCTGTCTAAGATGATCGATTGCATCCGTGACGGAATTACGATACAGCATAATCAATTTGGGTTGAAGTGGCATAACGATTTCCCATAAGGCATCAGTAAAGTGAGCAAGCATATGTTTCGGAGCGTTAGCTAATTGAAACGTAAATATTTGATATTGAAAAATACAACTATCCAATAGGACCACTTGTTCAGGTTCCTCTGCAGCCTTTTTAGCGAATACCCTCCATTTTTCTAATGCGATATCCATATACTCTTCGACCGTGCAGTTCCAAGCATCCTTCTCCTGAAGTTCAATAAATGCCTTCTCAGATATGTCCTTCTGGTAATTCCATGACAGCTCAAGCAAATCAATCCCAACGGTTTGTTCACGGATTTGCACAAGGTTATCCATAAAAGAATGAACGAGATTATGCCGATTTTTCCAGTTTTGATACTCATCCATTGTTAAACATGCTTCATTGAAAAACAAAACCGGATGAGGGCGATCCAATTCATGTACCCATCTAGTTTTGAAGCCATTTCGTTCGAACTGACGATAGAGTAACCCTGAATTCGTTGATTTACCAGCTCCAGGCAACCCTTCCACAAAGACAAGCATAAGATCCTCCTATATGTACTGTTTCTAAGGTTAGAGTTGATGACCTTTTCAAGTTTTAATTCTTCTTTTAATTGGAAATTAAGTCTTTTTGTAACTGTATAGTAAATTAACATTATAGACAAGGTAGATTTCTATTAAGGATAAGGTATACGGGTTGGATAATTTAAGTGACTACCTTCATAGATCCCCGCCCATACGCCCAATGATTCGTAGGGCCATGCCCCCTACCAATCTGTATCCCATCCTCAATGGCAGCTTGAATGAAATCTTTCGCTCGACTCATCGCGTTCTCCATAATCATCCCCTCTGCAAGGCCAGCGGTGAGTACCGCAGAGAATGTGCATCCTGTTCCATGCGTATGTTCCGTATTCACTCTCTTCCCTGCCATCTCGGTAAAATGGCTCCCGTCATACAGCAGATCAATTGCCTCGGTGCCGGAGTCATGACCTCCCTTAATGATGACATATTTCGCACCTAAATCAGCAAGCCGTTTAGCGGCTTCTTGGCGATCAGCAATATGATGTATCACGATGCCCGTAAGCTTCTCAGCTTCGGGTATGTTAGGAGTTACCACTGTAGTAAGTGGTAACAGCTTCTGCGTCAAAGCGCGAATCGCCTCTTCCTGAAGCAATACAGACCCGCCTTTAGCGATCATCACAGGGTCCACAACCAGCTTCGACCATCCAAAATCGCGTATGGCTTCCGCTACGGCGAGTATAATTTCACTACTAAATAACATACCTGTCTTCACCGCATCCACACCGATATCGCTGCCAACTGAATGAATCTGCGCGGTGACAGCTTCTGGACTTAGCGGATATACAGCTTGTACGCCAAGCGTATTCTGGGCAGTGACCGCGGTGAGGGCAGACATGCCGTAGACACCAAGCTCCTGAAAAGTTTTCAGGTCAGCTTGAATACCTGCTCCCCCTCCACTATCGGAACCCGCAATGGTCAGTGCTTTGGCAATAGGTTTATTCACTTTTTGCTGCATTGCTTCGCCCCTCTCTGATCACCTCATCGATTCATACCACAAGTCCCACATGAGTTTCCACTCCATCTCTACGTCGCCAGCTCAACAGTTCCGAACACCAAACCGTTCCGGTGAAAAAGCCTGATAAGCATCCGCTGTCTTCTTGCCTTCTATTAAATCGGCTATATATTTCGCAGTTACCGGACTGAGCAGAATACCATTGCGATAATGCCCGGCAGCGAATATAACGCGCTTCGAGTCATGAATCGATCCAATCAAAGGCAGACCATCCTGTGTAGAAGGCCGCAGCCCCGCCCAACGATGAAAAGGAACATGATCCGCTAGGAAAGGAACCACCTGCTTATTCCATTTTCTTAGCCGCTCAATCCCCTTATCCGTCACGGATGTATCGAATCCGGCTACGTCCTCGGAAGCGCCGCATACCAAGTTAGAATTCTCTTTCCCGACCAAGTATCCCTGACTACTAAACACCATATGCTGAACTGGTTTATGCTCTGCCCGATATGCACAAATTTGTCCGCGAATAGGATACACAGGAATCTCAATATTAAAGGTATTCGCCAGTTCCTGCGCCCAAGCCCCTGAACAAACAACCAATCGGTCTCCGTTAAAATACCGCTTATTCGCCGCCTGAATCAGGATTTCATGCTTCCATTCCTTAACCGTAAGCCGCTCCAAATGCTCATGGATCTCAACTCCGATCACTCGGCACGCCATCTCAAGCGCATGTACATAATCCGGTGCGTAGAGATGGCTCTCTTCTGGCGTATATAGCGCCGCCTGCACATTCCGTGACAGCATCGGTTCCATGCGGAATAATTTATCTCCCGCTAGGATGGTGCCCGATGAACCGAATTGCCGTTGCCATAGAAGTCTACCCTCCAGCGCCAACATATCCGCATCATGATAGGCGATATATAAACTGCCTGAGTTCGTATACTCAAACGTTTCACCTGAAATCTGCTTCACCTGTTGCTGCCACTCAGGATATAGTTGCAGGCTCTCTAGACAAAGCTGGAAGAACTCATCTGGCCCCTCCAAATTCTCTGAATATGGCGCCAGCATACCTGCTGCTGCTCCCGAAGCTTGACCGCCGCATTGATCTTTCTCCAGCAACGTGACCTGAAATCCACGTTTCTTCAATTCAAAA
Organism: Paenibacillus pini JCM 16418; assembly: GCF_000576305.1. GTDB lineage: Bacteria > Bacillota > Bacilli > Paenibacillales > Paenibacillaceae > Paenibacillus_AQ > Paenibacillus_AQ pini. The sequence goes on along the minus strand of NZ_BAVZ01000010.1, from coordinate 87,461 downwards.
GCGCAGGATAAACCAATAATGCCGCCGCCCATAATAAGGATCTTCTCTTTCAATTGAATCCCTCTCTTTGCTGCCTTATTACTCGCACCTGTTGTTCCATTCATATTATTTCAATTGAAAAGCATCCAGCCCACTGCTTGCTGACGCATATTTCTTCTTCGTGATTCGGCCCGCTAAATAGGAGAGTCGCCCCGCTTCAATAGCTAGTCTCATCGCTTTTGCCATGCGTACTGGATCGGTAGCCTTCGCAACAGGCGTATTCATAAGTACACCAGACACACCAAGCTCCATCGCCTGCACCACATCACTTGCCGATCCAAGACCTGCATCTACAATGATCGGAACATTCGCTTCTTCTACGATTAAGCCAATATGATACGGGTTAAGGATGCCAAGTCCTGTACCAATCGGTGCTGCTCCCGGCATCACCGCTGCTGCGCCTGCTTCCTCTAGACGTTTGCAAATAACGGGATCGTCCGAGGTATATGGTAGAACTGTAAAGCCTTCTTTTACGAGAACTTCCGTAGCCCTTAGCGTTTCGATAGGATCAGGTAGCAGCGTACGTTCATTTACACTAATTTCGACCTTGATCCAGTCACTAAGACCCGAAGCCCGCGCCAGACGCGCAATCCGCACCGCCTCATCCGCTGTTCTCGCACCTGACGTATTGGGAAGATAAATATAAGATTCATTGTGCAGATGCTGAAGGATGGAATCATCTTCGGTGTTCTCAAGATTGATGCGACGAATGGCGAATGTCAGCACCTCAGCACCCGATGCTTTGATAGCTTCCATTTGGACATATGGATTAGGAAATAATCCCGTTCCGAGAAAAAATCGCGAAGCTAAACAGCGTCCTCCTATGCGTAATACATCCGTTTCCGTTTGCATCCCTCTCACCCTCCTCCCACAAAATGTACTAATTCGATCCTCATATGATCCTGCACCGCTGTTGTCGCCCATTGCTCAGATGCATACACGGTACCGCCAGCTTCAACCACCACAGGCTTACCTGCGAGTCCAAAGTGCACAACGACATCCTGAATTGTAACGACATCCAGCTGATATTCATTTCCGTTCACGATAAGATTCAACTATTCTCACCTCTCAATAGTAATTACTTAAGTTTGCTGATAAAAGCCTCGCAAGTCCCTCGAACGTCCTTACTGCCAACAATCTCGCTAATCGCGCAGATGCGGGTCGCTCCTGCTGCAATGACTTCATCTACGTTATGCAGTTTGATGCCGCCAATGGCTACAAAAGGAATCTGGATGCTCTGTGCTACTTCCCTTACATACGATACAGATACCGGATCAACCACATCCTCCTTCGTTGCGGTCCGAAAAATCGGACCGACGCCAATGTAATCCGCGCCCTGCCGCTCCGCAAGTCTTGCTTCTGCAATCGCATGTGTGGAAATGCCGATGATTTTATCCCCAACAATCTTCCGCGCTTCAACAATCGACAGATCGCCTTGACCAAGATGAATACCATCTGCCTCTGATTTCAGCGCAATATCGATGTAATCGTTAACGATGAAAGTCACCTGATAGTGGCGTGTCAGCTCACGCAGCGCTTTAGCTTTTTGCAGCAGCTCTGTTTTGCCACTGGTTTTGTCCCTAAGCTGAATAATATCTACCCCCCAAGAATCGCTTCCTCCATCACATCGATCAAATGGCGCTCTGGATGGAATTGCTCACCGGTAATGGCATATAGCTTGAAATCTTTCATTTCGCTCACCGCCCTTTCCCTCCATCTACAAATCCCCCACTACATTCACAAACCAGTACCCACAATGAATTTATAGGTTACGAAAAGCCTCATTCGCCTTGATTTCCTTCTTCATAAGCTGGTGATTTGTTAACCAATCGATGGCTGAGTTCCAGGACGCTTCCGTCTGGCTGCCAAAAGGCTCTGCTCCTGCATCCATCAGCGGCAGCAAGACTTCAAGACTTTTTCTCTCAATTTCAGGGTCCAGCGGAAACTCCTTATCCTGCTTATCCAGCAGTACCTGTAACGACTCATCCGGATGCTGTGCGGTATATTCCTGCCCTTTGGTCGCGGCCTGTAGAAATTTCTTGATGGCATCCCCTTTATTCCTAAGCCCCTCTTCACTAGCTGCCAGCACTAATTCATAGTAGTCCGGTACGCCATATTCAGCAGGGTCAAACGTCTGAAGCTTCTCGCCTTCCTTCTCTAGCAGCAGCTTCTCATGATTTACGAAGCCCCCAATAATCGCATCTACTTTCTTGGTTGTCATTGATGGAATCAGGTCCCAGCCGACATCCACATAGTTCAGCTTGGCTGGGTCACCACCCTCTGCCCGCACCATCGTATTTACGATTGCTTCATCCATAGGTGAGGATGGATAACCAATTCTTTTACCAATCAAATCCTTCGGACTATTCATTTCAGCCGAATCTAGTGCAAATAATTGATTGAGCGGATGTCGTACAATTGCAGCTACCGATACAATCGGAATATCCTCCGAACGTGATACAGCAACCTGCATCTGGTAACTGAATGCGAGGTCCGCTTTCCCTGTCGCTACCAGCTTAATCGCGTCATTCGTATCCGCTGGCGTTTGCAGCTTCACGTTTAGGCCCGCCTCTTTGAAATATCCCTGCGCCTGCGCCGCATATAGGAAGGTATGTACCGCGTTCGGATACCAATCTAGCAGGACCGTCAGATCTGTTAGCTCTGCGTTGCTAGATTCCTTGGATGAAGAAGTACAGCCTGTTAGTCCTATGAATGTGAGTGTACAAACAAGAAGTAGACACGCACTTTTGTTCCATATTCGAGATTTCAATGTTATTTCCGCCTCTCTCTTCAACTCTGGCAACATATGATTAAGATTTAGCGTTTTTGCGGTAGGATAGGGTCACTCTTTCCACCCCTTGCACAGCTAGGAATAATAGAATACCCATGGCCGAAAGTAGCAACACTCCTGAGAAAACCTCTTCCCCCCGCAGCATATTCGATGCCCGTTTGGTGTACATGCCAAGGCCAGCTTCACCCCCTAGCCATTCTCCCAGCGTTGCGCCAACTACACTAAATGCCGCTGCCATTTTTATTCCCGTAAAAAAACCCGGTAACGCCGCTGGAATCTTCCACTTTAGGAATAAATCCCGTTTACGCGTCCCCATCGTGCGCATCAGCTCTCCAATGTCCAGATCCGCCGTGCGGAACCCATCCGCCGTATTCACAACGATGGGGAAAAAGGTGAACAATACGACTACAGCCACCTTGCTCCATATTTCATAGCCGAACCACATCACCATAATCGGTGATAAGGCGATCATCGGAATCGTCTGAGACATGACAATAAGGGGGTAGATCGTCCTTTTGGCCAAACTGGAACTGTCCATCCATATCGCAGCAATCGTTCCCCATACCACCGAAATGCCAAGTCCAAGTAGAGATTCTCCTAATGTGACGCCACAATGCTTCGCAAGCAGCTCCCAATTCTCCCCTATGGAGATAAACACGCCCGACAGCTTAGGGATGATGTAATGGGGGATATGAAATATCGTTGCTAAAGCTTCCCAGCAGATGGCTAGCAATATAACGAAAAGGATCACGGGTGCGCTTGCTGAAATACCGCGACTCATAAGCTCTCACCTTCCAAACCCGAACGATGTTGTGTACGGCTAATCAGGCTTAACACCTGACGCTTAAGTCCAATGAACTCAGCATCCATCACCGTCTCATACTTCCGCGGACGAGGTATGGGGACGATAATCTCTTCTAACACAGTAACTGGAGAGATTGCCGCAACAAGGACTCGATCAGATAAGAGTAGCGCTTCATCCACATCATGGGTGACAAAAACAATCGTTTTGCGATGCTGTTCCCATACTTGAAGTAACCATTCCTGCATATTGATCCGCGTCATTGCGTCCAGCGCGCTAAAGGGCTCATCCAGAAGTAGTACATCAGCCCCACCGAGGAGTGAACGTAAAAATGACACTCGTTGGCGCATCCCTCCGGAGAGCTCATGCGGATATTTATGCTCTGTCCCTTCGAGCCCTACTAGAGGAAGCTGCTCCATTACTCGCATGCGAGCCACCCGTTTCGATGTTCCGTTTAATTCCAGACCAAGCGCCGCATTATCTAAGACAGTTCGCCAAGGCATAAGACAATCTTTCTGCGGCATATAGCCGATTTGAGCCCCCTTAGATGCAGCTTCTGTAAGGGATATCTGCCTACCACTAGCGACAATCTCTCCTTTTGGAGAATCAATTAGTCCAGCTAAGAGCCGAAATAAAGTCGTTTTACCCATGCCACTTGCCGCAAGTAAAGACACGAACTCTCCCTCTTGAATATCAAAGCTGAGATCATCAAACAGTGGTCGCTCCCCTGGAAAAGAATACGTAAGTCCGCGCACCGATAAAGCTGGCGTTTGCTGCTTCGTCACGACTCCATTCATGCCACTGGCCATTCTTCTTGCCGATATGCCATATCCCAGAACATATACTCATATCTAGATGTAATGACGAATCGCTCTTCAAGGCGGGCAAGTTCCCGCTCTGGTAATCCTTCTGCTAACCGATCCATCAAGCCAATACACCATTCGGTGAGCCTACTAAATTCTTCAGAACTGTACATGAAGATCCAATCTCGGTAGAGAGGATGAAGAAGCGCTTCAGGTTGCTGCGCAAACAATGTTCCAATCTCGCGGTAACTCCACATACAAGGCAGGAGTGAGGCCACGACATCTCCAACCGTTCCCTGAGTTCCAGCTTCAAGCATATATTTGGTGTACGCAATTGTCGTCGGAGCGGGTAGCGTGCTCTCAAGTTCCTCTCTCGTAATGCCGAAACGTTCGGCATACACTCTATGCAGCTCCATCTCCACGTTCAGCGTGGAGTGCAGAAGCTCAGCGAATTTACCCATTGTCTCCAGATCCCGCGCTTTGATGCTGCCTAAGGCGAACATCTTGGCATAATCGATCAGATACACATAATCTTGTTTCAGATAATAGATAAACCGCTGGGTATCCAGTGTCCCCTCTCTGAGCTCAGTCAAAAAGGGATGCTGATAACTTTTTTCCCACACTCCTTGTGCTAAACGGTACAATCTTGTACTAAAAGAATCCATACAAAGCGCCACCTCTCTAGTTCATTTTGAGGAGCCAATCCCTTGTAGACATAGAAAAAAACATTCGAGAATAGACGAATGGTTACACAAATTCGATAAGTTCTCTACGCCAGCATTACCTGGATCAGATTAACGGTCAGGGAAATACGTTCCCTATCTCAGCCAGACTTGATCTAGCACCCGTGCTCCAATATTTAATTTAAACACACTATAGCCTATTACCCTATTTTTGGCAATACTCGTATTTGTTAACTTAGCATATGCTGTCCATGCTAAGTGCAAAGACGATATATAACACAACCATGACTGGCAAGCTGATCCAGAGGATAGCGCTACATAAAAGGATAGAAAATCACAGCTACGTTTTTTGATAAAAAATAACAAATTTATGTAACTATTTGCTTTTTTAACCGTCTGTTAAGGAGAAGGATAAGTTGTTTCAGGCAGTAAGATGTTAAACCTTATGATAAAAATCCTACTGTCTGTTACGATATAAAATTTTAGCACTCTTTGTTTGGTTAGGTAAGGCAGACAACATGAATTACATATTTAGATTAGCTTTATGAATCAGCTAAAACGGGAGTAGCGAAAGGGGCTAGATTTTAGTTGAAACGAAAGTTGAAATCAGTAATTGCTGCCACTGTTGTCAGTGCAACCTTCTTAATGTCTTCGCAAGCGTTCGCAGCAGAAGTAATGTTCACTAATTCAACCACTATTAACAGTTCTTTTAACCGATCGGCTGCCGCCGATTACGCTGAAACATGGGCAACGACACCCAATCCTGCTTACGCCAACTATGGAAGTAGCAGTGACGGAGGGGATTGCACCAACTTTGTATCCCAAGCACTGCATGATGGTGGTGGATTACCATTTAACGGAATTAAGGGAAATAATAGAAATACCATAGACTGGTACTATTACGGTTCAAATGTTCCTCCTTCTACTAATCCAAGAACATCATCTTGGACGGGAGCCCATCAATTCCGGGAGCATTTTGCGGTTGTCAATGATCAAGGTGGGAAGAAAGCATATAAGGCAACAAAATATACATCTCAAGAATTAAGTAACGACTTCCAACCAATCTATAACGAGCTGTTTCGTGGAGATATTGTCCAGCACGTTAATTCTGCTGGGCATACCATCCATTCGCAGATTATAAACGGTTACGGCCCAGGAAACGATCTTAAAATCGCTCAACATTCTGTAAGCAGTGGGACTTGGGATAAGAATATATCGTTAAAATCATACGTAGCTTACGGTTCTTGGATTGTATCCATCAAAATTAAAAACTAAAGGAGCTGGAATAAATTGAAGAAGAAAACTTGGATAATCCTTTCTGTCTGCAGTACTTTAGCGATTGGGGGCTTTATATGGGGTAACTTCAATGCAAACCAGGTCGATGCTAACAGCCCTACCCTCCAAGAGAGGGTTTCTTATGCAGCCGAAAGCTATGACGCGCAGAAGAAAATTGCAGATGCACCTGGAGCGACTACAGCTGATGAACAGAAATTGAAGGAGCTGGCGAGCAAGGCTGGAGATTTAGAAGCGAAGCTCAGTCCAAAGAGCACTCTAGACGAATTTAATGAAGTTTTTGCGGGTTATAAAGACTTATACGAAATTGAGAGTGCATATTATGCTGATCAACAGGATTCCAAAGACCCATCTGTACAAAGGGTACTCGAGGAATTGGATCATAAAGGAAAATTAATAGCTACATTTGAAAATAAGGCTCAAAGTCAGGCATTGAGCAAATCAACTAATGACCAATCCTTGTTAGATCAGTTCATGGAAGCAACAAGTAAACTAAATCAAGAGCTCTATCCTGAACAGTATAAATAAGCAATGAAGTATAGAAAGCTGCCCAAGTTGGGCAGCTTTCTTGTCTGTAATGGCAGCACACGATTACGTGTCGAGAAAAAATATCTCGCAAAGATAAATGCTATGACAATGCAGCCGTCTGTGACTTCTTTGGGGGAATGTCACTTGCTCAGTGAATTTCATACATCAATTCATTTAACCAGAACCCTAACACTCCGTAAGTTCCGACGGTTATAATAACTAAGAATAGATACTCCCTAATCCTTACAATTGTAATAGTCGTTTCTTTAAGCTTAAATGAGGGATAATTACTTAGGAAGTGAATCTACATTAAGATATAAGTTAGACCATCCCATTTTTGCTTTCCATTCTGAATTCGTATATTAAATTATTCTAAGAAGCCTATATAGAGGAGCTAGACACCATGACTAAAATACTCGTAGTGGATGATGAAGTAAGCATTGCCAGCGCTGTGGCTTACGCGTTACGTAGAGAAGGATATACGGTGGAGACTGCCAAAGACGGAGAAGAAGCACTTGAACGTGTAGAGACCTTTGATCCAGATGTCATGGTCCTCGATGTCATGATGCCCCGGAAAAATGGATATGAAGTCTGCCGCACACTGGCTGAACGAAAGCGCCCCGCCATTCTGCTATTAACCGTCAAGAACGATATTGTAGATAAAGTGCTTGGTCTAGAGCTTGGAGCGGATGACTATATGACAAAACCCTTTGATATACGTGAGCTTACGGCAAGGGTGAAGGCGTTAGCTCGTAGATCGGGAAAAGAGATCTCAGCTCCTGCCTCTTTAGATTCGGATGTATTCCACTTGGCAGGACTTACGGTTGAGATGTTCAGCCGTACTGCTCGCATAGGGGATCAGACGCTCGATTTAACGCCTAAAGAATTCGACCTGCTCGCCTTACTTACACGCAATCCAGAGCGAGTATATTCACGTGAGGCATTGCTGGCCCAAGTATGGGATATGGACTTTGCTGGTGGCACACGCACCGTGGACATCCATGTACAGAGACTTCGGAAGAAGTTAGGCGACTTACAGGGATTTATTCAGACCGTGTATGGTATTGGGTATAAAAGCACGGGGAAATTCTGAGATGAACAAACCTATTCGTCTGGGCCTCAAGGGGAAATTGGCTATTCTTTTAGCCTTGTTACTAGCCTCAGTACTAGCTGTACTCAGTTTCTTGGTACTATCAGGGATTAAGGATGATCAACGAAGTCGGCTGGAACAATCCTTCGCTCAGCAGACGGAACTGGCTAACCTCAAAGTGCGGCAAGAATACTTAACAGGACAGAAAATCCCTGTGAATACGTTCATAGAACGCAGCGGACAGCGACTAGCTGTAGATCTAGGGGCAGAGAATGGAATGGCCGTCACACTTTATACCGCAGATGGTGGATTTGCAGGTAGCTCCCTACCCGCTGAATCCAAATGGGATGTCAAGGATGCTTTGACCTATACCAACAAAGGACAATCTGCCTATATTACGCAAGGGGATCGTGTCTTATACTTAGCACCACTTTTTATTGATGGAACACGCGCAGGAACCATTCAATTTCATTCGTCGCTTGCAGAGCAGCATGCTTTTTATGAGCACATACGATCTTTATTCCTCTTTACTGGTGCATTAGTGCTGATCGCAGGTTTCCTAATTGGATACGGGTACGTATGGCGTCAAGTGAACGTGATTTCGAAGCTCAATACAGCCGCGCAGCAAATCGGTAGAGGGCAATATTTGGCATCCCCTGTTGTCCGTAGGTCTGATGAGCTTGGAGAATTATCCATTGGAATTTTTGAAATGAGCAGCAGTATTTCTTCATCTGTGGCACTGTTAACCGAAGAGAAGCTCAAACTGTTAGAAGCTATTGCAAGGCTACAGGAGCTGGAACAACAACAAAAACAATTCATTGGCAATATCAGTCACGAGCTAAAAACACCACTAACCTCAATTCGAGCCTATGCCGATTTATTGCATATGTATCAGGACGACCCTCTTCTACTAGAGGAAGCACGCACGCACATCGGAATCGAGGCCGAACGTCTTTACGCTCTAATAGAGAAAGCTCTTCAACTATCGGCTATGGACATCTACGATTTCGAGACACATACAGAGTCTGTTCAAATATCATCCTTTATGGAGGAAGCCGTGAGTCGCCTACAGGGCAAAGCACAACTGAGCGATGTAACCTTGGAAGTCCGCGCCACTCCAGGTTATGTCTGGGCAGATCCTGAGAATGTCACGCATATGATCGTCAATTTATTAGATAATGCCATCAAATATAATAAACAGGGCGGTACCGTGACGATCTCCAACTATGTAGAGAAAGATGACTCCGACCGAAACGCATGGATGGTGATTGAGGTGGCTGATACTGGTAAGGGTATCCCGGTAGATGCCACCCATAGGATCTTTGATCCCTTTTATACGGTTAGTGGAGATCGTTCTAGAGATTACGGGGGTACAGGTTTAGGGCTATCCCTTGTACGAAGTCTGGCAGAGAAACAACGAGGGTCGATCCAACTCGTTGAATCGGGTCCTGAAGGATCCAGATTTGCTTTGCGCCTTCCCCTTCAAGATCCCGATGCGTAAATATCATAATTGTTTACAAGTTGGATACAAGATGGATATGGTTCTGAAATATCTGCATTCTATACTAAGTTTACACCAAAGAAATCTAATACTAAAGGAGTCTAGGAGAACCTGGATGAGAAAAAAGTATCGTATGTTGAGCGCCCTAACCATATCCTTGACTCTCGCCGCAGCCCTTTCTGGGTGCCAATCGGGTCAAGACCAGATTACTTTGGTGAAGCCCAAATCTAACCAGACACCCCCAAGCTCAGTGAGCACTTCCCATCCTTCTTCGAATAGAGGGGACCGTACGCTAACGGTGGTGGATGGAGCAGTTCAAAGTGCCAACCCCGAGGCCATTGTAGACCGCATCCATCGTATAGATGATGCACACATAGAGAAATGGCTCTCGGATAATGAGGTTCAGGTGGAGGTAGTAAAGGTAACGAAGCCCCCGACCAAAACTGTGGAAGCCCAATATTCTTATACCTCCGCGGTAGTGGAGCTTACACAGGATCAATTGCGGAATATTCCAAAGACTCCCGAAAGAAGCAATGGACAACTCACGGTAAAGGAACAGCCTTCACCTGATGGTAAGCTCATCTTCATTCAGAAGTGGATGGACAAATACACAGCCTCTAACTTTATCCAACAAGTAAGTACCGGGTCGCTAATCGAGGTTCCGGGAGATAACTACATGGAAGTGGGCGACTGGCTGGATAACAACACATATGTACTGGCAGCGGGTTCTACCCAGGGCAGAGGGGAAATTCGCCATATTTCAGCGGATGGGACGTATACTCCGCTCGAACTGAATGATCCCGACACAGAGATCTTGTCTCAAATAGGGACCAGCGGAGGCCGTATTTATTACACAGATGTCCATCATCAACTCAAGGCCTTCGAGCCCGGGAACAGCGTTCCGACTCTAATAGCCAAAAACGTAGGAGATTTTCAAATCTCACCCGATGGACAGCGGATTGCCGTGGCGACTTTTATGGCTAATGATAAAGGCAATACACAAATTCTAATCTATACCCCTCCGCAGGTGCAGGGTTCTATGATTGGCAAAGGAGATATGATGCTCTATCTAGCTTGGTCTCCGAACTCGGCAAAATTAGCTTTTGCCCTCTATAGTGAAGAGAAGAGTGGAATGAATGGACTGTATATCTTTGATTCGAATACAGCAGCGTCTCGCCTCTCGGCCCAACATACTACCCAGTCTACCCTTTGAACTGGAGTCCTACGGGCAAACGTCTTGGCGTAACTATGCAGAATGAGAGCAGTAGCATTGTGACTCAAATTCTAGATTTTAAATAAGAATGGAGAAATAACTATGAAAAAGACAATCGTATCTATGATGGTATTAGGCATGACCCTAACGGGTGTAAGTGGTGTATATGCGGGAACGAATCTACAAAAAATAACGGCGTATCTTAACCACAATATTGGTATTCAAGTCAATGGATCAACCTACACCCCTACCGATGGAAAAGGTAACAAACTCGCTCCGATTACGTATAAGGACACTACGTACTTGCCTGTGCGTGCCGTAGCAGATGCGCTTAAAGTTCCCGTATCGTATGATGCCGCCTCTCACCAAGTGAACATCGGTAGCAATTCATCAATCACGTTATCTAAAGTAACTTATAGTAGCACTCAAGTTGCAGCCATTCGCAAAGAATTTGCTAAATTTAAATCATTTGAGACCGCGTATGCTCCTCAGCTCATGGCAAAAGGCGATGCTTACCAAAAAGCTGGAGCTTCTGATGACAGCGTATACCTTATATTCAAGCACATGCGTGTCGGCATCTCGCCAAGAGATTACTCAAATGGATATACTAGCAAACCAGTGAAACTGTCCAACGGCATTCAGGCCAAATGGTATACGCCAGACAAGACTCCCATGCTCGGTTTCAAGCTTAACGATCGGTATGTAACGATCAGCTCCGAGGATCATATATTAAGCCAAGCTCAAATTGAGCAAGTGGCCGCGAGCTAGCTAAGCTAAAATAAAAGGCTATTGAATCAGTAATATACTTGGAAATTGAATGGTATATATCGTAAAAGGAGCTGCCTGTGGCAGCTCCTTTTAATTCACTATAATAGATATGGTATCAGGTTGCTCCACCGGAGGTTATCACATCCTTGACTCACCTATAGCCTTCCTCACTTCATAATCCATCAGATCAATATCTAGATCCATGTCCAGTGCTAATTTAGCCATTTCTCTCCCAATAAAAGGTCCCATGGTCAAGCCAGAAGCGCCAAGACCATTGATTACAAGAAGGCTCTCCCAGCCCGGAACTACTCCGATAACCGGAAGAAAATCAGCTGTAAATGGGCGAAATCCCACCCTTACCTCCTGAAATGTGCTGTCTGCCAGCCCAGGCGCCCAAGTAAGACTTTTGCTTAAAATTTCGTGCATTCCACCAGATGTAATCCGCGCATCATACCCTTCAATGTTATTCTCATGAGTAGCCCCCACCACAATTTTCTGCTGTTCAAAGGCGAGCAGATATTGATCGGAAGGCGGCATCACCACCGGCCATTCACCCGTATTAAGCTTCGCGTCCGGAAGCTGCAGGTGCATAATCTGCGCCTTCTGGTATCTCACCTGAAAATCAATACCTAGCGGCTCCATCAGCTGCCTCGCCCAAGCTCCAGCACACACAATAACCTTGTCCGCTGGGTAATAATCTGCACCACATGTTACGCCCGTTACACGGCCCGCATGAAACTCAAGCTGAGCGTCTGCTTCGACAAGCTTAGCCCCGTTCCTCTGTGCAGACCGAAGCAGAGCGTTCCTAAGAGCGCGACCATCGACACGGGCGGCTCCACTAATATGAACAGAGGCGTGATCTTCCACGAGCAGTGGGAACAGCTCTCGGGTGCTATGCTCGTCCAGCCGGGTAATCTCCCCGATTTCCGGCGCGTCTTCCAAACGCTTGTATGCCCGCTCTTCCATGTTGCCGAGCTTCCCCTGATCCATATGTATATTAAGGGCACCCACTTTGGCATAACCGGTCTCAGTTTCCCCTTCACTTTCAAGCTCATCAATAAGCTCTGGATAATAACGCGCACCGGCTTTGGCAAGTCTGTACCAAGCCTGATTGCGCCTCTGCGATAACCATGGACAAATAATACCCGCTGCCGCATCCGTAGCCTGTCCCTCGTCTTTCCGATCTATAATAAGTACGTCCGCACCCCGTTTGGCCAAATGATATGCCGTGGATGCCCCCGCAATTCCAGCTCCTATAACAATAATCTTCATGATGATTTCATTCCTTCCCGAACTTGGTTCTTCTAAGTCTCATTCCATTATAACCGTATCCACGGAACTAACGAAAAGGATTGACAGTTATATCGGCAAACGATATATTATTATTACGTTCAACGATATATCATTAAACGTAATAATTGGAGGTGCCATGTCTTGGTTAATTCGGAAAGAACGGCGTTGTCTGAAGCGGTATTCTACATCCTACTATCCCTGTATACGCCGATGCATGGATATGGAATCATGCAGAATATAAGACAAATCAGTAATGACCGCGTAAATCTTGGAGCAGGTACTTTATACGGAGCCATTAACACGCTGCTTGAGAAGAAATGGATCCAGCCGGTGGAAGAAGACAACGATTCGCGGAGGAAAGAATATGTCATCACCACACTAGGGAAATCTATCGCGAGAAATGAGATGACTAGACTTGAAGAATTGCTCCTGAACGGCAAGAAAATTGAAGGAGGCGAACACGGATGACACATATTATAAGAAAGATGTTTTGGGATTATGAGAAGGAAGAAGAATGGCTGAACGCAATGGCTGCCAAAGGGATGATGTTAACCGACTATACCTGGTGCAGATATGTCTTTGAGGAGGGAACACCTAAGGAGTACACCTTTCGAATCGAATTATTAGAGCATGCATCCACCCACCCAGAAAGCAAGGCATATATTCATTTTATGAAGGAGAATGGGATTGATTGCGTTGCATCTTATAAGCGCTGGGTATACTTTCGCCGCAATTCTTCGGAAGGCGCATTCGATATTTACACCGACTTGGAATCCAAGTTACAACACTATAAGCGAATTCATTTATTATGGATGACTCTGATGGCTGTTGAACTAATCGTAGGCCTGTTAAATATCCTGATTAGCGTAGTTAATCTGAATTTCAATAAAACCATGGGGAACTATTCGATCGTGAACCTTATCGTCGGCTCCCTACTCTTTGCACTCGCCTTGCTCTTCTGGCGTTTAGACATCCCGATCCGCAGGAAGATCAAAAAACTTCAACGAGAACAACAAATAAGAGAATAACCTCCATATAACGTTGTACACAAAACTAAACCAGTCTGAAAAGGACACCCTTCAAGGTGTCTTTTGTGCTCCAGAGGGGGGAAAAACTAACCTGTTATAAACCTGGTGATTCTCTTATACTGTATCTATTTTTTATTTTGACTAGATGCAGACCGAGAGTTAAGATGATTTCATATAGGACTTTTAGACGATTGACGAATCAAAAATATGAAAATGATTTTTCAGGGTGATTACTATGGGTGAGGCCGACAAGAGCATTTTGCTTCAGATTGCAAATAATGATCATGGTACGATTATGACACTTCAACCACAGGCTTGGCATTATTTCATCATGTCCCGAATTACAGCTCGTTTGCAGCACTGGAGTTCTTTCTCCGAACATAACCCAAGCTTGCGTACCCCGCGACATATTGACTTCGAAGGAGAACAGATCATTATCCAGCTGCCAGCCTTGTCTGCGAAATGGGCTCCGCTATCGGAACTCATGACCGAAGAACTTCGAGAACAGGATAAAGCCCTAGTGTTCGCTTCTCTTTGTCGTGCCTTAGGCACACTACACCATCAGCATTTTGTATACGGTTTCTTCGCGTCCGAGTCTATCTATGTCCACCTTGATACGATGCAGGTATGCCTTGATGTACAGCCTTTTGACACTACATATCCATTCGTTAATCACCAGCTTGAAGATTACCCATTCGAGTGGCTGCCATTGCATTCCCGATTCGCAATTATGCCGCGATTGGCAGACATAGAGACCGCTGGAATTGGGCTGGATTTTCTATTTAAAAACGGTTTGCCAAGCAGGCTGCAGCGAATTAGCCAAAGATTACACAGACACCCGGAGTCGGTATTGTTCCTGGAGCACATTGCAGACGAGGTCTGCTCAATTTATGGGATTTCGGTCCCCGCGTCTCCACATTTTGAACCATCTCACTCTTCTTTTTGGCTTCATCCAGCTGAATCCCCGCTTACACTCAGCAGCCTGCGTTCCATGCAGTCTTTTCTGAGGAAAGGGGATGAGCTAACACTTGCTGTCATTGAACGTGATCCCCATATTCGTACACGTCTTCTACGCCAGCAAACCTATGCAGTGTTGAATTCGCAAGTGTTCATTACTATAAATTGCACGCCAATTCCGCTCTCTACATGGAGGCAAGGCATTCAGCAGATTATGGATAGCTTTCACCACCTCTACCCGAAGGCTCGGGGGAGGTTCAGATCCATATACAACCGGCTTCAATATTTGCTAAACCACTTTTACTCCGGCGAAGATATTCTGGAGGACTCGGCAGACTGGTTGTTCGATTTGATGAGGCTTATTTTTGAACATCTGTCGGACGAGCATTTGTATTTCATACTCGAGGATTGCCATGAGCTTGATAGTAGCACATTGGAAGTATTCGATCATTTCCTCCATAAGCATGGCTCACGTCTTCCTAAGCTTCATTTTATAATCAGTGGACAGGATCTCCCTAAGGGACTGAAGCCCGATAAGGTTAGTCAGGTCAAAATGATGCCTTCAACACGAAGGTATTATCAAAGAACACTCAGGGGGGCATTGGGCGGAGCCGATGAAGGTATCATCTCATTAGCAATAGAAGAAATGTTGAAACTACGCATTCACCCTTCCCATACCCATACGATGCTGAATCAATGGCTCGCGTCAGGGAAGCTAGTTCTAACTTCTAACGGATGGCATTGGCAGGATGCACGCTCAGAACCACCATCTCTTAATCCGGATGAATGGGTAGAACTACAGGTTCGACAATTGCAGCAAGATGATCTCCATCAGCTTGCCGTTCTGTCCTCTCTACCTACATGGATTAATCTGCGTCCCATAGCTGAAGCGAACAAGCTGGATCTCACTTTACTAATTCCCAGCTTGCTCCGGCTTGTCGATTCAGGTCTAATCGAAATTATTTCTTGGAATTGTCTGCTGGTTCCAGGCAGTGTAAGGCAAGCTCTTAAACGGATAATACCCGAGAGTAGGAGAACTGATAGCGAACAAGAAGCGTTTAACTTGTACCGCAACTGGCAGCCCAAAGCCTCTTCCGTCTTGTTACACATGGCGCAATCTATTCGCGATCGTACTGCGGAATATTATTATCTGATTCGATACTATCGGGAGAATCGCTCTGTGCTAATGCTTGAACAGACGCAATCCTTACTTGCTGACATTATAGAATTACATCACTCGCTGAAGCGTCCGTCTTCAGAAGGTTGGCTCAGAAAACAGATCACCACCAACCAGCAGCTCGGAGATTGGTCAGCCGCGGAGAAATACGCCAAGGCGGTCTATGATAGGACGGGCAGTGACAGCGATCAGTTTCGTCTGTTACAGATCCAGCTCATGCAAAATAAATTGGACTTGCCCGCGCTCAAACCGGGACTTTTCAAATATGTAACCGACACAAGTAAGAGTGCCCATGATCGCGCTCATGCTTTCTACGTCCTTATCTGGTACTGGGCAAAGGTAAACTTATCGAAAGATGAACGACAAATTTTGCATGAAACATATGTTAATGAACTCTATCCAAACCGTCACCAGATGAAACGTGAAATTCACTTGCTGATTTCAACCCGTTATGCCCAATTTTTATTGGAATTCTTCCCGGAACAAGAGGAATGGGCGCTGTCGCTTCTAAGCAGCTTAGAAGCATTAATCGAACATGCCGGGTTTCATACCATGAAGCTTAGAGTATATGCAGCCTATATGTTTCACAAAAATATGAGGAATGCCCGCAATTATATTCTTAAATCAATCGAAGGCGCGCAGCGGCTCGGTATACACTGGCTGGTGCATCTCTCTCAAGCGAACGGCGCCGAAACGGCAATGTACGTGGGCGATATTCGGGCTTTTTGGTATCACCGGGAGAGAGCTAGCAGTATGAACAGGAAAGATTGGGAATCACTCTCTTTGGAATCCTTATTTCTCTACTATTGTGAATGGAACGACCCGGAACAATTCGCCCAGCTCGTATCGACCCGGAATCTGGAGGAGCTAACTCCGATCGCCAAGGCGTATTGGGAAATTACACGCCGATATCTGGCATTTCAAAGAGGGGAACCCTTACTGGAACCGGCCTTATCTGATGGAGATGTTCAGGAACGCTACTTCATGATGGCTCTCACTGCCTCTGCGGGCCGTTATGATTACTCCGAAGTAACCCGGCTTTGGAAGGCTTGCATTCATGCGGATGGAAGCAGCCCTAACGGAATTAGAATGATGACAGGATGGTCATACCGGGAGCTTATCCGCCATTTACATGTCTATCAGCCTGAAGAGGCAGCCTTCTGGTTAAAACAATTCAGAAACTATATCTCCGATCGTGGATTCCATCTGTTCTGGCCTGATTACTATTACTTCAGTTCCCAATTGGCCATTCGATTCGAACAAAATGAAGAGGGTCTATCGCTGCTGGATCGTGCAATCAAGGGCTACCGACTGCAGGGCAAAAAGGACATCACAGATCGTTTGGAACGCGAGTTTCAATCCTTGATTGAGCCCTCCTATTTCAACCATGCAGATCCGCTGCTGCAAGACCCAAAGGTGCAATTCCTTCTACGGGACAGAGAGGCGTATATCCGCAAGTCCATGCGGCTATTGCTCAACCTTCGTCTTAGCGAGCAATTGCCGGAGACACCGGATATTAACAAAACCATTGAGAAACTCATTCAGCTATTATTTGAATATTTTCCGGTTGAGGCGATCGTGATCGACTACGAATTACGGGTCAAGCAAGGAAAACAAGCCTATACTACGAGCGGCGTCGTACACCAACGAATGCACGAAAATTATTTATCAACTCATGAATACGCCACTTTCTATGCCGAGCTGTACAGCAAGTCTTCGTGGCGAATCGGAATCCAAATGCACTTGCATCATATGGAGCATTGGGACAAGGAGCAGTTGGAATCTGTCTTGAATATAGTAAGGCCCCATATCTCCGCTTCCGTACTTATTCTTGAAATGGGTGTTGATGACTTAACAAGCCTTTATTTACGTAATTTTTTCTTGGAGCGTATGCGGCAGGAGTTCGAGCTGTCAAAAAGATGTCAGCTTGATCTATCGGTCATGATGATTGATCTGGATAATTTCAGACTCATCAACGAGTACGGCCACCAGGAAGGGGACCGTGTGCTGCAGGAAGTCGCGGATGTCATCCGTTACATGATCGGTCCATATGCCGTTCCGGGACGTTATGGAGGCGAGGAGTTTATCGTTATTTTGCCAAAAACCAGCGGACCGCTCGCCATGCGTATTGCTGAGCAGCTTCGACGAAGAATTGAGCAGTTATCAGAAGAGCGACCCTATGTGGTCTCAGCCAGCATTGGAGTATCCTCGCTTTCTTGGTCCGATGCCGCCACGCCGGATGAGCTAATTCGGCTAGCTGATGAAGCAGAGATCCGTGCCAAAAAAACAGGCAAGAACCAAGTCATCGCCGCGCGGCAGTAGTCAAATAATGACTTTCATTGGGACATCCTTATTTTGAATAATAACTGTCAATTCTTTCTTAATGCACTGCATTTGCTTTCATATGATTTGGGGTGAAGTTAATTTCTCTCTGCCTGCCAAGCTACAAAGAAGAGACCTCAAGTAGAGGTCTCTTCTTTGTATAAACAGATCCAAACCACAAATCATAGTGTAACTGGCCACTACTACTAGTTTCTAATTCTCAAACAAAACCTTCCCTGTCTGCGACAAGTCATAACCTTGAATAGGTCGTAGCTCGCTATGGAAAGCTTCCGATTGCAAAATCTGCTTCACTTGCTCGATCCATTCTAGATTATCCGGATTTTTTAACATGACCAAATCATAACGCTCTTGAATTAGTGGGGTGAATTCTACGCCACCCACCATATTTGCCGCCTTTTCGATACCTACTCCAAAATCCGCCTCACCTGTCGCCACTTTCCCTGCAACTCCAATGTGATTGGACTCTTCCTGATCATAACCACTTAATATCTGCCGTGATATGCCATGTAGCCGAAGCTGCTCATCTAGAAGCACCCGTGCTCCAGATCCCTTTTCCCGATTAATCATTCGCAGTCCTGGCTGACTCAGATCATTCCAGCTATGAAGCTGTTTAGGATTTCCCTGCATCACGTATAGTCCAGCGGTTCTGGTCACGAGATTGACCACGGTATATGAGAAGCCGGTCAGTAACTTTTGAATATACGGAAGATTATATTGCCCAGTATCGCCATCGAACAAATGAGTACTGACAATGTCGGATTCACCTTTATACATGGAAATGAGGCTATCCAGACTCCCTACGTAAGAACGAAGCGGTCTATAGTGAGCTACATTTTTCTCAATATGCTTGGATAAAATATCTAAACTAACATCCTGCCCCGTGATCACTAAGTTCCTTGTAGCTGGAGCTCCCATCGATTGCTGTTGTACTGAAGTTCCCACCACATCCACCTTATTTGCATTAAGGTTAACGTATGCCATACTGCCTTTGGTGCGCGCTTTATATGCTTCAAGGTCTATTGAATCTACACGCATCTGTTTACCGACACGGTATGCGGGTAGTTCTCCTTTTTTAATAAGGTCATAAACCGTTAACTTCGAGACTTTCAAAAGCTTGGAAATTTCTTCGGTGGTATATGATATATCCGTTGTCATGGTCGTCCTCCTTGGGACTTAATCTACATCACTATAGTCTATCATAGGTGGTACAATCCTGTATTTCAATGCTCGCTGTTTACTAAATCGATAACGTCTACTATAATAATTTAAGTCTATATATATCTATTTATATCTATTTATATTGTTTGTGGATATTTGGAGGGAATATATTGTATAAAAAAGGGTTGTTTAGTTATGTTCTAATATGTTTAGGTGTGATGTCGGTCATTTTTACGGGATGCGGTAATCGTGAGAAGGACAAGGCTTCCACAAGCGCACCTACGGAAAAAGTAGAGCTTACCATCTCGGCAGCGGCGAGCTTGACCGACGCTCTGAAAGAAATACAAACCAACTACGAGAATAGACATCAAACTATTAAACTGAGATTTAACTTTGGTGCATCAGGAGCTTTGCAGCAGCAAATTGAACAAGGTGCTCCGGCCGATTTATTCTTCTCAGCATCCAGTAAGAATATGAATACCTTAATCGACAAGAAGCTCATAGATGATTCGCAGCATAAGAATATTCTACGTAATGATTTAGTTGTTGTTGTACCTGCTAACGACAAAGCAAATGTTCAGAAAGTAGAAGACTTATCTAACGACAATATTAAATATGTAGCACTAGGCGAGCCTAAAACGGTTCCTGCTGGTAACTATGCTAAAGAGGCGCTGACCTATTCTAAACTATGGGATTCTCTTCAACCAAAAGTGGTACAAGGTAAAGATGTACGTCAGGTCCTTACCTATGTCGAATCAGGGAATGCCGAGGCCGGCTTTGTATATAAAACAGATGCTTTGACTTCTAAAGCTATTACCATCGCATTTAATGTAGATCCACAATCCTATACGCCGATTCAGTATCCCGCAGGTATTGTTAAGGCAACCAAGCACAGCAAAGAGATTTCTGACTTTTACACCTATCTTCAAGGTAAAGAGGCACAAGATATGTTTGTAAAATACGGATTTTCCATACCTGAATAATGATGAACAACATCAACTGGGCTGATTTCACGTCCCCCATCTTACTTTCATTAAAGGTCGCTGTTGTATCAAGCATCTTCGTTCTTGTAATCGGGGGGGTTACCGCTTGGAAAATGTCTCGAAGAAATTTCCGCGGGAAGACTGTTGTCGAAACTACATTTCTGCTGCCCCTTGTTCTTCCACCTACGGTGGTAGGGTTTATCTTACTGGTTCTACTCGGTAAAAAGAGCTGGATTGGACAGTTCATGGAGAGCTTCTTCAATCAATCGATCATATTCACTTGGGGAGCTGCCGTCATTGCTGCCATAGTGGTGGCTTTCCCCTTAGTCTATCAGACGATGCGAACAGGCTTCTCCTTGGTGGACAAGGATATAGAGGATGCCGCTAGATCCATGGGGGCAAGTGAGTGGCAGGTTCTGAGATATATCACCATGCCTTTGGCCTGGCGATCGCTTGTGACTGCTTACCTTCTCGGCTTCGCTCGGGGGCTAGGAGAGTTTGGGGCAACGCTTATGATTGCGGGCAACATCCCTCACAAAACCCAGACGTTGCCGACAGCAATCTATATCGCGGTTGAATCGGGAGATATGACGCTTGCTTGGTACTGGGCAGGGGCAATCATCATTATTTCATTTGGTTTGATGCTCGTTGCTAATCGCAAAGTTTAAAGAATGCCATTACTCTAAGAGTAATGGCATTTTATATTGATGAATTAGCTCTATACAAGTATATTAATATTATAATATATTTCCAATTATGTAATTAAAGAGGTGAATCCATGTCCGAAATCATGACGTATATCTCAGATTTGTATGATTGCCGTAAAATCCAGCTACTTCTCCTTTTTCAAGAAAAGAATATCCCGATTGAGTTACTATTCTATAATGCATACGAGAGTACCCAATCCATCTATGACCATTTATTCATACAAGACAAGAATCGCTGGTCATATGATAGCCACTCGATGAACGATGAAGATATTAAGCTATTCAATATTCAGATGGAAGAGCAATGTATACATAATGAAGAAGAGTTAGATTATTTACTACAGGATCTACTAAATAAGAATCAATATATCTACCTTTGGGTCAATCTAGATTATATGCCCCACTGGGTCCTAGGCAAGCATTACTTGGTTGAGGGGGCCCTTCATTCTGTCTTTCTGAAGCAATTACAAATCAATGGTGACCAAATCAGCTACCTACTTCAAGATAATTACCCACCATTTTGCGATTATGTAGATCAAAGCTTCATTAAGGATGGAATTTTTAAGGGTGATCCACAGTACACTCATCTCGTGAGCGTTGTTAGTGTTGCTAACTGGAATGACCAGTTAGTCCAAGCATCACTCGAAGAAAGATTCACGATCTGGCGCAAAGGTCTGGTTGATCATTTTCAGTTCTATGACCATATTCTCCAGTTCATTGAGGAAATTCCAGCAAATCCACCATCATTCTACGAAAGACTTGAACATGCGTTAACACTAGTGACAGGGTCTCGATATGTTTTCGCTCGGTTCCTTGAATACGTTGGAGCATCTGAAGAACTCGTACGCTGCCTAGATCAATGTAGTCAGATCGCTGAACGAATGAAGAATGCTTTTGCTAAGGCAGTAATTAGCGGCAAAATTAATCAGAGCAAGCTATCCCCGTTATGTATGGAGCTGAAGCGGCTGGAAATGGAATGCTTTCAAACATTAACAAGTGATAGCTTTGCTCCGATCCTTTTATCCCCTCTGGTCACATCCTTCGTTAGTACTCCAGAGTAAGCAACATTCAGTTAACGTCCATAGTTATATAACAGCACGCATCTGGAACAGATGGGCGTTAACCCTTCTCCTAGCACTTCCCTATGCTTTCGGAAATTATCACTATGGAATACATCCTTTAATTCCCCGTCATTCAGATCACCCAATGTGAACTCAG
The DNA here is from genome assembly GCF_000576305.1 of Paenibacillus pini JCM 16418. Taxonomy (GTDB): domain Bacteria; phylum Bacillota; class Bacilli; order Paenibacillales; family Paenibacillaceae; genus Paenibacillus_AQ; species Paenibacillus_AQ pini. Next base: position 65,086 of record NZ_BAVZ01000010.1, on the reverse strand, counting down.
GAAAGAACTTACATGGATTGACCTTACCGTCAGGCATAATATCCAGTCGGTTCGCAATGGACAAGCATTGCCCCCGCTTCATCGCAGGTTTCTCAGAACCAAGAATGAAATCTCTTACTTCGTCTAGCTCGAGCGCAGGTTGGAATCGAATTCTGTTCTGCCATACACGCTGATTAATTCGATCAATTTCAGCAATGAGCGGCTCGATGTTCTCTTCGGATACATGGAATGAAAAGGAATGCCAGCTATAGCGCTGTTGTTGCTGAACTGCTTCAAGCCATGAGAAACGATCTTCATAGAAATCATCCATTTTTGTAGCAATATTTTCAGGAATATACCAAGGGAAAACGAAATAAACAGTGTCGACACCCATATTCTCAAAATACTCCATGAACTCGTATAGTCTTGGCACCATCGAATCACTAATGGTTAGACTAATTGAAACTCTGCCCTTGTATTCACCGGTCTGCTGCAATTTCAGTATCAGATTGATCATATGAACAACCCTTTTGAACGTGCCCTTTCCGCGAATGGCATCATTCTCCTCCTCGAACCCATCGAGACTGATCAATAGGGTCATATCCTCCGAAATTTTAAGAATGGAGTCCAGCTTTCGTTCAATGAGTAGCGCGTTGGTGCAAATGGTTGTGTTGCGGGGATCTTTGGCTAGCAAATCAGCGAATTCATCGAATTTACTGTAAAATAGTGGCTCACCGCCCCATATAAACAGTCTTGATTTCCTCTCATGCGTTTGTTCAAGAATACGTTCGACTAAACCCAAATCAATCTCTTGATTCTTGGTTTCTTTGGCCATGTCATGATGGAAGCCATCATTGGCCCATTCGAAGCAGTGTTGGCAACGTAAATTACAGCCATTGTTCAGCTTAATCCCTACATCATCAGGAATATCAAGTGCATATGTTGGGTCTTGCTTCTGCGCTCTACTCGTAATAGACATATTCTGAATCGTTCGCTTCACATTCTGAAATGTGCTACGGTCAAATGTAGTCTTGGTTTTCGGCTGCATCGCAATTCCCCCTATCCACTTATTTTTGACAAGTTGCTTGCTACTTCATCCGATGGTGTGTTCTCTCTCATCAGGAAAAGGACGAGCGACTCGATCGTACCCATATGCTCATAGTCGAACGTCTCAAAGTCTATTTCAAGATCAAAGGCATCTTCTAATGCCAACACAAAATTAATCATTTGCAAGGAGTCCAAACCAACACCGTGAATAATATCCGTCTGAGGCGTTAGCTTGGACATCAACTCAGGAGATTCCTTAATATCACATAAAATATTCATAACGGTTTGGATCATATCAATTCCTCCTTTTATTTGTACCACTCCGGTAATACGGTCTTAGCCTATTGCACGAATCTCTCAGCATGACGAGTCAGCCTCACCTCCCATTCGTAATATTGCTCACCAAATTGTTGGCTTTGTACGCTGCATTCCTGAGATTATGGTGAATACTCTCCAAGACACTTACTGCAAAGTCTTGCTCTTTCCAGGCGTCATAGCTTATCCCTAATCCAAGAGATACCCAGAGATGTGCATTCGCTCGTTCATGATCTCCGAAAGGCTCCAGAAAAATTAAAGGCGTGGCAGAAGCCAATGAATCTAACAATGTCGCGCCCCCTGGCTTACTTATAATCCCTGTAGAATGGCGCATCAGCTCGAATGCCTTCGGATAGTTACCACTCGTTTCAAATGTGCAATCCTCCCCCTGCTTTATTTCAGCAAACGGTGGAAAATCAAACTCATTAGACGAATTACGTTGCCAAGGACTCCAGGATGGATCTAACATGAAATAACGGTGGGATACGGACTCGGGCAAATCAGCCGAATCAGATGTAAGATCCTCGTTATAGTAGGCGATGATATTTAATGAAATACCACTCGCCGTAAGCTCCGAAATTTTGTCCTTATAGGTACCGATTCCCCAACCACCACCATGAATCAGATAACGCTGTGTTCGATCCTGAAATGGAACCGGCTCCTCCTCGCTAACCGCAATCGTTTGGGCAATTCGATTCTCCCCGACTGGATATAGCCACACATTGTTAAACGCATCACATGCCTTCCCATATACCGAGAATGAGGGGGTGTGGCTTGCATCCAAACGAATAAGTCTGATATCTACATCTACTGCCCCCATCATCTCCCGGTAGCGTTCTAGAATCGGAATCCAGAACCCCGTAAGGGCAATAAACCTCCTTCTTCCAGATTGCTTCCATTCATGTAGAAGCATCACGACATGATCCTCATCGAAGGTCTCGCGGCTGTCCTTCGCGAGCTTATAGCCCATCTTGGCAACAGCAAAGCTATCATGGAATGCCTTACGATATCGTGGAATTTTATCTAATGTCTCATGGTCGTACAAATGCTCAAGCATATAAATATCTGTATGAATGCCTTGATCTCGGAGCTGTAATTGAAGAAGCTTGGCTGGTATATAAACACCCAGTGAATTTCCTGCGCTAAGAAGTGTTATGGTCTCGTTCAAGAGCACACCCCTCCTTGAAGCATGGTGATCCGTCCAAACTTGTCCAGCATATCACTTAGCTTGGCGGCTTCATTACCGTAAAATAGTATGAAGATACGATATACATTCATGTGTGGTTGATGGTCGAAAGCAAATGTGTAGATGGTAAATAGGTTGTCCGCATCAGGCTGAAGCTCTATTTTAAATCTAGATTGGATATCCTCAAAAGTGTGCGTATCACTTGTCTCCATCTGTATATAGCGGCTCTCAATATAGGTATAGGAGGGAAGTAATGATTCGATAAAGGGAAGTAAATAGGTAACCTGTGTAAATCTTCCGTTAATTTCAATAACCGGGTATAGATGATCTTGTTCATCAAGAATGGAGTCAACACCTGCAATTCCTGCGTAACCGCACTGCCTCAGTACGGCTCCTAATCTCAGCATTTCTGCTCGATATTCATCCATGATGGCAACATCATAATGAGGGGTATAATTCGTGCCAATGTATACTCCGTAATCATTAATTCTCTGCTCAGTCACTGCGAGCAGGTTAACAGAATTCTGATCCATCCATAGCTGTGCATTTAGAGAATGCTTTGTGGGGTGCCATGCTTCCAATAATAATTCAAAACGATCAAACCGCTTTCGAATATACGATGATACCTGCCTAAATTTGTCCTCACTCTCAATAATCGTTAGACCTTTGCCGGAGGAACCATAAGCTTGTTTCAGCACCGTCTTCGTAAATCCTTCAGCCCGCATTTGATTGTAAGCTTCAATAAGCTCTTGCGGGTTGTAGCAGAATTTGCCCTTCGTTATAGCAAATCCATGTTCTTCTGCCAGTCTTCTCGTGACATACTTACTGTTCACTTGCTTCACGACATTCACATTGGAATGGATTAAATGCCATCCATATTGCTCAGCCAATGTGACAAATGCTGAGGTCAGCATAAAAGGCATAAAAGTAGGGGGCTCCGTTGAAACCCTCTCCACAAAATCGGCTACCTCGCCTGTATCTGTAGTCACGCAGATGTGCGGAAGCTGATCACGATGACTCTTTACATATTCTAAATATTGTGGATCAAGTGGATGCAGTAGCCAAACGACATCCTGTGGCTCAGCTATCCAGAGCAGCTGCTGTTCCTGCTGTTCAATTAGCGTTGATCGCTGTGATTTCACAAATGAAGGAAATAACGCAGTCTCATTCCAGCTTTGGTCCTCATTAATATTCGCAAGCCATAGAACAAATGGGGGTCTCGCCATACGAAATGGTTCTAAATGAATACGATAGTCATTCATAGACTTTCCTCCTCACCTTTTCTCAAACAACCAAAATTACAGGTTTGAACTGCTATATACTTTAAGGCTTGCTTCCACAGCATGCGTATGAGCATGAAGAATATCAGTGGCGCCAGTATACCCCATACCATTTCAACCTTAGTTAGTTTATGAAGGACAATTAGAGGTGCATAATTTGTAACAATAAATACAGGAATAATGAATGTTCCAATTCGTTGTATCCATTTGTTGTAGATCAATTTAGGCATGTTGTTTGCGTCCCACACCGAATAAGAAATTTCACTGGCCGCCGATGTATTCACAAACCAGAAGGACAGCAAAGGAGGAATAATCATGATGCAGTAGGTCAAGATTGTAGCGATAAAGATAAAGATAATAAATAGCAGTATGTTAAGTAGCGTAAATGGAATATCCGAAGCACTCCATCCGATGGAGACCATAATGGATCCTGCGATGATATTCGGAATCGGCATTCCCACTTCGATATGTCTCACCGAGACTAAAAATTGCAGTGAAATGGGCTTCACGATCATTAAATCGAGCATTCCCGTACGAACATACTCCGTTAAACGTTGGAAATTGTTGAAGAAAAGCCCCATATAAATACCCGTAAGCAGAATATGCGTCCCCATAAACATTAGAATCGTATCGGGTGTTAATCCATCAATATGTATATTCGTTTTGTACACCACTACCACATACAACAGCTTAGCGACAAGAAAAGCCGCCTCCACAAAAATACCCGTAACAAAGTTAGCACGGTATTCCATCTGCGAAATGATAGAGTTCTTTGCGAATAGCATAAGGATGTACAAATGTCTTCGCATTTCAATGACAAAGTTCAAGTGGTTTAGCCTCCTAACCCCAGATACCTTTTCATTCCCCGCTTCCAGACCAAATGACAGATGAGTAGCAACAAAATGATCCATACCCCCTGTCCCATAATCCCCTGCCAGATCTGATGCCCCGATATTTTGCCACTCAATACATTGACCGGAAAGTAGATCAAGTAATGGAAGGGCAGTAATCGAAATATCTGCTGCAGCCGCTCTCCGAATATTTCTAAGGGAAATATCCCACCACTCATCATATTAATCAGTAAACTCGTTACTACGAAGAAGTAAGATATTTCTGATAGCCAGAATGCACAGGCACAGATAGCATACGAAATTAAAAAGCTAAGAATAACAGACAAAATGATAGACAGACAAAAGATAAGTATTCGTTCTTCTTCCGTTTTAAGGCTATAAAATGTATTTAATATGTAGGTTAAAGCAAGTATGATGCATAAAGAGATCGTGAAATACATAAGTCGCTGTCCAATATAGGAGCTAATCCGAAAACCAAAATAGTATATTGGCTGGATGATATACTTGTTCAGTCCACCACTCTTAATATCTTCAGCAATAGAACTCTCAATATTCGAAATCACCAGCTTTGAAACAACAGCAGCTAGAATGGTATACATAATCATCTCGCGATACGAATATCCGAATACATCCTTCTCCCCAGCATTTGCATATACCGCAGTCCACATATAATATTGCACAATCATCGGGAAGGCTGCGCTTAGTAGTGACAGAAAGAAGTTAAATCGGTACTCAAGTGAGCTCTGAAAACCAATCCGAAAAGCAACCACATATTTATTCCTCGTCATGCGCTACCTCTATAAAGTTTGGCAATTCCTTCTTCAATCGTCAGCTCCTCAATCGTGAAATCGACGACAGGAAATCGATACAAGAAATGCTGCATACTTACTCTGACTTCCTCTTTCTTTACTTCAATCTCAGCATAAAAACCGTCAAATTCCTTCACATCTCCGAATTCCTTTAGCAGCTCCAAGGTTGTATATTCGGAAAAATGTAGCTTGATCAACTTTTTCTCATCTTGATGCGTATTAATCTTTTTAAGCTCACCGTCGTATACAATAGTGCCCGAGTTAATAAGGATGGCCCTTGGACAAAGATCCTCAATGTCCCTCATATAATGACTCGTTAAGATGACCGTAGCACGATATTGCTCATTATAATATTTTAGAAAATTACGAACGGCGCGCTGCGAAATAATATCCAGCCCAATTGTAGGTTCGTCGAGAAACATCAGCTTTGGCTTGTGAATTAAGGAGGCAATAAGCTCCATCTTCATCCGCTCTCCAAAGGACAGCCTTCGTACCTGCACACCCAGTAGTTCTTTGACATCTAATAGCTCGGACAACTCATCAAGCGTTCGTCGGTAATCCGCATCAGGCACCTGATAAATGCACTTATTCAAAAAAATAGATTCCCCCGCAGGTAAATCAGGCCACAACTGGCTTTTCTGACCCATAACGATGGAGAATATTTGTTTGAATTGCTTCTTACGCTCCCAAGGAGTATAGCCGAAAACATTTACACTGCCTGAAGTCGGATGTAGGATACCCGAGAGCATTTTGAGAGTCGTGCTCTTCCCCGCACCATTAGGGCCAAGAAAACCAACCACTTCACCCTCTGCAATGGAAAATGAGACATTATTCACAGCTTCTTTTACTAGTTTTTCACGAAAAAAAAGATTTTTGAGAGATTGCCGCATGCCAATTTCTTTCTTGTAATACTCAAAGTTTTTCACTAGATGACGCACCTCAATGGCGCTTTTCATGAGCATACCCTCTCTCTAAAGTAATCCACTATACTCACAATATTATTTATGTAATAACTTACTTACATTGTAATTAAATGTAATTATTTTGTCTATATCATATGTTTTTCATATTGGAATAAAAAAACAACTGGCGTTGTAATGCACCAGTTGTTCAAAAGACCATCAATAGTAATGATTAATTACGGCTCGCAATCTTCGAGAGTAGGCGAAGCATCTCCACATACAGCCATACCAGCGTAACCATCAAACCAAATGCTCCATACCACTCCATGTACTTAGGAGAGCCTTGCTGCGCGCCAGACTCGATGAAATCGAAATCAAGAACTAGATTCAAGGCAGCGACAATAACGATAACAACGGATATTCCGATGCCAATCAAGCTGTTATCATGCAAATAAGGAATTGTAACACCGAACATACCAAGTACAAAGCTGAGTATGTACATCAAGAAGATACCGCCTGTAGCAGCGAACACTCCGAGTTTAAAGTTTTCTGTCGCTTTAATCATTCTTGTCTTATACGCTAGAAGTAGGGCAATAAAAACACTAATCGTTAGCAAAGCCGCTTGTAACGTTATCCCGTGATATAGCGATTCATATCTCGCGGACAATGCTCCCAAGAATACTCCCTCCAGAACAGCATATACCGGCGCTAGATAAGGAGCTAAAGTCGGCTTGAAGCTAATAATTAATGCGAGGACTAATCCACCAATTGCTCCACCGATGGCCATTGGAAAAACGTCTTGACCACTGAAATACAACGACCAGCTAACAACGGCTCCCCCAAGAAGGATTGCGAGGATAATGAACGCTCTATTGACCGTTCCTTCAATTGTCATCCTTTCCGATCCGCTATACCCATTCGTTTGGTCAAATGTTTTGTCTTTCAAGGCTGGATTACCGCTGCGACCTATCACCTAATGATCACCTCTATAGTTATTTTGTACCAATTATAACATAGATTAATAAGCGTAAGAGCAGACAATTTTCCTTAACGGCTACTATTCTTAAGAAGTATTCAAGCTGCCACAGAGCATCAATTGACTCAAACAGATAACACCGATTCCCAGAACCAAGTTTACAGCGAACCGCTCACAATCCGTCCCTTATACCATACCGCTTGGCGCTCTGCCTTTCGGGCGATCGCTTCCGCTGAACAGCTTGCATGCAGAAGTACAAAGCTTGCCACATCTCCAGTCTTCGGCCATACCTTCTCACCTGTGTGATCAAGCGGCGTTATCCCACCTGTAATAAATTGAAGTGATTGAGAAAGTGACAACTCATCATTATAACCGTATAATTCTGCGAAACGTCCTGCCTTCTCCAACTGATCACCACTTCCAAAAGGAGACCAGTGATCCGTAAGGCTATCTGTGGCTAACTTCACTTTTAATCCTTGTCTATGTAGCATTGGGAGCGGCATCATGGTTCTTCCAATCGGTACTGTCGATGCAATGGACATACTAAGCGCAGCCATCCGCTGCGCTACTTCCTCAGCCTCTTGCGGCTGTGCACTTGCAAACCAGAAAGCATGACTAACCGTTACCTTTCCTTGTAATCCAGCTTCTTCAGTAAGATCGGCAAGTCGCATCAGAGTTTGCTTACCCACTTCATTTGCATCGTGTAAGTGAATATCAATACCAGCGTTATTCGAAGCCGCCAGCTCTACCATGGTCTGGAGTGATTTCTCGATATCACCATCCACCGTGTATGGATCTACTCCGCCTACATGAGTTGCGCCCTCTGCCAATGATTGTTTTACAAGTTGAACTGAATCCGAACGTAGCAATCCGTGCTGAGGAAAGGCTACAATTTCGGATGAAATTTTACCGGAGAATGTCTCCAGTGCTTGCTTGGTCGCCTCTAACCGATGCAGTCCGCTAACAGGTTCAATATTACAATGACTGCGGACATGTGTTGCGCCAAAACCCTGTATAAGTGTCAAAATACTTTCGGCTTGTTGCTTCGCCATTGGCAGAAGTTTAGGCAGTAATATCTTCTCTTCTTCAATACGCTCGAAGATGCTGGATACTTGTCTTACCGCTCTCCACTGTCCAGCAAAATACGTTTTATCCAAATGAATATGCGCTTCCTCGAAAGAAGGAAGCATCAATAATTGTTTGCAATCGTATTTAGGGAGATGACTCTGAAATTCCTCTTCTGTCCCAATCATTTCAGCAATAACACCATTCTCAATTCGAAGATGACAAATCGCCGTATTCGTACCCACTACTTGTCCATCCTCGATGACATAACCCTGCTCTAATTTAACATTCGTTAACCAATAAGAATCATCCAACATGCCGCTCACTCCATTTCCCGTTTTGATTCTTTTTTCATGGTAACATAGCTAGTAACAAACCAAAAATATGAATAAAGTTCATCTTTCATACTTTTACCGTATGGTTAGGCTATCACTAAACCTTAGCGACACCTTAATTCAACGAACTACATTTACATATTAATGAAAATTTTCTCAAGATTTGTTCAGAATCCGTTCAGAGCTTTCATATAAAATGGGTTATTAGTCATGTGAATCATACTATTTCACAAACATTATCGACAAAAATCGACATCAAGGAGTGTGGCATCTTTATATAGAAGAATTTTAAGAATATTAAATGTCGAAACAAGCATGAAATGAAGATTTTAAAAACAGAAAACTCAATGTAAATTAGGAGGAAATATGGCTATTAAATTTAAAAAAATAATCAGCATGCTACTAATATTATTACTGGTGGCACCATGGATTTCAACTTCGGTTCGGGCAGAGCGGATAACTCCTCCTGTTCCTGGAAACGACGGAATCATTACCGCCACCACTGTAAATGATACAACGATAAACTTGAAATGGACGCATGCAGGAGACCCCATGTTCGACTCCAATACACTACTTTATAGGGTATACCAATCCGATTCCGATAATATCGGAACTTTGGAAGACATAGGAAATGGAATCCCTCTAAGTCACTGGGAACCGGGGATTCAAACAATGGATGTTCCAAACCTTAATTGGGGACAAACCTATTATTTTAATGTAGTTGTCCAAAATCAAGAACATGCTACCGCGATATATAAGATGCAGAAAGTCACTGTAACTTCTCCTCTTGTGACATTGAATCATGAAATTGCATCTTTTAAATCTGCTTCTCAATCCGATCCGAATGCGGATTCAAAATATGTACTCGCAGCGCTCTATGACCCTGCACTCGTTGATAACTCGCAATTTTCATCACTTCCCGAAGAAAAACAATTGGCTATTTCCGATATGGTCGCCTTATTCGCTCCAAAACCTGCAGGTTATGCTAACAAAGAACAAGTACAGTTCATTGTGGATACAGCGTATAAAGGCATCCTCGTAGTCGATAAAAATTCCCTTCTGGATATTGAAAATTCGCTTCAAGATTTCTACAGTTCACTTAACCATACTGGAGAATATTTTGATGAAGAGGATGCAGCTCAATACGAACAGATTTCTTTAAAATACACGAATGGAACGAAAGCAGATCGCACCCTGATTGCTTATTTGGCTAAATTCATGAAGCTACAGATTGAAGAGGAGAAAATTAGTCAACACATCGCTATGCTTATTTCACTACCAGCCATATTCCCTACCGTTAATGATGCAAGCACAAGCGAAGAAATGATGCAGTCACTAGGAATATACTTGTATATGCAAACGGAAGCGCAAAAATTAGGTTCAACTATCGAACCCTTCCCACTTGATTTAAGCAAACTAAACGATGTGGTTTCGGATAGCGAACAAACAGAGCAGTTAATGCAATGGATGCTGGACAAAAAGCCTGCTGGAGGTTACGCCACTGTTGATAGTATCCAAAAGGCATTTAATAGCTTCTTTAGTCCTGAACCGACGCCGACACCGGATCCAACACCAGAACCAACGCCAACACCAGAACCAAATCCAACGCCAACACCAGAACCAAATCCAGCGCCGACTCCTGCTCCTTCGACTGGCAGCGGATCTAGTTCGTATACACCGGCACCAACGACTAAACAGGAGCAAATTGTCGTTGAAGTCAATGGTTTGAATGGAACCAATCTGGCACAAACGCAAATTACGCGTACCACTGGAACAGATGGTAAGACCAAGGACCTGGTAACCATGTCCGAGGTAGTCGCCAAAGCAGCAGTTGAAAAAGCAAAACAGATGGGCCTAAGCACCGCGCGCATCTTGATCCCAGATGCCAAGGATGTAGTGTCCGAAACCCGTATCGAAATTCCTAAAGCGGCATTTAAACAATGGAGCGACGGCAACGTTAATCTAGAAATTTTGACCCAAAATGCATTGATTTCTGTTCCAGTTAAATCGGTTTCTGGATTCGACCAAGACCTTTACTTTAGAGTTGTACCAATGAAGCAAGATTCCGAGCGCAAGAGCGTTGAGGAACGCGCCAAGAATGATAAACTCATTCTAAGTATGGTGCCAAATGCGAACGTGCAGGTATTGGCTCGTCCTGTTGAAATCGAAACCAACATGCAGGAACATGAAGTGACGATTACACTTCCGCTTCGAAACAGTTTGCCAACAAATGCAGCCGCACGGCAGCAGGCATTGGATAACCTCGCTGTATACATTGAACACAGTGACGGTACGAAGGAACTGAAACAAGGTGAGCTGGTCAAGCTCGCAGACGGAAGTGAAGGCATCAAGTTCACTGTAACGAAATTTAGTACGTTCACGCCAGTTGTAGTGGATGGTCTGAAAGCTTCCTTGGATGCCGCTGCTCATCAGCCTTACATCAAAGGATTCGGAGCGGAATTCCGTCCAGATGCGTTCGTTACCCGTGCACAGATGGCAGCCATGTTGGCGCGTAATCTATCGAACGAAAAAGCGTCTTCTATTACAAACACAATGTTCAATGATGTGAATACAAGCTATTGGGCCCATGCCGATATTCAGAAAGCCCAGGCTGCAGGCATTATGAAAGGCATGACCGCCAGTCAATTTGAACCAGAAGGTCAGATTACGCGAGCGCAATTCGCGATGATCGCCTATCGCTGGGCACAGCAAACATCGACAGATTCGAATTCGATGCCTATCGACAGCGAATCCGCATTTACCGACGTTAATGCTAACAACTGGGCTGCAAAAGCAATCGCATATGTTAATTCGGCGGGACTGATGGTCGGTTATGGTGATAACGCATTTAAACCAAACAGCAAGCTAACTCGTGCCGAAGCAGTGAAAGTCCTTAATATTCTATTCAAGCGTACACCAATCACTGTAGGAGGCAGCGTGACCTTTACAGATGTTCCTGTTACCCATTGGCATATGGAGATATTGAAGCGGCTGCAAAAAAATAGTTGCAGTAACAATTCTAATATCCACATAGGGTCAACAATTAAATCCTTAAACAAGACAAAACCCGCTCAAATGAGCGGGTTTTTCATATTGGAAGCGAACCTTAGCGTGAGAAATTCACACCTCCAACATTACCCTTTTGGGGTCCGTTTTCAGATAGGTTCATAGTACCTAGTAAATTTCCGAAGTTTCTACGAGGTAATATCTGCGGCTATAATATCCTTAAACTCACTCTTAAGCAGATATATTAAAATATCCACAGCCATTTTTTGTAACGAACATCGTATTTTTCGGATATATAGATTGAAGAGGTGAAGGAATGCAAGATACCGAGGAACTATATAGGGAGTATTCCACCCAAGTATATAAGTTTGTATATAGTTTTTGTCATAATCATCTAATAGCTGAGGAAATAACACAGGAAACATTCTATAGAGCCATGAAGTCTTTACATAATTATGATGGCACATGCAAAGTTTACGTTTGGCTATGTCAAATTGCCAAGCATGTCTGGTATCAAGAGCTAGATAAGCAGAATAAAAGACAAACAGTCGAATTAGAAGAGTCAATGTTAGATACAGCAGCAACGGAGTCTAACTTCATCTTTGCACAAGATAAAATGGACTTATTTAAACAGCTTCATTTACTAGATCCTAATACCAAAGAAGTGATGTACCTACGATTAACAGGTGAATTTAGCTTCCGTGAAATTGGCGAAATCCTCGGAAGAGATGAAACTTGGGCAAGGGTAACCTTTTACCGTGGAAAGCAAAAATTAATGAGAGGAAGAAACCAATGAAATGTGATATTGTAAGAGACTTATTACCTTCTTATATTGAGAACCTAACCTCTCCAAGTAGTAACGAGGAAATTGAACAGCATCTTACATCTTGTGAACATTGCAGACAGTTTCATCAGGAAATGACAGGGATTGTAAATGAAAATGTGCCTGCCATGAATAATAAAGAGATAGAAAATCTGGACTATTTAAAGAAAGTGAGAACAAAAAATAAAAAAACACTTTTAATTTCCATTTCTGCAGTTCTGATTGTAACACTTGTGATCATTAGCTTTTTCGCTATTCCGGTTTCTGTATCATCTCAAGATGTGACGTTATCTTATGAAAAAACAAATACCCGCTTCAAAGTAGAATTATCATTAACAAATGGTAAGGATTTGGTCTTTTCGGGAAAAAGTATGTTTATCTATGATGAAAATAAGAATGTCATTGGTTATGAAAACCGCTACGTTCCAAAGGAATTACTCCACAATCCCTTCGATAATGTAGAAACGACCATTGTTTTAGGAACAGAGATTTCAACTGAAAATAGTTATCCGAGTTCCTTTGTTTTAGAATTTAAGGATAAGACCATGACGTTTGTGAATGGTGTACTCGTCAAATAACCAAACAAAAAAGCGACCTAAGAGGTCGCTTTTTTTATTACATCCTTTACGATACTACATTTAAACTAGTTTAAATTCCATCCAATCGATCTGTAGGCCTGGTTTGACAAAGTCTAACTTCATCTCATAAAGGCCGGCTTCTAACTGGATTTTAACAAGCTTCTGTTTGATCCATCGACCATCCGTACCATTCGTTTGAATGGTCGTCATCGGTTGATCGTTCAGCGTTATATTACAAGCACTTTGTGCCAGTTCAGACTCTGGAGACATGATACGTACAATGATTCGGTACTCACCCGCCTGTTCCACTTTTACAAAAGTAGAACCAGTCGTGGCAGGCTTCACCTGTGCATTTTCAGTTAACAAATGTACTTGCTCAGGAGAAAGTGTCTGATTGGCTGTGAACGTATCTACCTTTTCCTCGATAACCTGTTTTCTGGAGAATACAGGCGCCTGCATAATGAACCTACAAATATTGATGGCGCTGCGCTGCAATTCCCCACGTGTAAGCGTACCATTTTCTAAGGATTCAATCGTATTGTCTTCCCACGCATTAATTTCCGCTCCGTAATTCATAACCACCATGTACAGATCATTCTGCGCACGGACCATCCAGTTTGTATATTTGCGATCTGCTGCGCCTCCATGAACCACATCGTTCATAATAGCCCACCAATCCGTCATCACAATCCCTTGGAAACCCCACTCCCCGCGAAGAATGGTGGTATTCATATCATAATTGGAAGCTGCCCAGTGTCCATTAATTGGATTATAGGAGGTCATGATCGAATTCGCTCCGCCCTGCTTCACCGCGATTTCAAAGCCTTTCAGATAAATTTCCCGAAGGGCACGCTCCGATACAACGGCATCTACTTTGCTGCGATGCTTCTCCTGGTTGTTACAAGCGAAATGCTTCAGCGTAGCATTCGAGCCGCCTTTCATAATGCCGCGTGTGCATGCTGCTGCAAACACTCCAGAGATCAACGGATCTTCCGAGAAGTATTCGAAATTACGCCCGTTAAGCGGACTTCGCCGAATATTCAAACCAGGTCCAAGCAAAGCATCAATGTTATAGCTCAATAATTCTTGACCTTCCATAACATATAACTCTTCAACCAGTGCTGTATTCCATGTAGCTGCAAGCAGAGTTCCAATAGCAACCTGCGTAGCTTGTTGACCGCTATCCATCCGAATACCGGAAGGACCGTCTGCCGTACAAGCAACAGGGATTCCGTAGTCTAGCAAACTGTCGCTAACGCCACCAAAAGCCGAAGCCGTACCCGGCGTCACAAGCGGACTACTCATACCCTCTCCTCTTACGATTACCGCTAAATCCTGATCGCTAAGCTGTGCAATAAAAGCTTCCATGCTGACTTTTCCATCAGAGACGTCTTTTAATGTATAGCCCTGATTACCGGTCTGCTCCAGCGTTTGCGGCAGATTATTTTCAATCCGCTCCGCCATGGAAATTTTTTGTTTCGGTACCTTGGTAAAAGTAAGTTCATACGACCCATCTTCTTTGCGGGCACCTGGCTTCATTCTTGTAAAATTTTCTGTCGGCGCCATGGCCTCTTGCAATTGCTCCACTAGCTTAAGCTCTTCCACAATGTAGCCGCTCTGTCCATCAACGCTTACATCGACTAGATTCTTGACGCTATTTCCTACAAAAATGCGGTATGTTCCAGCTTCCAAAACATAAGCAGACGTTATCCCTGTAACGCCTTCATCATCATAAGAGGCCATCGAATGAACGGGGAAATTTACCGTGAGTTGTTCTGTTTCACCGGCTTGAAGTTCCTTGGTCTTTACGAATGCAGCCAAAGCTTTAGCTGGCTTACCCAGCTTTCCTTGTGGAGCTTCATAATAGACCTGAACAACCTCTTTACCTGCATAGGTTGTTCCAATATTTTTTACCGATACACCAATCTCAATGTGCTCTTCTCCAGCTTCAGTAACCAATTTAGCTCCCTTAGGCTCAATCTCAAACTGGGTATAGGACAAACCATAACCAAATTCAAAATGAACTTTATCCGGTTGGAACGTCTCGAAATAACGGTATCCCACATAAATATCTTCTTGATACATATTTGTAAATTCATTGCCGTAATTGCGAGTGGATGGGTAATCCTCAATCGTGTATGCAATCGAATCCGTTAGCTTACCGCTCGGTGTAACCTCTCCGACCAATACGTCTGCGATCGCCTTACCACCTTCCATCCCACCTTGCCAGCTATACATGACACAAGGAATCGGATGCACGTAACTTTCGTCGTTTATCCAGCTCATATCGATAATATTCGATACATTCAGCACAACAATCGTTTGTTCAAAATATGCTGTCACCTGCTTCAGCATTTCCTTCTCATCCGCTGTTAATTGATAGCTTCCTGATTCGTTAGCATTATCTTGATCTTCTCCCGCAGTGCGTCCGATAACGATAATCGCCTTGTTCGATTTCTTTCTTGCCGCTGACACTATCTCATCGGTTAAAGGCATTTCCTTCTGATGCCACGGCTCAGCCGCCCAACCTCCACCGCCATTATCAAATGGGTTTTGCTCAATCCACTGTTCATATACACGAGCTAGTTCTTCGTTAATAACGATATCTTTCTTATCCCGAAGACCACCGAGTAAACTTGTTGTATGGGAAACATGCACACTTCCCCCCGAACCTGTCCCGCTACGATAATAGTTAACCTG
Source organism: Paenibacillus pini JCM 16418 (assembly GCF_000576305.1). Taxonomy (GTDB): domain Bacteria; phylum Bacillota; class Bacilli; order Paenibacillales; family Paenibacillaceae; genus Paenibacillus_AQ; species Paenibacillus_AQ pini. The sequence goes on along the minus strand of NZ_BAVZ01000010.1, from coordinate 49,234 downwards.
TGTTCTACCAAAAACTGAAACGTTTTCGGAATGTCCAAGTGGAAGTATTTGTCCTTCATTTTTCAAAAGAACAGCACCTTCTGCCGCTACTTTCCTGCTAAATTCAGCAAATCCTTCTAATGGAGATCCGAGTTTCTGTGTGCTCATTTAATTCCCTCCCAAATGATAAATCTGATATTTAAAAGCTTATGTAAAACGGCCCAAAATTTTATAACGAATTCCTGTTTATATCAAAGCATCTGTAAATCAGGTAACAGCCAACTTTTAAACCTATTTATATAGTATCATAGCAACCGATTGTACAGAAGCAAATAAAATACTCAATGCAATTACCCCATCGGAATTTTATCTCTAATTATTAATAATAATATTCAACTATTCTTTAAATAAATCAACTAAATCCTCATTAAATATTGCAGGCCACTATTGCCTAATATAAAATAGTATTTAATTCCTTTTATTCCAAAAACTTTATAAATAATTTCTTAAATGAAAGCGCTATCTTGTCCATATCGAAATGATACAAGATCCGACATTAATAGCATACATTTCTGACTTGAAAGGAGGTGAAAAGTACACCGTTACGCATGAAAGGTACAAATGATCCTATTGTTCTTCGTAAATAGTTTGAATATTAGAGGAGGAGTTTTTTTAATGTCAACCTTAAGTTACCTAATTCTAATCTTATAAAAAAGGCCTTGGCGGGCTTTCTATTGGCAACACTGGCGATTATGGCTCTATTCTTATTCGAGTCTAAAGCATCTGCTCACGGATATGTAAGTAATCCATCCAGCCGTGCGGATTTATGTGCAAAAGGAACGAATAAGAACTGCGGACTTATTATTTATGAGCCTATAGCTTAGAAGCAGCAAAAGGATTTCCTGCAGCAGGTCCAGCCGATGGCAAAATCGCAAGTGCTAACGGCTTATTCGCTCCACTAGATGAGCAATCCGCTACTCGCTGGACAAAGGTGAATATTTCCGCTGGCCCCACTACGTTCAACTGGACTTTAAAAGTCCCTCATGCCACAGCCAGCTGGAAATACTATATTACTAAGCAAAACTGGGACCCGAATGCACCATTAACCCGGGCATCCTTTGATTTAACTCCTTTCTGTAATGTAGCGTATAAAGGTCAGCCGTCGAATTCCTATTCGGACACTTGCAACGTACCGAGCAGAACGGGATATCAAGTTATTCTTGCGGTTTGGGAGATTTCCGATACAGGAAATGCATTCTACAATGTCATTGACGTTAACTTCTCTGGTGGTAGTGGAAACGCAGATACCACAGCACCAACTGCTCCTGCAAGCGTATCTGCCTCCAATGTTGCCAGTACTAGTGCTACCCTTTCATGGAATGCTGCTACAGATAATGTAGGAGTTACGAATTATCGTATATTTAACGGTTCCACTCAAATTGCTTCCACAAGTGCACTGACTTACAATCTAACAGGCCTAGCATCTAATACAGCCTACAACATTACTGTAAAAGCAGTAGATGCCGCCGGTAATGTATCACCAGCCAGCAATGCCGCATCCTTTACTACACAAGCTGTTTCAGGATCTGATACTCAGGCTCCTGCAGCTCCAACAACCCTGCATGTGATGGGAACATCTACATCAACGACAATTCCTTTAATGTGGAATGCTTCAACCGATAATGTGGCGGTAACAGGCTACCAGGTATTCAAAGGCTCCACATTAATCGCTACGGTTTCAGGCTCGACGGTTGCTTACACGGTTTCTGGTCTGACAGCTAATACCGCCTACTCCTTTACAGTAAAAGCTGTAGATGCCGCTGGTAATGTATCCGCTGCCAGCAATGTTGTCAATGTAACTACTCCTAGTGCACCTGCTGCATACCCAGCTTGGAATGCATCCACTTCTTACGTGGGTGGCAGCAAAGTAAGCTACAACAATGTTAACTATGAAGCAAAATGGTGGACTCAGGGTGAAACTCCAGGTAATGCAGATGTTTGGAAGGTACTTCCTTAACTTTCTAATTCTTTTAAAGAAATGACTACAGATTTTTCTGTAGTCATATTTTCTTAACTCAAGTTATAATCCATACGAATTACGAATCTTATGCTCTCGCAGTTTTAGTCCGTCAATGTAAAAAGGATATCATCCTTCAATAGAAAAAAGACACCTTATCGGTGTCTTTTTTGATGGTACATATGGAGGCGAGGGGAGTCGAACCCCTGTCCGAAAATAACGACACATAAGCTTCTACGGGTGTAGTAACAGTTTTGATGTCACCCTAGGGACTCCCCGTTACCGGATTCTCTTTGGGTCAGCCTGATTATCTTCTTCCGTCGACCCCAGGCGGAGACCGAAGCGGCGTATCCCACTATTTGTTAGCCCCTAGTCTAGTCACATGGGCGATGCTAGGTAGGAGCACGCTAACAGGTTATTAAGCTGCTAAAGCGTAGTTGTTTTGTTGTTTGCCGTTTAATAGGCGTTAGCGTTGATAAAGCGGACGCGTCCCCACTACCCGCTACCCATGCTCGAACTATCCCCGTCGAATCCAAGAACGCCCCCTTAATATAAAGGGCTCCTTCGGATTAGATTAAAGCAATGTTCAGCACAGTAGCTATCTATTCCGCATCCTTCTCCTCCATGAAAAAGGATGTCCAGAAGCAATTGCCTAACTCATGGCTCACATGTCGAGCGTCAACATATAATAGTATATCACACAATTAGAGCAAAATGACACACTGCTTGTAGGAAATACAGGCGAAACTTGCCTTGGCGGGATATGCCAAGCATTTAGCGCGCAATCTTCTGCTTCTCACGCAATGCCCGCTGAATATCACGCTGTGCATCTTTTTTAGCTGCGGTGTCCCGTTTATCATACTGCTTCTTACCTTTACCTAATCCAATCAGTAGCTTTGCATAACCATTTCGGATATAGATCTTAAGCGGCACAATCGAGTATCCTTCCTGCTTAGACAAGCCAAGTAGCCTATGGATCTGCACTTTATGCATGAGTAGCTTACGAGTACGTGTTGGATCTGTTGGATTATTACGGTTCCCTTGTTCAAAAGGACTAATGTGCATATTGTGAATTTGGATTTCACCGTTACGAATGGTCGCAAAAGCATCCCCAATGTTCACACGTGCATTACGAATGGATTTAATCTCTGTTCCCGTGAGCACCATACCCGCTTCAAAAGTATCCTCAATAAAATAATCATGGGAAGCTTTTTTGTTCTGAGCTAACACTTTGCCATCACTTTTCTTACCCATGGGCTCACTCCTTACGTTTACATTTAAAATACAATTAATCTCCGCGTATCTGATGCATCACCTCTACGGTATCCATCAACTACGCTAGAGATTAATTGTATCAACTCAAATATTCAATTTCAAGGGCGTAGCTAGCAGACTACTGGTTCTTACGTACAAAACCAGCTGTACTGTTATTCGCTTCACCTTTTGTTTTCTTCTTACGCTTACGACCGCCTTCACCAGGCGTACCGCTATTCTCACCGGCTGGCTTTCCTGCGCCTGATCCCCCTGCGTTTCTACCACGGGTTGCACCTTCACCAATGAATACGCCATTCTCAGACGTTTTCTTACGGCGTCCAGCACTTGAATTCGGACTAATGTACGTGTCTCCTCCGGAGGATGGTGCTGCGCCGTAGCCACCTTTACCTGATCCAAAAGCAAAACCTTTACGGTTCGGATCACCGTATTTACCACCTACACCTTCACGGCTACGCTTCGGATTCGCGTGAATGCCCCGCTTACCGCCTTTGCTCTCGCGGCCTTCGCTAGAGCTTGCTGGGCTTGCGCTTTCAGCTGCGCCCACGTTATTCACGCGTGTCGCCTCGCTGTTGTCGCCTGCCACCGTGCGGCTACGCTCTGCATTGGCATGTACAGCTCCACCTTTGCCTCCACGCTTACGTCCGCCTGCGCTTGTAACGCGCGAAGCTGGAACAGCTCCAGCACCCTTGCCTGCTCCAGCTTTGGATCCACGTTCTCCACCGCTGCCTTTAGCTGCGCCGCGTCCACCACGAGTTGCTCCGCCTTCACGGGCAGGAGCTCCACCTTTACGGCCAGCTCCCCCGCGGCCGCCAAATCCACCACCACGATTACCTTCTCTTCGCGGCTTCATATCTGGCAGCTCGAAGTCAATCGTATGATCGTCCATGTTGACACGTGCTACACGAATCTTGATGTCATCACCAATGCGGTATACGTTCGAAGTACGCTCGCCAATCAAAGACATTGAACTTTCATCGAAATGGTAATAGTCGTCGCTTAGTGAGCTGAGACGAATAAGACCTTCAACTGTATTTTCTAACTCAATGAACATGCCGAAACTCGTTACGCTACTAATAATACCGTCAAAGTCTTCGCCAACCTTATCCAGCATAAACTCAGCTTTCTTCAGTTGATCTGTATCACGCTCTGCCTCGACAGCAACACGCTCACGCTCAGAAGACTGTTGAGCAATATCCGGCATCCGAGCTGCCAAATATTCTTGACGCTTATCAGATAACACATTTTTATTCTCGATAACTTCACGGATTACCCGGTGAATGGCTAAGTCTGGATAACGACGAATCGGAGAGGTAAAGTGTGAATAATATTCTGCCGCCAAACCAAAGTGTCCTGACGTTTCCGCAGCATACTTCGCTTGCTTCATAGAGCGCAGCATCATTGTACTAATAACCGTCTGCTCTTTCGTTCCTTGAATGTCTTCCAGAAGGTTCTGCAATGCACGCGGATGAATATCATTGCCACGTCCTTTGACATGATGACCGAAATTCGCTGCAAACGCCATGAAGTTCTGCAGCTTTTCTGGGTCTGGATTTTCGTGAATCCGATATAGGAAAGGCACTTTAAGCCAGTAGAAATGTTCTGCCACTGTCTCATTAGCTGCTAACATAAATTCTTCAATAATCTGTTCTGCAATTGAACGTTCACGCTTCACGATGTCGATCGGCTTGCCGCTCTCATCCAGAATAACCTTGGACTCTACGAAGTCGAAATCAACGGCCCCACGCTTCATACGGCGACCGCGAAGCTTCAGAGCAAGCTCCTTCATCAAGCGGAAATCGCCTACCAGTTCGCTGTAACGCTCCATAAGTTCTGGATCTTCTTCTTCCAGAATCTTACGAACATTAGAGTAGGTCATACGCTCTTTAGTCTTAATCACACTCGTAAACACATCATGGGAAACGACCTTCATCTGCTCGTCAAATTCCATTTCACACGAAAGTGTAAGACGATCAACCTGAGGGTTTAAACTGCAAATACCGTTAGATAGACGGTGAGGGATCATCGGAATAACACGGTCTACCAAGTACACACTGCAACCACGGCTGTATGCTTCTTTATCAAGCTCAGAATTTTCACGTACATAATAACCAACATCAGCGATATGTACACCAAGTCTGAAATGACCATTCGGCAAAAGCTCTACGTTAACCGCATCATCGAGGTCCTTCGCATCTTCGCCATCAATCGTCACAATATTTTTACCGCGTAGATCACGGCGACCTTGAGACACAATTTCTTCTTCCGTAATCGAATCTGGTGCTTGTTCTGCTTCAGCTAATACTTCCTCAGGGAAGCCTTCAGGTAGCTGATGCTTACGGATAATGGATAGAATATCCACGCCTGGATCATCTTTATGTCCGAGTATTTCAATAACTGCGCCTTCAGCTGCAGATTTTCCTTCGGGATAACTTACGATTTTGGCAACGACCTTGTCCCCATCCACAGCTCCACCAAATGCATGCTTAGGAACAAAAATATCGCGATTAATCCGTTTGTCATCTGGTAGCACAAAGCCGTATGCTTCATGTCCTTGGAAAACGCCTACAATTTGAGTTACTGCCCGGTTTACAATGGATACAACTACACCTTCAAGCTTACCGCCAGCTGGACTTTGCGAAGTCACTTTAGCCAGCACCGTATCGCCATTCATCGCACTTTTTAGATCATTTGCATTAATGTAAACGTCGGGATGTTCCTTATCGTCTGGAATCAGAAAAGCAAAACCCTTCGCATGAGCCTGTAAACGTCCGCGCAACAAATCAAGCCGCTCGGGTACGCCATAGCGCTCGCCATTCGTCATGATGATCTTGCCGTCCTGTTCTAATGCGTTTAACAACTTAATTAAATCTTTAAACTCCAATGCATCACGAATTTCAAAATGCTTTTCGAGTTCCTGATAGGTCATCGGTTTATAGGCGGGATCCCGCAGCCAATCAAGTAATGTTTGTTCCGTTATCATCTTTATCACCTCAGGTGACTTGCAGGATTTGTCCGCAAGTACTATGTATGCGTTCTTGTATAAAAAACTTCTTAGTATACTCATACCCTAGTATACACGAATTTAATCTGTTACATCCCTTATCGGGCTTGATTTTACGTTGATTAAAGGCTGGGTATATTGCCTAATAAACTTAAAAAAAACCCCCGCTCATCTTCTATTCGAAAGAGCGAAGGTTTCTCTATTTCTTATTATTTTAGAACGACTGCGACACATACCGATAAGATAAAGAATCCAGCTGCCATAACGATTGTTACACGCTGTAATACTAAATCTAGGCCACGTGCTTTTGTTTTTCCGAAAAGATGTTCTGCGCCACCGGAGATGGCACCGGAAAGACCTGCGCTTTTCCCTTTCTGCAGAAGAACAACCGCGATCAAACCGATGGAGAAAATCACGAGCAGTATTTTCAAAAAGATTTCCATTCAATCCACCTCCTAAATAGCTTAGCTAACATCATTCTATATGAATGGTTAAGTACTCATGATCGTCATAAACAGCATTTTTATTGTACCATAGCACAGTAGCGAACACAAGAAGATATAGGAAAACGCTTCCTAATTTACCACGTATATTTGGGTTTATCCCTATAAAAAGAGCCACCCGGATAAACCGGGCAGCTCTTAAAGCCATAAGGCTTATTATTTCTTCAAGTTGTAGAACGATTTCAAGCCGTTATATTGAGCCAATTCACCCAATTGGTCTTCGATGCGAAGCAATTGGTTGTATTTAGCGATACGGTCTGTACGGGAAGGAGCACCTGTTTTGATCTGACCCGCATTGGTTGCAACTGCGATGTCAGCGATTGTGCTATCTTCGGATTCACCAGAACGGTGAGAGATAACAGCTGTATATCCAGCACGTTTAGCCATTTCGATTGCATCAAAAGTTTCAGTTAGTGTACCGATTTGGTTAACTTTGATCAAGATCGAGTTACCAATACCTTCTTCGATACCTTTACCAAGACGATCTGTGTTTGTTACGAACAAGTCGTCACCAACCAATTGGACTTTGTCACCCAATTTTTCAGTAAGCAATTTCCAACCTTCCCAATCGTCTTCAGACATACCGTCTTCGATTGTGATGATTGGGTATTTCTCAACCCAAGAAGCTAGAAGATCAACATACTCAGCGGAAGTGTAGGATTTACCTTCACCAGCAAGTGTGTATTTACCATCTTTGTAGAACTCAGTAGAGGCAATATCCATACCCAAGAATACGTCAACGCCTGGTTTGTAACCAGCCTTTTCGATTGCTTCGATGATCGTTGTGATTGCTTCTTCGTTAGAACCAAGGTTTGGTGCGAATCCACCCTCGTCACCTACAGCTGTGTTCAAGCCTTTTGATTGCAATACAGATTTCAAATTGTGGAAGATTTCAGCGCCTGTGCGAAGAGCTTCTTTAAAGCTAGGAGCACCTACAGGAAGAACCATGAATTCTTGCACGTCGATGTTGTTGTCTGCATGTTCACCACCATTGATGATGTTCATCATTGGTACTGGCAATTGTTTAGCGTTGAATCCACCAAGGTACACGTACAAAGGAAGATCTAAAGCGTCAGCAGCAGCACGAGCTACAGCCATAGATACAGCTAGAATCGCGTTAGCACCTAGTTTACCTTTGTTGTGAGTTCCGTCCAAAGTAATCATCAATTTATCGATACCGATTTGATCCAAAGCATCCATACCGATAACTTCAGGAGCGATAATATCATTTACGTTTTTAACAGCGTTCAGAACGCCTTTACCAAGGTAACGTGATTTGTCTCCATCACGAAGCTCAACTGCTTCATGAGCACCTGTAGAAGCGCCCGATGGAACGATAGCGCGGCCTAGGCCACCGGATTCAAGGTATACTTCTACTTCAACAGTTGGATTACCACGGGAGTCGAGGACTTCGCGTGCGTACACATCAGAAATAATTGTCATGGTACATAATCTCCTTTTCGTCATTCAATTTTTTTGTTCATACCTAGTTGCTTCTATAACACATCTAATCTCATTATACTCTTATTTACGTGTTGCAATCATGGATTGTCCCGTCATTTCTGCCGGCTTCGGTAACTGCATCAGATCTAGGATCGTCGGAGCTACGTCTGCAAGAATTCCACTTTCGCGAAGTGTAACATCGTCAGCAGTTAGAATAAACGGTACTGGATTCGTCGTATGAGCTGTGAACGGGCGTCCCTGTTCATCAAACACCATATCAGCATTACCATGGTCAGCAATGATAATAGCTACGCCGCCCTTGGCAATCACTGCATCCACAACCATACCCATACATTCATCGGTAACTTCTACCGCTTTAATCGTAGGCTCAAGCATACCTGAGTGCCCCACCATGTCGGGATTTGCAAAATTAAGAATAATTGCGTCATGATTCTCTGCTTCTATTTCTTTCACACAGGCAGCTGCTACTTCATAAGCACTCATCTCTGGCTGCAAATCATACGTAGCTACCTTCGGTGAATTGATGAGAATACGAGTCTCACCCGGCAATTCCACATCACGTCCACCACTGAAAAAGAAAGTGACATGCGGATACTTCTCCGTTTCCGCAATACGCAGTTGCTTCTTGTTGTTCTGAACTAATACTTCACCGAGTGTGTTGTCAAGATTCTTAGGCTCGTAAGCCACGAATCCTTCTACGGTTTCGCTGAACAATGTTAGACAAACAAAATGAAGGTTCGTAGGGAACTTCGGTCCGCGGTCGAATCCACGGAAATCATTGCTCGTAAACACTTGCGATAGCTGAATTGCTCGGTCAGGTCGGAAGTTTAGGAAGATGACTGAGTCTCCGCTTTCGACCAAAGACACGGGTTTGCCTGCTTCATCTACAATGACTGCAGGTTCAACAAACTCGTCGAATACTGACTTATTATACGATTCAATTACAGCTTGCATTGGATCTGTGTATTGAGGTCCTTCACCATACACAATCGCACGATACGATTTCTCGACACGTTCCCAGCGTTTATCACGGTCCATGGCATAATAACGTCCTTGAACCGTAGCAATTTTGCCAATTCCCTTTTCATCAATCTTAGCCTGTAATTCCTCAATGAACTTCTTACCGGAATCTGGAGCCACGTCGCGTCCGTCCAAGAAAGCATGGATGTAGACTTGATCTAATCCTTCTTTCTTAGCCAAATCTAGCATGGCATACAGATGTTCAATGTGGCTATGTACGCCGCCATCGGAGAGGAGACCGTACAAGTGAAGTTTTGTCCCATTGTTCTTAGCTGCTTGCACAGCTTCAACCAAGGTTGGGTTCGTGAAGAATTCACCTTCGCGAATCGATTTCGAAATACGTGTCAGATCCTGATAGACAACCCGTCCTGCACCAATGTTTAAGTGGCCCACTTCAGAGTTACCCATCTGTCCGGCAGGTAAGCCTACAGCTTCACCACAAGCTGTAAGTGTCGTATTCGGATATTTGCTCATAAGACGGTCGTAGTTTGGTTTGTTAGCCTGAGCTACCGCATTACCTTCCGTCGTTCCACGCAGTCCGAATCCGTCCATAATAATTAAAGCTACCGGTCTAGGTGCTGACATTTATTTCGCCCCCTCAACAAGCGCGATGTAGGATGCTGGCTGTAAGCTAGCACCGCCGACAAGGGCACCGTCGATATCGCTTTGACCCATATACTCAGCTACATTCTCTGGCTTAACGCTACCACCGTATTGAATGCGAACCTTGTTTGCCACTTCTTCACCATACAATCCTTTAACCAATTCGCGGATAAAAGCAATAACTTCGTTAGCATCTTGAGCTGTAGAAGATTTACCTGTGCCAATAGCCCAGATTGGTTCGTATGCGATAACAACTTCAGCGGCTTGCTCCGCAGTTAAACCTTGGAATGCTGCTTCGGTTTGTACTTTACAAACATCCTTCGTTTGGCCAGCTTCACGCTCTTCGAGCTTCTCACCAACACACACGATTGGAGTAAGTCCATGACGGAATGCTGCATGAGTCTTCTTGTTAACCGTTTCATCCGTTTCAGCAAAATAAGCACGACGCTCGGAATGCCCGATGATTACATAGTCAACACCCAGATCTTTCAGCATTTCACCGCTGATTTCGCCAGTGTAAGCTCCGTTATCTTCAAAGTGCAAGTTCTGTGCACCGATCTTAATAGATGTACCTTTAGCTGCTTCAACAAGAGCAGGAAGGTTAGTGAAAGGAGCGCAAATCACGCTTTCCACGCCTGCTACTTCTGCTTTACCTTTGATGTCTGCCAAAAATGCTTTAGCTTCTGGAACGGTTTTGAACATCTTCCAGTTGCCCGCAATAATAGGTGTTCTCACAAGATTCACTCCTTAAGATAACTTTAGTTGCCGTTCTTACTTATCGTTCAAGGCTACAACGCCCGGAAGCGCTTTGCCTTCCATGAATTCGAGGGAAGCTCCGCCGCCTGTAGAGATATGATCCATTTTATCAGCCAAATGGAATTTCTCTGCTGCCGCTGCCGAGTCACCACCGCCAATGATGGTGTAACCTTCAGTTGTCGCGCAAGCTTCAGCTACTTCACGTGTACCGTTAGAGAATGGCTCAAGTTCAAATACGCCCATAGGTCCATTCCATACAATAAGCTTCGAGTTTTTAATAATCTCAGCATATTTTGCACGTGTTTTCGGTCCAATGTCTACGCCTTCCCAACCATCAGGAATATTGCCGACTTCAACGATATCCTTGTTAGCGTCAACTTTGAAATCATCTGCAATCACGATATCTTCTGGAAGATAGAAGTTTTTGCCAAGATCCTTCGCTTTTTGGATAAATCCGAGTGCAGCATCCAATTTGCTATCATCGCATAAAGACAATCCGATTTCATATCCTTGAGCCTTCATGAATGTGTAGGACAATCCGCCACCAATTAGAACGTTGTCAGCAAGGTTAAGCAAGTTATCGATCACGTCGATTTTATCTTTAACCTTCGAACCGCCAATGATCGCTGTGAAAGGACGTTCTGGATTAGAAAGAGCTTTGCCTAGTACGGACAATTCTTTCTCCATCAACAAACCTGATACAGCCGGGATCAAATGAGCGATACCTTCTGTCGAAGCATGAGCACGGTGAGCAGCGCCGAAAGCATCATTCACGAACAAATCTGCCAACTCAGCGAACTGTTTAGCTAGCTCAGGATCATTCTTCTCTTCACCTGGATAAAAGCGTACATTCTCAAGCAAAAGCACATCTCCGTTATGGAGTGCATCAACTTGAGCTTTTACAGCTTCACCCACAGCTTCGTCTGCTTTTGCAACAGGTTTGCCCAATAGCTCAGACAAGCGTTCTGCCGCTTGCGTCAAACGCAAAGACTCAACAACTTGTCCCTTCGGACGACCCATGTGACTTGCAAGAATAACTTTCGCGCCATTCTCAATTAAATATTTAATCGTAGGTAGAGTTTCACGAATACGTGTATCATCCGTAATTTTGCCATCTTCGACAGGTACGTTAAAGTCTACCCGTACAAATACCCGTTTGCCACTAACTTCTATGTCACGTACTGATTTCTTATTCATTATCCATTCCTCCGCACCCATATTTTTGTATAATCAGGAATTACAGGGGATATCTTTAAAAATTCGAAATGAAAACACGCTATTTATAAAAAGCGGAAACACAAGAAACCTGTTTCCGCTCCATATTAATGTTTGTCAAAACGCACGTTGGTTCTTACTTAGCAAGCTTAGCGAAGTATTCCAAAGTACGGATCAATTGGGATGTGTAAGACATTTCATTGTCGTACCAAGCCACAGTTTTCACCAGTTGTTGGTCGCCCACTGTCATCACTTTAGTTTGAGTTGCATCAAACAAAGATCCGAAGTTGATACCGATAATATCGGAAGATACAAGCTCATCTTCAGTGTATCCGAAAGTTTGTGCATCAGAAGCTTCTTTCATAGCTGCGTTAACTTCTTCAACCGTTACTTTTTTACCTAGAACCGTTACAAGCTCAGTCAAAGAACCAGTTGCTACTGGTACACGTTGTGCTGCGCCATCAAGTTTACCTTGAAGCTCAGGAATAACAAGACCAATTGCTTTAGCAGCGCCTGTTGTGTTAGGAATGATGTTCTCAGCTGCTGCACGAGCGCGGCGGAAATCACCTTTAGGGTGTGGAGCATCAAGTGTATTTTGGTCACCAGTGTATGCGTGAATTGTAGTCATCAAACCTTGAACGATTTCGTATTTGTCTTGCAATACTTTAGCCATTGGAGCTAGGCAGTTCGTAGTGCAAGATGCACCAGAGATTACCGTTTCAGTACCATCAAGAATTTCATGGTTTACGTTGTAAACAATTGTTTTCATATCGCCAGTAGCTGGAGCGGAAATAACGACTTTTTTAGCGCCGCCTTTAAGGTGCTTCTCAGCTGCTTCTTTAGTTGTAAAGAATCCAGTACATTCTAGAACGATTTCTACGCCAAGATCTCCCCAAGGCAATTCTTCAGGGTTACGGTTAGCAAGAACCTTAACTTCTTTACCATTTACTTTGAAGAATCCATCATGCACTTCTACGTCGCCGTCGAAACGTCCTTGAGTCGTATCATATTTCAACAAATGTGCTAGCATTTTAGCATCAGTCAAGTCATTAATTGCTACTACCTCGATACCTTCCACAGCTTGAATACGGCGGAATGCAAGGCGTCCAATACGTCCGAAACCATTAATACCTACTTTTACAGTCATTGAATAGTCCTCCTAGAAATGGTTTTTAATTTATTTCAAAACAGGCTGTTATACCTGTCATGACAACCTCAGTAAAGTTTTCATTTATGATTTGCAGTAAATTCATGATCAATCTCTTTGCATATTTCGAGTGCAGCTACTTCATCAATGACCAGTATATCCTCATGGCCAAATTTGAGTACAGAATGAATAGCCTTTGCTTTGCTTCTACCGCCTGCAATACCAATGACAATCTCTGTGCGCTTGATATCTTCTAACCTCAGCCCAAGAGTAATCATTTGATGTACAACATTGCCCTGCTCATTAAAATAGTAACCAAATGACTCCGCTACAGCACCTTCTGCTTGAATCCCCTGCACAGCAACCGGATCAAGCCGTCTGCGGCGCGTCATCTCCATAGCATCGCCGATGCCGTGTACGATAATACGACACTGTCGAATGACCTGTACAATTTCTTGAATATTGCGATCTTGCACTAAAGATTGATAAGCATCATCACTGAGTAAATCAGGCACATGAAGCAGGCGGTATTTAGCACCTACTCGTTTAGCCATTGTCGAGGCAATGGTATTCGCTTGGAATTCCATACTTTCTCCAAGGCCCCCACGTGCAGGCACAAACCAGCTATTCTTCATAGGAACAGCTGTGAGCAGATTTAACTGCTCAGCTACCTCAGCAAGCGTTGAACCGCCTGTAACTGCAATGATATCATCATCGCTCATAACGCTAAGTAATGCTTTTGCACCAGCGCGTCCAAGATCCCGCTTCGTGAGCGGTGAAGCTTCGCAATCGCCTGGCACAACAATCACCTTACGTAGACCATAGGTTCGGCGAATCTTTTCTTCCAAATCATTAAGTCCGAACAATTCCTTCGCGATCGGGCCCATTTGTTCAAGCAATCTGCTTCCTGCTTCACTAATCCTCATCCCAGAGGTTTCAATTTCAATTAGCCCCTGAGCTTTCAATAGATCAGTCTCCGCTCGCAGCACCCGCTCAGTCATATCCAGTAATGGAGCCAGTGTTCGCCGGCCTATCAGTTCGGACAACATGATCTGATGAAGAATCGTGTACCTTATTCTGAGAACGTCCATGAGATCAGGAAGTAGCTGCTTTTGGATCTCTAATATATTCCGCATTGCTCTCCACTCCTGCAACTTTATCTTCCGAATCCCCTTCGCGTTGGCCTCAAAATGTCCCGGGTTTACGTTTTAAGTCCCACTACTATCTTACTCAATTTTCGCTTCTATTGCAAGTAGTCCACCAACTATATTTCTCTATCCTATTGTTAGTTATGCATTGGGACAAGACACATCTGACGATCTGCAAACAAATTCGTATTGCTTTTCAGTCTGATATATCATATAATCATTCTTGCTATTGAAATTTAGCGCCCGTGGTCCAATGGATATGACGTAGGCCTCCGAAGCCTGAGATCGAGGTTCGATTCCTCGCGGCGCGCCATTTAAATTTATAAGCACTCTATATTGTTTAACCAAACACACCAAAGCCAATCAATGGCTATTTTTTTTGCCCATAGTTTGACTTTCTTTGACTTTTGGTTTGAAATTGTTTATGATGTGGTTAATACGCTAAAGTTAAGTCTAAACTATTCTAATATGTAGCAAATAAAGGGAGGGTTTCACATGAGTTTTATTCCTATGGTAGTTGAACAAAGTAATCGCGGTGAGCGTGCCTATGACATTTATTCTAGACTGCTCAAAGATCGAATCGTATTCCTCGGCAGCGATGTCAATGACGTAGTTGCCAACGCCATCATTGCTCAGCTTCTCTTTCTAGCAGCGGAAGACCCTGAGAAAGACATCCACTTATACATTAATAGCCCCGGCGGTTCAATTACAGCTGGTATGGCGATCTACGATACAATGCAATTTATCAAACCAGACGTCTCCACCATCTGTGTTGGTATGGCTGCATCTATGGGTGCTTTCCTGTTGAATGCTGGTGCGAAAGGTAAACGCTTTGCTCTACCAAACAGTGAAGTTATGATTCACCAGCCACTTGGTGGTGCTCAAGGCCAAGCAACAGATATTGAAATTCGTGCCCGCCGCATTCTGAAGATGCGCGACATCTTGAACCGCATCCTTTCAGAGCGTACAGGCCAGCCGCTTGAGCGTATCGAGAAAGATACAGACCGCGATTACTTCATGAGTGCAGCAGAAGCTGCTGATTATGGTTTAATTGATAAGGTGCTTGAGAACTCTAACATTCAAGGCGTTTAAGTATTTTGAAATACTCAAAAAAAGCCCCGCTCTATTTAATAGAGCGGGGCTTTTTGCATACATGCATATTTTATTTAGCAATAGCAAACGGGTTAGTACCTTTAGGCAAAATATCGCCGAAAGGAATAATATACGTCGGGAATCCCGAAGCGTAAGGCGCAATTTCATATTGCTGAAAGAAGATGGCAAGACCATTCTCTTTTACATAGAAATCTGGCTTATCCTTAAGGGATTTAAATCCCTCTTGTTTATCAAATACATTAGGATCCTTCTTAGTCTTATCCATAATTATTTTGTTTAGTTTCTGTTTATAATCTGGAGTTGCTTTGAGCAGATCAGCAAGTTCAAGCTGCTTCCCATCCTTCAGTGAGAACGTCATTCCTACACGATTTGTCATGCCATGCGCGCCGCCGGTATAGGAGTATTGATCTGTGATTAAGCTAATCACTCCATTGCTATTATACGTAACCAGATAATTTTGAATGAAATCGTACGTAGGTTCAATAGTCCCTACTCTTTTCTTAGCTGCAGAGGCACTCTCTTCGGCAAATGTCTGCGCTTGTTTCTTCAGAGCGTCATTGATAGTCTGCTGCGCCTGCTCATCGGCAAGACCCGTAATCATAGGATAATGAGCGAGCAACGTCGAATTTTTATCTGTTTTGGAGATGGTCTGTAGTTTGATATCGATAGCATTTTGAACTCGCGGTGTGATATCGAGCTTTTTCAACGAAGGGTTATACACGCCCTGATACCCCATATAATCACTTAATAATGTAAACGGAACATAGAGGCGACCCTCAATAATTTTGGCATCTACATCATTGCCGTAATTGCTAACATAGTAGCCGTTAAATGTTGGATTCACGCCGTAATCTGAAACTTCCAAATTCAGCTTCTTACTCCCCGAGCCCACAATGTAGCTCTTCGTTGCAGGATTATACGTCAGTGCAAGTCCCATTGCATCACGTAGCACAGTTACAGGTATCATCGTTTTACCATTAACAATGCGTCCTTCTTGTTTTATCGATTTACCTTTATATGTAAGCAGGACAGAGGGCTGCACATTCTGCTTCACAACAGCCTTACTTGCAGAAGCCGCGGAAACTGAAATACCTCCTGTCATTCCTGCACTTGTTACCAGTACACCTGCTGCTAATAAACCAGCGCTCCATTTCATACCCTTGTTCATCTATAAAACTCCTCTCCACTGAATGCTATAAGTGTTAGTTGTATGATTAATTACCCAATTAACCCACTACTATACTATAAATCATGTGAAAACAGAGTTGTTTACAATGAGGGTTACATTATTGTCGTTTAACGAAGCAAAAAGTGTAGATTTATTAACCTGTCATACTTATATTACACTTTTTTCGGCTTAGGTCGTTTATTGTATCCCTTCTCATCAAAAGGCTGTAGCTTCTCGAGCCAAATTTCTTCCATCAATCCAAGCTCAGTCAAATATTTCTTCTGTTGCTTCAGGTCATTGGCAGCTTGCTCATCAGGCTTCAGTTCCTCTAATGTCTCATAAACAAAGGCTTCCTTGCCAAATTGATTATAATCGCTTTGCAGCTCTTTATTCATATGACTTCCTGAATCAAGGATAAACTCTTCACGATTAAAGAATCCTGACAGATTAATGCTACTACCTACCAGTAACTTGCCATTCTCTGTATTACGTATTTGATAAACACCCATTGGAGGTGATGTCTGCATATATTCATTAACTAGCTCCTTACGTCTTTGGTGATCCATATCATTCTTCTCCTTTTTGGCATGCTCCACCCCTTTACCAGATACAGAGTGCTTCACCCAGTAACGACTACCATCTGGTAAACGGTCCATCCAGCCATATTCAATTAAATATCTTCTGAGCGTCACATAATCATCAAACCGCGCTTTCAGCACGAGATTGACCTCTTTTTCTGTATATTTCTTCTGGCTGTTGAAATCTTTAATTAGATGGCTCAGAATGACTACCTTCCGCTTCTCCTTCTTAGGAAACTTAAGCAGAGGACCATCCAGTCCTTCTTTAAAATAATCATTCAAAATTTGTTCATTCTCATCTTCCGTGATCACAAATCGTTGATCTAAATTCCCAGGGAGCTTTGTTTGCACAGGCTTCGTAGTTGCCACTGCCATGACTCCATTGTTTCTCCCGCCATGCTCCTCAACTAACTCCATAATGGCCAGAAACAGCTTCGCCTGCTTCATCTTCTCCCGTAACATGAACCGGTGATTACGGATGGTCGAGTTACTTCCCCCACCTAATTCACCAACGATATCCACATCACTCATTCCACGATCAAAATAACCAAGCAGCTTTCGCTGCAAATCGGTTAGTCCAGTTACCTTCTTATCAAGGCTGAGCAGATGATCCAGCACAGAGTTGTGCTCACCTGCAATATGCCGGCGGGTAAACTTCTCCGCTTCATAAAATACGCCCTCTTCTTCATACATTACGCCTTGTTCAAATCGCTTACCGCAAATCAGACATGTATACATCTCCTGTTCTACATCAAAAACATATCCCTGTTTAATCTCACTTAGATCGGCATACGTTATTCCCTCTAAAATATCATTCATTTCAAACAGAACCTCAATTCGTTTGTTATTTATTAGATAATTTAAACTAACGTTTGAAAAATGTCAATGCATATACACTTGATAAAAACATCGTATACACGCAAAAATCCCTGCTCTCATATTGAAAGCAGGGACTATTTTAACAATTAATCATTTTTCTTGTACAATGACTCTTATCCGGGGTACTTCCTTTTTATTCGCGTCCGCTTTTTAGCTCCGTCCAATAACGGTCATACGTTTGCAGCGTACTCCCCAAGTCCTTAATCCATTCCGTACGCTTCATTTCATCTTCACTTAAATTAATCATATGATTGTCTTGGTATTCTTTACTATGAAAAGGCATGGCTTTCTCGTTCGGATCACTGTAACCAATCGACTCATAGTTCTTCGCACTAACCTCAGGGTCAAGCATATAGTTGATAAACTTCTCAGCTAGCGCCTTGTTCTTAGCTCCCTTAGGAATTGCGTAGTTATCCGAGAAGATCATGGCACCTTCTTTCGGCACTACGTATTCGATGTCGGGATTATCCTTAAAGATAAAGGCAGCGTCACCAGACCAAACGGTACTAATCCAACCTTCTTCTTGAATCATCTTCTGCTTAATTGTATCGGTATCAAAAGCGAGTACACTCGGAAGAAGCTTCTTCAGATCATCTACAGCTGACTTGATCTCGGTTGGATTCGTCGAGCTTAGAGAATGACCCTGCTTCTTCAACGCCATCCCAATAACTTCACGGTTATCATCCAGTAGGAGAACCTTGCCTTTGTATGCAGGATTCCAGAGAGCGTCCCAACTATCGATTTTTTCTTTCACATATTTCTTATTGTACGCAATTCCCGTTACGCCCGACATGTAGACAATTGAATATTTATTGCCCGGGTCATAAGCTGGATTTGTGAGTGACTTCTTCACATTAACGAAATTTGGAATGTTCTTCTTATCCAGCGGCTCCAGCAGTTGACTCTTAATCATGGTTGATACCATGTAGTCCGAAGGCTGAATCAAATCATATCCAGCTCCGCCTGCTTTAATTTTCGCTAACAAATCCTCATTATTCGCATAGTTGTCATATGTGACATCGACGTTGTACTTCGCCTCAAAATCCTTCAACACTTGCTCATCAAAGTTATCCGCCCAGCTATATATATGCAGTGTTTCCTTGGAAGAACAACCTCCCAAAGCTGTAATGGACATTACCGTGAGCGCCCCTGCCAGCAGCAGGCCAAATATACCCTTTCTTTTCACAGTTACATATCTCCTCTCTTTCCGTTACACCATTTTTTGTATACTAACAGATCTTACGTTAGTTCCAACAAATCTAATCGTACAGCTTCTTAGAATGGTAGCATCTTATGTTTCTTCTGTCCCTTGCCACGGTTCAAAATGTATTGAGCCAGCAAGATTAAGGTTACACTCACCACGATCAATATCGTACATAACGCATTAATTTCCGGCGATATTCCACGCTTTACTTGACCATATATATATATGGGAAGCGTAGTAGAGCTTGGACCAGCCACGAAGAAGCTGACCATGAAGTCTCTAACGACATGGTAAAAGCAATTAGAGCACCTGAAATAATACCTGGTGAAATCTGCGGCAGCGTCACATGGCGGAAGGTTTGCCAGCCAGAAGCACCTAAATCAGATGCCGCTTCCTCAAGCTGTCGTCCCATGCCCGTTAGCCGGGCTGTCACGACTACATACACATACGACATACTGAATGTAATATGCGCAATAATGACGGTAATTTTACCGAACGGCATATGCAATTGTGTAAATAGTACGAGTAGTGAAAGTCCCATGATGATATCGGGTATAATCACTGGAAGATATAATAGTCCATTCATACTTACACGTAATTTACGACTTACATTGCGGAGCGCCAGTGCAGCTAGCGTCCCGAAGATCGTAGCAACGATCGTAGAGCTAACCGCCACAATTAAACTGTTGCTCAGTGCTTCCATGACATGGCGATCTTTCATTAAAGACACGTACCAATCAAAGGTAAAACCCTTCCAATCACCACTTAGCCTTGTGTTATTAAAGGAATAGACAATAATCAACAAGATGGGTACATAAATGAAAATCATCATAATCAGAGAATGGAGTCCTAGTAGGGGATGTGTTTTTTTCTTCATGCTCTCCCCTCCTTCGCACGGTCCGCTTTAGATTGCATCGCTCGATTAAACAACATAATCAATATTAACGATGTAATTACGAAGATAACGGACAGCGCAGACCCGAATGGCCAGTTACGCGCGCCAAGATACTGCGACTGAATAATATTACTAATCATCATGGATTTCGCCCCACCGAGAATATCGGTAACCACGAACATCCCTGTAGTAGACACATAGACGAGTACCGCGCCCGTCATAATCCCCGATTTACTCTGCGGTAGCGTAATATAGCGGAATGCTTTCCAGCGGGAAGCCCCGAGATCGCTCGCCGCATCCAATAGTCGCTTGTCCATCTGTTCAAGCGCTACATAGATCGGTAGTACCATAAACGGAATAAAGTTATAGACCATGCCTAGCAGAACGGCACCCTTGGTATACAACATTTGTATTGGATCTTGAATCCAACCCAAATGCATTAATATCGTATTCACAACCCCCTGCGTCCGTAGCAAGAGCACCCATGCATAGGTGCGAATCAGGAAATTGATCCAGAATGGAATCGTGATAAGAATGAGTCCCCATTTCTGCATTTTGGCAGGTGCATTCGCAATATAGTAAGCCAATGGGTAACTAACAAGCAAGCAAATGACCGTTGTCAGAACAGAAAGTACCAGTGTATCCCAATAAATCCCGAGATATAAAGAATCAAAGAATGTCTTGTAACCTTCTAAACTAAAACTAAAAACGACATTCCCAAGGGTATCGCGTTGTGTAAACGAAATAACGACAACAATCAACATAGGAATTAACAGGAATATGCTTAGCCATAACAATACGGGAGCCAGCATCAGTTTAGATTTTCTCATGATCCAATCGCCACCTCATCCCGTTGATTCCAGTTCACCCCGATCCTCTCGCCGATTTGCCAAGGCCGCTCATCGGTGAAATCCAGCGCGATGGTGACTGTCATCGGTTCATTATCTAACTGTACCGTTAATTTATGCACATTTCCTAAATACAAGACATCCTGTATGACTCCATGTTTGCGTGCCTCCAGCTCGCCTCGTACGGGGCGAAGCTTCTCCGGTCGTACTGTAAAAAGGCCTTCTGGAGTAGAAAAAACGTTGTTTTCTCCCACAAAGGTTGCGGCAAATAAAGTCTTAGGAGCCGCATATATTTCCCTAGGCGTACCGATTTGCTCTACTTTACCCTGATTTAGAATAACAATCCGGTCAGATAGCATCATAGCCTCTTCCTGATCATGGGTTACATAGACAAATGTAATGCCAAGCGTGCGTTGTAAATGCTTTAGCTCGGATTGCAAATTTTTGCGTAGCTGAAGATCGAGTGCGCCGAGGGGTTCATCAAGCAGCAGCACTTTAGGTTTGTTAGCGATTGCCCGTGCAATTGCTACACGTTGCTGCTGTCCACCCGATAGCTGATGCGGGTAACGAGCGGTGAGCGCAGTCAGTTGGGTCATCGCGACAGCTTCAGCGATGCGCTCTTTTTGCTCCTTCAGGGACATCTTTTTCATTTTGAGGCCAAACGCAATATTATCTTCCACCGTCATATGCGGAAATAATGCGTAATGTTGAAAAACCAAATTTAAATCACGCTGATTGGGTGCAAGCTCCGTCACTTGTTCACCCGCAAGGAGTATCTCTCCTTTCGAAGGTTGTTCAAAACCAGCGATCATACGTAGAATTGTGGTTTTGCCGCAACCACTCGGACCGAGCAACGTCAAAAACTCGCCTTCCTTAATGGTAAGCGATAACGGGTGCACCACAACTTGTCCTTCGAAATGCTTCTCAATACCCACAAGCTCAATCATAAACATCATCCCCTTTTTTATCATGTTGATATGCGTTCATCGTCTACTGAAAAAAGGGCCATATCTTATGGTATGGCTCACTTATTTTTTTCTTTATTTAAAATAACAGTTCACATGTTTTTTGCATATTAACTATACCGTTTTTGATGGGGGGGCACAACACATTTCTCTTGTATTCGATAGGTAAAAGACGGATAAAACGGAATTGTGAACAATATAATATTTCCAATATGCCCATATATACAATAAAAAACCGCTAAGCGGATGATAAACATCACCTACATAGCGGTTAATATTTTGACACTTGAGAACATATATCCTATTTGATTTCGTATTGAACGCTAAGCTGCGTGGATACTTTAATCTCACCTGCTTGAACTGCCGTTGACGATCCCGATTTACTAGCTGCATCCATCATTTCCATTTTGGCATTTTGGAAAACGACTGGGTCGGATGTATCCCCTTGACTTACGACCAATACGATACCAAGTTGACGCTTAGCTGCTTTGGCAATAACCCCAGCTTTGAGATCCGCATTAGCCATCGCCTTCTCAATCACTTGTGCTTCGAACTGATCACGATTCTCGACCGAGAAGCGCACATTATCGATATTGTTCGCACCCGCCGTTGATGCCGCATCTAGAAGCTTACCGACTTTTTCAAGATCACGGTACGCGACTACAAGTGTATGGTGGGCATTGTATCCTTGGAGCTTCTGTCCTGCTTTGGCATCATATGTGTAATTCGGCTGTACATAGAACTGTGTGCTTTGAATATCTTTATCGCTAATCTGCCAAGTTGTTTTCAGCAGTGTTGTAATTTTTGATATTTTTTCTGCGTTAGCCTTCTGGGCTTCTTGAGCCGTTTTGCCCTGAGTATCTACACCAATCGAAACGTAGGCAATGTCCGGCTTCACCGAAATTTCGCCTTTACCCACGACATTAATGACATTACGCTGAACATCTTGATCTGCAAAGACGGTAGACACCGGACTGAGCGTACCACTTACCCCTGTTACTCCTGCCAATAGTGCACCTGCAACCAATACCGACTACGGGTTTTAGCCATTTCTTTGTCATTGTATTTCCTCCTCTAATCTATTCTTTGCCTATTTATATACATCGAACCGATATGACCCCTGCTCAACCGATGCCCCTTAATCCAAGAGACTGATCCCGAGCGAAATATCACGTTCATTCTGTATTTGTATTCATAGACGTAGAGGCTTGGAAAATGTTGCATGATACTGCTTGGATTATATCGTTACAATTGACTTTAGATTTCCTTGGGCATGTTTAATATTCTCCAAGCTGTTTTGATTATTACTGAGTAACGACTGTAGTGTTGCCGATAACTCTTCTAGCGTTGCCGAAGTCTCCTCATTAACAGAAGCTAGGTGTGAAGTAGACTCATCGATAGAACCTGAGAATTGCTCCACATCATGAATACTAGAACGGTATCCCTCTGATATTTGCAAAAGACCATCAATGGCATCTTTTATAGAGGCAAAAGCATCAAATGTTTCATGTGTAAGCTCACTACTCTGCTGCATCCGCTCAGCAATTTGATTCATACGCAGTAGCGTTTCATTCATGAGACCCGAGAAACCATGAAGCTGGCTCGAAATTTGTTCCGCCGAATCTGCTGATACTTCAGCCAGCTTGCGGATTTCTGTGGCCACGACCGCAAATCCACGACCATGTTCACCAGCTCTAGCTGCTTCAATACTTGCATTCAAGGATAACAGGTTAGTCTGACTAGCAATCTCTTGAATCGTCTGACTAAACTGTGTAGTATGATGCATTCGCTCGGTCAATCCTTGAATATCTAAAGACATGGCATCGATCTCTTGCTTAAAGTCATTAATGGCATGACTAAGTGTTTCCACTTTGCTCTTACCTGTCTCTGATAGCTGGTTTGTCTCATCCGTCTTTGAAAGTAATGTTTCAGTTGAGCTCGACATTTGCTGAATCATAGTACCCATCTGTTTAATCGATTCATTAATCGAATACGTTGAATCTACTTGCGCCGCTGCACCACTTGAGATTTCCTGGAAAGCCACATTCATTTGCTCGAATGATGCTGTGTTATCCTCTACCGCTTGAGTGATGTCGCCAATGTTGCCTGTAACCACGACTACATTACGCAAAAGTTGTTCCTTCTGCTCACTTTGTTCAGCGATTAACCGATCACTTTGATCACGTGCCGCGCGCATATTTTTCATAAGCGTATTGGTTACGCGAAGAAGTAGTATTATCATGACACAGACAAGAATAAACATGACTATCGCAGACCTCTTATCTGCAGTACTTAATTGTATCGAGTCTGACTGTATGTTAGATAGATAGATTGTCATACCCGTGCCAAGAATCATTGTGAAAATATTCAGCAGATACTTTAATGTAATCATGGATAAAATGAGCAAATAATATACCGTAAAGAAACTGCCACTACTCGGGTAGAATAGAACCTGTAAAATCAAAGTCGAGCACATGCAAAATACGCTGATGTACGCAATATAATGAATGGCCTTCTTTTGATAATGCAAATACGAAATCGAAATCAAAGTTACAAGGTTCATAAAAAAAGTTAAATTAAGCCAACTCATAAATGAGGCTCCGTTACCAAGCTTCAGCGAACCAATCGATAATAAGGTTGATATTAGATAGGCTACAATTAATATTTTATTTCTACCTATCGCGTCCTTGTCTTCAAACGTTAACTCCATATTTGTTTCTTGCAAGTTCTGTCTTCTATTCCATATTCCCATCTCTGTAACTCCTTTAAGTTAATAATATCTGCATTCATAATTTCCTGATTCATCCATTATGCAATGACTATAGTATTATCGGAAAGTCCGTTACTTTTTGTTAGATGGGCATTAAATATATCCATATAACATAAAAAAGCCCCTTCTTCTTAAAGAGAAAGGGTACTTTTTTATGTGTTATATTATTGATTCTCGAGTTCTTCCTTACCCACCAAATTGACTAAAGCGGTTACAGCCTGCTCGGAATCTGCACCTTCAGCGCTGATGTACACTTCCGTACCCGAACTGATGGCAAGGCTCATTATTCCCATGATACTTTTAGCATTTACTTTTTTATCATCTTTTTCCACGAAAATTTCAGACGAGTATTTATTCGCTTCTTGGACGAACAATGCTGCCGGTCTAGCATGGAGACCCGTTTTTAAACGGACAACTACCGGGTGCTTTGTCATGGAAACCTTACCCCCTATTTGATAAATCTTGTTAGTTCACACACATCATATGTTACAACATTATACCATTATACCATGAAGGACACTAGAAGAAAAAACTATCCATTTCGAATCTTTTCTGCCAGTTCATCAATCTTGCGTAAACGATGATTAACTCCTGATTTACTTACCGTTCCTTTGAGTAGTTCGCCGACTTCCTTCAGATTCATATCAGGATGTGAGAGACGAATTTCAGCCACTTCTCGCAGTTTATCCGGTAAGTTCTCAAGTCCCATTTCCTTCTGCAAAAGCTTGATGTTATCAATCTGCCGTACGGCAGCGCCAATCGTTTTGTTTAAATTCGCCGTTTCACAGTTCACAATCCGGTTAACGGAATTACGCATGTCGCGCATAATGCGGACATCTTCAAATTTAAACAAGGCTTGATGTGCCCCAATTAGACTCAAGAACTCGATGATCTTCTCGCCTTCCTTAATATACAGGATGAATCCTTTCTTACGCTCAATACAGCGGGCGTTCAAATGAAATTCATTAGCAAGGCCAACCAAAGCTTCACAGTGTTCTTCATACATAGAGGAAATTTCAAGATGATATGAAGAGCCTTCTGGGTTATTGACTGAACCTCCAGCCATAAATGCACCCCGAAGATAGGCACGCTTGCAGCAGTTTTTGTGGATTAGATCTGGATGTATGTCTGGTGTAAACAAGAATCCCTCAGAGACAATATTCAGTTCCTTGAGTATTTCCTGAACACGTCCAGGTATACGAACAATGTAAACATTATTCTTTTTTAGACGCATTTTCTTACGGACAAGCAGCTCCGTATGTGCCTGAAAAAACTTCTTCACTAGTGTATAGATACGCCGAGCAATCGCAGCATTCTCGGTCGATATATCCAAAATAACTTTTTTGTTAGATAACTGAACCGCACCATTCATTCGAATTAATGCAGACAGTTCAGCTTTCTCACAGCAGGATTGTCCTTCGACCATGGTCAATTCTTTTTTAGTCAGGGCCGCAAACGACACAGGACTCACCTCTTTCGTAAAATCCAGTTTTGCACAAGCTGATAAATGTGCTGACTCAGCTTGTCGGCATCATGCCGTAAATACGTCCGGAACATCACGAGCGTATCAGCAATAACCTGATACCCGAGTCCAGTCACCTCATCCATATCCAATTGGACAGGCTTGGCACCTTTCTCAGCATATTTGTCCTGCACTTGCGGAGGAATTTCTCCGTTGTTTACAATGACATAATCAAATAAATGTACTCCTATATGATCGTAAATGGCCTGTAAATGGTCACTCACCGTATAATTATCTGTTTCTCCGGGCTGCGTCATCACGTTACAGATAAATATTTTAATTGCATCAGAAGACATTACAGCCTCCGCCAGCTTCGGTACGATTAAATTGGGTAAGATACTCGTATACAAGCTACCCGGCCCAATCAGTATAGCATCTGCTTCACGAATGGCTTCCACTGCCTCGGGCAGTGGCTCCACATTATGCGGTTCCAGAAATACGCGTTTAATGCGTCCGCCAGCTTCAGGAATTTTGGACTCACCCGTAATCAGACTACCATCTTCCATCTCCGCATGTAGAATAACGCCCTCTCCAGCAGCAGGTAACACCCGCCCCCGTACCGCAAAAACTCGGCTTAATTCCCGCACCGCGGTTACAAAATCGCCAGAAATATCCGTCATTGCAGCAAGAATCAGGTTGCCTAAGCTATGCCCAGCCAGCCCTGATCCCTGAGTGAAACGGTAACTTAACATATCGGATAGTAACGGTTCTACATCAGCAAGTGCAGTTAGCACGTTGCGAATATCGCCCGGAGGCGGCATCTGTAGTTCGCTGCGTAAAATACCTGAGCTACCCCCATCGTCTGCTACAGTCACAATTGCTGTAATATCTAGCGGTTTCTCTTTTAACCCACGTAACATTACGGATAATCCCGTTCCTCCGCCCATCACGACAATCCGCGGACGATCGCCTTCCTGTTCAGACACTGTCATCACTTCCACCCTCTTTAATGCCGATCACGTTCTGAGTCCCGGTGGCTTACCGAAACGGATTCCGTCTCGCTTGTTCCTAGCATCTTACCTAAATATTCAGCAATGGCTACCGAGCGGTGTTTACCACCGGTACAGCCGATGCCAATGATGACCTGGCTTTTTCCTTCTTTCCGATATTGCGGAATCAGAAAATGCAGCATATCCAGCAACTTTGTCAGAAATGCCTGCGTTTCTGGCCATTTCATAACATAGTCATATACTTCGCTCTCCTTACCTGTGTGTGGACGAAGATGATCCACATAATGCGGATTCGGTAAAAAACGTACGTCAAATACTAAATCTGCATCAATTGGAATGCCATATTTGAAGCCGAATGAGGTGATGTTAACTGATAGCGTATGGCTCTCAATATGCGAGAAGCGAGATACAATTTTATCTTTTAACTCGCCAGGCTTCATAATACTTGTATCCAATACAAGGGTAGCGGAATTCTTTAACTCCTCCAGCATCTTGCGTTCGAGGCGAATTCCATCAAGTGGCATGCCTTCTGGTGCAAGCGGATGCCGTCGACGACTTTCCTTATAACGCTGCACTAGCGCAGAGTCTGTTGCTTCTAGAAATAAAATTTCGCAGTGGATTGTAAAGTGATCCTTAATATAATTTAATGATTCCGATAATGCTGTAAAAAATTCACGACCACGTAAATCAATAACTAATGCCACTTTTGCAATTTTACCTTTGGACTGCTCAATTAACTCGGCAAACTTTGGAATGAGTACAGGAGGCAGGTTATCTACACAGAAAAACCCCAAATCCTCCAAGCTTCGTACGGCCAATGTCTTACCCGCACCAGACATACCTGTAATAATGATCAGGGTGGCCATAGCCGGTACCGTATTATCACCCTCCAGCACAGCGTTTCCCTCCCTATCGTTTGAGTTAGCCAGCTTGAGCGGGCTTCTCATCTCTATTCTCGTTCTCTTCATATCGTTACAATCGTTACAACAACAGATACCTACGAGCGAAGAAGTAGTCCCGCTGCGCCTACCACACCTGCATCATTGCCTAGCTCTGCTGGTAGAATCGTTACCCCAAGCTGCAGTGGCTCCGGTGTTAATTTAGCGAATACTTCACGAATCTCATTAAACAGAATGTCTCCGGCTTTTGATACACCGCCACCAACGATAAATACTTCTGGGTTAAGCGTCGCAGCAACTGCAGCCATCGATTTACCAATATAAAATGCAGCACGGTTCACAATGCGTGTTGCCACTTCGTCGCCAGCCTTGGCAGCGTCAAATACTTCCTTCGCAGCAATATGCTCTACCTGTGATAATGATGTGCGATCACCACGTTCTACCGCGTCCTTAGCCATACGAATGATACCTGTTGCAGATGATACGGTTTCTAGACATCCCATTTTGCCACATCCGCACTGAATCGCTTCTAAATCCGGCACAACCGAAATATGACCTAACTCACCCGCAAGTCCAGAGAATCCTTGATAAATTTTACCGTTAATAATGATGCCTCCGCCTACGCCCGTTCCAAGTGTATAGCAGACGCAGTTGTCGAGACCACGTCCCGCACCGCTCCAAGCTTCGCCAAGAGCAGCCACATTTGCATCATTGTCTATTTTAATAGGCTTACCAATCTTTTGTTCCAAAATGGAACGGATCGGTACATCCCGGAAACCTACGTTAGGTGCAAGAATGATAATTCCGTCACGAACATTTGTAAAACCAGCTACTCCCGCTCCCACACCCGCTAGTTGATCCCAGCTATATGGAGACTGCTCTACAATATGACGAACATACTTCTCAATATTGTCGATAACGACGTCGACGCCTTGCTCCGTTTGTGTTGGTCCTTCGTACGTTTGAATTAATTCCCCTGCTTGATTGCAGATACCCACCTTGATTGCGGTTCCGCCCAGGTCTACACCAACGTAGATTTGCTCAGACATGTAATAAGCCACCTTTTTCGCTCTATAATAGTTTGCTCTACTGTACCAACTATAATTGAAGCATTCACTCTGGTCAAGAGAAGTGAGAACCAACACAACACCCGATCAGTCGGCTTGAAATAAGGATTTATTGGCCTCTATGTCTGCTCTGAATCCTTCATTAGCTCCCTTTTATTTCACCTAATTCCATGACAATTGTTATCTAATTCTCATGACAGAGCTTGCTAAGCATACAACTTAGGATCTCTCATGCTTATAGAGTGAAGAAATAGTTACCTAGGCTCATAGGTCAGATAGACAAAATAACCGCTTCACACGTGTGTCTAAATATATGAGAATAACCCCGTTAAAGCTCCCATGATGTGGATCATATTAAAAAGGAGCCCCGAGTAGGGCTCCTTTTTGCAGTAACTATTTTATAAAATTAGAGCGTTTCGCTCCAGTCATGTACCATGCTACCTTCGAGATACTTCTCGCAGTCCATCGCAGCCATACAACCTGTACCCGCTGCTGAAATAGCCTGACGGTAACGAACATCCTGTACGTCGCCACAAGCGAATACACCCGGAATGTTCGTTTCTGTTGTACCCGGTCTAACCGTGATATAACCAACTTCGTCTGTTGTAATTTGATTTCCCAGGAATTTGGTATTCGGTGTATGGCCAATCGCTACAAAGACACCATCTGCTTCAATCAATTCTTCTTGATTGGTTGCGTTATTGAACACCTTCAGACCTTTCACCCCAGAGTCACCTGCTACAACCTCAAGCGGGGTGCGATTTAGCGACCAAATGATTTTTTCATTATCGCGCGCACGATCTTGCATGATCTTAGAAGCGCGCAATTCTTCTCTGCGGTTGACAAGCGTTACGCTTGAACCGAAGCGTGTCAGGAAACTTGCTTCTTCCATTGCAGAGTCACCGCCACCGATAACGACGATCTTTTTATTACGGAAGAAAAATCCGTCACACGTTGCGCAAGTGCTAACCCCGCGCCCAATATTATCTTGCTCACCAGGAATACCCAAATATTTCGCAGAAGCACCAGTAGAAATAATAACGGATTCCGCTTCAAGCACTCCCATTCCCTCTACAGTCACTTTGAACGGACGTGTTGAGAAGTCCACTTGATCAACCCAGCCCGATTTAAACTCAGCGCCGAAGCGTTCCGCTTGCTTACGCATGTTGTCCATCAGTTCAGGACCCATAATGCCATCAGGGAATCCAGGAAAATTCTCAATTTCTGTAGTCGTTGTAAGCTGGCCACCAGGCTGCATACCTTCAATAACGAGCGGATTCAAGCTTGCACGTGCTAAATAAATAGCTGCGGTTAAGCCGGCAGGACCTGTGCCGATAACAATTGTTTTATACATAATCAAATGGCCTCCTTAGAGTGAATGATGAGTATCCTCTAGATATTTTTTTGTAAAAGGACAAGAAATATCATCCTTTTATTCTTTTAATGAACAGACGCTATGAATACGTCTTGCATAACGACTTACTGTGGATGCAGAAACGCCGTAACGCTGGGCGACTTCTTGATAGGTGACCGCACCGCCATGCATTTTAGTAGTTAAATAATCGAGTGCTGCTGACCAACCTTCCGGCTGCCGAATCAGTGGAGTATCCGGGTACAACTTGCCAAGGAACGCTGTCCACAGGTTCTGTACATTATTCTTGCGTTCACGTTCCATACTTAAATCCATATGCTGTAGCGTTTGATCAACTACGCCCTGCCATGTTCCTTTCCACTCCGGCAGTCTCATAACTGCGGGGCGTTGCTCCGAGGTAACTGATACTTCTGCTGCAGCATCAATGCAGTCACCTGGCACAGCTACACCCATTTCGATTAGAACTTGCTTAGCCGCTTCTTTGAGCAAAGCTTCTTGATCGGGTTCCTGAAGGAAAGCACTTAACGTCTCCTTCACCTCATCATCAGCAATCCAACTAAGTGCACGAATAACCTGAAGTTTCGTACCTGTATCACCGTAACGTAGCGCCCAGAAGAAGGAAGAACGGATAAGAGGATTATGCTTAATTTCTTCGCTCATGCCTTCCTCATCTTGCTCCCAGCGCTTCAGTTGTTCCTCAAACGGAAGATGATACTGATAACTCAGTTTCGGATATTTCTTATGGTGAACTAGTACTTGTTCAAGCTGAGCCAAATAGAATTTGGGTATGGCCGACTGAGGGTCCATCTTCAATAGATAGTTCCACCAACGTTTGGCTTCCATATACCGAGCACTGTTAAAAGCAGCAACAGCCGTATAATGGTACAGGCTTGGGTCCTCATTTACCTCTTCATCTTTAAGCAAACGACGGAAATGTCCGTATGCTTCCTCATGGCGTCCCAAAATTCCCATGGTCGTAGCCAGTTTGAATACATGTTCTTGATGAAAAGGAACCGTAATGCTTAGCGTATCCAGCAAGTGCTCTAAAGCTTTAGTATTCCCTTCATGCTGGTAAAAAATCGCCAGGTTACACAGACCATGCAAATTGCCTTGCTCAAGCTCCAGCACTTGTCCTATCGTTTCTTTGGCTCTATGGAATAGCCCCATGTAATAGTAGGCTAACGCCAAATTATTACGAGCCGCCAAGAAGTCTGGACTCTGCTGTACAATGCTCTCTAGCATTTCAACAGCTTGTGCGAACTTGCCTTCTTCCATTAAAGCGCGCGCCTGATCATGCTCTATCATGCCTTCGCGGCTCTTAATGCGGACCAGCTTCGCGGGACGATCTAGCTCATATTCGAGCAAATCGATAATTTCCTCGGCTTCTTCCAAAAACTGTCCTTCGGTATCTTGCTCCAAGTACGTGACAATCGCGCGTTCGGCTTCCTCGAAGTTATCCATATTAGCATAATTGTTAGCCATATAGAAATAACACTCGGTCATGGAAGGCTCTACATGTTCCAAAATATTGGTAAGGACGGCGTTCGATCCCTCGTAATCGCCCATCTCTGATAATATACCCGCCATATTGCAATGATTCACCGGATTTTCCGGTTCATATTCAACAGCTTTGCGAAAATATTTCAATGCCTTATCATAATGATAGCGGTCCAGTGAACGAACTGCTCTTTCAAAGAAGAAATTGGCATCCATATGAATGGGTATTACTTTATGTTGTAGGTCCTCAGCCCGTAAATTAATCTCTTTCATGTAAGCAAGGTACCTCCTTCTGTTGCATAACCTTTATCCAGATTAGTATACCATAAGTTTGAAAGAGCATCTAAGACCTAAATATAGAATCTATTTAACCCGGATATGATCTTATAATCTCGAAAAAAAAGACGCTAGGCTCTACATGCCGGCGTCTTTAAATAAGGTCGCAATTGATCCACCCTCAGTAATAATTCGGGTAGCCGTTGCAAGCATAGGAGCTACGGATAGCACATGTAAACATGCAGGTCGCTCCTCAGCTAGCGAAATCGAATCCGTAACAATGATCTGTTGAATATTAGGATGATCCAGACGCTTCAGAGCATCAACTGAAAACAAACCATGCGTTGCACATACAATCGCATCGTTGGCTCCGCGCTCTTTCAGTCCTTCCACTACTTTGACTATCGTCGTACCTGTATCAATTAAATCCTCGATAATGATTGGTGTCCGGCCTTCCACATCGCCAATGACATGTGTAATAACGGATTCGTTATGGGCGGGGCGTTTCTTGATCATTATCGCAAAGGGAGTATCCATATGATTCGCAAGCTTCTCAGCCGTCGACGCCCTACCGGCATCTGGTGAAACAATGACGGGGTTCGGTATATCTTGCGACTTCAAGTAATCACAGATCAGGTCAAGTGCCGTTAAATGATCTACGGGGATATTGAAGAATCCTTGAATCGCTGGTGCATGCAAATCAATCGTAATTACGCGGTTGGCACCTACAGTAGTTAACACATCGGCAACCATTTTGGCGGATATGGGTTCCCGTGGAGCCGATTTGCGCTCTTGGCGAGCATATCCATAGTAGGGAACGATTATATTAATCGTGCGAGCAGAAGCTCTCTTGGCCGCGTCAATCATAACCAGCAACTCTACAAATAACTCATTGATGGGATGAGAGAGGGATTGAACAAGAAAGACATCGCAGTTACGGATACTTTCCTCATAGTTGACATAGATTTCTCCACTCTTGAAGCGTGAAAGCGTGATATTGCCCAACTTCGCATTGAGCTTGTCACAAATCTCTTTTGCCAACTTAGGATTCGACGATCCCGTAAAAATGCGTAAATTCTCTTGCATATAATCCTCCGATTCCCTTACTTTTTTGTTATCTATTATACATGTAAGAACTAAATTTCAAAAGGAACCATTATACGCTTGCGCTCTTTAAACGTGGCAAGCTCTCTAAATCCGGCATTCCAGAGCGCTAAGCGCGCTTGATCCAGATTCTCACCAAGCTTCAATGGATGATGCGCATCTGATCCGAGCGTAAGCGGAATACCAAGTTGATGAGCTTCACGAAGCATCCGATTGGATGGAAACATCTCAGCACAGGGCTTTGATAAGCCTGAAGCATTCAGTTCCATAGCTACTCCACTCTTAGCAATCGAAGCTAGCGTTGCATTTTCTAGCTCCTCGACCTCAGCAGTCTGTGTAGCATTCGGGCGGTAACCAAACCGCTTGATGACATCCACATGCCCCATACTATCGTAAAATCCACTTGCGGCTGCTTTCTGTACAGCATCATAGTATATTTTGTAGACGCCAAGAATATCCTTGCCTTCCCATCCATGAACTTGCCGATGATCAGTAATATCCCATTCACCCAGAAAATGTACCGAACCAATGACGTAATCCCAAGGGTAGCTTTCTACAATTTTACGAATGTCTTCCTCATATCCCTCGATATAGTCACCCTCAAGTCCGACACGTATATCAATTTGATCACGATACTTTTCTTTCAGTTCCAGACATTCCTCTACGTACCGTGGAAGCTCAGACATTGGCATAGCCATCTCCGGATAATAGGTTGCAGGATCTACATGTAGCAACGGCATATGATCGGACAATCCAAGCTGATCAAGTCCAATCTCAATACCCTGGCGCACGTACTCTTCTAGCTGCCCTACAGCATGGCCACAGCGGACGTGATGGGTGTGGTAGTCTATATGCATTAGTCTGTCTCCTAATCCCGGCGTGGTCGCTCGTGGCGGCGATCCAGCTCTGCCATAATATCATCGAGTGGAAGCTTGCGCTCCTGAAGCAGTACAAGCAGGTGATAGATCAAGTCACTGACTTCGAGACGCAGTTCTGCATTATCCTTATTTTTCGCCGCGATAATGGTCTCGGATGCCTCTTCGCCGACCTTTTTCAAAATTTTATCTACACCCTTATCAAACAGATACGTAGTATACGCACCTTCTGGACGGTCCTTCTCACGCTCGGCAATGACCTGTTCCAATTCTTCTAGCACCGCAAATCGGTGTCTTTCGCCAGTGTCTGTAGCTTCGTTCTTCAAATCCTTTTGCGCTGGGAAAGTAATTTCACGATAGAAGCAGCTTTCTTCTCCCGTATGACAAGCAGGCCCTTTCGGTTGCACTTGGACCAATAACGTATCTCCGTCGCAATCATAATGAACTGACGTAATCTGCTGAGTATTACCTGATGTAGCACCTTTATGCCATAGTTCCTCACGGGAACGGCTCCAGAACCATGTTTCCCCGGATTCAAGCGATAACTTAAGGGACTCGCGGTTCATATAAGCCATCATTAGCACTTCTTTACTCGTAGCATCCTGAACGATCGCTGGTACCAAACCAGCCTCGTCATAACGAATATGCTCCTGTACCTGTTCTAGTGATAATTGCTGTTTCAGTACGTTACTCATCTGATTTCCACCCCTTTTATTCTTAAATCCTCTTTCAATTCCGGTATTGATATTTCCTTATAGTGAAAAATAGTCGCCGCTAATCCCGCATCAGCCTTACCATCCGTAAATACATCCATAAAATGTTCTGTTTTCCCCGCTCCACCCGAAGCAATAACCGGAATACCTACCGCATCTGCGACCGCCGAAGTCAGCTTCAGATCGAAACCATCCTTCGTCCCGTCAGCATCCATACTCGTGAGCAGAATTTCTCCAGCGCCAAGTGCTTCCACTTCTTTAACCCAGGCCAACGCCCGGATACCCGTGGACTTGCGTCCGCCATGCGTGTACACTTCCCATTCGCCCCACGCATCATTGTATTTAGCGTCTACCGCCACTACAATGCACTGAGATCCGAAACGACGTGCACCGTCTGCAATCAGCTGTGGGTTCAGAACTGCCGCCGTATTAATGCCTATTTTATCTGCTCCAGCACGTAAAATGCGCTTCATATCATCGACATGCGAGATCCCGCCGCCCACTGTAAATGGTATTGCGATTTCGCCCGCGGTCTTCCGCACAACTTCAATCATTGTAGCGCGTCCTTCAACCGAAGCTGAAATATCTAAAAATACTAGCTCATCCGCACCCTCACGGTCATACAGCGCCGCAAGCTCAACCGGATCTCCAGCATCACGCAAATTCTCAAAATTGACACCCTTCACGACCCGTCCATCCTTTACGTCAAGACACGGAATGATACGTTTTGCCAGCATGCCATCTCTTCCTCTCCATCACTCTAATCAATCACTTATGGCCTGCTATCCAATCACTCTAATAGCCTCTGCAAGATCTATATTACCTGTATATAGCGCCTTGCCTACAATGGCTCCACCTACGCCTTGCGCACTATGCTTACTGAGTTCGACTAAATCATTCAATTGAGTCACGCCGCCTGATGCAATAACATTACGACCACTACTCGTCGCTAGTGCTACAATGGCCTCAATATTCGGACCCTGCATCATTCCATCTCTAGAGATGTCTGTGAAAATAAATGTCTCCGCACCCTTCGATGCCAGTTCCTTAGCCAGAACTTCCGCCTTCACTT
The DNA here is from genome assembly GCF_000576305.1 of Paenibacillus pini JCM 16418. Classification (GTDB taxonomy): domain Bacteria; phylum Bacillota; class Bacilli; order Paenibacillales; family Paenibacillaceae; genus Paenibacillus_AQ; species Paenibacillus_AQ pini. The sequence goes on along the minus strand of NZ_BAVZ01000010.1, from coordinate 13,339 downwards.
CCGAAGTTTCTAACCAGCCACGTGTTGCGACATAACCGTTACGAGCATCAATACCAATGGCTACTTTATCACCATAGGTGCCTAGCACCGCTTCTGTAAATGCTCGATCCTCAATCGCTGCCGTCCCAATAATGAGCCTACTCACACCGAGAGACAGTAGACGCTTTACATCCTCTAGCTTCCGAAGTCCACCACCAACCTGCACCGGAACCTGCACACCGGACGCAATAGCTGCAATGACCTCGTCATTAACAGGGTGACCTGCCTTGGCCCCATCCAAATCCACCAGATGAATATATGAACCACCTTGAGCTTCCCATGCCTTAGCAGCCTCTAGTGGACTGTCATGATACACCGTTTCTTGATTGTAATCCCCTTGCACCAGTCGTACACATTTACCGCCGCGAATATCAATAGCTGGATAGATGATAAAAGAAGACATTAGCGAACCTCCCGTTTTCCCCATAGAGTCTAATCTAGATTATTAAATCTATATTTAGGCTGACGTATCCGTCAGTTTCAAGAAATTTTGTAGTAGCTGCATTCCTACTTCGCCACTTTTTTCTGGATGGAACTGCATGCCGTAAACGGAACCCCGTCCCACAATAGCGGTGACAGGATGACCATAATCCGTTGTTGCCAGTAAATCAGCTTTCACTTCCGGAAGAACATGATACGAATGGACAAAATAGACATGCCCTTCCGCAAGTCCCGCTAGCAGCGGACTTTGCTCCTGCACAAACTGTAGCTTATTCCAGCCCATATGCGGCACCTTGTAGTCTCCACCTGTGAAGCGTACAACCTTGCCTGGCAAAATATGAAGCCCCTCATAGTTGCCATGCTCCTCGCTGCTGCTAAATAGCAGCTGCATTCCTAAGCAAATGCCGAGCAGCGGCTGCGTACCCGCTGCCACCTCTTGCACGACTGCGCCAAGTCCACTCTGCCGCAGATGCTCCATCGCGTCGCCAAAGGCACCGACGCCCGGCACAATCACGCCGCTCGCGTTTAGAATCGCTTCGCGTTCACCCGTGATCAGCGCCTCATAACCGAGGCGCTCTACTGCTTTGCTCACACTGTGCAAATTGCCCATACCATAGTCCACAATTGCAATCGTCACGACTATAGCACTCCCTTCGTTGAGGGAACCCCCGTAACACGTGGATCGATACTGGTTGCTTCGTCCAATGCACGTCCAAGTGCTTTAAAGATAGCTTCAATCATATGATGAGTGTTCTGTCCGTAATGGACAATGACATGCAGTGTAATTCTTGCCTCTAGTGCAAATTTCCACAAAAATTCATGTACGAGTTCCGTAGAGAAGCTACCTACTTGAGCAGATGGATATTCTGCCCGATATTCGAAGTGAGGACGGTTACTAACGTCAATAACCACTTGCGCAAGCGCCTCGTCCATAGGAACGAACACACTCGCATAGCGCTTAATTCCTCTTTTATCACCAAGCGCTTCGCGTAGCGTCTGTCCAAGGCAAATCCCGATATCCTCAACGGTATGGTGATCATCGATCTCAATATCTCCACGAGCCTGAACATTCAGATCAAATTGTCCGTGCTTCGTGAATAAATCCAGCATATGGTTTAGAAAAGGAACATCCGTCTCAAGCTCCGAAACTCCGCTGCCATCTACGGTAAGGGACAATGCAATATCCGTCTCATTCGTTTTGCGTTTTACACTTGAACTACGTAGGTTCTCATCTTTGATCTCGTTATTGTTAGTCATGTTATGCTCCCGCCTCTCCTACTCTTTGCAGCCTTACTTCAATAGCCCGCGCATGTGCCTCTAGCCCTTCGCGTCTCGCCAGTTCCATAATCGTTGCACCGTTCTTCATTAGTGCTTCTTTACTATAATAAATCATGCTCGATTTCTTAATAAAATCATCCACATCTACTGGGGATGAGAACCGTGCAGTACCATTCGTCGGAATAATATGATTCGGCCCAGCAAAATAATCGCCAACAGGCTCTGAACTATAAGGTCCCAAGAAGATCGCGCCAGCGTTCTCAATCATCCCTGCATAAGCCATTGGTTCTTCAACCATGATCTCTAAATGTTCCGGAGCAAGTCGATTCACGACTGAAATGCCTTCTGCTAGTGATTCCACTAGAATAATAGCGCCATAGTCACGAATCGAAGCAGCTGCAATCTCGCGACGTGGCAATAATGCTAGCTGACGCTGTACCTCCGCCGATACGGCATCTGCTAATGCCTGCGATGGAGTAACGAGAATAGCCGATGCCATCTCATCATGCTCGGCTTGCGAGAGCAGATCTGCAGCAACAAATGCCACATCCGCATGCTCATCCGCGAGCACCACGATCTCACTTGGACCCGCAATGCTGTCGATATCAACAGCGCCGTATACCTCGCGCTTCGCCAGCGCAACATAGATATTGCCCGGGCCGCAAATTTTATCGACCGGCGCAATACTTTCCGTACCATAAGCTAGCGCAGCAATTGCCTGCGCACCACCGACACGGTATATTTCGTGAACTCCGGCTTCCGCCGCTGCCACTAGAATATACGGGTCAATCCCATCCTTGCCACCCGTAGCTGGCGGCGTCACCATCACAATCTCCGGTACGCCAGCTACCTGCGCAGGGATCACATTCATAAGCACCGATGATGGGTAAGCTGCCTTACCGCCTGGTACATATACGCCCACCCGCTTCAACGGACGAATAATTTGCCCCAGAATACTCCCATCGGGCTGCAAATCCATCCATGAATTCCGCTTCTCACGGTTGTGAAAGGCACGAATGTTATGAGCCGCCGCCGATATAGCCTCCACAAAGGAAGGCTCTACTCGAGCATAAGCTGCCTGCAGTTCCTCAGGGGTAACACGTAGCTGTGATGCCTCAAGCTGTGTACGGTCTAGCTCGGCAGTGTAACGAAGCAGCGCGGCATCGCCTTCTTGCTTCACATCCTGCACAATTTGCTTCGCCCGTTCATTTTGCTCAGGTGTGCCGTAATCCACTTCGCGTCGCAAGTCAAAATCCTTTACATTTACTATGTTCATTTCAAACGGCTCCCTTCCCTAAACACATCTTATCTACATACTCATTTCAATCTAGTGAAGTTAGTTAGTCACATTACCGCCAATTACTTGCTGTAGTCTATCGCACAGAGACTGAATTTGTCCGTTTTTCATGCGATAGCTTACCCGATTAGCCACTAAACGGCTCGTAATCTCAAAAATTGGATTCATTTCGACAAGTCCGTTTTCCTGCAACGTCTGGCCGGTTTCTACCATATCTACAATCCGATCAGCTAGCCCAATTAGCGGAGCCAATTCAATCGAACCATTTAGTTTGATCACTTCAACCTGCTGCCCCTGCTCACGGAAATACCGAGAAGCCACATTCGGATATTTCGTTGCTACACGCTGCTGAATACCAGGCTGCCAATTCGGCAAACCGATCACCGACATTCTGCAACGTGCAATACCGAGATCTAACAGCTCATATATATCCCTGTCTTCCTCAAGCAGTACGTCTTTTCCTACAATTCCGATATCTGCCGCGCCATATTCTACATACGTAGGAACATCTACTGGTTTAGCCAGGATAAATTCCATATTTAGCTCTGGCAATGAAATAACGAGTTTGCGCGTCTCATCCACTTCAAGCGGGATATCTAATCCAGCCTCGCGGAACAAAGCCGCAGCCTTCTTATAAATTCTCCCTTTAGGCATGGCAACCTTCAAAATATCCGTCAATTTGACCCCTCCTCTTCTATTTATCTAGATGATGATTCAAAAGTAAGGATTTGCTCATATTTGCTCATATCTTGATCGAAGCGATTCGCCTCTTCATTTTCCGATAGTAAGCGAGTAACTACAGTTGTTCCTTCAGCACGTAGCGCAGCCGCCTTATTAAGCCCCTGTTTACGCTCTCCAGCACTGTACTGAACTAAGACTGGAAGCTTAACCTGCTCCTTCAAGCCGTGCACTCCATCGAGTATGCGGTTCGTTTTAAGCGCGAACCCAGTCGCTGGAACATTTCTGCCAAACTGCTGTAAAAGGTTATCGTAACGTCCTCCGCTACAAACCGGAAAACCAAGCTCTGAAGCATATCCTTCAAACGTCATACCTGTATAGTAGGAGAAGTCTCCGATCATCGTTAAATCAATAAGCACATGTTCCGAAACCCCATAAGCCTCAAGTACTTCCCATACCTTGCAAAGGTGGCTGATGGATGCGCGTGCGAGAGGATGTCCTGTAAGATCAAGCGCCTGATCGCATATTTCTTTACCACCACGTAGGCGTAAAATACCATCTAGTTCATTCTCCTGAGCCTGCGGTAATCCCAGTTCTACAATTTGACTACGAAAACCCACATAGTCACGGCTGAGTAGTCCCTTTTTAAGCGATTCTTGCTCGCTACTCCGTCCTGCTAGAACCTCTTCAAACAGTCCATTGAGGAATCCGACATGACCCATCGCAATTTTAAAAGAAGTTACGCCTGCGGCCTGTAGCGATTCAATGGCTAATGCCACTACTTCAGCATCCGCTTCAGGTGAATCATCCCCGACCAGCTCAACACCCGTCTGAAAAAACTCCGCTTCACGTCCCGCTTCCTCTTCAATAGCACGGAATACATTCGCATGATAAGACAACCGCAGCGGAAGTGGCTCTTCCTTCATTAAAGAAGACACTACACGGGCTATAGGTGCAGTCATATCCGATCGTAGAACCAGCGTTGTACCACGGTTATTTAACAGTTTAAATAGCTTTTGATCTGACGTAGAACTAGCCACGCCCACCGTATCATAATATTCCATTGTAGGCGTCATAATTTGCTCATATCCCCAGCGACTCATGCAAGCCAGCACATTGTGTTCAATGCTGCGTAGTTTCGCCACAGCGTAAGGGACATAATCACGGACACCGGTCGGTTTTTCGAAACCTTTAGGTTTGGACATATCAATTCACCCCGAATTTATACTTTAGCACTGCGAAGTGCTACCAGTCTACCAAATTAAAGAATATTGGATATCTTAACACGAAACCCCATCTCAGTCAACGATCTAGACATTTGAATGAACAACGATTCCAACTTCTTTTCCAACCTATGAAAAAGTAGACCGCCCATATCATTTTGGACAGTCTACTTTATTATAAATGTTTCCATATTCAACTTCACAGAAGTTTTACTGCATAATTAGCTTTTTAAATTCTCTTTTCGTCTATTTATCGTCTGCTTCTTAGGCATTGCCGGAATTGAGCCGAAGAATATCCAAGACCACTTCGCATATTTGAAGAACAGATGAACGATAATCCAAGAAACGACCAGTGCAACAAGCCACTCTAAGAAGATATAGCCCACGTATTGTAAGCTACCACCGTGGAAAACCCATTTACGATATAGGAACAACAAGAATGGATGCAATAGAAAAATACCGAATGAGCATGCACCGATTGATGACAAACCTCGCCGTAACAGCTGCCCACCACGTCGATACAGAAGGAATGAGAGCTGCATCAGTACAATTGCAGACAGCATGGAATGAATATCCCAAACAAACTCATACCAAAGCGTATTTACCGAAGTTCCTGTCGTATTCAACTGATAATACAAACCTACGTGAATCGTACCGACCACGACCCAGGCCAACCATAGGATAATCCAGACTATGCCTTTCGCGCTAAGGAAACCTTTACTCGTCATAATCAGCCAATCTTTAAGTCTACTGTAATATACAGCAATGGCTGCCCCGAATAGAAAGAAGGCCATATACGATAAAACGATACTACCTTTCGGTAAAGGCAGATTGCGAATCCCCTGTGGTACAACACCTGCTTGTGGCAAATGGAATCCATACTTGTATAAATACACGAATATCCACTGTATACCAAACCCGATAATGGCGAGCCATGGGAGCAATTTACGTTGTTTCTGAAACAATAATAATAATAGAGGAAACAAAACATAGAGCTGGATCATTATAACTACATAATACAGATGCGTATGCGCAGTTCCTTTTAATAAATGGACACCGAATTGACGAAGGATTTGAAGAAACGGTAGATCCATTTCCTTCTTCCTATACAATTGCAAAGCGTAATAAAAGGCTGAAAACATAAAGTATGGCACCAAAATATATAAGAGCCGTTTCGTATAGAACTTCTTAAACGTAGCACCATCCAAAGGTCTGTCTATGTAATTATAAAATAGCACAAATCCACTCAGGAAAATAAAGACAGGAACTGCAAATTTACTAAACACATTCATAAACAGAAATGGATAATAGGATGAAGTATTTATGGTTGCAGCCAAGGTCTGGGACGTCGCATGAATAGCTACTACAGCCATTATGGCAAATGAACGGAATACATCTAGCTCGTTAATGCGCTCTTTTTTAATCAAGGCCAAATTTCTCTCCTTAGGGTTCAGTTTATAAAAAAAGTATACACCGCTTCAGGTACCTAGTCCAATGTAGGAATGTATATTTTTGTAACTCCTTAAGGAATTACCCAATAAAAAAACATCCAAAGAAAGCATCTTTGAATGTTCATTATCTACTCACCACTTGCGTTAAAGTAACACTAGTTACGTTCAATTACACGTAGAGGGTTCCCGCCAACAAAGGCACCTGCCTCCACATCTTTATGGACCACCGATCCAGCAGCAACTACTGCACCGTCTCCTATTGTAACACCAGGAAGGATAGTCGTGTTTGCTCCAATAAGGACCCGTTCACCAATGATAACCTCACCTAGACGGTACTCATCAATTAGGTATTCATGAGCCAGAATTGTCGTGTTATACCCTATAACCGAATTGTCACCAACTGTTATCTTTTCAGGAAAAACACATCTACCATCACCATCAGTCCAAATGCCGAATGCTTTCCGACTTTCATCCCTAGCAGATGACGATAAATCCAGTTCTTGATGGTTAGTACCGGGCAATAACGGGCAATTTGGATGCAGATGAAATTTTTAATACCCTTCCATGGGCTGACGGTTTTATATATTTGCCACAGCGCGTTAGGGCCTTCCACTGGATAACGGGTCACTTTTCTAGCCATCATCCTGCTCCTAATCCACTAATGAATACAGATCATTCATCTCATGTAAAATATAGTTCGGATTGTACTCCTTAAGTACGTCTTCACCCTTCAATGACCAGATCACACCTGCGGACTGCACGCCAGCAGCCTGTGCTGCCAGAATATCCACAGGGCTATCTCCAACCATAAGCGTATGCTCGGGATCAGCGCCCAGAGCCTCTACTGCTTTCAGAACTGGCTCTGGATGCGGCTTTGGATGTTCAACATCTGTCACAGTCACAACGACCTTCATGTACTGACTAAGGCCGAACATATCTAGCACTTTCAAAGACCCTGGGCGGTTTTTTGTCGTCACAACACCCATTGTAATCCCTCGATCGTGTAGCCCTTTAATCACATCAAGCACTTGCGGAAATGGCTGCACCATTGCTTCATGATGCTCACTGCTATAATCTCTATAAGCTCCTAGTAATGAAGTAACATCCCCACTGCCTGAAAAATGCTGCAGCTGCTGCTCAAGCGTCATCCCCATCTTGGGGATGATCTGTTCCCTAGTCAATGGCGTAGGCCGATGATGCTCGAGCACTTGAATGAAAGAACTAATGATCAATTCATTTGTATCAATAATTGTACCGTCCAAATCGAAAAGTATGGTATTTATCATGCTGCAAACTACTCCTTTTTCTCCTCTGGATCTTGCACCGGCACATTTTCATGTACTACTAATGGTTTATCTTCCTTCTCCGCAGATGCTGCCAATGTTGTGTCTGGCACCACATCGGTCTTATCTTTTGTAGACACAATGGGATCGAGGTAATGAGGTTTAGGGTTACCCGTTGTACGGCGAATCATGATCCACACAATGGCCACGATAATAATTAAAATGGCGAGCAACTGCGAAATACGTACGTTTCCATATGCCGCATCAAGCGTACCATGCTCAAAACCCATCCATTCCATAGGCTTCCATAAACCATCAACGATGGCTGCCAACCAGTCTGGTCCCTTAAAGGCCAAACTATCGGTACGTAATCCTTCAATGAAGAATCGACCAATCGAATACCAGATAAAATAAGAAAGAAATAATTCAGCCGAACGTAAAAATTTCTGTCTACGTAATACTAACAGGATAAAAATACCTACCAGACTCCACAGCGATTCATATAGAAAAGTCGGATGATGATATACACCCTCTACATTCATTTGATTCACTATAAAGTTTGGTAAGTGAAGATTGTTGCGTAGAAAAGACTCTTCTACTACGCCGCCATAGGCTTCTTGGTTTACAAAGTTCCCCCAGCGTCCGATCATTTGACCGAGAAGCAGTCCTGGGGCACAAATATCCGCAATACGCCAGAAATTATAACCCTTGTATTTGAAATATATGACTGCACATATAATAGCCCCGATTAAAGCTCCATAGATGGCAATTCCACCATTCCAAATCTTAAACACATCGACTATATTATCTTTGTAATCATCCCACTTGAATGCCACAAAATAGATACGTGCACCAATAATAGCTGATGGAACACCGAGCAGTAGCATATCCATGAAAAATTCAGGTGTGATGCCAAATCTCTTGCCTTCACGGATTACAAGCATCAATCCAGCGAGCGCACCTAGGCCAAGAATCAACCCGTACCAGTGAACTGACAAGGATCCGATATTGAAAGCAATCGGATTTAGTAACAAAGTGGCCATTTTTCACTCTCCTAATCCATATCATCCATATCTTCAGCAATCGTTGCAGTTAACTTATTCGTAAATTGAAGTGCCGCATTGAGACCCATCTGTTTCAAGCGATAGTTCATTGCTGCTACTTCAATAATAACTGCCAAGTTTCGTCCAGGACGTACAGGGATCGTAACCAAAGGGATATCTGTATCGATAATACGAGTGGTCTCCTCGTCTAATCCTAAACGATCATACTGTTTATCCTGCTGCCAAGCCTCTAATCTAACAACAAGCGTAATACGTTTGTTATTACGAATGGCTCCGGCTCCAAAAAGAGTCATTACATTAATAATTCCGACTCCACGAATTTCAAGTAAGTGGCGAATAAGTTCTGGCGCGGATCCGTGAAGCTGGTTGTCCGACGTCTGGCGAATCTCAACCGCATCATCCGCAATCAGACGATGGCCCCTCTTCACCAACTCAAGCGCAGTTTCACTCTTACCAATTCCACTGGTACCTGTAATAAGCATGCCCACACCATTCACATCACATAAAACACCATGGATGGTCGTAGTAGGTGCAAGCTTTCTCTCTAAGAAACCAGTAATGCGGCTGGAAAGAATCGTTGTAGCCATATTACTACGCAACACAGGTATATCTCTCACCTGACTGATTGCAATTAATTCCTCCGGCACTTCCAGCGTTCTTGTAACCACAACGCATGGTGTATGCTCGCCGCATAGGCGCTCCATTCGATCTTTTCGCTCCTCAGCGGTTAGCATGGCGAAGAAAGCAAGTTCCGTTCTACCTAGCAACTGAACACGTTCTTGTGGATGATATTCAAAATATCCTGCCATTTCAAGGCCCGGTCTATTTAAATCGTCTGTTGTGATGCCGCGTTTCAAGCCCTGTTCTCCCGAAATGACTTCCAGCTGAAACTGTTGTACCAATTCCGATACTTTAACCTTTTTAGCCATCGCTGCATCGTGCCCCCTTTGCTTAACAATCTGCTATATGTATATCCAGTTATGATTAATATCCGAAAAATTATATAATTCTCCAATGTACTTATCGTAAATGAAATTGCCAATGATTGCAATGTTCGTAGATGCTTCCTTCTACATGTAATTCTTACTATAATTCACTCAAAGATAACCTTAACTATCTCTTTGTTTTCCAGCAAGTTAGTAAGCATAAGGAGTATTTAATACCCGCCCAAAATCCATATTTACTTCAAACCTGATATTAAAAAAGCCGCCCTCTCGGGCGGCTCTTATCAGTTCGATCTGAATTAGTCAGTTATTAACACGTTCAGTTCGGACTCTTTATCAAAGATATGAATTTTGTTCATATCAATAGCAAGACGAACGCTGTTACCATCACGAGTATTAGAACGACCGTCTACACGAGCGATAACTGTATCTTTACCCAAACCACTCAAGTAAAGGAGCATTTCATGACCCAAGTTTTCAGTTACGTCAACGTGGGAAGTGAAGATTGTGTTTGGTGAAGCTTCAAGGAATACAGGCTCTTCGTGAATATCTTCAGGACGAACGCCCATAATCACTTCTTTACCCATATATCCTTTATTCTTAAGCAATTGTGCTTTGCCGCCTGGAACTTCAACGTCTAAGCCTTCGGAACGGAAGCGTACCGAGCCGTTTTGCTCATTCAATGTACCCGTAATAAAGTTCATTGTTGGAGATCCGATAAATCCAGCAACGAATAGGTTGGTTGGACTATTATATAATACTTCTGGAGAAGCTGCTTGTTGAATAATACCATCTTGCATAACAACAATCCGATCACCCATTGTCATAGCTTCGGTTTGGTCATGCGTTACATAGATACAAGTAGTCTCAAGACGTTTTACCAGTTTAGTGATCTCAGCGCGCATTTGACCACGTAGTTTTGCATCCAAGTTGGAAAGTGGCTCATCCATCAAGAAGACTTGCGGATCACGCACGATTGCGCGTCCCAAGGCAACACGTTGACGCTGACCACCCGAAAGTGCCTTCGGTTTACGGTCAAGCAAGTGCTCGATGTCCAAAATTTTTGCAGCTTCACGTACACGTTTGTCGATATCATCTTTTTTAACTTTACGTAGTTTCAGACCAAATGCCATGTTCTGATATACGTTCATATGAGGATACAACGCGTAAGATTGGAATACCATTGCGATATCGCGGTCTTTCGGTGCAACGTCATTCACAACGCGGTCGCCGATATAAAGTTTACCTTCAGAGATTTCTTCCAGACCAGCAATCATCCGCAAAGTTGTGGATTTACCGCAACCAGATGGTCCTACTAGAACTAGAAATTCTTTATCTTGAATATCAAGACTGATATCAATTACCGTTGCTTTGTCGGAACCCGGATATTTCTTGAAGATATGCTCTAAACGTACACCTGCCATTATATTTGCCCCCTATGTGGTTAATTATGAAATCGAATACATTTGTTATACCTATCTTACCGAACATCGCCCAGACTGGCTATCCACAAACTGCACAAAAAACCTATTTTCTTTTCGTCACTTTATACAATAGCATCGTCAATTTGACCAAAACAGCATCCCCAAAGCTCCGAACGTCCAGTCCTGTCTCCTGTTTAATCTTATCTAAACGATAAAGAAGCGTATTGCGATGAATATATAGTCGCTTTGCCGTTTCACTTACATTACAGTCCAATTGAAAAAAAGTTTCTAGCGTCGCTAATGTCTCACTATCAGTAAATAACACCCCATGATCTCCAGCCTGATCCAAAAATCTGCGCCGTTGCACAGGTGGAATACTGTAGATCAATCGTTCGAGCAGTAACTCCCAAGGGAAGTGGACATGCTCCGTAACATGAAAGGTTCGTCCCAGAAAAATGGTCTCCCGCAGCATCCCTACCATGGAAGGAAGAGATTTAACAGGAGAAAATACAGGAGCTAACGCTAAATGGAAAGTTCCCACCCACTCACTTGCAATCAGTTCATATAGACCAAGTCCAAAAGCCGATAGCATATCTGTTTCCGATTCTACTCCATCATCGTCCTTCTCATCATTACCACCAGCTACTAGTTCTTTACGAGCAAGAACCAACCATTCTTGTTCACGTAAAGGAATAAGAATCACATCACCATCAAAATAACTACGGAGAAGACGCTTCAAAGCTGTACTGCTTACCTCAGTTATATGAATACTCTCGCATATCAAAAGAAATGGAACCATGTCTACGCCAAGACGTCGTTTGAATTCTAGATCATCTGGAAGCTCTGCTTCTCCTTGCTCAAGTTCAAGTTGTGCCTGAATCCATTGGCTTAAGCGTAAAATCCCACGTTCTTCTTCGCCATGGGCACTCAACGGTTCTTCACGCTGCTGCCGAACTAGCATTGCTATTAGTTGCATCACTTCAGAACTTATGCAATCACTTTTTACCTCAAATACATGTAATACACCATTCTTTACATACAGTGGAAACCAAGTAAATTCGTCTATGTTCAGAAAATCTTGTAATAGACGTTCTGCTGAATACATCAATTCAGATTGAGGTTTACTCAGTTCTTTCATGCGTATGGATGAGCCGATTATAAGTTCTAACTTACTCCGTAATGTCTCCATCTCTACCATTGATGATATCCACCACTTTACCGTTTTTCTTCCTATTCTATCATATCCTTGGTTAAAAACAGCAAATAAGGCTTCCTCATTTGGATTTTCTAGGTATCAAGAAACATTATATCAGATTGCTAATTAAAATAAATAAATACAAAAAAACCGATAACCTAAGGTTATCGGTTCTACTGTGATGAGCCATGTAGGATTCGAACCTACGACACCCTGATTAAAAGTCAGGTGCTCTACCAACTGAGCTAATGGCTCTTATAAAACTGGTGGAGGATGATGGATTCGAACCACCGAACTCGAAGAGAGCAGATTTACAGTCTGCCGTGTTTAGCCACTTCACTAATCCTCCAAAATAAAAGGTGGCTCGGGACGGAATCGAACCGCCGACACGAGGATTTTCAGTCCTCTGCTCTACCGACTGAGCTACCGAGCCATACATACAAAAACAAAGTGGTATGTTTCTTTCCCACTTTCATTTGTGGAAATTCATAAATAATGGCGGAACCGACGGGATTCGAACCCGCGATCTCCTGCGTGACAGGCAGGCATGTTAGGCCAACTACACCACGGTTCCGCAATATTATTTAAATGGTGCCGGCGAGAGGACTTGAACCCCCAACCTACTGATTACAAGTCAGTTGCTCTACCAGTTGAGCTACACCGGCACATTATGGTGGAGGCTGAGGGGATCGAACCCCCGACCCTCTGCTTGTAAGGCAGATGCTCTCCCAGCTGAGCTAAGCTCCATAATATGTAAGGTAAAAATAGCGGCGAAGGGGATCGAACCCCCGACCTCACGGGTATGAACCGTACGCTCTAGCCAGCTGAGCTACACCGCCATATTAAAGAAAAACAATTTTATAAATCAGATGGCGGAGAGAGAGGGATTCGAACCCTCGCACCGCTTACGCAGTCTAACCCCTTAGCAGAGGGTCCCCTTATAGCCACTTGGGTATCTCTCCAAGCATAAATCTTAGTATACCCAATAAAGGCTATTCTAAAGATTTTATCTGATTCATTAT
>NZ_BAVZ01000011.1 GCF_000576305.1 Paenibacillus pini JCM 16418 | reverse complement strand
AACAATTGCGCTAGAGGCCTTGGTAGCAATCGGAGCTGTTGTTGAATTAGTCCACGTGTTGGCTCCTTTTGGAGACTGTTGAATAAGTATTCCAGCAGCTCCATTCACTGAACTCCAGCTAAAACTCGCGGTATCGCTCGTTTTTCCTGTGCTCGCAAAGTCCGTAACCGGAACTGAGTTTGTCTTCACACTCTCAACATTGGACGTTCCTGCATTACTACCGCCTGTGACCACAAGACGGAAGTCATACTCCGTTGCTGGACTTAGTCCTGTAACAATTGCGCTAGAGGCGTTGCTAGCAATCGGAGCTGTTGTTGAATTAGTCCACGTGTTGGCTCCTTTTGGAGACTGTTGAATAATTATTCCAGCAGCACCATTCACTAAACTCCAACTAAAACTCGCGGTATCGCTCGTTTTTCCTGTGCTCGCAAAGTCCGTAACCGGAACTGTAGTTGTCTTCACGGTTACTACATTGGACGTTCCTGCATGGCTACCGCCTGTGACGCTAAGTCGGAAGTCATATTCCGTTGCTGGACTTAGTCCTGTAACAATTGCGCTGGTCGCGTTGGTAGCGATCGGAGCTGTTGTTGAATTGGTCCACGTGTTGGCTCCTTTGGGAGACTGCTCAATGATTACATTCGTGGCATCTGATAAGGCGCTCCAATTGAAGCTTGCTGTCGTACTTGTTTTAGCTGTCTCTGCAAAGTTTGCAATTGGAGTAGATTCTGGGATTGGTGAACTAACAGAGCCTGATTTGAACAATCCCTGAGCAAATGCAAATGCTCGATTATGATCAGCTACTACATTAACAAATGCTTTGGTACTACCACCAGTAGTCGTTTCTGTTTCCCAGGTTACGCCATCTACAGAAGAGATGATGGTCTCACTTTTGCCTACTGCATAAAACTTTCCTACTCCATAAGTAATCGCTGCGAAATCAATGCTCGGAGTTGGAGCACTGGCCACTGACCAATTTGTACCATCGGCAGAAACATAGATATAACCGGTAAAGCCTGCAGCCACTAACTTACCGTTTCCGTAAGCGATCCCCCTTAAGTCTTTTTGAGGGGTAGCTCCTGCGACCTGATCCCACTTGCTGCCATCTACTGAGACATAAACCTTAGATACATCTGGAGAAAAGGTCTTTCCTACAGCGTAAAATTTACCATTCGCATAAGTTACGCCATACATCGCCGTTTTTTCAGAGAGTGAAGCATTTTCAAAACTTGTACCTCCATTTGTTGATGTAAGAATGGCACCATCCTTGCCAACGTCTCCAGTTACCACGATTGTCCCGTTTCCATCATGTGCAATATTAGTCATGGCGGAGGCATTCGGTGCTTTCCCATGCTTAATCCAATTTGCAGCAATGAGCGGGTCAGCGCCAGATGACATGGTAAAAATATCACCAGTAGTACAACCCATAACCCATAAGCTTCCAGTGTAGACTATACTTCTAGCCTGACATGCAATATTTTGATTTTGTTCCCCTCTCGTCCAGGTATCTCCATCCGTTGAAACGGCAGGATCGCCTGCACTTGTTACCATTACCCAGCGTCCGCCTGGAACATCGTTTCCGTAATCCGTTCTATAGAAGCCGGCAGAGCCGAATTCAAGATTGACTGTTTTCCAAATGCCTGTTGCTGCTTCAACGGGTGTTACTCGCACTCCAAGTCCCATTGAAGTGAGAAAAACTGCAAAAGCAAGTACCACTCTCATTACCTTTTTAAAATGCATAAGATCCCTCTTTCTAACGATTCTACTTTTCTACCAAAATGAAGAACATATGATTATTGCAGTATGACATTCGCTTTGCCTACAACCTTCCATTCATCACTCCCTTAGTAATTGTATTAATACAGTAATCGACATATTTGTTCTGCGAAATTAGTAGAAAAAAGTCAAACAACATGGCAATATAGATCGTGTAGGATTATTTTCTCTCAAATGTATAAAATTTCTGGACATATGTCTGATATGATTTTACTATGAAGTCAGATACAAAATCTAGTAATTTTGTCCTAATTGCCTTAAAGGAGATTCTATGTTTTATACGTATCCTGTCGAAAAAAATGATTTGCCTTTTCTGTATGAACTATATGTGAGTACGCGTTGGGAAGAAGTACGGTCTTGGGGATGGATGAAGAGATGATTCATTCTTTTTTAAAGCTACAATGGACTGCCCAACAGCAATCCTATCTTCAACAATATCCTAGAGCGGAGCATCTTATTCTGAATCAAGCGGTCCATAAGGTCGGACAAGCTCGATTGAATCGAAGTGACATTGATTTAACTTTGGTCGATCTGTCATTGCTGCCTGCTTATCGAAATCAAGGGATAGGTACCTCGTTCATATTAAAACTGCAAACGGAAGCAGCCATCACTTCCAAGACGATTTATTTAAGTGTGCTTCACGACAATCCTTCACTTCGACTTTATGAACGCTTAGGATTTCAACACAAGCAACATAACGGACTACATGTACAAATGGAATGGAGCTCACTACTTATAAAGTAATAAGCTCTCCCATATATAATTTTAAGAGGTGAAAAAGAATGAGCGAGTCATATGTAGGTGAAATTCGTATGTTTGCTGGAAACTATGCTCCGCAAGGTTGGGCTCTTTGCAATGGTCAAACCATGAGTATTAATGAGAATGAAATACTGTACGTATTACTGGGTACAACTTACGGTGGTGACGGACAGCAAACATTTAATCTACCCGATCTTCGAGGAAGAGTAGCTGTTCATCCATTTCCAAATCAAAATATTGTGCTTGGAAGCAAACAAGGAACCGAGACGGCTACGCTTACAACAGCACAATTGGCCCCACATACGCATGTTCTCAATGCCTGTGCGTCAAATGGTCAGAACGATAGTCCGGAAAACTCCTTGTGGTCTGATTCTCTGTACTCGAGTTACATTGATCCTAATGGTAAGTCCTTAGTGGATATGAATGATCATGCACTATCTTCAGTGGGTGAAAACCAACCACATGACAACATGATGCCTACCACTGCCATTTCATTTATTATTTCTCTGTATGGAATCTTTCCGTCACAACCATGAAATTATTGAATTATTAATTAAGGAGGTCATTGTGTGTCTGAGCCATTTTTGGGTGAAATTCGTCTATTTCCTATTCATTATGCTCCAAAGGGGTGGCTGTTCTGTGAAGGGCAAATTCTACCGATCAGCACGAACACTGCATTATTTTCACTATTAGGTACTGTGTACGGCGGTGATGGACGAACAACGTTCGCACTTCCAGACTATCGCGGACGTGTTCCGATACACTTCAGCTCGACAATCCCACTCGGCACTAAACAAGGTGAGGCGGCGCATAGCCTAACTGTAAATGAAATACCTCAACATACGCATCAACTTTTAGGGTCATCCAATGTGGCAAGTGATCCATCACCTAAAAACAATGTGTGGGCAAAAATAGATAATGCGTATGATCAAGGAGCTACACTCTCACCTATGAGTACCAATGCAATCAAAGTTGTCGGTGAAGGACAAGCTCACAATAACATGCAACCCTACTTGGCTCTTAACTACGCAATAGCGGTTCAGGGAATATATCCAAGTAGGAGCTAATAGGAGGCTATAACATGGCAGATGCATATACCGGAGAAATACGAATTTTTGCAGGAAATTACGCCCCCAAAGACTGGGCATTTTGTAATGGGCAGCTTTTGTCTATTCAGCAAAACCAGGTGTTGTTTACTATCCTCGGCAATCAATACGGTGGTGACGGTAGAACAACCTTTGCTTTACCTAATTTAATGGGTAGTGCTTGTATGAATCAAGGTAGCGGTGATGGCCTAACATCTCGAACGTTTGCCGAAAAAGTTGGAGAACCGTCGGTTACACTATTAACAAGCCAGATTCCTAACCATTCTCACAATCCTCAAGCGATCGATGGTTCAGGTTCTGCAAATACACCCACCCAGAACGTGTGGGCGCAAAATCCTCCCTTGGATGATTTTACGCCGGCACAGAATATGTATGATGCGACCGCCAATGTTGAAATGTCCCCTATTGCTCTCAATGTAACTGGGGGTTCTCAGGCTCATAATAATATGCAGCCATTCATTGCTCAAAATTTTATCATATGCCTTAGTGGGGAATACCCTATGAAAAGCTAAACTACAAATGCTAGAACACAAAGAGGCTGTACTCCATGGAGTACAGCCTCTTTGTGTTCTAATTTTTAGAGATTGTATGTACCTCTCCAACATTATGAATCATCATACATACGGGTTTACAGCTCAATAACAATTGTATCTGTTTGTACAACATCCGTTCCATTGTCCGGCAGACTAAACATCTCATGATCAGCAAACGTTTCGGAAATAGACCTTTTCGTTGCAAGGGACGTAAATTTTTTGACAGGGGCATTAGCTGCATAAGCCTCTGCCTTACCCTGTAAGGTCATTATGATCTTGTTTACCTGACTTAGATCGACACCTTCGTTTAGAGTGTATCCATTTCTATCTTCTAAAGGTACTTCTATCGACCATACAGACAACAATCCTGGCATAATTCGGCTACTGCCATCCCCTACAGCTCCACCAGACTCATTGGCAATTTTCTCTTTCAATTCTATATTAACTGCTGTATTTTGTTCTAGAGTTACATCATATTCATAGAAACCATGGCTCTTGTTATGGATAAAGTCATATCGTTTTCCATACGGATCAAGGAAGGTTGAATGTCCTGAATGAGTATATTCAATGTGAATACTTCCTGCCGTATGTCGAGCGCCCGGTAAATGAATGTGGCAGTCACTGACCATCATGTGAGCCTTACCAGCAATTTTTTCCCGAATGAGCTTGTTCTCCAATGTTAAAGGGAAAAAAGCCGTTCCGTGTTCACGAAGCGTTTCAAATTGTTCAGGGAAGGAGTCTTCATTGAAAATGAAAGTCACGTTCTTGAATGGCTGCACTGGGTTCTCTGACCCGTTTAGTGCGTTCTTCAATTTAACGGTCATGTCGGCATGGATGCGGCTGAGCTCGGCAACATGACGATCTTGAACAAATGGGAAGAGTTCTTGGCTCAGGACCATATAACGATATGCTTGATATTCTTGATACAGAAAATCGGTTAACGCCAGTTTCAAGCTGTTATATAGATCAAAAATATACGTATGGAACAGTGGCAGTCCAGCATCCATATCATTCCCCATGGCCTGCTTGATTCGTTCTTGATCTGCACGGCGCTGTTCCATCTCCGCTAATAATTTGGCTTCCTCAAGATGTCTAGCTATCACCGACTGTTTTTTGCGCTGATATTCTTCGACGACGTCGAGATACTGAGTAAAGGCCTTACGATATCCCTCTACCTTATCCTTCGGCATTTGATCGTAAACGGGTCGCAACATCTCTTCGAACTGCTCACGTGACATCGCAAGCATGGACGAAGAACATCCAAAGGAATCACGTGCCACTTTCATTTGGTCGATGAGATTATAAATTTCAATTCCATCCTTTATAATCGCTAGACCAGAGGAAGCTACTGTTGTCACATTTTTAATGGATTTGGAAAGTTCCTCTTCCTTCTTCTTTTTTTCATTTGCAGCCGTCTTTTTGTTTTTATACTTATCATCAATTACTATCGTTTTGCCTGTATTCCAGTAGTTACTCACAGCAGAGGCTATCGCTCCTCCTGTCTTTAGTGCGGTGAGGGCAGGTGTAACATTTGTGACCAATGCTACTCCGTTCACTATCAAATCAAAAGTGGCTTTTAGAGTATCCATAGCCAGTTTACTACGCAGAGCTTCCACAAACTCTTCTGCTACTTTTTGAAGGGATCTCTCTTTGGAAAGAATACCTTCATAAAGCTTATCTGCTTCCAATTTCAAGCGTTCCCGCTCGTTAATCGAACTTTGCCATTGTTCTTTTACATCGTTGATCCGATTGACTTGAACGCAAATAGCGTCGTTTAATACCTTCAATCGACCTCGTTGATCGTTTTCTGCGATAACATAATTATGATATAATGTCTCCGCTTGTTGAGCAGCGTTAATTAAGTTAATACCTAGATTTTGATACTTGTCTAGCGGCATGAGTGGCACCCAGTTCCAAGGATGACCAAAATAGTCTATCCCTTGTCCCAACTGTGAAATGAGGATTATAGCTTTATTGCGAAGTGCTATCCACTGAATGGATGCATCCAGCATATCGCTTTGGAATCTCGAAATAGTACTCTGATCTGTTATCTCGTCAAACCAAGTCTCATCCGGTGTTGTCTGCTGTATCCAAGTCAATAAATCTGCAGCATCTTCGAGTTGCTCCACACTCCCTGACAAATATGCTAGTCCTGCCTTATGTAAAGTCAATGTCTGACGTTCAAGTGAGGCACTCAAAGCCGATTCCAAATCAATCGGAGTGAAATTTTTGTACAGTTCGGAGTTGAGAATTTTTGTTCCATAAAATTGTTCATATGAAATCTGTACAATCGTAGAATGGGCAGGGTTACCGTCAACAGCTATAGTAGCACTGAGCCCAACCTTACCGTCTATGCCATCCTTTCCGCTAGCGGCTCTCTTCGTCATACTGCGTTTGGTAACGGTAGATCGGCTCCCAACCGAGACCACCTCTAGCTGTAAGCCGCCTATGCCTCCAGAGGTTCCAGCGCCTGCTTTTCCGGGTAAGGTTGGCGCCCCTGCGATGCCAGCTTGAGTTTCCAACGTTATTCTATGCTCGTCGCTCGGAACTACATAGCCAATAAAGATATGTCCCGCGTCTCCACCATTTCCTGATTTGCCAGCATCTCCGCCATTACCTCCACTGCCTCCATCGCTACCCTTTGTTGCATGTTCATTTGGCCAGATAATATGGGTCTCTCCATTTCTTCCATCATCACCCTTCCGACCATCCATGCCGTCTCCGCCATCTTGGCCACGACCTCCATTGCTACCATTTGCTGATAGTCTCAATTCTCCTTTCAGAATAAAACGTTCCGCCGCAAGTACGATATGCCCACCGGACATCCCATTTCCACCACTTTGACCATCCATGCCATCTCCGCCACGATCGCCACTAACAATCGCTTGAATACCTGAGTCCGCCTTAGGCTCTCGTGAGAAGTCTTTGTCCGCAGGGACGGGTTTTCCTGAAGTACTTATAGATAGATCTCCGTCTGAAGTTATTACTCTCGCATTAATCGTTAAATTACGACCTGGCAAACTTAACGATCCAGCCAGCTGAATGGTATCTGCTTGAATCCAATAGTGAGCTGTTGCATCCGTAAAATAATCCTGTTTTAGAATCAAATCAGATGCCGTTAGATAGATGTACTCTTCCTTTTTGCCTCGCTGAACACCAGAATAAAATGACTGGCTAGTACTTTCCAAAACTCCCATTCACAGTTCCTCCTTAAGTCTCATACAAATAGTAACTAAACTCTTAAAGTAATCCGTAAGTTCTAATATAATTACTGTTTGGAGTTATATTTAACTTTTAAATCTGATTATAAGTCAATTTTATCCAACAATATAGAATATTTTTGGTTTCTAATATTTTTTTACTTCAAATCATTTCGCACTTGTGTATTGGGTTGTTGAAGTGATGATAGAGAAGCCCTATGTCCAAGGATTGCGTTATACTCCTCCTCCACGTAAAAAGGCACACCGTAAAGGCGCGCCCCTAAATTATTTATTTCATGTAATGTTATTCATTCTCCATCGTACTGATATCGATGACAAAGCGATAACGGACATCAGAAGCTAGAACGCGCTCCCACGCTGTATCAATTTGATTTGCGGATATCGTCTCGATCTCTGGGACAATGCTATGTTCGGCACAAAAATCAAGCATTTCCTGTGTTTCGCTGATTCCTCCGATTGTAGATCCTGCGAAAGAACGTCGATGACCGATTAGAGAGAATACATTAACGGACAAGGGTTCTGCTGGCGCACCGACATTGACCAATGTACCGTCAAGTGCCAGTAACGACAGGTAAGCACTAATGTCAATCTTCGCACTTACGGTATTTATAATAAGGTCAAACGAACCTGCCAGTTTCTCAAATGTATCCGCATCGCTGGTAGCATAATAATGATCCGCGCCATGGCGTAATCCATCTTCTTTCTTCTTTAATGATTGAGATAATACCGTAACCTCAGCACCCATGGCATGAGCAATCTTTACAGCCATGTGTCCCAGCCCGCCAAGTCCAACAACCGCTATTCTTTTGCCGGGGGCAGCTCCCCAATGGCGTAGAGGCGAATATGTTGTGATGCCAGCACATAAAAGCGGTGCGGCAACGTCAAGCTCCATTCCATCAGGAATTCTGACTACAAAGTCTTCTGTTACGACGATATGCGTGGAATAACCGCCCTGTGTATATTGCCCGTACCTGTCGATTGCCCCATAGGTGCCTGTATTTCCGTTCAGGCAGTACTGCTCTTCACCATTACGGCAGTTAGTACAATCTCTGCAGGAGTCAACCATGCAGCCAACCCCCACTCGGTCTCCAACTGCATATTTTGTGACTTCTGAGCCAACCTTGGCGACAATTCCGGCAATCTCGTGTCCTGGAACGAGCGGATAGTTAACGGGTCCCCACTCGCCGCGAGCGGCATGGATGTCAGAGTGGCAGATACCCGCATATTTAATCTCAATGAGGACATCATGCGGCTCCAGCTCTCTACGTTCGATTGTGGTCAGTTTGAAAGGCCCTTCTGAACTGAATGTAGCTCTTGCATTAACAGTAATCATATACTACCTCCTTCAATGGATAAGTGATGAGTTCTTTACCATCATATTCCATTTAGGATTATTGGACAAATTTCTATTGAGGGGATAATGGGCGGAAAACTGCCAGTGAATGATATCGAGAAATTTTTTTTATCCTTTACGATATGGAGTGCTGTCAAACTAATCTTTTTAAAATCGAATTATACAATATGTACTAATAAAAAGGTCAAAAGAGCTGCAAATAAATACGCTACTCTCTTGACCCTTTCATGCTGAAATGTATACGTTAATATTCTCTTTTAATAACAAAGAACGATCCCCGGATGGTTCCGGCCAATTTAGACTTCTGCCGAGCAAACTTAAACTTCCCTTCCAATTCCTGTGGTACCTCCATCCCCTCCGAAAGCTTAAAACCAACGGCCCGTTTCTTCGGGTCATCGACCGTATACATGACATTGAGTCCAAGACCATCTTCATAAAAAACATAGGAAAATCGGATATTTTCCACTTGAAATTGGGACGTCTCCAAAGGCTTGGCCGCAAATTCGATATCACGTTCTTCTTTCAAAATTCGGTTCACATAATCAAGTGTCTCCTGGCTTTCACTGGCGGGTACGACCGTAAATTCGTGCTTGTATTTGTTCATGAAGTATCGTGCTTCATTCGCTCTTAACCCAGCAAGTGCTTCGACTACAGGCGAAGACTCCAAACCAACCGTAGACACATTTTTAAAATCAACGATATATGACATTTCGATTCCTCCTAAAAGTTTTGCGAGAGTTACATCGTAGAACGTACTTCGAGCAAAACTCACATCGGAAGCATTCACTTCTCTATTTATTTCCTAACAACAGGAATCCACATTTCGCCAAATACAACACCGTCTCGTTGTCCCATCTCAACCGATGTATTCGGCCCGCCGACATAGGCAACTTCGTTTACTTCCGGTAAGACTTGGCCAAAGGCAATACCAGCAAGCTGATTGCTGAGCTCCTCAGATGTCTTCGCTTCCCCTTTCACAACGAGGTATTCCCCCTTGGGAAATTGGATCATTCTCGATGCTTCTGGTAACGATGCCTCTGTCATGACACCCGCATAATACATCATCTTGTTATTCACAGCTTCGTTCACGGCAAAAATGTAGTCATTCGTGGCGATAGATTTTAACTTGTCCAAGCTTCCATCAACTTCGACGGCCGACCAGAATTCTGCCTTTTCCTTGTTTATGCCGGCAAAATCTGTGTAATGGCTCTTAAGCTCCGTTCCAATCCCTAAAACGTTAAAGCTCTCTTTTTGTTCCAACGTAAATTGTGACATATTCAAAACCTTCCTTTTTTTGAAATTTGATCAAATGATTGTCTTTTCACTTGATGGGTTTATAATATCCTTAAATCATGTCAAAAAGTGATACTGTTTAGGGGGTCCCGATGAAAAAAGTTGAACGGGTTAATATCATCATGCGCTACATTAACAACCGAGCCCACTTTACCATTTCTGAAATCATGCGGGAATTTAACATCTCTCGTTCCACGGCTATTCGAGATATTCGGGAAATTGAAGCGATGGGAATGCCGCTTATAGCTGAAGTTGGTAGGGATGGGGGTTATTTTGTTATGAACAACTCGATCCTGCCCACGGTCCGATTTACCGATAACGAAATTAAAGCTCTGTTTATTGCCTTTATGGCCACAAGAAATCAGCAGCTCCCTTATCTCAAGAGTCGTCAGTCTCTAGCTGAAAAATTACTTGGCCTCATTTCGGAAAATCAGCAAGATGACCTTGTACTGTTGAATCAAATTTTACTATTTGAAGGGACCAATCCAAATAATCCAGACCTTCTTGATTTATCAGATCTTCCCCATCCGTTAGTTAGAAAAACTAATCCAAATCATTTTGTTGGACAGCTATGTATTGGTTTCCATTAAAGAAGAGAAGGAAATTAAGTCACATTCCCTTTATATATTGCACCTGTATCGTGAAAAAAGTGTTTGGTTGATCGAAGGGTTTGATTTGCAGGAAGAAAAAAGTAGAATTTTTTCTGTTGATGATCTTACGGATATAGAACCTTACCCTGAGAAAAAGAGAGTAAGTGAGAAGAAGATTTTGAATCAATTACGTAAACAGGAAGAAGTCATTAATCTTGTTCTTGAACTTGGTCCGAAAGCGATTGCCCAATTCAGAAAATACCATCCATTAAAAGTTTCCATATCCTATACGAATCCCTACCAAACGACTGCCATTCTTAGGACTTTTGTTAATGTTAATAAATCCGAAGAAATGGTCGAATTCACAAATTGGCTGCTTTTCCTAGGTGAGGATATCAAGATCAGGGAGATGCCGGAAGGAGTCTTAAAAGGTTTACAAGTGAGACTAAATTTCTACTGCCCTTAAGAAGTCTGGATAAGGAGATTGCTGCAAAATAATATTTAATATTTGAGATGCTGACAATTTCATAAGTCTCATTTCTCCATTTTGCTTCTTTATTGCCCCTAATGTCTCTCTCCATCTACTCATCAGCAGCATAATACAAACCATAGAGGCCCTATATATATTATTAATATCTATTTCAAGTATACTATTAATAGATTAACTATCTTAACTAATATAGAGGAGTAAATTCACAACATGTTTAGACGACTTACTGAACTATTTTCGATTCCATCGTATGCTCTACTCTTTTTATGTATGTTTCTGCAGGGAATGGGTATTTCACTCAGCGCACCCTTTTTATCTATTTATTTCACGGAACAGCTTGGAGTCTCTGTCGGGATGTTTGGCATTTTTCTAGCAGCCACGCTCATGGCGGGGATATGGATCAGTACTCTAATCGGGAGACGCTCTGACCTCGGCTTGAATCGAAAAAGCATTTACTTTATCTCAACGCTCTGTAATGCTCTGGCTTATAGCGGATACTTGCTCATTCAGGATTTTAATATCTTGTTCATCTATATGATTGTGTTCACCGCTCTCGGTGCACCAGGGATGCCACAATTGTTCGCTATTTCGAGAGAAGCCGTGAATAAGAGCAATTTCACTGATCATTCGTTTGCTAACTCTACCCTACGTTCTGCTTTCTCTCTCGGCTTTATTACAGGTCCTTTAATGGGTACCCTGCTAATCGCTGCTGTTGGGTTCAAGGGGATTTTTACTGGTACAATCGGAGTTTTCCTGCTTGTTTCCTTACTTGTTTTCCTATTTCTCAAATCGAATACAGAACTAAAAAGCAATAATGCTAATATACAAGTAAAAAGCTTCCGGCTGGTTCAAAATCGTAATATTCTGCTTCCTTTTCTGATTCTGATACTCATGTATGTAGCCCACTGGACAAGTAGCATTAACACAGCTCTCTTCATCACCAACAATCTAGGTGGGACGACAAGTAATGTCGGTCTAGTCAGTAGTATTTGCGCAGCGCTAGAAATTCCATTTATGATTATGCTTGGTCTACTCAGTGCAAAGTACAGTAACCGAATCTTGATGATATGTGGGTCCGTTCTAGGCGGAGCTTATTATCTCGTTGTCATTCTCTCAGGCGAGATGTGGCAGATGATTGCAGCCCAAATTCTACTCGCCGTTTTCGTTGCTGTTATTTCAGCGATAGGTATTAGTTACATTCAAGATCTGCTTCCAAACATGCCTGGGTATGCCTCTACGCTCTACTCTAATTCATCAACGATCGGTAGACTCGTTGGTAGTCTTGTCGGCGGGTTATTAGCCAGTGTAGTAGGTTACCGCTATTCATTTGTTCTCTGTTTCATACTCGTCTTTATTTCTACAATCATGCTTGTGATAAGCGGACGTCACGCTATAAGGGAATCACAAAATTAGTGGTTTAATCCATACTTTATACTATAACATATTGCAAATTGCGGGATGATTCCTTCATGTAATAATTTCTCAATCATAATTTTAAGTCATAAAATAAAATCTCTGCGCACAAAAAGACCGTTTTCCAAAGAAAACGGTCTTAAAGTCTCCTAACTATGATTAAATATCTGACATCGTTATTCTTCTCGCAAAATCAACAAATTGGAACTTATCCAGACGATGTCTCGACTCTGTATATTGAAAGAGTGTTGTATCCTCTAGATGAACATATCCCCCGAACGACAACCACGTGGGTATCTCCTCTAAGATCCATATATTGATGGTCGATCTCTGTAGCCCGCTCCACGCAGATTACCTTCTCCGCATAACTAATCTTCAAATGAAGCTCCTGCTCTAGGTATTGATAAATGGAATCTGCTGCGATGTCTTTGGATATGTCCGCAACGACTTCGGCAAGCAAATAATCGATATCTAGGATGACGCGTTCACCCTCGATTTCCCTGGCACGGACGATCTTCCACACGGGCTGATCCGAACGAACTCGCAGCTCCTTAGCAATATCATTCCCTGCCGGGATACGTTCCGTTATATAAACGAGAGTACGATTAGGTTTATCTAGTCGTGCGGCAAGCTCTTTATAACT
Source organism: Paenibacillus pini JCM 16418 (assembly GCF_000576305.1). Lineage (GTDB taxonomy): Bacteria > Bacillota > Bacilli > Paenibacillales > Paenibacillaceae > Paenibacillus_AQ > Paenibacillus_AQ pini. Next base: position 132,421 of record NZ_BAVZ01000011.1, on the reverse strand, counting down.
GACTAAGCCTGATATAGGAAACTTCATCCTCCCTTTATCCAGCACAAACGATCCCTTACCTTTTACCTTATTGATATAACCATTTTGAGCGAGCATATTCAATCCCTTGCGTACGGTTTCTCTCGATGTCTGATATGTCTCAGCAAGCTCGTTCTCGGAGGGAAGCTTACTCCCGGGCTCAAGGTTCCCGCATCAATCTGTTCCGTATAATCCTTGTAAAGTGTCAAGAATATATTGTTTATCATCGCATTATCACCATCAATATTGTACCATGTTTTAATAAAAAATCCTTACATGATGTTAGGGCGTAGTTGGTTCTAGATTAACCTGGAGTATCGGGCTTGAGCTTGAACTGCTTCTCCATCATATTCTTTAATTTCCCCAATGCGCTCTTGGCCATCCGGAATAAGAATCGGTGTAATCACCGGAAGACCTGCTTCTTCAATTCTTTCTTTATCGAATTCTAGCAAAAGCTGGCCTTTAGTAATGGTTGATCCACTTTCCACATGGGCAGTAAAGCCTTCCCCTTTCAGAGAAACCGTATTAATGCCTACATGGATCAATATCTGAATTCCATTCGTATCTGAAAGAATAAGTGCATGTTTACTCTTCTTCATCAGGTGTTCAACCGTTCCATCAAAGGGAGCATATACCTTCCCCTCTGAAGGAAGAATAGCAATCCCTTGACCCATTTGTTTTTCCGAAAAAGCAGGATCAGGAACTTCAGATAAAGGTACGATTTGTCCATTCATAGGAGCCATAATATTTACTATAGTATTCTCCGAATTCATAGCCTCTTCAGATTGTGGTATAACTGCGCTCAAACCGCTTGCGGTTTTAACGGATTCTGCCGTTGCATTCACTATAGGATCTTGAGTATCTTCGATCTTATTAGTCTGTCTGGACAATTGATATCTGCCATACAACAGTGTACCAATAAAAGGAATTACCAGTACTATTGCCATACCTATGAAGAAGATTCCCCATTGGTTCGGGAAGATCGACAGGAATCCTGGAATACCCCCTACACCGATTGAAGAAGCAAGAACGTTATTTACAGCGAGCACAATCCCGGCGATCCCGGAACCAACCATACCGAAAATAAAAGGGAATTTGTGACGCACATTGACCCCGAAAATAGCTGGCTCAGTTACACCTAGGAAAGCAGAGATAGAAGAGGTTACGGCTAGTCCTTTTGCTTTCTGTTCTTTTAAAATAAACATCATAGCGAGTGCTGCTGCACCTTGAGCAATATTAGATAAGGCTAGCATCGGCCATAGGAAGGTTCCTCCATTGCTTCCGATCAATTGAATGTCTACGGCAAGGAAGGTGTGATGCATCCCTGTAATTACCAGCAAAGCATAAAATCCACCATAGATTAAACCACCAAGCCAGGAGTAAGAATTAAAGATGCTGGTTAGACCCGTAGTAAGTAAATTACCAATAGCAAAAGTGATAGGTCCTACCAAAATAAATGCTAGGAATCCAGTAACTAGCAAGGCAACTGGCGCCACAACTAGCAATTTAATAGAATCATGTACCCGTTTTTCCAGGAACTTCTCAATTTTGGCCAAAATATACGCGGAAACGAGCACCGGTAGCACTTGACCCTGATAACCGATTTTCTCCACTGAAAATCCGAACAAATTCCAAACCGGAACTGTACCTGCAAGCTTCGCATCTGCATACTGATAAGCGCTAAGTAAACTTGGATTAACGAGAATCAAACCTAGGACAATCCCGAGAAGCGGATTACCTCCGAACTTCTTAGCAGCTGACCAACCGATTAAGACTGGCAGGAAAGTAAAGGCCGTACTTGCAATAAGATTAATGATGGAAGCCACATCTGCCCACTGTTTGTGTACATCGATAAGTGACTTTCCTTCATAGAAAATGCCAGGACCCGTAAGAATGTTATTGATCCCGAGCAAGAGACCCGCCATAACGATGGCTGGCAGTATTGGAATAAATATATCGGCGAGTGTCTTAATCGCCCGCTGAAGCGGATTTTGTTTCTTACTTGCGAGCGTTTTTACATCATCCTTGGAAGCTCTGTCTCCTCCTGTGATGGCAATCATTTCATCATACACTTGATCAACAATTCCCGGTCCAATCACGACTTGAAACTGCCCTTGGGAAGAGAATTGTCCTTTTACGAGGTTGTTTTTATCAAGCGCCTCGGCATCTACCTTACCTTCATCCGCAAGCGCAAATCTTAATCGAGTCACACAATGCGTAGCAGCATCAATGTTATCTTTGCCTCCGACAGCCTCAATAATCCGCTCTACGTCTTTGCGATCTATTTTCGCCATAGCCATACACTCCTGTCATTCGTGATTATGAAATTAGGCTTGAAACAGCCACATATAAGAACCGTAAGGTTGCAGCATAATGATCTGTGAAAATTCCGGTACTTCATCCGTATTTCCTAAGAGGAGCTCAGCTGAAGCATTCTTCATAAGATTCTTAGTGAACTTATTTGGAAGTTCAAATTTCACCGTTTCCTTGCTGAAATTCGAAATAACGACGAGAGTTTGTTCATCATTGGTTCTGGCATACGCATAAACTTGCGGATGACCTTCATCCAGACGCATGTATCTTCCATCGACAAACACCGGAATGCTCTTGCGCATCTCAATTAATTTCCGATAATGATGATAGATGGAATTAGGATCTTTCACCTGCGATTGTGCATTAATGAATGGATATCTTTCATCGATCTTGATCCACGGCGTACCCGTAGTGAATCCAGCCTGGTCACTGTCGTCCCACAGCATCGGAAGACGAGAGTTATCCCTAGAGCGCACATGTACAATATGGGCAGCTTCATCAGGCGTTTTGCCTCGTTGCAGAAGAATTTCATACATATTTAGCGACTCAATATCCCGGAACTCGGTCATATCGTTCCATTTAGGATTTGGCATCCCTATTTCTTCACCTTGATAAATATAAGGGGTGCCTTGTAATCCATGAAGTGTAGTTGCTAGCAGCTTCGCACTTTCGTTACGGTATTCGTCGTCATCAGTGAACCGAGATAGCGCCCGAGGTTGATCATGATTATTCCAGAATAGCGCATTCCAGCCCCCGCCCTGCTGCATGCCCGCTTGCCAATCGGTAAGTATTTTTTTGAGCTCCTCGAAGTCATAAGGCTTAAGCTCCCATTTCTGCCCATTCGGATAATCTACTTTAAGATGGTGGAAATTAAATGTCATAGAGAACTCTTGCTGCTCCGGATTTGAGTATTGAATACATTGTTCCAGTGTAGTGGAGGACATTTCTCCAACCGTAACCAAATGATACGTACTGAATACGTTCTCATTTAATTCTTTAATATACTCATGTACACGAGGTCCATCGGTATAAAATCTCCGTCCATCCCCTGGAGCAATAGAGCCGTCGTCATCCGGGAATTCGGGGTTCTTGGAAATCAAATTGATGACATCCATTCGAAACCCACTTACCCCCTTCTTAGCCCAAAACGTAAGTAAGTCCACGACTTCTTGTCTAACCTTCTCGTTCTCCCAATTGAGATCTGCTTGTGTTTTATCAAAAAGAGTTAAATAATACTGCTGAGTTTCTTCCTCAAACTGCCAGGCAGGGCCTCCAAATTTAGACTGCCAATTATTAGGCGGCCCTCCGTCCTCTGCTGGATCCTTCCAGATATAATAATTTCGGTATGGATTATCACGTGAAGACTTTGCTTCCTGAAACCAGCGATGTTCAGTAGATGAATGATTAACTACGATATCCAGCATAAGATGCATGTTTCTTTTTTTCAGTTCACTAACAAGTTCATCTAAATCTTCCATTGTCCCATATGCTGGATCAATGTTGTAATAATCTGCAACATCGTAACCGTTATCATTTTGTGGAGAAACATATACAGGCTGAAGCCAGACGATGTCGATACCAAGACCCTTTATATAATCAATCTTCTCGGTAAGACCACGTATGTCGCCTGTCCCACTTCTAGTTGTATCATTGAAGCTCTTAGGGTAAACCTGATAAACCGCAGAATTTCTCCACCAGTCTTTAGGCTGATTCCCATTCGCCTTAATTTGCATGTAAAACCCACCCTTTTAGTCATCTTGTATATACAGGTTGTTTGCAGATCAATCATAGTCTTGTATATACAGGTTGTCAACCGTATAAGTATTAGTACCCTCATCTGTGCTGCATGGAACATTTATCCACTCCATTCTCATTTCTTAATAGTTATCTCATTTTGAATAATATGTTAATGCTACAATTTTCCACTATTATAGTAGGCACTTATGTGTACTTTTAATAAATACATATCTATCGGGCAGTAAATAATTACAACAAAAAAACCGCGATATTCGCGGCTTCTTTGTGCAGTTAACTGCTGCTCCCATTAACATAAAATCATAAGATAGATAACCATAAGTAGAGACCTGCTAGAGTGATTATCAATGTTGGAACTGTCAAGATCATTCCTGTTTTAAAATAAGTGCCCCAAGAAATTTTAACTCCTTTGGTTCCCAGTACATGTAGCCACAATAGTGTAGCGAGGGATCCGATCGGAGTGATTTTAGGACCTAAATCTGAGCCAATCACATTGGCATAGATCAAAGCCTCTTTTATGGTATCTGTCGTATGAGTCGCGTCAATAGCAAGCGCATCAATCATGACGGTAGGCAAATTGTTCATGAGTGACGAGAGTAGAGCTGACAAAATACCCATCGACATCGTTGCGATAAACAATCCTTGGTCCGCAGTAAGCTGTATGACTTTTGCTAGCAAATCGGTTAATCCCGCATTTCTTAACCCGTATACCACTACATACATACCTATGGAAAAAAAGACAATTGCCCATGGAGCCCCTTTAATGACATCCATGGTAGGCACCGTTGGACTTTTTTGTGCCATAAGAAGAAAGAAGATGGCGATAACCCCGGCGATTATGGATACTGGGACATCTAAAAATTCGCTAGCAAAATAGCCAACTAGAAGTACTGCAAGTACAATCCATGACAAACGGAACATCTTTGGATCCTTGATGGCATCAGAAGGTTTCTTCACATGCTGCAGATCAAACTTCTTAGGAATGCTCCTACGGAAGAACAAATACAGAACTAAAATGCTTGCCCCCAACGCGAATAAATCCGGGATGATCATGTGACCAGCGTATTCCAAGAAAGTTATTCCGAAGAAGTCTGCCGAAACGATATTAACCAGATTACTTACGACGAGCGGCAGCGATGTTGTATCCGCAATGAATCCACTAGCTATGATGAAAGGAAATACTTTCTTTTCATCAAAATGTAGTGCCCTCATCATCGCAAGTACGATAGGCGTCAGAATAAGTGCGGCACCGTCGTTTGCGAAAAATGCTGCAACAATCGCACCAAGGATGGTCACATAAATAAACATACGTAACCCACTCCCACGTGCAGCTCTAGCCATATGTAATGCTGCCCATTCAAAAAATCCGATACGATCAAGGATTAATGAAATGATAATGATGGCTACAAACGCTAGTGTTGCGTTCCATACAATTTGGGTAACATCCCAGACATCTTGGAAAGTGACCACGCCTAAGAGCAGAGCCAGAACAGCCCCGCCGCACGCGGACCATCCAATGGATAAGTTCTTCGGCTGCCAAATAACAAATGTGAGTGTTACCAAGAAAATAACAATCGCTAAAATAACGGAAATCAATGTTATACCCTCCAATTAATCACAAGTCACCATCAGACCCTTTTCTTGTTGAACAACAGCTTTCATCTGAGCTAATCACTGCATTATTCAAGCTACACACACCTGTTTCAGGTAGCTCAAGTTCTACCTTTGCAGCTCCCTCTACGTCACCACTTAGATAGGCCGCGATAGATCGAACCTGTTCATATCCTGTGGCCATCAAAAAGGTCGGCGCTCGTCCGTAACTCTTCATACCTACGATATAGAAGTCTTTCTCATGATGTTGAAGCTCTTTTTGACCATGTGGTCTTACCGTTCCACAGCTGTGAAGGTTCGGGTCAATCAATGGAGCCAAGGCTTCAACACTCTCTGTTGTAGGATCTATACTGAGTCTGATTTCTTTTAGAATAGAAAAGTCAGGACGGCTTCCTGTGTTTACGATGATTTGGTCAATTTCGCTTATCTGTGTGTATTCACCTTGTAAAGTCCCTGATATTTGAACCTGATGACCTGTTTGAATCAGCTCTTTAATTCTAAATGGAGTATACACTTTAATTTGATTTAAGTGGACAAGCTGATGAATCCGTCTGCCAAGCTCACCTCTTGCTTCTAGTTGGTCGTTCTCTTCACCACCATAGGCCACTTCAACATTTCTTTTTCTTAAAATCCAATAAAGCTCTGTCTCTGGATTGGCTTCTTTTAAAGTGGCTAGGTCAAGTAAGGTATTTATCGCTGAATGCCCACTTCCGACAACTGCAACGCGTTTCCCTTTGTATTTCAATTGATTTTCCTTATTAATTTCTGGAATGCCATAGAATATATGCTCTTTCAAAGCTCGCTCTTCTTTCGTCCAGACCCCACTAGCATACAAAGGATTAGGATTGCTCCAAGTACCCGATGCATCAATAACTGCTCTTGCAACAATGCGTTTAGTCTTTCCCTCGGATTCAACATAAAGTACGAACGGCTGCTGCTCACGATTTGCCGATTTCATTTTATCTGTGTCTTGTTTGCTAACGGCAATTACCTTTGAATTCAACAAGATAAAGGGTTTGATCTCAGGTAGTTCGGCGAGTGGCTCCAAGTACTGCGTTACAATTTCGTTTCCCAAGGGTAATTCATCGGCTGGGGGAGTATTCCACCCATATTTATTTAATAATGATTCTGCGGCTTTGTTGACATTATACTGCCATGGTGAAAACAAATGCACATGTCCCCACTCACGGATATGTTGACTAACCGCGGGACCAGCCTCCAGAAGGATAAAACTTTGATTCCGAGAAACGAGCTCAGCTGCAGCCGCTAATCCGACTGGACCAGCCCCGATAATTGCTACAGGAAGGCTGCTTTGGTTTGAACTTGAGGCTTTATTTTTCTCCTCAAACACTTCAGATTCGTTACCGCACTCTGTTGAAGCACAGCAATCAGAATTGACGATCTTAAAATCAATATTTTTCATAATGAAATTCTCCTTCATCAGTTAACGAATCAATTTATTTTGATGTGATAAACAAAAAAATGATCATCAAGTATTCGGATAAAAAATACACCATAGCTTATCAGACAATAGTCCTTTGATTTCCTCTTCGTTTAGTTCGTAATAATTCCATTTTCCAATACGCTCCATGAGAATAATATTTGCATCCAGAAGCATTTTCAAGTGATAGGACAGTTTGGATTGAGGCAAACCAAGCAGATCGGTCAAGTCACATACACAAACCTTCCCTTTCTGATTCAATTCATATATAATTTTCAAACGATTTTTGTCGGATAAGGCTTTAAACTTTTGTTCATATTTGTTCAAAGTAGCATCATCAATTGTAGTATTGATCATGGTATCACCTTCTTTTCATCCATCAATTTTTATTGATGTGATGATTGTAGCAGGATGAGTATGCATCGTCAATGATCATTTTTTTTTGATTTACCATTACCCCGGCTGTCGTACTTCTTAACAACAACAGAAATATCCATATCATCGGCAGCGGTAAATTTAAAACGTAAATCACTGTTTACTGTCTGAATGGTCTCGGTATTATAGATAAGATTATGCCTGCACATAGAAAAGAAAAGCTTGATTCTTCAAGCTTTTCTTCAATAAATTGATTCTAACTACTTCTGTCTTGCCCGTAAACGGGGATTGATTGATGAAATACAGATTGTCATTGTTTCATTTATTTCGTGAATCGATATCCTATACCCCATATGGTTTCAATATATGACTTATCAAATGGATCAAGTTCAATTTTTCTGCGAAGATTTTTTATATGTACAGCAACTGTTGCTGTATCAACCATAACGTCCATTCCCCACACGCTTTTCATTAGACGTTCCTTACTGAATACTTGGTTTGGGTATTCCGCCATACAAGTTAACAATTCAAACTCTTTTCCTGTTAAGATCGCTTCCGTTCCATTTACAAAAACACGATGCGCCGCTTTATCAATGAACAGTCCACGGATGCGAATTTCATCTTTTATGTGTTCGCGGTTTCCTGTCAAACGGTCATAGCGAGCGAGATGAGCGTTAACACGAGCTACAAGTTCACTTGGACTAAAGGGTTTAATAATATAATCATCTGCACCAAAACCTAGCCCTTTAATTTTATTTACTTCCTCTTGCTTCGCAGAAACCATAAGAATGGGAATGTCTTTCTTTAAACGGACTTGTTTGCAAATTTCATATCCATCTACTACCGGTAGCATGATATCTAAAATAAGCAAATCATACTTTTCTTCAAGTATTCTCTTTAATCCCTTTTCTCCAGAGTATTCGATATCCACGGCGTACCCAGATACATCTAAATAGTCTTTTTCTAAATCTGCAATAACCGCTTCGTCTTCAATAATCAATATTTTTTTCATGAATTTTCCCCTTCTTCCTGATCAATTCTTCGCAGTGTAAACGAAAGGGTTGTTCCTTTTCCTTTTTCACTCGTTACCCATATCTTCCCGCCGTGCTGGCTAATGATATGGTGTGCAATAGATAATCCAATTCCACTTCCACCTGTGTTAGAATTTCGAGAATGATCCCCTCGATAGAGCCTTTCAAAGATATGTGGAAGGGCTTCTGCCTCTATACCCATTCCATTATCCTTGATTTCAATCGTTACAAACTCGCTATTTACAGACATATGAATCCCAATGAATCCTGATTCCTTATCCATATATTTCACACTATTCCAAATCACGTTCATAATTACACGTCGTAATTTTTCCCGATCACATATAACGAAGATTGTCGTTTTTAGTTGGGCTTCCCATCCGATGGTAATCCCTTTATCTTGCAATTCTAGTTGAAGTTCTTCAATACAATCGGCTAAGTATTGATAAATTTCAACTTGTTCTAACTGAAAGGGTTCCTCTTTTAAATCAAGCTTTGAGAATAAGAACAGCTCATTAATTAATTGATCCATATCAAATACTTTATTGTAAATAATGGTTAAGTACTTGTTTAACTGTTCTGGCGTACGTGCGACACCTTCTTTGATTCCTTGTACATAGCCCTTTATAGCCATAATCGGTGTTCGTAAGTCATGTGAAATATTGGAGAGTAACTCCTTACGATTCCTTTCATATTGAACTTGCACCTCTACCGATTCTTTCAACCTACAGCGCATTTCTTCAAAGGATAAACTTAATTCGCCAATTTCATCATGTTTGTGAGGAATGACTTGAAAGTCTAAGTCTCCCCTTTGAATTCTTTCGGTTGCCAGCTTTAATGAACGCAACGGTTTAATAATACTTCGGGACATGTAATACGTCATGATCCCATTGGTAACAATAAGCCCAATGACTAACGTAACAACGAACAATACAAAATATTTACGTGCCATTTCTTCTATTGGGCTTATATGTTCAATGACAATAATACTAACGGCATTGTTATTTACATCGTAATAATCAAATTGTTTATAGTAAAAGTAAACATCCTCAATTTTGAAACCCAGATCTTCTATTTGCCCCTTCCCTTCAAATGGAGGAAGAAATTTCTCAAATGAATACTGTTCAAAGTAGGGCGATACATAGATAAGCCGTTCATTTTTCCGAATGAGTAGACCAGCTTGGTTCTTATTCAGTTCTTGATCTGTCTTTTTTAGAAACATTTCATCTTCTATTTGCTTCGGCGTGTAAGATGAAAGGACTTTCAATCTACTAAAAATATCATCTTCATCCTCTGTATTTCTTACCGTCGTTTGATGATCTATATCTATAAAAGATCTCATAATACGATTATCACCAAACAGAGCAAAGCTAATTAACATGATCGTTATACCACAAAAAATAATCGGGATGATGATCATAGCGATATAGGATAACAGTAGCTTAATACGTATTGACATGAAATAACTCCCATATTCACTTATTCTGGATGATTACCGGAATGTTCTCCAGTTGAAAATGGCGTCGTAACCCCTTCATAATTCATCATCGTATGCATACCCATCTCAGCATGAACGAGATCATGACAATGGACCATCCATAGTCCACTATTATTAGCTTCAAGGGCAATTTCATATTCTTCACCCGGAAAGATATTCACGGTATCCGTGTAAATTGGACTCCCTTCCATAGCTTTTCCATTTTTAGAAATCACTTGAAATGTGTGGCCGTGTACATGCATCGGATGAATCTCTACGCCTTTATTTCGAAAACGGATCTTCACGGTATCTCCTATTTTCACCTTAATGGGTGGAATATCGGAACCTGATTTCCCATTAATAGTATAGACCCACCTTTTTTCACCGTAACTCCCTTCTGCTAAAACCATGTCTAAGCTTTGGGTAAACTTAGAATCAATTGTAAATTTGCCAACTTCTTTATGTCCGTATTTTGTGAAGTCGAACCACGGGTAACTTTTTAAATTAACAGGTATTTTAGGTGATATCCCTTCTCCAATGGTTGCATTCAGCATATTATTCATACGCTTAGAAGGATTGACGTTTACAAGCTTCACCGATCCCACGTTCGGCATTTCAAAAACCAAATCGTAACGTTGTGCCGCTCCTATTGGAAGAATAGCCTGATCTAGCTGAGATCCTCCTTTAATATCCCGACCATCGAGTCCAATGATTTGAAAGGGTGCACCAATGAGCGTCATTACATGTGTATTATTGGATGTATTAATCAGACGAAGGCGTACAGTTTCACCTGGTTTTGCGTCAAGATGTAAACCTTCACTTGTATTATTTAATGTAAAAACATCATAATCTTCTCCATCCGATAGTTCTTCTAACTGATCTTTGGTTGGCGTCATGAGAGCACCACCAAACGTTTTATCTTTTGGGGAACTCCAGTCTACATCTTGTTCATCATTATTATCATTTTTTTGATCATTATGATTATCTGCATCATCAAAAGACTTTTCAACGCCTGTTTTCCACTCGTGAATTGCAATGGTGTAATCTTGTTCATATTGTACCATAGGTGTATTTGGTTCAATCACAATCGCACCAAATAAGCCACGCTCCGTCTGCTCCGCACTCATTTGATGAGAATGATACCAATATGTCCCTACTTGATCGGCATTAAAAGTGTAAGTATATGTTTCACCAGGCTTAATCGCATCTTGTGTAATACCTGCAACACCATCTACAGCTGCGGGAACATCTAAGCCGTGCCAATGAATGGTAAGAGCTACTGGCAATTCATTTTTTAAATGTACAACAACGCTATCCCCTTGTTTCACTCGAATTTCAGTACCTGGTGAAGTACCACCAAATGTCCATGCCTCCAGTTTTTTTCCATTCCCTAAGCTAATGTTTTCTACCTGTGCCTGAATATCAAAAGTTTTTGTATTTCTTTTCGAATCTGGAGTGGTGAGTGATGTTACAGATTTCGTATTAGACTTCATACCAGTGGGTGGATTTTTTGTATTTATGTTTGTTATATCATTGTATAAAAGACAGCCCCAAACAATTAACCCTAGAAACACGACAGAAGCAATTAATACCATTCCTTTGTTACTCGGGATAAAACCTTTTTTCATTTTAGTCACTTTTCCCTCATTATTTTTTAGGCTGTTATCATAACATGGAGAAAAGAAGAAACTTAGAAGAATTGATAAAGACTTTATAAAGATAATTTCTTAGAATCAAATGATTAATTTCCTTTGAGATAATACTTCGCTTTTAATAGTTAAAACGCAATAACGGCAATGAAAGCCAAATGACACTCCTTCCGAGGTAAATATGTAAACAAAAAAACAACTTCCATTCATAAAATCAGAATGAGAGTCGTTTTTTTGTGATGTTTCTTAGTGGGTTTTCCTGAGAGGCGCGGGTTCTATATTTCGTCAATAAGTATATTATTCGTCATTCGAACTATCCTTGAACACATTTACGAAGCGTCTCCTCGATTGATGCGCGGATATCGTATTCATTATATTTGAGAATGGACATGGTGTCTGCTGGATCGAGATAGGCATCTCGATTTTGAATTTCTGCCATCATGCTCATATGAACACCTTGCTCTTTACCCGCTTCGGCGTTCTTTTCATCAATCTGCTCCATAACTGGCTTCATTTGAGCTAGGGGTACAACCTTGACTGTACTATCTTCTTCCTGTCCCAGCGCATCCACTACCATTTGATGAAACTCGCTATGCTTCATATTCAAGCCACATATTGAATATTTGGCGCTATGTTCACCATGCTCCAACGCACCGATGGTCGCTTCCGCAACCTGCTGCGCTGTAACCATTGCCGTACCTCCGCCCAGTACAGAAACGATCTTCTGATCTTTTACTCTGTTTACAAACATCGTCCACAGTGGCATTCGGCCTGGCATCACACCGAAAATGTATGGTAAACGCAAGCTCATAACATCCATTACACCCTCACCTTCCATAAACGCCACTTCTTCTTGTAGCATACGAGAGCGTGGATAGGCATTGTTTTTCAAGGGAATATCAGACCATTCTTCTGCAAAATGGGCAAAGTATGAACTTAATAGTACGAATTTTTTAACACCTGCTTGTTTGGCTAATCTAGCGATACGCTGTGTAGGAAGTACGTTTGCCTCATAGAAAAATTTCATCGCTGGAGCCTCAGGCAACGTCCTTTCATCTGCTCCAGAAGCATATATAAATCCGTCGATGCCCTTCAGCATCTTCTGGATATCTTCATCTGACATATCATTGATATTTCCTACTCTATGTTCGACTTCACGAGGCAAAAGATCCTCTGTTGGCATAGCATGCCGCGATAAAGTCGATACTTTATATCCCCGTTTCACTAATTCTTTAACTGTAAAATAGCCAAGAAATCCAGTCCCACCTAATACGAATACATTCTTCATGAAGTCCATCTCCTATGCAGTTAGTCGGGGAGAAGTCAATACAGCCTTCTTCCCCTCCTGTCTTTTACCCATTTTATAAGCATAAGAAAAAAACCTTCCAAATAACTTAAATGACTACTTCCAAATTTTGAATACATGAATAGCGAAATGGCCCTCGAAAGTTGAGGACCACGTTTGCTATTTATTCTTCTGTGTATTGCCAACTACTTTTGCAACGTTAAGAATTCATATCATTCACACCTGGACTATGTTCGTTAGGCATTTCAGGCATTACTGGAACTGGGAAACCTGCTGGTGGGGGAGTGACTTCTAAGTTTCCTTTATTCCGGCTAGGCGACTCACCTTGATAAATTTCACCCATTCTCGTCTCGTCTAGACTGAAATTAAACTGAGCATTATGGTAACCCATTTCTACAAATTTACGGCATTCGGGATACTTATTAATGTCATAGTTCGGTATAGGGAATATCTTACCCCAATTGACGCCAAGTGTTTCAAGTGCTTTGGCAAATGCATTTTGATGAGCGTTATCACGAACGATTAAGAAGCCCAATGTTTCACGAAATGTTTTGTTAGAGCTCATTTCGTATATTCGAGTCTTTTGAAGCACTCCAGTCGATTCAAGTACAACATTATCCAGAAGATCGCTAATCAAATTACCATGATCGTATACATAACTCCCTGACCATGGATTACCTGTAGCATCTACGGGTAATGAGGCTTGAGCACCAATAATGTAATGGTGTGGATTCGTATGTTTAGTGGCTACATCAAGTGGTGTGCTATCAAGTCCCCCATTCCCAACAGCATCTTCTCCTGAACCGTTTAGCAATTGATTAATCGTGTGCTGCACGAGATCCACATGAGCAATCTCCTCTAAAAATACACCTCGCAGCAAATCGCGGTACTGCGTATCTTTACCACGGAAATTACTAGTCTGGAAAAAGTACTGCATCATTGTACGCATCTCACCATAATGACCGCCCAATATTTCCTGAAGAACTTTAGCAGCAGCTGGATCTGGCTTATCGACAACAATTCCGTTGATTAATCCTTCTTTGTAAAAATACAAGTGATAAACCCCCTGGTGTCCTTTTTTTTGATATCATTTATGTATTTTCCCCTTGAAAGGCTTGTCTATGCAAACATGGTAAGGACCAAAGTAATCATCATTTGTTGGCTAAAGGCACTATAAACAATACTTACATCTACTGCATTTTTCGATCACTAATCGACAAAATATATAAACTGTAAGGCTTAGGACGTAGGTCAATGGATTGTATTCTCTTGTTATCGTTCTATGTTAAACTAACAACTGTTAAATTAAGTTAAGGATATTTAACAGTTGGGAGGAACGAAATGAATCAGGAAATTATCTCTCTAGATGAAATCACTCAATTTCAATCGCCAACCGAGGAATTTAACCCTTATGAGTGGTACAAGCACAAACTACAGCATGAACCTGTAAGTTATCATGAGGCAACAGACACATGGAACGTATTCCGATACAACGATGTAAAGCGAGTACTCAGTGACTATGAACATTTCACCAGCGTGCGAACGCGTACGACGATCAGCGTAGGGGCTGATAACGATGAGGGAAAGCATATGGGTAAGTTTAATTTAATGACAGATCCTCCAGACCACAGAAAGAGCCGCTCGCTTCTCGCGACCGCCTTTACGCCTCGCAGCTTAAAATTGTGGGAGCCTCGTATTCAGAAAACGGTAAACGAACTAATTGCTAAAATCTCAGAAGCTGAGGTCATTGATGTCGTTAAGGATTTCGCCACTGCCCTACCTACAATTGTCATTTCCGATTTACTGGGAGTACCTTCACAGGATAGGAACCTATTTCAGCAATGGGTAAATGATCTATTCTTACCAATCCCTAAAGAAAATACTGAAGATGTGCAAGCGCTCAAGCGACGTGCAGCTAAAGAATACTATAACTATCTCTACCCTCATATTGTAAACAAAAGAGCACGTCCATCTGATGACATTATTTCTGACTTGATTAAAGCCGAGGTTGATGGGGAACAGCTCTCCGATGATGAGATCGTTAGAGCAACGATGTTTATTCTAGGTGCTGGCATTGAAACAACAAGTCATTTATTAGCCAGTACGTTCTATTCTTTCTTATATGATAACGATCAAATTTATGCAGAGATTCAGGCAAACCAAGCACTTCTACCTAACACCGTTGAGGAAATGCTGCGTTATCGGTTTAATATTGCTAAAATGGATCGTACCGTCAAGCAGGACAACAACTTACTCGGAGTTGACCTGAAGAAAGGCGATGTCGTTGTAGTGTGGATGAGTGCAGCGAATATGGATGAAGAGGTATTTGATAATCCTTTTACACTTGATATCCATCGCCCTAATAATAAGCAGCATTTAACGTTTGGAAACGGACCTCATTTCTGCTTGGGTGCTCCGCTTGCTCGGCTTGAGGCGACCCTTGGTATAGGGCTTTTTATGGATACATTTTCTAAAATCGAACCAGTACCTGGCTTTAAACTTGAAGATAATTTGACTCCTTCTGCAGCAGGTCAAACACTATCCACCCTTCCTGTACGTGTATACAAATAGAAATGTTTTCGGCTAATAGAATGAGTTTATACAAAAACATGGGAGCTTCCTAATAAATTAGGTGCTCTCATGTTTTCTGTTTATTCAGCGTCAAGAGGCCAAGTATTAACGAATCCTATGTTACATCATCCTGTTTATTACTTAAAACATTGTTCGTCACTTTTACTTCATTAAAAACTAGTGTTGTGATCGTTACTTAAACTTATTGCTTCCATAAGTTCTTTCATAATTTGTTGCCTGCCAATGGGCGTCCAGCTCATGACAAACCAATTGGGAATACGTCGTAATTTCTTGTCTCTTACAGCTGGAATCATGGGCCATACAAACATTCTTGTCAATTCCTCATACAACTGTTCACTTCCAGCTAGAATATGATGCTGATGAATGAAGAGATGCTCTGTCTCCAAGACAGGCATGGATTTGGGCTGTAGTTCCATTCGCCACATTTCTGTAGGCACCTGTTTACCTGGAGTTAAGGCAAGCTCCCCATACACTAATTCATTTAGTGGGTGGTTTACGCTACCTTGAATTCCTATGGCTCGGTGATTGACTTGCATAATTGTGATGCGGTCCTTACCTAGAATTCGGCGCAATGTTTGTCCTGTGCTTTCAATTTCTATATCCAGACGTGTCAGCATCTCTGATGCTTGATGTTCCCGATTCACAAGCTCGGCTATTTTTAAAAAGTTAGCTTTCCAATCCCATATCGAAAAATCCAAAAAGACCGGAGTAGCCGTTTTTTTGAATTCATCCTTGAATTCCATATGATAATGATCTGCAATGATTACATCCGGATTAGACTGCTTCAATTTTAACAGCTGACCGTGCAGAAGTTCTGCGTACTGTTCTTTACTCTGACCGGGATAATGGAATAGGTCTATGACACAAACCGACTCTAAGCCCACCGATTTCAAATGATCCTCGAAACGGAGTGAGGATGCGATGGCAACCTTTAAGTTGCCTCTCTTCATATATAATGTTGGAGATACACCAACATTACGCTGAAACATGCGGCTAAAGTAAAATTCGCTCCGAAAACCGACCGCTGCAGCTACTTCTTTTACCCTGCTGTTCTTCATATTAAGCATCTGTTTTGCTCGTGTCATACGAACATTGCTGAGGTATTCGACCGGAGATATACCGGTTTCACTTCGAAACAAGCGCGAAAAAGCTATCGGTTGTATGCCCCCTGCTGCTTCTGCAAGCTGTTCAATGTTTACCTTGTCTGAGTAATGCTGCTCAATATAGAGGATGCTTTGCTCCACTCGCTCGTCGAGTATTGCAGCTGGTGGTTCAGATTTATTGTGCATCATGTTATGAATTAGTTCCTCAAACTGTATTCTCAATTCACCTGAACCACGACGATGTTCCTTTTGACTAAGATTAAATATTTGAACGATCTGTTGATGGATTTGATGTGGATGATGTAACGGAATATTGCCTGGAGATACGGTACCAGACAACGGTAAAGAAGGTATCGCTTCGTATCTTCCTTTTCTCTTCATAAGTAGGATTGGCTCAAACCAAATCCCATAATACTCAAAAATGATAGATTCTTCGGGGAATTCAAGAATCATGCCTGGAACGAATAGGTATAACTGAAAAGGACGAATCTTTTCCAGCGAACCATCTATGACTATAACCCCTTCACCTTCCGTTATAAAACATATTATGTATGCAGGAAGTTTCACTTGAATTGCTTTGCAGGTCTTTGGAAACTTCCGTTTACGTATAGAAGACAATAGATAGACAGAATCAGCCTTGCTTAGATGAGAGAGCATGAAATAATGCACTCCTTTCTTCCATTCTGAACTCTTTTCCTCATTATATAGATCTGCGCTTTAACAGCAAATAAATCATATAAGGCGCACCGATGATGGCCGTAATTAAGCCTGCTGGAACTTCAAAAGGGACAAACAATATACGTCCAGCGAGGTCTGCAAGCATGACGATTAGCCCTCCTAGCAAAGCAGCTGTAGGCAAACGTGCCAAACTTCTGTGACCCGCCATATGCATTGCCATATGTGGTGCCATCAATCCCACAAATCCAATGGTTCCCACCATAGACACCGCAGAGCCGGCAAGTCCTACACTAATCATAATGAATAAGAGCCTCATAGATTCCACTCGAAGACCCAATCCAGTGGCAGAATCCACATCTAATCTAAACATATCCAAGACTCTAGCCAGCGATATTAATAGAAGAAACAGGATAACGACCCAAGGTAATAATGGCCAAAAATGTTCCCAAGTTCTTCCGTACAAGCTACCAGCCATCCAAATCGAGGCTTGTGAGACTCGAAATATTTTGCCCACGGTCAGTAAATAAGTAATAAGTGCACCTGTCATGGCAGATATTCCAACACCAATTAGCAACATGCGAATAGTTGAACCCATTTCTCCTTTTCGCAAAGATAATAGATAGATGACCGATGCAGCCAAGAAGGCGCCACCGAAAGCTATCCAAGGCATATTTTTCATTGGAAAAGAAGGAACCAGCACCATGATGGCAACCACAGCGGCAGCGGCACCTGAATTTAAACCAATGACTCCTGGGGACGCAAGTGGATTTCTCGTAATACTCTGTAGGGTTGTCCCTGCTAACGCTAAACCACACCCTGCAAGAAAACCTGTAAGCACACGCGGTAACCGCAGTTGATGTATAGTGAAATCATACTCCCTAGACTCACGACCCACTAGACTCTTTAATACTTCGCCTGTAGGAATTGATCGATCTCCTAGCATTACATTCAAAATAACCGTACCTATATTCAATAAAAGTAGTAATAAAATGATCGCAATTACTTTCCTATTTTCAAAATAAGATTTCATTTCGTCCGCTCCCTCCTCTGAGCTAAATATATAAGGAAAGGAGCACCGAAAAAGGCGGTAATTACACCAACCGGTACTTCCTGTTCAGGTAGCACAAATCTTGCCCCGATATCAGCTGTGAGCAGAAGCAGTGCTCCTAAAACTGCAGCATATGGAACCATCCAGTTAAAGTTACTGCCTATCAATAATCTTGCGATATGTGGAACGGCCAAACCTATAAATCCGATTGGACCCGCGAGTGCTACAGCACTGCCAGATAATAGAACAATGACGATAATGCATAATATTCGAATCATTCGGATATGCTGTCCCAACCCCTGAGCAACATCGTCTCCTAGACCAATAATGTTCAGATGTCTGCTTAAAAACAAAGCACAAATCAAACCAATGAGTAGGGAAGGCATGACCTGGGTAAAAAGATTCAGATCCCGCCCCGTCAAGGAGCCCGCAAGCCAGAAGCGCATCGTATCAAGCGATTGTTCATTGAGTATGAGAATACCTTGTGTCAATGATGCGAACAGTAGGTTCAACGTTGATCCCGCAAGGACAAGCTTTATTGATGTTAACGGCTGCCTTCCTATAGAACTAAGAAGAAATACTAAAATGCCTGCAACGGCAGCTCCAATTAGGGCTGACCATGCGTATAACTGTAACGATGTGGTTCCGATCCAAAAAGAAGCAAGGACTGCCGTAAGTGCCGCTCCATAATTAATGCCAAACAGTTCAGGTCCTGCGAGAGCATTACGACTCAACGCCTGCATTAAGCATCCAGATACTGCAAGAGAACTGCCAACTGCTAGGGCAATGATCGCCCTCGGAAGTCTAACGCTACGAACAATTAACTGTTCTCGTGAACCGTCAAACGCAAAAAAAGCATCCATTACAGATCGTCCTGGAATCTTGACTATACCAAACATGATGCTGGATAGGAATGCGAGAAGCGTTAATAACACCAATATCGTTAAACCGATGATTTTCCCCGTAGTAGTGTTCATATTTTTTGCCTCCTGCCTATTTATTGCTCACTTATGTATAATGAAAAATTAATACTGTCATTTGTTTTCTTTCTATTATAAAAAGCTTAGAGTTTGTCCAAGTCAGTGTACAGAAAAATTGGATCGTCACATACGACGATCCAATTTTTCGGTTAGAATGGACACATAAGACTATTTAATTAAAAATGTGTTTAAGTCATCTACAACTTTATTGACCGCTTGAATACCAAGTCCACTCATCCAGTACTCCCAGTCTACGGGGTGGACGGCTTTATCCTGAACTCCTTTTAAGGTCGCCCACAACTGACTCTTCTCTAATTTGGAGAAGGCATCGGGTTCGCGGTTAAACCAGAGAATAACATCACCATCCATATCGACAATCTGCTCCTCGGTAATATCTTTGGAGAAGCCTGCTGCCTGTTGTGAAGCAGGTCGAACAATTCCAGCATCTTTCATAATGGTACCTGCAAAGGTATCTTGCAGATAGATCTGAATTTTGTCTTCTCGTGGACGAATCAATGAGATCCTCTTGATTTCTTTTCCTGTCAAGGCAGATTTCAATTCTTTAATGCGCTGTTGATATGCATCTAATAGTTTTAAACTTTCCTCCTGTTTGTTTACAGCGTCAGCATGAAGCTTGAGATTTTCCTTCCAAGTTACACCGAGTGTCTCTACATATACGGTAGGTGCGATTTGCTTTAACTGGTCATGGATGGCATCATGAGTATCCTTATTGCCAATAATTAAGTCTGGCTTCAATGCATCAATTCTTTCCAAATTGGGTTCATTGACAGATCCAATATTCTCAATTCCCTCTGTTCCTTTTAAATAGCGAGGATAAGGATCTCCTGCCGTCAATATCGATGGTGCGCCTACAGGAGTGATACCCATTTCCAATAAATTATCTAAAGCCCCGATGTCTAGGGCAACAATTCGGCTCGGGTTCATAGGAACTTGAACATCGCCATAAGCATCTTGTATGGTACGTGTATCACCTGTAGATACAGGTGTCTCCTGCTTGTTATCCTTAGTTGCGGTTCCCTCGTCTATTTTGCTATCTACAGCCAATCCCGAATTTCCACAACCAGCCAGTGACATCATGATAATGGCAAGCACAACAACATATGACCAGGATATACGCTGGCTTTTCATTCTTTTTACGTGCATTAAAACTCAACCCCCAGATTTGTTTAATAACCTAATTAATAATGATTATCATTATTAATTACAATATCCCATATTTCCAATTTCTGTCCATGCATTATTTATTTGATCTCATATATTATTTATTAATTCATTTTTAAATAATCCATATTTATCCATATAATTTGATGCTAATGGATTAGGAACCTGATGAATATGCAATGTATTGTCTGGGAACAAACGTCGCTTTGTCAATTGCTCTACTCCAATCTCTGGGGCAAACAGAGAATACATCTTGTAGCGTTCGTTATATTCTGGAAATTGCAATTGATAGTTCATTATGATTTCATGAACCTGTCCCCAAAAGTGCTGCTCCGTAATTTCAAAATATGAATGCATGAACAATGCCAGCTCTCCAAGATTAATAAAGAAAAAAGCATCATGCATAAAATCTCTCACTTCTGCGGGTTCATGTGTTTCCAGAAATGAATTGCGATTCACGAGGCGATGATGTTCGGGTGCTTCGATAAGGATTGGACAAGCATCCGGATTTGTAAGATTTTCCCGTATAAAACGAATGCCATCGTGAAAATCCTTAAGTGCAATCCTAGTAGGCTGCCCTTCTTGATGAATAAGCACCATATTCTGTGCATGGGATTCCAGCGCAATGCCATGAGCAAACAACCAATGAATTAGGGGGCGTACTGTAATATTCAAGATATCTTTCAACCAATTTTGTGCCCCATATTGTTGTATCCAGGGATCAATGATTGGCCGATTGTGCTTGTCTACAGTTGCCAATGCATTAAAGGGAATGGCTGCTTCATTAGGTTGCAGATATGAATGCAAGCTTTCCCGCCAGATACATGACAGTACACCATAAGAGAAAGGTCGTAACGCTTCTGGGATATGACTGTTATCATAAGCTACACCAGCGACCTCACCCAGTAGAATGATACGTAGTTCGTCCTTAAGATAAAGATCTTTCTTTAAAATTCCTTGCATCCAATCCGTAATGAGTGGAGCATTCTCCACTGTATGTGGTGCAAGAACTCTACCTGTCGACGTATTGATAATACTAAGTGATAATTTCAGATAAGGTAAATCGGGGCGTGAGCAATTGGCGAGAGTGCGTATAGACTGCTGAGCAGTAAAAGAATCATCGCCTATGCCTAACATGACAATATTTCCATTTTGAATATCACTGGCAAGAACGGAACTTATTGTGGTCCGCCATTGCCATGGATGAACAGGAAGGACAACAAAGGCAGCCGGATCCACCCCGTTATCTCGCAAAACCTCAGAGAAGCGCGACATTATCTGATTACCAAGCTGCTCATGAAGCCATTCGCTCAAATCCGGTGAATGTCCATTTATGGAATGGCTTATGCGTGCCTTTGACTTATGAATACCCACCCATAATGGTCTGATCTGCTGAGCAAATTCCGGCCCAAATTCAAGTTGATCCTGAATATCGAAGCCCATTCTCGATTTATAACTCGGATGGTACGGATGACCTTCGATAATTATGCTCTCCCAATCCTCAGCGTGAAGGTCAACTTTTGAGGATTGGCTCTCAGCCCGTACATATCTTGCTAGGGTGTCATTGATCAAGGTTTGTTCAAGCTCCTTGATAAAATGCACCAGCTTCGTTTCTTCAGCTCCAATAGCTCCCCTTATTTCCAATAGGAAAAGAGCGATGGATACAGCTTCTGCCTCCACAACAGGGGTATATGTGCCTGTATTATCGACTTTCCCTCCAATTTTTCTAATAAGTAGATCAGCGCCAATACGAATACGACCAAAGGTTAGATGCTTTGTTCCCTTACATGTATAGGTGATGTGCTCCCCGTCCATACCTCTGCCCTCTATTTCCCAGATGTTATATCCAAGCTGCTTCCGGAGTGTAAAGGGAACGATGTTTTCATATAGTAAAGATTCCACTAACTGACGGAATATACGTCTGCGCGT
The DNA here is from genome assembly GCF_000576305.1 of Paenibacillus pini JCM 16418. Lineage (GTDB taxonomy): Bacteria > Bacillota > Bacilli > Paenibacillales > Paenibacillaceae > Paenibacillus_AQ > Paenibacillus_AQ pini. The sequence continues at coordinate 109,933 of NZ_BAVZ01000011.1, read as the reverse complement.
CTCCACGTAGTGCGGTGATGACAGAGCTGTGGTATAGATCCTGTCTGTTAGGTCTAAATCCAGATTCGGTCGTATTTTCGTACGATCTGTGCTCATACGGTTCACACCTTTCCAAATTAATTCTGCGAAACCGGCCTAAATGCATACAACGGATTAGGTACTTTATGGACACAGTCTCCTGATTCCTCGTAAATACGCCGTCGAGTCAATTGTTCCACTACGATCTCTGGAGCAAATACGTCAAACAGTTCATATCGCTCCTTTAGTTCAGGAAACCTCTCCTGATAATTCACAATGACTTCAACGACCATACTCCACCATTGTTTCTCACTAAGCCCATAATATTTTTCCATGACAAATGCCAGTTCGGTTAAATTAATAAAAAGCAGAGCATCTAGCAAAAAATCCTTAACTTCAGTGAGGTCCTCCTTCTCCACAAAAGAATTGCGATTTATTCGCTGATGATTAGCGGGCGGATATTCAATGTTCGGATATCCAAACGGATGACATATCGATGGAGAATACCGAATCCCATCGTGGAAGTCTTTCAGTGCCACACGAACGGGCAAACCTTTGTTCAGCACAATAATCATATTTTGCGCATGGGATTCCAGTGCTGTCCCATGTGCATATAGGAGATGAATTAACGGTACAATTGCAACGCTAAGCAAATTTTTTATCCAAGCTCAAGGCCATATTCGCGAACCCATGGATCAATAATTGGAGAATTTTGCAGATCAAGATGGCACAGGGCGTTGAAGGGTAATGCATTCTCTCCGTCATTTAAGTAAGGATGAAGACTTTCACGCCAGATTGCCCCAAGTGAACCATATATTTTTTGCTCAAAGAGACTCGGAAGCTTCTGATGATTGTAAGATACCCCTGCGATTTCCTTGAGAACAATCAATTGAATTTCTTTTTGTAAGAACGTATCTGTGGCTACCACACGACCAAGCCAATCCGATATACGTGCCGAATTCATAATGGTATGTTGAGCCAGAATTCGTCCTGATGACGTATTCACGATATTCAGCGGCAGCTTAACATAGGGCTTGTCTCGGCTAGTCACATTCGTCATTGTTCGTATGGATTGCTGAGGGCGGTATGTATCGCCCGCTTGTCCTAGGTACACCATTTCGCCAGTTCGGAGCTGATCTGCACACGTCTCTGCGATTCGCTCCCACTGCCAGGGATGTACTGGAAGTAATATATATGTATCCTCATCCAAAGAATTATCTTGTAAAGTGGACATGAGCATATCCCATTCTTGTTCCAGCTCACTTTGAATGAATTGCGTATATGTGATCAATGAGTCCGACAGGGAAACTATCGTTGCATCCCTTTGTATCGCAATCCATTCTAGCCTAAATTCAGGTTTAAACTCGGGACCATACAATGTATTATCAGGCAAGGTAAATCCAATTCTAGATTTATAACATGGATGATAGGGATGACCTTCCGTCATTGCAGATTCCCACTCATCATACTCGGACAACAGCGGTTTCCAATGGGTATGGTCCCACCTTTTCGACAACGTATCTTTCAGATGGGTTTGTTGAAGCTCGTCGATGAACTGGCCAAGCTGGGCTTCAGATACCTGAAAATGAGAAGAAATTTCCTGCAAAAATTGCGGAATGGAATCCGCTTCAGTGCGTTCTAACGATGTTATCCGCATTATTGGCGCATCAGTTAATTGGATGCGATGAAAACTTTCTTTGCGTACAGCATAAAAGGTATACTTCACCTTCTCTCCTATATGACTCTCACCATGCAATACATATTCTGATGTAGCATGAAGCCGAATGACTGGTTCACTTATGATTTGCTCATATAATAACGACTCAATCAATTGCCGAAAAATGCGTCGGCGCACCTGGACCCACTCTTCCGACCTTACCAATGTTGTTATTAGCTGGTTCATATCACACCTCCTTGAATGCAGCGGAACAATTTCGTAAATTATTGATCCAAATAAATATGTTTAGGATGTGGGTGACTTAAAAACTCATGATGAGAGATCGCCCATCCATACGCACCCGCATATTGAAAAAGTAAAATGTCTCCGACCCGAACTCTTGATGCAGCAACATCACTTGCCAAGATATCTTTAGGAGTACATAATTGACCGGCCACAGTAATTGTCTTTTCCATTACCTGAGGGCGGTCATAGGAATGTGGCCAAGCTTCCACCTCAACTACTTCGAACGGATGACTGTGTTGCCAGGAAACAGGCAGCCGAAAATGATGCGTACCGCCTCGCACGATGACAAAGGTCTTACCGTGATTTGTTTTGATGTCTAGCACTTCGGTTGCATAGTAACCACTTGAAGCTGTTAGATAACGACCGCATTCAAATAATACTGTGGTTGATGATTTTAGTTCACTTGTCAACAAGGTTGCTAGCCCATTTACAAATATGGACCAGTCAAACTGTTCTTCCAAATTGGAGTAATTGACACCTATTCCACCGCCGACATTTAAATACCGCAAAGTAAGGCCAAACTCTGTTGACCATTGGTTTGCAATTTTGCAATAATACTTTAGAAGTTTAACGTGCGAAATGGCATTGAGATTGTTTGAGAGTGAGTGAAAATGAAACCCTTCAACCTGAACATGTGGGTAATCTTTGAGATGCTCCATTACCTGCGGAACCAATGACTCGTCGATTCCAAATTGGGTCGGTCGACCACCCATGGCTAGCGTTGCCTGAGGAAATGGTCCACTTAGATTTACTCGCAGTAGAACGGACACGCAGACACCTTTTTGTTCCGCAATATCGTTAAGTTTATTTAGTTCATGCAAGCTTTCTACATGAATGAGCTGTACTCCATATTCTATTGCGCCAAGTAGTTCAGCCTCTGTCTTGCCAGGTCCACCAAATAAAATGGGAATGTCCGCAGAAATTTTTCTCACTTTCACAATCTCGCCTAAAGAAGCTACTTCAAAGCCATGAACAATGGGAGCTAGAGCCTGAAGTACGTGCTCCTCCGAGTTGGCTTTAATTGCATAGAACAATTTACTGGAACCCGGCATGGATTGTACGCGCTGACGAACATGCGCCACTAGGGCACGCAAGTCACGGATGTAAGCGCATATGGGTTCATTCTGCAGCTCTTTCATTTCCTGAATGTATTCCCGAACTCTTGCTACCTCCAATGTATAGCTAGTGCTAGATTCTAAAGACATAGGCGTGTTCCTTTTCCTTGTTCTACGGCTCTGGAGTACATCTCAGCTGCGCTTGATATATCCTCGATAGCCATCCCCATTGGATTCAAAACAATAATTTCATCCTCATGTTCACGCCCAGGCTTGCTGCCGATCAATATTTCTCCCAGTTCCGCATGAAGCTGTTCACGCGAAAATTGTCCTTCGAGCACTAGCTGATTGATAATCTTTTTCTCACGGTTGGATTGGTCCCAGTCGTCCACGATTACTTTGTCTGCTTGAGTGAATACGTCCTTATGCAGGTCCATAATTGATATGTTACTAACAAACGTTCCTTTGAAATCCATTCGAATGGTATATGCGGGGATGAGGCTACCGTTGCTGTTACTAATACTTCGGCTTTTCGAACTGCCTGTTCAGAAGAGTCTTCTACCCGTACTTCTACTTTACTAAAACGTTCACTAATTTGAGCAGCGAGCTGTTGAGCTGTTTCTATATTCAGATCAAACAGTTGAATCGTTTGAATGGAATCAAATTGCTCCAACAGTGAAGTAATTTGCATTTTTGCAATGACTCCGCAGCCAATGATGCTGACAGATCGAAATGATTCTTTGGCCAAGTATTTTGCTCCGATGGCGGTTACCGCAGCTGTACGCATGCCGCTAATTAAGCTACCTTCCATGACAGCTAATGGATAATTGCTCTCTGGGTCATTCAGAATGATTAATGCACTCGCACGCTCCTTATTACGCTTTGCTGGATTATCGTGCTTGCTGCCGATCCACTTCAAGCCACTGATAGATACATCACCGCCCACATAAGCAGGCATGGCAATAATGCGATCGGCAATATGTCCGTTTTCTTCGTTTATCCGTAGATAAGGCTTTAACGGTTGCACAATATCGTGCTTGGCGTGGAGCATCAACGCACGGGTTACAGCCTTGACATAAGGTTCAGAACTAAGCCCACCTAGATCTATAACATCCTGTTTACTCAAATACAAAATACTGTTTTCCTGAATTGTACTCATCACTATTCACTCCTCTGAAATAGATTATATTGTGGATTTCGTTTGAGTTGGTGGTAATTGATTAACCCAACGCTCATCATATACACTATCGAGATAACGTTCTCCTCGATCAGCAAAAACAGTAACCACCTTAGCTGAAGGAGGCAAAGTAGGAACAAGTTTCTCTAATGCAGCAACTAGTGAGCCAGATGATCCGCCAGCAAAAATCCCTTCTCGTTCCAGCAATTTTTGACATCCAAGTACAGATTCGCGATCATCGACATGAATGACCTGATCAATTTCGTTTGGACTAAATAATTCCGGTACCCGGTTTGCTCCAATGCCTGGCAGCTCTCTTTGGGAGGATGGTGTTCCGAAAATAATAGACCCCACGGCATCAACAGCTACGATACGTGCATGTGGATTTGCCTCTTTCACTCTTCGGGATATGCCCAGAATGCTACCTGTGGTGCTCACCGCACATACAAGCACATCTATCTGTCCCTCCATCTGCTGAACAATTTCTTCCCCTGCTCCATGATAATGTGCTTGCCAGTTTAGTGGGTTTGCATATTGATTAATCCAGTATGCGGCAGCATCCATGCTTACCAACTCTTTGACTCTGCGAATGCGGGATTGCAAATAACTGCCGTATTCGTCCGGTTCAGTTACCATATCAACATTTGCCCCAAGACAGGTAATCATTCTCAAATTCGTCGTTGTAATTTTCGGATCAACAACACATGTGAACTTTAGACCGTATTTTTTTGCAGTAAGTGCAAGACCAATCCCCAAATTTCCGGACGTGCTTTCAATGAGATGGGTATGTATGTTGATCGTTCCGTCTCGCAGACACTGCTCGATAATATAACGCGCAGGCCGATCTTTCATGCTGCCCCCTGGGTTCATCATCTCCAGCTTGGCATAGACGGAAGCTCCCGAAGATTCGAACAGAGAATTCAAACGTACCAATGGTGTCTGACCGATACAATCGATAATAGAGTCCGCAATTTTTAGCGATTGATCTTTAAATTGCAGGCCACTTCGTTCCATGAGTTTTCACCATCTTTCCAAAGTTATTGGTATCACAATTCACTTAATTGATAATGATTATCATTTTCATGAATGGACACAGGGCCTATTATGAAACTCCTTCTTTTCCCTGTCAACACCTTTTTTAGTAATTTTTTGTAAAATAAATTATGATTGACAATGAGAATCATTCTTGATAATCTGAACTGCAATTGGTTAGTATTTCCAAATTTAAGGTAGGTGAAGTGACAGTATGATGCCTCCAACGGAATGGAAACAAAGTGTCCGCATACTCTGGGGTGCTCGTTTTCTATCCAGTGCTGGGCTGACAGGAATCAGCCCTTTTATCCCATACTACATGGAGCATCTCAACGCTGGGACGACAAAAGAAGTCCTCATGTGGACAGGCCTATCCATGTCTGCACCTGCCTTGTCCTATGCCCTTTTCACTCCTCTATGGGGAAAAATTGGTGATCGATGGAGCAGAAAGTGGATGGTCGTACGATCCTTGATTGGGTTAGCCATCAGCATGCTTTTCATGGGATTGGCACAGACACCATTTGAATTTGTTCTGTTTCGTCTATGTCAGGGTGCCTTCGGAGGTATTTCCGATGCAAGTAGTGCATTTATCGGAACACATGCACCCAATAAACAACAAGGAGCTGCTTTGGGACAGCTCGAGCGAGCTTCAGCCGCTGGGCTGCTGGTAGGTCCCCTGCTTGGGAGTATATGTGTGAATACATGGGGAAGTAGCTCCTTATTATTCATCACAGCTTCGTTGACCATGAGTTTTGCGATGCTTGCTGCTTTTGTACTGACAGGAGCAAAGAATTCATATAGACAACCAGCTATAACCGACAATCATAACACTGGAATTATTCATGCCTTCGTTTCACTTGTTTCGCACCCCCTTGCCCGACGATTAATTATTGCAGGTGTTCTTTTCAAACTTGTTGATTTTTCTACATTTACGATGTTCACCCCCTATATCCGGGAATTAATTCCTTCATCGAAGGTAGCAGCACTTACGGTGGGTGTACTACTCGCAATGTCATCCGTAGGGGAGCTCGTAGGATCATCCTGGTGGGGCAAGAGAAACGATCGTTATTCTCCTGTGCGCAATCTACGCTTGGCTGGCATGTTATGTGGGTTATGTCTACTTGCGCATACGCTACCTATTGGTGTGTTAGGTTTGATGATCATACGTTTTCTTCAAGGGTTCTTCTACAGTGCTCTATTGCAGACGGTTATGCTAAACGTACTGAAATCCTCGACAGATCAGGATAGGGGTGTTCGAATAGGAGCGACAAACAGCATATTAATGGCAGGGCAGATTACGGGTCCGTCTATAGGGGTATGGGTTGGCGGAGTTTGGAATACCGGCCGTATTTCTAGTCATGGGTGCAGTGATGGTTGCCGCTTCTTTGTTGGTACGCCGTCCAACCGTTTTTGAATCACAATCTCCCGTACAACTGCCACTTCAATAAATTGAATATGAAAGGAAGATATAGATGACCCAAGACAATATCATTATTGACCGATCGGAACGGAACATGGAAATACCTTCCACTCCCTCTGCGGTAGTGCTTGGCCGACATGAGATGTTAAGCCGAATGTTAAACGCATATCTTCGAGAGACGGGACAGCACGACCCTTTTGTTCAACACGCCACTCGGCTGATATTTCAGTTGCTATTATGCTGCCACGTACGAGTCAAACAATATACGGAAGCTTGCTTCATCGTTCGTCTGCTGGCCATCATGTTTATGGAGATACACTATACACATCAGAAATTGTACTAGGGCAGCCAGAGCAATGGAGAACACTATCTTTTGAACAAATTACGACGATGTTGCTTGAGGAGATTTCATTCCTTGAACCCAACGCTGAGATTAGAGCCTTGAAAAGAATTGAATTTGAACAGATGGTTTACAACAGTCTACAGCATTTGACCTCGTATCTTGAGTATGCACTGAATGCTAAACCTCCTGCAGTTTTGGATTTTATATACTTGGAACAAGTGCTGCTCTGTGGTCACCCTTTTCATCCAACTCCCAAAAGTCTTGTTGGGTTCAGTGTTTCCGATTCATCAGCCTATTCCCCGGAATTTGGCGTAGCTTCCCTCTCAGCTGCTTTGCCGTAGCGCCACAATATGTCTATGAAGATTGGCTCGATCCGGATGATGAGGGTATTAAAGCATCCTGGGTTCCCGAAGAAATGATCGAAGCAGCCCGTTCTACACTCCAAGCTGAATTTAGTGATTACATAATACTTCCATGCCATCCTTGGCAAGCGGCTTATTTGAAAACACTTGATCCTGTTAAGGATTTGTTGCACCAGAAATTATTATTTGACCTTGGTTCTACGGGTCCTTTGGTATATCCTACCTCGTCAGTTCGAACGGTCTGGAATCCGAAGGAGTGCTGTTTCTACAAGCTATCCCTCCACATTCGTATAACGAACTTTATTCGTGAGAACAGTGAGGAGCAACTGCTACGCACACTGGATGCTTCAAGGATTGTACAGACTGTTCAAAGCCGCCAAACTATAAATTCACTTCAAATTTTGCTAGAAAAAGGATATCGGACGCTGAAGCTGCCCGAAGCAAACAAATCCATACAAGGTGCGTTGACTGCTGGATTCTCCATGATCTTACGTGAAGCCACTGAATCATGTCATTCAACGAAGAGTCCTCCTTTTGTTGTAGCCTCTCTCCTAGAAGTTCTTCCAGGAGAATCGTTACCACTATTGTTTCGAGCTGTGCATGAAAGTTCTCTTTCGACCAACGGCGCTGAAGAATCATGGATACAACCAGATTGGTATGTATGGCTTCGTCAATATCTAGATCTATCCATGACTCCTATTTTGCAATTGTATGTCGACAGTGGCATTAGTTTGGAAGCGCATGTCCAGAATTCAATGTTAAGTCTTGAGAATGGAATGCCTTCAGCTTTTGTAATTAGGGATCTGGAGGGTATCAGTGTTAATCGGTCTTTTGCGAGGAAGCAAGGATGGGTCGGAACGATTCTTGAAGAAGATAGCCCTGTGTTGTATACCGAAGAGGAAGCACGCTATCGATTAAAATACTATTTTTTTGTGAATCACCTTAGTCATCTGATACAGCGACTCGCCTTCTATACAGGTCAACAAGAGCAGCTTTATTGGAGAGTGGTGAGAAATACGTTAGAAGAGCTTGGGCAAATATCGGTGAAGTCTTCACACATGGAAGAAGTGATTCGAGACCTGCTGACAGCAGAAAGCCTTCCAGCCAAAGCTAATTTGCTTAGCCGTTTTCATCAGTGTGGCGAAACGCCGCTTTACGTGGAAATCCCTAATCCCATTTTTTATTGTTAAGCTCACAACTGGCGACAATACTTTGAACTTCCATCCTGTTCAATGTTCAAATGTTCTCTTTATAATTCACTTTGCCGCTTTTAGATAGAATATCACCCAGAATATCCGTCTAAAAAGTAAACCGTGCTGACTGAACTCAGCACGGTTTGTCGTGACATAACAGGGATAGACTATTCAGCTTTAAAAAGGTATTTGCCGTTCTTATGGACCACTATTATCGATCTTTCACAATCTCTTGAGCATTGTGTAATTGTTGCTTCATCAGCTCTAACTGCTCTCGATCTTGCTGCACAGTATCCATATTCTCATGGAGCTGCTCTGCATTAACAAGTGCATTTTCTGCATGAGATAATGCATTGTAAGCTTGCTCTATGACTTGCTCCTCCGGATGTGACAATACTTGCTTTACCGCATGATTTGCCTTTTGGACAGAATTTCTTAACAAAGTGCTTGGATGCTCTAGTTTCCAACTTGTATCTGAGTGTTTAGCCAAGTAAGCAACTCCTTTCCTGTTGATTAAGTACTTTTGATTACATTTTAGTTTTGTAAACTAACCAAAAAAATATGCATGGAATAGAGTTAGCCAAATAAATCTTCTAATGTAGTCTCTGAAATCATTCACTCAGAAAAACGGTAGTGCTTCTTCTTTAAGTCCAGCAAATAAATCGCCATTCTGTTTAAAAAAAGATTTAGGTAATTGATAATATTCCTCTCCCATAGATACGACTTTTAATTCGGGAATAATATGATTTCTTGATCTTCCACTCCATCACTTCCGTTCAGTTTGATTATGGCCTTCACTTATAAAGTAGGAAAAGAAGTGTTTTGGTTGCACATATTTTATTTTCTTATATGAATTAAGGATAGAAGTCAGTCTATATCTTCATAATCTTCGACATTTGTTGACGGTAATATGACACTGGATCTGATTTATTTTGATTCTAATAAGGAATATACAAATACCCCCATCCGGAGGATGAGGGGGGCTATAAATATCTATTCAAATTTTCTAATGCTCGATCTATTTCTTTTTACAGTGAAACCAATCGAAATAAGCGGTTGTCCGATGTCTAGAGAAGTTATACAATCCAAAAAAATTCAGCAAAACCTCTCGTTACTACTGTAGATATCAGGTGTGTCCGCTTGGCCTAGCAATTGCCGGGTCTGGATAAAAACCTACTTTATAAGCTGAACAGCAAACCTTGATTATAGTGCAAGTAAAATCTTCAGCCAGTCATTTCTTATCAAAAATGTAGTCTATCACCCCGAATAGTTATTGCTTAATATTCCATAATGAATTAGGTCTACAAATTGATTTTCCTTATAGATATGCTTTGTTAATACACCTTCTTGTACCATCCCGGATTTTTGCATAACCCTTCCCGATCCGAGATTTGAAGCAAAATATCTGGCGTATACTTTGTGGTAATCCATGATAGAAAAAGCAAACTTAATAAGCGCTTGTGTTGCTTCAGTTGCATATCCTTTCCCCCAATATTCCTCACCTATCCAATATCCTAGTTCACCATTTCGGTGTTTTTGGTTATTTGACAGTCCTATAGCTCCATAAAGCTCTTGAGTAAGTTTATCGGTAATAGCAAACTCATATGATGTATTGTCATTGAAATTATCTTCATGTGTTTGAATCCAAGATATTGCAGCATCGATGGGATATGGATAAGGTAGAGTCAATGTACTTTTGTATACATTGTAATTATTGCAGTGTTCAGAGACCTGTTGTGCATCGGATAAATTGAAAGGTCTTAGTATTAATCTTGCGGTAGTTATAGTTCTTTTTTCATGATTGTACATAGCTTTACCTCCGTTGAAGTTAATAGAGTAGTAACGATCTTACTTATTTATTAAAAAAAGGTTATCGGCATTATATAATACTTGAGTAATTATGGATACCTATTAAAACAAAAAGCCCGCAATATATGCGGACTTTACAGCGTTTATGTACTTTTCTTCTAACAGTTTCAACCTTTAAGCAGTGTAATCAATTTTTTCAATAGAACAGGCTCTTCCTCCCGGAATTGATTGATACGAAGCCTCAGCCATTCAAAGATTTCCTTATCTTCGCGGATTTTATGACGAATGTAACGATCCCTCAGTTTCATTGCTCTTTTGGTCACATCCTTATAGCCTTCCACCAGCTCTTCGTCATATGGGATTATTCCCTTCTCTACCAAATATCCAATTCGCTCGCTCATCATTTTCTTATGCTCCCAGAGGACATGAAGGTGCCTCACATCGTTGCGGTCCCCTAACCGGGAATCGTTGTTCTCTACGGCATCATAGTACATTTGTAGATAGTCATATATCTTGACACCGTAAGCTTCCTCTTCGGGATTATAATTGATCCGGTTTAAGTGGGTCTCCCCATTAAGGTAGTCGCGTAGCTGGTCAATGACAGACGTCTTATCGAAAGGATAAGGAGAATGTGGTTCGTACTTGTAAAAATAGGTGTGGTGATCGGACGTAAGGTTTTCCTTCAAAAGCTGTCTCATGGACAGGATGGCATCCTGAAACTCCTGAAACGAAATCTCCATATTTCGGTATATTCCCATATGGTCGAACATGGAGGCATAGAAGATACTTTCGTCCCAGTTGAAACCATATAGAAAAAGATGATGTGGAAATGGATCTTTCTGATAGAAGGCCGAAGGTGATAATTTGGATTCGTCCACAAATACGATGCAATAATAATTGCTGCGGATCTGATCCGCGAAAAATGTTGCCCAAGCTTCTAATGCCAAATTATTCAGAATTGAATAATTGACCGAACAGGTGAGAAGAAACGGATTGTTGAAATTCAATTCGTTTGGCGTACCTCGGAAGAAATCCAAAAAGTACTGTCTACCATCCTCCAGAAATTTTGTGGTGCAGGACAACTGTATAAAATTGCTGTAATACCAAGGAATGGTTTCTTCATGTACGCTGGTTATAGAAAGCGTATAAGCCCATCGCAAGAATCCTTTAAGTGGCGGATTCGAGACCGGAAGCTGAATGATATTCATTTATTTCTCCTCCTTCTGCCCTTTGATCAGGAATCGCGACCGGCATTATGCCGTCAGGCTCCGATATACCCATTAGAACATGACTTAGGGCCTGCAGAGTATGCGGATGATGCTCGTAACAGCATAGAAAGCCTTTAGCTTCTGGAAAAACTGCGAGATCAACCGGATTGCGTAGGGAGACTGGAATAACTTTGACCCCTCCCGCTAAGAGCTTGCGAACCAAATCGATCTGACCGGGACTCGAAGCCGTATGAAATATTCCCACGACGATCTGCCCATACTCTTCCCCCTCGGTGGCCAAGGCCGCAATCTCATTCGGACTTGGACTGGATCCGTAAACACGCTCCGTTAACTTTGCCGTGATATAAGGTAGCAAGAACTTGCCAAGAGTGTCATCGTATGCCGGCTCGTCCTCAGATTTGCTGGCCGCCGTTATTTGCGGCCAGAGCACGAGAGTATCGACTCCGGGAGACAAACGGCAAAAGTCTGATTCACGGTTAACGGCGGTAATGCTTTTCTGGCGGAGACGTTCAATCGTTTGGAGGGTCTGCGGATTTTCCAAGAGAGTCCGCGTGTATTCCCAACTGTGTGCCCGCAGCTCTCCGATGCGGCACTCCTTTAGGTGAAGGATGCGATCAACAGAGGCATTGATCCGATCTTCCGTTAGACGCCCGTCCGCCACTGCTTGTTCAAGGGCAGCCACCGCCTCCAGTTGGCTTTCGTAGGTATGACTTACGAGAATAAGGTCAGCTCCCGCAATCATGGCCCGGACGACTGCCTCCCCTACACCTATTCCCTGCGTAACAGCATCCATCTCCATGCAGTCTGTCACGATAATTCCGTTGAAGTCCAGCTCTTCACGGAGCAGACCCGTCAGAATTTCATGGGAGATTGTCGCCGGAACGGGCTCTCCGCCGGTAAGTATCGGAATTCCGATGTGAGCTGTCATGACGGCTTCGGCCCCGACCTGAACACAACGCCGGAATGGCACAAGCTCCACGGATCGGAGTCGATCAAGGGAATGCCGCAAAACTGGTAGCTCCGCGTGGGAATCTGTATCCGTGTCGCCATGACCAGGAAAGTGCTTGATAACGGAAGCGACTCCCCCGTCCTGAAAGCCATGCATGGCGGCGATCCCCAGTTCGGCAACAATTTCGGCATTGTCTCCGAACGAGCGGACATCAATGATCGGATTTCGCGGGTTAACGTTGATGTCAACCACGGGCGCAAAATTCATATTGATGCCCAGCATCTTCAGCTCTTCCGCCGTTCCTTTGGCAGCTTCGTAGAGTAGAACGAGATCATGTGCGGCTCCCAAGGCCATCGCCGCAGGCAGCTGCGCAATTCCCTGTCTTAACCGAACGACCATCCCCCCCTCCTGATCCGTTCCGATCCATAGTGGTATGCCCGTCGCATCCATAGCCATCTTATGAAGTTCCTGTGTTAAATATAATGCCTGTTCGGGATTGTCAACATTTCGGGAAAATAACACGACTCCCCCGATGAAATGATTTTGTAAAAGGTCGCGGATGTTCGCATCCGGCGTAAAACCTTCGAAGCCGGCCATGAGCAGCTGGCCAATTTTCTCCTTAAGTGTAAGCTCGTGACATGTTCTCATTTGATTTCCCCCTTAGCTTTGCAATTGTCCAATCGAATACAACTCCCATAAAATCGGACTTGCGCTCCACGAGCCGGGAATAGACGGATACGGCTTCGAGCGGGCTTACTTCTTCGGTAATAAGACTTGCAACGTCCAGTTTTCCCCGCTGGATAGATTCGAATATGAACTCGTTCATATCCACTTCCGTCCAGCCTTTAAAACCCTCCATCATTCGGCCGTGAATCCCTAGTATACTAACCGAATTAAAGACTACTTTCGGTCCAATAGTCTGCTTAGAGGGTTCCGTCGAATCACCTAGCAGAATGACCTTGCCCAGATCCCGAGTCAACTGCGTGCAGTAAGGTAGTACGGCGTAAGAACCCGTTACATCGTATATCGTATCCAGCATTTTTCCTCTGGTAAGTTCTTCTACCTGTCCGAATGCCTCGGCTACCGGAAGATTCAACAAATCGGTCGCACCATTTCGACGAGCTTGGCCCAGACGGGAACTTTCCGGTGCAATTGCGATAATCTGACGCGCACCGCCGGCATTCAGATACTGAATGACAAGCTGTCCGATAAGACCTAGACCGACAATACCCACTCTTTCTCCAAATGCGTGCTCTGCGCGCAGAACTCCTAGTAGTGCAACCTTCGCGAGTTGCGTAAAAATCGCCTCTTCGTCACGAATCGAATCAGGAATAAGCGCCGCTTCCTTATATTCCACGAGGAAGTATTGGCGGTGCCCGGCTGGACACATGATCCTGTCACCGACCTTTATTCCTTCTACCCCGCTTCCTATCTCCAGCACTTGAGCAGCCATGGAATATCCGGGATAGAATGGGTACTGAACCCAAGATGACCAGACCGTCCCCTCGTCGAAACTCCCCTTCAGACAAGCTAATTCAGTTCCAGTACTTATCAATGACTTTTTGGCAGCACACAAAATTTGTCCAGGTCCCGGCGAGGGCACCTGCTCTTCTAAAAGTTCGATCCGATCCGGTTCCTGAAATACGCAATTGATCGAGGTGAGGCCTTGGGTTATTGCAATGCTCGGCATGAATCGTCACTTCCCTTTTCAATTAATTTTTTTAATAAGAGAAAAGAGGATACCCCCTTTCATTAACTGCTAGAAGGTACCCTCTCTTTACTTAAGTCAGGTTAGTTTAAGGTTGTTGCACGGCCGTATAAATAGCATTTAGCAATTGTCCGCCCGTGTTTTGTCCGTATTCCCAGAACATGATGCCTGCCAAACCTTGACTCTTTAAATATTTTACTTTCTCTGTAAGTGACTGCTCGTCATCGTAACTAATGAAGCCAGTTCCATTCGTTAAGTAAGGAGCTTTGGCTACATCATCCATTGCCGAGTCCAGCCGTTTTTATTAATATAGCTCGCTAATAACTGGTCATAAGTGTATTCTGTCGTCGTACCAGCAGAGTAGAAAGCGCCTCCAATTACAATTTTACTTGTAGCCACACCACTATTTTTATACAATTTCACGGCATTATCTACGCTGTAACTGGAGTTCAGTGAGGAAGTATATAAGTTTGTATGATGCGAATTCGTTCCGACTTGCATATCATAGGTCATGATATTAATATAATCGAAGTATTGTTGCACCGAAGCCAGATCAATACCTTCAATTCCGTATTGAGAAGCTCCAGTTGCTGCAGTGACTTGATATTTATTATTGCTTCTTCCATCTGCTACACTACCCGCATCTAGAACTTCACGTATTTTTTTGATGAAAAGAGTGTAATTTTGTTTGTCACTTACCGCAGGATATTCCCAGTCAATATCAATTCCATCTAATTTGTTTGCGCGGATATATTGCAGTGCTGAATTTGCAAAAGCTGTACGATTTGCATCTGTCGACGCAATACCTGAGAAATTAGCTGAATTTCCCCAGCCCCCTACGGAGATTAGAACTTTCAAACTTGGATTCTTTTGTTTAAGAGAGACAAGCTGTGCAATCTTTCCTGTATCTCCTCCACTCACTGCATTATTTGCTGCATTAGCAAAAGCATAGTATAAGTGTGTTAACTTTGTTGCAGGTATCGTGTTAACATTAGGGAAATTCCAGTCTGCTACATATCCACCAATAACTTTATTTGGTGTAGTTCCTGGATTAGGTGTACTCGTATCGGAAGTTGTTACAGAAAGAACATTGCTTGCTGCTGATAAATTACCCGCAGCATCTTTTGCTTTTACCGTAAAAGTATAAGCCGTACTTGCTGTAAGTCCCGACACAGTAGCTGTAGTTCCCGTAACCGTCGTATTCAAAGTAGAGCCACTATACACGTTATATCCCGTCACCGCTACATTATCTGTAGAAGCTGACCACGATAAAGATACTGTGTTTGCTGTCTTTGCTGTGGAAGTCAGATTAGCAGGTGCTGTTGGTGCTGTTGTATCCCCAGGCGTAGTACCGCCACAATCAGAGATATATTTCCAAGCGCCCCATGAACCTGATTGCGCCGGGTTTTCGTTTAATGTCCACCATTTTGCTTCATATACTTTGCCATTCAGTGAAACGCGGTTGCCTCCGTTATACGTTTTGGTAGCGTCCCATGCTGCATCGGTACAAGCCGCCACTGCTTGAATACTTTCCGCTGCCGAGACATGACCAGCCGGAATGCTAAATGATGTGATTAAAGAGATTACTAGAGATGCTACCATAAACAGAGACAGAAACCCCCGCTTAAAGTGACCCTTAATTACGTTCTTACCATTCATTGAATTACCTCCTCTTATTGTGAAAATCGATGAGATTTCCCATCCTAAACCTAGTTGAGCTTGCTCCACCCCCTTTATAACATTTAAAGTTAACAAATCCTTAATTATCCAGTAAATAATTCTCCAAAATAATGAGAGTTTCCTCTTTTTATTTGATATTTTTTTAGGGAAAAATATTATAAACACAAAAAAGCCCTCTCTTGTATTGAGATGGCTTGGTTAGTCTCGTACTATAGTTACAAATCTTCCAATATTAATAGCGCTACTAGTAGGAAAAGCCTACCTCAGCCTAAGCAATTCTAGTGTTTCTATTCGATTACCTGGATCATCTGCACTACCTTTCGAGAGTCCCCTTTCAATTTGACCTTACCGGCTAGCAATTGTGAGGAACCATCCCCGTCAAGAAATATAGCCTCATTCAAATTTCCTTTGGCAACATTTATTTTAATAGCAGTACGGAATTGTTCAGCCGTACATCTAGTAGAAGTGACAATTAGATAGATTTCTCCAGAATTATCGTATGCCATCGCACTGCGAAGCCGCTTGTCGTCGGGAAATGGTAACCCTTCTTCTGTGACTGCTACGTTATACCAATTACTATCGTCCTTTAAATTCATACTGACACCGCCCTGCGCCCAGAACTTCGTCGTATGTGTCATATGTAGATCATCAACGCTTGCAGCCCGTTGCACATCAACCATCCTCGTGACACGATCGTATACGATGGTTCCTCGAGCGTATTTGACGTTGAACCAACCTGAGCCGTATTCTTTAGAACCTCCATTTGTGGGAATGCGATCCATAACCGCAATGCTCAATAACTGATCCTCCCAAAAGAATCCACCATTGATTCCGATTCTTCCAGATTGCACGACGTTATCGTTTACGCTATTAAATGAAATACGACTAGGTTCTGCCTGTAGCACATGTAGAATAACCCCATTGTCAGCATTTATCTGAGAATACTGAACGTTTGATGGAATATTGTCATTCCTTATGATCCATATAGATACGAACTCCAAAATTAGTATAAAAACACACATGTAAAATGGAGTAGATCGTCTTATAAAAGCAAGTCTTTCGTTAGCCTCTCTTTTCATCTCCCTTCATCCCCCTATTCATTAAACGTTTATATAATTAACGCTAATATTGGGGAATTGTTCCTTTATTCTGCTCGTTAGCTTTAGGTATTTAGCAGTCTCCCGGGTACAGTTCATGGATTTTGGAGACCAAGTCTTCTGAATTGGTATGAAACACTTGGTTAGAATCTGTCCAGGCCGATTTCAGAAAATATGATGCATGAAACTGCCAGCCTACATGAGCTGGATTAAATTCCAACTGGATTTCGCGACCCGGCCTTCCTTGGTATACCCGAGAACCCGGCTTACGCCACCTGCCAATTTGAGTGATTCTGTCTGGATTTTGGCCAGTGATATATGTAAATCTTTCATTGAATGGGATGTCCTTCAAATGAAATTTAGGACTTCCCACTGCAAATATTTGAACTCCCTTCAAGCCGTACTTCTTCTCCAGATAAAGGCCGGCTCGATAGGCGATTACGCCTCCGGCACTGTGCCCAATACAGATAATATGATCTGCATCTGCTACATGCTCGCGGATGATTCCTGATGCGATAGTTACCCTGCGTGACTGCTCTCGGGTAAGGTCATAGCCAACTTGTGTAAGTTGCCGACTCAGCAGACGAATAAGTGAAGTACGCGTAGTGCCGTTTGCAATCCCATAAGGAAAGATCATCACAATTTTGGCATTACGATATCTTTTGGCAATTTCACTAGCAGCAGCTTCAAAATTATTCCGATATGTTAATACCCCGGCAAAAAAGTAAACTACCGTGCGGCAATGCATTGAACATGTGCTATTGGAGGATATGAATGTCTCGGTCATAATTTCACGGCCCCTCCTTGTTCTGCTTCATGTAATCATCCAATATAAGGAAATAAATCTTCTACTCCTTTGATAAAAATCCTTGTTTAGTGTCCTCTTCATCTTCGATGAATTACCCTATCCATTAATGAATTCAAACTCTAAGTAGACCAATGAAGAGCACGACCCCAACAATCATACGGGCTTGATATTGTTAATTTCGTTAAGAATGCGATTATGCTATGTGTGAATAGATGTATTTGGCTTAACGACTATGTTACTCTATTGTATAGATCATTTATACACATAGGAGGACAACAGATGAATGAAGGACAACATTTAATCCGTTCCAAACCAAAGCGAAAAATTGGAAAATGGATATTAATCTCATTTGCTTCACTTATTATGCTTCTTGTATTAGGGCTATTGATTGCCTACCCCATTTTGAAATACGAACCGCTTGAGCAAGCTAAGCAAGCGATGGAAAGTAATTCAGCTTTAGTGGTGAAAACAGAAGATAATAGCTTGCTATTCGAACCCGCTGATAAGAAAGTTATACAGCCGAGCCTGATTTTTTATCCAGGGGCTTTGGTGGATGCAGAAAGCTATGCGCCGCTTGCTCGTAAGGTAGCTGAAGCAGGACATCGCGTGTATATTGTTAAAATGCCGTTTGATTTAGCTATCTTTGGAAAAAATCGAGCTAATCCACTGATTCAATCGCATCCTGATGATACCTTTGTAATCGGTGGACATTCACTAGGTGGAGCCTTTGCGGCAAGGTATGCGGCGGCGAATACGAGTAAACTTGCGGGTGTATTCTTCCTTGGCTCTTATGCGGATGAAGGAGGTAGCTTGAAAAACTCTGGGTTGGATGTCCTGCAAGTTACAGGTTCTAAGGATGGTGTGTTGAATTGGAAGGTATGGGAAGAAAGCAAACAAAATTTACCTGCTGACACTACAAAATACGTATCCATTGAGGGCGGTAATCATGGTCAGTTCGGTACGTATGGAAAACAAAAAGGTGATCAGGATGCAACAATTTCATCACAGCAGCAGTTGGATGAAGTTAGCCAAGCTATAATCGAATGGATGCGGACACTCAAGAAATAAGCTTACGCATACCTAGTTCAATTGGAAAAATAATAAAAGGCAAACAAGACCTTTTCTATAAAGCCTTGTTTGCCTTTTATTTTTTGGACTTAGTTTGGTCTTCTGTAAACTGTGGGTATTGGCGCCAACCTTGTGCTGCTTATCTCATATGCTCTTCCCAATTTCCTTGATGTGCTTCATTAAATTATTTCCAGTATAGATTCTCGGATGTTCTTAGGTAGACTTTTGAAAATTAATTCGTATGAGTGGTCAATCATTGCAAAGATATCTGACTCTAGCATGGAACCATCGATCGTAATTGTATTCCAGTGCTTTTTGTTCATGTGATAGCCTGGCTGAACGCTCTTATGTTGCTCTCTCAAGTTTTCCGCAATGATTGGGTCACATTTTAGGTTTAGTCGAAAATTATCGTCTTTGCCCTCGAAAATAAGCGCAAACATTTTACCTGCAATTTTGACTACAATAGGCGCGGGTCCGAATGGATAATCCTTAGTTGCTCCTTTTTTCTCTAAACAATAGTCAATAATATTATTCTTCAAATCAGAACGACTCCTTCACTAAACATACGCAAACTATCATCATATAACATTTCAATACGTTACAATTTCCTATATAATAGAAATTATTTTACAATATATAGAAGATGGAGAAATCAAAATGAAAATAAAGTATAACATTATAATTTCATTAGTTTTTACTTTTTCGGTTATATTTTCAGGCTGTGATCATATAAACAATGAGACCTTGTCACTCAATATGGTGCAGGATCTGGCACAGAGTGGTCAAGATCTAACTTGGAATGATTTTGATGACTATCCCTATGAAGATATTGGCTCAGGTCTGTATATTCGTAACTATAAAATAGATGAGGATTATCATGTATCAGTAGGTGGTGCAAGTATTGAAAAAAAGCCATTATATATATATCTAGTCAAAGCAAATGGTGAGAAGATTGATATTCGTCACGATGATATGGAGCAGTTTATGCTCAAATGAATAATGGAGATTTGAATTCGATCCTAGAATTTAATTTGTAAATTCCCACTCAGGATTTCAAACTACATTCATTAAATGACCTTGGATCTTGGGATACACGATAAACTCCTATTTACTCCCCCATTAACTGATCTTTATAAGATTCCAAAATTGAACTCTCCCAATAACAGAATCAGTACATTGTCGCAAATAATTTTCATCTCGATGAGGAGTAAGTAACCAAGCTCTATATCCGAAAAAAAGCCCTGGAGACACGTGCCTCCAGGGCTTTAGATGTGCTAATAAAGTTAAGGAATGACCTTCCAAACATTGTTTCCGGTTGGAATCTCACCCTGTGTCCACCATTTGGCTTCATAGTTAACGCCATTATAGGAGACCTTATTACCCCCAACATAGACTGTAGTCGCACTCCAAGGGAGATATGTGCCCGCGCCGCCGCTGCCTGTCGTCTTTACTGCCAATACGGAAGAGGAAGGCGATGCTTTGCCGGAGGAATCAATTGCAACTACCGTATAATTATAGGAAGTGCCACTCGTTAAGCCCGTGTTCGTGAAGGTTGTCGAGGTTGTTGTGCCCACTGAAACGTTATTGCGATATACTTGATAGCTTGCTGCGCCAGCTACAGCAGACCAGTTCAAGGAAACACTGTTGTCTGTTACGGCAGTGGAAGCCAGACTCGTTGGAGCTGGGAGTGTGCTGCCACCTCCGAAATCCACATCGGCTACACTGATGTAAGCGGTAGGCGCTCCGGATACTTCCCAAATAGCTAGAATGACTTGATACCCTGTTCTTGCAGGAACGTTACAATTTATCGTGTAATAGTTAGTAGGACTTGCTCCGTTTAAATCCTTTTGACAGAAAGGCGTTAAGTCAAAGGAAGCTCTCGTCAGAGGAGCGTTCGGATTCCAGTCCTGCTTCGTGATGAAATATTTAAAGGTAGTTGTAGCGTGCGCGGCATTTAACTGCCAGCTAAAAGCTTGTGGACCTGCATTTATAGGTACTTTAGTCCAACGAGTCGAAGATTGCTCATCGAGTTTAGGAAACGTATTATTTGCACTCGCGATGTGTCCATCTGACGGGCCTCCATTAGGGAAGCCTTTTGGGGCTTCAGCACTTTGTGGCTCGTATGAGGCTCCAGCACAATCCGTATTCACATTGTTTTTGCATAAAAGGGCACGGCTTGCTGGCGAATCTAAATACCCATGAGCCGAGCTTTTGGCAGGGAACAAAAACATAAGTAGAGTGATCAGAAGCAGCATACTACAAGCGATAATCACCTTATGAAACTTTGCGTTGTTGGGTAAAGCGAAATTCATTATTATTTCCTCCCGAGATTGAATTTTAATAACAAAACGCTTACATGAAACTTAAATCTAAATCGGCATCACCTCTTTTAGAAATCAAACAGTAAGCAGTTTTTAGAAATGCAGGCATGCAAACAATTTATTCTATATGCAAAAATGGATATATATTCCATTAATATCCAAATCAGAGTATATCACAAGTAAAAATGCCTCTATTACACTCAAATGTACTCGAAAATGGATACAAACCGACAAACAAAAAAGAGACGAGATTGCTCTCGGCTCTTTTTGCGTCAAATGTATGATGATTCGTCTTTACGTAATATTCATTGTCTTTTCAATTTCTTCAGCATAGAAACGATTGTCCATTTATAAAAGTATTTTGTTACTTTTCATGAATGGACAATCGTTTCTATTTCAAAGAATTAACTAAAGACTAACTAGTTCTTTTTTGCTTAGACCTAGCGTTTCTGCTGTTGAAGTATGAATTTCGTGCAGAAGCTCTGGATTTTTCAATAATGACAGGCCGTAAGATGGGATCATTTCTTTGATTTTTGGTTCCCATTCTTTTATATGTTGCGGGAAGCATTTATTTAGTACCTCAATCATAACATGAACCGCAGTAGAGGCCCCTGGAGAAGCACCCAGCAGTGCAGCAATCGATCCATCCGCGGCACTAATGACTTCAGTACCAAATTGAAGTGTTCCCTTGCCTCCAGCTTCAGTATCTTTGATTACTTGGACACGCTGCCCTGCTACGACTAAATCCCAATCTTCGATTTTAGCATTAGGAATAAACTCTCGTAACTCTTCCATACGTTTTTCTTTCGATAACATAACTTGCCCGATCAGATATTTAGTCAATGACATGTTTTTGGCACCTGCGGACAGCATCGTTATGAGATTATCGGGTTTTACGGAAGTAATTAAATCAAACATTGAACCAGTTTTCAAAAACTTAGGTGAGAAACCAGCAAAGGGTCCAAATAACAACGATTTTTTATTATCAATAAATCTTGTATCAAGATGCGGAACAGACATTGGAGGAGCTCCAACCTTAGCTTTACCGTATACTTTTGCATGATGTTGCGCTACAACTTTCGGATTATTGCATACCATAAATATTCCGCTTACAGGGAAACCACCAATATGTTTTCCTTCAGGAATACCGGATTTTTGCAGTAAATGTAGACTTCCTCCTCCGCCTCCGACAAAGACGAATTTTGCAGTATGACGTTCGATATTTCCGCTGGCATTTCGTATTTTTAATTCCCAAGAGCCGTCATTCGTACGTTTTATATTATTAACGCTATGTTTGTATTTAATATCGACATCTTTACTTTTTAAGTGGTCAAATAAGATGCGCGTTAATGCACCAAAATTGACATCCGTTCCCGTATCGATTTTTGTTGCTGCTATAGATTCATTCGATGGACGGTCTTGTAAAATAAGCGGAATCCATTCCATCAGCTTTTTAGGATCATCAGAGAATTCCATCCCTTGAAACAGAGGGTTATTTGACATCGCTTCAAAACGCTTCTTTAAGAACGCTACATTCTGTTCCCCTTGTACCAAACTCATATGAGGCAATGGCATAATAAAGTCCTGCGGATTACTGATTAACTTGCTTTTGACAAGATAAGACCAAAACTGCATTGAAAGCTGAAACTGTTCATTAATTTGGATAGCTTTACTAATATCTATAGAACCGTCTGGTTTTTCGACAGTGTAGTTAAGCTCGCACAGTGCAGCATGCCCTGTTCCTGCATTATTCCATTCGTTAGAGCTTTCCTCTCCTGCACTTTCGAGCTTCTCGAACACTGTAACTTTCCACTCCGGTACTAATTCTTTAAGAAAGGTCCCTAAAGTCGCACTCATGATACCAGCACCAATTAAGATGACGTCTGTTTTAGTTTCTCTGTCGCTCATTTTTTCCCATCCTTATACTCTAAAATTTGCAGAAAGGATATAAGTGCTCCTTCTTAGGTGTAACACAAAGCGAAGGCGCGACCTAGTCACACACCTGTTCTGTTTCAATCATAACTATACCATAGTGTATTACAATTATTTATAGATTAAAATATTTTCGATGATCTAATTATTATAAATTGAGTCTTGATTCATCCTTCATACCAAGCACTCTGCATGCAATTACCTAAATAATACCACGAACCGATATTATTTTCATTCTGAGACTTTGCCTATATCGAAAATTAGACCGATAACGCTAATCCAAGCATTATCGGTCCTGTATTTAAGATCCATTTTTTGCTGCTCCCCGAAGGAGGATTTTTAAGATAAGTACGTGATTTTGGAAGTGATCGGTGTTCTCGGTTTAGCATTTGGAACTTCAACTGGATATCCAATTCCGAATACACCAATAACATCATCATTTTCCGGCACATTAAGAATTTCACGATTCTGAGGCTGGGCACCCATAGAAGACCAATAAGTACCTACGCCCTCTTCATGTGCAGCTAACAAAAAATTTTGTACAAAACAAGCGGTAGCCATGACATTCTCATCCCGTTGTAATGCAGTCACAGAGCCTTCGGATAATACAGCAATAACAATTGGTGCGTTTCCAAAGTTCGTTTTGTGGTTTAATTTCGCTCTAGTTTCTTTCCCTACAAAAATAATCTTCCACGGTTCGTTCATACGATGGTTAGGAGCATAACTTGCAGCTTCCAGCCAAGAGTTTAACGTATCCTCATGAATCGGATCTACCTTAAACTGTTTAACATTTCTACGCGTTTTAATAAGTTCAGTTATTTTCATTGTTTTCATTTCGCTCCTCTTTTTTATTATCACTAATATTGATATCTTCTGAAGCTATCTCATGAATCTGAAACATATGAATAAACTCTTCGATAATGGCTTCGGTTGCTTTTAATTCCCCGCTAATGACTTGTTTGATCGAGTCAAACTCCGGATCTTTCAATTGTCGCTGAAGAGTCGACCGATTAACATTAAGCTTATCTAGAAAAGCGATTGCTCTACCACGGCGAAATGTTTGCGCACTTCTGGGATATTGATCGATTGAATCTTTCATGCCATGTTGCCCACGACCTCTGTGTTCCCCATGCTCACGATGACCGTGTTTGCCTGCACGCTCTTCACGCATATTCATTTCCCCTCTTTCATTCGTATACATTTGTATACATTAATCACTTGTATACAAATGTATACGAATACTTGGATTCTGTCAATTGTATTTTTGAATATTCCATATCTTAATTGCCTTAATACTTCATTCATTGCATAACTTCTAATATTTACCGGCATTCTATATACAACATATTATTGATTTGTCAGGGGCAGTGAACGGTATGGCTACAAATACGAATGTAACATTAATGGAGCAAATTAAAAAAATGCTCGTATCATCCGAGGATGTCACATATCAGAGCTTTATCATTCATGGGCATTCTTGTGTGCTTGTCTATATCGAATCCATCATTAATGTTCCAATAATGCAGGAGAGAATTGCTTATGTATTAGTTAAAGAATCCTTTTCAGAGCAAATCGAAGAGGATTGGATCAGCAAATTGAATAATGGTACGCTGATCCCCCTCCCCTCCATACAGACTCAGTCCTATGAGGAAGCGATATCTCAGTTGGTTCAGGGAAAAGTTCTTCTATGCTTAAATGAAGTTAACAACGTTTATATGTTCGATCTTATGAAGTATGAGAAAAGAGCCGTAACCGAATCACAAAATGAACTTGTTGTGATTGGTCCTCAAGAGGCTTTTATTGAAGATATCAACACAAATCTTTCTCTATTAAGACATAAGATTAAACATCCTGACCTGAAGACAATCCGTTATGAAGTCGGTAAATACACAAAAACCATTATTTATGTCGTATATATCGAAGGGTTATGTAAGCCTGAAGTTGTAGAGGATTTAGATCAGGAAATTCGCGAGATTTCTATAGATGGTAACCTTGGTATTAGCTATACCGCTGAACAAATGAAGAAAGGAAATCGTACACCATTTCCCCAATTTCAATACACTGAACGCCCTGATTCTGTTGCAGCTTCTCTACTTGAAGGAAGAGTCGGAATTTTACAGGATGGAACACCCTCAGCCCTATTGGTCCCGGTTACCCTGTTCTCTCTCATGCAATCATCTGAGGACTATTATCAAAGTTACTTATCTGCAAGCTGGATTCGTATCGTCCGCATGTTTTTTGCAATTATATCTATGCTCCTTCCGTCACTTTATGTTGCGATTACGACCTTCCAGTCTGAGATTATTCCTACTGATCTTTTATTGACGATCGCATCTGCCCGAGAAAACATTCCATTCTCAGCATTAACGGAAGCTATGATCATGGAGATCACTTTTGAAGGGTTACGCGAAGCTGGTACAAGAATTCCTAAACCTGTTGGGCAAACCATTTCTATTATAGGTGCCATTGTTATCGGACAGGCAGCAGTGCAGGCAGGTATCGTATCCGCGCCAATGGTTATTGTCGTATCCATTACCGGAATTGCTTCTTACATCATCCCCCACTTTGAATTGGGGCTGGCGCTACGCCTGCTAAGATTCCCGCTTCTTATTATAGGTGGAACTACGGGTTTAATTGGTGTATTCATTACTGCATTTATTGTATTTGGTCATCTTGTGAATCTCAAATCATTTGGAACACCTTATATGCAACCTCTAGCCCCCTTAGTATTTAAAGAATGGAAAGATGTCTTTGTACGTGTTCCTTCCCCTTCCATGAAGTCTAGATCAACTGCATATACCTCACGCAATACAAGGAGACAGAAATCGAAATGAAATCCTTGAAATGGCTAATAGCATTCATCTCTTTCATTCTAATCAGCGGATGTTGGTCCAAAATGGAAGTTGATGAGCAAGTCTTTGTATTCGCTCTGTATATAGATAAAGGGGAAAAACCGGGTACTGTGGAGGTAACGATCAGCAGCCCCCTTCCCAACCGAATGAACTCTGGTCAACAGGCAGGAAGTAGCGGTGCAGGAGGTAAGGCCTATGCATGATTTCACGTACTGACGAAACGATACCGGATGCCATACGCAATATTCAAAAAGACCTTACAAGACATTTGAGTTTTGGTCATACAAGAGAAATTACCGTTGGCCGGGATTATGCAGAAGCTGGGATCGGGGATCTCCTTGACTGGATGGACAAAGAACCTAACTTTCATATTAGCTCTTTTCTGACAACGGCTCACGGCAAGGCTAAAGATATCGCTCAATTAATCCCTCTTTACGAACAAATGCCTGCTGAAGTCCTGCGTAAAATGACGTTGCAGCATATCATGTTTAGTACAAGTGTCAGAGATATTCTGATTTCTACTTACTCAAAAGTGGGCTTTGCTACGAATTATCTCTCGATTCGAAAGGAAGCTATACCTAGTGAGAATGACAAACAGGAAAAATGGGCTGGGATTCAGGGGGCGGCACTTTACCAGGAAGATAAAATGAAAGGTACTCTTAATGTTGAGGATGCTAGAGCGATTGCTTGGGCTAATGGTCGATTGGGAAAGCAAGCATTTTCGGTGACGTGGGATGAAGGAAAAAGCCGCGCGAGCGTACTTTTTAATAAGTTAAAAGCTACTAGGAAAGTTAAAATGACAAAAAAAGGACCCCAATTTATGATAAAACTCTATGCTTCTGGAAATTTAATTTATAAAAAGGATACGAAAAAGAGAAATGATACGGAACTCACCCATCTCATTACGAAGTTACTTAACTCTAAAATTGAGGAAGATTTAAGTTCAGCGATTACTATGACGAAGAGAGTAGGTGCTGATGCTCTAAAGTTAGGAACGCTACTGGAATGGAAGTATCCCGGTTATTGGAAAAATATTCAGGAAGATTGGTCGGAATATTACAAAAATCAAAGTGATATTCGGATTCAAACCAAAGTTGATGTAATCTATACAACCAACCAGCCTTGAACAATAAGAGCAGTGGTCCTCCCACTCTGAAAGGATGTGCTTTATGCTGGCCATTTGCTTTGCCGTCCTTGCTGTATTCGAGTGGAGCCAGATAAAAAGTAAATCTTCACGCAGCAAAAAAACATTTTGGTGGTTTTTTTCCATCATGGTTGTTTGGAATATCGCGGCTAATGTTATTCCATGGTGGCCTAATCCCAACCAAATAATAATGTTCTTTTTAGGATGGATTAAATCAAACTAATTGTAGTTATATCAACTATTGTTAAAGGACGGGTGTATTTATGCGTACAACATCGTTTCAAACATTCAGGTTCGCTTCCATTTATATGCTTACAGTCCCTCTGGCTTTTATGATTCCACCATTAATTACTTCTTCTGGCTTTCAAGGATGGATGTCCATAGTTCTTGGTGGTCTCATTAACATTATGCTGATCTTCTGCACTTACAAATTAGGAAATGTAGCATCTGGCCAATCTTGGGTCGATTTTGGAGACAAGATTGCTGGTAAATGGGGGCATCGAGTACTTCTGATCCTATTGGTTTTCTGGAGTGTTAGTTACGTCTCACATGATATAGAGCAGTTCACTTTGTTTTATGGAACTGTCTATATGAGAGATACTCCACCTTGGTTCCTTCAGCTTTTAATCGGCATTGTGATTATGATAACAGCCCGCTGGGGGTTTGATACGCTGGTGTACATTGCAGATGGTACTTTTATAATCATTCTCGTAGGAATAATCTTTATATTGGTCATATTCTCAGCAGATGCAGATTTTCAGATGATGCCTGCCTTAATTACTCATCACGATTTCCGTCTCGCTTTTACCGATGTTTTAAGTGTAATATCCTGGATTGGTGAATGGTTTATATTCCTATTCATTACACCGCAATTCGTGTTTGATAAGAAAACACTGCGAAATCTTTTATGGTCGAATACACTTGTCACTTTCGCTTGTCTTTTGACATGGTTGCTCGTGCTTCTCAATTTTGGTCCTCATTATGGCAGTCATCTTAGATACCCCATTCTTCAATTAATCCGAGGTACGTCCTTTACGGGTCTAATCGGCAATGCCGATCCCTTATTTATTGGATTATGGGCGACATCTTTAATCATACATGATGCTTTCCTGATCTATGTTGGAACCTCATGTCTTGGACATCTCCTAAAATTAAAAGAAAAAAAACCGCTGTCGATCCTCCTTGTAGGAACATCAATCGTAGCTGCCTTTCAATACTCACAGCACATAACTGAATTTCAAAAGAATTATAATATACTAGGTTTCACTTTGTATTGGGTAATTATTGATTGTATTCCATTGGTTTACGTACTACTAGCTCTCGTTCGAGGCAAATTTAATAACAATAAAATTGGATAGAAACAGCAACGATTATAAACGAAGATTCGATAAGTTGGCGGTGTCTCCATTAAAAGAGACTAATTCTTTCTTTTTATTTATGGTATAATAAACCATTTAATATGTATTATTCCATATTTATCTATTATCAAAAAATTTAAATTTACACTCTCTTATTTTTGTGATAGTTTGATATTGTAATACAAAATATGGAAAGGGAGTGTGTTTATATGAAGAATAGAGTTATAGCACTTATGGTTCTCTGCTTTGCCTTCTTTACCATTATTCCGCTTACAGCATCTGCAGCTAACAATGTACAAATTACAGGACAAGGACAGCTTGTCATTACTGCCAATTTCATAGGTTCTACAGCTGAGGTCTACATAACGAATTCACAAGGAAAAGAAGTTTATGACAGAATATTTAGCTCTTATGGAGGAAATGGAACTGTTAATGCTGTAGTTCCTA
The DNA here is from genome assembly GCF_000576305.1 of Paenibacillus pini JCM 16418. Lineage (GTDB taxonomy): Bacteria > Bacillota > Bacilli > Paenibacillales > Paenibacillaceae > Paenibacillus_AQ > Paenibacillus_AQ pini. The sequence continues at coordinate 80,968 of NZ_BAVZ01000011.1, read as the reverse complement.
ATCTGCCATACGATACGTACAAAATTATCATTGGTGGTCAAGCATTGACTTTGAGTAACTTACATTATAATTTCCAATAAACGAATGAGTACAAGCCTCGATCCTGAGGCTTTTTTTATTTTATGTTTATACATTTATACAAATTAAATTTCCCTTCATTGTCATTATGGATCTCGAAATAAGTCTACAGTGTATAGTCATATTTCCATTGAACCTTAGCATAAACCATATTGTATCAGAGAGTATGGACAATGGAGGGGAACCAATGGAAGATAATAAGGGGCAGTTTCAATCAAAAACAACGAACGATACGCCTCAAAAGGATCAGTGGGCAGAAGATCTGCCAGCCGCATTACATTCTCAAACGGTCGGTGATAGAGGTCCCGTACTTGAACAGGACAACATTTTACATGAAACACTGGAGACTTTTGTACATACCAAAATTATCGAGAGACCCGTTCACGTCAAAGGCTTTGGAGCTTTCGGTTACTTTCAGACCATTCATTCGATGGCTGAATATACTAAGCTCAGCTTTTTACAAACGCCAGGCCATCAGGTCCCCGTCACTGTAAGATTTTCACTTGCTGTAAGCAATAAAGGAACTCCGGATACTTCAAGGAATGTGAGAGGCTTCTCGACAAAGTTTTATACGCAAAATGGCATTTTTGATCTGATCTGTAATCATATCCCCGTCTTTTCCGTACGGGATGCCATACGGTTTCCGGAGTCCATCAAAGCCTTCCTCCCCTCTCCTAAAAATAACTTGATCGATCCCGAACGGTTCTGGAGCTTTGTATCAAGGGCGCCTGAATCCACCAATTTCCTTGTCTGGCTCTATTCTGACGTAGGTACGGTGAAGAGCTTCCGGCACATCAAGGGTCATAGTGTAAATACGTATGTTTGGAAGAATGAACAAGGTGTCCGCACTTATGTTAAATACCATTGGATGCCTGTTGAAGGTGAGGAGTATATAAATCGTCAAGAAGCTGCCCAGTTGGCAGGAGAAGATCCGGACATTGCAGGAAAGGATCTAAATGATACGATAGCAGCGGGAAAGACCGTAGATTATGGGCTTTATGTTCAGCTGATGAACCCCGATGACGAAACATCTCTTTCCTTCGATCCGTTGGATGATACAAAAGTCTGGGATGAACAGCAGTATCCTTTGCGGCCGGTTGGCCGAATGGTATTGAACCGCAATCCGGATAACTATATGGAACAAGTGGAGAAGGTGGCCTTCTCACCATCTAATCTGTTGGAGGGAGCCGAATTTTCGGACGATAAAATGTTGCAAGGTCGTGGCAATATTTACACGGATTCACAGCGTCGGCGGCTGGGGCCTGATTTTCGGAAAATTCCCGTGAACCAACAAAAAGACTGGTCTCCGGCGAACCTTGTGACCAGCGGCAACGGTAGACTGGTGGAGGGTCATCTCGTACGTTCCGACATCGCTAAACCGGATGATTTTACACAAGCTGGCCAATTTTATCAGGCTCTTTCTCCTACCCAACAAGATCACTTGGTGGGTAACCTAGCTGCCGATCTTAAGGGCATTTCCCATGAAACGCAAAGCACAGTATTGAGCTATTTGTACAATGCATCGGTAGAACTGGGAGAAAAGGTTGCGGAGCAAATTAAAAAGAAAACAAAGGGATAACTCGAAGATATCATTCAAAATATTTAAAACTGGAGTATGAGAGAGGTCATATTTACAATATGTCCTCTCTCTATTTTTCTCTGCAAGGGATCAGATGTATTTAGCAATGTCCCCATTTACCACGAATCTTCTCTGCCTCTCTCACCATTCTATCGAACAGCTCAGCGACGGTTGGTATATCGTGAATCATACCGGTCACTTGTCCTGCCCAGCCGAGGCCCTCTTCTTTGAGGTCATCATGAATCCAGCGTTTATTGGCGTCACCACTTATATAATCTTTTAACGCCTCATAGGTGGGTGACGTACGTTCAATTTCAAGAATTTTATCCGTATATTCATTTTGCAGCACTCTGGCAGGAGCTAAAATTGAACGTTTGATCACAGTCGTATCAAATTCCGCACTCTCAACTAAAGCTTTTTTATAAGAAGCAGAAGCATCAACGCACTCCTGAGTGGCTACAAAACGCGTACCCATTTCAATACCCTCTGCACCAAGCGCTTGGGCAGCCATCCACCCCCGTCCATCCCCAATTCCTCCGGAAGCAACAACAGGGATTTGAACAGCATCGACTACCTGCGGAACAAGGACCATCGTGCCAACATCGTCACGTCCTAGATGACCCCCGCCCTCATGTCCGACAACAATAACAGCAGATGCGCCCAGTTGTTCTGCCTTTTGTGCCTGCCTACGTGAAGAGACGAGCACCAATGACTTCATATCGGTAGGCTTCAGCATCTCAAGAATTTCGGTAGGATTACCACCGGTAATGGTCACAACAGGTACTTGCTCGTCGATTGCAACCTGAACCCGGTCCATATAATCCTTACCGTGCATGCCAATCGCAAAATTGACACCAAATGGTTTGTCAGTTAGGGTGCGCACTCGCTGAATTTCTTTGAGTAGAGCATCTGCATTGGGGAGACTCATCGCAGTGATCTGGCCCAGTCCTCCCGCATTTGATACGGCAGCCGCGAGATCGGAATAAGCTAAATAAGCAAGTCCTCCTTGAATGATAGGATACTGTATTTGTAGTAATTCAGTGATACGTGTATTCCAGTTCATCGACATGTGATTATATCCCACCTAAAATCCATTTATTTTTAGTAGCAAAAGAGTTCCTGTCATTAAAATGACAATACCCCCTACTTGATAATCAAGTATGTGAAATTTCAATTGTTTATAACTAGATCTGCCCTTCCCCTTCCCATACGCACGAGCTTCAATAGCATACGACAATTGTTCAGCACGTTGAATCAGCGTGAAGAGTAAAGGGATGAGAATCGGAATATATGCGAATATACGTTTTGGCAGCGACAAAGCTGTCATATCATAACCTCTCGCCTTTTGTGCCAAAAGAATACGATCAAGCTCCTCAAGGATTGTCGGGATAAAACGAATCGCTATGACAATCATCAATGAGAACTGCTCTACTGGCACGTTTATTTTGGATAATGGACCTAGTAGCTTCTCTAGTCCATGGGCTAAGGAAAGTGGTTTTGTTGTTAAGGTCAATATAGAGGCTAGTAAGATGAGTAATACAATGCGCCACACGAACCGAACCCCATTTTGCAATCCCTCTTCCGTCACCTTGATGAATGACCAGGACCAGATAACACTGCCTTTTGTCAATAAAGCGTGATATAGAAAGGTAAACATCAATATAAACAATATAGGCTTTAAACCTCGTCCCACTACGTGAAATGGAATTTTAGATAGGATTAAAATACTAACGACGAAGCAGCTTGCAATTACGTAGCCAATGAACGTATCTAATATTAGAAAACTCATCATCATGAGGATCATGCTTACAATCTTAGTTCGTGGGTCCAATCGGTGAACGACAGAGGTCGTCTCCAAATATTGTCCCAATAATATATTGTTAGCCATTTAGCAGCCCCTTGCATGCCAGAATGGCTGTAATTTTCTAATAATATCCTGCTCTTTGCAGCTATTGATTTCAATTTTTTGTCCTTGTAATTCCTCTACTAGCTTTAAAAGCTGCACAGGTTCTGGAAGTGATAGTCCGAGATTCTCTATCAGTTGCGTCTGCTCCAAAAAAAGAGTATTGGCATTTAAATGTCCCTTTAACGTTCCTTCGTGAAAAATCATAACTTCGTCCGAGTATTCGGCAACATCATCCATTTGGTGGGATACGAAAAGAATGGTTCGGTTATCTTGTTGTTGCCAATTTTTTAATAGCTTTAACAAAGCGATGCGGCTTAAAGGATCGAGACCTGCGGTTGGTTCATCTAAGATAAGGAGTTTGGGATTCATCAACAATACCGAAGCGATGGCTACGCGGCGCTTTTGTCCCCCACTTAATTGGAATGGAACGCATGGAAGGATGTCTTTAGACAGCCCCACTTCAGGTAAAATAAGATCAATCGCCTGCGCCATTTGCTGAGATGAATAACCCCGCATCTTTAGAGAGAAGGCAAGTTCTTTGTAAACAGTCGTTTCAAATAGTTGATGCTCTGGATATTGAAATACATATCCGATGTCAGGGACAACCATCCGTTGGCCTTTGGCATCTTTAGGTGTGGGCTGATGATTAATCGTATACTCACCATTAACGGTTGGAATTAATCCTTTCAGCACTTTAGCGAATGTGGACTTCCCGGCGCCTGTTTGGCCAATAACGGAAATCCATTTCCCTTCATGAATCGTGCAACTGATATCATCCAATGCTACTCGATCAGCATAGTTTACACTCACATGATTTAGTTGGTAGACCATTGTAAACGAAGCATCTCCTTCCAATCGGCCAATAGCTGCGTGGATGGATGGAGCATTTTATATAAACGTACGGCAAAGGGAAGCTCTAATTGGTAGTCTTCAACAGACACGGTTTCGAAAAAAACCAACGGATTCCCGTCAAATTTAAGTCGCCCTTGATCTATGAGCAACATCCGATCTGCTGATAACACTTCATCCATATGATGTGTGATATGAACAATGGTCATGCCTTGGCGATGTAGCTCATGCATAATCGCAAGCACCTGCTCTCTTCCCTGTGGATCAAGCATGGATGTAGCCTCATCAAAAATAATGAGTTGCGGGCGCATCGCGAGAATCGCAGCAATCGCTACGCGTTGCTTTTGACCGCCTGATAGCTCATGTGGCATCGAGTCTATATACTCCTCCATCTGAACTGCTTGCAGCGCATGATGAAGTCTACTATGTATTTCCTCCTTAGGCAGCCGAATGTTTTCCAACCCAAATACGATCTCATCCATAACGGTAGTCGTGATGAATTGATCTTCTGGATTCTGAAATACAACTCCAATATGTTCATGGATCGAATCGATGTCGGTTTGCTTAGATGTGTTAAGATGCTTATACGTTACATTGCCTGCCTTGGGAAGTAATAGCCCATCCATGAGCTTGGCAATGGTAGATTTGCCGCATCCATTTGCTCCGACGATCGCCACAAACTCACCTGGCTGAATCGTAAAGCGTAGCTGCTGAATGACTGGCTGCCCCTTTTTATAATAAAAATCAACTTGATCGAATGTAAGCATTATTGACTCCCCTTCTGATGCTGCCACGTCCTGAAAAATCTCTCTATAGTATTATCAAAAAAGTCAGGAGCAGGCTTCTGCCACCTCGTCACTTTGGACCCGTTCACGCCAAATATCTCACCTGTTAAATCCTCATCGGATTGTGCTAATAGAGCTACCACGAAGCGGGCGATGTCATTGGGTTCACCAACTTGCCAGTATTCAGGAAAGGGCTCATTGCGTCTAGCGTACTTGTCCTGAATATGTTCAATTACGGGTCTAGTCATATCGGTTAAGGCAGCTGGTGAAATGCCATTTACGCGAATACGATTGCGTTTGAGTTCAGCTGCAAGCGTCCATATCATTCCGAGTATGCCAGCTTTCGCTGCACTGTAATTTACCTGCCCAATCGAACCTGTTAATCCAGCAGTAGATGTCATTAATATAATATCACCACCATGCTGCATATGAGGTAAGACCCGCTGAATCGTATAAAAGGCTCCATTTAAGTGAACATCCAGTACAGACTTCCATTCCTCATCTGTCATTCGAATACATCGCTCATCATGTAAGTTGCCAGCATTATGGATCAGTACGTCTACACAACCATACTTCTCATTAACAGAATTTACCATCGAAGTGACCGCCAGTGGATCTGCAACATTGGCACAATAACCCATGGCCTCACCGCCTACTTGATGGATCTCATGCAACACTTGGTCGATGCGCTCTTGCTTCGTCCCATTAACGATGACCTGGTAACCAGCATGACATAGCTGCAACGCGATGCTTCGCCCAATTCCTCTAGTCGCTCCTGTAATGATAGCTACTTTGTTCATAAGGTCACCTCTATGACATCAAAAGTACCAGACGCAACTACTTCTCCACAATCTTCAGTAACGGTCACTTGGATACTACCGTAACTGTACTCAAAGTTAAATATCGCAACCGTATCAACGAAAAGTGGCTTGTGAAATTTCATTTGAAAGGTTGATATCCAATGCGAAGGGTGCTCTTGTAAATACAAAGATTGGGCTAGTCCCATGATATACATGCCATGCGCCACAGGTCGTTTATATCCTGCCTTTATTGCAGCATCTTCAATCAGATGAATGGGTGCCATGTCTTTAGAGGCATCTGCATATTGATGGATAGCTTCCGTGGTAACTAGAATTCGCTGACTCATACTCCACCACCTATCGAGATGAGTACGGTTTCCGCTGTGCAGATGATACGACCCTCACTCGTACAAATAAGGCTATGCTTAAATAATGTCAAATCTCCTTCACGGCCCGCTTTTTTCTCAATCTTCGTTAAAGATAATTCACAATCTATGATCATACCAGCAGTAATCGGAGCCTTATATGAAAAAGATTGCTTGCCATGGATCAAAGGCGTGTCCACACTCAGCCAAGGGATATTAAATGCTTGCCAGAAAATAATAGGCATTGTAGCAGGTGCAATAAGATTGCCATGAATCATTTGTAATGGAGCTTGGATACTTTGTGCATATTCAGAAATCCACTCCGATGTAATATGAAATCGATGCTCTAGTCTATTCATTCTACTTCCTCCACTAATGTGGCAAGACCGATCCCACCACCAATGCCTAGTGTCGCAAGTCCCCGTTTAAATGGTCTACGAATCATTTCCGCACATAAGCGCGTCATTAAGATAGCACCTGAAGCACCATAAGGATGGCCTATCGCAAGAGCGCCCCCGCCAAGATTGACCTTTTCTCGTGGTATTTGAAGCTCCTTTAATGATGCCAATACTTGTGAGGCAAACGCTTCATTGAATTCGACGATATCCACATCAGCAATTGAAAGCTGCTGACGCTGCAATATCTTTTGAACTGCTGGAACAGGGCCCATGCCTAAATAATTTGGATCTACCCCTGCAGCTTGAGCATCTACAATACGCAAAATAGGCTTAAGCTGAAGCTCATCACATTTTTCACGAGACATCATTAGCACAAGAGCTGCACCATCATTAAGTGGACAAGCATTCCCAGCGGTAACGGTCCCTTGGTCCATAAAGATAGGAGATAGTTGTTGCAGCTTATCAAGACTTGTATTGGATCTTGGACATTCGTCAGCGCTCATCCATTCGTCATTCACTTGAATAGGAATGATCTCCTGCTCAAATCGGCCGGATTGTTGTGATTGGACGGCCTTTCGATGACTTTCCAACGCATAACGATCCTGCTGCTCTCTAGATATGGAGTACCGTGCAGCGACATTCTCTGCTGCAATCACCATTTCTGGATCGCCGTAAGAGCTTGGAGTGAAATGGGCACGCGTATATAGCTGCGGTATACCCATCAACGTATGTGGCTTAAACATTTTCCAAGGTGCTCGGCTCGTACTCTCTACACCACCGGCTAAATAAATGTCTCCCGCTCCGCTTTGAATGAGTCTAGCCGCGATATGAATTGCTTCTAACCCAGAACCGCACTGTCGATCAATTGTAACTCCCGGTACCGTGACTGGAAGACCAGCTTCTAGAGCGGCCACCCTTGCTATGTTGCCTCCCGGACCTACGACATTGCCAATGATCACATCATCAATAAATTCAGTAGATATCATCGTTTCTGCAGCGATATGCTGAATTAAGGGAGCTAATAACGATTCGGGTTCAAGTGTACTTAATATGCCCCCCATCCTACCAATTGGGGTACGTTTCGCCATGACGATCACGGCTTCATTCATACCATCACTCTTTTCATGTAATCTTTCATTGCCTGACGAGCAACTTTCCCACTACTTGTATAGATGAACTGATCGACTGTGATGATTTGCTTGGGTGCTTTGTAGCTTGCTACATGCTGGCGACAATAACTTTTGATTTCTTCTATAGATAATCGTTGCTCTCCGCTCCACTGTATAATAGCCGTCACTAGTTCTCCCCAGTAGTCATCTGGCACTCCAAATATCATCACTTCCTGAATTTCCGGTATTTGCAGTAGCACGGACTCGATTTCTTCGGGAAAAACATTGAGTCCACCCGTTACCATCATATTCTTGGAACGACCCGCCATATATAAGTAGTTATCGTGATCTTGATACATATTGTCACCCGTTATAAGCCATCCATCTTGAAACACGGCAGTCGTTTCATCAGGTAATTGATAATAGCCTTTAAATATCATGTCACTTCTAATATATAGCTGCCCTGTACAGCCGATTGGAACCTCTTGAAGGTATTCATCGCGAATAGATATCTCAACACCTTTAAATGGTCTACCTACGGAATTTGGCTTGTTCTCGGCAAGAATGTCCCAATAACTAATATAACTAGCCTCAGAGGAGCCGTAGTACTCATACAGCTTTGCTCCTCTAAATATCTCCTTGCAGCGACTCTTTGATAAGTCATTCCACTTTCCGCCTGAGCTGATTAACGCTTGAATGCGTGTCTCATCAGCCATTGCAATCTGCATCATGGATTCAATCATCGTAGGGACGACAAATAGAATCATATCAGGAATTCGATGGCAGAGCTGTAACACCTTCTTTGCATCGAAATGCTGCAAAATATGAAAAGTCGCACCACTATAAAGGCATTGTATTAAGGCGAATAACGACAAAGAATGAACCAATGGACCTGGTGCCATGATGTGTTCCATAGCATCTAATTGGAAAGCATCACTCGTGGCTTCAAAGCTCTTGATCCATGATGTATGTGTACGTATGAACCCCTTAGGTAGCCCCGTAGTACCCGAAGTAAAGCCGATAAATAATAATTCATTGATATCTACGATTTCAGCTTCAGGTTGTAATGGATCTAACCATCTTTGATAGGAGCCTTCTTCTTCAGAAGCGAAGCTGAGAATCTGGGCTTCGCTATCTTGCATCTCTAGATTCTGCGCAAAAGCTGCCTCTGTAAAGATCATTTTTGGTTGACATTGCTTCAAAATAGCTTTCACTTCTGTGTTACTCCACTTTGGATCCATAGGAATGGGCACGCATCCAGCATAAATCGCTCCTAGAAACACCTCTACAAATTCGATGCGATTCGTAGATAGAATAGCAACATGGTCGTGATTAAGTCCATGTTGCTTCAACCCTCGAGCAATTCTTTGGATCCGATTTACTAATGCTGAATACGTCACACTCTGATGTTTATCAGATAAAGCAATCTTATCGGGTTGCTCTGCTGCATGACGTAGTATTGGGACTATTACATTCATTGTTCATCACACCTATTCCAGTTTTCGTTGACTATGAGTTATGCATTTTTTCTTCTAATGGGCTGATGGCCTTCAATTGTAGCGCAATGATGGCTGCGATCACAGCTTTGATGCAGTCCCCAGGTAAAAATGCGGTAGCACCCACAAGTCCAGCCCAAATCGATGTATGTGTAATGATAGCCATGACAGGTGCACCTATGAAACTAACAAGCAGAACACCAAAGACAACATTAATGATAATAACTTTCCACGTCTTTACATGGTTCCATATCTTCTCTGTCATGTATCCAATACAGAATGCAGCGAGTGGCCAGCTTAACAAGTATCCAGCAGAAGGTCCTACTAAGACAGAAAGACCTCCACGTCCACCCGATAACAATGGTAATCCTAAAGCGACTAATAGGATAAACAATATCAAGCTAATCGAGCCTACCTTCTTCCTAAAAGCATCCTGCGAGCATAACACCAAGTGTTTGTGCAGTGATGGGTACGGGAATAAAACCTAATGGAATGGGTGGAATCATCCCTAGTACTGCTATAAATGCTGCGAATAATGCAGCAAATACCATCTCTTTTGTCTTCATCTTACGACCTCCGTTTGTAAAATATGAATTTGAATTCCTACACGAGTCGACTTCTATGTATGATCTAAATCATAGCTTGATATTTTCTTATTGTAAACCATTAATATAAATATAGTTAACAATAGACTTTACAGTAACCATGCCGTACGTATTAATTAATAGAAATAAAAGAAACGTCAACCGCATAAAAAGCTGGTTAACGTTTCGAGAATATTGAATACTATTAATAAATATGGGATTCGTCATTCTAAGCTATGTTTACGAATGCATAATGACCTTATTTTTAAAATGAATCTCTCAAGCAGATACCCGTCTGGCCAAATCACTCATGTTTCTGAAAGAAAAATACCTTTTCGATAATCTGAATATGTTGAGTATGTTTTTTATATTTACTTTTTTTCCATAATCGCAAAATAGTTTCCTTCATCATCAGCAAAATTAAATACTCTTCCGTTAGGCAAGTTCACCAGTTCTCCAACCGTGATGTTCTGTTCCGTAAATTGTGTATATAAGCTATCTAGATCTTCGGAGAAAAACAATAACGAAGGTGTTTGGAGATTCAATTCAGGCTGCATTTGAGCAATAATCTCCTTATTATGAAGCACAATACTCGTCTGCGCTTCCTTAGTAGGAGCAATTTCGATCCATCTCATTGGACCGTTATTTTCTTCGGCAATTAAGCTGAACCCTGCTTTTTCTGTCCAAAACTTTACTGCCCCATCTTGGTCATTCACATATAACATAATTTGTCCGATTTTATTAATCATTTGTAGTGCTCCTATTCTTCAAATATAGTATGTATTTCATTATGATCCAATGTCAGCCATATTAACAATGTTTTTTTCAACTGATATTTTCACATAATTTCGGTGCCAAATGGTAGTAGTGACTACTGCCTTTTGATTCCCTTTTTCAAAGAAATAACCAGAGCCTTCTTGTTGAATAAATACCCATCCCTCATTCCCCATACGCTCTTTAATCACTTCAAAAGGATGTTTCTCTTTGGTGAGATAATAACCATTTCCTTTATCGTCCTCGTTCATTGATAGGATGGCTTTGTTTGTTGTACTTAGCGTATACATAAGCTTTACATTGTTAAATCCGGTATTGTTGATATATAAACTAATGTTCAATATTACAATAATCAATACTGTAGTTATACTGAGTAATGCGATCTTCTTACGTGATTTCATATGTATGTCACCGCCTTGAATTGATTTATAATTGGAGAATTCATTGTCTGATTCTCATATCATTACAAATAAAGACGACTTTTCCCATTAGAAGTTGCAATTTCAAGCCCAAAGACGGTTTTGGCCAATTCATTAAAGCTATTCTTAACAAAAACTCCACAAACCTGCGTTATGCAAGGTTCGTGGAGTGCTATCTAGATCATGCTTACTTCTTATTCGTTTTTGTCCATCCACTGGAAATGGAAGCTTCCCTCTTGATCAAGACGTTGGAAGGTATGAGCTCCAAAATAGTCTCTTTGTGCTTGTAGTAAATTAGCTGGCAGTCTCTCCGAACGATAGCTATCATAGTAAGCTAGGGCAGAAGCAAAAGCAGGAACAGGAATACCTCTTGTTACGGCAATCGAAATGACCTTTCTCCATGCTTCTTGATAGTTATCTACGATATTACTGAAATATTCGTCCAAGAATAGGTTGTTCAGAGCTGGATTCCGATCATAGGCATCCTTAATGTTCTGAAGGAATCTAGCACGAATGATACATCCTCCGCGGAATATCATTGCAATGCTTCCAAAGTTCAAATCCCAGTTGTAAGCTTCTGAAGCAGCTCTCATTTGTGCAAAGCCTTGTGCATAGGATGCAATTTTACTCGTATACAACGCCTTACGAACGGCTTCGATGAATTCCTTAGGATCTCCGTCATAGCTGGATACCGATGGTCCATTCAAATGCTGGGCTGCGGCTACTCGTTCTTCTTTCATTGCGGACATGAACCGTGCAAAAACGGATTCAGTAATAATGGACAACGGGACACCTAAATCTAAAGAGCTTTGGCTTGTCCATTTACCCGTACCTTTTTGCCCTGCTGAATCAAGAATTACATCTACCATCGGTTTACCGGTATCAGGATCTATTTTCTTGAAAATATCTGCGGTGATTTCGATTAAATAGCTATCTAGCTCACCTTGATTCCATTCTTTGAAGATGTCATGCAGCTCACTTGTGCTCAAGTTTAGTACATCCTTAAGCAGATGATACGCTTCGCCAATAAGCTGCATATCGCCATATTCGATACCGTTGTGTACCATTTTCACATAATGACCCGCACCGTCTCCGCCAATATAAGTGGAGCAAGGATCGCCATTCACTTTGGCAGAAATGGCTGTTAGGATTGGCTCAACTAGCTCATAGGCATCACGTTGCCCACCAGGCATAATGGCAGGACCATTCAAAGCTCCCTCTTCGCCACCGGACACGCCTGCTCCGATAAAACGGAAGCCTTGAGCTTGAAGATCTTTATTTCTCCGCTGCGTATCAGGGAAGTATGCGTTACCTCCATCGATCAGAATATCTCCTTGGTCTAGGAATGGCACAAGCTGATTGATGGTATCGTCAGTTGGCTCCCCTGCTTTGACCATGATTAGAATTTTACGCGGTGTTTCTAAAGATTTGACAAATTCTTCGATCGTGTACGTACCGACGAAATCTTTCCCTTGCGCTTCTGCTAATAATTCCTTCGTCTTTTCGGCTGAACGGTTATATACCGCTACTGAGAATCCTTTACTTTCGATATTCAAGGCTAGGTTTTTGCCCATGACGGCCAAACCAACCACGCCAATTTGTTGTTTTTTCATTGATGGCTACCTCCCGGTTATTTCAGTCAAGTTGCAGATAAATAAGGCTTCTGTGCTCAGTTATAACTGTGAATGGTAAAGCGCAGCTTAAAGCTGCGCTGTTTTTTTCCAATCTGCTGCAAATTTCTCAATACCTTGATCCGTTAGGGGATGTTTAGAAATTTGTTCGATGACAGAGAATGGAATCGTAGCGATATGCGCACCAGCCATGGCAACACGTGTCACGTGATCCGGATGACGGACAGATGCCGCGATGATTTGTGCATCCAAGTTATGAAGGCGGAACATTTCAGCAATTTTGGTTACAAGTTGAACACCATCTTCGGAAATATCATCTAAGCGTCCGAGGAATGGGGATACATAAGTTGCGCCTGCGCGAGCAGCCAGAAGTGCTTGGTTTACGGTGAAGATCAGAGTTACGTTTGTTTTTACACCCTTCTTCGTCAAGTAACGGCATGCTTCTAATCCTGCCAACGTCATTGGAAGCTTAATCGTGATGTTTTTGTCATTGTCGTTAATTTTAATTAGCTCATTCGCCTGTGCGATCATATCTTCAGCTGTTTCAGCATCAGGTGTTACTTCAGCCGAAACTGATTCTACTTCTGGTACTTCACGCAAAATCTCTGCAATACGATCCTCAAATTTAACGCCTTCTTTGGCAACCAAAGATGGGTTTGTTGTTACACCGGACAAAACGCCCACTTTATAAGCCTTTTTAATATCTTCCAGATTTGCAGTATCGATAAAGAATTTCATAGTTAGTTCCTCCACTTTTTTATTAAATTTATAATAATTAAACAATTAATTATTTGTATTTAGAACGAATTGATCTTGTTGTATGGATTCGTTTTCTTGATTCTCTAGTTCATACTTTTCATCGAACCACCATTGAAATCCATCTTGCTCTAATAATAAATCGGACTCGGCAGGTCCGTTTGTACCCGCAGCGTAAAGACGTAGAGGAACTAAGTTTTCTTCGTATGCCTCTAAGATCGGCTGCACCCATTGCCATGATAATTCAACCTCATCCCAATGAGCAAAGAATGTAGAATCTCCATGCAAAGCATCTAAAATCAAATTCTCGTAAGCCTCTGGTACATTGTCTAGGTCCTCTTGAAAATCGATTTGCATCGGCTTGAATTGCCCTCTTTGCAGGGGATCTCTAGTATTTAATTGAAGGACAATGCCTTCATTCGGACTGATTTCAAACACAAGAAGATTAGGTGTCGTCGAATCATCTTTTGTCCCGGACTGCTTCAATGATTCTTTAAATTCGATCACGATTCGAGTTGATTTATCTTTCATTCTTTTACCTGTACGAATGTAAAAAGGAACACCGCGCCAAAAATAATCGTCAATTTGTAGCTTAGCTGCAATAAAGGTATCATTTTGTGAAGTAGCGGCAATGTTAGGTTCAGAAGTATAACCAACACTGGTTTTCCTTGGATCATTCCTGCTTCATACTGGCCACGAACGACATTTGTTCTGACATCCTCTTTATGAAGAAGCTCCAGTGATTCCATCACCAGTTTCTTTTTAAAACGGACATTTTCTGTCGTACTATTGTTAGGAAAGTTAATTGTTAGCATCATAAGCACTTGCAACATGTGGTTTTGGAACATGTCTCTTACCGCACCAACATGATCGTAATAACCGGCTCGCTCTTCAACACCCACAATTTCATTCGCCGTGATTTGCACATTTGCAATATGACGATTGTCTAATACGGCTTTAAGAACCGGATTGTTCAGCTGTAAATCCACAAGCTTCTGGACCATAGGCTTACCGAGATAATGATCGATACGGAAAATTTCATCTTCGGTAAAAACTTGTTTAAGATTTGTATTCAAATCTCGGGCAGACTGCAAATCATGACCAAAAGGTTTCTCAATCACCAAACGCTTCCAGCCGTTTGCAGAGCCAAGTCCGCTTTCATGAATATTCGCTGTGATAGTTTCAAAAAATTCAGGCCCTACTGACAAATAAAACATGCGATTAGGCTCGCTTTGGAGCTCTTCTTCCTTAGTTTCTATTAATTTCAGTAGTTTATAGTAATCTTCTTTATGGCCTACATCAAGTACACAATAACTGAACGCACGCAAGAAGTTTTGTATTGAATTCGGGTCATTCGCTTCACGACGAGAAAACTCATGGAGAGAATGTTCTATATTAGCTTGAAAAGCTTCATTGGTTAGTTCTCTTCTACCAAGTCCAATAACGGAGAAGGATTGAGGCAGCTTATGATCGATAAACAAATTATACAAGGCAGGATAAATTTTTCTTTTGGCTAAATCTCCTGTCGCTCCAAACAATACAAATGTGAATGCCTCCATGTTTCTACTCCTTCCAACAGGGCTTATTGATAAGCTCCTAGTATCTATTTCTATAATCCACTATAATACGAATTAGAGCTATACATGTAATTAATATATTTCACAGGAGCTATAGATAACGTCTATGATCAATTATGAACTATACAAAGTTTTCTACTGGGCAGCCAAGACAGGGAGTTTGTCTAAGGCCGCAAAATTGTTGTTTATCACGCAGCCAAGTGTAAGCCATGCGATCAAGCAGCTGGAAGACAGCATGGGCATCACCTTATTTTACCGAAATTCTAAGGGTGTAGCCTTAACGCAAGAGGGAGCTACTCTGTATTCCTATATCGAGAAGTCTCAAATCCTAATCTCATTGGCAGAAGAAAAGATGGCTGCTCTTAAAAATCTGGATAGTGGTGAGCTTCGGATCGGCGGTAGTGATTCGTTGTTTAAACACTATATGCTCCCTTATCTGGAGACCTATCATCGGAAATATCCCGGAATTAAATTGCATTTGAATCACGGAACAACCCCAGAAACAATCGCAATTTTAAAAGAAGGGAAAATCGATTTGGGCGTCGTCCGCTTGCCCATTGTTGATCCCCAGCTTGAAGTGATGGAAGGAATTCAACTACAGGATTGCTTTGTGGCAGGAGCTAAATATGCTGAGCTTAAGGATAAAGTACTTTCACTGGAGTTACTGCTTCAGTATCCTATCATCCTTTTCTCGCGCAACAGTAGAGTCCGGATGGCTATTACTGAACTCTTCGAAAGCTATGGCTATCAAATTAAACCTGAAATTGAGGTAGGAAGCGTTGACCTTCTGATTGAGTTAGCAAGAAAAGGACTTGGCATCTCCTACGTTACGAAAGAATTTATTTCAAAGGAATTGGAAGATGGCTCACTCTTTGAGATTCAATTAGATATTAAAATGCCTCCTTCACAAGTCGGATTTATGATGATGCGTAATTTACCGCTTTCCAATGCAGCAAGCAAGTTTATTGAGCTTTTGAAATAAACAAGCAAAAAGCATCAGCAATTACGTTGAAACTGGTTGCTGATGCTTTTTGCTTGTGTTATTCCCACCAATGCTTCATTTCAGAGAACTTAACATCCCATAACTTAGCATTTCCTTTGATTATAATTGTAATTTCATTTACCTTTTCAAAAGGCACATACTCGGTTTCTAGATTATTAGTATATTGTTCATTCGATTGGAAGATCGTGTTACCATCAGCCTGAATAGTAAGTTCCCCTTTAGCATCTCCCGTATCGGAAATTCCAAATGAATAGTACAAGATAACGTCTTTTTTATCACCTAAAATATAGGTGTATGTTTGTGTCTTTTCATGATCACTACGATACAAATTTAAGGTTGGCTTGATACGCTCACCTGCAACTATGAAATGAGGAATATCTTTGGTCAATGGTAATTTTCCAGTTTGTTCTTTTACTTCGTTTAATGAATGCATTGGCCCCTCTCTCTTTACCAAGGTGTAATTAATGATCTCAGAGATTCCCATAACTGCGAACAATAGAATAGCGATCGTTATACCCGAAGCAAGAAGACCCTTCCAAGAGATGTTTATCGCAAATCCAAACCTATACGCGCAAAAACCTATAGCAGCACCTAAAGTATTTGAAATGATGTCATTTACATCAAAAGTGCCAAGAAAAGTTAAAGATTGAATAGTTTCAAGTACACTTATTATGATGACGAAAAAGCATATGAACTTCCTAAAAGAAATACGATACAGCAATGGAATAATTACTCCAAATGGGATAAAAGCTGCGATGTTACCAAAGTCATACATCCATGAGAATGATACTTTTGATAGGTTAGGGAAATGAAGAGGAACTGCTTCCGGAATTAACATAAATGTGTATACGGAATATCTTATGGAGTGCTCTATTCTGTTGAAAGCAAAAAACAAGAAATACATTATCAAAACTGTGTACAAGATAGTTGCTACCAGCAGGGTCTTTCTATATTTTAATTCCATTATACTCTCCTTTTTATTGCGATAAGAATCTCGAAGAAGTGTCACTCTTCCATTCAAAAATGGTTATAATCCCGTTCATATTGAGTTCATAAATGTATTATAACTTTAAAACATACGAAATAAGATAAATATATTGATTGTTTGAAAAAGGAGCTGTCATAGCATTTATGTGCTTTCTGATATCCGTGGAGCTTCAAATGGCTGGGTATTAGATGCTCACCATATTTAGATGATCTTAAAGCTATCTTAAGGTTTTCCTCATGTTTATTGTTTACAATCATATTAGGTTAGGCTGAAACTCTTAGGTTACACAAACGTATTATATAAACAGGCATCAAAAAACATGAAAAGAGGATTTATAACCATGAACATAAAGCGAGTGATGATTGTTGGTACGATGGTAGTAGTTATGTCCTTCGGAAGCACCGCATTAGGCGGTTCCATCACAAGCGCAAGTCCGGTAGCCAAGTGGTTCTCCACTGGTATTGCTGAAAAAGATGACCTACTTGAAGCGCTTAATGAATTGTCTGATGAGGATTTGTATGAATCCTTGTATGAAGGTAAATCTCTTTATGATATTGCTGCCACTCAAGGTGGAGACATCGCGAATGTCATTGAGCTGCAAGTGAAACAGCTCACAGAGCAGCTTGATGACCGCTTACGCAGCGGAAGTATTACATCTGCGCAATATGCTGCACACAAGGAAGAAATACCTGAAATTGTTGAACAGAGCGTCTTTACTTCTTTTGGTCAAGTGGAGATACATAAAGACAGAATCAAGCCTCATTAAACATAATTGGGTGCATTGATAGGGACTTTCCCACAAACGGAGGGATATTGGCATATTGCCAAACCTTCTGTGGAGGAAGTCCTTTTTATATAATTATGGATAAAATTAAAAAGCCTCGATTTTTAGCTCGAGGCTTTCCTCTAGAATCTGCGCTTTAATCCTTTGATTTATCGACATTATCAGGAATAGTTTCATCAAAAACATCTTCGCCGGGGTAATCACGATTAATTCCCTCATGCAACTGATGATTCTCATAGTCAAAACGGTGTGATGTGCGCTGATCTTCTCGCCAA
This sequence comes from Paenibacillus pini JCM 16418, assembly GCF_000576305.1. GTDB lineage: Bacteria > Bacillota > Bacilli > Paenibacillales > Paenibacillaceae > Paenibacillus_AQ > Paenibacillus_AQ pini. The sequence goes on along the minus strand of NZ_BAVZ01000011.1, from coordinate 62,812 downwards.
GGTGAACTTTTACCAAGTATGTCAGAATTCACGGGGGACCCATAGGGACCTTCTGGAAACTCTTCTAAATTTAAATCATTCCGCTGTGACTCTACGGTAGATAAATCTGTATAGGGTTCTTTATCTTCTTTCATAAAATCGCTCATCATAATTCCTCCTTTAGTCTAAATCAAAACATGAGCTCACTGACCAGTTTTTAGAGATCCATCTTTATTGTCATCTCGTTGAAAACCGATTATTCATACTGAGCATTTCTAATGTGCTAACGCTGTGATCCAGATGCCGTCATAAACCAAAAAAGGAGCCAGTCCTCCGTAGGACCAGCCCTATTATTGAAATGATTGAATTTGTTACGGCGTAGGCGTACCGCCATTCGCATTGAGTGTTTCCCCACTAATATAGCTGGATTCCTGACTAGCCAAGAACACATATGCCGGTGCCATTTCAGCAGGCTGTCCTGGACGCCCCATTGGTGTGTTTGCACCGAATTCTGCCAGCTTTTCAGTCGGCTGCCCGCCGATGACTTGGAGTGGCGTCCATACGGGGCCCGGTGCTACAGCGTTTACTCGAATACCCTTGCTTGCAACTTGTTGTGCTAGCGCTTTGGTAAACGTGTTAATCGCTGACTTCGTAGTGGCATAATCCAAAAGAATTGGTGAAGGTTTGTAAGCCTGAATTGATGAGGTGTTGATGATTGAGCTACCAGGCTTCATATGCTTCACCGCAGCTTTGCACAGCCAGAAGAGTGAATACACATTGGTCTTGAACGTGGCATCGAATTGTTCTGTTGTCAGATCAGCAATATCTTCGACGAACTGCTGCTTACCTGCAACATTAGCCAAAATATCAATTCCGCCAAGCTTCTCGACTGCAGTTGCAATTAGCTGTTCACAGAATTGCTCATCCCTAAGGTCACCAGGTATGGTAATAGCCTTCTGGCCCGCTTCTTCGATCAACTTGACCACTTCCTGCGCATCCGCCTCTTCTTCAGGTAAATAAGACAACAACACATCTGCACCTTCACGGGCAAATGCTATTGCTGCTGCACGGCCAATCCCGCTGTCGGCCCCTGTAACCACAGCTTTTCGTCCTGCCAAACGTCCGGTTCCTCGGTAGCTTGTCTCCCCTGCATCAGGTATAGGATTCATTTCCTTTTGTAATCCTGGCTCCTGCTGCTTCTGTTTCCATTCTGCTGTTGCCTTCGGATATTGTGAAGTAGGGTCTTGCATCGTGTGTTGGTTTTGATCTGACATAGTCAATTCCTCCTCTAAGTTGTATGTGTATAATTTAGTAGTTGGATAAAGGTTTAACTCTTCTCTTAGTAACCTTGATCGGAGACATTTAAACCAAATACCGATATCTTCCAGACATCCTCTATCTTGCAAATATAATATAATCAATCATAACGGGTTCGATACCTTCTGCTCGAAATAATGAGTTAATCTGTCCTCGATGATAATGACCGTGTAGTATAACTTGGGACAAAATATCTCGAATAGACTTTTTGAATTCCACACCTTTACTATTGAAGTATGTGATGAAGTAATCTAGTTCACTATCTTTTATTTCCGAAAGAAATGATTTGAACTCCTCTTCGTTTTGCTTACTCAGTTTTGCACAGGCTGCAATATCACTATCTGACCAGATGGGTAGCTGTGAGCTATCCATTCCTCTTAATCTTGTCACCCATACTCGTTCTGCATTCAGAATATGAGAAAACAAACGTACCTGTTGGCCTTCAACCTCACTATGTTGCAAGGTTTCTAATATACGTTGATTAGCCCAGTTTAAATGATCAAACATCAATTGGATTGTTTTCACTCGTCATACCCTCCTGTAATAAATCAGATTATTCTCATACATTCGACACATCTTTTTGGACACCTTTGTTCTTTTAACTGCTTGTTCGCACAATACATAAATCCACAATTATAGTTTGACTTTATTTAACCCAACTCGTTTTATGTTTGACGAATAAGTTTGTCAGAAGTGGAACACAGTAACTTGTAAGAATGCAGTATGGGAAGAAGGAAATATACAATGTATCTACTTTTGGCGCTTCTTCCGGCTGTGACCTGGGGAAGTATCGTATTCTTCAATACAAAACTCGGAGGTGACGCTTATAGCCAGGTACTCGGTACCGGAATTGGGGCACTCATCTTCTCGATCATCCTTTTCGCGTTCAGCACCCCAACGTTAAACCCTCTGATATGGGTTGTTGGTATTATATCAGGCATATTTTGGGCTGTTGGACAGAGCTATCAGCTGCGTGCTGTTCAATATATCGGTGTCTCACGAGCAGTCCCACTATCGACGGGGATGCAGTTGGTGGCAACTACTCTAATCGGAGTCATTGTCTTTCATGAATGGACAACTCTCTTCACCATCATTCTTGGATCAGCTGCCATCTTATGTATCATTCTAGGTGCGGTATTCACCGTCATTAAGGACAAGGATGCCCCTAAGCAAGATAACAAGACAAGCACGGGCCGAGGGGTTTCTATATTAATCCTGTCAACCTTTGGTTATCTGATTTATGTCAGTCTTCTTCGTTGGTACGATATTAATGGATGGGCTGCTGTTCTTCCTCAGGGCATAGGGATTACTGTTGGTACACTAATGTTAACCTTTAGACATAAGCCTTTTAATAAGTATATGGCACGCAATATAATCACAGGAATTTGGTGGGGAATCGGGAATTTGGGTCTGCTCCTGTCTCTTCCTCATATCGGTCAAGCGACCAGCTTCTCACTGTCCCAAACAGGGATTATTATCTCTACACTTGGGGGTATATTTTTTCTCGGTGAGAAGAAGTCCAAACGTCAAATGGTCTTTGTAATCATCGGTTGTTGTTTAATTATTGCTGGAGGCGTCATGATGGGATTCACAAAAAGTTAAATCGAGGAGTTGCAAACATGTATAAGGATCTTGAAGGCAAAACAGTAATTATCACGGGAGCTTCAAGTGGGATTGGAAAATCGATGGCCCTTCGCTTCGGGCAAGAGAAGGCAAATGTGATTGTGAACTATCAATATCCGAGTGAAGAGTTGGATCAATTGATTAAAGACATTGAGGCTGGCGGAGGAAAAGCTATACCAGTTCAAGGCGATGTTACCAACGAGGAAGATGTGAAGAATCTAATACGTTTAGCAGATGAGTCCTTTGGAAGGTTAGACATCTTCATTAACAATGCGGGTGTGGAAAATGAGGTTCCCTCTGAGAAATTATCATTAGATGATTGGAACAAAGTGATTAATGTGAATCTTACTGGAGCTTTTCTCGGCAGTCGTGAATCCATTCATTATATGCTTGAGAACGATATTAAGGGGACCGTTATTAATATGTCTAGTGTACATGAGAAGATTCCTTGGCCTCATTTTGTCCACTATGCAGCTAGCAAGGGAGGCATCAAAATGTTAACAGAGACACTTGCTCTTGAGTTCGCATCAAAAGGAATACGGATTAACAGTATAGGGCCTGGAGCCATTAATACTCCGATCAACGCTGAAAAGTTCGCCGATCCCAAAGCCAAAGCTGATGTGGTCTCCATGATTCCCATGGGATATATTGGGGAACCCGAAGAAATCGCTGCAGTTGCAGCTTGGCTGGCTTCTTCTGAATCCAGTTATGTTACTGGGATTACTCTTTTCGCTGACGGCGGGATGACGAAGTACCCAAGCTTCCAAGGAGGGCGTGGATAACCGCCCCTTTTTTTGCGACTGATTATATTAAATCAAAGAACCGTCTTCACTCCATAACCTATTAGCATAACTCCAGTCGATTTCTGAAAGATTTTTTGGAAATACGGCTTTTTTAGCCTTTTTTTCACATGATCTTCCATTTCTTCATTCATCCTCCTCTCTGTTATAGCTTATCTCCCTCCTAGACAGTAATATTAACTAAAATTTGGAAGGACATATTTCAACCCTTCCTTATGACATTCTTTTGGAAATGGGATGATCTTGTTTCAGTTCTAATAAGTCCCACAGGTTTCCATATAGGTCTTTAAATACAGCTACCGTCCCATAAGATTGATCCTCTGGTTCCCTTACGAATTCGATTCCTCTCGCAATCATTTCGTTGTAATCTCTCCAAAAATCATCGGTATTTAGAAACAGAAAGACTCTCCCGCCTGTCTGGTTACCTATAACATCCTCTTGTTCAGGTTTGGATGCTCTGGCAAGTAATAATGTCGTGCCTACGGAACCAGGTGGGGATATGACAACCCAGCGTTTATCTTGTTCCGGCTGATAAGTATCTTCAATCACAGTGAAATTGAGCTTCTTGGTATAAAACTCTAATGCCTCATCATAATCTTTTACAACTAAAGCGATATGTACGATGGATTGAACCATAATTCTTCATTCCTCCCATTGGAAGTTCATAGGTATACAAACTCTATTTCACACGTATTCGATGTTTCGAAATCAGACGTTCGGAGTTAATTTACGATTATAACAAATTCGAATAAGAAAGTGGGGTTTTATAATGAAAATTAATCACTTAAATCTGACTGTAACTGATGTCATTGAGGTTAGGGACTTCTTAGAAAAATATTTTGGCTTGAAAAGCTATACTACTGCAGGTAAAGCATTTGTAGGCATGGTAGACGACGATGGATTCTTACTAAACTTAATGATCGGTAAGGAAATAAACTATCCAGATAGTTTCCATGTTGGTTTTCCTCAACAATCGAAACAAGAAGTAGATGATCTAAATCAACGTCTTAAAGACGACGGTTATCAGGTTGAGACTCCTACGGTCATGCATGGTTCATATACTTTTTATCTGAAAGCACCGGGCGATATTACACTCGAAGCATATTGTCAATTAGAAGGAGTAGATCCTAGCAAAGGACCTTTCCCGAACTTCGGTAAAATGTAATTTCGTAACAAAAAATGATTGAGTAATGTAACTTCGAACTTATGTATCAGGAACTAAATTAAAATATTAAAAAAGCCGCGTAAAACGCGGCTTTTAACTTTTAATACCTATTTATTTCATACTCTCGATATAGATAAAGATTAAAGCACTTTTTCTAAAAAGCTGATTGTACGTTCATTCTTAGGACTACCAAACACATCCTCAGGAGGACCTTCCTCGACGATATATCCACCATCCATAAAGATAACTCGATCAGCCACTTCACGAGCAAAACCCATCTCATGCGTAACAATCATCATGGTCATGCCCTCTCGTGCCAAATCATTCATAACACCGAGCACCTCTCCTACCATCTCTGGATCGAGCGCCGATGTAGGTTCATCGAACAGCATAATGTCAGGATTCATCGCCAGTGCTCTTGCGATAGCTACGCGCTGCTTCTGACCGCCTGATAGTTTATTAGGGAATGCATCGGCTTTATCCGATAAGCCAACTTGATCAAGCAACTTCAGAGCTGTTTTACGCGCCTGCTCTTCGGTTTGTTTGCCTAATTCCATCGGTGCGAACATGATATTTTTCAGAACGCTAAAGTGTGGAAATAAATTGAAATGCTGAAATACCATGCCGATATTTTCACGTACCTTATTAATGTCTGTTTTGGAATTATTAATATCCTGATCATCTATGATGACTTTACCTGCTGTTATATCATCCAACCGGTTTATACAGCGAAGAAATGTGCTTTTTCCTGAACCCGAAGGTCCTATCACACAAACAACTTCGCCTTCTTTCACCTCAATATCGATGCCTTTCAGTACATGATTGGAACCAAAGCTCTTTTGTAATCCTTCTACTCGGATTTTACCCATGATGTACCTTCCTTTCCAAGCGGCCCGAAATTTTAGTTAGAATTGTAATGACAACCAAATATATAATAGCAACGACAAGCCAAATATCAAACGAAGTAAAAGTCCTTGCTATAACGATTTTCCCCGATTGCGTCAGCTCGACTAAGCCAATAGCAGAAAGTATAGAAGTATCTTTTAACGTAATCACAAGCTGATTGATAAATGATGGAATCATAATACGAATCGCCTGCGGAATGATAATTTTGATCATTGCTTTCCGATAAGGCAGACCAAGAGACCTTGCTGCCTCCATCTGACCGCGGTCAATCGATTGAATACCCCCACGAATGATCTCCGTTACATAAGCACCAGCGTTTAAACTCAATGTCAAAATTGCGGCTAAGAACAGTGGCATCGTAAATCCGAATGCTTGCGGGATACCAAAATAGATAAAGAACGCAAGAACAATAAGCGGGATACCACGGAATAAATCTACAAATACAGTTGCAATTCCTCGAAGCCATTTGTTCTGACTCACTTTCATAAAACCAAAGATCAGTCCTAAAATGAATGCGAAAAATAAAGAAGCAATCGTATAAATAAGCGTGTTACCAAGTCCTTTAAATAGAGAAGGTAAAGCATCTTTGATAATTTCAAGGCGACTTTGAGGAGCTTGTCCCTGTGTAGCTGTATAGTTATCAATGATACGTTTATATTCACCATTAGCTTTTATATTAGCTAATCCGGTATTGAATTTCTCTAAAAGCTCTTTGTTCTGGCCTTTACTGACAGCGAAGCCATAGGAGCCGCCTTTTTCCATCTTCGTTACAACTTTAACTCCACTTTTCATTTTTTGACCATATGAAAGTACAGGGAAGTCATCAAAACATGCAATCGAGTTTCCAGTTTTAACGTCATCATACATCTGTGAAGATTCGTCGAAAGGAACAATCGTGAAGCCATACTTTGAGGCAATAGACTGCGCGAAGGTATATCCCTCCGTACCTGTCTTCACAGCAACTTTCTTACCTTTTAAGTCTGCATATTCTTTCACCATCGTTTGATCATCGCGGACACCCATGACTACACCCGAATCATAATAGGAATCAGAAAAATCAAATGTCTGTTTCCGTTCATCCGTGATACTCATACCGGCGATGACGCCGTCGACCTGATGTGCTTCCAACGCCTGAACAGCGGCATTAAAACCCATAGGTTTGACCTCATACTTAAAGTTCTGATCCTTGGCAATGGCTCCAACAAATCCATATCAATGCCGACAAATTTCCCGCTGGCGTCTTGGAATTCAAAAGGAGCAAATGTTACATCGGTTCCAATTTGATATGTTTTCGTGGAAGCCGGTTCTGCCATAACACTTGTTGTCAAATACGGCATACTTGAAATACTTAGTAATAGCATAGACACGGTGAATATAAATGTACGCAATATTTTCATAGGGTCCTCCTTTATGTTAAACAACACTTTAAGAAAGTACCCATTAAACATTCTTTCTTAAACAATTGTTTCCAAATCATCACTTTAACGCTATTAAACAGTCAAAAAGAAGGATGTCTCCTTGCTTTCCACTCGAAAATTTATAACACAATATTTATGGTAAATCTATTACTAAATTATGGTATTCATGTTCTTACATTGTTATCAGTATTCCACTGTTGCACAGGCTTCAAAACAACTATCTAGATATAAATATAAAAAAAACCGCGTATAGGCGGTTTTTTATCCGAGTAATATGGGGCGTATAGGCGATCCGGAACCATTTTTGATTTTCAGTGGAAGAGCTATAAAAATGCCTGCTGCAGGCGCCTGATTCATCCCACTGAATCCCTCCATAATTAAAATATTGTTTGGCAAAAAATATTCCACATGACCTGGGGCGCTTATAATGTTTCCATCCAACATACAAATATCAACACCGGGGGTATCTGCACCGATCGCTTTAATACCCGAATCAACGAAGTATTTACATACTTCTTGGGTCAATCCCGGTTCATTTTTCCCCCACCATTCTCTTTCTTTATAATTACAGGAGTCCGATTTATAATATTTGTCCCATCCAAAGTCAATCAGAATAATATCACCTGTTTGAATCGAGATGTCGTCACGTTTCTCTACTTCTTTGATCAGCGTTAGCTCAACGGGCTTACCTGCTTGGGGAGAGAAAGATGAAAGATCATATTTCTTATATGGGCCAATTAAACAATCAACGGGTAACTGGTCAATCGTTGCTTTTTCTCCGTGACAATGACCCGGTGCATCAACATGAGAACCCGTATGCTCTGAAATAATTAGTGTTTGCGCATAATATCCGTGATGACAGAAATTGCGATGATTCTCAACGATTCCAAGTGAAGGATGATTATGAAACCCTGGCATGTTGGTTTCAAATACAGGAGAGACATCATATACTTGAAGCTGTTTATAGCAATTCATAAAGTCAGCGATCACTTGTGAAGAATTCATAATACGATCCCTCTTTTCCATTACATATGTATTTGTGATTCCTCTAAGACAACATCTAAAATTGAAGTGCAGATAAGTTCTCTCCTATTATAAGGTTTCTGCAATAAATCACTGTTCTTCAAATCTTTCACATACTGCTCTAGAGCCTCGTCATGATATTGAGGTCTACCCAATTCCAAATCCTTTTCATTGGGTAGACCTCATTGATGACTTAATAAAGATCTGATTGTAATATTTTTATAACAATCATCTTTAGGCTGAATCAGGGTCAGTATTGGATAAATATAACATAACATTTTTTCACATTGAGAGAATTATAATTTTCGATAAAAAAGTAATCTCTAAACTAACTTTTTGTCAAAAATTATACATTAACTGGATAATAATCATTATATAATGGAAAATAGTTGAAATTTATCATTGCTGTTTACATAAAAATACTTTATATTTAAAATATTAGAATGTTAATAGAAATATATGTAAATAATACCGAGTTTATAAATTTTTTTAGCACAATATGAAAGCGCTTTATATTGTATGTGAACTCTTAATGAGTTTATATAAATCATCTTAAGACAAGCACAAATCATCTGTCGGTGGTATTTCTAGTATTTCTATTCTTTTAAATAAGGAGGTATACGTTTCAGTCTAATAGTATTGTTTAGTGACAACCAAAAAACCAATTATTAGGAGGCTTTATATGTCAACTATTATTTTACCCCGTCAAACAAGCTTGTATAAATGGATTATCGCTTCAAGTATGATTCTGGTGATGATGATCGGCATGATGCTTATCGCTGATCGGGCCTCTGCTCACGGGTATGTTGAAGCACCTGGTGGTCGTGCTGCTCTCTGTAAGACTGGAGTCAATACAGATTGCGGTCAAGTAATGTATGAACCACAAAGTTTAGAAGCGCCTAAGGGCTTCCCTGCTGCTGGACCAGCAGATGGCAAAATTGCTAGTGCAGGTGGTGCTTTCCCTAAATTGGACGAACAGTCCGCAACACGTTGGGCCAAAGTCAATATGACTGCTGGAACTAACACATTTAAATGGACTATATCTGCACGTCATGCAACAACAAGCTGGAAGTACTATATGACGAAGCAAAATTGGAATCCGAATGCACCTCTTACTCGTGATTCTTTCGATCTTACTCCTTTCTGTAACGTAAATTACAATGGTGCACAACCGCCAGCTTCATATACTGATACTTGTAATGTACCAAGCAGAACAGGCTACCAAGTGATTCTTGCTGTATGGGAAATTGCTGATACAGCGAATGCTTTCTACAATGTTATTGATGTCGATTTTGGTGGCGGCGGCAGCACTCCTTCCGACACTGCAGCACCAACGGCTCCAGCAAATGCAGTTGTTTCTAATGTAGCTACAACAAGTGCATCACTCAGCTGGGGTGCTTCTACTGACAATGTTGCAGTAACCGCTTACAAAATTTATAATGGTTCCACATTAGTCGCTACAACTTCTAATGGATCTACATTGAATTATAATATTACAGGTCTTACTGCGAATACCGCTTACACCTTTACGGTTAAAGCAGTCGATGCAGCTGGTAATACATCGGCAGCGAGCAATGCAGTTACATTCACTACAACTGCTGGAACAACAACAGACACAACAGCTCCTACTGCTCCATCCGGTTTGCAAGTGAATGGTACACCTTCTTCAACTTCTATTTCTCTAAAATGGAATGCTTCATCCGATAATGTAGGGGTGACAGGATACCGTGTATACCGCGGAACAACTCTGGCAGGAACGGTTTCTGGAACAACGCTTACGTATTCAGCTACAGGTCTAACAGCGAATACAGCTTACACATTCACAGTTCGCGCTATCGATGCGGCTGGTAATGAATCAGCTAACAGCAATGCGGTTAATGCAACAACTGCTGCTGCGACAACAACACCAGGTGGTGCAGCAGCTTGGGCTCCAAACGTTGCCTACACAACAGGAACTTTAGTTACTTACAATGGTGCAACATATGAATGTCGTCAACCTCACACATCCCTCGTAGGATGGGAACCAACCAATGTTCCTTCTCTGTGGTTGCTGAAGTAACATTTAAAAGATGAAATAGCCCACTTCCTCTTATGAGGATGTGGGCTATTTTTTGTGGAGAGGTTAGCCATTTCGCTAACCTTAGACTATAGTTAAATAGGGTTCATAAAACCTCTAAAACTAGTTATATACTTACATGTGTTTTCTTATATAAAACTAATATTGCCGCTGCTATAAAGATTACTCCCATATAAGCGGGTGCGGCATGACCAAGTGATACATAGATTTGTCCTCCAATGATCGGCCCAATCATTCTGGCTAAAGCCTGAATCGATTGGCTACCTCCTTGAATCCTTCCTTGTTCGCTAGAGTCGACAGAGTTGGAGAGCATCCCATTGAATGAAGGTCCAAAGATTGAATCACCAAAACCAAATATAAACATTCCGGCGATAAGAAGTGGATAGAAAGAGCACAAAACAGACAGTGCAATTAGACTGTAGCCAATAATCTCCGAACCCATTCCAAGAATGGCAATCTGTTTATCGTTAAGTTTTTTCAGAAGCTTTGGCATGATGAGACCTTGTGAAATGATGTCTTGGACGCCCATAATTGAGAACATAAGTCCGATTAGTGCAGGTTTCCAATTGAACGTATCCATTGTAAATTGTGAAAAAACAGCCTGTAAAGATCCATTGGGTATCCAAAGTAAGAACGCTGAGACAAGTAGCCTTCTTAAGATTTTCATGGAAAGTAGATTTGCAAGCTGTGAGAATGGATTGAGTCTTACTAAGGTAATCTCTTTCAGTCTATTGTTCTTCTTAAGGCTCTCAGGCATAAAAAAGAATCCATACACAACATTCAATAAAGTGATGACTGCCCCAAAATACATGGGTACAGCATAACCAAACTTGGCTAGCAATCCGCCTAGAGTTGGACCAATGACGGTTCCTACACCTACAACCGCACTCACCCAGCCGAAGTATTTAGTTCTCTGCTGCGGAGGAATGATGTCTGCAAAATAGGCGAAGATCGTGCTTATGCTCCCGCCTGTTACTCCTTCTATTATGCGCCCAGCAAATAGTACCCATAGAGCTCCTCCTATGCCAAAAACGAAGTACCCAATTGCGGAACCTAAAAGGCAAAATAAAAGCAATGGGCGACGGCCATATTTGTCGCTCAATGTTCCAAGTATGGGGGCTGCAAAAAACACGCAGAATGCATACACAGAGGTCAACAGCGTAACAACGATAGCCTGTTCTCCCGGATAACTTATATAGGGCTGCACTAAGAATGGGACGACAGGTGTAATGATACTGAAGCCTATTCCGCACAGAAACACAGAGATTAGACCAAATATTAAAGCATGTTTATCTATGGAGTGTTCTGTGTTCTGTTTATTGTGTGATCTAAATTTGGACATGTAAGTCTTCTCCTCTTTTTTTATTTCCTTGGAAACAAATTTATCGTATCTCAATTTTGTTTCCCGGTCAACAAAATAATAACGAAAAATGCAGCCCGCTCGCAAGAGAGCTGGGCTGCCTGTGGTTCTCTTTTTATTATTCAATTTTTTCCCTACCTAAAATATCTGTACCTATTTTCTGTATCTCTGCATCCAGATGCCTATTATACCTTTCCACGAAGCTAATCATACTATCATATTGTTCCTCAGTTACCTGTTCAAATACGGCTTTATCCCGCTCTTGAAACTCTTTATGCAGGTCCTCATGAATTTTATATATGACTTTTCCTTGCTCGGTAAGCCTAAAATAGATTTCTTTCTTGTTATCAGGCTTCTGATAACTTTCGATTAAGCCTTTTTCTATGAGCTTCTTCGTTAATTTACTTATGGCACCGCGAGTCATATAAAAGGACTCCGCAAGTTTTGTCACGTTGGAATCCACATTTTTTTCAATATATTCGATGCAATGTATTTCAGAAGGAGTATAGCCTTTAAGACTGGCCTCCATCTTATCCTTATTAAGCCAAACCATCTTGTTATATAAGTCCCTGAACCCAATGATAACCTGTTCTTCTTTGCTCATGGCCTGTCCTCCCAACCGTTGGTGCATTAACAATATATTATATTTTTGTTTCTATCTCAACAATATATAACCACTCAAATGCAACAAGTGCAAGTGTCAAGACACTTGCACTAGATTATAAACTTAATTCTGTCTCCGATTACAGATCTTAGTGGGTTAAGCTATGTTTTTCTGCATCAACGTATTGAAAAATCCCGAAGATAATAAGTACTATCGATACAATAATGAGAAAATAACCTAGCCATTGTAATGTTTTTCTGTTCATACGCTTGCTTCGTGAGATAAATAACATGCCAACGCCTATCAATAAGGATAGTACAATACCAACTTGCACGTAAGCAGTCATACGATCACTCCTTCTTACTTTTCTATAAATTAATGAAAAATAATTGGAGGCTAGCATAATAATCTTCCATTATTTTCTTTATTCTACATTATAGAATAGTTTAAACCAACCATCTATTCATTCTTCGTAAATTACAGACCCAATTTATGCCCTTTCTCTAGTCGCTGAATTTGCTTCTCTCCCACTTCGGCCAGTTCACGAAACTGATTAATCGTTTCACGCATTTTAGGCATCGCTTCCTGCTTATAAGCGCTTATAGAGTCGAGAGCCAATAGAGTATCACCAAAGGCTTGCTTCAGCGTTTCTACAGAAACACTAGATTCCATGGCTTGCTTCTGAATTGCAACTCCTTGCTGCATCAGCATTTTTGACGTACCTGCAATGAAATCATTCGTAGTCTGATTTAACGCTTCGAGCTTCTTCAATACTATATTTTGATTGTAGAGCGCACTGGCCACCGTTACAGCAGTTCTCAAAGCTGCGACAGTCACAGTATTTGCACGATCAACTCCACGTATGAGTTCTTTATTATTACGCATTACAACTTCAAAAGAGATAATCCCTTGTTGGTTAACTGCCAGCATCTGTTGCATATCCATCGTTCTTTGCCTAAGCGGGAACAAAACTTCTTCGGTAATAAACTGAATTTTATCCGGATCTTCATTGCGCGCCTTAGCTGCTTCGATCTGCGATTCGATGGATTCATCCATTAATGAAACAAGCTGGATCTCCTTCTTAAGCTTCTTAGTAAGCTCCCGAAGCGTTTGCTGTTCAATTTCCAAGGTCGTATTATCATTCTTCAATGTGATCTTGCCCTTACCGAGTGTTTCGATAATATTCGAAATAACTGTATCTGCTTTCTCGTATTTCAAGAAATATGTCCGAAGTGGATTAAAAAATTTGCCAAGGACACCTCGTTTTGCGAAGTCGATTACACTTGGGTCCAAATCCTTTAGCTGTATTTGCAACTCAGCCAACCCTTTGGCGACTAAGCTTCCTTCATCTCCTCTTTTAGAGAGATTTCCAACAGATATCTGCAACAAGGAATTTTTCTCTGACGAAGATTTCATCGTGTTTATACCAAAATTATCGATGGTCTGCAAAATCTCTTTTCGCTTCTCCAACGAATCAAGGTCTAAAGCCATGATCGTTTCTACATTAGCCTCTGCTACTGCTTTAAGTTTTGCAACCTCTTCAGGAACGGGTTTAACCTGTTCCTCGATAGCAGTCTTAATTTCTTCTTGACTGGGTACTTCCATCGTAAATGACATTGTAATCCTCCCTTGGTTTAAGCTACATTTGAACGTTAAACAAGTTTCCGATTTTGTAGACAACATCATCTGTATCCGCATTAATACTTGCTGCTTCATTAATACTTGAAATACTTTGAAGGGCCTTTATATTTGCGTTATACCCTATCGTATATATTGGGATTTTATAGTTCTCAATGAGTCCCTTGATATCTTGAAGTGAATAACCCTGGTTCGTCTCACCATCACTTAATACAAAAATAATAGGCTTAATATTAGGATCAAGAGCCACCTTATCTTGAAGCATTTTCAAAGCCACAACAATTCCATCAAAAGTTGCAGTCCCTCCACTCGCTTGAAGACTATTTACCGAACCCACAAACATGGACTGCTGGTTCGTGTCGTATTTCCCAATCGGCAAATTAATATGTACGGTATCTGAATAGGAAACCAGACCAATGCTGTTATCTCTGCCTAAGTACTTCTGACCTTTTAATAGGGACTCTTTCAAACGGTTTAGCGGTTGCCCGGCCATGCTTCCAGAAACATCGGTTACGAACACCGCCGCAATGGATTTACTTCCATTCTTCTTTTCTTTCCACAACTTCTGAGCAGATATTAAGTCACTACCCTTCACAGCACCAATCTCTGACTTGTAATCATTGAGATGATTAAAGCCCTTTTCCTTAGCCAACTTCTGATATTTATCTTCTTCAACGAACTCGGTAAAATTTTTAATGATATCCAGTTTATCTTTAGGAAGATCACCCAGAGCATATAACGGACTGTCATGCCTTACTCCAAAAGGAGTGAACACATAATCATCTTTTAAATCTGTTGCATTCATATAGGTTTGATACTCTAAAATAAAGCCGTCAAGCATACCCGACTTCGCAGCATCACGCATTTGTATCGTTGTGGATGCAATAAAGCACATTCGCTTGAAACTTCTCAAAACCCTCAACGGCTTTTTTTCCTAAGATGTTAGAACTATCAAAGGTATTTAATGCTGTGACTAGAAAGTTTAATCCCGTCGAACTAGCAAATGGATCCGTATACCCCATCGAAAAATCATTATTTGCTATCGCATCTGTCACTGTTTTAACATTTACAGAACCATACTTATTGATTAGCGCATCATATTTTGCTTTTGCTATTACAATACCGGGAACGTTTCCCACTAGACGCTTAGACATAAGCTGTGTCTTAACCCCACTTGCCTTAACCATTTCGCCCCATAACTCGTTCGAAGGTGTAAACGCGTCAGGTACGTATTTTCCGGATTTGATATAATCAGACGCTGTTCCCGAGGCAATATTCCGAATTCTAACAGAAGACGGTTTGCCGTTTACTGTAATATTTGCTTTGTTAAAATCGTTAGCTACCTCAGTAAGCCATCCATCAACACCTGAACCTGACTTTTCAGTTGAAGAAAAGATTTCTACAAAGTTTTCATTCGTCTTTTCAACCGTTATTGGAAACTTCGAAATATCCGGTAAGGATTCTGAGACATCTGCGGGGTTAAGATCGATCTGCTTTCACGGGCTGCTCGGTATATATCGAGATATTTGAGTAAAGTTTTTTTAGGAGTTTATTTGAATCTTCTGAAGATACCTGTGTTTTTGTTTTCCCTAAATTTGCTGTTAAATTTACGCCTATATACACAAGGGCAAATACGAGTATCACGATAAATACAGATAGGATGAGGAATTTATTTTTCTTTCCCATGCGATGCACCTCTCACTGTTTATAATATTTGGTCTGGTTAATCAATGAGTCGATCTCCTGCATACAAGGCATATTCTCAATATCCTCTAGTTCAAAACTATCTAAACGGGATATTTCCAGCAGCAATCTATCAAGTTTTAACAGGATTTCTTCATTAGTCACTAATGAACTTTTCATATAAGATAGAAATTCGTTAAACACTTTTTTCTTTTCCTGAAGAAGTTCCAAAGAAAACTGCGATGACTTGGGGTTCATAACGTTCTCCAACTCAGACTCATCAAAAACATTCAGCCTATTTAGAATACTTCGAATATTCAGGTAGAATAACTTTTCAACTTCTTGCGTAACAGAATCAAACTTCCTGAAACTGAGCTCTGTTTTATCAAATCTCTGACTTAAAACATTAAATAAGGTTTCTTTTTTCTTTTTTATTCTAATCAACTGCTCTAATGAAAATGTGATATCACCCTCCAGCACTTTAACACGCCGGTAGTGAGTTAAGGCCTCTACGTAGTCTTCATGTGTTTTAATTTGTTTTACAGGTAACGCCAAGGGCTGCTTTATTAGTAAAGCATAGCTCCCATATACGACCACAAGGACACTTGCGAAGAGCAATGCTACCCCAACTGCTGAAGACAGAGCACTTTCGCCTATGACCACTCCTAAAAATCCGGGAGAGAGCACAAGGATATTCATAACTACAACACCAAGGATGATTCCAAGTAGTTTTATGTACTTTTCATTAGTCAATACGTGCACCTCCAATCCCTATATTATTAATACGCAATGGATTATGAAGTGATAACCGTTTATTTATGTTGATAACGGACTTATCCAAATAAAGATAAGCGCAAACTATATTGTATAGTTGTATTAAAATATGTATAATTTTAAGACATAACAGATGTATAACCTCAATAATATGGTTTGAGGGTCTCTACCAGGAACCAAAAAATCCTGATTACAAAATGGTGTTATCTATTTTGTGGTCAGGATTTTTTGGTTTTTTTACTATTAACAACCAAGAAAGGAATTCGAAAAATGAATCTAAAAGTATTAGTACTTGCCGCCTCTGCTATTTGTGTAGGGTTGGTTGAACTCATTGTAGGAGGAATATTACCGCTTATTGCTGATGATTTGCATGTAACGCTTGGTACCGCAGGACAGTTGATAACGGTCTTCGCTCTTGTCTATGCCATTGCCGGCCCTGTTCTTCTTACATTAACCGCAAGATTCGAACGAAGATTCCTCTATCTTATTTCGTTAGTCGTATTCTTTGTGGGAAATGTGATCACATATTTCAGCCCAAACTTCTCTATCATGATGGCTTCAAGAGTCATTACGGCTATGAGTACAGCTTTAATTATCGTACTCTCGCTCACGATCGCAGCGAAGATTGTTGAACCTGCACACCGAGCAAAGGCAATCGGAATTGTATATATGGGAATCAGTTCCTCGTTGGTGTTAGGAGTACCCCTTGGTATATTAATAGGTAACTCTTTTGGATGGCGCGTTATTTTTCTCGGGATCGCTGTTCTATCCCTTCTCTCTATGGTTCTTATATATGCCTTTCTAGAAAAGATTCCTGCAGACAAGATTAAGCCCCTATCTGTGCAGATCAAGGCTTTAGGTAATTTGAAAGTGGCAAGTGCACATCTGGCGACACTTTTTACACTAGCAGGACATTATACGCTTTATGCTTATTTCACTCCTTTTCTAGTATCTGAGATGCATCTTAATCAATATTGGATTAGCATATGTTATTTTATCTTTGGAATAGCTGCTGTATGTGGAGGAGCATTTGGAGGTTTCCTCGGAGATCGTCTCGGATCACGCAAAAGTATTATTATTGTGATTAGTTCCTTTGCTGCCATTTTATTATTGCTTCCCTTCTCTACCATCTCGTTAATTTCATTCCTTGTGGTGATGGTCATTTGGGGCGGGCTAAGCTGGAGTCTTTCTCCACCTCAACAGAACTATCTTATTCAGATCGATCCTGAACATTCTGATATACAACAAAGCTTCAATAACTCGGCACTCCAAATTGGAATTTCTTTGGGATCTGGAATTGGTGGAGTTGTTTTAGAACAGACGGGTACGATAAGAAGTACGGCTTGGGTCGGTGCTATCGTCGTAATTGTAGCCCTAGCCTGTGCTGTCTATTCACTCACTAGACCTTCTTCCACAAGTAAAAGACTTGAGCAGGGTTGATTCATTTCAAGAGAGAGATCAGATAAACGATATATTATGAAAAAGAGTCCAAAGTTAATAACTTGGGACTCTTTTTTATAGAAATTAAACACCCTTAATCGCTGCCATAGGCTTACACGTCGCTACAACATCAGCAAGCGATGCCCTCGCTATTTTAGAGCTGAAGCATGAGTATCGGGTGATCTTATTAATGCATCATATGGAGGGAAAACCGATTAGATTGATCGCTCAAGAGCTGGCGATACATGAGCAGGCAGTAGCCCAGCGCCTTGTACGTGCTCGCAAAAAACTATTATGCCAGTTCTCAAAGAAATGGAATCATTGAAGTATATTATTCTCGCCATTTATATCCATTCGATGCTTTTGTAAATCCGATTTATTCACATAATAAATATATTGCTTATCGCAATGAAATTCCTGAACGGAGGAGCCCGTTATTTTCCGTAAAGTGAGATCATGCAGGCTCATACTATACATTTTTTGCTGGTCTTTACGATTCAAGAATAGAAGTTCTGTATCTGTCAAAATAAAAAAACGGGTAATTAAATCTGGAATAATCATCTCAGAATCCGTATTTGTATCATATTTGACCATTTGAGATTTGTCATTTACATAATAGATCATACGGCCGTCAAAAGCGACGTTGGTTGAAGCGGGTATTTTAAGAATAACTGTCATCTTTCCAGTTAATCGATCAACCCGATGAATTTCGTTTTGTCCTATAAAGTAAAGGCTGTGCTCATCGAGAAAAAAGGAACTTATCGTCAGATAAAAATTTGCGTCTTGATTATTTGATTTCGAGAGTCCTAAAATCATGCTCTTATCAGTGCTAAGTTTTTTTTCGAAAATAATTCGTTCTTTAAAGCTCGTCGTATCCACTTCGATAATAGAAAAACGCGTCACATCTTCAATGACACCTGATTTATCTGAATCATATTTCATATAATATACATCGTTGCCATTTCCAAAAATCGTGTTCTCCACTCGAGTTAATGAAGGCATTGGGTTTCTTACAAAATTGCGTTTTTCACCCGTTTGCTTATCTATAAATACCAACCGAATAGCTTTCAAATCAGTCTCGTCGACCTTAAAAAGGTAACGACTATTTTCAAAGGATTGCTTGGAGGAATAATTGTAACTGTCGCTAGTTTGCGATCTCTCTGCAGAGTTGCAACCTGATAACAAAGTAACCATCATACAAAGGATAAGCGTTAGCGTAGACACTTTGCGCCCATGATTCCGTAGCCCTGAGTTCCATACATTGGTGCGCCGGATCAAGATGACTACAAACATTCCAATGCTTAGGCATACGGTGACCACGAATACGATACTCCATGACATAAGTGACACTTCTCTGAATATTAACTCCATTTGGTCCTTGAACGGATTGTTCTTGTATTCATTCCCTCTTAAGAACCCGGTAGACACCATAAAAGCAAGAGGGCCCGGAAGAAGATATTTAGTGGACTCCAAACGTAGCCCATAGTAAGGAATTAGAATCAAGGCCGTGCATACAAAAAGAGTTATGGCATATTTCCTCAAGCATACAGATACAAAAAGGATCAGCATGGCGAAGCACAAGCTCCCAAATAACTTACCTGCCATGATCCACATAAAAGCCTCATTCAAAGAGCTTTCTTTCGTTGAAGTGCCGAAGTATGGTAGGCTTTGGAGCGGATAGTTCCCATTGAATAACCCATATTTATATTGATAAAATCCATACTTTATCCCAGCAATAGCCAAGCTGAGTATGAGTACAGTAAGAAACACGAGGCTTATTTTGCAAATCGCGTGATATCGGGTTCCTTTCTGAACTGTAAGAAGAAGTGTATCCATCTTACTCTCATACTCAAAGCAAAAAACAGGAGTGATCAGAAGAAGAAGCAATACTACCCATAACAAATCAAGATTTTCATTTGCGAGTAAACCATCCCATCCGTTTGTATACATAAAATAGCGGTTAGCGGGGTGCTCGCGAATGTATGTATATTGGTCATATATCAGTTTAAAGCCCTTTTCATGTTCTAGAACATTCTCCATAGGACCGGTTACGGCCAAAAATTCATCTTTTCCCATTTTGCCATCATAATAACGATCGCTTGCTTCTTGTAAAGCAACCTTTGCATTTGAGATTTTATCAGCTTCACTTGCAAAAAATTGCTCTGTATTCTTATGATATGACCCCTGAACTTGCTTCAAATAGAAGGAATAGGATGAGGCATTCATCTCAATATCCGGATTCTTGGACCTATCTAATGAGATCATCGAAGCCATGGTCAAAATGATAAATAAAATGATAAACAATAAACCTTTCTGAAAAATAAACATTTTCTTCATTTCATACTTCCAGACTGACATGCTATCCTCCTCCCTTCCGTAGAGCATTTTTCCTCACTGAAATCATGAGCCCGGAAAGAAATATCGTCCCCCATAAGATCGAGAATAACAAGGCAACAATATAGCTTGGAAACGGGTAACCCCATAGGGGGATGTACTCTGCTTTATGAAACAATTCTCGATTGACAACAAGTACAAAAGGATTCATGGTTTTTACCAAAATATGTCCTGAGTCCATGTAAGCTTCCTGTAAAGAAATACATCCAAACAAAGCTAATAGGCCAATAATGAAAGGGACTAACGCGTTTCGAAATAGATAGGACAGTGCCAGAAAAGCCAAACCAAAGAAGAGCATTCCAAAGGTTTTCAAGACAGCGGAGAGCGCTGCATATTGACCTAAACTCACGTTCAATGCACTGTGAATGTATTCTTCCAAAACGTATATTGGTGAAGAAGCTGCATCCCAAGAAGCGTAGATCCACGAATAGGCAACAAAATCAATTAGCCAAAACCAAAGACATATGCTACAAATAAAAAGTGACGAGGCCAAAAGCTTTGCCCAAACAGTTTTGGCTCCCCCTGCTTTGGTCGTTAGCAGTAGGGTATCCATCTCTGTCTCCTTTTCGGACAGGAAAACACTCATCAGACCGTACAGACAAATCAATAGAACTAAGAACGATGAAAAATCGTACTGAACATAATATTGATACATTTCCGTATAAGAGAAATTTGTTATCGTTCGTCCCTGAAACAGTTCAGCAACAGCCGCATTTTTCCGAGCCTCATATCCATTGTTCAAGGATTTAAAAAATATAATATTCTCATTCGCTGTAGTCACCACAGCATGAGCATAGGCTTTGTAATCGTATGCATATTTCATCGGATTCACATAAGACCATCGATAGAAATTGAAATCTTCATACACATTGGACAACTGAGTATTCGAGTTACGATATGTTGTACTCGCTGTATGATCAGCAGTTTGCTGTTCAAGGGGGCGATAAATCTTCATGAGTTTGCCGATCTTTTCATCCGTGATCTTGCCTTCAAATTGGCCATACATCTGTGAGTACAGCTCTTTCCAGCTCGAGTCAGCTAGTAAAGAGTTCCCACCATGGATACTGTATATTTTCAGGACATTTAGGATTGAGAAGACTGCTACCGCAAAGACGATAGTCCATTTCAAAAAATGTTTACGCCACTCATAACCGATTAACGTTACCATTGTTCGCCCTCTCCGAAATAATACAGGAACACGTCCTCCAGATTGGCCTGTACATTTACTGCATCAACATCCGGTTGCTCATCATCTATAACCCGCAAATGAATATCATTTTGCTCCCGCATCATATTACTGATTTTGAGTCGATGCAGCTTCTCATCCAGTGCTTCTTCCGTGGCTGTGACCGTCCAAACCTTCCCTTTCAGGCCTTCTACGAGAGCTTGAGGTGTATCTTGCTTCAGAAGTCGTCCATCCTTCAGTAAAATGACTTGATTAGCGATAAATTCGATATCGGAAACAATATGCGTTGCCAATAGAACAATGCGGTTCTCGGAAAACTTAGTGATCAGATTTCGAAATCGAATCCTTTCCTGCGGATCTAGTCCAGCCGTAGGCTCATCCAGAATCAGGATATTTGGATTGTTAAGCATGGCCTGAGCAATACCCACTCTCTGACGCATCCCACCAGATAAAGCTCCGATTTTCTTATGGCGAGCATTGCTCAAATTTACAATTTCCAATAATTCTTGAACTCTTTTTTCTGCTTGCGACTTCGGAATCTGCTTCAGCTCACACATGTATTTAAGGAATTCCATGACTTCGAAATTTTTATAAAATTGTGGATACTGAGGTAAATATCCGATATGGGACAGAAATTCTATCCCTAGAGTTCTCGCATCCACATCATTGATTAGGATTTGCCCCGTGTCACTTCGCAAAATACCGACAAAGATATTAATCAATGTCGTTTTTCCTGCCCCATTGGTTCCAAGAAGCCCATAAATTCCATTCTCCAATTCAGCAGAAAAATCTTGTAATGCATATTTGCCCTTATATTGTTTTGAGATACCTTTAAACGTTACCTTCACGAATCGCTCCCTCCTTATTAGAAGTGGTTTATAATCACTTTGGCCTTGATTCCCGGCTGATTAGCTCCTAATACAACGATATAAGTCTTCTTGTCGTCTATAATACGAATCAACGGGTCATTCGCCATATAACGCGCTTCTCCTTCAGCTGGGATACGCTTCTCTGCTTCAAGCCTTCCTGTAACGGTATTGTATACTCGAATCTTCCAGCTACTCTTATCAGCGAGGGATGTCCCGAAGTATTGCCCTGAGTCAGACCCTGTAATAAATCCGCTTTCGCCCTTCTCAACTAAGGTATGAAGATTCACTTTCTCGCTGGGTATATCCATAACCATTAATTTGCCTGATGGAATTGTGAAATCTTCCGCAAACAGCAGTAAGTTACTATAAGCAGTTACCTCTTTGCATGTGTAACTATCAAATACACGATTAGACATGCTACTACCATCTATCGCTACAGTTCCGCAGGTATCAAAGGAAGGCTTGTCGGTTTCAGCTGGAATATGAAAGCTTTGCGCTTTAAATGCAAGCAGTTTATCCATATTTGTAAATCCAATTTGTTCAAATGTAACTACTCCTTTTCGCGGAGCCGAATCTTCTTCTTGTACATTCACAACGGTTGTTTTTTGTTTCGTTTTAAAATTGTAGAGATATAGTCCCTGTGTAGTGGCATAGGCCGCTTTCGTTCCATCCGCTGTAATCGCGATAGCCTTTACAGACAATATCATTTCATTCTTCTGTAGTAAGGTGTTGAATTGAAATTCTGATTTCTTATTTAACTGCTTGTCATAGAAGACGGCGCTATACGTTGGCCCTCCGTCTGTTGCTAACAAACCACCATTATTTTTCCCTTTACTTACTTTCGCCCCGATCTCTACATATCCGTCATGTGTAGAGAAATATTGTTCTTTTACCAATGCTTCACGTGAGGTTTCGGCTGTTACTAGCCCCTTATCAAGGTTATATAGATACAATTTGTCTGCCAATATAATGATCTGATTTCCATCGGCGTAGTGAATATTTGTGATATCTCCTTGAATCTTTTCAAGATGTAAATCTAATGGAGAAGATGATTCGGAAGAATTAGATTGAGGGGGCTCAGTTGTTACTACTTCGTTGTTTGAAGAATTATTTCCGATTGGAGAATTTTTAGGTTTAGTAGAATCACCTGTAGTCAAAGAGTTGTTTTCTTTATGTGAACAGCTCGCAATGACAAGCACAGATAAAGCTAATATGATGCTTACATATTTCTTTCTCATCACCATTCGCTCCGATCATTTGTAAAGTAACAAGGAGGGCGTCTTATCCAGGATGATTACATCATCGGGAAAATCATTCGCATTTACAGGAATGGAAACAATATAAAGTGTATTAAAGTTCTCTAACTTTTCTAAATCGATATCAGCCTCGATAATAGCTATATTCCCTTTTGTCAGCTTAGTCTCAAAGGAAACAGCGTTTTTGGTGCTTAGTGCACTGTGGTTGATATAAATCGTACTACGGTAGCGTATTCCCGGATGGCCAAACAGCTTGAAGCTTAAGTGAAGGGTGCCGCTTTTCTTAATCTGTAGATTATCCTGACGTAAAGAACCATCAACGTATAAATCGCTATACACCTTTTTATCCAACGTCGCCATTATCTACTTTTTCCATGACACTATGCTTATCCAATAGTTCCTGAGTTATAGGCTCTGTAGAGATCCGAACATTGCTTAATATTTCTTGGTGTGGAATAGAGGAAACATTTAACGCTTCAGCGTTCTTGTTAAAAATCAATGATCTACCCGACTCTAGTGTCGTCTGATAACCTCCAAAGGAGGTCGTTGCTTTCATATCTGGAATAAATCCCGGATTATATACACTGGCAATGCTTACGTGAAGGTTATCTCCTTTCTTTCCGGTTACTGGGGTAAAGATGAAGCTAAGCGGTGTATCTTGGTCATCACCCTCAAGTTCAAATATGTGCATATACTCGTAAGGTGCTTCGCTACTGTTGAATTTATAGGGCTGAGGCTTTCCATCAACAAATACAAGAAAACCAACATTTTTAGCTTTTCCAGAAGCTTTTACTGAATAATCTACTTTCAATTCACTTCCGTTATATTGCAAGGGGAGTATGATTCCCTTCTCATCTAGTTGGGGATTTGTAAATCCATGGCTTATATTTCCTAAAACCATCGTATTCGGCGTATTTTCCTCAAATGGATTTTTAATTATTTCGTTTGATGTTGTATTCTCCATGTTATCCGAACCCTTATTAGAGCACCCGACTGCAAGAATCATCATTATCGCTAATAATAAGGCTAGTTTGCTTCTCCACATTGTATTCAAAATCGTATCCCCTTTCTGATCCATGCTTCCGCATTACCTATATGAAATTCCGGGACTAGCAAACATGATCGGTTCCTTATTATCACTCTGTTTAGGTTCATCAGAATTAGATACATTACTTTCATGAGTCTGCGTTTGCAAGAGAGATCCTTCCTCTTCCGGTTCTACATTATAAACAAGAGAATCCGGCCAGTTGTTTGCTTCGGTTAAAGAGTGGGTTTGAGTTAGAGATCCTTGTAACGCAGCTCCTAGAATGAACATAAACAACACTATGATTGTCAAAAGAGCAAAACCCTTTTGTTTGCGACGGCTATCCATGATTGAGTGAATTCTTTTCTTCATACTCAATCTACGATCCGAGAAACTGGTAATGAATACGCTCTGAGCATTCGATTGTTTCTTCATAATGTTAATCAGAGTCTCCACATATTGCTGCCGCACTTGTATAGTTGCTTGCTTAATAACTTCCTCATCACAAGAAATTTCGCATTGAAGATTGATCTCCCGGGCCATTCGATAAACCAATGGATTAAACCAATGGATCGCCGTGGCTGCAAATACAAGCATTTTGAGTACTAAATCTCCGCGTTTGAAGTGAATTAGTTCATGCTTCAATATGAATAACAGCTCTTGATCCGATATATTGACTGAAGGGAGTAAGATGACCGGACGAACAAAGCCTATGAGCATTGGACAAGGAATCCCTGGGCATATTCTTAATTGTACATGACGGGATATACGCATGCTTTCCTGAACATTTTTTAACAGTTCCAGCCCTTCTAGGTTTGAATATTCCACACTCCAACGCTCCACCATCCGAAGTAACAGTCTATGCTGATTGATATGGTAGATTGTAAATACAGTAATACCGCTAATCCATAAAGCAAATACAGCTTCATACCAAGCCACTGATGTGGATGTTCCTATACTTGAATAAATCATTAAGTTCGTTGCTCGATCAATATACTCTAGTCCAGGTAAAATGGTAAGCGTTGGAAGATTCAAATTTGGTAGCTGAAAACGCAATGGAATAATAAGTCCAAGAATCATAGTAATCCAAGTATAGTAGCGCGCTTTAGCCGTAAATTTCTTCTGTAAAAAAGTTGAAGCGGACATCAAGAGAATTCCTAAGACGGTCATGGAAAGTGAACATTCAAAGAGAAGGATCATAAAGTGCTGCATCACCTATTCCCTCCGTTCCTTGGTCCATTTGAGCATTTCATCCAGTTCTTTCTCACTTGGTTGCTTACCGTTATAAAGCGTATTGATAAAGCTTAAGAAAGAGTTTTCGTGGTATCGCTTCATAAAATGCTCTGTCTCCAGAGCAAGATACTCCTCTTTTCCGATCAACGGAAAATAAGTGCGTTCTTTCCCTTGTTTCTCAGTACGCAAAAAACCACGCTCAACTAATCGGAGCATCAGTGAAATTACAGTAGGAGCTTTCCATCTACGCTCGCCCACATGTTGTTCCAATACCATAGCCGTTGTAATTGGCGGATCATTCGCCCAAACGACTCGCATAATCTCAAATTCAGCGTCAGGAAGTTTCTTCCATGCATTCATGAATGAACCTCTTTTCAATAATTGTATTTTTTTAACATTTTACAATTGTCGAAATTGTCTGTCAACCTTATTTTTTACATATGTCTAAAATTAACCTGCCTATGTATCCTGTTTAATAAAAAAAGAAGATGTCTAATGCTGTGCAAATAAAGCCAAGCATGCGCTCGATTTGCACAGCGTAGACATTCTACTTTGTTGCTATTATTTCATTTACAGTTGAGTATAAGTATACACAGCAGATGCTCCATAAGTGCTACCACCCTGTACACCGTGTGTACCATATATAACATAAGCACTTGATGGTAATGACACGGTAGAAGCTGAGTAAGAAGTTGCCCCTCTTGAGCTGTTAACTTGTTGTTTAGTAATCAGAGTTGTTCCATTTTTATCTTGAGCAGAACCTGCAATTGTAAGATAAGCATTATCATTATTTTTAGTTACTGAGGTAGTATAATAACCGTATGAACCCGAACTAGATAATGAACCACTCAATGTTCCATACCCAGTGGTTGATATCGAACTAGAGTTTGCAAACGCAGTGACTGCAAATGCCATGCAAGCTACAGAAGCCGCTAAACCAGCAATACTTTTTTTACCGAATTTCATAGTAAATCCTCCTCAAATTGAATTGATTTTAAAAATTTTTAGAATAGCCTCAGTATTAAATGAAAAATACTCACCTCCAGTAGATTGAATTGGCTAGTGCGCCTGTGAGATCTATTAAAAAGGCTATCTAATACTTAGACGACCAAAAATACTAATAAATGACTATTTTATATAAATGATGTAATTAATATAACAAATCATAGTAAATTAACAGAATGAAAACACAAAAAAGACTATCCCCTAGGCTAGTCTTTTTTGTGTTTGATGGCTACATTGATCTATTATAGTTAAAGCTCTGGATGCATTTATCCAATGCCCCTTTTGTATATAAAAAACTTCACAGCGTCCGAATAGAGTATAGATACATGGCACCGGGCACTCCTTTAAAAGTCAGAATACCATTACTAATCATGATCCAAATCCTATACTCGATAAATTGATCTCCGACGATTTGATGTAAATTTTCAAACACTTCGAACATCACTTTGCCAACGTTAACGAACCCATCTTCAGTATGCTCCATTTCCAGTTTAGTTACTGCTTTCAGGATGACTCCATCCAGTTCATTTTCTTTCAGTCCTTTAATCGCTCCATCCTGCCATATCCGCAACATATCATTTTGACTCGATATTTCTAACCATTCCGATTCATAAAGGCGCCTACGGCTAGGATCGAGGACCTTAACCTCATTACAGGTGCTTACGATCTCTTGATATGTTTCTTGTGGAATAACTCCCTGCGAATAGTACAGAACATCTTGATGTATGGAAAGAGAATTTCGCCTGTAGATTTCAGATATATTTACAACCTTCACCGACTGCTCACGCTTTCTTAATAAATACAAAGCAAAACGTAAGCCCATCTGATCATGGGCGTTATCACTACACCAGATCGTTATGGAATTGCGTTCTGGAATTCGTGCAATAGTCTCGATCATATGACCTATTTGATGTTCTCGATTAAATAAATTATAGAAGGCATAATGAGCGAAGCGTTCCTCCATCCATTGTTGTCTTCGTTTTTGACCTTCCAGTAACTCTATATTTAGAATGGGACCGATTGAGAACAATTCGTTAAAAGCTAGAACTTCACTCTCTAGACTTTTGCCAATGTTACTGAGTGTTACCTTTAAGGACCCTGCATCAGACAGGCCAAATACAAGATGAGTGGTACGTTGAAGTTCTTCCGCTTCTCTCTGACGTGTATACACTTCGTCTATACGATCTTTCCATAACTTTATAATCCCATCTGCTAGTTTGTTTTCCAATCCTTCTTCCTTGTCCGCGGACTGAGCAGTCATAACTAAAATTTCATTCAGTAAAGTTCGAATCTCCCATTCTTGAAACTTCCCCAGATCTCCTTGAAAATATTTCAATATATCCACCTACTTATATAAAATGTAGATCATATTAGTACAGAGGCATTTTATTTAATGTAATCACCGAGCATACAAAAAAAGCACATTCTGTTATCAACAGAATGTGCTTAAATACGTTAATGAGACGCCGTGTATTCTTCCATTTCTGAAGTTGGATCGAACTTCTCTCTGCTCATTGCAAATGCTGCAACAAGAGCAATGACTGCTGGGATAATCGCCCATGCAAACGTATGAACTAGAGATGAAGACAAAGCCTCTGTGATTTTATCTAAAATTTGAGTTGGAATATTCTCACGCGTACCCGGAGTCAATATTTTACTCGGATCGCTTAGGTCAACGCCTTCCGGCGCTGCACCCCCACCAGAGAACATGGAAGAGAGTTTATTCGTAAACACATGACTTTGAACAATACCAAATACAGTGATACCTAGTGTCATACCTAATTCCCGTGTGAAGCTGAGTGTTGAACTTGCAGATCCCCGTTGTTTTGCCGAAAATCCATGGATTGCTGCATTACTTAGTACGGAGAACGATGATCCGATTCCAAGACCGACCAGTACCATATAGATGGTTACTAAGTAGCGTGGCGTTTCCGTTGTTAATGTAGTCAGCAGGCCGATACCCACAACGAGCAGCACAAGCGTCGATATCATGATCGTACGGTAATTAAATTTAGACAATACGATACCGCCACCCGCAGCTGTAACTACAGATCCGACCATCATTGGGAGTAAAACTAAACCTGAACTCGTCGCTGAGCCGCCAAATACACCTTGGATATAGATTGGAATGTAGACTGATGCTGTAATAAAAGCCGCACCACTAAATATGGCCATGATATTACTGGTTGAATACAAACGGTTCTTGAACATACCGAAGGTAATGATAGGTTCATCAACACGACGTTCGATGATAATAAAACTTATCAATAGCACGGCAAAAGCTCCAAACAAACTAAGGATCATTCCAGAATTCCAAGCATATTCTTTACCTCCGAGCTCAAGCCCGAACATTAGGCATAGAATGGATGCTACAAGTGTAAAAGCACCAAGATAATCGATTTTCTCCTTAGAATGCTCGACAGACTCTTTGTAGAAAAACGCAATCATGAAGAATGCGATCACACCTACAGGTAAGTTGATGTAGAAAATCCAAGACCAATGAATATAATCCGTAATATAGGCACCTAGAAGAGGCCCGAAAATACTTGAAATACCATAAGCCGCTCCGAACAATCCACCAATCTTGCCCCGTTTTTCCGGTGCAACGATATCGAACATGATTGTAAATGCGATAGGTACGAGAGCACCGCCACCAATACCCTGAATAGCACGATAAATACTAAGTTGAATAATAGAATCTGCCGTTCCACAAAGAGCGGAACCAGCCATAAATACAATAAGACCGAAAATAAAGAATCGCTTGCGGCCATACATATCTGATAATTTACCGAAAATCGGCATACCAGCCATCTCTGCAATCATATATGCAGATGTGACCCACATTAATTTGTCAAAGCCACCTAGGTCTCCGACGATTGTTCCTATTGCTGTTGAAACGATCGTGTTATCCATCGATGCCATAAGTGTAGCGAGTAGCAGTGCTACAATGATAACCACTACGTTATTTTTTTTTGCCATCTTCTCTTGTTCCCTCCACATTTTCCTCTAATCTAAGCACATAACATCCCGTTTTATCCGTGTCCCTTCCCTGATTTATTAGATTCCTTCCGCCAAAATGCGTTTTAAAAACATCCCTGTGTATGAGGATTTCACTTTCGCTACCTCCTCTGGTGTTCCTTCAGCTACTAGCTCACCACCAGCGTCTCCACCTTCCGGGCCGATATCAATTACCCAATCACATTCTCGGATCAGCTCAAGACTGTGCTCGACAACCACAACGGTATTTCCTGTATCCACTAGCTTATCCAGTAAAACCTGAAGCTGCTTAATGTCAGATGGATGCAGACCCGTTGTCGGCTCGTCTAAGAGATACAAGGTATGATGCTTGGATGGTTTGCTGAGCTCTTTTGCAAGTCTAATTCGCTGACCTTCACCGCCAGATAAGGTTTTGACAGACTGACCCCAATGCAGATACCCCAGACCTACCTCACATAGCATCTCAATAATACCCGCCATTTTGGCTTCGTCCTTAAGAATCGGCAAACTTTCTTGCACCGACATATTCAGTACATCTGAGATCGACAGACCCTTATACTGAACCTGCAGGACTTCATTAGTAAATCTTCTCCCTTTACAATCAGGGCATTTGACTTCTAAATCGGGAAGGAAGTTCATGTCTACGGACAGTACGCCAAGCCCTTGACATGTCTCACAACGTCCACCAGGCGTGTTAAATGAAAAATGCTTCGCTGTCAGTTTTCTTTCCTTGGCCTCCGGCAATCCAGCAAATAATTTACGAAGATGTGAGAATACATCGGTATATGTCGCCACATTGGATCTTTGTATTCTGCCCATGGGTGATTGATCAAAAATCACAATATGTCCAATTTGATCGAAGCCTGTAATTTCACTGTATCCTTCCGCCTTATGTTCCTTGGAACCACCTTGTGCAAGAATATCAAATACGAGCGTGGATTTACCTGAGCCCGAGACGCCCGTAACAGCTACTAAGCATTCAAGAGGAATAGAAACTGACGAAATATCGATATTACGGGATTTCGCGTTGTTAATGGTAATGTATTGTCCATTCCCTTTCCTGCGGCTAGGAGCAGATGTTTGCATTCGTTCATTTCTTAAATAAGCACCCGTTACTGAAAGCTCACTAGACATCAAATTCTCTAGGCTACCTTCTCCCACAACAGTCCCACCTTGTAATCCAGCACCAGGCCCAATATCGATAACATGATCAGCAGCACGCATCATATCAATATCATGCTCAATGACCAGCACGGTATTGCCCAGATCTCGAAGTTCCTGGAGCACCCGAATAAGACCAGCCGTATCACGCGGATGAAGTCCCGTCGTCGGTTCATCCAGTATATAGAGCACACCCGTCAGACCTGAGCCAAGTAATGATGCAAGACGGAGTCGCTGGGCTTCCCCACCCGATAAGGATACCGTCTGCCGGTTCAATGAGAGATATCCAAGACCGACATCCAGAATACGTTTCAAACGTGTGGGCATGTCATGCAGGATCGGCTCAAGTAGATGTAGGCCTTCCTTAGGCAACGCCTTTTGTAGTCCATTAGTCCATTCAAATACGTCACTAAGCGACCAATCAGATACCTCTGCTATGGATGCTCCAGCAACATGAACGAGACGAACTTCTTTCTTGAGGCGTGTACCCAGACAATCTGGACAAAGCTTTTCTTGAAAGAAACCTTCCTTCTCTTGAGCTCCAGTATCTCCTTCCTTCTCTTTATAACGACGCCATAATCCAGGGATTACACCTTCGAATTTTGTTCCTTGGATAGGCTTCTTGTCTGGAAAATGGCGCTTAAACGCATCGCTTTCAACACCGTGATATAGCAAATCTCGCTGAATCTCACCGTAATCTTTTAACAGCTGTGCTGGATCGAAATCGAACCCGAAATGCTTTCCAGCAGCTACTAAAATGCGTGTCTGAATGTCACGATGAACCCCATGAAGAGAAGCAACTCCACCATCTTGTAAACTGAGTTCCTGATTAAATACCGCCTCTTCATTTATACTTGCCACATGACCAAGACCGCTGCATGTCACGCAGGCTCCCTCTGGCTTATTAAAGGAAAAGTGTGACATACCTAGTTTCTCAAGTTCAGTGCCACAATGTGGACAACTCATTGTCTGAGAACCCCAGTCCTCATCTTCAACAGCTAAGGAACCTATCGGTTCAAATGAAGGGGGAATCGTAGCACTACAACTGGGGCAAATTCGCTCACCAAGTCTGGAAAAGATAAACCTTACAAACGTGTATATGTCTGTTACTGTTCCGACCGTCGAGCGAGGGTTGCGATTTGTAACATGCTGTCCAACGCTAATGGATGGTGATAACCCTACAATTGAATCTACTTTCGGTTTGCTAATCGAATCAGATGTCATTCCCATGGAATCCAGATACTGTCTTTGGCATTCTCTCTGTAGCGTATCCATGGCGAGCGTCGACTTGCCTGATCCAGAAGGTCCTGTTAAGACTACAAGCTTATATTTAGGAATGGTAAGCGAAATATTCTTGAGATTGTTTTCCCTGGCACCTTGAATATAAATATTTTCGTTCATTTAAACGTCTCCTTATGATTGCAAAATCCAAGTGAATTCGATAAAATGAAGCTTACTTAATCAAACGCCCATCAAGTATCTTGAAAATTAATTATCTTGATAATCAAGATATATGATATTGTTATAATAAAAGGAGGTTTGTAATTTGTCAAGCCAACAACCAGATTCTACAACCGAACTAGAGGAACAATTGGTCTTACTCATGCGTGGACTTGGAACCAGATCGGTACTCTATCAACAAAATGTGGGTTCCTCTCTTGGCTTACACAATAATGACTTTATGTCAGTAGATATCTTACGTGAAAAAGGTTCGCTCACTGCTGGAGAAATGGCCAAAATAACAGGTCTTACCACGGGGAGTATAACTGCATTAATTGATCGACTTGAAAAAGTCGGTTATGTTCGTAGGGAAAACGATCCTCATGACCGTCGTAAAGTCATTATTGTTCCAGAATATGAAAACAAAGAAGAAGTCAGCGATACGTACCAACCGTTGTATGAGTCAATGATTAAATTGGCTTCCTCTTATACTAAGGAAGAGCTTACATTGATTACACAATTCTTAAGTAAAGCAAGTGCAGTCATCGAAGAACAAACTCGTCATCTATCGGATTCACGCAGTAAAACTTCTTCCTAATCGGATGCAAAACATGAAAAGGACGATATCCCAAGGGTCTCATAACTCTGGGATATCGTCCTTTTATTATTACATTCAATGATTAATTCTTATTCTTCGATAACAACTCTTGCGTCTGAGTTTCCATAATTGGAATCCAGTACCTTTTGACTCCTATGGTAAGCGGTTGTGGATAATTAAGTGCTTCCTTACCAAAATTATAAGCTGTCTCATCCACTTGAGTATCTTCTTTACTTGATGTAGTCGTACCTCCATGACTCACATTTACTGAAGGTAACCTTTTATGCTCTTCTCCTGCGGCATCCGTATAACTATCGTCCAGCCACATCCCAATGCTATCGGCCACTTGAGCATTCTCAAGACGATGTTGGAATATCATTTCACCTTCTCCTACCTTTTCATCGGGCTGAATGATTGTAAAATTGTCATCCGGCGCTTCAACAATTTGTTTCTTGTTGATATCAACAACAACTTTCAACTGGTCTTTCTTTACAGCGCCAATTCCGAACACCTTCAATGAGGCTGAATCCAGCTGATCAAACTTATTAGTCTTGAAAACAAGTGTTGTTTTGGAAGGGTCGAGCGTTGGCATGTATTCAGGGTAATATAATTTTTCTATATGATCCCCTTTTTCTCCAATCAGGACAGGATTTATCATTTTAAAAATCTGTTTATCATTATTTTTGTCATATTCTAAATCTACATAGGTGTTAAGCGGAGTAAAGCTCACTTGTTTCACCTTAATATTTTGCCCGTCTACCTTCATCGTACCTTCCGTATTGAATACTCGCTCCTTGTCTTTTAGCAGATTGGGTTCGAGATCAAACTTAACATTCAGAACCTTCTGATACTTTGAGGTTGCATTATTCCAGAGTTTAATACTAAACTGTGCGTCTTTCTTATAATCAGCGGAAGATAAAAGATCCGTTTTAAAGACAAAGTAGGATGTCTGTCCTGAGGAAACAACATTATTGCCCATAGCAATACATATCTCAGCTCCAATAGACGGTGTTTCGGTTTCGCCGAAAATGATAGCATCCACAATTGGAATGACGTCTGAATCCGTATGATTTTGAAAGCTGTACATGACATAGGCTCTTCGACCATCGGTAACGGCACCTGCCACGTCCATTCGGTAACCATTTTTTTCTACACCTTGTTTTATGGGCTTCATGAGTCCTTGTTCTAATGCAGCGGCAAAGCCCTGATCACGTTGTGCAATCGAACGAAATGATTCGAAGTCGGAAACACTATTGGCGCTCGCTGTTTGCACCGCATCTTCCTTAAGTGCCTTAAATGGTGAGCCACTTATTGAGAATATAATAAAAATTGCCGCTGCAGCGACTATTAGTGCGCTAACTCCAAAAGTATACGTCCGTTTCATCTCATGCTTCCTCCCTCGTGCTATGCCAACACGCATCGCATTAGAAATTTTCAATTCTCTAATTTCTTCGCTACTCTTTTTACTTCGCTCACGTCTTGGCTCAACATCCGTTCTGCTTTTTCCAACATTTTTAAACTCTCCTCCCTTATCTCTACAGATATTTCCGGAGCTGTTTTAGCCCTTCTCTTAGCCAGGTTTTGATCGTACCTTCAGGCTTTTGTAGAACTTTAGCAATTTCAACGGTCGTCATGTCCTGGTAATATTTCAGCATCACGACATGTCGATATTTCGGTTTCATTCGTTCCATTGCCCGCTCCAAATCCATTCGGTCACTGCTCTTCATTTCTTGTACAGCATCCTCATGTAGCTTGTCCGCAGGAAACTCGCGCTTTCTGCGCCGAAGCTCGTCCATGCAGCAGTTGATCGTAATTCGAATAATCCAAGGTGTAAAGGACTGCTCGTCCTTAAGTTTTTTACGCTTTATCCAAGCTCTGCATGATGCTTCCTGTATCATTTCTAACGCGTCAGCTTCGTTACGCAAGTAGCTGAAAGCGATTGAGTATAATTTGCGATGGTCTTCAGATAGTCGCTTAAAGAATGTCTCTTCATTCATCAAGTCCCGATTCGCAATATATACCTTGTTCATTATGTTTTCCACCATCACCGCTCCCCCTCTTCCTGTATGTTATCGATTCTCGGAAGAAGTCATCTAAGATATGTTGTTAATTATAAGACGCTGCTGAACAGAAAAACGATTGAATTTTATTTTAGATTTCAAATAAATCGAATTTCAAGCAAAAAAAATACCTCACCCGGCTGTTAGCGGTGTGAAGTATTTTTACATGATTTATTTGTAGCTACATATTAGAACAGCTCTATTTCACCTGCCACAAGGCAGGAACATTTGATGGTTCCCAGCCAACTAGGGAGGTGTGAGGCTGCCGACAAGAATATGTTTTGCCGCCATAAGTGACTAAGTCATTTACTTTGTAACTGACGTTAGGTGCCCAAGCTTGAGCGCCGCTTTGTGCATCCGTTGTTACGCTTACATTCGTTCCTGGAGAAACATTACCTGCTGCGTCCTTTGCGGTCACTGTGAATTGGTAACTTGTATTTGCTGTCAAGCCGCTGATTGTAGTGGTCGTTCCAGTCACATTAATTGTGCTCGATCCATAAGTAACCGTATAGCCTGTAACACCGATATTATCGGTGGATGCTGTCCAGCTCAAGGAAACACTTGTTGCGGTCTTCGCACTCACTTGCAAATTGGTTGGTGCCGTAGGAGCTGTTTGATCTCCTCCAGTACTGGCTGCATCGGTTTTCACCGTGAGTGCTGTACTTGCTGCAGACAGATTACCCTTAGCATCCTTCGCTTTAACCGTAAAAACATAAGAAGTATCCGGCGTGAGACCCGTGATCGCTGCAGTTGTACCTGCTACATTTAGCGATTGTGAGCCATATGAAACCGTATAACCGGTTACCGCAACATTATCTGTCGAGGCCGTCCAGCTTAAGTTAACACTAGTTGCGGATTTGGAAGTAGCCGTAACATTCGTAGGAGTGCTTGGAGGCTGTGTATCAGTCACCGGAGGACTTAATGCATCGAGATAGGCGCGGTGGCTGTTCGAGAATTCAAAGTTATTAAACTTATCCCAGTTGATAGACCATGTCATTACACCGCGGAAATCTGGGTAGCCTGTTAGACTGCCACGCGTTTTATAGCTGGATAATTGCACTCCTTTAATCAAAGCGTCAAGTGCTTTTTGCACTTCGGATACGGATGTGAATCCCCCGCCTGCATTCGCATTGGCTGGTAAGCCAAGAATCACTTGATCTGGTCGCAGGGCTGGAAAGAGACTATTAGGATTTTTGGCAACGGGGAATCCTGTCAGTACCATATCTGCCATAGCAACATGGAAATCGGCGGTTCCCATATTATGATATTGATCATCAAGTCCTGTAATCGGACCGGAATTATAGTTCTGTACTTGAAGCCAATCAAGAATATCACGTGTAGCGTAGATCACGGGCAAATACGCACCCGCACGGCTGTCACAGCTTATGCAGCTGCCTCCATAGAAGCTATAGCCGAGCTGCACGAAAAAAGTTTCTGGTGCCATCGTCAGGTAAAAATTATTCGTACCAAAGTGATTGTTGATCGTACGGAGAGCCGAAATTAGATTTACGACAACGGGCGTCGTTGGATTTTTAAAGTCACTATCACCTGAATTCAAGAATAGCGAATGGCCCTCAAAGTCAACATCTAAACCATCAAAGCCATATTTCTCAATGATAGCGGTTACAGAATTCACGAAATTATCTCGGGCTGCCGTGCTCACTAGTTGAACTTGACCATTTGCACCACCAATAGAGATAATGACTTTCTTCCCTTGACTTTGTAGATAAGCAACGTCCGCTTTAAAGTCAGCATCTGTGTAATTGAATGGGGTAAATCCAATCGTTCCATTAGAAACACCTGATGTAGGTTCTGCGAAAGATACATTGATTACATCGAACTTTGGTGAGACATCGCGTAGCTTAATAAAGCCTGAGCCGTTCTCGAAGTTATGCCAGTAGCCTACGATCGTTTTACTAGCTACTGCCGCATTAGCTTTGGGTGTATTAGGTGCTAAGAATTGAAATAAAGACAGAACCATAACAGCGATCAGGGTGATCATCCATGACTTACGAAACATAATACGATTGACTATCATTTGCTATTTTCCTCCTTAATAATGAACAAATAATTCAAATCCATAATAGTTTTGTTGAGTACATAGCTGCCAGTTCGCTTTCACCACCTCTTCCTACCCTCTCCGAGTCTAGATTGGACTACTTACCGATAAGTCATGGTACGTAAATCAAAGACTTACTCCTATAATATAAAAGAAATGCGGCTGGACATAAAGGATAATATGTAATAAAAAGGTAAAAATTCCTGCTGTCGTTGGTATGATTTGAAATCTGACCGTTAAATTGGAATACAAAACAAGCTAACTCCGGCGATTTACCGAGGTTAGCTTGTAGTTTTTTACATATGAGATATTTTACTACCTTGCTTTATGGAGACTCAATCCAAGCTTTGTTGAACCTAGCTAAAGAAATCTTAGTACTAGCTGGTTTCTCATAGAGTACATAAATCATTTTATCTGGAGCAACACCGATATCTGAATATCCATTGGTACCGGAATAGATTTCTTTCGATGAAAACCAAGTGGCACCGTTATCGCTGCTCATTCGAATAGTCATATGAGTTCGTGAAGATGTGCTGGCTGCATTCGTGAACAGAATTGTCGAAGCATCATATCTTTGAATACTCGCTTCATTAACAGGATCGATTAGTACCTGATCCGAATGAGGCGTACTCCAAACGCCAGTGACACCACTTGAAGTGGACACCGCACGATAAGTGCTTCCCGGATTCCGCATGTTTGTCATTAAGCTTCCATCTGATAATTGGACCATCATATTCTCATGAATTTTATTAAAACCTGCCGGATTCGGTACCTTGGAACCTGCGTTCCATGTTGCCCCGCCGTCACTACTATAAATAGTAGCTACAGTGCTGTTCGTCCAGTTAGCAGTTGTCATATAGATAGGAACAACCAGTGTTCCATTCTTCAGTTGAATGCCGTGACCTGGACCCATACCTGCTCCAGACAAATTTGCGAAGTAATATGGATTCGATGGATTCGTGTATGCACTTAAAACAGAAGTGATGTCTCTTGTCTCACCCCAAGTTAATCCATTATCGTTACTTGTGCGGATAAAATATTGACAATTTCCCCATTTCCACCGGCTCCATAATAAATGAACATTACTTCCAGTATTCTCTGCAAGAAGCATGGGGTTCATATCGGCATAACCTTGAGATTTACCAGGCGATAGAACAACCGATTCTGAGAATTTAGCTCCTCCGTCGGTACTTCTCTTCAGTAAAATATCGGTAGGCGTTTGATCGCCACCCTGTCTGCCTTCAGCCGCAACGAGAACGGTACCGTTAGCTGTAACGACGATACTTGGAATTCGATATTGACCATATCCTTTGCCGTCACTTGTATCGAAGAGCGTAGCTTCATCATAAATGCCGCCGATTCCTTTGATTTGTTCTTCTGATAATGCAACATTATAGACTTGAATATTGTTCAAATCCCCGGCGTAATACCACTGACCTCCGCCGTTATCAACATTCTTGCCTATCCACATCCCATTTAGATTCGTAACATTGTTGAAAAAAGCGGTTGAAGTCGCTTTACCTTTTTCAAAGCCATCCACGAATATTTTGGAACCTGTATTATTTACAGTAAGAACGGCTGTATGCCATTTGCCGTCATTATAAGTTCCTGTAGCACTCAGCTTTGTAGCGTAAACATTATTTTCACGATTCTCAAAATAAACGGTGCCATTATTCATTGTAAATGAAATATTACTCGATGGGTCATTCATATCTGAAGCACTTATAAACGTTTTCGCTTGTGCCGTGCTAGAGGATTTAAACTGAACGACAATAGATCCTTGAGCTAAATTCGCTACATTACTAAGATCGGATGTTTTATCAATAAAATCGCTGCTGCCATTAAAGGTTTGATTTACATTATAAGATAGAACCATACCATTTCCATCAGGTGATGCTGCATATGCAGATTGTTGCATTCCTACAATGCTGGTCATAATTAGACTGATACAGAGAAACAAACGAATGCTGAAACGGGATTTTATCATATCGATCTCCTTCTTATTTGTAGTGGATTAAATAACTACGAACCCCCTTTTGATATTTTAATGTTAGCGCTTTCATAAAAAGTATAAGATGAATGAGCGCATTTATATATACCTCTTTTTTTACTTTTAGGGTGATAGATTTACCTTTTTAGATTTCTTTAATGTTAATTGAGGCTATTCATTTAAAAGAAATGCCTTGAAACTTATAGCAAATGGTGCAACCATGGTGCCGGCTTCACTGCTCAAGCAAATGGGCTATATCGTGAATTGGAATTCTAAGTTATCTGAGCTTAATATTAGTAGTCCATAGTAACATATCTTACGCAAAGATAGAGACATGAACATAAATGCTAATTTCTTAATGTTCTTGTCTCTATCTTTTTACACATATCCTTTACTACTCATCTTCAAGCCCTTCAAGGATACCATCAATATATAATTGATCGAATGCATCAACAATATGTGGATCAAAGTGAATTCCACGTTGTTTTCTAATTTCAATAATCGTTTCCTGTGGTGTCCATGCTCTTTTGTACGGTCGTTCATGTGTTAATGCATCATAGAAATCAGCAAGAGCGACAATTCGAGCCTCCAGAGGAATATCTTCTCCTTTTAGACCTGCGGGATAACCAGTTCCATCCCATTTCTCATGATGAGACTGAGCAATAATACCCGCTAGTTTTAATAGTGAAAAAGAGCTGCCTTCCAAAATGTTTACACCAATCGACGTATGTGTCTTCATTCGTTCAAACTCGTGCTGCTCGAACCTACCCGGTTTTAGCAAAATCTCATCTGGAATTCCTATCTTTCCGATGTCATGCAGAGGAGCAGCCATGCGGAGAATGTCCGCATTTTCTTCTGAAAGACCGATACCTCTAGCAATTAAACTACTTAATTTACCCACTCGCATGGTGTGACTTCCCGTCATATCATCTCGATACTCGGCTGCACGTCCAAGTAATTGCAAGATTTCAAGCTTAGCGATTTGAAGTTCTTCAGTACGCTCCATAACCCTTTCTTCCAAGGTGCTTTTGTGCTGTTGGAGCTGATTGTGAAGCTGCTTCGTCTTTAGTAGATTTGTAATTCGAAGTATAATTTCCGTTCGATCATATGGTTTTGTTAAGAAATCATTCACGCCGGCTTGAAGACCCTTTTTCCTCATTTCCGGAGTAGCATCAGCGGTAAGCATCAATACAGGTAAATAGCTTTCCGACGAGATATGATCCTGAATCTGTTTCAACACCTGAAGCCCATCCATACCTGGCATGTGCATATCAAGTAGCACAATATCCGGATCAACCTCTAATAACCGATATTTAATCTGGTATGGATCCGTGATCTTATGTATATTTGTAAATCCAGCGCGCTGTAAAATACGCTCCAGAAGCATAACATTATACTCCTGATCATCCACAATTAGCACTCTTGCTAATGAGATATCTTCCATCATTGTTCCTCATCTCCGTATTTATAAACATAACAATCTCATTTTTCTAAAGCCAAACGCATCTTTTCTAATAGACGATCTAAAATAACAGGCTTCGTATCAAAATCGTCGCAACCCGCTTCGTATGCCTTCTCTTCATCACTCATCATGCATGAGCGGTCAATGCGATGACTGGTATGTGTCTTGTGAATTGCGAGGCTTTTAATAAACGAGTCGCCTCCCATCCATCTAGAACGGGTAAGCTCATATCCATCAAGATCAGATCTGGAAGCTCCTGTGCAGCAAGTTCAATTCCCTGCCTGCCGTCTTCAGCAGTGATGATCTTATATCCTTTACGTATCAATCGCCTAGAAAGCATATCGCGATTCATCTCATTATCTTCGATCAGAAGAACGGTATTCATATGAGTATGGACTCCTTTTCTCTATCGCCGTTTTGTGTTTCATTCACGTTGCTTTACTTAAAAATCGCTGGATTTCAGCCAGTAAGGAATTATTATCATATGTTCCTTTTTGAATGATATTCTTCACGTTACAACTCAATTTCTGACGTTCTTCGGATGTAATCGTCTTTGCTGTTACCACAACAATAGGGATCCCACTCCAAGCTCCCTGCTTGCTAAGCTCGTCAATGAACTGAAATCCATCCATATCTGGCATCATCAAGTCAAGTAAGATAAGTGAAGGGATTCCTAGTGCTATATTTTCCAAAGCTAATCGTCCGTTCTGCGCCTGAGATACCGTGTAACCCTCTTTTTGTAAAAGCTTTGTCATTAGCTCTCTTGTTGTAACATCATCTTCGATAACCAGGACCTTGTGATCACTACGTTTAGCGATAAACTGCTCCATCACCTTGATCAGACGATCTCGTTCAATCGGTTTAGTTAAGTATTCGGAAGCACCCATCGTATAGCCTAGTTGTCTGTCATTTGTCATGGACCATATTACAACGGGGATATCCATGAGTTCAGGATCACTCTTCAGCTCTGTAAGCACATCCCATCCATCCATATTTGGCATGAGAATATCTAGACAGATGACTTTAGGACGCAACTTCTTAGCAGCTCTTAAACCTTCTAGGCCGCTATCCGCAAATGCCAGTGTCCAGCCTGTTTTGGCTAAATAACGTTTCATTAATTCTCGATTCATCATTTCATCGTCAATAAGAAGGATGCTGGTCTGGTTAGTCTCCTCTTCTATCTCCGAGAAAGAACTCATTCCGTTCGATAAAGAACCTGTATGATCTTCTACATCAAATGGAAGCCAGCAAGTAAAGGTCGAACCTACACCATATTCGCTCTCCACTCGGATATCTCCACCCATCATATGAATGAATCGTTGACTAATGACTAGTCCAAGGCCAGTCCCCCCATATTTCCTTGTTGTGGAAGCATCAGCTTGCGCAAAAGGCTGAAACAGCTTGGCTAGCTGATCAGAGGTCATCCCAATCCCAGTATCTTTGACACGGAAACTGTAACCAGTTTTCTGATTTCTATTTTCCTTCTCAATTTCAAATGTAATGGTTCCATGCTCAGTGAACTTGTTAGAATTACTGAGTAAATTAATTAGAATTTGGCGCAACTTGGTCACATCGGCTGTAAGATTACCTTCTTCTCTACATATGGTATGAAGTTTGTTGCCTGACCCAGCTACTAGTGGTTCCATTGTTGTTAATACGTCTTGAATCAAGCTAGATAAACTGTACGTTTCAGGATCAAGTTCCATTTTACCTGACTCAATTTTTGAAATATCAAGAATATCGTTGATTAGAGCGAGCAGATGGTTTCCAGATTTGCTGATCTTGGACAAATCCTCCACGAATACCGGTTCTCCAAGTTCTTCCGCTTCCTCTTGTAACATCTCACTATACCCGATGATTGCATTGAGAGGTGTTCGTAATTCATGACTCATATTGGCTAAAAATTGGCTCTTGATCATACTGGCTTGAATGGCTTCATCATGCGCTTTCGCAAGTTGTTCGGTACGTTCTGCCAGATCCTTCTCCGCTTTGACTCTG
Source organism: Paenibacillus pini JCM 16418 (assembly GCF_000576305.1). GTDB lineage: Bacteria > Bacillota > Bacilli > Paenibacillales > Paenibacillaceae > Paenibacillus_AQ > Paenibacillus_AQ pini. The sequence continues at coordinate 20,273 of NZ_BAVZ01000011.1, read as the reverse complement.
TCTGTAATATCCGAACGTATTGAAATAAACTGATGAGGAACACCATCGTCATTTAGAAAAGGAACGATCGTCGTATTCATCCAGTACTCACTGCCATCTTTAGCTCTATTCTTGACTTCACCCCTCCAAACCTTTCCTTGCTTAATCGTCTCCCACATGTATTTAAAAAACGTTTTAGGATGAAAGCCCGAGTTGATAACTCGATGAGTTCTGCCTATCAGTTCTGTTCGATCATATTTGGAAATTTCACAAAATTTTTCATTCACATATGTAATAACACCTTTATCGGTTGTAATTGCAACAATTGAAGATTCATCCAGCGCATTCTCGATGTCACGCAAATTCTCAATCGTTTGGTTTCGTGTGATTTCGTTCTGTTTACGAGCCGTAATATCTGTTCCAATAGATACGTGTTGATAAATTACGCCATGTTCGTTCACAATCGGTATAATAATCAGATCTACCCAATAATGGCTTCCGTCTTTGGCTTGCTTCTTCATTTCACCTTTCCAAACTTTCCCTTGGCTAATTATTTCCCATACATCTTTATTATGTGCCAAGGATTCGAATGGGGTATTTGCTTTCATATGATTCAGTCCCACGATTTCAGTCTTCTCATATTTCGATATTTTGCAGAAATGATCATTGACATCAATGATCATTCCTTGGTCATCCGTGACCGAAACGATGGACGATGCTTCTAAGGCTGTCATTGCATACCTAAAATCGATGAGATTCGTTAGCATTTTGTTCTCCTATTGGCTAATAAATAATAGCTTTTGTTGAGTGTAAGATGTATTGAAGAATCTATGGTTAAATATCAGGTATAATTTACCGTATTACTACTCATAATAACACGGTTTTTGTCATAAATTAATTGAAAGGTTTCAGAACTTATTTTTTTGGTTAATGAAATGCAAAAAACTGACGTCGATTAGATATCGGCATCAGTGCGATGTAAATTACTTAAATTATTAATCATTATGATGATTGTGCTCTTCATGCCATCCCATCGTGTTTAATTGATCTGTTATCGAAGAGACGAAATGCTTTGTTTCATCTGTGCCTAATTCATGGAGTGTTTCATAAATTTCTTGAAGATAATGGTCGTATTTATCGTTAGGATTGTCATGATGATATGGCATACCTGGGTTAGGAGTTCGTAATAGGCAATCATTGTCTAAGTTTTCAAGGGAATCAAATAATCCTTTAATTTTATTGATTTCTTCATCATTTGCAAAGATTTCTAGTTCGTAAGCGGCGTCCCCTTGTTGTAACATGATCGATTTTGCTTGAACGGACACAAAATATTTGTTTTTTTCCATTGTGTTATTCCCCCACTCCCCAATGATAATAGTAACCTAAAATCAATGCACCTATGATCATTACAAAAGGCTAATCCAATAAAATATAATAATGGGGTTAAATCCAAAAGGATGGTTAAGTACATTTTTATCAACATCTCCAGCAGACCACGCTTTATTTGCTTGTTTCTTCATAATTCTAAAAGACATTACAACTGCAGCGACAGCTATAATTGTGAAAACAATACCTAATATCGTTAACAATAAGTCCACCTCATTTTTCGTGATTTCTTATTGGTTTTAGTGTGTCGAATAAACTGCTTTGTTATTCAACAAGGTTAAAAACCCTACCTCCGCCCTAATTCTTCCAGCACTTATATTCCTTAATATTGTTATACTTGAATTGATCATATAGTTGTGAGTTAATAGTATGAGTTGTCCCTGATTGAGGAGGAAATTAAAAATTAATGGAACATATACAGTCTGACGATAAGTTGTATCGCAACTTAAATGATGCTGCAGGAAGTATCCTTGAAATGATCAGTGAAATCATTCAAGTCAATACCTTTTTCGTGGCAAGTAATGATAAAGTCTCAAATACCATCCTCAAAGCATTCAACCGCAACGAACTTCTTATTCAAGAAGGTACGGTTCTGCCCTATGATCAAACCTATTGTAGTCTAGTGATTGAGAAAGGCGCAAAGCCTCTAATTATAGATGATACATCCATAGATCCATTAACATGTGGAATGGAAATAACCCACTCTCTAGGAAGTAGTTCGTTTATTGGCGTTCCTATTTGGAGAAAAGATGGACAGGTCTTCGGAACCATCTGTGCAATGGATCAAAACGCGTACACTTATAACGAACGGGATATCACACTTTTGAATGCAATGGCTACTTTTCTTTCGTACGTTATTGAATTGGAGAATACGGTTTCTGATTTACAAGAGTCCCAACAAGAAACGATGCAAGCAAAAGTAATTGCTGAAAAAGCTACCCAAGCAAAAACTGACTTTTTGGCTATCATGAGTCATGAAATCAGAACGCCTATGAATGGTATCATGGGGATGACCAGCTTATTACAAGAAACTGACCTAACCGAAGAACAACGAGAGTATACAGATATTATACGGGATAGTAACGAGTCGCTGATTTCTATTTTGAACGACATCTTAGACTTTTCTAAAATGGAATCCGGCAAAATGCGATTAGAACATCAACCGTTTGATCTTAAATCCAGTGTGGAGGACATTCTGGATTTGTTTGCATCTAGAACCGCAGAAAAAGAAGTTGAGTTAGTATCTTATATCGATCCAGATATTCCCCCTTTCCTTCTTGGTGATGTCACGCGAATTCGACAAGTACTAGTGAATCTGATTGGAAATGCGGTGAAATTCACAGCTTCAGGTGAAATTTTTGTTTCGGTTATGAAACGTTCTACTGAGCATTCCAAAACTTTTGAACTGTATGTGACGGTTCGGGACACAGGAATAGGAATTGCAGAAGAAAAGCAAGATCAATTATTTCAGTCCTTTTCCCAAGTTCACGCACCAGGAACAAGTTCTCATTATGGAGGTACGGGTCTAGGACTGGCCATATGCAAACAATTAGTTGAGCTAATGGGCGGTCATATTGAGCTGAAGAGCACGGAAGGAGAAGGATCAAGCTTCCAATTTACGATAGCAGCAGAAAGTGCGGATCTTTTTCCGGTGAACGAAAATCAGGGTACGCTTTTACGACAAAAACGGGTGTTAATTGTAGATGATAATAGTACAAATCTCCGTGTATTAAGAACGGTACTGGAAAAGTGGGGCATGATTGCGAAAGCAACCGTTTCCGCACATGAGGCGCTTCTCTGGATTGAGCAAGGTGATATTTTTGATTTGGCAATTATTGACATGCGTATGCAGGAAATGGACGGTATTCAATTAGGTTATAAAATACGTAAATACCGTACACAGGCAAGTTTACCGTTAATTATGTTAACATCACTTGGAACGGATCTACGCGATATTGATTTAGAGTCCGTCTATAGTGCGGTGGTTACCAAACCTGTGCGAGATCAACAATTAAAAGAAGTTATACTATCCAGCTTATCCGAAAATCATGCTGCACCAACGAAAAAAGCTAGACCGACGCTATTAGACTCTACTTTATCTGATCGTTTGCCCCTGAGAATTTTGGTAGCCGAAGACAATGCTGTCAACCAAAAGCTGTTACTTCGTGTTTTGCAAAAAATGGGGTATTCAGCTGACGTGGTCACGAACGGTTTAGAAGTAATTCAGATATTAGGGAATCGTCATTATGATCTCGTATTTATGGATGTTCAAATGCCAGTGATGGATGGAATAGAAGCAACGCAAAGGATTATGAAGCAGATGGATGCTTCCAAACGTCCTGTTATCATTGCTGTGACCGCCAATGCCCGGCAGGAAGACAAAGAGAAATGCCTTAATGCTGGGATGAGTGACTACGTTAGTAAGCCCCTTCGAATTAATGATGTACAGCGCTTGTTAGAATATTGGGCTAATCATATTCGAAGTAGCGAATTATTAGATAATCGGAAGAAGGAACAGAATTATGAAGGTATCATTGATATAGTAATGATTGATGAAATCCGAAGTTTGGATGATAGCACTACTTTTATTCAAGAGATCTATCAGATGTTTGACACGGAAGCTACAGCTTGTATTAAACGTATCAATGAGTTGTGGGAAGTTAAAGATATCACGCCTCTGGCTGAAACGGTTCATACGTTAAAGGGGTTCAGTCTAAATGTTGGGGCAGCGCAGCTTGCACAACTTTGTATTCAACTGGAGCAAGAGCTCACACATGCAAAAGAAATAGAGATGGTCATTGATGCTCTTCATGATGTGTTTGAGAAAACAAAGTTTTATCTGAAGCAGCAAATAAGTGAGGAACACTAATTTATATTGCACTATATTAATAAAAGCCTGTGGATCCACTAACATATTTGTTAGCGTTCCATAGGCTTTTTCATTAAAATACTTTAGTCGTCCAATCTTCACAATTCCAAATATCTGTAGCAATATCCCGATAAAATTCAGGTTCGTGAGATATGAGGAGAATGCTTCCCTTATATGCTTTCAACGCTCGCTTGAGTTCTTCTTTCGCATCCACATCCAAGTGATTCGTAGGCTCGTCAAGTACGAGTATATTCGTCTCACGATTAATGAGTTTACATAGACGTACCTTGGCTTTTTCGCCACCGCTCAGAACCGTAATCTTACTCTCAATATGCTTCGTTGTTAATCCGCATTTAGCAAGCGCGGCACGCACTTCGAACTGCGATAAGGAAGGAAATGTCTCCCATATCTCTTCGATACATGTTTTATAATTGCCTTCCTTCATCTCTTGTTCGAAATAGCCAACCTCTTGGTTATAACCAAGCTCTACTGAACCAGACAATGCAGGAATCTCGCCTAAAATACTGCGTAGCAACGTTGTCTTTCCGATTCCATTCGCACCCACAAGGGCAACCTTCTGCCCACGTTCCATGAGTAGATCCAATGGTCGTGACAGTGGTGAATCGTATCCAATAACAAGTTGCTTAGCTTCAAAAATAACCTTGCCGGAAGCTTTGGCATCCTTGAAGCTAAACTGTGGTTTGGGCTTTTCCTTAGCAATTTCAATAATATCCATTTTGTCGAGCTTCTTTTGTCTAGACATCGCCATATTACGTGTAGCAACGCTTGCTTTATTACGAGCAACGAAGTCCTTCAGCTCCGATATTTCTTGTTGTTGACGATTATAAGCAGATTCAAGCTGCTGTTTTCTCATCTCATGTACCTGTTGGAATTGATCATAATCACCAACATAACGTGTCAGCTTTTGATTCTCCATATGATAGATCAAATTGATGACACTGTTCAGGAACGGAATATCATGGGAGATTAGAATAAAGGCATTCTCATACTCTTGCAGATAACGTTTCAGCCATTCAATATGCTGTTCATCCAAATAGTTCGTCGGCTCATCGAGGAGCAAAATATCAGGCTTCTCAAGTAAGAGCTTTGCAAGTAATATCTTCGTACGCTGACCACCGCTTAAGTCGTTCACATCACGCTCAAGACCAATGTCAGTAATCCCAAGTCCACGAGCAGTTTCCTGCACCTTTGCATCGATCATGTAGAAATCTTGATTCGTTAATGTATCTTGAATCGTACCGACTTCCTCAAGCAGCTTGTCTAGCTCCTCAGGAGTCACATCTCCCATTCGGCCATACATATCATTCATTTCTTGCTCGAGATCAAATAAGTACTGAAAAGCTCCTCGTAGTACATCTTGAATCGTTAACCCTTTAGTCAGCACAGCATGCTGATCAAGGTAACCGACACGTACTCTTTTAGACCATTCAACCTTACCTTCATCGGGTTGCAGCTTATCCGTAACAATATTCATAAAAGTAGATTTACCTTCGCCGTTTGCGCCGATTAATCCGATATGCTCACCTTTAAGGAGGCGGAATGAAACATCCTTGAAGATTGCACGATCCCCAAAGCCATGACTTAATCCTTCAACATTTAATATGCTCATCAATTAACACCTTTTTTTATATATTTTTATCGTTATATTATAAGCAGGATTACATTAAAACTCAATGGATAACCCGCCATATTTTCATTATCTCCTATTTAGATTGGCTAGCTAAGCAAGTGCGGATTGCAATTTCAATCAAAAAGGCCTGCAACTAGAACATCCAATGATGGATGCAATAGTCACAGGCAGTTGGCTTTCATAATACAGCTATTATAGGATTAGGGGACAAAAACATTCAAATGCCGAGCCAGAACAATAATGTTTAAAGGTAATTCTTCTCCCTGATCTCCATCAATATTGGAACACAAATCTTGTGTTGATGACAATTGTAATGATGAGGTACTTATATATTCAACAGCGGGATCATCCACATGATTCCCTTTAAGTACGGACATTGCTAGCTTAGCAAAATGAAATAATGGCACATCTCTTATAACGATACACTTCAACAAACCGTCATCGACTTCTGCATCAGGTGCAATTTTCTCAAATCCACCAACAGAATTTGTCAGTGAGGTGAGGATCAATAATGATTCACCTTCCCATACACCATGATCATGTTGTAGACGGACATGTAAAATTTCTTTTGAAACCATCGTTTTAATGCCTTCCATAAAATAGGCCAAAGGGCCAAGGAACGTCTTGGACTTAGAGGATACGGAAAAAGAAGCTTCAGCGATCTTACCGACAGCCACAATATTCATGAAATAAGAATCGTTAACCTTACCAATATCTACTGGCCGAGAATTTTCTAGTTCTAAAACCTGTATTGCTTCATCAATATCAAGTGGAATTTGTAATGCACGTGCAAAATCATTAACGGTTCCAAGCGGAATAATGCCCAGTGCTGGCCGATTAGGCTGTTCAGCAAGTCCATTAATGATTTCATTTAGTGTTCCGTCTCCTCCCATAGAAATAACCGCATCAAATGAATTCTGGCATGCATTTGTCGCAAATATCGTTGCATCTTGTTCTTTTTCCGTCCTCTTGATGTCAACAAGATAACCACGCTGCTTCAGTACATCCTCTACCCTACTCAGATTTTCTTCTGCTTGCTCTTTTCCAGAACTAGGATTGATAATAATCATCGCTTTTTTCATTGATTTGTACGCTCCTTTTTCTTATATATAAGATGCTTATGATCATCTTGAATCATGTCAAATTTCCTTGAGTACCCTAGCGGATCATTTAGACAAAATAAACCCGCCAAATTCATTGGCGGGTTTATTTTGTCTAATATGATCAAACAGGTTTTTCGATGGTAAAAGCTTCGTTCATATCAACAATACTAAGCTTTAAACGAAAGATCCTGCTTCTTTACTTGTTTATTCTTCATGCTCCAGAACAAAGCGATTACGCCATACATTGGAACAACAAAATACAAAATAATAAATAGATAAAATATCCCACCCGTGTGTATGTTTAAACTAAACGCAACTGCTAGTGCAATCAATAAAATTGTATTCATTGAATTTGCAATGACCATTTCTGCTTGATGTTTTTTCCCGAAAATTAATATTCCCATTAAAGCAGCTGTGAACAAAATAAGTACGATCGTAGTCATAAATAACTCCTCCTAATGAACAATGATGTATTAAAGTCTCTTGTGGATTAAACCAAAATTCACACTTTAGACACAATTTAATTATCCATAAGATACCACATATTCTTCAATATGAAAAGGCTTTCAACAAATATTATATAAATTAATTTTAATTACAGATATGTATATCCAACAAACTAAACATCTCGAAGGAACGGATCGTACCGAATCCTTCGAATGCTTCTTAAATAAAACTAAATTTTAAATAATCCCATCAACGGCATAATGGTTCGCCACATGTTCATACCAATTCTTATATGAGGCATCATTTGTCCGAATAACCCCCTGCTCTCATTCCTAGTATTACCTCTGGTGGCTCCTGAATAAGCCATACGATTTCCTCCACCAAAAAGAGAACTTAATAGACCTGATACCTGAGCCTTGTCTTTACTTTTAATCGTAGAAGACGGTATTTTCTTCCCAGATCGCACTCTAGAAAGTGTTAGTCCAGAGGTGTCCATACTGCTCAACATACCTATATAATATCTGCCATCTTTAAGTATGACTAGAACCGGTTGCCCTAACCATTGAGCTGATGTTACCTTTTTAGATTCTTTTTTTAGATGCATTTTCCCACCTCGGAATTCATTATTATTGATATTAATGTATTCCGTTAGTTTGGTTATGCTTGTGCTGTTTGTAAAGGTAATCTATTTCGCTATCAAGTGCTCCTAAATAAAATAACCGCCATATGAATGACGGTTATCTCTACATTAGGAGTACTTATAATTACTTCGTGATCATCCAGGTGACCCCAAATTTATCAACAACTTCACCGTAATATGCTCCCCATGGCTGAAGTATGAAAGCTGACTTGATATCTCCACCCTCTCCGAGCTTCGTGAATGTTTCTCTTGCTTCAGATTCGCTGTCATATGATATTGCGAGGGAAATATTACGGCTAACGTTTACAGATTCAAATGAATCAGACAAGAATAACGTATTGCCGCCTGCTACGGTAAGAACCATGTGCATTACTTTATCCTTAATTGCTTCTGGAGTGTCCGGCATCTCTCCAAAAGTTAATATAGAAACGATTTCCCCGCCAAGCGCTTGCTTATAAAATTCAGCTTGTGATCGTGAATCCTCTGACATGATATAAGGGTTTAGCTGTGCCATGTTCATCAACCTTTCGCATCACCATATTTGTATAATATTCCAATTTTATTTCACTTTTTTAATCATTCGTCATGAATCGATCATTATCCTTTTTCGCACGAAATGAAGAATAGTTTCTTTTTATTTAGTATACTAGTTCATCATATCAATATTTAGTAATTAAAGTATCGGTTCATTCCGCTACATGCTTGATATTCTTCTATTGTGTTCTGGGATTTCTATGTTATGGGCAGCGTTCCATTAGCTGCCCAAGCAACGCCTAAGAAACAAGTAGCCAATGAATTTCTCACTGAGATAATGCTGTATTCTCAGATAGAAATTAGAAATTCGGCTTCATTGTTATGCCTAGTTTCTTGAAGTAAGGTTGTAATTGTTGTATTACGCGTTCGATATTCTTCTCGTCTTCCTTGGAAAGACGTTCGTAATGAATTTCCCCATCCTGATCTATTGTCTTTGTGTCGTAGGCTTTCAATTCGTTTATTCCTATCCGAAATTGAGATAGCTCCGCATAGTTAAATATCTTTTCAGCTTTATTTAGTTGATCATTCCAGAACATGTTAATATTTGCCGATTTGAAGTGGTTTGTTGAAGATGTCTTTTTAGAGTCTGAATTGAGTTGGTTTAATTGATTAAATATAGGCTCAAGATCCGCAGTTAGTTTTTTGTAAGCCTTTTGTTCGTCAGCATTCAATTTATCAAGATGAGGAACCCCGTTTGTATCCATGATTTTCAAATTATAAACACCTAACTCTTTAAGTAAGGACATCCACTTTTCAAACTCCTCCTCGTTAAGGTGTTGTTTGGCGAACTCTAGCTTCGCCTCTAATTCAGCATATTTCTGCGGAGTTCCCCCCATGTGTACGATATTCTCTTGCGACCCATAGATGGAATCCGCTATGTAGTTATACCCGGCCAATGCCCCTGTTGGAATTAATAATGTTGCGGCTAAAATGCTTGCCATGACCCACTTTTTCACTCTTCTGCTATCTTGTTTAGATTCAACTCGATTCAATATTTTTCCCTTTAAATTCGTGGGTGCGATCCAATTGGTGCTTTCTTGCTGGAAAACGGTTTTGAGCTCATGATCGAGATCCATGTATATCCTCCACCTTTCCACTAATCATAATTGATGTTTTCTGTTTTCTACGCATTTTTAAATAATGTAGGATAATTACAATTTTCAGCTTGTAAGGAAGGCGATCTACATGGGCTAGTAATATATGGTTAGAAATTTTATCTACAACATCATTTGCGAGATCGGGTACCATCGCTGAATTCATCTGTTCTGCTTTTTTGATGATACGCACATGAGACCACTTATGTCTGCGAAAAGCTTGAATTTGCCGCATCACCACACCCATTAGCCAAGGGCGAAATGCCCTGTTTACATCATATTTGTCAAGAGAGCGGTATACCTGAACATATACCTCTTGAATGACATCCTCTACATCAGAAGGTTCTCTGATCAGGTAATAGACCGTTTTATATACATCCTTAATAGTTGCTTCATATAATTCTCCAAATGCGTCCCGACTGCCAGCAAGTGAAAGTTCTATGAGCCTCTTAAAATCACTTGAATGATTCATTTGTCACCTCCCCTGTTTGACTTACACTATATATTGGAACGTTTTACTCATTTCGTTCGAAAATATTTTAAATGTAACGTAATCTGCAAAGTATAAAATTGGATTCCTCTAAATACATCATATATTACATGCCTCTCCTATATAAAAAAAGACCGGCACAGAATCTCTCCTGTTACCGGTTCTTACATTTATTGAATATACTTGCTGCTAACCAAATCGTCAGCAATGATTTCAGTTGGAATGACAAACTCTACAACGCCCATATAACCGGGAGCCACATCATATTGATTGAATACGATCACGAGCTTTCCTTCTTTGTTAATATAGAAGCTTTGATCTTTGGTAATGGACTTAAATTCATCGGTCGTTAACTCTTCCCCCCGTCCATGAACCCAGTAGACCTTATTCTTATCTACTTTCATCTGAGATTTCATCTGGTCTTGAATGTTCTCACTAATTTGCTGAATATACGTACTATCTTTAAATAACATCGGTAGAGATAGGAGAATTTGCTCTTTCTTATCAATCGTGTCCAAAGTAACCGTTGTCGCTGATGAGCCTGCCGTTTCTTCAACATACCTTTCAATAGAGAAAATGCGGTCATTGTCTGTTTTTACTTCATATCCTGTATCTAACCCTAAATGACCACCACCTGCCTTCTTGAGGTCATTCATTTCCGCTTGGAACTTGTCGAATAAAGCCTTGTTCTCAGCCATGTACTTATGATTAAGTCCAAGTTCAAGATCTTTATTATTCATATCTGTAACGACAGGAACCTTAACATGAGCATCATAGTTAGTTTCCTTTACGATGTATTCTTTGAAGGTCAGAACTTGAATAATCCGATCAACTCCAGGAATTGCAGCGAATGCGCTTGCCACCGTTGCGCTTGCATTAATTGCAATGAAGAAGATAAGAGCAACTGCTCCTGCGCTAGCTAACCACTTATATGTTGATTTCCTGCGCCTTCTAGCCTTGAGGGATTGCTGAATGGAACTTTTCACAACAAAATCCAATTCTTCTGGAATTGATATTTCATCATACTCATTTCGTAATTGTTCTAATTTATCATCCATCTTACTTGATCTCCTTTGGGGGTTCATCCAACATGTTCATTCGCAATAACTGAAGCGCCTGGTACAGCCTCGTTTTTATCGTATTGGTGTTCTCGTTCAGCACTTCTGCCACTTCATTTATTTTTAAATCTTCAAAGTATCTTAGTATAATTACGCTTCGGTATTTGATAGGTAAATCATTAAGCGTTCTTTGTAGGTCGATATCCGAATACAAATCTTCTGCTCCTGTACTGAGAATATCTATCATTTCATGATCCATCGTATCTACCTTTTTGTTTCTGCGTAAGAAATCAAGTGCTGTATTCACGACAATTCGGTAAAACCAACTTTTTACGGCATCAGCATCTTTTAATCGTTCAATATGGGTCATTGCTTTATAAATAGCTTCTTGCACGACATCAAGCGCATCTTCTTTATTCTTGACGTAGCTAAAAGCAAGCCTGTACACATTCTCTTGATGCTCTGTTATACATCGCATTAGTAATTTTTCGCTTTTCCTATTTAACATGGTCGGTTTATCCTTCTCTGTTTGTAAACTAGTGTTGTACAGGAATAAGACGTTTAGAGTGTCTAAAAAAGTTTGGTCGTTTCATAATTTGTTAACTCAGAAATTATCCGTCCTCTTGCACCTGCTGAATATCAGTTTACTCTCGATATATTTACCAAATCACTGGAAACTTTTGAGATTAAGATTTACTTATGAAAAAACGGATTGTATTTCATGAAAAAAGCATCCACACTGACAGCTCAGCGGGATGCGATGTCTAATTAGAATCTATAATTACAAGTTGTCTTATATTTATAAGGATTGAACAGGAATCCGCAGTATTTGAGACACAAATGTGACAGGCACATACACCTTATTATGTTGCAGAACAGGAGCAGAACCTAATGCTTTAGGTGCCATTTTCGCAAAGAAATATGAATCCTTGCCAAGAGTAACACTCGTCCATTGGGCGCCCTTCTTTATATCAGCCGTTTTAGTACGTTGGTTCCAGTTTACTTCGTAATTTAGTTGATTAGCCACATCACGTAATGAGACCATTAACATGCCTTTTTTATTCGTATATTTGGCTACTTTGTTCAAATGAAGCATAGCTACGCCTTCCGGTTTGTTGCTCATTGTAGGGTATTCATTCAAATTGAAACGGAATTCCGGTGAACCTACATAGCCCGGGGCAATACTATATTTAGGAAAAATAATGACCAAATTACCTCTTTCCATATAAAACGTTTGCTCTTCCGAAGTTCCTTTGTACTCTTCAAAGAAATATTTCTCGGGCTCATTCTTCATCTTTGTAAGAATGTCTGCATCAAGCTTCTTTTTATAGTTTTCACCAAGTAAATCAGATAGTGTAACTCTTTCAGCCGAGGACGTATTCTTTACGTTATAGGTATCAATTCTAGGCATGCTTGTGCCGCCTTCCGAGCCTTCGGTGATCACCTCAATGGAAACAACTCCTCTTGGACTTCCAGTTCCATCAGATTTCAAGTTGTAACTGATATAGAGTTCATATGGATGGAAATCCTGATGATTCGCTTGTGCTTTTTTGGCTGTTTCAGCAGCATCCTTCTCCCATTGTGCCAAATCTTTTTCTGCATGGGAAAGAATGATGTCATTCAACTCTTTTTGATATTTTGTATCCACCATTCCCATCAGCTGTGGCACTTTGATATTCGTATTCAGGTATTTACTTGTTGTGCTCAGCATCTTTTCTTGTACTTTAACACCGATTAGCGAAGGAGCTATGTTCTGTACATTTGCTGAAATGATCGGTGCAGATTGCGCAGAAACAGTAGCATGGACTGGCAAAATAACTGCGCTGACCCCCATGATTGCTGCTACTCCTAATGCACTCATTTTACGCAGATTCATTGTATTCTTTTTCATATCTCGTCATCCTCCATCTCTCTTTATAAGTGTCTTCTGTCACACTCATGGCTAAGACGTTTGAGGAGTATCAGAAAGTTTGAGAAATTCAAAAAGAAATTCAGCCTTCAACAAAAAGGGACAAAGCAAGTAAAAAACTCGCTTCGTCCCTTTTAAGGAAAGATATTATTTTACAGTATAGCGCTCTTCAATCTTATAAAACTTCCATATAAATACGGATAAACCCCAGATAAGCAAAAAAGCCACGACTAAGAAATAACCTAAATTTCCGAAATCTATGGATGCAACAACATCCCAGAATCCACCCGATAGGTGAAGTTTTTCCGTCGTAATTTGGGCCAATTCCACGATTCCCACTGCTAATGCCGCAACGACTGAAATCGCTGTTACAATTAAATTATAGTAGACCTTGCGAACAGGTCTATCATTAGCCCATGCATAACTTTTGGTCATCATTAGACCATCTAGTGTATCAAATAAACTCATACCGGCAGCAAATAATAAAGGTAGTGCAATAATACCGATAACAGGAAAATTATTATTCGCTGCACCTGCTGACATCGTTAACAAAGATATTTCTGTAGCTGTATCGAATCCTAAACCAAATAAGAATCCAATGGGATATATATGCCAGCTCTTGGTGACAATCTTAAATAATGGCTTTAAATACCTTGTAAAGAAGCCTTTCGCTTCAAACAATTTTTCTAAATCCGATTCCGTTATTTTCTCTTCTTTCATCTTACGGAACGTTTTCCAAAGTTGAACGAATAACATTAAATTTAGAATAGATAAAAATACGAGGAAGACTCCCGATACGCTAACACCAATAATGCCGCCTATATCTTGCATACTGGACATGTACTTCGCTACGAATTTTACAGATACCGCTGTTAATACGGCTAGCAAAAAAACAACTGTGGAATGACCTAAGGAGAAGAAGAAACCTACTCCACGCGAATCCTTTTTCTGCGCTATTAATTTACGTATTGTATTATCTACCGCAGCAATATGATCTATATCAAATGCGTGTCGGACGCCAAAAACATATGCCGCAATCCCCATACCAATAAAAGTAGGATGATCGGGTACTACAATAAATAATGATATAAACCCAATAATATGAATGACTAAAACACCCAACATATAACGATTCCAAATAAATTTCATTCTTCCTACCTTTCATCTAGTCATCATTTTGTTTGAATTGAAGTTGATGATCCATTGGTGCCAAAGCTAAGATTATATGGGAAGTTCACCAAAAAAATTAATACTTTGATTTATTTGATTGAGAGTGCCTGCACTTAAGAAACCTAATACCAATTTGAAGAAGTTTGTATTACTGATTAATTTCAAAACCCAATTGCACCAAGAGATTTCTTCTTTGTCTAGAAAATTGCTTCTATTAAGAAGTACATATCGTCCAAAATGCTTAGATGCATGATGTGCACCCTCGTTTTCCACTTTTATTATTTTTTTCTCACGTAAAGAAACCTTACGCTTTAATTTAGAAATTCGATCATGAATCAATTTTTTAGCATTCTCTTCATCCGTAAACCACATCGAATACATTTTAATCAGAAATTCATCTCGAACGATTCGATCCGATGGTGATTCCTTCATCCATAATGCTAGAGCTTCTTTACCTGCTTCTGTTATTGAAAATATTTTTTTATCTGGTTTACCTGTTTGTTCAACATGCTCAAATGCCAAAAATCCCTTTTGTTCCATTTTGGTTAAAAGAGGATATATTTGACTATGTTTTGCAGGCCACAATACCTCTAAGTAGGTTGATAATTGATATCCAGAACATGGTCTTCTAGCGAGTACACTTAGAATCGCATAGCCAAGAGTATTCATACATTATTCATTCCCTATATTCATTTGAGTAGTAAGTCTAACCGACCTGAACTCTATTATGATCTTAGTGTATCTATAATCGGTTCTAAATGTAACCTTTATTCCTAATTTCCATTAAATAATTTTTCATTAAAAACCCGGCAACCATGGTGATCGCCGGGTTTAAGGCATTAATATTTTCTCAAAAACGATGGGGTTGTGTTAAAAAACTGTTGATAGATGATATGATGACATTTTGTATGGATTTTTTCGATGACTTGTGTTGAGTTAGCTAAGACTCGAACAATAAGGCCAGCTACAGGCAATAGGGATAAACCAACTTTATATTCGTTTGTATCCTCATGAATTGCCTCATACAACTGGTCAAGAAGATCATGATTCACCTGTTCACCAACCACAATCATGGACCCCAGGTGCGTAAAACCTTCCATAAAACCAAGAGAGGTAATATTAACATGTAATGGATCTAATTTAATATGATCATACACAACCAGTTCACCATCTAAATAGATTTCATTGATTAACTGAAGCAAATCATAGCTAAATTGTTTCCCATTCGGAGACCATCCCGAGGTAATAATATCTGAATAAAGGAATGCAGCACCCTTCTCCATGTTAATGACTGTTTTCTGTTTATATCTTGCATCCTGATAACCAATAAGCGGATCCGTAATATACTCCAAATAACTGCCCTTCTTGAGGTTAATCTCTGTTTCATGATAGGCGAGTTGATTGGGCGTCTTGTATATTTTTGTTGCCGATTGTGTAGTTAGGGTTAGCCGAGCACGTTCGTTCAATGATATTTTCATTTGATAACGATCCCCGTCTAAGTAACCTCCGCCCGGATTTAAAATATAATAACATGCTTGTCCAGAATCATCGTGGTATATGGGACGCATGACCTTAAATGCCCCTTGAAAATATACACGCTTTGCGACAGTTTTACCGTTCCGTTCTTCAGCTTCTAATCGCAGAACTCCTGTCCAGTCCTTCATTTTATTCCAATCCTTTTAAGAATGCGTTGTCTTTAAGCCATTGAATCACTTGATCAAGACCTGTATTATCTTTTAAATTCGTAAATACAAAGGGTTTATTTCCACGAAAAACCTTCGTGTCAGACTCCATGACTTCAAGGCTTGCCCCAACATAAGGTGCTAGATCTGTTTTATTAATGATGAATAAATCCGATTTGATCATCCCTTGTCCACCTTTACGCGGGATTTTCTCTCCTTGTGCTACATCGATAATATAGATCGAGAAGTCGACTAATTCAGGGCTGAACGTAGCCGCAAGATTATCGCCTCCGCTTTCAACAAAAATAAGCTCGACATCGGGGTGCTTTTCTTTCAATTCATCGATTGCTGCAAAGTTCATTGAAGCATCTTCACGAATAGCAGTGTGAGGGCATCCACCTGTTTCAACGCCAATAATACGATCAACAGGTAAAACTCCATTTTCCATCAGAAACTTGGCATCTTCTTTGGTATAAATATCATTCGTGACGACTGCCATGCTGATTTCATTCTCTAGGTGCCGAGTCAACTTTTCAACGAGCATCGTTTTTCCAGCTCCAACAGGTCCACCAACTCCAATTTTAATCGTTTCCATCATAAACACTTCTTTCTCTAGTTAATATTAAGACATAAAAATTCGAATATTTACACGTTCATGTTGCATTTGTGATAATTCCAGACCTGGTGAAATAATTCCAAATTCCTCTTCATCCAGATTCAGAATTTTTTCCGTGGCCTCTACTAATACGCCCTGACATTGTTGGATCGTTCTCTGCCCAGCCGTTTGGCCTAATGGTATGGCTCGTACTGCATTTTGCACAAGACTAGAAATAACAGAATACAAATAATATAAAATAGTGGTCGATTTTGAGACTCCAAGATGATGTCCGATCATCGTAAAAACAATCGCTGGATGTCCAAAACTTAGCTTTTTATTGATCCGTTCCCTATATATGGAGAGAACTGGAACGTCATACAACGATTCCACTAGATTTAACATCCGATCGCCCATTTTTTGTGTACCTTCTCTTGTTTCACGAGGTAGATTTTGAACGGTTAGCATACGGTCCAGCTTCCATACCGTTTCCAGATTCCCTTCCTGCAGTGCATCATATACAAGACGAGAAGCAAGCCCATCAGAATGGACAAGCTGCTCATTTATATACACATCAATCCATTCTGATAATGTCGCTTGATCATGCACTTGATCTTCTTGAATATAGCTTTCAAGACCATAGGAATGACTAAATGCTCCTGTTGGGAAGTTTGAATCGCACAGTTGGAATAATGAAAGAGTATTTTTATCCATGGCTGTGGCCGATGTGACGGAATGCTTGTTTTACTTTCCTTTCTTCCCGTTTATAAGGAATTTCAAGTTGGTTCAGTAATTCTTCAACAAGATAATCGTACTGAACAAGCATTTCATTGTCTTCAAATTGGGCAGGAAGATGGCGATTTCCCAGTTGGTGGGCGATCGTTCCCATTTCCTTCAAGCTGCGTGGACTGATTACGATTAAGTCATCAGAGAGGACATCAATCATAATGATATTTGTATCATCCATGAATAGAATGTCTCCCGCCACAAGGTCACGCTGATCTTTTAGACGAATACCGATTTCTTTCCCGTGATCCGTTGTAACTCTTTGGATTCGCTTCACCAAATCAGCGCTTTCCAGATAAATCTTTTCTATATGTCGAGTTCCTACTTCATCTTTATCTAAGCTTTCAATATTCGTTACAATTTTTTCTATAATCAATGTTTTCACCTCAAAATAAGAAATAGCGTTGCCCCATCGGTACTGTATCTACAGGATCACAAGTAATTAATTCCCCGTTCACTCTTACTTCGTAGGTTTGCGGGTCAACCGTAATCTCTGGTGTTTCGAAATTTAGTTTCATATCTTTTTTTGTTAAATTTCTAATGCCACGGACCGGAAGAATAATTTTCTCCAAACCTAATTGTTCGTGAACTTTGTTATCAAAGGCTGATTGCGAAATAAAAGTAGCTGAGGTTCTAGAAAGAGCCTTCCCATATTGAGCATACATAGGACGATAAATAACGGGTTGAGGTGTTGGGATCGATGCATTGGCATCCCCCATCAAACTTTGAACAACCATGCCATTTTTAAGAATCATTTCGGGTTTCACACCAAAAAAAGCAGGGGACCAAATAACAAGGTCAGCCATTTTACCGATCTCAATCGAACCTACATACTCAGAAATCCCATGCGTGATAGCTGGATTAATGGTATATTTGGCAACATAACGCTTTGCACGATGATTATCCGAAAGCTCGCTATCACCTTGCATCGTTCCTCGTTGTTTTTTCATTTTGTCAGCGGTCTGCCATGTTCGCAGAATGACTTCGCCAATTCGACCCATGGCCTGAGCATCCGAGCTAACCATACTAAAGACACCCATATCTTGAAGAATATCCTCCGCCGCAATGGTTTCACGTCTGATGCGTGAGTCTGCAAATGCGAGATCCTCTGGAATTGATGGATTCAAATGGTGACACACCATCAGCATGTCTAAATGTTCATCAATCGTATTCACCGTATATGGCAATGTCGGGTTTGTAGATGATGGAAGAACATTCATATAGCTAGCAGATTTGATCAAATCTGGAGCATGTCCCCCGCCTGCACCTTCCGTATGATACATATGGATAACCCGGTCTTTAATAGCAGCCATCGTATTCTCCATGAAACCACCTTCATTCAAGGTATCCGCATGAACCGCTACTTGCACATCATACTTATCCGCTACACTTAATGCATGATCGAGCGCCGATGCTGTAGCTCCCCAGTCTTCATGGACCTTCAGTCCAATCGCCCCAGCCCTAACTTGCTCAGCAAGCGGTTCTTCCGTTGCAGCTTGTCCTTTCCCAGTAAAGCCTACGTTAATTGGCATGCCCTCCGCTGCCTCTAACATGCGATGGATATTCCATTCACCAGGGGTAACGGTTGTAGCTTTGGAGCCAGCAGCTGGTCCCGTACCACCTCCGATTAGCGTTGTAAGTCCAGAAGATAAAGCCGTCTCAATTTGAGCAGGGTTAATAAAGTGCACATGAGTATCAATACCGCCGGCCGTTACGATCATACCTTCACCTGCGATAATCTCCGTAGAAGTCCCAATGATGATATCTACATTATCCATTACTAATGGATTGCCAGCTTTTCCGATTCCCGCAATTTTTCCATCCCGTATTCCAATATCGGCTTTGAAAATCCCGGTATAATCCAAAATAATCGCATTCGTAATGACCACATCTGGGACTCCATCTCCTCGGGTCGCAAGCGGATGTTGACCCATCCCATCACGAATCACCTTTCCGCCGCCAAAAACAACTTCATCACCATACGATGTGTAATCTTTCTCAATCTGGATGATTAAATCAGTATCTGCCAAACGTATTGAATCCCCTGTTGTTGGTCCGTACATTTGCGAGTATTGTGTTCTAGGCATTCTGAAACTCATTATTGGCACCCACTTTCAACTGATCCATCCGTTTTATTGTTGAAACCATAAACACGTCGTTCCCCTGCAAAACAAACCAATTCCACTTCTTTTTGATCACCTGGTTCAAAACGAACCGCTGCTCCTGCCGGAATATTCAAATGCCTCCCGAAACTATCTTCTCGATTGAATTGGAGGGCTTCATTGACTTCATAAAAGTGAAAGTGAGAACCTACTTGAATTGGCCGATCCCCGGTATTAATCACTGTAAGTTTCGATGCAAGTCTTCCAACATTACATATAATATCTTCTTTATTCAAAAAAACTTCACCAGGTATCATTAGAATCTTCCTCCTATCATTTCATACTTATCTAATTGGACTATGTACCGTCACAAGTTTTGTCCCATCAGGAAAAGTGGCTTCGACCTGGATATCATGAATCATCTCAGGAATACCCTCCATCACATCTTCACGTGACAAAATGGTTGCACCAAATTCCATCAATTCAGCAACCGTTCTTCCATCCCGCGCACCTTCCAAAACTTCATAAGTTATATATGCAATCGCTTCAGGATGGTTCAGTTTAAGTCCTCTTTCTTTTCTACGTCTTGCAAGATCAGCAGCAACGACGATCAATAGTTTGTCTATCTCGCGTGGTAATAACTGCATCCATTAGCCTCCTCAAGTATCATGTATTCATTCTGTTAACTTTCAAAAATTTGAACATCGTTTTTATAAAATGAAAGATATCGATCTAAAAATCAGATTTGATTACCTCTCCGTCTTAATATATCATAATT
>NZ_BAVZ01000012.1 GCF_000576305.1 Paenibacillus pini JCM 16418 | reverse complement strand
TTATCCTCTTTAATATTGAAAGAAGACATTCCATTCGTACTAAGATAACTTAAGGGTATTTTATCAAAATATATCCCATCTTTTGAATAATTACCCGCCTCGTCTTTTGCTAGAATTTTAAACTTATATGTTTTTCCTGGTGCAAGTCCTATGAAAGTGTAGTTTGTTGATGTGGTAGTATCAACATATTTAGAATCAAGGTAAACGTCATAGCCTACTACACCAACATTGTCAGTAGAAGGTAGCCAAGAGATTTTAATTCTGTCATAGTTTCTTAGTTGTGTAATGAAACCAGTTGGTGTTGTAGGTATTGTTTTATCAACTTTAGCCTCGCCCGTGACTTCATCACTAAGATTGAATACATTATCTACAGTCCTACCAAAAACATTATGTAAACCTTCCGTGTCAATAACAAAAGGAGTCGCATAGTCCTTCCATTCTCCACCTTGACCGATTTTATATTGATATTTTTGAAATCCACTATCTGCATCTGTACCATTAAGTAAGGTAACCGTGACATACTTATTTGTCCATGTTAGAGGTACAATATCCATTGTTGGTGGGGTTGGATTAGTTGTGTCAACCTTAACCGTTTCTGTTAATATTTCAGAATCATTTCTATTCTTATCTCTGACAAATGACTTGAAATTATATATTCCAGTATTGGGTAACTGTATAGGGCCCTTATACTCTTTAAAACCAGAGTCATTAAGATCATAGAATGTCCTATAAACACCTGATTCGCTATCTTTACCCGTTAAATTATAGTAAACCCCTTTGCCATACCAATCATTTACTCCTTTAACACCTTCAATAAATGAGCTAATTGTTGGTATAGTTTCATCCTGGGTTCCTCTTGAGTCCAATTCAACCGATGGAGGCATCGTGTAATCAACAGTTCCATCACCGTTTTCATCTACTTGTAATGTAATTTGTCCACTTTTATTGGTGCTAGAAGTAAAAATAGAATTTGGAGTTACGGGTATTTCATCAAATCTCACTGTCTTTTCTTCTAAGTCGTTTTCATCCGACCAAATTATTGAATAAATCATGTCACCGTAACCTGTTCCCTTTAAACGAACTTTGTAATCTCCATCATTTAACAGAGCAATTTTTGTCTCTCCGTCTGTGTAATAACTCGCAAAGGGAATATTTTCTTCATATTTATCTGATCCAGTAGAACCCAAGTGATTCCCTTCTCCATCATAAATATTCAAATCGACCGGAGATTCAATCTTCACTTTAAGCGTACTTGTTTTTTGTGTGTTTCTGCGAATATTACTTGCAAGTTGATTAGGATTTCCGTCTAATATATTCTTTACTTGTTGTTGGACATTTTTATTTCCAGGTAAATCGCCATGTTTTTCTTTTATATAGTAGGTTTTATTAGAACTTAAAGAATTACCAACAGTAGCACTAATTAAAGGTACAGTTCCATCACCCTGAATATTTATAAGATCTGCAATAGGATGGTTTGAAGAATCATCTTTGACTGTTAGACCGCCTATAGTAGGAATTTGATCACCTATAATATAATAAGAATCTACGGAGTTTAAATTTCCAATAATATTTAAATTTTTTTGAAATCCCTCCGCTCGATCCATCAATCCATCGTTAAACCAGTCTCTCTTTTTAAGGTATTCCTTTGTTGTATTATAATCTTTCAGTTTAGTGTTTTCATACTTATCCCATCTTGATATTGAGGGACCAAGATATTTTTGTTTCGTTAAATAGGAGGTACTGTTCAGCTTAAAATAACTTACACTAGGAAGTAATTCATATGCGGATAGTATATTGGGCATAATTTTTTTAATACCCTTATGAATGGCAAGATCTTTATAGTAGACACCTGCCGCTTCTCCCGTTTCAAATATATATGCTGCTTGCGGTGCTCCTAAATATGGAGTTCCCAAAGTTATTAATTTATCAACCTTACTTCCATTTCCTTGGTTGATATACTCTGTTGCAATTACCCCTCCCATACTGTGAGCAACTATATATAATTTACTATTAGGTGACTTTCTTATCTCTTCGTCAACAACAGCCTTTAAATATTTTGCATTCTGTGTGGCTCCGAGTCTCCAGTCATATCCGAAATCGACTACGTGATATTTATCACTTAGAGATGAATTAAGGGTCTTATACCAATTAGGTAAAGGTAATTTAGCAGTAATCTGATTTATTGTCACTCCATCTTTATCCATAGCCATTTTTTCAATATCACTGATAATTTGAGTCATATTAGGAAGCCACACTTGATTACTTCCAGCAAACAACTCAGTACCCATTATTCCAGGTATAAGTATTACTCTATTTTTATATACCTCAACTGAACATTCCCCAGTGTAATTTGAAGCGTTGTCCAACGGTGTTATTACAAACTTATACATTCCTTCATCAGATGCCTTATATTCATATGTATTACTCATATTTGTTGACCATTCTGTAGATTTCCATATCCATGTTTGACCTTTATATATATCGATCGTAACAGGATGCGGTTCATCATTAAAACTATAGTGAACTTTAATCGCTTTTCCAAATTCAACTACAGATTGCTCTGCCCAAACTGAGGTACTTCTGATTCCAATGCTACTTTTCGAGTTAATAGTATTCTGTGATGTGCTGTCTGCATAGCTTATATTATTTAGTGTAATTGATAGAATCAGCAACATACACAAAAACACTCTAGAAAAATTTCTCATTAATATTCCCCTTAATATGTTTTATTCATTACGCATACAATAGTCAACTGGACCACAGTTTATTATATTTTTCTTTTCATCTATTGTAATAGACACAAAATCATTTTTGATTTTGCTATAAAAGACTAACTTAAGCTCCATATTAGGTACTAAATTTAATATTGTATCCACTTCACTCCTTTTGATTTTCCCCTCTACTACTTTTTTAATAATAAGTACATTTCTAATTACCTCTTCACGAGTTCTTTCTATACTTAATTCCGAATCAATTATGTAAGGAACTTCGTTCGATTTAAGATTCATTCCAACACTATTAATAATACTTTGTTGTGCTTCTATTGAAGGAGTTTTCAAATAATTACTGATTTTAAGTTGGTATTCCTGAAAATATGGTGTACCGAATAAAAAAAAGAAGTATAGACCCATCATTACAAATATAAATTTTACATTCTCCTCTTTTTTACTTAATCTAATTATTAGTACACAGTAGCTCACAACAATTATTATCAACAATAAAATGGATAGCATCGTAAGTTTAGGATTGTGTTGTGTAAATATACCCTCCCCTGTCGTAAAAATAATGGAAATGATCAAAAATAACTAACTACTCCCAACACTGAGGTTATCAATAGTAATAAAGTCTTATAAAATTTAGACAAAATCCCCCCCCCCTTCCGCAAATTTATTATGACTCTAATTGATTATAATCTCCAATCAATGTCTAATGCTGTCGAATTATGTATTTTGATATTTTTTTTGTGTTTATTATAATTTAAGGAATTAAAATAACTTATTTACATTAAAAATCCCTGATAGATCATTATTATTGATCAAATCAGGGCCTAATTCAGTCTCATTTATTTAAATATTTGTAATTATTTCTGAATACGTTTATTATCCGGGAATATATATCTATCTATAAGCAACCTTCCTTCCCTTTGTTTTTCCTCTGACCAATTTTGATCCCATTGATCTTGGGTTTCAAAGGTATTTATACCACCTAACACTTCTCTTATTTCTTCATCCGCTGCAACCATAGCCTTCTTACTTTGAATAATTCCAGGCTGGAAACAATTCAAACTATCCGTAACCCTATTTAAAGTCATTTCGGATTCATCAGGTTTAAGCAACTTATAAGGATACCTATTTTCGAAATATGTATTAAACTGATCTATAGCAGAAGAATAGATTCTTTTATTCCAGAGAACAACCAAAAACATTGCAGAACCAAAACGTATCGAAAATACATGGTCTGCTCTTTTAATTTTAATTGTATCCTTTGTCATAGAATTTCTACGTTTCTTTAAATAAATAATACCATTTTCCAAAATATGAGGGGAGTGAAGAACGTACAATGGCTTACCTCTCAGAAAGATCTATGAAGGGTATAGTTCCTTACATTTTAAAATATTGAGCATTATCAAGTTGCCTATACAAAAAAGAAATAAAACACAGAATATCCAAGCAATCTTGCTTACTAATTGGCCAAGTATTAGTTGGTTCGTGAGCAATAGGATTTCTTATAGTTTGCATTAATCCTGAAGATAAAAACTTTATTCCTTCCTGCACGTTTTTATCCGTCTCAGTCACACATTTAGTTATTTTAAGACGCCATTGTTTACACTCAACACATCCATCATTAGCCCCACGCCGTCCTTATCACTTCGTGCACTACCTTTTACGAAATAATCATAAGCTTTGGCTGCTTCAAAAACAGCATGAAAATAATTACCTTGCAAAAATACCCTACAATGTTTACTTACTTCACTATGAAACTGCCTCCCTAAGAACAAATCAAGCTCATCTTTATAGAGTAAATTATAAGGTAACCCATTTTCCGTTAACGTCTCTATCACTGC
The DNA here is from genome assembly GCF_000576305.1 of Paenibacillus pini JCM 16418. Classification (GTDB taxonomy): domain Bacteria; phylum Bacillota; class Bacilli; order Paenibacillales; family Paenibacillaceae; genus Paenibacillus_AQ; species Paenibacillus_AQ pini. The sequence goes on along the minus strand of NZ_BAVZ01000012.1, from coordinate 128,117 downwards.
GTCGACATTATTGCTATCAGCAAGCTCCTTGCAAAATCGAATTAATAGCTTATTCCATTCTTCATTGTTCATTTTCACTGTAGCTAAAGCCATTATCCAATCATATAATATTGTGCTCTTTCCGCGGTAATAGAATCATGAGGGAAACTGCGTTTCTGGAATGAGAAACAAGCCCAACTCTATTAATTTCATTTTTCGTTGCATTCGATTTTAATATCACTCCAATTTTAATAGCTATTAATTTATAATTTAACACCGGCATCCCCCTCTAAATGTGCCGCGGTACTTATCGTTATCCCGTTCCTGAAAATATTCACTTTGTATTTTTGATCTAACGAGAAAGAAACCGCTCTTAGCTCTACTCATAAATTCGATACTCTTCCTTAATTTTTCTTTCAGTCATACTTCTATAGCTAGGAAAACTTCCTTCGTCCATTCTCACTAATAAATTAGTTTCGCAGTTCATTGGGCCAACTTGGCGATAAGAACGCTAATATCAGGGATCAACCAAATTGACCTCTTCCATTAAACGGATTATAATTTTTCAATTCTATATTTCATTCAAATCATCTATAAGTCCATATGGTATGCCTTTCGATCCATTCCCATCAAACTTAGCAACTACGTGTTTTTCGGAAAGAAACTCAGGATATCCATTGTTAATAATAATTAACTGCATTTGATCCCCCTTGTCGAGGTCTAACTGAATAAAATATCGAATAATAGAGTTATAGATTATTTCATCCTTAAATTGCTCTTCATCTTGATTAGGGTCTGCACCAAGATTTTTTCGTGGGGTATCAATAATTAATAATCCAGGATGATTATTCTGGTCTTCAATTCCAACGATGAGAACACTTAAATAATATGCCATTGTTAACATAGTGACTGAACCTAAACTACCAATATTATCATATTTTCTTCCTCTAACATATGGCAAATAATCTTTAATACCGATGTATGCATTTGATAACTTTGGAAAATCAAACTCTTTAAGGACACCTTCATATACTTCACTGACCCTATCAACAATAGTATCCTTGTCTATATCATTTGCCTCAATTTCTTTTGCGCGTTTTTTCAACTTCTCTAACAAAGAGTTCTCCGTATCAAGCTTAGCAAGCATAGCATTAAACTCCTGAATAACTTTTAATGTTCGATCTAAATCCTTGAGTTGATTTCTACTCTCGCCGAGTTCTAAATTCAACTTTTCAATTTCTTCAAGGTAGGGACTTATATATTCCATTCTCAAGTGATTTAGTGTGTCTTCATCATCATGTAATTTTATTTCCGCTTCGTTTCTCTTTTGTTGTAATTTCCTGATCTGCTCATTCTGCTCGTCTATAAATGTAGACAACTTTTTAAATCGCAACTTCAATCGAGTAGATTCACTTTTATAAACCTTTTGTTCTACTTCCGACAAACTTCTAAGATTATTCCCACAAAGTTCACATCCCGTCTCATGTGGGTACAGCTCATTTAAGCAGGAGGGACATATTTCAAAATCATAACGATTTAGAGAAACAGAACCTTCCAATAAAAATTCAATCTTCCCTAATTCACTTTGGTATTGATTTCTAAGTAAAAATAATTTTTCAACATATTGAGTATGTTCTGAAATCTCTTTTGAGTACTTCTCGATGTCAGAGCGCCTTTCAAAAATTGAATCCTCAAGTTCTCCACCTGGTAATACATCATTCTGTTTGGCATCTGATTTTAATTTATATAGTGCAGTTTTTTTTTCTGAAATTCGATTTTCAAATTCTTTTTTTTTTTCTAAATAATTATCTAAATCCAGCAATTTAAGATTTTTAAGGAATTCAGAAACCCCTTGCTTTCTTTTTTCTAAATCTGCAATTAACTCCGTCTGTTCTTTAATCTTGGCCTTTAATTCTGATAGCAAACTATCAAAGATATTAAACAGTATTTCAAATGTCGGTTTCCGCTTTATGCTGGGTCCCCAATTTTTTTCCTTCATGAGATCCTCACTATCAATCTCCGTTTGTTTTAAGTAACAGAACTTATAAATGTCTCTAAAACTAAATGTTTGATTTACTACTTTGATGTCAAAAAAACCAAGCTCATTGAGTAAAAATCTTGATAATGAACTTTCGTTGGCAGGAGACTCTACGGGTAATAAATCAAAATCTTTACTAAATTGTTGCTCATCCTCCTTGTAATGAAAAAGCTTTACCGGTCTATCAAAATCAAATAAAGGACGAATTATCTTGTAAATTTTACTTCCAATTTCTATTTCCAGCTCTACATCAGTACAACTCTGTCTAACTTCAATATAGTCTTTGTGTTTTTCAGAACCTAACGCGTAATTAATAAGTTCAGCTATTGTTGATTTCCCCGTAGATGTAGGTCCTGATATGTAATTTAATCCTCTCTTGAATGTTACAGAATAATTTTTCTTCAGACCTATCAACGTCAATCGATTGATAAACATTTTCTCCAATTGGAGTGCACTCCTTCATTTTCAACTATTTATTCGAGAGAGACTTCTTTTAATTATTTCATTTTCGATTTTGGTATCACTTAGCTTCGATACATGCTTCTTTATATGCAAGGCAACTGATTTCAAACTTTTTGAGTAAGATGAGTTCAGACCTTCAATAATGTCAGTTCCATCTTGCGTAATTTGATAGATAAACTCATTGCCCGAAATAATTCGCGAAATCAATCGTTTTGCAGTTAAGTACCTTAAGTACAGATGATATTCTTCCCGATTTGGTTTCCAATGATAATATGAATAATAATCATAATAGCTGAAGTTATTAACTAGATCTTCATCGTCGATCATTACACTTGGGTATTTCATATAGAAATCAAACAACATTATTTTATCTAATGACGTTTTAATCGATTTCTGATTTCCGAAGTAAGATAGTAGAATTAAAATTCGGTTTACATGCAAAATTAATTCAGAGTTAATCTGTATTGTTCGATCCATTCGATGTTCCTCCCTTGGCCAGTCGAAATTGGACTAAGTTTCGTTCATAACTTTTCACCCAGCCAATTTTACAATCGTCAGCCCATTGATGTAACATACCCTTCTTTGCGTACAGACTTGTTGGTATAACTTTTGAGGACAATGTTGTTTCCGCGTACTTTTCAATTTGGTCATATACACTTGATAAGAGCGCGGCGCCACTATTCTCATCCTGATATCCAAGATATTTACTGTGCCAAAAGCTACGTACGTCATTCCTGAGGCGAACTAATTCCTTCATTTCACTTTTTACCGCTTTACTCTTCACAGCATTGCTCAATATCTCTGCATGAAAGAATTCTGTTTGACAAAGCTCGTGTTGAACTATCAGCGCTGCTTCAAGCTTTTCTACAAAGACAAAATCTTTGTACTGATCTTCATCTAGCTCATACAAATAGGGGTCCACATACTCATAAATTTCGATTTCCTTTTCATTTAACACATTAACAAAATTTGAAATCCCGATGGCACCAAGCGAGATGGCCTTCCCTTTTTCCATTGCTTCTGTTAATAACACTCCAACCAATTTACCATCCACCAATAACGGCGCACCTGACAGACCTGAGAAGTCTGCAATTTGTGTTTGGTGACTTAAATCAATATTCCAATCAAACGGATTGAAGACCGCATCCCCCATTACTCTTGATATTTTATTTTGCACCCATTGGCCTGCTGACCATTTTACAGTGGGATATCCAAAAGTTTCGAAATCGTCACCTGAATCAACCTCAAAGTCAGAAAACCGCAAATAACTCTGATTAATAGGTGAATCAAATTCAAGGATTACAACCGAACTCTCAACATTAATTGAAATTGGTAAAGCCTTTCGAACTTCACGTTCCTTTCCTATATTTAGAAATTCCAATGTAATATCAACAGAATTGTTCTGCAAATGACGCTTAATATTATGCGTTGCAGTGAGGACACTATTTGATGAAATTAAGAAAGCAGTTCCTTTGTCTAAATCATCATCTAACCCACAAGTGAGTCTACAAACAGATGACATCACGTCTCTTTGATTATGCCACATCCAATTCCCATCCCCCTTTAAACTTCAATTCTAAGCACACTACTATCATCTGGATAAACAATGGTGCATTTGTAACTTAGACTTTCAACAAGTTCTTCAATAAATTGTGAATTGGCGGTACGGTAATTGCAATAAATTTCAATTTTTTCTCCCTTTGATTCTTGTATGATCTTCGCTAGCGTACTAAGATCAGGATGACCATGTTTGCTACCATCTGTAGAGATAACATATTTTGAACAATCAATAAGTTCTAATATTCTAGTATTTGTATTATTGGAACTCCCATGATGTGATATTTTTACTAAATCAAAAACAATACGACCATTATGATCTTTTTCCATGTTATCTAATTGCTCAAAAACTATATCTGGATGTGCATCCCCCAGGAAAAGCATCTTTTTATTTCCAGCCTCTAAAATAAATGCGATAGATGAACCATTTGTGGCAGACTTGTCTGTCGTTTCATCCACTGAAAGAAGATCCTTAAATTGAATACTAACTTTTGAAATTGGTTTTTGAAGATCCTCTCCCCCCTCATTACTATCCGTTAATAAACCAAATTCAAATGCATCATCAAATATTTCTTCTGCAGAGAACACAAAATTATATTTCTTTTTCAACAATTCCTTCTCCCATTTCTCTGCCAATTTCTCAAGTTTTTTCGTGTTTGGCGATAGCAAGGTAACTGTAAAATTGGAGAATGAGATGGGCTCGGATTTATCAGAATTTACTGCTTTACCTTGAAAAGATTTGTTCCATGAATAGCCGCGAGACAAAAGTAAACCAGCCAGTGTCGACCCCTGTTTAGCGCTTATATCCTCAGATTCATTTGTTCTTTGCTCAGTGTGCTTTTTTCCGTTAGAGATAATATCTCTTAAAATTTCAATTTCGGATTCTCCGATATGTTTCGCCTTTGAGAACTGCAAATGTCTATAACTATTGTGCCAAACTTGTTCAATTGGAATTATCAATGGCGAACCACTTATGCCATTCTCCGATATCAATTCAATAGCTCCTTGGATATGATCTTGATCAACGTGTGTAACAACCATTAAATCAAGCTTACCTGAATTTTGCGCTAAAACAGTAAGCCGCTGCTTAATAAAATTATGGTATGTATCATAAACACCAGCATCAATAAGGATATGGCTCTTATCAATTGAAATCAAAAAGGAATCCCCTTCAGAGGCTGGAAAGACTTCTACTTGTATGCTTGAAGCCAACATTGCTCTTCCTCTCTATTTATAAATGAGATGTAATATTATATAGCCTATTTGTCCTACTTTATTTTACCTTGTAGATATAGCGAATGCTGTCGAACCTTGCCGAAACGCTTCAAATACAATACTTTTGTGTTAAACTGTCTACCACTCCATCAAATGTCTAAAGAAAATAAAGTAGACTCAACGAATTGAATTGCAGTGGTCTTATGATTCCAAATTGACAGCATTTAAAGCGTAGTAGACTACGGGCGCTGGTACGCTTCCCGAAGAGTAGCATACATACTCAAGAGGACAGCTGCCAAACCGGCGCTGTCCTCTTGAGTATGTATGGGCTGTTGACAATGATAGGTTCCAATCACTAAGAAGAAGGGCATTGGATGGCCCTGCCTATATTTTTTAATTTGAAAAGATTATCTTCGGCAGTCTTACATCGTTCGTAATAATGCAAAAGGAATTTTTCGTATAAATTTTAAAACATTATTGTTCAGCAAATATACAGCATTTAATTTAGCAATTGTCAGCGAGCTCCATGGATCAAAATGATATTATAGAATCGAAAGGTATTGCAACCTTTTCTCGCTAATGTATTGGTTTAGTTCTGGTGCTATCGAATTTAAGTAGCTTTGCCTTATACCAATATAGCTATAGATATCTTTAGACAAGACACGATGATTCTCGTTCTGCACAAAGAACTCATCCACCCTATCGATCAACAGTTTCTTCCTTGCTTCTAAGCGCTTCCTGCCCTGTTCATTCTTCCTTTCTTTAATATAATGGTGAAACCCCCAAGTACGAATAGTATTTGATGTGACTTTGAGTAAGAGCGATATTCGCTCTATAGAAATATCCTGATCATTTTCTAACATTTCCTGACATAGAGCCTTCATCATTTCTTCGCAAGTTTCAAGACTATGCCGCATGGGAAGTTTTCGCTGCGAATAAACTTGGGCATTCATTACTTCTGAATGATATCGATATAGAAGAAAGTGACGATAGGAATCCCAACACTTCCATTTGTGAATGTTATTCATGTTCCCATTTTTTTCAACAGATTGAACAAATGCCAATAATAGGTCCTCATCAAGCTTTTCAGCCTCGCCAAAAACAGGTCTTGTACAAAAATAAGCAATAATGCCCCACCAACGATCTCTATTAAAATCAACCGGCCTTCGAAGACCTAGTAATGTCATACTGCCATTTTCCTTTATCATGTGTTGCAAATCGTAATAACCTTTCAAGAACCCCTCTAGTTCAACCATATTTCCTTTTGCATTAAAAGCAAACCTACTTCCACAAGCTGTACATGCAACATATTTGCGAAGCAGTGAACCGTCTGAATGACGTTTTGCTACAGTCCCCGTCTTCACCAAAGATCCAGATCTTTGAAAGTAAGTACACCACGGAGCAATGCATCTGATATTTTCAAAAATATCATGTTTTAAAGTGCGTAATGAATCCCGGAAAATTTCAGGCACTTCTAATTTTTCAAAATATTCATAATCGATGTTGCAGAATACCATTACATTTAACAAGGTTCTAATGTGTAAGGCTCTCTTCCTAAGAAGAGCGTTTCTTGCAAGTTGCAGTAAATACGGCAAATGAATCTTTAGAACACTAGCATTACGTTGGACGATATTTCTATTAAAAATAGAATGCTCCTCGTTTAACAAGTACAATAACATAGTGGCAACCTCTGATGGGCTTCTATAATTTCCACTACAGTATTGTAACTGACTCCATATAGTCTCTACGAGTTGGTGCTTCTCTAACTCCTCAACATCCAATTTTTCTATAAATGGAGGAGTGTCTTTTAATTTAAAGTAGCAATAAGGGCAAATCTCAATATTATCAATATCCATTATTTTAATGACGTTTCCACATTGACTACAGCCTTGAGATAGAGAAATTTGATGTTTCACACAACATGAGACCCCATCTATTTTCCATTGACGTCTGATATATGCTTTCTCCTCAATACAAAGAGGACAGAAATGCAAGTTATCACGCATCATTCCTCTCAGGATACGAGAACACGGAATTTCACTAGGGTAGCAAAACTTCTCTAAGACATGATAATACGTCATAGCAATTAGCTGACCCTTCGACACTTCGGTTTCCTCCGCGAAATCTTCCAGAATGATAAATGCCTCAGGTGTACGTTCAAGCAAATGAGCATCGGCCTTCTGAGGATTGATCAATTTATTTCTACTAATATCGTGCCAAATAGAAAGCATCTTAGTTCCATTTTCAGTTGCAAATCGAGTCATAAAGCTAATAAGAGATTCGTCACTCATCGGTTTTATACGAACTGAAAACATACTTTCACATCCTTTACTAAGGGCTACTATCATTATTTCCCCTTAGAAAAAAGGCATACCTGCTCATAATAGTTTAACTGTTATTATGAGCGAATAAATAGTTTTCAATTTCTTGTTCTATCTTTTCCTTTACGATTTTATACCCCTTAGCATGGATATACTGAATCCCTAAATATCTTGCCACAGCTGCAACAGATAAATTTCTTTGTGATTTAATAAGTTGCTGTATAGCCTCCCTTATTCGATTTATGAGTAGCTGCAGCTTGTAGCTTTTATCCTTTTCATTGACTTCCTTAACCGAAGCAGTCATGTAATTGATTAGTCCAGGATATTTTTCTACGATATAGTCTCTGTGCCTACCTAGACTGTCATAAACCGTTCTCATCAAAATCGGATTTTTATCGCCATGGTCAGTAATAAGATTATCAAATATTTTACGAAGTTCTTTCTCTTCGTTATGTCGCCTTCTAGTTAATTGTTTATCCTTGGCCTTTTGAATAGCGGTTGTTATATCATACGAATGTATGGTTTTCTCGGAACAGTCAAGAGCTACCGCTACCTTAGAGAGTGATACTGGCATCTCAGCTAATGTTAAATCATTAATGATCCGTTCAGCCCGAATAGAAAGGTCACGATGCCTCTTCAGTGGTTTTTTCAAATCCGAAGACTTATGAATAAAATACAGTTGCACTTCAGAATGAGCATAATAATAACTAAACATTTTCAAGTTCCAACCATATCGCTCTCTCGTTTTTTTATATTTGGTTTCGGGGTAAGTATGAAGTTCATATTGTAGTTCTTCAAATAAGGAGACAAGGTTCTCCGGTACGTTAGAAAATGTGTATTGGCTACCAATTGAATCCGGCATCAATCGATGGTAAGCAAGATACCCAAATATTTCACTAATTCGAAAGTAGTTGATTTTAAGTTCGCGAGAAATCTCTGTTCTTGTCAATCCATTTTCTGCGAGATTCTTTACCGAAGAAATTAAATCTATTTTCCCGTCTATTTCCTGCCATTGGTTGGTTGCGGTTGATAGGCATATCTCATAAAGCAGCCTTCACAGACAAAATAATAGGGATAACGAATCCCCTTTTTTCTGGGCTCAACTCTTTCATTTACTAAAATCATTCTTTGATGTTCACTATTGCAACACCAAGGCGTCATGCAAGCCCTCGATGGACTTACCTTCTTTTCTTTCACTGTTAATATGCTATTCAAATATGATTTCGGAACGTCAATTTTGGAAAATTGTTCTATATTCATGTTGGCATAATCCAACACTTCAAATAATAACGATTGGGTTACTTTTTTAACCACGGAGTTGCCTCTAACAAATGCAACTAGACTTTTCACAAGATTTTTAGAAAAACCAACTATGTCTTTTCTAATATAATCGGTTGCCTGATTTTGAGCAACGAATAGTAATTTTAATGCCAATGACCTCTCCATACTCAGCTTTCCATATCTCTTTGTGAGCATTTGGTCTGATTCAAGAAGAAATAGCCATCGGTGATAAGTCTTTTTTTGCTGGCTCAAGTCATTCGTATCAGCTACAACCACAGGAATATCAACCAACTTCACATTTGACTCCAACTTGATATTATGAATGAAGCAGTTATCTATTTCTTTCAACTGCCAAATAAGTTTATATACATCCTCCTGTTTGATACAGGAGGGACAAAACTTACGTGACTTCTTATCAAGAGCCTTTTGGATCATGACCATAGCACGATCATATTCTTGATATGGATTATTAAAAAATTTGGAACATACTGTGAAATAGGAAAGCTGTGCAATGGAATCTAAGGTAATATCTAATAGCCTAGACAATCTCTTAGGATCAATTAAGCAAAAGTCATAATCTAGTCGGTAGTATAAATTTGATCTTAGCATGTGAACAGATCCAGTATGAATGTCTCTCCAAATATCCATCTTATCGCAACCATTTGATATTCCCGTCCGAAATAAAAAAGAGGTAAGGCTCTCCCCAGATTTAGGAGTAGGCCTTACCGTCAATCGATGTTTGTCCACTCTGCACTTCCCTGCTGTCATCGTAATTTAGGTTTTTAATGTTTGTCCGAAAAAGCTTTCTTTAGCTTCACGAAGTTTGGTAACGGTCAAATGCGCATTGTGAATATCGCGAAAATCATCGTCAAATACTCCTAGTAACCGGTATGCTTCTATTAATATAGCGTGTAAGTAACCAATTCTTCCTTGACAATATTCATGTAACAATTGAGGCAATCCTGATTCCAATTTTCCAAGATGTAATGATCTAGGAGGCTGAATTGCAGTTTCAATGTCTTTCAGCAATTTGCAGAAACGTTCATCACATTCTTCGAATGAATTAATTCTTTCAAGCTTAAAGCGTCGGAAGTACTCATCTTCCATATCCAGGAGATATTCAACCTTGGGAGTCCCCATACAAACCAGAGAAACTCCTTCATTTGATAAATCCTTAAACATTTCCATTCCATCTTGATCGTCAAACCGTTTAGTACGGGTTAGAAAATTCAATTCATCGAAGATGATCAATTCTGTTTTTTGTTTTCTAAGTAAATATAGAGCCTGATCTTTAGCATATCCAACTCTCATATCTGAGCGAAGAATTTTTGTTCCTAAACCTACTAATATTTTTTTGTAAAACTCCAGAGCAGTAAAAGGATAAGGTAGCTTTATATATAATACTGGAGCAATATCAATTTCCGTTTCGTCCCTATCAACATATGTGTAAACGGGATTTCGCCTTTTATAGTGAGTTGCCAGTTGTGTCTTTCCGACACCTGAAATACCGGTCAGCATTAAATGATTAGGATCATGTTCCTGGTTTCCTGCCTTCAAATGAACGCGAAGAGAATCAAAACGATCCCAAATCCGTTTCACTTCTTCATGTTGGATGAACAAATCTGCTATACGATTTGCAAATTGCTTAGCCTCTGTCCGGCTCATTGTTTTTCATTCCTTTTCTCTTCAGCTAATTTAGCTACCAGAAACAGTTCTTCTTCCTTTGATCTATTTACGACACTTTTTTGTTGCTGGCCATTGAAAGTAACTGTCACACTTTGACCTGCCTCTGTCATTCGAGCAACTGTCTTCCGTGTGTTCTTCTTTTTAAAATAACTGTTATTGATCTCGTCTTGAATCTTTCTCGCTGCCCGGGCATATTGTTCATTTCCGGGGATACTTTTCTTTTTACGCTCCCCTTCCTCGCTCCATATCTTTAAGACTCTTGAATACGTATATGAATTGACTCCAATCAATTGTTCATACGCCGGAGAGACGGCAAGTAGCTCAATAAATCGTTCTTTTTTCGGATGCTTCAAAAAGATATGCGAGATATCGTCTGGATCATATTTAACAACGTATTTCGTTTCCTTCTGCCCAATGATATCATTGCATTCTTCAGACTTATAAATGCGATTTCCCCAGCGTACTCCATCTCTCGTATAAGGCTTCCTAAGGGTCAGCATAAACTCTATTTTATACCGTTCCTCTTCAGATGGTTCAATCCACTCCGGGAATCCAGCTTCGTTACACCCATCATGATAACGATTCATGGGAGTCTTGCTATAGACTGGTAATCCTCTATGATCGCGAATAGGATACATATCCGTCATATAAATCGTGAGGATTTTCCGAATTTGATTCAGTGTAAGACAAGCTTCTTCTTCAGGCTTTATTTCACCCAAATCAGCGAACTTACTCTTCGTCGTACCTAGAATATTATGAATTAATTCGTCATTTACCGTTCGGAATAGCCGTTCGATTACTGCCCCATACTTAGGAATTCTAACCGGACGATGCATGATTTCGGACTTTAGGCTTTCATTTACAAGACGTTTAATGTCGGAGCTCTTAAAGTCCATCCCGTTATCCACGTAGATGACATTGGGAATTCCAAAGGCTTCCCATTCTGATTCAGTCCCATAAAGACTCTTGGTATTCTTGAAGAAAACCCCATGTTGTATAGCCTTACGAACGACATTCGCACTTGGGGCTTCAAACGAGATATACAAACACCATGGCATTCGGCTAAACACATCGATTCCCAGCGTAATCCAAGGCCGATCGATGGTTAGGCCTGTTTGATCATCAATAATCTGCATGTCCAATCGCGTATGATCAATCTGAATAATATCTAGTGGATGTAGAGCATCTCGATCTGCATATCCGCGTGCAACATCATCATATATTGCTTTAGCCTGCTTCAAGTTACGGAAACGTTCCCTGGCTTTCTTATCAATTCGATCAATGATGTCTGAGATCGTACTATAGCTGACTTCTTTAAGCTGTTTATATGCACATTCACGTTTAACTGATCTCCATACTGTAGCTTTTGAAATGTTGTATTTTGTTAGATAGTCATTTTCAATGATCGACTTTACTATGGGGATCAATTCATCGTGTATACGAACATGGAGAATGTCCAATACGATTTCGGGTTTTTGAGGATGACAGACTTCCAGACTTTTAGTATCTTTACGTCCAGTATATCCTCGCCCTTTCCTGGAAATGAGACCTTCTATCCCACGATAATTTTGTTCATTCTCTTGATCACGGTATGCCTTTATATAGCGCATGATGGTTGACCGGGATACTCTTTTCTTTTTCTGGACAATGCGCATTTCGTTAATGCGATTAATAAGGACTTCTTGTTGAATTGAAGTAACTTCTTCCCCTTCCTTTAATAGATACTTATATTGGTCCATAAACTTTTGAATAGATCTCAAGTTCTGACTTTTGATTTCTTCCAGTAGGATCAGAGGGTGGATAACCTCAAACCGTTCACTAACTTCTTCTCTTTTGGATTCAGAGAGTTTGGCCAGGACATCGTATGGCGCAGGCTCTTTTTTGGTAACCTTCATCGATGTATCGGGTTGGAATGTAGAATGAGACACGATTTCAGTAAATTTCATTTTAATATCTTCACCATCTGGACGTTTAATTCGTACATACGGTGGCTCAATGGATATAATCTTATGTTTCTTTCCATACAAAAAAAATTCCGAGTATAGCTTAAGTTGATTAATAGACATCCATTAGCACCTTCTTCTCTTCAGGAAAAAGTGGATTCATGAGTTGGTTAACTGTGATGGGACTATTGGAGCCGATAATTTGGTTTACATCGGTTTGAAAGATCCCCCTTGTAATTAAATGGTAAATCAACGGTTTGATTAGTAAGGAGTGGTATTCGTCACTAAAACAGTCCGCTAGATTATGTACCGTGCTGCTCTCCAAACAAACTAATCGATATATGACCTTCTCACTCCATTTCGAATAATAAGTGCGCTCCTTAAGGAAGTTTTTAAGGAATCGAATATTGCGCGCGAGAATGGACGGCATCATTTTAGGGTAAATCACAAGATATTCCCAATCTTGGTCTCGCGCATATCGCTCGCAGAAACTATTGATTTTTTCCAATCGTTCATCCTTTTCTTCTTCGGGTTCATGCTTTACTTGGTAAAGAAATGGAATCGTGTTCTTACGAAATACTAAGGTATCCGGAATATGATACCATTCATTTTCTTCAATATTATGTATAGGTATCTCAACGGGTTGTACGTAATATCTTACCACTGACTGATCCAACTCCAAGTAGTAATAGAAGAGTCGTTCCCCTAAGGATTCATATTCCACGTGACGCTCCATTTTGTGACTGTAGAAACTCCCGATGATGTGTGGATGCTGGTGACTATTCCGGTTATTCACCTTCCGCTTTGGAGCATAGAGGTAATCTTCTTGCTTCCAATCCATCTTTGACCAGTTATACCCCATTCGATCCCTCCGCCAAATATCATTTATTACCCAAATAAAGTACCAAGTTTCATGTTATCATGTATGTTCAAATTCTCGGCACAATAAACATGGAGATATATTGAATAATAGCAAAAAACCTTGATAGACCAAAGTATATGGTCATCAAGGTCCTCAGATTTGTCTCAAACATATAACATTATTAATCTCATTTATAACCGTGATCTGTCTCAATTATAAACGTTACCCACATCTCCTTTATTTAACATTCCTTAGATCTTATAAGCCTTCATAGCCTTACGTATCTCTTTAATCGATGGACGTTTACCATACATCAGCACACCCGTGCGATAAATCTTCGTTGCTAACCATCCAAAGACGCCTATGGAGAGAATTAGGATGATAAGTGACAAGAAGATTTGCCAAACTGGAATAGCATTCATTCCAATACGCACAAGCATCGCGGTAGGCGCCGTGAAAGGAATAAAACTAGTAACTTTGATTAACATGCTATTCGGCGTATTCATACTGAATATTCCGATGTAGAAGGTTGCCAGCGACAACATGGTGACGGGCATAATCGCCTGACCTAAATCCTCTGTACGACTGACAAGGGAACCGACCGCAGCGAATAATACCGCGTATAAGAAATATCCCAAGATGTAGAATAGGAACCCGTACATTAATAAGGACGTATCAATATCTGATAGTGATAGCTGATATTCATTAAGCTTATCAATATTTTGTGGCATTAATAAGTTTCCAAGAATAACGATGCCAAACACCGCAATCTGCGTTATACCAACTAAGAACATCCCAATGATTTTGCCAAACATCTGTTTGAGCGGTGAGACGCTTGTGATGAGAATCTCCATGATACGTGAGCTTTTCTCCGAAGTAACCTCAGCCGCAATCATGTTGCCTGTCATCATATTGGAGGAGAAGAATAGAAACAGGAGGAAGTAGACAACAACATAACTCATCGCCTTCTGCATTTTTTCCTTCTCTGTCGTTCCACCTGCTTCCGATTTACCTTCACTTGTTATTTTTAACGTATCCATTTGGATCGGCGCGTTCAGCGCGGCAATTTGCTCACTAGACAACGAGTTCTTTGTAACGATTATCGTCTTCACATTCTGCAGAGCACTTTGTAGATAGGTATTGAGCCCTTGGCTCATCCCATCCTCATTCCCTGTAAATACGACTTTGGGGAATCCCACTCCTCCTGCATTGCTTCCCTCGAAACGAAGATACCCTTTAATTTTGTCATCCTGTATATCTTTCTTAGGTTGTGCCTCATCTGTCCCCTCATATTTCACAAAAGTATAATCCTTCAAGCCTGATTTGGCGGCATATTCAGTCAGTTCAGCAGCAATTTCAGGCTGACTTCCGTACAATAGTCCGATTTGCTGCGCCTTGTCTGCTTTATCTCCCGTGAATACATCAATTAAATAGGAATATTCATTCCGACTGTTAATAGTAAAGCTAGAATAAGTGTCGTAAACAAGAATGATTTCGTTTTTACTTTATTCTTATACGTAAATCCAATAATCGTCCCTAGATTATTCATGTGATTCACCCACCTCTTGGATAAAGATTTGGTTAAGCGTCGGCTCCTTAATTTCGAAACGTTCTACTGTTCCTTGTGCCATCGCATGATGTAAAATCTTCTGTGCCGCTTCTGGCGTATCCATGCGGATATGATATCCTTGTTCAACATTCTCTACACTGCTCACTCCAGGAATGGACTCCAATCCATTGATTTGCCCTGAGGTATACAGAATGACCTCTTCTCGTGGATAGCGGTTTTTAATCTCTTTGATCTTCCCCTGAACGATGGTATTGCCTCGATGAAGGATGGCAATTTCCCGACATAGCTCCTCGACATGCTCCATTCGGTGGGTGGAGAATAGGATACTCGTCCCCTCATCACGAAGCTCCTTCACCGTAGCCTTGAGAAGTTCCACATTAACAGGATCCAGACCACTAAATGCCTCATCCAAAATCAAAATTTGAGGTTTGTGCACAATCGCTGCGATAAAGCCCATTTTCTGCTGATTACCTTTAGAAAGTTCCTCAATCCGCTTATTGTAATATTCCGGTACTTCAAAACGATCGAGCCAATATCGCAAACTTTTGTCAGCATCTTGATATGACATTCCTCGTAGACGTGCTAGATAAATAATCTGATCACTGATTTTAACTTTAGGATACAGTCCTCTTTCTTCAGGTAGATAACCCATTTGCTGTGTAAGTTCCTTATGATAAGGTTTACCATGATAGAGAATATCTCCACCATCCGGATAAATGAGTCCCAGAACCATGCGCATTGTCGTTGTTTTCCCTGCACCGTTTGCACCTAGCAAGCCATAAATTTCGCCTTCACCCACTTTGAGTGATACCTTATTGACTGCCGTCTTCTCACCATATTGCTTAAACACATGCTCTAACTTTAACGGTTCCATGATTATTCCCCTCTCCCCATCTGCACTTTGGCAGGCATATGTCCTTCGAGCCACAGGCTCATAATTTCATCCAGCTCTAAACTACGAGTCTTGAGTAACGTCATGCCGGCTTCATGCAGCATTTTCTCCACAAGATGGCATTCTGTCGTTGTCATCCGAACTACGTTATTCGGTTCCTGCTGGCTTTTTACGATACCAGGTAGACCCTCTGCTAATTCGATAGTTCCACTCATCCAAATCTCTTTCCAATTATCCAGCAGGCTATCTTTTTCAACCATGCCCTTCATCTCACCGTGATGCATCAATATGACGTAATCAGCTAACCGCCGCACCTCGTCAACGATATGTGTGGAGAGCAGAATTGTGGTGTCATCATCTTTAACATAATCTCTTAGTTCATCAATCATCATTTTCCATGCAAAAGGGTCCAGCCCTGATGAAGGTTCATCCAATAGTAGCAATTTCGGACGCGGTGCAAGTGCAACTGAAATCTCAAACTTCCGCCGTTCGCCCTTGGACATCTTCTTCAGCTTCGTATTCGCGGGTACATGAAATCTAGTTAATAGACTCTCAAAATAATTCTGATCCCACTTTGAATACCAACTCGCACGAAATCTAGCTGCCTCTTCAGCCGTTTGATTATCCTCTTCTTTATTCGATTTCTCCGGTACAAAGCCAATTTCCTGCCTAATCTGTACCGGAATCCCCTTACTATACGATTGTCCGAACCAAGTAATATAGCCCTCATCGGTATAAGCGTTTGTAGCAGCAGATTAATCAGCGTGCTCTTGCCCGATCCATTCTCACCCACGAGTCCGATAATATACCCCTTTGGAATATGTAAATGAATAGGACCGATCGTCTTACTCCGCCGTTTTTTACTTACGCCAACCAATTCAATAATAGCTTGCTCCACGGCTGATCATCCTTTCCCCTCTTCGGCATGATATTTACGCTTCAATATGCTTAAAAATAACTCTTTCAGCTCTACTTCATCACATTTTACGGATAATCCCACATCTACGGCCGTATTTAATGCCTCTTCAACTGCCTCACGTTTAAAATGTTCACGCTGCGAACTGTCCACCTTCGCAACGAAAGTCCCTGTACCCTGTCTGGTACGCAGTAACCCTTCACTCTCCAAATCCTGATATACGCGGCGCACCGTTATAATGCTGCATTTAAGTTCACCCGCCAACTCCCGAATCGATGGCAAAAGGTTCCTTCTTCAATTTGTTCGCTAATAATAAGCGATCTTAGCTGGGATTCGATCTGATAGTATAGCGGTTCAGCGCTATTCTCATTGAGTTGAATCGGTATCCACACCCTTCGCACCTCATTTCCTGACACAGTCATACCGTATTATTTTTATATGAACAACCACTTTACTTTTCATCTTTATCGTTACACTAAATCTCTAGTTTGCAGTTTACGCAAAGTTACTATAGAACTTATATATAGACTAATGACTCCGATCAACAACATTCCCCACATCAGTGGAGAAAGAATTCCCATTTGATGAGACATTTCAACTGTTAAATTGAACAAATTTCCTCCACATAGATTAATGATCAAGGCAATTACAATCATCAGTGGAACAAACGCACTGGATATCCAGAAATATTTCTTTCCACGATTTAAGAATTCTGCATAAATATAAATTGCATTTGTGATCATCGCATACCCTAGCCAGGTTAGGATAAACGCAACATATCCCATGCCTGCTAATTGCTCTTGGATCGATGGGGAGACCACGTACAATAGACCGAAGAAAACGATACTATTGATAGCCAGCGCTAGAAACGTCTGTAATAATCGATACGTCATCACGATTTGCGGGGAAATGGGTAATGTTCTGAAGTAGATTAACATCTGCGTATACGAATCTTCTGATAGATACTTGAAGGATCTTCTTGAGAAGTAGAACCCTAAAAAAGTCATGATCATGAGCATCATAAAATCAGTAATTGGATTTAAGAATCTTACATCGGCATTCGATTGACCCATAATCATAATACTTATCGTAAAAGCCATATAACCTGCAAATATAAAAGTCCAAAAGAAGTATCTCTTCTCGTTCTTTATATCCTTCTGCGTAATCCACCAAGCTTGTTTTAAATTACTCAATTCGCTCCATCCTCCCTCATGTCTATCTCGCTCTGCCCAGTGTGTATAATATTATAACAGTGTGCTTACTGTATATATCTTTATACACAGTATATAGAGTGTTTCCATATGTTGTCAACAACATTTCTTATTTTCTCTCCACAAAAAAAAGCATGGTGCCTCATCAGGCAACCACGCTATTTCCAATTACTATAAGAAGGATTACGAAAGAATGAATCCATCATCGTTTGAACTAATTCACTTTGTTCCCTAGGCATACTCACCTCAAGTTTGGTAAATACAGCTCCTTCTTCATCATAGTTCTGATAGGCTGCTCCGAAGGTGTTATAGCTCTGATTCTTATGGCTTAATGTATACGTTATATCGTGTTTATTCCGTTGGGATTGACTATTGAATTTCACGTGCTCTCCTGAAAATCCCTGCTGATCCGCCCATGCTTCTAGCTTAGGAAAATAGGAGCCAATCATAGATATTGCACATCCTTGACATCCACCCACATCCTGATATACCCACTGGCGATCTGGATGAACTGGATCAACCATCTTTATGCTTACTGATCCGTTTGCTCCCGTGTCCGCTTCCTCTGCTTTCCATCCTTTAGGAGCCACGACTAAGTGGCCACCGTTGAGTGACGTATCACTCAACCAGTATGCTGCCAACTGCGGCTTTAGACGTATCGGAATATCTAGATGCTCAATGATTGGCGATGTGGTATTGAGCCTTGAAGATAAGGGGCCGTCACCAACCGCATATTTGCCTGATATGCAGTATAAGGGGATTTGATCAACTTCTTTCTTCAAAGCACGATATTTCATTACGCCACATTGCACCGTTTCATACACATGTTGCTCTGCATTTACAACATTATCAATTTGAGGTACCTGTGTATTAGGGGAGGGTGATACAACCGTCTGCTGCTTATTACTGGTCTTATTTAGTTTTGAGGAATTTACGGCAGGGCTAGTCATCGATGTCGTAAACAACAACACCATAACTGCAACAATGATGATAAGCAGCTTTGACCACACTTTATTTCTTCTGTTGAATATTCCCTTCGTCATGGTTCTCATAATCCCCTCAGACCTTCGTATGATGTATACAATTATAAACGTAAGAAGTACCCCAATAGTTATCTGTCATATCTATAGTTATGGTATTCATTACCCAAATATTTTGGCTTATGAACAATAAAACTAGCATCCCGTGTCTTGCTTGTCTTATTTATTTTTAAACAAACATACTGCTAACAAAAAAAGCCTTTCAGCTTAAATGCTGAAAGGCTTAATTCTCCATTATTATGAGTCATCTTCACTCATTCGGGTTGTCCATTATACTCCAAGAATAACTTCCCATACGGGTTTAGTATGACCACCCGGATATAGGATATATAGAAGTACATATACCGCCACTCCCGTAATAGCCGTAAAGAACCAAATGGTTGCTGTTACACGGCCCCATTTACGGTGCTTAGAGAATTTCTCTTTAAAAGCAAGTACGAGTGTCGTTATTCCAAATACAGCCGCGACTGTTGCTAAGATGATATGGAAGATCAGGAAGATTTGATAATACGTCTTCATATCATCTGATCCACCCCATGATGTGTTACCTACGAAAATCGTTCTAGATGTATAAATCAGGAAGAATAGTAGCGCTGCGATAGCGCCACTGATCATGACCTTCTTATGAGCATCTCTTTTGCCTTGAATAATAAGTACCCAACCAATTGCTACCAGTATTGCACTGATTACAATAAACGAGGTGCTGATCGTCGGCATCAGCATATATAAATCCATGAATATCCTCCTTAAAGCTATTATCTTCTAAGCTCGATTCAAAGAATGTTCCGGGATATCGACAGATGAATTGATGTCATCGTCCTCATCCTGGTTTTCAGACTTATACCAACGGAAGAAGACGACCGCCAGCATGGAGGCAAAAATAAACTCCTGAATAAACTTCATAACAATACCACCAACCTGTTGATCCACCTTCGTGCTCATCAAATTAAAGAACGTTGGTCCACCAAAGGATTTAAGCAAAGCCGAAGGATCTCCGGAAAGACAATAACCCATTGCTTCCGCCCAAACTTTCGGATCACTGTACGTGGCATACATCGGCTGAGTGGAGAAAATAATCAATCCACAAGCTGGTGTTAAAAGCACCATGTTGATAAAGATAAATCCGATCTTCGCAAGACCCGTTGCTTGATGACGTTCTGGAAGCGGATTGATCAGTGTCCACCACATGAGTATCGCGGCGATAAACAATACCAGATAGTACAAACGATGAATCATGAAATGCAGCATGACGTAATCGTGAATAGCCGGAATGTGATAAAACGAGAACAAACCATTAAACACAACGGCCGCTACGATGGGCTTCGCTAAGAATCCCATCTTCTTAAACGGATTAACCTTCAAGATTGCACGCCACAACCATGCTGGCATCCCCATCATAAGTAATGGTGGAGCAACCAAATACGATAATGCCATCGAAAACATATGGAACGTGAACATCATATGCCCTAGCAGGCTGACTGGCCCACCCTGAGCCAAGTACAGGAAGAACATACCGCTGACGAACATAATCTTTTTGCCAACTGAAACTGGCTCCGCTCCTTCAAACCTGTCGCTGAGTGGTCCGATAATCACAAAGTATCCAGCAGTAACAATCAGCATGAACGCCAAAAATAAAGGACTGAATAATTCTGCAAAGCTAAAATATTCTAACCCCAGCATGTTGAACTCTCCTCCCACTGGGCGAAATTCTGTCCAAATTGTGACATGTCGCCTTTATTGAAAAAAAGAGGGGGCAAGTGCCCGCCTCTTTTTCTATTTTACCACCAAACCCAGTATAGAGCCATTATGACTGCTGTACCAGCTACGAAGAATCCGAAAATCATAAAGAGTATAGGCATTAAATGCCCTTTATCCTTCAAATGCATCCAGTAACCCAATTGCATAAAAACCTGAAGGATTGCCATGATCAACAGTAAAATGACGGTGAATGTTGCGTTAACTCCCCCAGCCGCTACAGTTGCAAAAGCAATGACCGTAAGGATGATGGAGAAGATGAACACAATAATATGCTTCTGAGGTCCTTCTGAACGATGACGATGTTTGATTACATCATGATCTGCATGTTGATCTACAGACATATTTTAGCCCACCTTTCCAAGAAGGTACACGACCGTAAAGATGAATACCCATACGACGTCGATAAAGTGCCAATACATAGCGGACACATAAACCTTTGGCGCAGTCACGACCGTTAAACCTTTTTTATAAAGCTGACCAATCAGAACTGAAATCCACAATACCCCGAAAGCTACGTGAGCTCCGTGGAATCCAACTAGCGTATAGAACGCGGAGCTGAATGCACTCGTGGTCATGCCGAATTTCTCAGCCGTAACATATTCAGCAAATTCATAAATTTCTAGTCCAAGGAATCCAAGACCCAAAACAACAGTAACCATTAACCATACTCTCAGAGCAGCAACTTTATGTTTGTGCATCGCTTGAATAGCGAATACACTGGTCAAACTACTCACGAGGAGAATCAAGGTAGCTGCTGCCGTCATTGGCAGTTGGAACAATTCATTAGCAGTCGGACCATCATTGGTCTGATTGCGAAGGGCCAAGAATGTTGCGAAGAGAGTTCCGAATAGCACAGCCTCTCCACCTAGGAAGAGCCAAAAGCTAAGGATCTTATTGCGGCCTTCCAGCGTCGCCTTCTCCGGCTCGTGTGGCAATTCGCCATTTACCGTTTCTGCGTGCGATGTCATGCTTTTACCCCCTCTTCTTCCAGCTCTTCTACTTCAATGTGCCAGCCATGATCGTCAAAGAGCGAGCGAAGCAGCATCGAACCAAATGTAATCAGAAGACCAATAATAACAACAATCCAGTTGTTAAAGATCAAGCTCATGAAGGAGTTAGAGAAATGTTCTTTACTAAACATCATACCCAATCCTGCAATGAAAATTCCGACTGACATAACGAAAGGTAAAATTGTTGGTGAAGGCATATGAATAGGGCCAAGTGGTTCTGCCGGAGTCATTTCCTTATTACCAGCCATCTTCTCTTTCCAATAAGCATCAATTCCGCGAACAAGTGGAATTTGTTTGAAGTTGTATTCTGCTGGAGGAGAAGCAATTGTCCACTCCAATGTACGACCATCTTCCCAAGGGTCATTAGCAACGCCCTTAGGCTTCGTCGCAGTAAGAATGGTGTTGAACAAGAACAGAAGAACGCCAACACCCATTAAGAATGCTCCGACAGTACTTACCAAGTTTAATGTATCAAAACCTTGGTTTGGCAGATACGTAAAGATACGACGCTGCATACCCATAAGTCCAAGGAAATGCTGTACGAAGAATGTTAAATGGAAACCGATCGCAAACAACCAGAATTCCCATTTACCAATCGTTTCATTAAGTACACGACCGAACATCTTAGGCCACCAGTAGTGAAGACCTGCGAAGAGACCGAATACAAGACCACCAACAATTACATAGTGGAAATGCGCTACAACAAAGTAAGTATCATGGAACTGGTAGTCAGCAGGAGCAGAAGCCAGCATGACACCGGTAACCCCACCCATTACAAATGTAGGAATGAACCCAATTGCAAACAAGTTTGCTGCAGTAAATCGTACTTGACCGCCCCACATTGTGAAGAGCCAGTTAAAGATTTTGATACCCGTCGGTACAGCGATCAACATCGTTGAAATGGAGAACAGCGCGTTTGCTACAGGTCCTAAACCCGTTGTAAACATGTGATGCGCCCAAACCATGAAGCCCAAGAAGGCAATCAGAATGGTTGCAAATACCATGGAGCTGTAACCGAAAAGACGTTTGCGAGCAAATGTCGGAATAACTTCGGAAATAACACCGAATGCTGGCAAGATCAAGATGTAAACTTCCGGGTGACCGAAGATCCAGAAGATATGCTGCCAAAGGACAGGGCTACCACCGTTTGCGACTTCAAAGAAATTCGCTCCCAGTATCCGGTCAAATGTAAGCAATACCAACCCTACCGTAATGGCAGGGAAAGCAAACAAAATCATTGCGGACGTAATGAAAGCAGTCCACGTAAACATCGGCATACGCATGAAGGACATTCCTGGTGCACGCATCGTAATGATCGTCGCCAAGAAGTTAATGCCCCCGATGAGGGTACCTAAACCGGCTATCTGAAGCCCGATTGTATAAAAGTCAACACCGTGTGTTGTGCTATACGTATTGGTAGACAATGGCGTATAGGATGTCCATCCGGCATCTGGTGCGCCGCCCATAACCCAGCTAAGGTTGAGCAGAATACCACCGAACAGGAATGTCCAGAATCCCAAGGAATTCAGGAAAGGAAACGCGACGTCACGAGCACCGATTTGCAATGGAATAACCGCATTCATCAATGCAAAGATGACTGGCATTACACCAAGGAAGATCATCGTTGTTCCGTGCATAGTAATAAGTTCGTTAAACGTTTGTGCGGATACTAAATCGTTCATTGGCTTAATTAATTGAAGACGAATGAGTAGTGCCTCAATTCCGCCGATGCCGAAAAACAAGCCGCCTGCCAATAAATAAAGGATGCCTATTTTTTTATGGTCAACAGTTGTTAACCAGTCCATTAAGCCCTTATGGCGCTTGACACTATGTGCATGAGCCAAGGTTGGTACCCCCTCTAATAAGAATCTTGCTGTTGCTTAGTAATTCAATTTGTAGTTAGCCAAGTAATCGGCAATGCCATCGATTTGTTCATCCGTCAGACCAAGATCCTTCGGTGAAGGCATTTTATTGCCTGGTTTCACAGCTTGCGGATCATCGAGCCATGTCTTCAAGTTTTCCTTAACTGGCTTTC
Organism: Paenibacillus pini JCM 16418; assembly: GCF_000576305.1. GTDB lineage: Bacteria > Bacillota > Bacilli > Paenibacillales > Paenibacillaceae > Paenibacillus_AQ > Paenibacillus_AQ pini. The sequence continues at coordinate 104,341 of NZ_BAVZ01000012.1, read as the reverse complement.
CGCCCTCTTGACCTTCATTTAACAAGATACTGGCTACCGATTCACGTGAACCGATACCTGTAAGGTTTGGAGCCACAGGGCCGCCTTGGTCACCTACAGCATGACAAGACAAACATTGCTTCTTGAATACTTCAGCAAGAGCTGCATCTTCCGGTAAAACAGCAGGAGCTTTCATAGCTGTTACCCACTTGTCAAAGGAAGCTTCACTTACAGATTTAACTTTGAATTCCATGAATCCATGAGAAGGCCCGCACAATTCCGCACATTTACCACGGAACACGCCTTCCTTGTCCGCACTAAAGCTGAACTTATTCAGCGTTCCGTCCGGGTTAGTATCCATCTTACCTGACAGTGACGGTACCCAGAATGAGTGAAGAACGTCTGCTGTCTTAAGTTCAAATGCAATTTTCTTCTTAACTGGGATGATTAGATCCTGAGCTGTCTTAACGCCATATTGTGGATATTCAAATTCCCACCAGTATTGGTGAGAGGTCACCTTTACCTGTACAGCGTCCTTGTCATTAAAATGATCATCACCAAAAGCAAAAACCTGCTGTACGGTTGGAACCGCAAGCACAATAACTAAAATCAGTGGAATAACAGTCCAAATAATCTCTAATTTGAAATTACCTTCCACTTGTTCAGGTACACCTGATTGGCCCGCTCTTCTGCGGAACTTGACCAGTACGTACGCCGTTATTGCAAACACGATCAGTAAGACAACAACCATGATCGAGATTGCCAGCTTCATTAACCCAAATTGTCCTTCTGCCACTGGCCCCTGCGGTCTTAATACCGACAAGTCCTCGCGGCCACATCCGGCCAAAAGCAGAGAAAATACTGCGAGCAAGGGAAGAAGTCGCTTTACTGCCTGCCACCGTTTCATCATTGATCTACCCCACTTTTTACATTTTCACAGGCGCCACAGAAAGCACATTCAATGGCTACATACCTGCACGAACACGGAAGATTTACTACTGTCAATTAAAACAATCACCTATTAAATATAAGTTTAAGGTACTATTTTGTCAATGTTTCTGACCTAGTTCACAAATTGTTCGAAAAGTCTCTAAATGCCCGCCGCACAAGGGTTTGTAATCGGTTTCAATGCCCTTACCGCTCTCTTGAAACTCTTCCTATGCAACCAGATGTTTCCCTTTACGTATACCCAAGTTTGACTTCTTACATTCATTTTTACCTCATATAATGAATTTGAATCGTCAAATTCCAACAAAAAAAGAGCCCTTATGGCTCTAATTCCATTTGTTACTATTTATATTTCGGTTAAAATGTAAGGACCATCTTTTGTAATAGCTATGGTATGTTCAAATTGTGCTCCAAAGGTGCCATCCGCGCTACGTACTCCCCACCCATCATCATCCCACAATACCGCTCCCGAAGGACCTAGAGTGAAAATAGGTTCAATCGTGATGACCATTCCTTCTTCCAACTTCAAACCTTCTTTTCTCTTACCATAACTCGGAACGTCGGGCGGCTCATGAATGACGCGACCGATCCCATGACCCACAAGTGGCCGAACGATGCCATAATCTTTTCTACGAGCCACCTTCTCTACGGCATGACCAATATCGCCTAATGTATTGCCGGGTAATGCCTGTTCGATGCCTTTGTATAGTGCCTTCTCTGTGTGCTTAAGTAGCCTCTTCAGCGTCTTGTTTATTTCACCTATACCGTAGCTCCATCCGGAGTCAGCTAACCAACCGTTTTTATTCACGACAATATCAATCGTAACGATATCGCCTTCCTGAAGTGGAACTTCTGTCGGAAAGCCATGACATACGAGTTCGTTCACCGATGCGCACGTTGCATAGGGATACCCTCGGTACCCTTTCTGTTCAGCAGTTGCTCCATGTTGTTCTAGAAACATCTCTACAGCTTCGTTAACTGCCATTGTAGTTACTCCTGGTTTTATAATTTGAGCAACGTATTGATGACATGCCGCAAGAATCAGGCCCGCTTCACGCATATATTCAATTTCTTCTTTGCTCTTCAGGATCATGTCCAAGCTACATCCTCCTCTAAGCTGAACTCCCATAACGCTATACTATATGCTTGAAAACACAAAAAAACCGTATTCTGCAGAGAAAAAACCTCGCAAAATACGGCATATACTAGATAGATTGAAGCAAGCAGCTCCATCTAATCAAATGCTGACTTGAATTCAATGAGTGAATACGGCCTCGTTTATATAAAGCAGCCGTTTATGAAACAGATGAATTCATCCGTCCCAATTCATGTTCTACAACCGAGGTTAATTCCTCTTCGTATCCTCCCATAATATGATATTTCCGGACGTATTCCTTAACAAATTTCTTCGGATCTTTGGGCCGGAAAATCCGTGTCATCTCCCGCAGACTTTCTTTAACTTCGTTGTGACCTTTTGTTGCCATGATCGTTCCCTCCCAAAACACTCGTATGGATTGCTCCAGTTAAGAGAATTGCCGAAAAGATCTTACCTGACATCATGAAGTAGTAGTCGTTTGCAGTTGTAGGTGGGTTAAAAGACCCCGGCTACCACTTAAGGTGTCTGACATTATACATACCCTAAGTAGTAAAAAATGAATCATTTCTTCTAGTATAACATACTCACTGATCGAATTCAGCCTTTCAAAAAAATGTCTGTGATAACTTTTTTTGCATAATTGAAATTATCTTATTTGCGATAGCTTCATTGGGGTAAAATCATAAATAACCTTCATGCACGTGATACTTAAATATTAACTTATTTATGAAAGGAGATTTCCATGAAAGACCCTCTTCTTCTGATGGCTTCTCCCTCACTTCGTATACCGAGCATGACAGCCGATATGCAAGACCATACAGATCATATGCATTCTGAAGCTTTTGACATGACCCATCATCACATTTTAAAACATTATCCCAAAATGCATAGCTTTCTAATCGTGAGAGGCGGTAAATTAATCTTTGAGCGTTATTACAATGGACATGAGCGAGAAAAATTGAATGATTTGCGTTCAGCCACCAAAAGCTTCACATCCATTTTGGCGGGTATCGCAGTGGAGCGTAATGAACTTCCCGCATTAGATGATCAGGTGCTTGCTGTACTTAGTAAATATACGACACGCAAAACAGATCCACTCTTACAGGAAACCCTTACTTTGCGCCGCTTACTAACCATGACCACGGGTTTAGAATGGCAGACGGGTAATAAGCTTGGGGAACCGCTAATTCATCGTTTTCACCGCAGTAAAAATTGGCTTTCTTACGCATTGTCCCTTCCCGTTGTACAGGATAACGTAGGAACTTTTCAATACCGGAGCGTAGATTCACATCTAATTTCTGCCCTTCTTACGGAATGCTGCGGTCTGGATGCTTTCAGTTATGCACGTGAGCATCTCTTTGGGCCGCTTGGCATCGATTACGCTGCTTGGACACCTAGTCCTGAAGGACATAGTATGGGTCATATCGGACTTTTTCTAACATCTCGTGATATGGCCAAATTCGGCTTATGCTGCCTCCAAGGTGGAGTCTGGCAAGGAAAACAGGTTATACCTGAAGCTTGGCTGGAACAAGCCCTAACTTCACATATTGAAGGATATCCGGCATACGGTGATTACGGGTTTCAATGGTGGAATGGTAAAATGAACGGTCAACCATTCGCATGCGCACACGGGCATGGGGGCCAGCAAATTTACCTTTTCCCGAAATCGGATACCGTTGTCGTATTTACCGCGGACAGCCGTGTGAGCCGCTGGAAGAATCCGCGTCCTTTATTGCAGCAGTATATTCTGAATGCACTCGAATGATTCTTAAAAACTGGATAAGCGGCTTTTGCTCAGGGAACATTAAGAGGGAGAAGAAAGCAATTCACCCTGTCTTCTATATACATCTTGAGCGAAGGAGATTATGTATGGAACATGAAGATAAACGAATGCTACCTTTATCCCATGAAGAAGTTGAGTCTGACGGGATATATACGAATGAATGGGGTGGCACGGAAACGTTACACAGAGGCCAGACTTTTCCGGCGGATCCCGTAATGGGTGTTACCGAATGGAAGCTTAGCGAACTGTCTTATGATACGCATGTTGAAGGTCGAACAGATGCACGTCTTATTCCCAAAAAGAATGATACAGATAAAGAAGGTAAAATCACACATCCTCGTCGTCAAACTTAAAACACATCTTCATACCATCATTGCTATACACCCTGACCATGTCCTTATTTAGGATTTATCGTACAGGGTGTATTTTTGCTGCTCATAACTTGTCTCAGCCCCTCATATGTTAGGAGAAAGCCTTACTGTTAACAAGGAGAGTGGTCCTGAATGTCCCCGTTCAAATCGTCTACCGGATTACCGGAAAATATCGCTGCAACACTTTGTTATTTGTTTGCTTTTATTGGAGGCATCGTATTCCTAGCTGTAGAGAAACACAGTCGCTATGTATTATTTCATGCACTGCAATCGATTCTAGTGTTCGGTTTCATCATGATTGCACACGTTCTTTGCGGTTATATTCCTCTAATTGGTTCGTTCATTGCTTCATTGCTTTCTCTCATTTCATTCGTCCTGTGGCTATATATGATCTTCACCAGTCTGTAAGGGAAATGGGTGAAGCTTCCATGGGTGGGAGCGATTGCCGAAAACCAGCTTCGACATTTCTAATATATATTCGACAATATGTATTAAATGATTCCCTTTTCCCCCTAATCTTTTTACAATATAGATACGCTTACAAACGTTATGGGGGAAAACAGATGTATTTGTTTGTTATTAATAAAAAATCGGGCAATGGTCATGGCATGCGTACTTGGTCCAAGGTTAAGTCTATACTTGACTCGCGGCAAATTGCATACCATCATCTATTAACTGAATGTCCTGAAGAGGCAGAGCAGCGAACTGCCGAAATGTTACACCTTACCGAAGACTGGAAGGCTGTTGGCGTGATAGGCGGTGACGGTACCATCCATAGCGTACTACCCGTCCTAAGAGGCAGCGGTATCCCACTAGCAGTCATTCCAGCAGGTTCGGGCAATGATACCGCTCGCGGCTTCAATATCCCACGTGATACCGCCTCAGCGCTTGAGATCATGCTAACGGGACGGACCCGTTCGGCTGATTTAATCTCAACCTCAGGTGTTCTTACATTAACAGCAGTTGCCATCGGCTTTGACGCGCAGGTTGCAGAGAATGTTAACCTCAGTATGTATAAAAAAATATGTAATTTCTTTCGAGCAGGAAGATTAGCTTATATTATCGGCATACTACATACGCTACTTACCTTCAAGCCATGCAAATTAACAGTTCACTGTGACGGTGGACAAACAAGCTATCCTTCCGCATGGATGGCCGCCATCTCTAACGTAACGAGTTATGGTGGTGGACTGGACATATGTCCACAGGCGGACCCGGGAGATGGTCACCTAGATATTTGCATCGTTCACGGCTGTACACGGTTACAGTTGCTCCGTTTGTTTCCAACGGTACTTCTCGGTAAGCATGTAACGCTCCCTTTTGTCACCATGTTGAGGGGAAAGAACCTTATTGTCCTGTTTAATGAAGAACGACTTGCATTAGGTGATGGCGAGAATATGTCTACCCTCCCCTTTGATATTCATGTTGATCCGGGTGCCTGCAAGTATGCGTGGGCTAGTCTCAAAGATCTCATACCTACATAACACATACAAAGAACCACCAGTATAGCGGCTAAGACCCGCAATACGGTGGTTCTTTTCATTACGTATATATTTCATAAGCTTAATACTATGCAGCCTCTTCAGCTTCGGATATGGAATTACTCGTTTTAAAATCCGAGCGGTTCTTAAACCCATTAAATAATAAATTCAGTACAATCGCCGTTACGCTACCTGCAACAATTCCATTATCGACTAATATTCGAGCCCCATCAGGCAATACATCGAACAATTCAGGTACTACACTTACACCAAGACCCATTCCTACAGAACATGCGATGATAAAGAGGTTCTCATAACGGTTCAAGTCTACCTGTCCACCTAGCATGCGGATACCTGAGGAAACGACCATACCGAACAGTGCTACCATAGCTCCACCCAATACTGCTGTTGGAATAAGCTGTGTAAGTGCGGCAATTTTCGGTACGAAGCCGATGACGACAAGCAGTCCACCTGCTACAAAAATTACATCCCTTGTTTTAACACGGCTCATCTGAACCAGACCCACGTTTTGTGAATAGGTCGTATATGGGAATGAGTTAAATAATCCTCCGATTACGATTGCTATTCCTTCAGCACGGTAACCTTTCGCCAGATCTTTAGATGTTATTTCTTTATCCACAATTTTGCCTAAAGCCATAAATACGCCTGTTGATTCCGCAATGCTGACGATCGCGACCAGAATCATCGTTATAATCGACGACCAGTGGAACGTAGGCGTTCCAAAATAGAAAGGACGAACGGCATGGAACCAGCTTGCTTCTTTCAACGGAGTCAAATCAACATGACCATAAATAGCAGCAACAATGGTTCCTACAATTAATCCGATCAGTACGGAGATTGAGCGCAGGAACCCTTTTGCGAATCGGTTCATTAAAATAATAAAAATAAGTACACCGAATCCAAGTATAAGGTTGAGTGGACTACCGAAATCGGCCGCCCCCTGTCCGCCACCTAAATCACGGAGCGCAACGGGAACCAGAGTCACACCAATAATCGTAACCACCGATCCTGTAACAACAGGAGGAAAGAGTGCGATCAGCTTGCCGAATACACCAGAGAACACAATAACGAATAATCCTGATGCAATTATGGCTCCATATATGGCAGATACGCCATCCTTCATACCAATAACAATCATCGGTGATACAGCTTGAAACGCACAACCGAGCATGACCGGTAGGCCAATGCCGAAGAAACGATTACCCCAAATCTGAAGCAGTGTTGCTACACCACAGGCTAGCAAATCAATCGAGATCAAATACGTGAGTTGTTCTGGTGTAAGCTTCAAAGCCCCACCCACGATTAGCGGTACAATAACCGCACCTGCATACATAGCTAGCACATGTTGAATACCTAATGAAAAGGTTTTGAGCGGATGACGCTTTGTTGTTACTATCGTTTCCTCAGATTCATGAGTCCGTTCCATAGCGGTATACTTTCCTCCTGGTTTAGTGATCTAATAGTCAATTCAATACAGATGATACTTATAGCTCGCCCTTTCCCTTGTGACTACTCTAAAGGATCTGCGAAAGATACTGCTCCATCATCAAGCGAAGCAATCCGAACAAGTGATTCAACGCGGTACCCTGCTTCCTTCAGCAGACGACCTCCAGGTTGGAATGCTTTTTCAATAACAATTCCGATACCGATCACTTCAGCCCCAGCCTGCTCTACAATCCGTGCAAGTCCAAATGCGGCTTCACCATTGGCAAGGAAGTCATCAATGATCAGAACTCGGTCACCCGAATGAATAAATTTCTTAGCAACGGTAATTTCATTCGTTTCCTGCTTAGTGAAAGAGAACACTTTCTCTACAAAAATGTCATGACGTAACGTAAGTGACTTCTGCTTACGAGCAAAAATAAGAGGTACGCCAAGTTCCAACGCTGTCATGATTCCTGGAGCTATACCTGATGATTCAATGGTTAGTACACGCGTGATGTTCTGTCCATCAAATAAACGCGTAAATTCCTTGCCCATTTCCTTCATCAATACGGGATCCATTTGGTGATTGAGAAATGAGTCTACCTTGAGCACCTGATTGCTAAGCACGATGCCTTCGTCTAACACTTTTTGTTTAAGTAATTGCATCTAACTTCCCCCTCTGGTTGCTTGATTATGATCCTGTAAATATCAAAAAAATCCATCTCTCAACCGCCGATTCTGATTCGGCAAGAAAATAGATGGACTCCGGTTACAACTCAAACATACGAAAGTCCCTATACGATACGCGGCACGCATGCCTGCACATCGTTAGAAACACGAAGAGTCGTGATCCCGTAGTCCAATCATTCCGGTGACTGGGTAGAGACATGCAGGCCTATTCCTGCACATATACGAGAAGCCATATGAAATTCAGGTTCGTCATTTGAACATGTGTACTAAAGTTACAATGCATGAAGTATAACGCACATTCACTCTAAAAATAAAGTGGAATTTCGTGGCGTTCACTTCAGACAAACCTGCGTTTGGATGAAATGGCAAATTATTGAATAATAACTGCAATCTTTGATAGGTTTAGGTATAGTATACAATATTGATAGATTCGTAATACTAGATTTAACGTTGATTCGGGAGGTTTCTACTGGATGAAGGGATTTATAAACGAATTTAAAGAATTTGCAGTTCGGGGGAATGTCATTGATTTAGCCGTCGGGGTTATTATCGGGGGAGCTTTTGGTAAAATCGTTACTTCCGTGGTCAATGATCTTATTATGCCACCCATCGGATATCTGCTTGGGGGTATGAACTTTACTGACTTATTTATTCCGTTAAAAAAAACAGAGGCTGGTACAGAAGTACACACCTTGGCACAAGCGAGCAAAGAAGGTATTCCTATCATTGCCTACGGCCAATTTATTAATGTGGCGCTGGACTTCTTTATTGTTGCGTTCTGTGTATTTCTACTCGTTAAAGCCATCAACTGGGTCAAGGCGAAAGAGCATGAGAAGCCGCCTGAGGAGAAAAGCACTCGTGAGTGCCCGTATTGTCTCTCGGAAATTCCGGCAGCAGCCACCCGCTGTGCACACTGTACCTCTATTCTTGAGGATCAGACGGAATCGGCTTAGCTTTCTTTTTAGCACACAACTAATTAATGTCCATTGAACATAGGAAGAGGGTATAGCTTAATAGCTACACCCTCTTCCTATTGTACTAGATAATTCTATGTAGACTGAGTGATCCCAGCAATAAATCGAAATCGGTTATGCTTATAATCCAGTTGGTCTTTGTGGCATCAAGTTACCAAGCACCTTTTTCAGATCACGATCCTCAGTATATTTCTGTTCGCCTGTATCGAGTGAAGTCACGCGAATAGAACTGTAGCTCGCCAAAGCATCTGTTGGTGTAAACACGAGTTTGTCACGATCAGAAAGAATCACATTATAATGCATATCCTTAAACATGCCGATCAGCTGCTCCGCATCTGGAGTCTCCCCTTTTCCAACGAAAACGAGGCCTCGCAAATGCTTAACGCCCTCCTTGTGCTTCACTTCAAAATGGACGATGCATTCCATAGTTATTGCTCCTTCCTTGGTATACATTATTGAGCTATTGGGCTCATTTCATCCCTCTATCGTTGGCTATCATTCATCTTGACAGATAAATTAAGTTAAAACATAATAAGCTCCATCATATATATGGAGGCATAACAAGAATATGTCAAAAGAAATGCTAGATATATACAATGAGCAGCAGGAACATATCGGAGTAGCCCCAAGAGACGAGGTTCACGAGAAAGGCTACCTGCATCATACCTTTCATTGTTGGATCATTCGTAGCACTCCTGAGGGTCCACAACTATTGTTTCAAAAGAGACAGGATACCAAGGATACCTTTCCAGGTTACTTTGATATTACCGCTGCGGGTCACTTGACTGCCGGAGAAACGATAGAACATGCCGCGCGTGAAATCCAAGAGGAACTAGGAGTTAATATCGAATTCTCACAACTGGTTTCTCTTGGTACTGTCCAGTATGAAGGCCGCGGTATAGCAAATGGTAAGGCATTCATTGATAGAGAAACTTGTTTTGTATTTGGTTGTCAGCTAGACATACCCCTATCTTCCTATCAGCTTCAGGCAGAAGAGCTAGCTGGACTCTATGAAACTCCGCTTGAACAGGCAATCGCTATGTTTGCAGGTGAAATCGATTCAATCCATGCAGTGGGCATCTCTTCTGTTCAGCCTGGCACTGATTTCCCTCATTCACTCGAATGTCATGTTAGTGTACAACAATTTGTTCCACAAAGCGGTGATTATTATCTCCATACACTCCGGGGATTAGCGGCTCTACCTTCGTTACGTTAGGGATGAATCCTCGTTAACACGTGAAATGGCATCAGAATTAGATTCTTGCTCTGTTTCTTTTTGTGTTTCACCATCGATTTCGATTTCATCCGAACTTACATATTTACGATAAATATGCTCGTAATGGGGTCCATAGCGTTCACTCAGCTCATCACCCATGTCCTGCTCTAGTTCATACAGTACCATTTCCTGCGTGAAGTGATGAAGAAGGAGTTCGACCATGACAGGGTGCTCGGTTACGAGCGCCTGTGTTGTGTTGCCCTCCCCTCTCATCCCTAACATGCACCAGCGGCGATCAATCACAAAAGAGAACTTGCGGCCCCGATTAGCATCGGCTTCTGTTCCCCAAGTAGGCCAAGCCATTAGTCGACTCATAGCATCATCATTACCGATACAAGACCACAGTAGCTTCACACCTTTGGCCTCCGCCTGTTCCAGCTCATTGCGTAGCAAAGAGGCTTCTTCACGCCAGACATCCACGACAATTTCCTCGCTTGCTCTTGCCAATTCTCTAGACAATGCTTCCAGAACATTTCGGTCTCCCTCCACATTATAAAAAGGGAGTTGATGTGGCTCTACGCGTGGCATTTGACTCTCCACAAAATGAAGAGATTCCTGCATTTGCCCTGAAATCATCCGCGTTAATTCATCAGGCTTAAGCATGCTGTACCGAACTGGTTCTCCTTCACTACGTTGAAGAAAGCCTTGCTGTGATAATCGTTGCAAGGTTGCATATACATTAGATCTGGATACCCCAAGTCCCTTAGCTACTTCATAACCAGATGAAGCCCCTTTACCTGCGAGCTCCACCATGATTTTTGATTCCATTTCGGTAAATCCCAAGTTCTGCAAATGTTGCAGCAATTGTTCCATTCGTTAGTCCTCCCAAGCTGCCTGAACCCTTGCATTTCATTGCAAATGTCTGGATAGGTGCTTATGCAAATGCAATCTCTATATCTGTTCTGCTCCGCATCGCGGACACCACTTCGAGCCTTTAGGCAAGTCTGCCCGGCATATTTGGCATTTCACCGTATCACGAATTCCCTCTTCGCTTTCCGTCTCATCCCCGCTCTGATTGTTCTCTTTCCAATAGCGGATGCGGCGATCCAGCTCAAGCTGTCGTTCTCTCTCCCGTTCAAACTCATCTGCCTGACGGCGTTCCCGTTCCGAATCTAATGGGTTAGCTTCGGAAGGTTCGTCCCAGCTTTCTTCCTCAACGTATTCATATGCTTCTTCTACAGGAGTGCTGGCTTGCGGTTCATCATGATAACTACTACTTCCTGTATATGGCTTCTCAGCATATGGTTTTTCTGCATATGCTTGCTCTGCGTATGCTTTCTCTGCATATGCCTGCTCAGGATATGCTTGCTCAATGTTTATTTCATCTTGATATCTTTTCTCAGGACCTGCAGGCTTTACAGTCTCTGAACGCTTCTTAATAGCCTCACCTGGAACCAACTTACGGCCACAGGCTGGACAAAAGTTAGCATCCAGATTAACAACTTGACCACAAGTACAAATGCGCTCATTCTTAAGCTCACCAATTCGGCCGCGCAGCTCGTCAATTTCTTCCTGCAGTTTGTCACATTCTTTCGCATGGTTCATCATTTCGGTTTCAGCAACAGACATATCTCCTGAAGCATAACCTTCATAGAAAATCCGGCCCATCCCTGTAAAATGAAAACTCATTTCTTTCTCAATCTCAGCAATTTGACCGTTTAGCTTATTCACTTCAACGGCGCCCTGAGCCTTTTCAGTCGCTCGGTTCGCTCCATCTTTAATTCGTTGTATAATATTCATGATTTCTTCCTCCTCTTTCCCCTTACCTAACCTTTTTCATGTATCGTCTCTCATTCAATCGACAACGATTATGGGATACAATATGCAGAGCCCGTTTCTACAAAGATACCATGTCAGACGTGTCCTGTGAAATCTGGCACGCCACAATTCATTTTTCTCGGCCTTCCCCTTGCATACGCAAGGTATAATGAATATCATGCTTTAATGCGTAACTACATGATATAGCCTTTTCTCACTTGGATGGTTATATCATACCAAATTTATAGGCTGCTTGTGAAAAAGACAACCCTTGCACTCAGCCCTCAGTCAACAAAGGAGGACAAACGATGGGCTTTCCAGACCTGCCCCTTCATAGCAATCCCGCCAAAACGCCAGCCACCTCTGTACCTCCTATGGCAGCCAGTGCACCCGCTTGGACAAGCCGGGAGCGTGTGACAGACGTTATGGATGATGCCTTCTTCTTTCGCGCACTAGAAGAAAATGGAATTCTGCTCAACGCCGAGCAAATTGAGGCTGTGCGTCATCATGAAGGTCCGCTCCTTATCGTTGCAGGAGCTGGCTCCGGGAAGACGACAGTTCTTGCTGCGCGCACTGCTTATTTAATTGCCGTTCTTGGCATTCCAGCTACACGTATCCTGCTCGTCACCTTCACGAGTAAAGCCGCGCAAGAGATCAAAGAGCGCATCGCGAAAATACCTGGTATTCCTGCCGGGGCCGCACGGTCGGTTGAAGCACGTACCTTTCATTCTTTTGGCCTGATGCTACTGCGTAAATCGGGCTTCACTCAGCGTATTCTAGGTGATTTCGCGCCCAGGCATACCATAATGAAAATTGTTCTTCGGAAGCTAGATCCAAGCGGTGTATATCAGCCCGAGACTGTACTTGCCGCCCTTTCTTCATGGAAAATGAAAGGATACTGGCCTTCTCAGTTACCCGACGATACGAAAGATGAAGCAGCCATGAAACGTATTATGATGGCCTATGAAGAGTGGAAGTTAGAGCGAAATCAATGGGATTTCGATGACATCCTGCTAAATACCTTAAAGCTGCTTGAAGATCCAAGATTACTAGCACAGTTACAGTCTCGCTACGCGTATATCATGGTTGATGAATTTCAAGACACCAACGCCGTGCAGTACAGTTTGGTTCAACATCTCGCTGCGAGTAGCACTCGGAATATTGCAGTTGTAGGTGACGATGATCAAACCATCTATACCTTCAATGGTGCTCGCCAGGAATCAATTCTTGAATTTGATCAAGTGTATCCAACCGCAAAGCGGGTAACCTTGCATATTAATTATCGCAGTGATCACCGCATTCTTGGGTTAGGCAGCGCGCTAGTCAGACATAACAAGCTACGTCTTCCTAAGGAGCTGTTAGCCTCTGCTCCTTCAGGTGCAGCACCTGTTTACTTATCCCCAGCAAGCGTAGATGAAGAGGCTCAGTGGGTGGTCGGCCACCTGATAGAGGATGCGAAGCGTGAGCAAATAAAATATGGTGATATCGCGATCTTGCACCGCACTGCTGGTAGCAGCCGAGCCATTCTTGAACAGTTACTGCTACACGGCGTCCCTTTTGTCCAATATGGTAGTGCTCCCGTATTCTATGATCAAGCACTAATCAGACCGTTAATGGATCATTTGCGGTTGTCATTGATTCCGCGTCGTATGGAGCACTACAAAGTGTCCTCGGACCATTATATGTGCCCAAAGAGCAAGGTATGGCTTTTATTACAGAACAGGAACAGCGACAAGCGAAGAAGTATCCACTCATTCACCTCATTCGCTGGGATCGGCTGCAGCCGTTTCAGCAAGAAGCCGTGAAAGATCGGGTTCGGCTAATCAAATCCTTAAAATTGATGAAGCCGTATATGCCATACAGGAAATGCGCCGCCTGTTTTATGACAAATACATGGAGGCAGGCGATCCGCTTGTCTATACCCAGTACAAGGAAACGGTCAATGATGGACTCGCTGAGCTAGAGAGCGCCGCTGCACGCTTTGATACTGTCGAGCAATTCATCTCGTATGCGGATGAGTTAACCACACGCCAACAGCAGATGGAAGCACTTCGTGATCAAGAAAGCGGCAGCGATGCTGTTCAGCTCATGACTATTCATCGTGCCAAGGGCCTTGAATTCCGGCGAGTGTACTTGATCGGCGCAAGCGAAGGTATTCTCCCGCATAGCACTGCACTTAAGGACCAGCCTACGGCTGAGCTCAAAGCAGATTATCCCAAGACACCAAATCATGTGTTGACTGAGGCCGCACTTGAAGAGGAACGGCGGTTAGCTTATGTAGCGGTAACTAGGGCTAAAGAACAGTTATATATCAGCTCACCGATGTATTATCATGGTAAACCTGCCGAGCCTTCGCGGTTTCTACTGGAAGCCTTCGGAACCGCACCAGTTGTCAGCATCTCCAGTCCTAAACAAGTCTAAGAACCTCCTTGAACTGATTCAAACCGATTGGCATCGTGTAAGAATCAGTAAAATCATTTGTTTATAATCGTGATTAAACCATAAAACGTTTATCAAACAGGAGGCCACTTGTATGGAAACCGAGAAGAAAATGTACTACATTTCTGTCAGCCATAATTTGATTCAAGATGTACCTAATGATTCAGCCGAATTTAGGGTAATGATGACCCAGGATGAAGTAACTAATCTTCGCGATCAAATGAGTGCACTGATTAAGGATGATGAATATACCTTTAGACGTGCCTTTGTACCATTTAAATCGGCAGATCATGATGATGCAACCCACCAATTTGATGACGAATTAATTGGCGTGTATCAATACCTTTATGATCTAGGCGATGCCGAAACCAAACGATTAATTGATCAGATGAACGTTCTAGAGAAACTTGAGGATACTGATTATCATGATAAAGGGTATGAAAATTCTCCACTGAATAAAGATACTTTGAAATAATCACAATTCAACGACTTTTTAATTTATGCTGAATATATGATCCAAAACTTGAGACAGCCGCCTTGGCCGGAATGATTTCTTCATGAAATGATTCTGGTCAGGGCTATTTATATTGAATCATGTTCTTCGCATTTTTTGCTTCTGGATCTTGAAATCATGTAAGATAGAGGAAGTATCACCCCAATTATGTAGTTATAGGAGAATTACAATTGAACAAAGAGTCTAACCATCAATTAGTCATGAATCCCGTCACTCTTAAGGAACTGCATCAGCTTGATATTGAACATAATTTACTGCACCAGTTCGCTGAGTGGAAGAAGCTTCCCATGTTATATCAGCTCGCTCTGGAAGAGCTCCAGAATAAGATTAAACTGATTAAGACCGAGCTGAAACTTCAAGACGGCTACAGTCCAATTGAACATATTAAAGTACGCATTAAAGAGCCCAAAAGTATTTTAGCCAAAATGGAGCGCAAAGGCTTCGACATTACACTTGAAAGCATCTTAACGAACATTCATGATATCGCTGGCATGCGAATTGTATGCGCCTTTGTCAAAGATATCTACCGTCTGCTGGATCATTTCGCGCAGCGCGATGACATCCGGGTCATTGAAGTGAAGGACTATATCGCCCATCCTAAATCAAATGGATATCAGAGCCTGCACGTTATTGTAGCGGTCCCACTTATTCTGTTCGAAGGTACACGCTGGATGAAGGTCGAAATTCAAATGCGTACGCTTGCCATGGATTTTTGGGCCAGTATGGAACATATCATATTCTATAAATATGATAAAAGAGTGCCCTCCCACGTCGTGGAAGAGCTGAAAGAAGCAGCAGAAGCTGCAGATCAGTTGGATAATCAAATGCTTCGAATTCGCGAAGAAATTTTGGCACAGTCCAGTGATTTTATACCAGAAGATTTACAGGAACAGTCGGAGTCATAAGCGAAATTTCTAGCATGATGTAACGAGAGATAATCTATATATCATTCTACCTTTAAGGATGCTCACGGGTATCATTCAAGCTTATAATGGCTTCGGTTTTCTCCCATGCAGCCGCTAAGATAAGCGCCACAATTAAAGTGATTGCAATGATTGTACCCAGCATATGTGCACCCCGTTTTATGAAATGAAGTATATGTAAGTATATGTATGCGTCTAGTGTCCTATGCTGCGCCACCTTCCTTGCAAACATTTTCCATTTCAAACGATACCAACACAAAAAAGCTGCCCTTGAGTTCTCTCTGATGAGAGCCTCGGACAACTTTTTTTGTGTTGGTATATTCCCTATTCTAAATAACTAGCTACCGCTTTCTGTGCATTCAGCTCTGGAGCTGGCGCTGGTGTATTGCCTGGCATCAGGCCAAGTTTCTGCGTCAGTTGCTGATTAATATCCGTCATCCTGCGCGTATGCTCCGTTGCCGATTGAATAATCGTGCGATTAGACTGCTCGTACATATCAATTGCAGAGAATAGATCCGTCATCGCTCGGTTGACCGAATCCATTTGCAGCGCTGGTTTTCCTAACAGTTCATTCGTTTTCTGTGTTGTTTCCTTTAACAAGCGAGAGTTCTCTTCGAACATATTTTGCAATGTTTCATTTGCCGAGTTTACCGCATTTATCGTATCCAGTTGATCTTGTAGCGCCATAGAAATCATGGCTGAGACCGTAATTAAATGACGTGTTTTATCAATCGTCGCATCCACAGAATCAATCAGTTTATCGTTGTTGTCATTGATAATATCTGTACCAGCAATCGCTTGCTGATAAAGCATGACCATTTCTGTAAACGATTGTATTCGAGTAACTACCTTCCGTAAACCGCGTTCTAGTATGGTTTTGCGATAATCATTTTCCGGTTTGGCGATTTCTTGTTCAAAGAGCTCCTTGAGCTTGTTTCCCATCGCAATTCGCACTTGCAGATTGTACACCTCTTCAATGGAGGAGCGCTTAAGATTCTTCATGTACACGACATTCTCTTCGAGCGTGTCCTTCCCATTACGTAGCGATTGCGTAATGGCGTCTACGTTGGTTTTAACGGATTGATATTTGTAAATGTAGTTCTTCATCGGTGTTTTCTTTAACATTTTCTCGAAAAATCCGAGCTGTTTACTCTTGCTAAGCGAATCAATTTCATTGCGTAATTTCAAAATATTATTCGTCACTTCAGTACGTTTACCAGACATGAGTTCACTCACGGGGCGCTCTAACATCGTAAGGGATTGTCCTGCTTTTTCCATCGTCTTCTGGCCCATCTGCCCGATTTGGTCCATCAGCGTCTCCAGTTCCATCGTATCGGTTGAAGACACACGTTCAATCACCTGTCGAGCTTCCTGCTCGACCTTCGCTACATCTGAATCCTTCAGCTGTACCATTAGTGGGCTTGTTGACATGATAAAATCCTCCTCTTCCTTTATGAATCTGTTGTTCGATAACGCTGCTGAATCAAGTCCATCCGAGTTTGAAGCTCAATCAAATCTTTATTCTCAATCGCTTCTACGTAAAAAGATAGTTTCGAGTTGATATCCTTCAATCCTGTTAGCAGAAGCCGCCGATTCATCACTTTGGCTTCACCACTTAGTTTTAGAAATGGGTTGATCGCTCCATTCAGGTCTTTAAACACAAGACGCTGTATGTTGTGATTCATTCCCCCGTCATTCATTTCCTTGAGCTGTGGAATTAGGCGAGTAATTCGGGCTAGCAAAGCTTGTGTCTTCTGAACAATCTCATCGTCTAGCGCATTCTTCTCCCCTTCGGAGAGCACCATTTGTTCGATCACGCTGATATATTCATGAACAGGATCCCAGATGGGGTCTCCCGCATTTGCATTCGTACCCCTTGCTCCAGCATTTACAGCGATGGTGCTAGGGTCAAACTTCTGAGGGCGATCTCCGTCACGACCTGACGGTTCGGTGATGGCCTTACCGCTCACTGGATCCATTTGTGGTGTTCCAGGGATACCCTCTCTCTCCAACCTATGCCTAGTAGACTTACTTATCACGACCATACCACCAAATCCTATTAGCACAGGAATTAGTAAACTAATAAAAGAGGGAAGAAATATACCCGAAATTAAAGCTACAGCATACCCACCAAGCGATATCATCGCTGCAAGCTTATAACGCTTCATTCGTTATGCACCTCCTACAATTTCGTCGACTGCTTCTCTGGCTATTCGGGCACCCTAGCAAATTAAGACATGATAACCGCCTGTTCCACATAACTTGCCTTAATGCCAAGGCGAGGTTGTGGCGTTTCAAAGGGCTGCTCCAATATCGCTTTCACAGCTAAATATGGAATGTTCACACCGCTAAGACAGGTAATATAGAGTCCACCAGACATTCGCGGATTAATTTCCAACAGCTTCGGAACGCCACCATTATATTTTACCTGAATATTAAAGACATAAGGGATGCGATATCGTGCTGCTATTCGCTCTGAAATCTGTTGCAATTCAGGTATATCCTCTAAATGATAAACCCGACCAGATGATTTCATACGCGGTATGGCCGTAATTAACTCGCCCTTTGCCGATGATAAGCAATCAATACTATATTCATTTCCTTCAAGTAACTCCATGACCATCACATCTTCAAAACGCTCTGCTTGGGCAAAAGTTTGATAAGCTTCCTCGAACGTTACGTTCAGATGAACCCAACCAAATATTTCTTCCAATGGATCACGCTTGTCCACAATCATTCTAAAACCCATTCCACCCTCAGCATTAGTGGGTTTGAAACAAACCTGATGACCACGAGCTAATAGATCCTCATAAGCTGCTTTAAATTCCTCTGCTGTATTCACAACATGATAAGCCGGAATTTCTACCACACCCGTTCCCTGGAGCGATTCATAGAAACGGTCCTTATCCATCAAACGGCTAAGCAGCTCCGTATCCTGACAGACCATAACCTTGGTTCCGATTTCCTCGAAAAGGGCAGTATGCCGAGCAATTTCATCCATATGTAGGCGGGGAATAAAAATCTGAATTTGATGGCGCTGACAAAAATCTAAGCAAAACTGGACATATTCCCATCCTTCTAACGCAGGCTCTGTTTCCGCGTGATCGCATGCTTGTAGCGACATATGCTCAATATCTGGATGCGTGCCGTACAATTCAAATACCTGCTGGTCATCATTTTGACGAATCATATTCATATAATGATAAGCTACGGAAAACCAGCGGTTGAACCAAATTCTTGTCATGTGTTATATACCTCATTATATGCGAAATGTGATGTATCTGTCTGTCCAGCTTGCAAAGCAAACCACTGTTTAGCTTTAGTAATCATTTCAGCTGAAGCAAGAATACCAGACTGGTCTGTAAATATGATGTCAGCATTAGCCTTAGCTTGATTATACAGTTCCCCATGGCTGGGAGCTAGTTTAAGATGGGCCTCATCAAGCAGGCTCTGATCTAACAGTGAATCTCCAGCTGCTACTACATTATCAGCAGTAGACCCCAGTCGATCCATGACATATCTCAGTGCACTCCCTTTGCTGAGTCCAGCAGGGACGAGGTAAATCTTCCGCCCTTGGATGGACAAATTCCATCCGAGAGTGGATAGTTCTACACGCAATTGCTCCATTTCATTTAGAGGCAAACATGACAGAACAACAACAATAGAGTAAAAAAGCTGTTCCGCATGTTTGATGCTGAGAACCCAGTCTGGACTTGCGATTCGGTCAAATAGCTGCATGACTTCATTTGCGTCCGCACTGGATTGTAGAGCCTTATGAACATGTACAGCCCACTCTTCATCCGGCTGGCCATTTCGTAGTATCGTGCCCCCATTACTAGTAATAGCGATTTGAGGCCGCAGTGTATCTTTGATATAGAAAATACGGCTGTACTGCTCAACCGTGCGTGTCGTTACAGGAATGAAATAAGCAGAGGCAGATAGATCATGTAGCAGCTTCGCCGCTGTCTTTGACATAAAGGAAATATGTCTACCTTCATATAACTCAACCGGGACGATATCAGCTTCCTTTATATCGGTTCCCATGGCTTGCTTGGAGTAAATGAGGGTGCGATCCAAATCACTAGCAAAAATCATAATTGTTCACCGCTCTTTAGCGGTTTAATCAGACCGCAGCAAGAATATGTTAATTCAGGATACACTTCGACTGGAACCTGCTTGTCCCCTGCAAGAAGTAGAATATGCTTCAAGTTCGGATTATCGAGACGATCCACAAGGATTTTCCAAGGTACGCGTCTTAGTAATACACGCGTCGTTTCACCTACGCCCGGCTTAATTAAATTCACATCGGCAATACCATAGTCCTCTTGGATGCGCTGAATATCCTGCATACCCTTCCAAGTGACTGCCGTTAGTTCAGCGTTGTTATAGAGACGTTCAGCTTCTTCCTCAGCTTCACTGAATACCGATGGGAAATACTCGGATACCTTGTCCACGAATACATTTGATACATCGTCCGTAAGCCATTCCTTATAATACTTCGCTCCGTGAAAATCATCGGGCCCAATAAGATCGTCCCGCAGCACGGTACGGCTCATAAGTCCCGATACAGTGGAGTTCAAACACGCACTTGGAATTAGGAAATCTTCGCGCGTCCCGAACGTATCTGAGCACCAACCCGGATCAGCTAATACAGCCAAGTCATCGTCAAGCTCAATCCCGTATTGTTCCTTCATCGTCACAGCCGCTTCGATCAAGACTTTGCGAATCGCCCCTTTACCTGTCCAGCCATCCACAAATTGAATCGAGGCCTCTGGATGGTTGTGATGCATATATCGAATCGCATTTACATCAATACCCTTACCTCTAATAATAGATACACTGTAATGAGGAAGATCTACTTCATATTTCTGAAGAATATAGCGTTTCATTAGAATTCCAATAGGCGTACCCGCACGTGCGAGCGAAGCCAGCACGATATCGAATCCACGTTTTTTCACAACAAGTTCTGCTACAATTCCAGCAGATAGAGCTACTTTGCCCGCTGTTTCTTCAAGTGTTTCATGAAACAAGCGGATGTAATCTGCTGTCGGTTGATATTCTACAGGCAGCATTTCTGAGTAGTGCGTTCCAGACTGAATGGCCTCCTCACGATCTTCGGTCCCTTTTTCAAGGGCGACATCGCTTAGATCCTTCAATAGAAAAACAACATCTTCCTTCCGATAGCTACCTACAGCCGCTGGATTAGGTAGTGGTCTTGACGTCATATGAACGTTCATTATTAGAAACCCTCCGTTTGGCGTGATGCTGGTACGTTAAAATAAATCAAGTGAATAACCGGAATACGAGTATCCTTCAACGCATTCATCATCGATTGTTGTTGCTCTTCATCATAAGTTCGCTCCATAAACACAAACATTTCGTCATATACATGCGGTGGAATATTATAAAAGAAATTGGGCGTCTGCGAATCATCAGGGGATTCATACCGGAAAGCGTAATTTACCGCATAATGATCATGTCCCGCTGGATAAATAGGGCTGCGAGTACTCGATTGATAACTTACTCCTTCACCCATCTCCGCGCTAATTCGCATTGGAATATACATAAATTCACCAGTCCCCATACATAACGTGCGGGTACCTGTTCTCTGAGCCTTCAACCAGGCTGCGCTGCTATGAACTTGTTCATCCAGCAGTATATTATCTTCACTGTGCAATCCGAAGCGGCCTGTGAGTCTCAAATATCCGCATAAATTAGCTCGTTGCTTAGAGTCGATAGAGGACACATCCACATGCCCAAAATGACTACTTACATCATGAACCTTGAACACAGGTTCGGAAGCATACGCCAATCCCTTTGGTTCCAAAGTTTTCGCCCTAGCGTTTCCTTGGTCTATCACTTCTACCTGAGGGGATAAGTGCTCCAGATCAAGCGGCCCTCCAGTCACCTCAATCTGCCCAGACATTAAGGATAAGCAATGAATGTTGACATTCAGCTCGCGTTCCACTTCTTCAAAACGTCGTTTATCCGCATCTGAACGCCAGTCTAGCAAACTGACGACAGTATAGCGACTACGAGGATGTTTTCCATGCAAGTCCCTTATAATGTTCAATGCCGTATTGCCCGTCGTAATTTCATCATCAATCAGTACGACTGGCTGTGATCCTGTAAAAAAATCAGATTGCAAGGCGTAACAGCGATGCGCGGTCGCATGCGAATGCTCCTCTTCAAACTGGAGTACGGCATTCATTTCGCGAATCTCCTCGCGTGTTGTATGAAGAAATCGGCTTGTCCCAGCAAATAAATCATACATGCTGTGACCAAGCGCCGTTGCAGTCTCAGCGAAGGATATAAACAACGTGTCCTCACCCAGCGGAAGCAGCTCCGATTTAAGTCTTTGATATAGGCCCTCAGCCTGCTGTGGATGCTGGAGGGCATCCATGATGTTCTCCATCTCCTCAGGTAGCTCTTGGCCAAACTTCTGAACATACAGAAGTGCAAGCGCTGCGCCGCTAAGCAGTGACACATGCGGATTCACAGGTATATGTTTGCCGAGTACCTTGCTCACAAATAGAAAGCTACGCTTCTTATTCACCCGAGCTGCCATCTGAAATAAAGCTTCAGGAGGCAAATCAAATGGATTACCTGTAATGGCGATATCTACTTTCAGATCGCCTAGAATGTTATACGAGTACTTGCTCTTGCTCGTCTTTGCTGATGAGAAGCGTGGTAAAGTTCTGGTTTTCATGCAACACCCCGTATATGTTCGATCGAATTAAAATCCGTCTTGCCCAGTTCAAATGCGGTTTAATTTCGTTCATTTTATTGGAATACTGGCTCTTTAATACGCCCTGAAGGCCATTGTTGTTCTCAAGTACATGCGTAGCATCGACAAACTCTTCATGTGTTACCGCATACAAAGATTGTACTGGCAAAATATGAGACGGATGAATGATTGTCTTGCCTACAATTCCATTCTCTTTATCCAGCGCTACTTCCCGAATTAATCCATCCAGATATATATTGATGAATTGCATTCTTAGCTTAAGACCATCCCTACCAGCCATTTCTTCAAAAGGAGTTTGTCTTAGCTGCGTCTTCAGTACTCGTTCGCTCTTGAAATACTCCCATACGGGCCCTGAAATCACATAGTTGTCATCGGCACGTCCGAAAATATTAACAATATCCGCTATACAATCTCGGATGACTCCGATATCATAAATCGTCATATCCGGACTACGTCTCAGACCAAATAGACTTGAGAAATCCGTAGCACCAATGCGGACGTTCAGCACATAATCCTTGAATTCATGAAGTACCTTTTTAAGTTCAAAAAGTGTATTCGCTCTCGATTCAAGATATATAATATCGCATGACTCCAGAATAGGCATCACATAAAGTACAGGCATGGTTGAACTCTTCTGCTGGTTATAATCGCGAACGATATCCAAATAAAGCTGACAGTTACTCATAGAGAACTTAGGCAACACGAAGCCAGCTACCCATGCCAGCGTATCTTCCAATTCCACAATAACTCGTTTCATTTGTTCAGGTGAACGAACACGAATAAATATGATTGGCATGTCTTCTTCAGACATGATACCTGATTGTACAAAGGATTGAAGTTGTAACAGCTGTTTCAAAACATTGTCTTCAGCGGACTGAACCTGAAGATCGCCAATGGCATCTTCGAGGTCTAACACCATAGACACCATACCTACATTTTTCCCACTCCGGATATCTTCAGCGATAGATGGTCTAGTGGCTGGCATATATAGAGCAGCTCCAATGGCGTGGGATAATAACTCTTTATCCGAACTTCGATTGAAACTTACAGGGGCAGAGTGAAATATATGTTGCTCTTCTTCTCTGGAAAGATAATTAAAATACCGCATGGAATGTATCCCCTTCCTACATTGGTGATTTGGAAAACAGAGTTTAAAATATCCCTCCCTATAAGCAGGAGGGATATTCTAACCCGTTACATATCTAAGAATTAAGCTGATGTAGAATGATCAGACTTCTTACGACGAATCGTGCTATATACAAGTGTTCCTACGAAAATCAGGATCAGTAATCCGAAGAATACGAATTGCGGCATTTCAAATCCAAACGCACCCGCGATCATTTTCACACCAATGAGGATAATGAGAATAAAAGCTGCCTTTTCAAGTTCAGGGAACTTATCAATTAATTTCAGGAATAGCTGCGCAACGCCCCGCATCATCAGGACACCGAGAATACCTCCTAAGAATAGAACCAGACCTTGTCACTCACACCAAATGCAGCAAGGACACTGTCTATGCTAAAGGCGATATCTAGTAATTCAACGGCAAGCACCGTGCGCCAGAAGCCATAGTTCTTGTTCTCAATCTCATCGTCTCCATCATTTTTCTTCCCAATATATGGAATCAGCGGAACATTACCGACACGTTTCATCTTCAGTTCTAAGTCGAATAGATTGCTGAGTGCAATCCATAACAGATAGACCCCGCCGAGTACTTTGATCCACATGATTTTGACCAAGAACGTACCTACACCGATAGCAACAAACCGGAAAATATAAGCCCCGACGATACCATAAAACAAAGCTTTTTTCTGTTGATCTTTCGGTAAGTGACGGACCATAATGGCCAATACTAGCGCATTATCCGCAGACAACAGACCTTCTAATAAAATTAGTGTTCCGATAATTCCCCAGCTTGCGGGGTCAGATAATGTTGCCGTAATACTCGCCCAACTGAAAAAGCTTCCGAAATTATCTAGAAAGCTTTGTACAAACTCACCCATTCATTGTCCTCCTCAGACCAGTTACCTAAATTATTTCGAACCTTTTACCCATCGCAAGCCCCACTGATAAGCTTTGTCCATTTCCTGATGACCTGAGAAATAACTTACTGTCTTTTCGATACTGAACGTCTGATTATTCACGTTATTAATGAGAGCGATGGCACACATTCCCTTGCCGTTGTTATGCTCGTCCAAACGAATGATGATCTCAGGACCATCTTTCTGCTTGATCGTTACGACTCCATCAGCATCAGACCACTTCGACACACCTTGGTAAATAAAAGCAAATACTAGAATCCGCTTAATATCACGAATTTGAGCACCATTAATTCTCAGGTTTTCGCCCGTTGTAACTGAACCCGTACGATCATCGCCATCAAGCACAATATAAGGCTCCGAGTGAAGCGATCCAAAGGAATTACCTAAGGCTTGGACAACGGATTTGGTACCATCGGTTAGTTCATATAGACATCCTAAATCAAGATCTACGCCACCCCGACCAAATAGCCCCGACTTCTTCTGATTCCAGTTCAGATTAATGACAATTTCGCCAATATCGCCTGAGCCCTTCTTCAGATTAATGACATCCCCGCGCTTTTTCAGTTCAATTTTAGCTAAATTGACTGGCGCTGGGGCTGGCTCGGTCTTAGGAACCGGCGTCGGCGTCGGTGTCGGAATAGGTTTCGGCGTCGGCGCTGGCGTCGGTACTGGAGTGGGTGTTGGGGCTGGTGGAGGCGTTGGTGAAGAGTCAGACCCATCTGCTTGTACCTCAATACCAAAGCTAGCACACAATGCCTCGAGACCACCTGAATAACCTGAACCAATGGCACTAAATTTCCATTCACCTTGATGTCTATATAATTCTCCGACGACAATGGCTGTTTCTATAGAGAAATTTTTTCCGAGATCATAACGAATTAATTCTGAGCCCGTAGTCGTATCTACAATACGAATATAAGTTCCATCCACATCTGAAAAACTTTGTTTTCTTTTCTCACCATCATAGATGGTTAAACTAAAAGCGATTCGTTCATAGGCAGGAGGAACATCTCTCAGCGAAATGATTACTTGCTCCTTGTCCATCTTACCCACATATGACGTTTTATTGTCGGACTGGACCGATACCGAACCGCTTCCGCCTACAGGATTACCATAGAAAATCAAATCCTCATCTTGCGTTACTTTGTTGTTACCACCAAGAAGGAAAGCTGAGAAATCTACTTCAGCAGCTCCTGAACTGAGCCAGCCCATACCTACAGCAACTCGGGTTAGCGAAGGATTGGACTTAGTTAAATCACCCTTTTGACCTTTTACTAATGAGATTGTCATATGTATCACCCTTCTACCGTCCGCATAAGGGTACCAGCTAAGGCACCCAGCGGAACTGACTGTTATTGTGCATCAAGGCCGTAATTCTTACATAAAGCAGATAAGCCACCGGAGAACCCAGATCCTACGGCTTGGAATTTCCACTCTGTACCCTGTCTGTACAATTCGCAGATGACTACAGCTGTCTCAATGGAGAAGTCCTCGCCAAGATCAAAACGCAGTACCTCACGGTCACTTAGTTCATCAACAACACGTACGAAGGCATTTGATACTTGTCCGAAGTTTTGGCTCCGCGCTACTGCATCATGGATAGTAACCGTGATACCTACACGCTGAATTTGCTCTGGAATGAGAGAAAAGTCAATTTTAATTTGCTCATCATCTCCATCACCTTCGCCTGTGCGGTTATCCCCTGTATGAATAACTGAACCGTTAGGTGTCTTTGCATTGTTATAGAAAATGAAATCTTCTATACCCTTGGCCTTGCCATCTTGATAGAGCATGAATGCAGAAGCATCTAGATCAAATTCAGCACCGCCGTTGTACTTATTGGTATCCCAACCAAGACCAATAATAACCTTTTGCAGACCTGGATTTGTTTTGGTTAAATCAATGCGTTGTCCTTTAGATAAACTGATCGACATACGATCGCTCCTTCCAAATGTATCATTCAGCTAGAAACTATGAATGGATTGATAGAGAAAGGCCGCCGTTTAATGAGGCGGCCCCATCTTCTAATTACCCAACATCAAGTCCGAAATCACGGCATAGGCCAGCAAGACCATTTTGATAGCCACTACCTACAGCGCTGAATTTCCATTCACCGTTGTTACGGTACAATTCAGCTACAACAATAGCTGTTTCAACTGAGAAATCTTCGCCAAGATCATAACGGATCAGCTCGTCGCCAGTGCTGTCGTTCACGATACGTACGAATGCATTCGATACTTGTCCGAAGTTTTGAGCGCGTACGTCAGCTTCATAAATCGTAATACAGAAAGAGATTTTTTCAATTTCAGCAGGAACGGTAGCTAGATCCACTTTAAGCTGCTCATCGTCTCCTTCACCTTCACCAGTACGGTTGTCACCCGTGTGCTCAACAGAACCATTCGAGCTCTTAGGATTGCTGTAGAATACGAACTCTTTCTCAGAACTTACTTTACCCGTAGCGTTTAGTAGAAAAGCAGAAGCGTCTAAGTCAAAATCTTTACCGCCATCGTATTTATTTGTGTCCCAGCCTAGGCCTACCAAGATTTTTGTCAAACCTGGGTTTGTTTTAGTCAAATCTACCTTTTGTCCTTTTTGCAAACTAATAGCCATAATTAAATCCCTCGCTTTTCTAATTTATAAGTATTTTTGCGATAATATATCAATATGTTTAGCGTGAGCACCTTCACCAATTGCATTAAACTTCCATTCTCCATTATGACGATAGACTTCGCCGACAACTAAAGCTGTCATCCCTGCGTAGCTATCTGTCAAATTGAAGCGGATTAGCTCCTGCTTATTAGCTGGATTTAAGACCCGAATATAAGCAGAACGAATCATTCCGAAATCCTGACCTCGTGATTCACACTGATAAATGTTAACAACCATTAGAACCTTCTCGATATTTGACGGTATATTTGCAAGATCAATCGAAATTTGCTCATCGTCACCGTCACCAGCACCCGTTAAGTTATCACCGGTATGACGTACCGAGCCGCAAGGACTCTTTAAATTATAGAAACATATGACATGTTTAGGGTCGGGCAATTTATTATCCGCATTCAGCATTAATGCCGAAGCATCGCAATCGATATTGGCTGCCTTTTTCTTAAAACCGAACATGCCCTTAGATTCCGCTTCAGCCGGGTCCCAACCCAAACCAACCAGAATGCTGCTTAGTCCAGCATTTCCCTTGGTCAAGTCCACTTTTTGTCCTTTGACAAGCGAAATTGACATTTTCTTACTCACCCCCTCTCATAAAATACCATTACTTCCATTATAGCATTTCCCTGTGATGCTGAATCGCATTTTTTGGGGCTTTTTATCTCATACGGTAAGATACTGTAGAAGTTTCATATATTGAATTTTTTCATATATTTTCAAAAATAAAAGCACCCCGTCCATTGGGACAATGCCCGCTATGAGGTGCTTCAACAATTATAACTGGGTTTTATTGATAGATTTACAGACCAAATTCACCAGGACTCAAGCTAAGACAGTTGCAAATATCCCGAACAACCGCTTTTTCCTGATCATCAAAATCACCGTCTGCCGCACCGACTGCGCAACATACACCAACGATAATACGTGCGACATCTGGCTTGGATCTAAACTTACCAATCACACGCAATGATTCTTGCTTTCCTACCATTACATCAAATTCCATGTTTCCAGCATAATGGTTGAAACGTTCAATGACCTCGCTCATGTTAAATACATTCAGCGCTTCGCTTCTTCCCATGTAAGCAGCCATCTTTTGTTTCTCAGCAGCATCAATGGTTCCATCTGCCACGGCTACGATTGCGCAGCCCGCAACAATTGCATCCATAAGATCCTTGTTCTTGTGGCGTTTGACCTGATCAGTCAATCCTGTTTTTGTTTTGGATAACCATCCTTGAAAAGCATTAAGTGTCGACATATCCATACCTCCATTTTTAATAAATCATCATTCAAATTAACCGATTAACGACTTGGCTTTCGCTTCCTGAATCCACGATGGGAACTCATTTAGTAAACGATCATACAGTTCTTCATCTGCTATTTTGCTCAGACTAGTGACTTGGAAGAAGTTAGCGTTATCTATAAATCTACCATCTAGATCGTCCATTTCTTTAAGAAACTTAAATTTTTCGTCTCCCACGCCAACAAACTGCCAGAATATGCCGAGTTGTGACGATTTGGATATGATCTCAGCCGTATCTTCATGATCAAAGCAATTGCCGTCAGTCACAAATATAACGTAGACTGGTTCCTGTTTCAAATAACGACTATTTTCGATAGAGACATCCTTCTTACCAAGTCCCAAAAATCCACTTTTCTTCGTGCTGAGTGCTCCTGGAAAATAATAATCGACAATGCGTTTCATCACTCCGGCATAATTCGTGCCGTTCTCTAAATCGTATTTGGAATAAATCTGTTTGTTAACGAAATCATAAAAGTTCTCTTGTTTAATCTCGCCAATTTCATAGTCTTTCAAACCAAACAGGAATACGTCCGCAGCACCGTTATCATCAAAATTCATGCCAAGGCCTAGCGTCCGCTCACATACCTCCTGCACTACACCGCTACGGTATAACTGAGTCATCGAACCTGAAATATCCAATGCTAGTGCAACTCGTGCGGTCTGTCCTTGAAGCCCCCTCTTCGAAAGAGAAATGGTAGCCTTCTTAGATAGATCGATTAGACGTTCTTCAGCTCTTTTCTGCAAGTCAATACTCATGAGCTCGTCCCTCCGTTCATTGTAAATGACATTACAAATCATACGAATTATTCCAACATGCAGTTGTCGAAAGTATATAACTTTTGTCGTATGCCAGTCAACTTGATATATCCATTTCACCTAATAATAACCTGTGGTCAAGCAACGCTAAAAAAGCGCTGCATCCCCCTTCGGATGCAGCGCCTCGTCATATGAATAATGAAATTATAGCTTGATATTATCCTCATTAAAATAATCTTCTAGCGTCAAGCCACTCTTCGCTATATCTGGCGCTAAATCAGTACCGATGTAACGAATATGCCAAGGCTCATACACATAACCTGTCGTTCCTTCCTTACCTTCCGGATAACGAATCACGAAGCCATAATCCGCAGCATGCTGCGCTAGCCACTTACCTTCAGCGGAAGTTCCAAATACCTCCTCGATGGCGTTATTCACACTTGGACTAGACACATCAATGGTAAGACCTGTTTGATGCTCACTTGTACCAGGAACCGCACTGACGCGTGAAGCATACTCTTCACCTTTGGTTCGCACATTATTCGCATAAATCACCTTCTGCCGAGCATAGGAACGGTAGCCAGAAACTGCACGCATTTCCATGCCATCCTCCTTCGCACCTGCAAATAACCTCTCTAAAGCCTCGGCTGCTTCCTTACGCATATGACGTTTCTCATTAGCTCCATCAAAAGAGAAAGGCACATTCGGCTCTACCAAATCTCCAGGTTCATAACCTTCAGGTAGACTACGCTGTTTATTTACAATAACCGTAATAGCCTCCGGGTTCGTCACAACCTCATGACCATCCACTTCTTTAACAGTTGCTTGGAGAGCATTCTCACTACGCTTCGCCATAACTGGGTTAGCGACTTCATTCCCTTGATTCCCGCTTGCCGGTGAATTTAGAGTCTGTCCCTTCCCAGCATCTGAACCACCCGTATCCTTATCACACCCGCTCAGCACTGCTGTCGATATCGCAAAAGCTGCAATCAGCATGCTTGTCCATACGATCTTATTCCATGTACGTTTCATGATTTCATATCTCCTTATCCAACCTGTTTACCCTATTACATGCTTACATTCATCTATTCGACCGATTTACCCAAAGGCTTCGGTTAATGTTCAAGATTGTCATGGCTAATAGACTTCAATCGTTCTTCAGCCCGTTTTGCCGTACGAGATATGATATCTCGCAGCACAGCTTCCACTGTCTTCAATTCTGGCAGAAATGCCGGCCACTCGTCGAATGGAAGCTCTTTAATCGTAACCGCATGTGGTGTTAAACGTATGTTAACCTCGTTAAAAGCGGCACCCGGTTCATGCAATTTCCCTTGCTCTGCAGCTTCTGCCAGCCATTCACCTGCTGAAGGCCCACTCTTGCTCTTCTCCTCCAACCGCGCTGCCTCTTCAGCAGCCGGTGTCCCAGAATGGGCGGGTACCAACTGAGCCCACCCTCCGAACACGCTAGCTAACAGTATTTCACGACTCAGTCCTAACAGTAGCAACCGAAGCATGGGTTCCTCCTTCAAACGCTGCTGCGCTTGAAGGAGCACTGCTTCTGCATGTAGACACACAGCGTCTATACCGCTGTTGCTGCTATGTTTATCTTTGTTACAACTACACGCCGGTGTCCCCCAAATGAATCCAGTATCCACAGGAAGCAAACGATCCAGCCATGGAGTTGTCTCTCCTTGCAGCAATGCGTAAAGCTCATATAAATTAAGCTCGAGCCGCTTCTCTATTTCTGCTTTGACGCTTGGTACCTTTGCTTCACAAGGAATGCTCACTTCCAAGACCCCTTCAGGAGACTCCGTTTGTACATCTTTTGGCGAGTCTGAAGCTAGACTCTGCAACACCGGAGAAGGATGTGCACTGCCCGCAGTCACTTTGCCTTTAACGAGGCCGGGTACAATATTCAATTCAATGCTCCAAGCTTCTTTTGTCATAGTACCCTCCCTTAGCCCTGTCCGCTTCCAGTGCTCTCACACCGCTTCATTATACGAATAGCAATTACATCCAATCCTCACCCTGCAGCTTGATTAAATCTTGCAGCTCGGTGTCTGACATTTCAGTCAGCCATGTTTCCCCTGAGCCGACGACTTGCTCGGATAAAGCTTTCTTATGCTCAATCAACTCATCAATTCGTTCCTCCAGCGTTCCTTGGCAGATCAGTTTATACACCTGTACATCCTTCTCCTGGCCAATACGGAATACACGGTCGGTTGCTTGATTCTCAACCGCTGGGTTCCACCATCGGTCATAGTGCATCACATGATTTGCACGGGTCAAATTCAAGCCTACACCTCCCGCTTTAAGGGAGAGAACGAAGAATGAGGGCCCCGTGCCCTCCTGAAAGGACGTTACCATGTTATCGCGATCCTCTTTGGGAATACCCCCATGTAGGAAGAATGGTGCTCGACCGTAGCGCTGCTCTATGCGTTCCACGAGCAAATGACCCATCGCCACATACTGAGTGAAAATAAGCGCGGACTCACCATTCTCTTCAATGCTATCCAGTAAATCAAGCAAACGTTCCATTTTTCCAGAAGCCTCGAGTTTAGAATGTCTGCCGTCTTCCCGTCCAACCAACTGAGGGTGGTCGCATATTTGTTTCAGTTTCGTTAGCGAAGACAGAACAAGGCCTTTGCGAGCAATACCTGTTTGCTGACCAATCTGCCCCATCATCTGATCCACTACGCTTGGTACATTGCGCCCTGGGTTTCAGAGAGTGTGCAGTAAGATTTAATTTCAATCTTCTCTGGCAGATCCTTACGTATATCTGGGTCACTCTTTAACCTACGCAGCATAAACGGAGATACAAGCTTATGCAGCTCTTGAAGCTTACCTTGTTGAACATCCCCCACTGTATAACGCTGCCGGAAGGATGAGGAACTTCCCAAGTAGCCCGGATTCAGAAACTGAAAGATCGACCACAACTCGCCAAGTCTATTCTCCACAGGCGTACCTGTCATCGCAATGCGATGTGGAGCATTCAGTTTCATAACACTTTGCGCCTGTTTTGTACGGTAATTTTTAATATACTGAGCTTCATCTAACACAACGGACGCCCAAGCCACAGAGGCCAGATCGACTCCATCCCTGCCTGCAAGATGATACGTTGTAAGGATAACATCATGTGTTGCCGTCTGTTCCTGAAAATCTTCACTATGCAGACGACGATTACCATGATGAATATACAATGCTAAATCAGGTGCAAACCGCTGTAGTTCACGCTGCCAATTACCCAGAAGCGAAGTTGGGCAGATGATGAGTACGGGATTCTTACGTTCCGAATGGTGCTCAAGTAAGCATGTAATGACCTGAATGGTCTTACCTAGACCCATGTCATCTGCAAGACATACCCCAAAGCCCATATCTCTCATAGCAGCAAGCCACTGAAAGCCACGTTCCTGATAGGGACGAAGTATGCCATGTAACGAAACGGGTACAGGGCGGGGAGGCACCTTACGCAGTCCATCCTCACCAAGCAACGATTGTAGATATCCAGGTGTCTCCACATGTGTGACATCTATACCTTTCCAGTTGCGTTCTCCCTCTTCAGATGCTGTTAAGTGAATCCAATCGGACATATCCATCTCGCCTTGTTCATACCGCTTCAAATAACGAAGCACTTGGCGAATTTCCTTTAGATCCAGCTCGATCCACTCGCCCCGGAACTGTACATAGGGAAGAGTTGACTCCGCAAATGCTGCAAGCTC
This sequence comes from Paenibacillus pini JCM 16418, assembly GCF_000576305.1. Classification (GTDB taxonomy): domain Bacteria; phylum Bacillota; class Bacilli; order Paenibacillales; family Paenibacillaceae; genus Paenibacillus_AQ; species Paenibacillus_AQ pini. Next base: position 71,437 of record NZ_BAVZ01000012.1, on the reverse strand, counting down.
TTCACGCGTAAGTGTCTGTCCGCCTATGGCAGCATCCGCACGAAAGGCAATCAATTGCTCCATGCCGATGATTGGCATGCCTTGAGTGCCAGCAGCATCTTCCTGTGCCACCATCTTGAGGGATAGCCCGATCCGGCGTCTTCCGCGGCGGGTCCATTCTGAAGGCAACTGCACTGTAATGCCCGCTTTGTTTAATTGTGGAACCGTATTACGCACGAACTCCACCATCTCTAAGGGTTCTAGTTCCATACCCTCCGGTGCTGGAATGGTCAATGCTTCACGAATATGCACAGAGAACTCCGATGCAGCGCCAAGTGCAAGCAGCATTTGTTCCTGTACAGCAGGGTAGACCCGACCGCGGCGAATCATGTCCGTCTCCAGTGATCCCCATATGGATCGAATAGGAAGCCATGCACCAAATTCGTCTTGAAACTCAGCCCAGAACGATACATACCAATGTTCTGCTACATCTGTATGGCGAGGCTCTAGTCGAAGGCCAAGCTGAAGCTGTCCATTCTGAGCGGCATCCTCTCCTTCACCAGCTGTGGGAATCGCCGTGCCCCCGATTAGACTGACAGCCTGTGTTAATTCTGCCACCTCTTCGGGTGCTCCTTGAACGTTAAGGGTACGGCTTGCGGTAAGCAAGCTATTCCACCAGAGCTTCTGTAGCGGCGAATGCCCCCTACGATAATCCGTCAAATTTCGGGATAGTTTCCCTTCTGATTCCCGGATAACCTCTTGCACTTGTCCGTGAATCATAGCAGTTAGGAATGAGTGCAATACTACCGCACCTGCTTCTTCACGCGTGCCTGGTTCTGCGCCAACAAGCGCAGACACCCCGAGCGCGACAGGTGGCATAGAAGCCGCAAGCTGCATAAATCGCTCCACGTCTTGTGGTTCTTTAAGCCTTGGCTTCCACTTGCTCATGACAGCCTGTTCGCCAGTCTTGCGCCGCGATGTTCCAGCGGCAAGCGGAGCTGTCCCAGGTGCAACGTTGCCCTGTAACATTAGCTCTAGCGCGAACCTTGCACACTTAGCCCAATAGGCCATCTCCGCCCCAGGTTGGATTCCTTGCTGCAGTAAAGATGCCTCGTCCCAAGTAAGTAGTAGGGTTAGTGCATCAGCTCCACTCAATGCGAGTCCCTCTAGCGTTCTGCCCATCAACTGACGTCGTTCGCCACGACGGTTACTGCTGCGGGCACCTACTACTGGGGAAGGATATTTAAGTTCTGCGAGACGCAAACCAGCTTGGGCAAAGGGACGTGCTCCACTCTTCAGCACAAATTTCTTAACCACTTTGCTCCATGCATCTACTTTCGGTTCGGACATCTCACCAGAAAAACAAAAAAACACGTCACCTAGCCATACGCCATAAAGCGGTTGATTCATGGTTGTCTCCTGTCGTTTTTCCGAATTACACATATAATTCCATCTTATACGAAAATGGTTGAATTTAAAAACCGCGAAAGACCTGATTTCTGCCTTACGACACTATTCTAGCTATTATATCCAAAAGTTCCCCATCATCCAACCCCGGAGGGATAACAAGAGTAAGCAAAAAACCCGCCTCTTCACTAAGAAAAGGGCGGGTTAAGCTTCAATATTAGGTTTACTTAACCGGGGTAATGTTCCATTTACCGCCTTCAGCACTGTCCTGAACTTGAATGTGCACATCTCCACTCTGTGGATCTACAGCCCATCCTTGCTGTCCTAAAGCCAGTTCATTTAGTGAGATAGGGTCAAGACCCGATATCGAGTTCGGCACGAAATGGGGTTGACGTAAAGTAAAACGTAATTGATTTCGGTTAGCATCGTATTCTTTATGAAGATATTCATAAGAAAGTTCAAGCATACTCTCCATTCCCGTTAACTCAACTTTCAGCTCCGAATACACTCCATTTTCATACGCAAAGCTAACACCATCATCCTCATATAGCATATATTCCGCATGGAATTGAGGAGTTGCAGCAGCGCTATATATATGAAAAGTAATCGTCTCATCAATCCCATCCTGAGCATATTGCTTAAGCGGCCCTTGGGATATGATAGCACCTGCCTTCACATACATCGGCATCTTATCAAGCGGACAGTACGCTAGGATGTGCTTGCCACCTTCATGAGCCTCTCCAGACCAATAATCGATCCATGTGCCTTCTGGTAAATAGACGGCACGATGATCTGTATCGGGACGATACACCGGTGCGATAATTACAGAATCTCCGACCAGGAATTGGTCACATAGATTGGTTACGTTTGGATCATTCGGATATTCCAGAATAAGCGGACGCATGAGTGGTAAGCCGCTTACGGAAGCTTCATGGAAAAGATTGTACATGTGTGGCATCCAGCGATATCGCAGTCCGATGTACTCACGCATGATTTGTTCAATTTCTACTCCGAAGGACCAAGGCTCTTGTCGCATCGTATCAATGGATGAGTGATTACGACAATAAGGGAAGAATACACCCATTTGAGTCCAGCGTACGAGTAGCTCTGCTGAAGTATGATGCGCAAATCCGCCAATATCTGGGCCCGCAAAGGCAATTCCAGATAGCCCCATATTCAGTACCATTGGCATCGCTAGTGCCATATGCTCCCAGAAACTACGATTATCTCCCGTCCATACGGCTGCATATCGTTGTATTCCTGCGTAACCAGCTCGAGTAAGTACGAATGGGCGTTGACCGTCCATATTGTCCTTCATGCCTTCATACGTAGACTTGGACATGAGCATTCCATATAAATTATGCAATTCTTCATGAGTTAATGGATTGCCGTTATTGCCATGAATCACATCGAGATCCATCGTCTTACTCGCATTAAAGACTGCTGGCTCGTTCATGTCGTTCCAGATTCCTTCAATGCCTAGCTCAGTATAGAAGCTATGTTGATCAGCCACCATTTAGACGTGCGGTCCTCCGTAAAATCAGGGAATGCACTCGTTCCAGGCCATACATCACCGAAGAAGATATCTCCTTCAAGTTTTTTACAAAAGTGATTGTCAGTAACACCTTCGCGGTAAATTGGATACTTAGGGTCCTTCTTGACGCCGGGATCTACGATTGGCACAATCCGTATACCCATGTTTCTAAGTTCACTCAACATTTTGTCTGGATCAGGGAAACGTACAGGATCGAACGTAAACACCCGGTATTCATTCATGTAATGGATATCAAGGTATATGACATCACATGGAATATTCTTCTCACGGAATGTCTTCGCTAAATCAAGCACTTCTTGCTGATTCATATAGCTATATCTTGACTGATGGTACCCAATTGACCATTTAGGCGGGATGGCAATACGCCCCGTTAGGAATGTATATCGTTTTACGACTTCCTTCAGTTCAGGACCATTAATGAAATAAAGATCATATGAACCCGTAGAACAACCGATAGAGAAGGCGATACCATGTGATCTCATATCAAAGTCGGAGCGTCCAGGGTTATCCAGGAACAAACCATAGCTTAAACCGCTATGCATATGGATCATGAGAGGTATCGATTCATATAGTGCTTCGATTTCTGGCATATGAGGTGCGAATACGTCTGTATTCCAGTTTGTATAACGTTCACCCCGCTTATCTAGAAAGCTCGCTTTTTCTCCCAATCCATAGAAATGAGAATCTGTTGGCATTTCAAAAATAGCATTAGCTGCGCCGCGCGGGCTGAAGGAAATAATTTTTTGCTCAGCAATGATTTGTCCTTCTTTATTTTTAACTGTGAGTCCAAATGTCCGCTTATCCAGCTCTACAAGGAGTGTAGACGTTCCAAATTTTATCCCGTCCACAGACTCTTCTACTTGGACCTCTACCGATGCAGGACTTTCTTGGACGGGCTGTATAGCAATGGTCGTCGTAAGATCCAGATCTGTTCCGGTAAAGAATTTAATACGAAATAAATCCTCTGTAAGGAAGACAATCGCAGCTCCTCCGCGCTCCGCACGACATACATAGACATCACCTTGCTGTTCCAATGCCTTAAAGCTACCTATCGTTTTCCAAGCTTCTTGCATACTAATCGGTCCCAATTTATCCGGATGAATGGCTTCGCTACCTTCCATAATTCAATACTCCCCTTTCATGATGAAAAGAGGCCCCTTTTCAATTGCAAAAGGAAGCCTCGTTATTTAAAGTTCAAGTCTCGGACTTCAAATTTAGTTTTACTTTTTCAAATTGTCCCATGTTTTTTGTAAATCAGCAAATAATTTCTCTTTATCCGACTTACCTGCGATATATGCCTGCATACTTCCAGCAAACTCATTCCAAGCCCCACCAGGGAATCGAGCAAACTGCCAGCTTAGAAGTTTGTCTTCTTTACTGTATTTAACCACTTCTGCGCCCAATGCGCCTAAATCTTCTTCTGTCGCATTAATACTCTTAAATGCTGGGATGAATTTGAACTCTTTCGTGATGTACTGTTTACCTTGATCAGACGTCACCAACCATTCCAAAAATTCTTTGGCTTCAGCTTTCACTTTAGAGTCTTTCGTTACAACCCAGTTATTTGGAACACCTACGAGCAGTTTATCATTTTCTTTAGCATCATCATTAATAGGCATTGGCAGCATACCAATATTCATGTTTGGCGTAATACCGTCAATTTGCCCTTGAGTCCAGTTGCCTTGTTGTGTCATCGCAGCTTGCCCATTAGCAAACATCGTCATTTCTGTATTGTAATCCGTCGTTAATGGATTTTTATTACCGTACTTGAGTGTCAAATCAAACAACTTCATGAACTCCTCCATTTGAGCGTTGCCAGCAAACTTCTGAGTGCCATCGTTCAGTCCTTGAATGTATGCACCCGGATCTTTCTGATGGACAAATGGGACATTTAACGTATGTTGGCCTATAATCCATCCTTCTTGATAGCCGTTAACAAATGGTGTAATTCCAGCATCCTGCAATTTCTTAGCCGCTGCTTCTAACGCCGTTAGCGTTGTGGGAACCTCTGTAATGCCTGCCTTCTTGAATAAATCTTTATTGTACACGAATCCATAGCCTTCAAGATTCATTGGTTGTCCATAGATTTTACCATCTTTCGTGATTTGATCCTTGGATACATCAACCATATCACTTACCCATTTTTGATCTGAGAGATCCTCAAGTTTAGGCTCCCACGTATTCAGATCTGTATAGCCCCCTACGTTAAAAATATCTGGCTCTTCGCCCGAAGCAAACTTCGCCTTGAGTGCTGCTCCATAATCTGAGCCGCCGCCAACCGTTTGAATGTCGAGCTTCACACCAGGATGACTTGCTTCATAATCTTTCTTCAGTTTATTTAATGCTTCAGCAATTTCAACTTTAAATTGAAAAATATGAACCGTTTTAGTTTCTCCAGTACCACCTGTCTCTGTACCAGTAGCATTATTGTCGCTCTTAGAACCACAACCCGCTAGGACTACGGAGAGTGCAAGCATCGAGGCTAATGAGATTTTTGTGCGTTTTTTCATGAATAAATCCTCCCTTTTAATATCTCTGTGTATGAAGTCATTCAAAGATGTTGTAATCGCTTACTGACCTCAGTATAGCCGAGTCATGATTACCCACATCACTTACAATATTGATCAAACAGGGAGACGGGATTGACCTGTAAGATATCGGCCATATTATCCCTTCACTGCTCCTTGGGTTATGCCTTCAACAATGTATTTTTGCATAGATAAGAAGAATATAATCACTGGCAGTATGCCGAGTGCAAGCGCCGGAAGTGCTAAATCCCACTGCTTCATAAATTGTCCAAAGAATGCAAATGTCGCAATCGGGATCGTTTGCAGACTAGGACTTTGTAGCATGAGAGACGGAAGCAGATAATCATTCCAAATCCAAAGTGTATTCAGAATAATAACGGTAACAAACATCGGCTTCATGAGCGGAAGAACGATACGGAAAAAGGTTCCGTAAATATTGGTGCCATCCACTCTGGCTGCCTCTTCAATTTCAAGCGGAATGGATTTAATAAAGCCATGGAATAAGAACACGGTAAGTGGAACTCCAAATCCTAAATAACATACGATTAACCCAGGTATACTATCGTTCAGTTCGAGCCAGCTTGTGACTTTAACCAGGGGGATCATAATCGACTGAAATGGAATCACCATCGCAGCGACAAATATCGTAAACAGAAACCGGTTATACCTCGTATCATGACGTACCATGCGATAGGCTGCCATGGAACTAAATAGAGCTAGCAATAAGTTACTGATCACGGTAATGATCAACGAATTTCCAAATGCCGATGGAAATTTAGTCAACGACCAAGCTCTACTATAATTATGCCATTCAAAAGACTTAGGCCAGCTTGCCGAATTTGACAATAAATCTCCGAATGTCTTCACAGAGTTCACAAATAGGAAGTAGAACGGAACAAGGAAAACAAGCCCGACTAGAATCATTACGACTTCAGTCAGAAGCGTACTCCATCGATAGTTTTTCGATGCTTCCATTAGGATTCGACCTCCTTGCTTTTTGTAAATTTAACCTGCAGGCTTGTGATAACGGCAACAACAACGAAGAAAATAATAGCTTTAGCCGTACCTAGACCATAGCGGTCGTTCTGGAATGCTTCGTTATAAATATTGAGTGCGACAGATTCGGTTGACCGAAAAGGTCCGCCTTTTGTAAGCGATAGATTCAGATCAAACATTTTAAATGACCAAGAGATCGCTAAGAATAAGCATACGGTCACAGCTGGCATGACCAGCGGCATAATAATACTTTTCAAAATTTGAAGCTTATTAGCTCCATCAATTTCGGCTGCTTCCATGATATCCTTGGGAATATTGTTAATCGAGGAAATATAAATAACCATTAAGTACCCAGCGGTTTGCCAGATAAAGACGATGATAATACCCCAAAATCCTGTAGTTTCGTCACCAAGCCATGGTAGATTAAAGAATGACCATCCGGTTGCAGCCCCTACAGCAGAAAACCCTTTCACAAAAATAAATTGCCAGATAAATCCGAGCAGCAATCCTCCAATCACGTTAGGCATAAAGAAAATAGTACGTAGAATATTTCTGGTTTTGAGCGGCTTCGTAAGGAAATACGCAAGAAAAAAACCAAGTACATTCGCTAAAATAATGCCCACGACTGTAAAGCGGATCGTAAACCAGAATGCTCGTCCAAAATCCGGATCTTTAGTGATAATCTGTTTGAAGTTATCAATCCCTACCCATGACACTTCACCAGAAATCCCATTCCAATTGGTAAAGGAATAATATAAGCCCAGTAGGAAAGGAGTCACGATAATGATGAGAAAAAAGACCGTGGAAGGTCCTACGAATACTAGCTGCGAGAGCAGCTCGGATGATTTTTTTCGGTTCATCCTGATCTCCCCTTTTCGTTTCTTTGAATGTGTATAGTTAAATTATGCGGAATTTGTTATTGCATAAACACGGAAGATCGTGAACCATTAGGAGTAATATATTGATATGAAATCCGTCATACATCCAATAGAGGTGGACCTAATATGAAATTCCGGAGCATTCGTTATAATTTGATTCAATTCATGCTAGTTGCAACCATAATTCCTTTAATTCTCTCCATCAGCATTACGTACATCCATACCAAAGAAACCATTAGAAAGCAGGCGCTACAGGAAAATAAACAGCTTATATTCCAAGGAAAAACAAACCTTGCTAACTATTTGGACAACCTTAATCGGTCCACGTTATCGGTATATTCTGATGCTAACTTTTTACGTAATCTTTGGAAAATTCCAGATGATTATCGCGCGGTAGCTGAAATCTTTACTTCACTTCAAAATATGCAGCGTTCCGTAAATGATATTGATCAAATTTATTTACATGCGATGCAATCTAACCAATCTACACTAGTCACTTCAGCCGTTTTCCCAAAACGGGAATATCGTCTCGAACCCTATATCAGTACTCAGAAGTATGAGCAGGAAACGACAATCATTGAGCCTACTCACAAGGGGCATGATTATGGATTTCCACCCTCCCCAACTTCAAATTCTGACAAAATGGTGTTTACCTTTCATCGTTCGATTACGAATATTCCTTCCGAGGAAATACTCGCTGTCCTTGCAATGGACGTGAAGCTGGATGCAGTTGCTGCCATCTGTAATCAGCTATTTGATAAAGAGAAGGAGCAATTAATCATTGTCGATCGTAGCCATACGGTTATCTACTCCGGCAACGCGGAATATATCGGTAAGAAGCTTCCCAATCAGGTGGTATTGGACCAGATATCCAAAGAGTCTATAAGCGGATTTTTTGAAGACAGTGGAGCCATGCATGTGTATGAACAAATGAAAACACCATACGCAGAGTGGACTATTATTAAGCGAATACCGAATGCAACCTTATATGAACGGGCTACCCAGCTAACCCAAATCAATGCAGCAATAGCACTCATTGCATTACTACTGATTATTATCGGTACCCTGTTCATTTCAATTCGGATTACCGAGCCCATCAAGAAGCTAACAAGCTATATGAACCAAATCCAGTCTGGGCAGCTTGATGTTAATATTGAATGGAACACTCGCGATGAAACAGGTATTATGTTCATGCGCTTTAGGCAGATGATGGATACGATTAACAATCTTATTTTGCGGGAGTATCGATTAGAGCTTGCGAACAAGACCAACCAGCTTAAAGCTCTACAAGCGCAAATTAATCCTCATTTCCTGTACAATGCACTACAATCGATTGGAACACTGGCTTTACAGAATAAGGTGCCTAGAATCTATTCTTTACTAAACTCTCTTGCTAAAATGATGCGCTACAGCATGCGAAACAACGATATGATGGTGGCGCTGAAGGATGAAGTCGATTATGTACAACTATTTCTTGAGTTACAGCAGGAACGATTTGGAGATAAACTCAATGTGGAGATCGACCTTGAACCAGAAACACTTCAAATACCCATACCGAAAATGATTTTACAGCCACTCGTTGAAAACTACTTCAAGCATGGAATGGATCAGCAAAATGAGGGCACTGGTAAACTAAGTTTGATCAGTCGATTAATTGATGATCATGTGCTGCAAATCGTTGTAGCCAACAATGGAGCTTCTATCGAAACCGATTTACTCTCTTCGCTGCAGCAGCAACTGGAGAAGCAGAAAAATGGAAATATTCAAAGCGAGTGGACAAATGAAGGTGATGAACATATCGGAATTCAAAATGTACTAAAGCGCCTGCAATTATATAGCGGACAGGCTAGCGGGCTTGATATTGATAATATCGAGCCGAATGGTGTCCAAATTACACTTGAGATTCATATTACAGAGGAGCTAAGGCAGCCATGAAGGTACTCATTGTAGATGACGAAACTCATGTAAGAGAGGCAATTAAACTGCTTGGCAATTGGGAGCAGCATGGTGTAACTGAGCTGCTTGAAGCAACCGATGGACAAGCAGCAATCGAGCTCATTGAAGAAGCAAATCCATCCATTGTTATGACAGATATGCGGATGCCGCGTAAAGATGGCACAGCCCTAATGGAATGGATAAGCAGGTATTCTCCACAAACCAAAATCATTGTTATTAGCGGATACGATGATTTCGAACTCGTGCGCCATGCCATCCGTCATGGGGGCATAGACTACATCTTAAAGCCGGTCGATCCCAGTGCCCTAAATGACGCATTGAGCAAAGCTATTGATACGATCAACCAAGAAGAAATGAAACGTCTTCTCGCGACTAGGAAAAATATTGAAGTGAACCGAATGAAGCCTCACTATGCTGATAAACTGTTTACAGATCTCGTTAGTGGGCACGGTATTCAAGAAGTCATTGTTGCCCAGCTTCAAGACGAATTTGGAGTTCCTGAATCAATCAATGAATGTACTGTAGCCGTCATTAGTACGGCACAGTTAGATATGGGGTTAATTCATAAATTCAAATTGTCGCATCAATTGCTGTATTTCACGCTAACCAATATATGCAATGAATTTCTTTCATCGTGTAATAAGGGTGTCGCATTTCACCATCTTGAGAATCCAGAGGAAATCGTGCTCCTATTCTGGAAGGAAGCCTATCCTATTCCCTCATTTCTTGAAGAAATACGCGGCGGGATTGATCTTGCGCTCCATCGACGCGTTCATTTTGGATTGGGGTCGCAGCAATCTTCTCCCAAAGGGATTGCAAAATCTTATCAAGAAGCACATGCATACCTATGGGGGCGAAATCTACTTGAACCTTCTATCTGGTTGCATACTAAAGAGAATGCAACAAATACACTTCATCGACCATTGCGTCTGAGTTCTATAGAAGAGCAGCTACGGACCTCTGCACTAAGTGGCAGTCTAGAGCAAATTGGCGCTGTTATTCAGAAATGGATGAATCAAGTGCATGAACTTGAAGTGGTGACACCCGATAATCTAAAACAATGGAATGATGAATGGGACTGGATGATGAAGCAGTGGATGGCGACTGGAGAGCTACTAAAAACGACCATGATAAGGATGCGCTGCTGGAAATGCCGCAATCACTTCCTCTAGATGAACAGGGGCGATTATCTTTTCCCCTTTGGAGGAACAGTATAAGGGACGGCTGACTGCAGCGGGTAGAATGCTGACTCAGCAGCATACAAGGGAGAATCATATTATTCATGATATCGCCCATTATCTTGAGAGGCATTATGCAGAGGATATTTCACTACAAGATATGGCTACACGCTTTTTCTTCAGCCGTGAATATATATCGCGACGTTTCAAGCAAGAATTCAGTGTTAACATTTCCGACTTTCTCGCTCGAATTCGCATCGAGAAAGCCAAGCTGTTACTTCTCAACCCCCAGCTCCGCATCTCCCAAATTGCCGAAATGGTCGGTTATCCGGATGAAAAATATTTCAGTAAAGTATTCAAGAAACAGGAAGGTCGTACACCTAATGAATACCGTAAAGAAAAGACGATGAGCTAGTCTCATCGCCTTTTTTTCGTTTATTCTTATTGTTAACTCCATTAATAGTCAAAGCAAATGTTTACCGTACACTTAAATTGTTCCAATTCTGCTGAAACTGTTCAAACATGCCCTCTTGATCCACTTTACCTCCGATATAGGCCTGTATCGCACTAGCAAACTCAGGTGACATACCGTTAGGAAACCGGAACCAATTCCATGTCAGCGTCTTCCCTTCGTCTGTATATTTCTGAACTTCCATACCGAGCTGGCCCAGATCTTGATCAGTTCCCTTGATGCTCTTAAACGCAGGAATGAATTTAAAATCCTTAGTCATACTCGTTCTTCCCGTATCCGAGGTTACAAGCCAATTCAGAAATTCCTTGGCTTCTGCCTTGACTGGAGAATTTTTATTAACTACCCAGTTATTGGGTACACCTACAAAGAGCTTATCCCCATCCGCATCATTATTTATAGGCATTGGTAGAATACCAAGTTCAAGCTTCGGGTTGATTCCGTCAATCTGTACTTGCGTCCAGTTCCCTTGCTGCATCATTGCAGCCTTACCCGTGGCAAACATCGTAACTTGCGTATTGTAATCCGTAGTCAGTGGATTCTTGTTTCCATATTTAAGTGTCAAATTAAGTAGGTCAAGCCACTCGCCCATAACGGGATTGTCCGTAAAGTTCTCCGATTTATCGTTCAGCGCGTTAATAAATGTAGCAGGATCTTTCTGATCCGCAAAAGCGACATTAATATTATGATTACCTAGTACAAATGCTTCTTGATATCCATTCGCAAAAGGCGTAATGCCCGCGGCTTGCAGCTTCTTGGCGGCTTCCTCAAGCTGGCTAATCGTAACCGGACGCTCTTCAATCCCAGCTTTTTTGAATAACTGTTTATTGTATATAAATCCGTATCCTTCTAGATTCATAGGCTGACCATACAGCTTCCCATCTTTAGTCATGGGCTCCTTAGCCAGATCCTTCACATCCTTGACCCAGGGCTCATTAGACAAGTCCTCCAAGTATTCCTGCCACATATTCATCTCGGAGTATCCCCCAATATTAAAAATATCCGGCTCTTTGGAAGCTGCAAATTTGGCGCGGAGTGATGCACCATAATCACTGCCTCCCCCTACGGTCTGAATGTCCAGTTTTATACCAGGGTGAGTCTTCTCATACTCTGCCTGTACATGCTTCAAAGCTTCAGCAATTTCTACTTTAAACTGAAAAATATGAATGGTCTTCTTGCCATCGGCATTAGAATTGCTATTACAACCTATGAGCAAGGTGAAGCATGTAAACAGAGCTGCTAACCGGATCGCTGGCTTTGATATGAACCATTTCTTCATCCTTCGTTTCCTCCCTTCTATGAATTTGGATTAACCTTTAACAGAGCCCTGAGAGATGCCCTCGATAATGTATTTTTGCATGAGCAGGAAAAAGATAACGATTGGTGTAATCCCGAGCACCAGCGCGGGAAGCGCCAAATCCCACTGCTTCTTAAATTGTCCAAAGAAAGCATACGTTGCAATCGGAATGGTCCTAAGATCTGGACTCTGTAGTATCAGCGACGGCATTAAATAATCATTCCAAATCCACAAAGCATTAAGAATAATGACAGTCACGACGATGGGCTGCATCAATGGGAGTACGATGCGAAAGAAAATGCCATAGGCAGAGCTACCATCTACTCTTCCGGCCTCTTCAATTTCTTTGGGTACCGATTTAACGAAACCATGAAATAAGAATACGGAGAGTGGTGCTCCAAATCCTAAGTAGCACAGAATCAGTCCAATCCGGGTATCCATGATACCTATCGTGCTTACAACTTTAACGAGTGGTATCATGATGGACTGAAACGGAATAATCATTGCAGCCACAAAGGCGCTAAAGAGAATACTGTTAAACATCGTGTTGTGCCGAACCATGCGATAAGCGGCCATCGAACTGATTAACGCAATTAACACATTACTCACAATTGCTACAAGAAGTGAGTTCCAGAACACTTGAGGAAATTCAGTTAGCTTCCAAGCTTGGACATAATTGTCCCATACAAAGGTGGTAGGAAAGCCTGCTGAATCGGTAAGAATATCTGCAAAAGATTTGACTGAATTCACAAGCAGGAAATAGAACGGAACTAGAAATAGCAAAGCAACCAGTATCATAAAGATCTCTGCTAACATCCACTTGCCTCGGCTACGATGTGAAGTTTCCATCAGACTTCAACCTCCTTGCTCTTCGTTGCTCTAACCTGAATAAATGAAATAATGGCTACAATAATGAAGAATACAATAGCTTTAGCTGACCCCATCCCGAATCTACTGATGTTAAATGCTTCATTATAAATATTTAAAGCAACCGACTCTGTAGATTTAAATGGGCCCCCTTTCGTTAAAGACAAGTTCAGATCAAATAGCTTAAAGGACCATGATATGGCTAAGAATAAACATACTGTAACTGCCGGCATTACCATTGGAATCGTAATTTTGCGGAGAACCTGACCTCTAGATGCACCATCCATTTGTGCAGCTTCGATCAAACTTTTAGGAACATTATTCAGAGAGGAAATATAGATAACCATCAGATATCCGGCATTTTGCCATACAAATACAATAACGATTGCCCAAAATGCAGTCCCCTCTGTCCCTAACCAAGGCAGGTTGAAGAAAGACCAATTCAGTGCGCTTCCCATGGATGAGAACCCTTTCACGAATATAAACTGCCAAATAAAGCCCAGCAGTAAGCCTCCAATAACATGCGGCATGAAGAAAATCGTACGTAGCGCATTACGCGAATAAATCGGCCTAGTCAGAAGATAGGCAAACACAAAACCGATGATATTTGTTAGTACAACACCCAATACCGTGAACTTAACGGTAAACCAAAAAGCATTTAAAAAGGCTGGGTCTTCACTAAAGATATGTAGGTAATTACGAAAACCAACCCAACTTGCATGTTTCGAAACCCCATTCCAATCCGTGAACGAATAGTACAGACCAAGTAGGAAAGGAATAACGACGATAATAAGGAAAAATAGGGCTGATGGGCCAACAAAGACCCATTGCTGCAGCAGTTGCGATTTTTTCTTCGAATTCACGCTACTCACTCCTTGTGAGATTAAGTTTTCCTTTTATTACCACGCATTTATGAAATGAATCTTCCATACTTAAACAACACCTGTTCTTTTTGGGGCAAAATTGGGTATATCTTTAAAGACACCTTAATTTACATAACGATATATCATATATCTGTTCAGGAGGCTGATCGATTTGCTTAGAAGAAATCCCTATAAGTGGTGGAATGTACTTGCATTTATCGCAGTACTCGTTATTAATGGATTGGCGAGTACGACGATCCTTGGAGGTAGACAAACTGGAGAAATTTCAGATATGTATCCTACGCTGCTAACACCAGCCGGATATGCTTTTATGATCTGGGGTCTTATATATTTGTTGCTTCTAGGATTTATCATTTATCAAAGTAAGCGATCTTCCGAGACCCGAGATTCGGTTCTTTCAATAGGTCCGTGGTTTATCATCAGCTGTTTGCTAAACGTTGGATGGCTGTTACTTTGGCAATATCTATACATTGAGCTGTCCGTTGTCGTGATGGCATTGCTCTTGATATCGCTTATCGTCCTTTATTTGAAAACTCGTCGAATCCACTACCCTACACTGGGTGAAATGTGGCTCGTGAAGCTTCCTTTTAGCCTCTATCTTGGTTGGATTAGTGTTGCGACGATCGTAAATGTTGGAGTTGCTCTTGAGAAAAATAACTGGGATGGCTTTGGCCTTAGTGATGCCACATGGGCTATTATTATGCTGATTGTTGGAACCGTGTTAGCTGTGCTTGTCAGCTTTCCTTATAGAGATAGCATTTATCCTCTCGTTTTTGTTTGGGCTTATATCGCAATTGCGGTGAAACATCAAGATACGAACAACGTCTTTATAACCGCTTTGATTGCGGCAGGATTCCTGTTTATCTATCTCATTTGGCTCTTCTTCATCCGCAATCGTGATCGTGATTAAATATTTGCAGCAACAAAACAGGGTGACCGTCCATGCCATATCTGGCTCTCGGTCACCCTGTTTTATCGTATGATTTATTTCATTATCAACTATTTCAGATAAGCAATCGTTTCAATTTCAACCAGGCCATCTTTAGGTAAGCGAGCAACTTCTACTGCGCTGCGTGCCGGATAAGGTTCCGTGAAGTACGTGCTGTAAATTTCATTCACGGCTGCAAAATCATTCATATCTTTCAGAAACACAGTCGTTTTGACCACTTGATCCAACCCAGCACCCGCAGCTTCCAGAATAGCCTTCACATTGTTTAATGCCAGATGTGTCTGTTCCTGAACGCCATTACCAAACTCCATCGTTTCTGGATTCAATCCCAATTGCCCAGATGCAAAAATAAGATCTCCAATACAAACAGCCTGACTATAAGGCCCAATCGCTCCTGGTGCAGACGTTGTTGAAATCACTTGTTTACTCATAATAGATCACCCTTTCCTCAGTCTTCGATCTGTACCAATTGTAATCAGAGGTAGCCATATTAGCAATACTTGCCTATGCTGGCGCACCTAGTGCATGAATAACATCATTTGGATATACATGTACTCCAGGAACACAAGTAAGGGCAATATTAACCATGGCTCTAGCAACCGTTTCTGCTGGAATAGCCTTATATTTCGCCGCGCTCCCCGTCATAATCGGGTCCAAAACCTTCATCATTCGCCCGCCTAAGTCTTCGACAAAACGCTTCTTTGGACGATAACCTAATAGCATGGAAGGTCTAAACAAGTGCAGTCCCTTCAAACCAGCTATTGTTAGTGCGTCCTCGATTTCTCCCTTGGTACGGTTATAAAATATGCGGGATGAAGCATTCGCCCCCATCGCCGTGACAATAAGAAATTGGCGTACTCCTTGCTTCTGTGCCAACCTTGCAGCAGCAAGCGGGTACTCAAAATCGACACGGCGGAAATTCTCTCTCGAACCCGCTTTACGAATGGTAGTTCCAAGGCAGCAAAATACGTCCTCTACCCCTTCAAAAAAAGCCTCCTGCTCATCCAACCTGTCCCAATCTGCGATCTGTTGAAGAAGCTTCGGATGCGAAATCTCCAGTGGGCGGCGAACAAGCACTTTCACGCAGCTATATGCGTCATGCTCTAGCAGCTCGTGAACAACCTGTTCACCCACGAGACCAGTAGCACCAAGTACCAACGCTTGATAACCCATGCAACCACCTGCTTCCTGTAATCTATACATACGTATTATGCATCCTCTTGGCTCAGTGGTAAATAAAGCTTGAAGCAACTTCCTACGCCGAGTTCACTTTCAAGTCTGATAAATCCACCCAATAACCGCGAAAGATCTCTACTAATGGATAGTCCTAGTCCAGTACCTCCATATTTACGGTTAATCGATCCATCAGCCTGCTGAAAGGCTTCAAATATAGATTGTTGTTGAGATTCTGAGATACCAATCCCTGTATCTTTCACTGAAAATATAATCCACTCCTGCAGATCTCCCGGATCTGGACCATCCTCAGTGCGAATATCAAGTGTAACCTTACCTGAATGGGTAAACTTAAACGCATTGGACAACAAATTTCTGAGTATTTGCTGAACACGCACAGGATCTGTATAAAAGGTTAATGGCAAATGTTCGTCCATCTTCACTTCAAATTCTACAGCGTCCTTCTTCGAAGTCATCTCAAAATGCATAAAGGCAATCTGCGGAATCTCACTAATATTCATCTCTTCGTTGACAATTTCCAGCTTACCCGCTTCAACCTTGGACAAGTCCAAAATGTCATTGATAATGGTTAACAAATCCTGACCTGATTGATAAATAATATCGCCATACTCAATTAACTCTTCCTTCGTACGAGTACTATCATGTTCGCTAATGAGTTGAGCAAAATTAATGATACCATTGAGCGGTGTACGCAGCTCATGAGACATATTGGCTAAGAAATCCGTCTTATATTGTGAGGATAGCATTAAATCGCGGGCACGCTCCTCCAGCACCATTTTGGCTTTGTGAAGCTCATCTGCCTGTGCTGATAACAAGACATTACTATATTTTATTTGAACCAACCGGTTTCGCTCCAATTGAAAGTCACGAAGAATGAGCGAGAAAATAAGACTGAGTACCAGGCTTAGCGGAAGTGTTACAGGCATAATATCAAAAATATAGATACGGTATGGAATCACGCCCAGGAGCGTAATGTTAATGGAGTTAAAAATATTAATAACTAGGATGGATATCAGGCCTTGCTTCAAAAGACCAAAAGATTTGTGACGCATCCAATAACTAAGTGCTGCAGCTACAAACCCCAATATAACTAAATTCAGCGTTCCTGCTATGGCCGCCTCATTTACACCGAAGGTTAAGCGCGACAAACCAATTCCTGCCCCAATCACAATTAGAATCAATGGCTCTGAATAGGCAACCGTAGCTATTATTAATGGGATATACCGAAGATCAAATATGACTGCATCATGGACTTGATACCCAAAAAACATGCTGAGCCATCCACAAAAAATAATAAGAAGCACCGAACTTATGTATTTAACTGAGGATGAGGTGCGGCTTAATACATACTTATAGAACAAATTTGCGAGGTATGCTACGGTAATTAGTACCGCAGTATTACTCAGGAAAATTTTAAGAAATCCCACCCAACCAACTCCTGCTCTGAACATTTGTACATAACAGTATCATATCACGAATGTCACAAGTTAATCAGCCATGACAAATAAAAAAGAGCCCAAAGTACCATATCTAATGGTTTCAATGAGCTCTTCTATGATTCAATATCATATTAATTTAATTCATGATGCTCTAAACATCATCGCTATGTTTGCGGCTCCATGAATGATACTCGGCTTCAGCCGCATCCTTGGTGTGACCATAACGTTCTTGTAGTTTGCCCACCAGCTTATCCTTCTCACCGTCAATGACATCCAGATCATCATCGGTTAATTTGCCCCACTGCTTCTTGGCATCACCTTTGACTTGGTTCCACTTTCCTTTGAATACGTTGCTATCCATGATCTATCAGCTCCTTTACGTTGTTAAGAATTAGCTTCAATAAGCAATTCCTCTATGCTCTTTTATTACCCGCACCTGCTACATATGAATCTAGAGTAGTATGGGAACAAATACCTTGCCTGATCTCGCCCAATTCATTGAATTCGTTTAATGATCAGGGTATACTACATTTATATTTTAGAACGAACGTTCAGTATATAAGGTTGTCTTAAATCTGTGCATGTATTCACGCATTGAATTATTCGCTGTCATAATCTACGTTTCCACAAATGTTGGAGGGCATCATGAATCAAGAGAATGTTTCACTTCAGTCTATGGAATCCGATTTTGTAGCCAAGGTATTTATCCGTTATTTAATTCCGTCCCTGATTGGGATGCTTATGATGTCAGTCAATGTAGTTATTGACGGAATTTTCGTAGGCCATCGATTGGGAGCACTAGCCTTAGCAGGCATTAATATAGCCTCCCCCGTTTTCTCCGTATTCTTTGCAATGTCTCTATGGATTGGAATCGGAGGGGCGACCCTGTTCTCACAATCGATCGGGGCCAAGGCGTATAAGCATGCGCAGCGGATCTTTACCCACTCGCTCGTGCTTATCTTTGTACTCACACTAATTATAGCAGCCATAGCTTATATATTCCGCGTGCCACTAGCCTATGGGCTTGGAGCAAACAGCGATACACTACCTTATGTGCTTGATTATATGACCGTATTAATCACATACGGTTTTATCATAACCATTCAGAGCTCGCTTAGCCTATTCGTACGTAATGACGGCAATCCGAATCTGGCGATGATCTCCATGATTGTTTCTGCGGTGCTCAATATCATTCTTAACTATGTATTCCTGTTCCCGCTCCATATGGGGGCTCAGGGATCAGCCTTAGCTACAGTTGCGGCTACCCTTGTTGGAGCCATCGTATTGTTCCCCCATTTCTTGCGCAAAGATAACTCGCTCAAGTTCGTGAACCCTCGTTTCTCATGGAAGCTGAGCTGGGAAACACTCACGATCGGATTTCCAAGCTTTATATCCGAAGTCGGCTTGTCTGTGTTTACAATAGGCTATAATTTAGCACTTGTCGCTTGGGCCGGAACGGCTGGCGTCGCTGCCTTCTCTGTGCTGAACTATGCGCATAGTGTAATGCTTATGCTCTTCCTTGGTATGGGTAGTGCTATCCAACCATTGATTAGCTATTACCGCGGTGCGAAGCTGCGTTTGCACGAACTGCAAACGATCCGTCTTGCCGTGATTACAGCCTTCGTAACAGGCGTAGCTGTCTTTATCGCAGGATTGATCGGTGCAAATGCCATCGTCTCCGTCTTTGGTGAGTTCACAGCTGAAGTAAGATCTCTAGCTGTGATGGGAATCCGTATTTTCTTTATCGCCTACATGTTTATGGGTATCAATTTTGTCATGATGACCTACTTCCAAGCCACTGAACAAGTCAGAGTAGCGATCTATATTACATTCTCGCGTGAAATTATTTTAATGGTGATCTTTCTGTTTACGCTTCCTTATATCATGGGTACGAATGGGATTTGGTTATCGATTCCAATCTCTGAATTCTTAGTGACTGCAGCAATCTTCATCTATATACGCTATAAAAACAAACGTGAGAATGCCCTTCGCTAAAGCAACGAATGCTATCATATTACAAGGTCCAGAAGCCATTTAACCCTTATAGGGTAGTGGTTTCCGGACCTTTTTATTCTTTTTTTAAAAATTTTTGTGACTAATAAGGAAAAACGTAGTTGCATTAAGTGTATTAAGTGATATAATACACTATAGTCACCACAAAGAAATGACTTTGCCATTTGCAAGTTAGGAGGTACGCCATATGGAAGATCAACAGGTTGGCTCTTTGCGGTTCAATATCGATTTCAGTCAACCGTTGTATGAACAAGTCATAGATCAGGTAAGAAGCTCAATTGCAAAAGGAGAGATCGCTTTGGGAGATAAAATGCCTTCTGTACGAGAACTAGCGCAATTACTGAAAATGAATCCAAACACCGTTATGCGGGCCTATCAGGAGCTCG
The DNA here is from genome assembly GCF_000576305.1 of Paenibacillus pini JCM 16418. Taxonomy (GTDB): domain Bacteria; phylum Bacillota; class Bacilli; order Paenibacillales; family Paenibacillaceae; genus Paenibacillus_AQ; species Paenibacillus_AQ pini. Next base: position 51,462 of record NZ_BAVZ01000012.1, on the reverse strand, counting down.
AACGCGACGGATTGACAGAGAAACGCCGCGGTCAAGGAACGTATGTTACATCTTCACCGGAACGAGTTCAGTCCTTTCGTGCAGATTTAGCAGCTAGATATATTGATAACTTTATGGAGCAGATGAAAAGTCTCGGACTTTCTTGGTCTGATATTCAGCAATATGTTAGCCAAAAGAGTAATTCAGAACAAGGAGGCCCACAAACATGACTTCCCCCATCATCGTCTGCGACCAAGTGACGAAACGATATAACAAAGTAAATGCTCTGGATCAGCTGAACTTTACCATTCCTGCGGGCCGCATTACGGGTATTCTTGGGCCCAACGGTTGTGGCAAATCAACGTTCTTCCGGGCACTAACGGGACTGGTTAAACCGGATAAGGGGCAGCTTCAAGTTCTCGGTAGAACACCAGGCTGGCAAACCAATCAAGGCATTGCTACTTACCTGATCGGGCACGCTGGTATCCAAGCCATACGACGCAGCAGGCTTTTGAGTGGGGACAATCCTTTCTGCCTGGCTTTTCAATGGAACGCGCTCATCATCTAGCTAACAACATGGATGTGGAGCTTGAAATGAAAATTGGCGGAATGAGCCGCGGGCAAGAAGCCCGGGTTCTCTTGATCCTTTGTCTTGCTCGTGATATCCCACTTATTATTCTGGATGAACCGTTTGCTGGAATTGATGTCATGTCCAGAGAAGCGATTATTTCCGGAATTATCGACTACCTAGAGGATCGTGAGCAATCTCTTCTCATTAGTACGCATGACATTACGGAGGTTGAAGGATTATTCGATTACACTGTCATGTTAAAGAAGGGACACGCAATATGGTCTGGAGACATGGATGATCTACGTTCGGAATACGGGTCGCTGCGTGACGTCTTCCGGACGATGTATGCAAAGGAGTGGAACAAATGAATGCTACCCGAAGTACTTTCTGGGCGCTTACTCTTCATGAATTCAAAAATAAGGGCAGTTGGAGAAAAAAGAATCGAACGAAAATGAGCAGAGCTTGGTGGCTGGCATACTGTCTATTGTTGGTCATAGCAGCTTTGGGAGCCACAACCTATTTCGCGGTTCGAGAAACCTTTCCACTTGACCGGATATGGCTGGCCACATTGGGATTTCCCTACATTGTTTTTTTCCTAGGATTCGGTAGTATCAAGCGAGAATGGGAGAACGAAACTTACGGATGGTGGCTTACTCTACCTTATTCACGTTTACATCTCATTGGAGCCAAATGGCTCGGCACATGGATTAAAGTATTAATTGTAATTTCGGCTGTATTTGTTATAGGAACGGTCTATATTTTCTTATTGTCACTTATCCTTAGCAATTACACCCTTTCCGATGCCGCTTCATTCATCATTACCGGCCTGAACTGGCTTAGTATTATGATCGGATTCAGTCCTATTCTAATTTCACTTGGCCTAATAATGAATAGTGTTATGCATAGTACTCTTCGCCCACTCACTCCGGTCCTATGGATTGTGTTCATGAGTAGTTTCAGTATTCTCTTTTACAATAACGACAATTTCTTATCTGAAGGTAGTTTAGACCTTTCCAACGGGTCTCAGCCGCATATGGCCGTTCTATTCCCCTACCATTGGGCTGTCCCTTTAAGCATGCTCATCAGTTGGCTGGTCACCTATTTCGTCATTCGGCTCACAGCCTATCTATTTCAAGAAAAATTATCTTTATAGGAGGAATGTTCAATGATTGAGACAACACCGAAAGCAAGTTCCACGTTACAATTCGCTTCTGCTCCGATTGAAACCATATTAGAAGTTTCTCATTTGCGTAAAACCTATGCTAAGAAGCAGGCACTGCAAGATGTAACATTCTCACTAAAGGCCGGAACTTCCTTTGGCTTTCTTGGACCTAATGGAGCTGGCAAATCGACGACTATGAAAATATTGACTGGTATAATCAAGGCAGACAGCGGTAGCGTAAAGCTATTCGGACAGGAATTAACTACAGATGCTGACGCTGTCTCCAAATATATTGGATACGTACCTCAAGAAATCACACTATACGAGAAGCTGAGCGCCTATGACAATCTGGAATTCTTCGGACAGACGTATGGCGTTCGTGGAAAAGAACTGAAGCAGCGCATTCAAGAAGTCCTCACACAGACTGGCCTCTTAGATCGGGCCAAGGATGAGATTAGCACCTTCTCAGGTGGAATGAAGCGGCGTATCAATATCGCCGCCGCCCTGCTTCACCGTCCCAAACTGCTTATTCTGGATGAACCGACGGTCGGTATTGATCCTCAGTCGAGAAATCATATTTTTGAAATGATTCGTGAATTAAACCGCGAAGGCGTAACCATCATCTACTCCACGCACTACATGGAAGAGGTTGAAGTGCTATGTGACGAGGTGGCCATTATGGATCAAGGTATGATTAAAGCCATGGGTCCACTGGGAGAGTTACTTGATCGTTACGGAGACAATGCAATTTATCTAGAAGTGAACGGTCTTCAAGAACTGCCTCCACTTGAGCATGTAACCTCTACACGTAAAGAAGGGTCTGGATGGGTGCTGGAAACCGAACGTATGAATTCAGTCATGCAGCATTTACTCCAGTTGGCCTCTACTCATAGCTGGGATGTAAAGCAGCTTACCGTTGTCAGACCTTCACTTGAGCATGTATTCCTTCGTGTAACAGGGACACAACTACGTGATTAATCTGCAATCCTAATATAATCATTTGTTAAGGGGAGAATTTCGAATATGAAAGCCATCATTATCAAAGAGTTAAAGCTGATCCGTAAAGATCGGCGAAGCTTCATCTTCCTGCTGCTCATGCCGATCCTATTTATAGTTATGTTTGGCTCCATTATGGGGGGTTCTTCGGATAGCTCCGCTATCTCGATTCACGTGATCGATCAAGATCAAAGTACAGCTTCTAAGTCGTTCATCCAGCAAATAGACAACATAATGGACGTCAAAGAAAGCCCAGCCGCGAGTTTGAATGATGAGCTTGATAAAATCAAACGTGGACAGTTCTCCTCCGTGCTTGTCATCCCGCAAGGCTTCGGCGCAGGGATGCAACAAGGCAAAGCTGCCGATGTACAGCTCCATGAAGACCCCTCTGCTAAAACAGATCTTGCTCCTATACAGGCCATACTTTCGGGTATCTCCAGTGAGTATCGTGAACAAAAGCTGAGTAAAACGCTTCTTGCAAACGGTGATTCCAAGGCTCAGGTCGAAGCTACGCTGGCCTCTCCTATTCGCATCCAGCATATCCCCACAAGTGCCGATCACTTCGACGCAATTGATCAGGTGGTTCCAGGTATGACCGTTATGTTTGTCTTCTTTATTATGATTACAATGGCACGGCGCTTTTTCGATGAGAAGAAAACAGGACTGCTATCCCGTGTACGCAGTACCAACGTGAAACCATTGCAATATTTAATCGGGATGTGGATCCCCTTCGTACTAACCGTCATCGCTCAGTGTGTAGTATTATTCGCCTTTGGCCATTTCGTATATGGACTCCAGCTCGGTGACTTATTCGCACTTGGAGCCGTCATCCTCTGTCTCAGCATAGCTGGAACTGGAATTGGACTCGGTCTTGCTTTTATCGTGCCTGGCGAAGGTGCTGCTATGGTCATTACTCAGCTCATCTCAACAGGTGGAGCTCTAATTGGCGGACTGTGGGTACCTTCATACCTCATGCCTAAGTTCATTCAAAATATTGGACACTTCTTGCCCCAATTCTGGGCTCAAAATTCTCTCCAGAACATCATAGCTCATGGAGCACATATTAATGATATATGGGGACCCGCGCTGATCCTACTCGTATTTGGACTCATAGGACTCATCATCGCGCTTGTACGACTGCCCGCATTCCTGCGCTCAGCGGTTAACTAACAAATCCAAAACTTAAATGCTAATGGGTCATCTGATAAAAAGTAATTTGAATCCAATCCAGCCTCATAAATGCGGTCGATTTACGCTTCAGACAGACTAAAAAGGTTGAACAGCCACGATGCTGTTCAACCTTTTTTAATTCAAACGTATCCTTTATGTTAGCTCCGCCAGAGCAATAATCGTTAATAACGCGATACTGAGCATCCCTCATGTCTTTAATCCAAATAGCTTTGGACATTGTGCAGCTCCAAACTATAACAAATAGGAAGCGTTTGTGAAGAGAAAATCCCTCGATATGCACGAATGTCATGCGTGTCGAGGGATTTCAATTACATTATATAGAACCTGCTAGTATGACCGTTCCTCTTGGCTGCTGCCCCTTGGCATCGGGTTCAAGTGTAATCGCTACAGTATCATACTCATCTGGATCGAAGGTATAGTATACAGCTCCTGTACCCTTCTTGTTCGCGACAAAGGTTCCGGCATTTAGCTTAACATCCCCTTTAATCAACCAAACCTGAAAGGCCTCATTACCCTTAAGCTCCGGCAGTTTCTCTGCCTGAACAACCAAATGAGTCCCTTTATCATCAATAACGACGGTCGCAAGACCCTGCGCAACAATGTCTTTCGTCGTTGGACTTAGCTGCACTGCCTCGTCAGCTTTTAGTCCCTGTGCAGGCTGCTTCATGGCACTCAACTGGTTATTCAGTAGTCCTGCTCGTTCATCAGATATCGCCAGCTGATTATGCAGTCCATTCACATCCCGCTGTAGCTGGGTTGTATACATCGCCAGCCCCGCTATGGCTGCTGCCAGCCCTATGCTCACTGTGCGCCACAAGAGCAGACTACCGCGCCGCGTATCATTGCGAGCCGGAATCCAGGCACCATTCGGCTGCTCTGATTCTCGCTTGAAAGAGATCGTTCCGCGTTCAGCCTCTGCTTGCGCGTTCGCTTCATTTACCTTACCCAACCTCGGATCAGCGTTATTCACGGATTCCTGAGCCTTATCATGCTCTATGATCCGTAGGCTTTCACCTTGATCAGCTAATGTTTGATGCTCAGACATCCCTTGTGTTCCATCTATTTCAGGCATAGTGCTATTAGCCAACACGCTTCCCAATATACGTGCCTTCATACCTTCTGGCGGCTGCACATCTTCGACAGCTAAGGGAAGCAGTCCTACCACTTCGCGAAGCTCTTGCACTAATTCTTGGCAAGCGGCGCAAGTTTGTAGATGTTCTTCAAATTCAGCTGTCTCCGCTGGATCCAGTCCGCCGATTGCGTACATTTCTGCCCAGTCACAACGTTCATTCTCTCTCTCATTCATGGACGTGTTCCCTCCTTCCCGCATCCGTCAGTCGCCTTTTAAGCTGTTTCATTGCTAGTCTCACACGGCTCTTTACGGTCCCCAGCGGAATGCCATGCTTCTCTGCTACCTCTTGCTGTGTCAGTCCCTGATAATAAATCAATTCAATCACATGCTTCTGATCAACACTAAGTACATTTAAAGCTTGCTTCATTTCTTCACTTTCAGCTCTACGCTCCACTTCCTGCGCGGTATCCGCCGTTTCATCCGTGAACTGCTGTAGAACTTCGGTCTCGATCGGAGCATCTTTATCTCTAACCGATTTGCGCCGTAGCATGTCAACAGCTATATTTCGTGTAATAACGAACATCCATGTTGTTAATTTTCCCTGGTTAGCCTCATATCTCTCACCATAGTTCCAAATCCGCAGGAACAATTCCTGCACTACTTCCTCGGCAGCCATGGCATCATTTACAATTCGGTAGGCAAAAGAATACACGACCCGCTCATAGCGGTCATAAAGCTGCTCAAGCGCCATCTGATCTCTTTCCCGAATCCGCGTCATAATCTGGCTATCCTCTATGAGTTCTTTCATTCGAGGGCCCCTTTCCGTGATCTCCCTCTATTATAACGTTCGCAAGAACCTTTGAAGAGGATGACTTTTTTTTATTTTTATTTTTTTAAAAATGATTGTGATCCAAAACTAAACTTCCTGCGTTTCATCAGCATAACCGCTTCTGAGACAGGCGGATAAATAATCCAAACTCAAAAGGAGAGTGCTATTCATGAAATCTCATATGAGCAAAATACTTACATTAATGCTAGCCGTATTCTTAGTCATCCCGGCGTTCGCAAGTGCAGCGCCAACAACGAAAGGTTCTGCGGCGGACCTCAGATCAGCCTTAGGCAATCTACTTGGTGAGCATGCCATCCTTGCAATCAACACGATGCAAAAAGGTTACGATGCTAAAGGTGATTTCACAGATGCAGCCAACGCGCTGAACATGAACACGGCTGATCTTAGCAAAGCCATTGCTTCAGTATACGGCGATGAAGCAGGTAAATCGTTTAACACCATCTGGTCTTCCCATATCGGCTACTTTGTTGATTATGTGAAAGCTACGAGTGCTAAAGATAATGCAGCGAAACAGAAAGCTGTAGATAACCTTGAAAAGTACCGTTTTGCTCAAGCTAAATTCTTTGCTACAGCTAACCCTAACTTAAGTGAAAAAGATCTTGCTGATGGTCTGAAGATGCATATCAATGAATTATTGAAAGCATTTGATAGTTATGTAGCTAAAGATTACAGCACGGTTTATAAAACCGAGCGTGAAGCATATGCTCACATGCTTATGACTGGTGATGCTCTTGCTGGCGGAATTGTTAAACAATTCCCTGCTAAATTTACAGGTGATATTATGAATAACCCAGCTTCCGACCTTCGTCAAACACTGGGTCAACTACTTGGTGAACATGCATCTGCTGCAGTATTCGCTATGCAAAAAGGAATTGACGGTGCCCCTGACTTTGACCAGGCTGCTGCTGTATTAACAATGAACACAAATGATTTATCCAACGCCATTGCTTCTGTCTACGGACAGGACGCAGGTAAATCGTTTAACACCATCTGGTCTTCTCATATCGGTTACTTTGTAGATTACGTGAAAGCTACAGCTGCTAAAGACAATACTGCTAAACAAAAAGCTGTAGATAACCTTGAAAAATATCGTTTTGCTCAAGCTAAATTCTTTGCTACAGCTAACCCTAACTTAAGTGAAAAAGATCTTGCTGAAGGTTTGAAAATGCATATCAATGAGCTACTGAAAGCATTTGACAGCTATGTGGCTAAAGACTACAAAACGGTATATTCCCTAGAGCGTGAAGCTTATGCTCACATGTTTATGACAGGCGATGCTTTATCTGAAGGTATCGTAAAACAGTTCCCTGCTAAATTTGAACCAACAACGACGACGCTACTGTACCTACAACTCCTCAAATGAGTACAGTGATGATGCAACTTGGTAGCAAAACGATTACAGTGAACGGTAACAAAATGATGATGGATGTAGCTCCTATGATTAAAAACGGCAGCACGTTTATCCCTGTACGTTACCTAGCTGAAGGTATTGGTGCAGAAGTTAAGTATGACAATGCAACCAAAACAACTTGGATTATGGCTGGCGACGACAAACTGGCTTTCTGGATTGGTAAAGACACAATGCAATTGAATGGTATGAACAAGAAAGTTGGAGCAACTGTATTTATAAAAAATGGCCGTACCGAAGTACCACTTCGCTTCATCACTGAGCTTCTAGGTTGGAATGTGGCTTGGGGCAAGATAAAACAACGATTACTTTAACAAAAATGATGGCACCGGCAAGTGCCGCTTCGACTACAATGTCTGACATGTCCGGAATGTCAATGGATCACATGTCTCACTAAGAAATCGATACATTCTCTCTTTGTAAAAAAAAGCTTCCGCATCGATGCGGAAGCTTTTTTATTTAATTCGATATATTATTCATTACATTTATCTTTACATGCACCAGATCTAATTCGCCAAACGTTTCCGCATATGATCCACAAATACCTTCGCAAACATAGGGTCCCACTGCTTCCCTCTTCCTTCTTCCAGAATCGATAACGCTTTAGTGCAATCCATTCCTCTACGGTAGGGACGATCGGAAGTCATGGCGTCATAAGCATCTGCTACAGCAATAATTCGGCCCAGCAAAGGAATGTCTTCCCCAGCCAAACCATCCGGGTATCCCTTACCATCATATCGCTCATGGTGAGAGCGCACTCCTGGCAATAGGGGAGCCATAGCATCCTTGGGTTCAATCTGCATCAAAATATTTTCCCCAAGTGCGGGATGGGCCTTAATTTGATCAAATTCCTCATCCGTTAGCCGTCCATCCTTGAGTAGAACCGTATCTCTAATCCCTATTTTGCCGATATCATGCAGCAGTGCAGATTTACGAATCACATTGATTTGTTCATCCGCCATCCCTGATAAACGACCGATGAGCTCGGAATACTCCGCCACGCGTGTAGAATGACCCGCTGTATAAGCGTCTCTTGCATCCAACGCAGTAGCCAGTGTTACAAAATAACTTTCAAGCATCGTGAGGCTTTGCACTTCACGGTTCTGCAAAGCCCTAACCATCATATTAAAGCCCGCTACTAGTTTAGAAAACTCATCCGAATATTCATTCTGAATCAGGACGAGTCGTCCTTCTCTAATCTCGTTCATGGCATCATATAACTTCCCAATGGGCTCCTCTACATTCTGAGTGATCAACCTTGCGCCCGCGTAAGCGAAACTAAGATCAATGACAAGAATGAGCCCCGCCCAACTCCAATAGTTCTGAATGATATCATGATCTAAACTTCGGAGCCGAAGCTGAGCTGCCAGACTGAAAAGCAACAACGGAGAAGAACCGATCAGCATAGCACTTACTAGAAATTTGGGTCGAATCGACATAAATACATGTCCATCCAAATCTAATTCAACCCTATACCGCTCCTCCGTTTGTTTTTTAAATTCCTGTATCAGCGGACGAATGGTAAGTGTAGTCAAGAAAAAATCGATCATCGCATGCATGCTAGCTACTAATATGGCTCCCAAAACCGCAATGGTCAGATAAAATGGAGGGAACGTCAGCAGCCCTACATGCAGCATCCATAGTGTCATGCCTACCGCAGGCACCATAAGTCCAAGCAGATGCGGACCGAGGATGCGATATATCGCTAACATAGGCAGCTTATGCGTTTGCAAATAAGCCTTTTCCAGAACATCAAACCCACCTTCAGGTTCGAGTAGACCCTTTCGTATCGGCTTAATATGTACAAAAAAGACGATGAGTTCCGTCACAAGCATTACTGCTAAGGATACAAGTAGAATGTACATCATACGTTTATACTCAGGGCCAGGAACTTCGAGAGTCGTTAGAACAATCGCACTTCCCACGACCAGCACAGCGAACATAGAACCTACAATATAGTTTCGTAGTAACTTCTTCAAAAATAATTGATACAACGCTTTACGTCTTCGCTGCTGTTCACTATCCATAGTTAAAGCCTACCTTTGTGTAAAATGACCTAGATCAACCCTCCTATTTTATCGGTCGAGTCCAATGAAATTATGACATAAAACCTGATTTATTCACTTTTCACTCCATTTCAGATCCCGGACTTTTCATATGATGGCTTTTTGAAGAATGCGAAGATACTCCATTGAGCATGTAGCAGATTTGTTATTTGGCGATATTTGTGATATAGTATAATCATAATGTTTATTTAACCCCTTTTATCGTTCCCCGCATTAAGAATAACTCTTCACTCTCACTGAAGTTTTAAATTCCTATTTTGATTAACCCAAACGAAGTATGAGTTTACAAAGACATTTTTATCTGATTCACGCTGGCGCGGTCATTGGAGCCGCAAGGACAAAAGAGAGGTAGGGCTTTTGTTGTTTTAGAAGTCATTATTCTGACACTAACTATGAGATCACTAAAGGAACCGGCTGCAGCCATTAACGATGGGCTGGCAGGGGTTAAATATACAGCGCAACAAGCGCCCACAACATAATCCCCGTGAAGCTCTTAAGAGCTTCACGGGGATTTTCCAATCTGATTCGTATCTATAATTTATTTTAGCAAGTTGGACATATTCATTGTGGTTGCCCCGCGTTTCATATACTCAATGAGTACATCTGGATCATTATCTGTACCCCCAGCATTTACCCGGAACCCATTAGTCTCGCCGGGTGCGTTAATCCCCTTTTTCACAGTAAAGGTTACCTGAATACCTAGCTGCTTGCATACATCCATAACTGGCTTGGAGAAACCACCATATGGAAAAGCCACAATGTTTCGATGATTACCGAGCTTTTTATTTAATATGTTATTAGCTCTACCCAAATCGTTAGTAATGCGCCGAACATACTGTTGCTGCTTTCATGCCGATTATATTTGACATCATCAATGGGACCCATCAGTAACGGTGCTAGCATAGCTTTTCGCTTACCAGGTATAAGGACCCAATCATATTTATGTGAATCATAGGTGTGATTATAGAAATCAATGCCACTTTTATGCATGGCCTTCACTTCATCCCAGTTTAATTTCTTAATCCCGATATGGTTTTTGTTGCCGATGGTTGATACGATCAGGAAGTTTGTCGCTGGAACTTGATATTTCTGCAACAACGGGAATGCGTACTTGTAAAAGGATTCATACCCATCGTCAAATGTCATTAATACCGCATTATCCGGTACAGGAGCATGTTTCGTAATGAAATTGGCATACTGCTCCATCGTAATCCAATGAAAATTGTTATTTTTCATCGAATCAAGCTGTTTTTGAAATACAGTAACGTCCAAACTCTTATTATTGATTGGATTAGCGGATACATCATGATACATCAGAACGATAACTTTGTTGCGATAATAAACACCATCAGGTGTAGGTTTAGTTGAAAAGAAGCCATGAACCAGCTTTGGATTTTTATCTGATTTATCATGAAGATCTGCCTTCGTTTTAGCTGGATGATATACATATGGACCTTGGGTCCAAGTGAAAATAATGCCGATCAGGGTGATGATTCCAAAACAACAGCTCAGTATCAGCTTTTTATTGGACATGTTGAATTTCATACTTTACCTCCAGGATACAACGTAAAGAAACGTACAATGATCTGTATAAACAAATTTAAATAACAAAATAGAGGCTTTCTTCCACTGTTATACATAACTTGGTAGCAAGGGGGAATTTTGATGCCTAACTACCGGATTATCGTGGATCTGTCAGACCGCACTTTATATTTACTTGATGGTGAACAAGTGGTTCATTCTTACCCTGTGGGCATTGGCAAAATGCTAACGGTCACACCAACAGGAGATTATAAAATCATTAACAAGCAGCTAAATCCAGGCGGGCCCTTTGGAGCCCTGTGGATGGGATTATCCAAACCTCATTACGGCATACATGGCACCAATGATCCATCCTCTATCGGACATGAAGTATCACATGGATGTATCCGAATGCAGAATAAGGATGTTCTGGCTCTATCCGCACTAGTTCCCGTCGGAACAGAGGTCACGATTCGACCTTAATGATTTAACACTCCATCTGCATTACACAATTCTTGCCGGGTGAGGCAAGGATTGCTACATACTGTCAACGGTGCACTTTCATTATGTATATGATGTAGAATGTTATCGTAATCGATAAATATCTTTTTTTCAATTTATCTACCTCCACAAACGCTGGATTGCCTTCTTGGACAAGCCTCTTTACAATAGTTACATACGTTTCTTACATCGATATCAGAGGAGGATCTTTACATGGCTGAACCATTCGTGATTACCAATACACATCTGAATCAGGAAATAACAGCCGCAATGGCGGTGCATGATGACCACGAAGCAGTGAACGGGCTTCTCTTGCAAACGGCGACATGGCTTAAGAGCATCGGCTCGACCAGTGGAATGAGATCCTCTTGGGAGAAGATAAGCATGATATTGCTGGCGGTATTTCTCGCAGGGAAGTGTTTATCTTCAGACAGAATGATGATCAACGTGGGTGTAGTCATTCTTCAGCCCCGAGCGAATGCATGGGATCGTAAGCTTTGGGGAGAAGACGGACATGAATCCTCCGTCTATTTGCATCGTCTTGCAATTCATCGAGACTACGCAGGACAGGATCTAGGGAGCGATATTCTTCAGTGGGCGCTTACAGGCATTCAATTCGCGGGAAAAGATCGAATCCGGCTAGATTGCATTGCAGGTCATGAGAAATTGAATGCGTTATACCTTCGCAATGGATTTACTCTTATCGAAACCACGCCAAATGGATTCAACACGTATGAGAGATTGGTCTGACATTAGTAAATGCCTATGATTACAGGTAATACATATAGAAGGCTCCCGCCGGGAGGCGGAAGCCTTCTTCGTTTTATTTAGTTTGAATCGTAATATCCATCCCCATCTTGTCCATCATCTGCTTACTCTCCTGATTAATTCCTGTTAAAGTAACCTTTTTATCTAAAACCTCATACTTATCAATGACTTTCAGTAAGGCGGCCATAGCTGAGTGATCCCATAAATGCGACTTCGAGAAGTCGATGATGACCCGATTCGGATCTTGTTGACAATCAAACCGATGGGTGAAATGTGAGGCTGTACCGAAATACAAAGGCCCCTCGACGCTGTACACAATCTGATCGTCAGAAGCAAGTTCTGTAGATATGTGAATCCGCGCCATTTTCCATCCAAAATTCAGAGCACTTAGAACAACGCCTGTAACAACACCTAGCGCCAAATTCGATGTCGCGACAACGATAATGACAGTTAGGATCATCACAACGGTATCACTTCGAGGAGCTTTAGTTAATGTACGCAATGATGTCCAGTCAAACGTACCAATCGCTACAACAAACATAACTCCCACCAGTGCGGCCATTGGAATTTGCTTCACGACATCTCCAAGCACAATGATAAGAAACAGCAGAAATGCTCCCGATATAAAGGTTGATAGTCTTGTACGCCCACCTGATCTGACGTTAATAACGGTCTGCCCGATCATCGCGCAACCTGCCATCCCACCGAAGAAACCATTTATAATATTTGAAATGCCTTGACCCTTAATTTCTCGATTCTTATCACTGCCCGTATCTGTCATTTCATCCACGACCGTAGCAGTCAGAAGGGATTCCGTAATCCCAACAATCGCGAGCGCCAATGAGAATGGAAGCACGGTTAAAATCATATGCACAGTAAATGGAACTCCCGGCAGATGAAATGATGGCAACGACTGCGTAATCGCACCCATATCTCCCACAGTACGAACATCTGCATGGGTAATCATAGAGATGATCGTCATCACGACAATCGCAATCAAAGCAGAAGGTATTACCTTCGTAAGCATTGGAAAGAAGTATACAATCAGTAGTGTACCTGCCACCATTAAATACATTTCCATTGAAGCACCTTTGAAATTAGGAAGCTGAGCCATAAAAACAATGATGGCGAGCGCATTTACGAATCCGACCATGACCGAATGAGGGACAAAGGTAATGAACCGCCCAAACTTAATTGCACCAAGTATCCATTGAATGATTCCGGTGAGTATGGTGGCAGCGAATAAATATTCGATACCGTATTTTGCAATTAAAGGCCCCATTAAAGAGGCCATCGCTCCTGTCGCCGCAGAAATCATACCTGGACGACCACCGAAGAAGGAAATACTGACTGCCATGACAAAGGATGCGTACAAACCGACCATGGGATCTACCCCAGCCATAATTGAAAAGGCAATAGCCTCTGGAATCAGGGCGAACGCTACGGTCAACCCCGATAACAAATCTTTTCTGACATTCGTAAAAAAACCTTGCTGTATCCACTGTAAAAACAAAGCTGTGACTCCTCCTATGATGTTGTTTAAATTAGGCGCCCCACTCTCAGGATTGCCGGGTCCGATGATTTGCTTCATCTATTATATCTAAGGTCAGTGGATCTCCAAAGCCGAATGTAAGCGATATATTATTACGTTATCTACGAAATTCGAGTTCATACGGCTGAATATTCATGAATTTAATATTTAATCACCTTATCTCTTCAGCAATCAAGTAATTACAATATTAGAGTATCCTGCAACAATAAACTGCGTTGTACTTGTATCCGTCCACACGCCGATATATCCACCCGGAGGTACACTAATAATATCAATATAATCTCCTATCAATGTGGTTGGCGTTGGGGAGCCCCCATTGGGATTAAACGAGATATTGGTAATTCTTGTATTCGTGAACGTTTGCCCTCCGTTAATAGAACGAGCCACAAATACATCGAGATTGAAACCATCTACTTGATTACTATAGTAAATTACGTTAACTGTACCTAAGAGCGGATCAACATCAATCGCTGGGAAGAAGTTCTGCGATCCCGCCGGCGCTCCTGTGATACTCACGGGCGATGAGAATGTACTTCCACCATCTCTTGAAACCGACATAAATATATCCGCATAACCAAGTCTATTATCCTGCCAGATCGTATACACCGAGCCTGTATATGGACTGATGGATTTGTCTGTCGAGATATTGGCAAAGGTCAGCACACGGAATGCATAGCCGGGCACAGGTAAAATGATGGGTACGGGGACGATGGCTGATACCTGATTGGGCGCTCCAAATGTAAGTCCTCCATCCGTAGAGCTACGGATTACAAATCTGTAGGTTGGATCTACCGTAATCCATGCCCCATAAACCTTGCCTACTAAATCAACAGCGACCTCCGGTCTTTCCACCTGTTCCGCATCACTTGAGAGCAAAAATTGATGATCCCATGTCAGTCCTCCATCCGTTGATCGTGAGAAAAAGGCTGTGGAGTTACCGAAATTAGCTATATTAAATTGACGGTTAACGGTCACATAGATATTACCTATAAATGGACTGGTCTGGCCTGTATCTACGGTTATATTCGTCTCATCATTATTGATGTACGTTCCATATCCCATAGTTACTATTTTAGGAGCACTAAACGTAGTTCCGTTATCTGTTGATGCATAGAAAGCACAGGTCCCGTCTGAATTTCCCGGGAATACATGAGATGTGATGTAGAAGGTATTAGGAAATGCATAGGCCACAGCCGCAGCCTCTGCACCCGTGTAACCTGCTGGTAGAGGTAAAATTGAATTGGCCCATGTAGCCCCCCCGTTGGTTGACACATAAACGCCAGTTTGAGGTACTCCCGTCGTATAATCCGTGGATACAGCTACCATAATACTCGGATTCAGCAAGTTAACTGCGACATCCGGTTCAAACTTCGGTGGGCCGCCCGGTGTAACTTGAAAATTAAAATTGGTCATAACTCTCCCTACCCCATCTTTTTTTTAATATATATGCTAGTCACAAGCAGTCTTCTTGTTCATTTGTGCCTTATCACCATAAAAAGGCATGCAACCTATTTATAAGAATCCCGAACAACCTTCCTATCTATTGAATATGTTGGTAGAAATAGAGGAAAGGAGTGATAGATTATGCCCTATTCAACAGGTATGATTACAAATACCCGAGCCACTGGAACTGCCGCTGCCAATGTAGTAGTCAGCACAAGAAATACCTCATCTAGTAGCGCCGTCATATTGGTAGCTGTCTTTGGTGTCCCTTCTTCGACATTGATTCCTCTCGATTTAACAAGCTATGTTGTCCCACCCTATGGAGTCGATATCCGAGAGTTCTTCATCGAAGGAAATATCGCCTATGAAGTTCAATTAAGTGAACTGTCTATACTCGCTCAGGTTCTCTTCTCTACGTATGGAATCGATGAATACGGAAATATAGTTACAGAACAGCGTGTACTAAATTCGGAACTTACCGAAATTCAAGCCATCAGTCCTACTTCTTAAACTAAAATATGATAGGAGTGTTTCACATGACTACTTTATTAGATATAAAAACCTCACAAAACGCAAGTTACGCGAACTCTATTGCCATTCCGATTTCCGCAATCAATACCCCTGAGCTTATTGCCCAGCAAACCCTTAATTTATCGCAAGGTATCGCAGGTTCAACAGTCGTAGAATTTACAGGTGTCGCTGCTGTTCAGCTTCCTCTTCTGCCTGTTGTGACCACAGTTACAATTACAGTTATTCGGGGGCTCACTACTTCAGGGCTCATCGTTTTCTCGGCTGCTCAGAACCTTAATATCAATGTACTGGGGCCTCAGCTCATAGCATTCTCAGGCTCAGACTTTACCGCCCCTAATGCAGCTAACACTGCTTATACTGTATTTATTTCCTCCTCCGCCTTGGGAACCATTCGTGTCGGACCTGAAAGCTTTAACTTCACAGGAGTATCCGGATAATATTTTATCCACTGCACACAAAGAAACCTGTTGCCATTGGCAGCGGGTTTCTTTCTGTGAATAGTCGCACTGCCCCCGTCCAATGAATAAAATAGATCTATCCTATATTATTAGCGGAAGTGGTGAAGAACTTTGGTTGATTTAGGGGTTGTCATGCCCGTATACAAGCAAAAGCCCGAATTTTTAACAGCAGCACTGCAATCTGTGCTTAATCAGGAATGGAATCAATTCAGGCTTGTGATCGTCATTGATGGCGCACCCGAAATGGAGCCTCAGATTCGTGCCATCGTAGGCACTGATCCCAGAGTAGAGCTGCTGCATCATGAACATAACAAGGGCGTAGCTGCTACCCTGAATACAGGCTTTGCTAGGCTTTATGAGGATCATGATATTGAATATTTGACGTGGGTATCCAGTGATAATATTTACGGTCCCCGATTTCTTGACGTGCTTCGGCAAGCACTTGTGGAAGGACCTGAAGAGCTAGGACTTGTCTATAGCTGCTTTGAGCCTATGGATAATGATAATAAACATTTATACAGTGAATTGGACTTGTCAGCATTAAGACAATTTCAGGGCCAACCTAAGGATGCTCTACTCGACTCTTCCATTGTGGCTGTTTCTTTTATGTATAAAAGCCGTTATGCACAGCTTACACGTGGCTATGATCTGATACCTGTCGAAGATTATGATTACTGGTTGCAGTTAACCGATCATTGTGAAATAAAATTTATTCCAACTGAATTGATGGAGTATCGTGTTGATTCAACATTTAGTGTATCCGCCCAGCTCAAATCTGTAGAAAAGCAAAGACACTGGCGTTACACCTATCACTTAGCAAGACATCAGGCTCGCACTCGTCGGCATATCGCTCCTGAAATCACCATTCTTTTCCCCGTATCTGTTGGAGATCAGAATGCCATTAACCGAATCGAAAACTTGTATAATCAATCATTCAGCAATTATGTCTGTTATGTACTCGATCTATCCCCAACTAAACAAGGAATAGAAGTCTTATCACAGGTTCCACATCCCCTCACCGATTTTCAGCACCATCCTAATGTTGATATAGCATCTGCCGTCAAAATCGCTGCTTCCCAAGTAACAACACCCTATACGATGTGGATTGGACCTAATGATTTCCCTACCGTCGTCGATCTACAAATGCTATATGACAATTTATGCAAGCAAGACCCTTCCGTATGGTCCAACTATTTCGCTCCCGTTGACTTCGGCATCAATTACCGTTGGCAGCTTATGACAGAGCGTCCAGATTGGGTAAACGAATTGTTCCGTACTCCTCACCTTATTCAATATTTGAATTACAAAACCATTGAAAATGAGTGATCACGCTATGAAAGTATTGTTTACGTTTTACAATCCGAGCGGAGGGATGGAGACATTAAACCGAATACGGAGCAAAGCTTTAATCGATAAGGGAATCGAAGCTCACCTCCTCTACAACTTCACTGGAGAAGGGCTTCGAAATATTAAAGATATACGGACGATTGTAACTAGTGATGATGAGTCCGTACGAACCCTAATACAGCAAGAAAATTACGATGTCATTGTAGTCTGTAGCGACATCAACATGCTGGAGAACATCAGCAATTCGAGTTATACGGGTCATCTTATTTATGAACTACAGGGGCTGGGTCCGATAGAAGAGGCCAAACTCATCGTAGACAATTACTCCGAACGTATTCTTGAGCATGCGGATGCGATTCTCTATCCTCAGACACTACATCTAAATCAGCTCATGCTTTCTTATTTTCCGAATATTCCTCAGTTTAGTTTCGATGATCCTCTTGATACAGAGCATTTCGGCTATCATTCGTATCCTCGCAAAAGCTTCCCTATCCTTGGCTGGATCGGACGAATTCAAGCGAACAAAAACTGGCGCGAATTTCTCACTCTTGGTGAGCGTCTGATGCAATACTGTCCAGATTTGTTCTTGTGGATGTTTGTAGATAAAACATTACATGACCCAATCGAAAAAGCAGCGTATGATCTTATGGTCACAAATAGCCCCCAGCTCTCTACTCGATTGTTTCTCTATTCCAACATCCCGCATGATACCATGGCTGACTACCTAAGTATCATTGGAGACTCTGGTGGATTTCTAGCCTCAACATCCATCTTAGAAGGCTTTGGATACGCTGTGGCTGAGGCGATGCTATGCAGGTGTCCTGTGCTGTCTACCGACTCCGATGGAGTACGAAGGTTCGTCGCCCACAACCAAACCGGCAAATTTTATGAACGAGGAAATATAGATGAAGCTGTGGCCGAGGCACTTTCCCTTATGCAAGATCAAAATTTACGTACACAAATCATTGACAATGCACAGGCGCATATCAAACGAGAATTTTCAACAGATCTCTACGTTGAGAGATTTATGAACATGAAGCAGCATTTAGATTATAAAAGTCCAAAAAAACTATGAATTGGAAACGATATAAGCCCCTCCAGCTGTTCCGCTGACAGGGCTTATATATGCATGATCATGGATTACTACTTCAATTAAAGAAGAATCGTTTTAGAGATAATTACAAGAAGAATAAAAAGAACCAGTATGGCACCTGTGGACGTAAAAGCATTTCCAACGCCTCCATATTCACTCATGGCTTTTTCCCCCTCTCCTCTATATAATGCTATTCTATGTCGATAGGGGGAGCGAGGTTTGGACAGATACTATAAATGGACTCAATAAAAAAGAAACAAATAAAATAGATATATCCACCTAGTCCTGATAGACTAGTCTATATTGATATACATTGTAACAAGACCTAAGAATACAGCCAATACTCCAACCGATGGAGAACACTTAAAGGATTGAGAAGATTGAAGAAATGTATCGTACTATTGATTTTAGCTTGTACATTAACTGCCTGTGGCAATGTGCAACAAACTAAAGAGACCACAGTAACTAGCAATACAGAAAAAGAAACAACTATAGTAACAACTAAGGTGGAAGATGCCAAATTTAAACCAGCATTCAGTACATATGACAGTCCAGAATTCTCTATCTCATATCCATCAAACTGGAAAAAAATTGATCTTGAAGAAAGCAATAAATCTATACGAGTAGCCTACGCAGATCCTTCCCCTAAGGTTGCTTTTGCAGATAATGTATCTGTTGGTATAAATAATGATTCAGGATATAACATGGAAGCACTGGCTAATGCGACTAATGATGAGTATGTTGCTAGGAGCGCCACTAGTGGTATGCTTAACTACAAAAAAATTAGTTTTACTAAAAGCTCTAAATATCTGAAAGACTCCGATGTTTTAACAGCAGAATATACGAATGAAAAATCAAACCTCAAAATCGTTCTAACACAGTATTTTGTTCCATTAAATAATCAAGTATATACAGTTACAGTATGCGCTTCTAAGGAATCCTACAACAATGGTGGAGAAGCTGTTGTTCAACAGATTATTGAGTCTCTGAAAGTACATAATCCAGTCCAAACCTCTTCCGTGGATAATTCTGTAACTACAAATGCAAATACAAAAAACACAAAGGAAACAAACACTGCGGATGTAATGTCTATGATTGTCCCCAACTTACTAGAAAACGCCCAGATCGATGCTAAAACATATCAATATATCAACGATCATCACAAACTCTTTCCAGCTATTGATGCTACAAGCAAAAAATCTGCGAAAGCTCTTTTTGATCAGAACATCACAAGTCGGCATATTTTCAAAAATATAACACCCTATTTAGATAAAATGGTAGAGTTTAGCGGTTATGTCTTAGAAATTCAAGAAGAAGAGACAGACTATGGGACGATGGCCACCATACACATTACTGACGAGAATGATAATTCCATTATGGGAGCCTACATGAATTCAACTGGAGATATTTTAGACGGGGATTTTGTTACAATGCGTGGAGTACCGACCTTACTATATTCTTTTGAAAATGTTGGAGGGGGAATAACAAACGCCCTTCTTCTAACTGTTTCTACAATACAAAAGCAATAATGTATCAGACGCCTGAAAGGGCGTGTTTTTATTTAATCGTTCACTTAAGGGTTTCATTCATTTTTAGATAAACTGAAAAGAAACAAAGATACGATTACCACCATAGATATTCAATTAATCTCGTTGTTTAGAGTAAAAATATGTAACCATTGAGACTAGCGTAATTGTAACTAACACTTTAACTACGGTAAATATAGAGGATACCCTACTAAATTTAAAAATGGTTAAAAATTCAGTTCCATTAGATAATCCGGCAAATAAGGCTAAATTCACTAACAAAATACTTAAACTTATGGTGATAATAATGAGGAGTAAGGAAATATTAGTGAGATATTTTTCTTTAGATAAAAATAATAGAGAACATTAAACATAAGATTAGAAACAAAAAGTACATTTCAGTATCCTCCATATTAAAATGGAATAGATGAGTAACATGAACACTATCCTATTGCATTTAAGTTTATATATTCAGAAGTATTTATCAATTCATAGGTTCCCAAACTGCTGTTATAAAGTTATGCATTGCCTCAAGCGTAGCGGCGGTAATTACAAACCAAAGAAGATATACATCTATTACCTGACTAAAAGTATTGTGTTGCTTTAATACGACTTGAAAGAAAGTATACCCTGCAATTAAAATGTAATTAATAGATTTCAAAAAATACAAGAGCTTATTTACAACTGCATACATTTGCACACCTCCATACGACGACTTTTAGATATATTTACCTGAGATCTTACTGTTTTTAATGCTATGTATCCTATTGCTAGCACGAGATTATAAGCGGTGTAAAACATGCCGGTGACCTTAAGCAGGTGACCGGCGTTTGCATATTAGCATTTTTGGCATCTTGCTTTCTTCCACTACAGCAGGTTACAGCGCTGACCGTCCAGATCAGCAAATCCTGCGCCGCAAATCCAGCCGTCAATTTCACTCGGCTTGCCAAAGATGTTTTCTCAGGCAGACTCTACCTTTTGAATATAAGCATCTCTTATTTCAACTTGTCTTTCACCGATTGAAGTTTCTGCGCACTAGAGGATGCCTTATCGCGTCGATCGTCAATTTTGACAGATGTCGATACGCGCTGAGCTCCGGATAAAAATGGAGCTTCATGCAGTGCGGCAATCGCCTTCCACACTTGATCGAGCGGCCCCTCAATAATGGTACTCATCGACGTCAATTGATAGCTTACTTCTGTATGTTTTGCCAGCACCTGCTGCATCTGGGCAACATACCCACTAAGGCTCGTTGTGGCTGTTCCTATTGGAATAATGGTAACTTCTGCAATAGCCATGAAATCCCCTCCATATTCTTTATATTATATTGTACCCAACTCACAATCCCTCCACAAAAAAACTTAAAATATTTTTATCTCGGCAAACCTCTTGCTACGTCCGCATTTTCTCCCTTTTACCTCCTTTTTGAGACATGATGTACTCGTATTAACTTAGCTTCGCAGTGGTTTTCGTGTAGCTATTCTGATATAATTCATCTTGCTTGCATTTTCGTTCAGATCATTTACAAACACAACATATTGGGGTACATTAGTATAACCACATCAAAATATAGTGTGAACAGATAATGTCGTGTTCTGATAGATACGATATTATGAGAGGGAAGAACGGTGTAAATCCGTCACGGTCCCGCCACTGTAACCGGATATCCGGTCATCACATCAGAGAGCCGGAATGCTTGGTGTAAGCCACCGTAATGGGAAGAAACCAAACCTTTTTTCGGGAGTCAGAACACTCGCCTGTTTCACGCGCAATCCACCTACGAGGATAGGAAATGGATCATGATATATCTACATATTTGTGATAGATATAGTTCTTGGTGTCTCTACACCTATAAAAGAACGACATGATAGCATTTTCGATCCTCACCCCAAGAGGTTTTCGAAAATGCCTTTTATATGCTTTTTTTATGATTTATTTTTACCATATTGAGATTTTGAAGGGAGACTGCACCATGCCACAGCTCGTAACCAAACCGAATAACCGCCAGCTGGAATTCGATGAAGTCCGCCTATCCGTATATGCGGATCGTATTTTAGAAGGATTGGATATGCTAGATAAAGAACGCCTTCTTCGTGGAGTCCTAAGTAAACTTCGCCGTGAGGAAGTGACAGGAGAAGACATCAGCAGCGCATTCACCATGTCATCACTTGAGCTTGTAACTAAAGAGGAGCCCAATTGGAAATTTGCAGCTGCACGTTCCCTGCTCACAACCTTATATAAGAAAGCTGCCCATAATCGCCGCTACAAAGCATATTCAGACGAGCCTTACGGTGCACTCTATCCCCTCATTACCGAACTCGTACAAAAAGGGATATACCGTCAAGAACTACTCGATTTCTACACCAAAGAACAAGTTGAAGAGCTTGGCAAATGTATCGACTACCGCCATGATCTACTTTTTGATTATATCGGCCTTCTGACCTTGTCAGACCGCTACCTTGCTAACGATTTCGAAGGTCGTGTGATGGAACTTCCTCAGGAACGTTACATGATCATTGCGATGTTCCTGATGCACCGCGAGCCTGCCGAGAAGCGTCTCGATCTCGTAAAAGAAGCATACTGGGCTATGAGTAATATCTATATGACAGCAGCTACTCCCACCATGTCTAATGCGGGGAAAAAAGTTGCTGGACAGCTCTCTAGCTGTTTTATTGATACGGTCGACGATTCACTTGAAGGAATCTTTGATTCCAACACAGACGTTGCTCGCCTCAGTAAAATGGGCGGCGGTATCGGCGTATACCTCGGTAAAGTTCGTGCACGTGGATCAGACATCCGCGGTCACAAAAATACCAGCTCAGGCGTTATCCCTTGGATCCGTCAGTTGAACAACACAGCAGTTAGCGTTGACCAATTAGGTACACGTAAGGGTGCAGTTGCGGTATACCTTGATGTATTCCACAAAGACATTCTTGCATTCCTCGATCTGAAGCTGAACAACGGCGACGAGCGTATGAGAGCGCATGACGTATTCCACGGTATTTGTATCCCTGACTTGTTCATGGAAGCAGTGGAATCACGCGGGGAATGGAGTCTCTTCTGTCCGCATGAAGTGAAGAAACTCATGAACTGGAAAGATGCTAACGGTCGTCCATTGGGTCTCGAGGATTTCTACGATGAAGCTAATGGACAAGGAACATTCCGTGATAAATATGCTGAAGCAGTAGCTCACCCAATCTTGTCCCGTATTACGGTTCAAGCGATTGATATTATGAAACGTGTGATGAAATCACAGCTTGAGACAGGTACGCCTTACATGTTCTACCGTGATACGGTGAACCGCGCCAATCCAAACAGCGCACATGGTATGGTCTATTCTTCTAACCTTTGTACTGAAATTA
This sequence comes from Paenibacillus pini JCM 16418, assembly GCF_000576305.1. GTDB lineage: Bacteria > Bacillota > Bacilli > Paenibacillales > Paenibacillaceae > Paenibacillus_AQ > Paenibacillus_AQ pini. The sequence goes on along the minus strand of NZ_BAVZ01000012.1, from coordinate 28,065 downwards.
TGCAGAACCAATCGGCAACCGTTATTGAGTCCGAAGAATTGGTTACCAAAGATGGTCAAACCCGTATTGTGATTTCTAAAGTTCCAGGTGATTTCGTTGTCTGTAACCTAAATTCCATACATTTGGCTCGTGCTGTACCAGCGGATGTCCTTGAACGCCTTATACCGATTCAGGTACGTATGCTGGATAATGTTATTGATATTAACAACATTGAAGTGTTACAAGCACAATATACCAATAGCCAATATCGCGCTGTCGGCCTTGGCACCTTCGGGCTTCATCATTTGCTCGCACTCGAAGGCATTCGCTGGGAATCCGAAGAAGCCGTTACCTATAACGATAACCTGTATGAAAAAATCAACTACCTGCTCGTTCAAGCTAGCATGGAGCTGGCGAAGGAAAAAGGGCATTATGCCAAGTTCCAAGGATCTGACTGGGAAAGTGGGGCTTACTTCGAGAGCCGTGGTTATGTTGACGGTGAACATGAAGGTAAATATGTAACCACTGAGCAGTGGAAAGCACTTCAACAACAAGTACAAAGTAATGGAGTACGTAACGCATGGTTATTTGCTATTGCGCCAAACGGTTCAACTTCTATTATTGCCGGTTCTACGGCAAGTATTGATCCATTGTACGAACTTCTTTCTTATGAAGAAAAAACAACATATAAGATCGCTAATCCAGCACCAGACTTGTCGGAGAAGACGATTTGGTACTATAAAACTGCCTTTACGATTGATCAACACTGGTCCATTGATATGGCATCTGCGCGTCAGCGTCACGTTGACCAAGCCCAAAGCTTTAACCTGTATGTACGCCCAGATATCAAAGCAACGGAATTCCTGGAGCTTCACCTACATGCTTGGAAAGCTGGACTTAAATCGACATATTATGTGCGCAGCCGTGCTCTTACGATTGAAGAATGTGAATCTTGCGCAAGCTAAGCGACCCATTAGAAAATGGATCATACAATAGATTAACTGGAATAATAACCCCTCCTTTCTAGGAGGGGCAAATGCAAACACGTTTTTGGTAAGAAATTAAAAGGAGTGAAAGTCTGTGCAACTGCAAAAAATATTTAACACAGAAGCGCCTAACCAATCGACGCGGATTATTGAAGGTGAATGTTCAGGTATTCTGAACTGGAACGATATTCGTATGCCCCATATGTACAAATTGTATAAGGTTTTGCTGCTAAACCACTGGATCGCAGACGAAATCCCAATGTCGAAGGATGCGCAGCAGTTCGCTCAGCTTGAACCAGAAGAGCAGCGTACATTCAAAATTAACATCTCTTTGCTAGCTGTTCTGGATTCGATGCAAACGATGTTTGTAGGCGATGTGAAACGCTACTTTACCGATTCTTCGTTAGAGGCAATCTCCGCCATTATCGGACAACAAGAGGTTGTGCATAATCAGTCTTATTCATATGTCCTATCTTCGATCGTTTCAGATCAAGAGCAGAAAGAAATTTTTGAATATTGGAAAAATGATCCGGTTCTACTGGATCGTAACCGGTTTATCTCTGAGATTTATCAGGAGTTCCGCGATGAGCAGAACCCATCCACATTCTTCCGTGCACTGGTAGCCGATTTGATACTAGAAGGTATTTTCTTCTACAGCACCTTTGCGTTCTTCTATAACCTAGCCCGTGACCAAAAAATGATGGGAACTAGCCAAATGATTTCTTATATTCAGCGTGATGAGAACCAACACTGCTACTTCTTCGCTGAAGTGTTCAAGCAGCTTTTAGTTGACTTCCCTGAACTGAATACGAAAGAGAACATGGATTATGTCTACACAACGATCGATCGCGCAGTTCAATTAGAAACAAACTGGGCTCACTATACACTTAGCGAAACACCAAGCATCGATCTAAACGAATTAACCGATTATATTAAATATATCGCGAACAAACGTCTTAAACTAATGGGCATGGAAAAAGCTTACCAAGGTGTAGATTCCAACTGTATGCCTTGGATCAGACCTTTCTCCGATGATGCACTGAATGCTACGAAGACAGACTTCTTTGAAGCCAAGTCCCGTAACTATGGTAAAGTCGGCGATGACAACGGATTTGACGATTTGTAAGTTACTCTTAGCTAAATGAAGCTAAGTTATACTAGAAGCAGCAAAGCCCCTTATGGAGCTTTGCTGTTTTTTTGTTGATAGCCCTTTTCGTTTATGCTATAGTAATGCCCATAGAATTACACATCGAAATTACGCCCGTGACCAGCATCCAACTGTGAGGCGTTTGCGACCAGAGCTAGACCAGATATATTCTTATATCTGTCCATATATGCTCTCTAAGTTAACCGGCCTCCGACCGTTATCGCGGAACCAAAGAGGATCGAATTTGCCAAAAAGCAGGTTCGGTCAAGTTGGGTGGCACCGCGAGCAGACGCTCCTCGTCCCAAAGGATGAGGGCGTTTTTTGTATTTTTTTAAAGACAAAGGAGCGCGGTTAGGATGTTGGATATTCGGTATATAAGGGAAAATGCGGAGAGAATTCAAAGAACGGCAAAGCAGAAGAAGCTACATTTTAACGTGGAAGAACTTCTTGAGGTGGATACCTTCAGGAAAGATGTGCTGGTGCAAGTGGAATCGCGAAGGGCAGAACGTAACCGGCTCACACAGAATATTAAGGCTCTAATGAAACAAAATCATGCTGAACCAGTTGAACAGATTAAAGAACAAGTTAGGGAAATCAATGAAGAACTTACGCGCCTTGAGGCTCAGCTGACACATTCTAATGCGAGATATGAGGAATTGATGCTGCTTGTTCCTAATATCGTCTCTGTGGATACTCCCATTGGAGAAGATGATACGGACAATGTAGAAATTCGTTGTTGGGGCGAGCCTCCTGTTTTTGATTTTGAAGCCCGCGATCACGTGACGTTAGGCGAAATACATGACCTCATTGATATTCCACGTGGTGTAAAGACTGCTGGAAGTCGCAATTATTTTCTCAAAGGCGCTGCACTCTATCTTCATCTTGCCGTGCAGCGACTAGCCTTGGACGTACTGACTGCTCATGGTTTTACACCGATGGATGTGCCGGTTATGGTGCGGCCGGAATCTCTGAAACGAACGGGTTTCTTCCCAGGTGGAGAGGATCAGACCTATGAGCTCACAGGCGAAGATAAGTGGCTGGTTGGTACCTCTGAGGTATCCCTCGTCTCTTATTATAGTGATGAGATTATCGACGTCACCCAGCCTATAAAGCTTGCTGGAATGTCTTCATGCTACCGCCGTGAGATCGGGTCGGCAGGTCGTGATGTACGGGGGCTATACCGAGTTCATCAGTTTGCTAAAGTGGAACAAGTCGTCCTTTGTGAGAATAACCCTGAGGTATCGGAAGCTATGCTACAGAAGATGACGAGGTACGCTGAGGAGATTTTGCAGCTGCTAGAGCTGCCTTACCGTGTTGTCGCGGTGTGCACTGGAGATATGTCGCAGAAAACGCATAAGCAGTATGATATTGAGACTTGGATGCCAAGTCGTCAGGCCTATGGCGAAACCCATTCGTCGTCTAATCTGCATGACTTTCAAGCGCGACGCTCGAACATTCGTTATCGGGATCAGGATGGCAAGCTTCAGTACTGCCACAGTCTGAACAACACAGCAGTCGCTTCGCCTCGCATTCTGATTCCACTTCTGGAAAACCATCAGCAGGCTGACGGAACGATTGAGATTCCGGCTGCACTGCGCCCATATATGAATGGTATTGAGAAACTCGTGCCCCCTTCCAATGCACAGAAGGAATCAAACACATTCTTGACCTAGAACGGGATGATGAATTTACAGGCAGCTTAGATAGAAAAGAAGAGCTGTTCAAAGTATGGAACACCCTTAACATTCCACGCAAGAAATAATAAAAGGACTGAAGAACTCCGCGTATGAGGTCTTCAGTCCTTTTGAATTGATGTTCTTTTCGGTTTATCAGGATTTAAGGTTATTGCGAATCTCACGCATCTTCGCCCGCTCCTGCTTACGATGATATCCAAGGAGCTCATATTGATTCATGATGATAACGATGCTAGAGGCAAACAACAAGCTAATTCCTACCAGCATGCTCAAGCTATCATTTTCTCCAACCAACATGTGCATGAAGAAAAATGAAGTTACAAATGCGATAGTTGCCACGATCCATCTACCCATACATGATCCCCTCTTTTCACATGATTGACTGTATTTAATCAATTTCGCTTGAACCGATAACAAATTCATTAACACTTTCATGGTGTTCTGCTTATGCTGTAGTAATCTATTTAACGGCAAGGAGCGAGCATCTATGAAGTTAGACAGATATCGAGTCATTCAATCACGCTTACAGACAGGTCAATATGCTTTGAATAAACTCGCTAGTGGTGGAATTATCTTCACCCTACTTACCATACTTTCCTTGCGAACACCTTGGGATACAACGATATGGGCGATAGACCAGAGTGATGATTCGTCCATTCCTATACAGTACTGGGTCTATGGCTATGCATGATTGCTGCGATTGCAGCTGACGGAATACTTGCACTATTACCTGCGTTAAGTAACATGAAACAGGCCTCTTTATATGCTGCCGCCGGCTTTATTTCGTATTATAGCATCTATGCTGCGAGTGATCAGCGTTGGTTAGAAGCAGTGGCTGGGGCATGTATGGTTTTGCTATTTTACGCTGGTAAACGAACCTTCTCCAATGAATCACTAATGACACTCTTCTGCGCAGTGGTGTTGCCCCTGCTTTGCTGGAGTTTGTTATGACGGATGAAAATAAAGATTGTTCCAAAAATGAATGCGTACGATTATTACGATGAATTGATGGGATATGATTATTTCGTGATTGATACTTTTACTTACAACGCTTCAATGATATCTCCTGCCGCAAGCGATGACGGATGGCCGCGATGCGCAGCTGCGGCATCTCCGGCTAGGCCATGCAAGTAGACGCCAAATGTTGCGGCCTGTATACCGCTATGACCTTGGGCGAGCAGACCGGCGATGATACCGGTCAGAACATCCCCAGCACCACCAGTTGCCATGCCCGGGTGGCCCGTCATGTTGACATAGGCGCTGCCATCCGGGGCGGCAATGACCGTTCGTGCTCCTTTGAGCACGAGTGTGACACGATGGGAAGAAGCATATGAAATGGCGAGGCCCATGCGGTCACGCTCTACCTCTTGCGTAGACAACCCCGCAAGCCGGGCCATTTCGCCCGGATGGGGTGTCAGCACAGTGTCGGCTGCCCTTGACTTCCACGAAGTGAAGTCTCCTGCGGCAGCTAACATGTTGAGCGCATCTGCGTCCACGACCAGTGGACATGCCGCGTCTTCCCAGAGGCGCTGAATCCAGCGGCCGTCGCCCACAAAACGGCCGAGGCCAGGCCCGACAGCCAGCACGTCGCGGCTGGCTGCCAGTTGCAGCAGCTGCTCTGCGGATGCTGCGTCCCAGTCTGCTGCCGCGGCTGCGGCAAGCATCACTTCTGGCGCTGCCCCCATCATATGCGGCAGCACATTACCCGGCAGCGCCCAGGTTACGAGGCCGCTGCCCGCGCGCAGTGCCGCCCGTGAAGCGAGCAGGCCAGCGCCGCTCATGGGATAGCTGCCCGCCGCCAGCAGCACGTGACCATACGTGCCCTTGTGACCATTCGGGTCACGACGGCGCGTAGGGTCCACATGCAGGCGGCTGCGCAGCACATTCTCCGTGAGCAGATGGCAGATGCCCTGCTCACCCGCGCAGCGATCGGCCGGAATGCCGATCGAGCGCACCACGAGTTCCCCGGCTGCACCTGCGCCGGGGAACTGCACAAGGCCTCGCTTCAGAAAAGCGAGGCACACCGTAACACGCGCCGCGATGCATGGCGCGTACATCTCACCTGTGTCGGCGTTAAGACCGCTAGGAATATCCGCCGACACAATAGGTCTGCCGCTGTCATTCGCAGCGGCAATCACCTCTGCATAAGCTGCGCGCGGTGCCCCTAACGCGCCTGTTCCCAGCAGAGCATCCAAGATGCCTGTATATGATTCATAATCGACCTGATCTACGCCGTATACGAGCCTCGGAATGCCAAGCGCAGCTGCAGCATCTCGCTGAATTGCTGCTTCACCTTGCAAAGTATGCGGCGACTCCGCATACATGATCGTGACACCTAGCCCCGCTTCACGTAAGTATCGAGCAGCGACAAGCCCATCGCCTCCATTGTTACCCTTGCCCACTAGAATCAGCCAATGTTCCTGATCAACATTGGGTAATTCAAACATGCGATCCAATCTCACTCTTGAACTCAGTACATGATTATCGGTCAGCTTTCCATTGGTGTCATGACTGTGTTCTAGTCGTCGATTCTGGCAGAAACGGATGATCTCTTCCGCGATTGCCTTACCGGCGCTCTCCATGAGTGCCAACGCTGGAATACCAATATCCTGTATCGTATAACGATCGAGTTCTCTCATTTGAGCTGAAGTCACGATGTACATAGGCTAGGCTCACACTCCTTACATTAGACTTTGTCTATCACAGATCGCTCTATTCATAATGGATAGCAGCGTTAAGTAAATCCTAACTCATTAGTAAACACAGGACGAGATAACATTTCTCTTCCTTAATTAGGATATATTAATAAGCCACCGTAAACCGCGTACCGACGAAGTAAGGATCATCCATTTCATCGATTAATGCCACAGCGTAATCCTCAACTGTAATCCGGCTGTTACCCGCCTCATCTGTTATCAGTTTGTCCATTCCAATTCGGAATTGCCCTGTACGACGTCCTGGCTCCATTTCAGCTGCTGGACTACAATAAGTCCATTCTAAATCCGATTGTCTAAATACCTCATATGCTTCCGCATGCGCTACAGCGAGTGGCCGAAGCTCTGCCGGAAATTCTGCAGTATCCAGCAGCCTTACACCTGGCTCCACCTCTAAACTACCTGCACCGCCGACAATAAGCAGGCGACTTACTTCTGCACGTCTTAATCCTTCGACTAAAGAACGGGCCACTTCAACCAATTCTTCCTCTTTGCCGAAGACGGGACCATAGGCTGTAATGACAGCTTCCTTTCCTTTTACTACTTCAGCAACGAAATCCGAACTCAGAATATCGCCTTGCTTCAGTTCAAGGTTCTCATGTGTCCCTTTCATACGTTCAGGATCTCTTACGACAGCTGTCACATGATGATTTCGTTTCAAAGCTTCCTGCACCAGACTAAATCCAACCGTTCCCGTTGCACCAAAAATAACAATATTCATTAAAAGTCACTCTTTTCTTATGGAATACCTGCTGTGAGTTGTATGAGGTCTCATTAAAAATACATTCCTTTATTGTAACTCAACATATCGAGATTGTAACTCAGCATATCGAGATTGTAACTCAGCATACCGACCTCTACTACTACGCTAAATTCTTCATAACCTCTACTACCTACAAACGACCCTTACAACCACCCCATACATCTTACCTTTGCCCTCTATCCTAGCCGTTGGTTCTCCAATTTATGCTCAAGAACATATAACCCTCTTCCTTGTTGCCATTCAACATACGCAAGTTTTGATGGATTAGGATGCCCCTTCTCCCTAAGCATAGCAAGAAGCCAATCCTGTCCCTTGCCCAATCTTTGAAGCGTGTCTTCATTGATTACGCCATCCTCCAGCAGACTATAAGTCATGCCAAGATCGTCTCCCTTAATATTGAGGTCTCCCTTCTGCAACGAATCATAATCTGAATTCTTCATCACACTAAGCGTTCCATTCGTTTCAAAAATAGCATAAGCAACCTCACGAACGGAAAAGATATCTTTTTGACGCAGCATCATTAACAATTGTTCAAAATCCAGCCGATTATCTTTCATTTCTTTCACATCTATTTTTCCATTTCGTATTAAAATGGATGGAGTTCCTTCCAGAGGTCCACGAGACTTCTTTGCATATTGAGTTATTTTCTCAAACGCATAGGATAGCGCAAACCAAATGACCAATGAAAACAACAATTCTATTATGGAAACATCTTTCTGATAAATGGTGTTACCTACAATTTCACTGAGCATCATAGAGGATACAAAATCAAACGGTGTAAGCTGCGAAATTTCTTTCTTACCCAGTACTCGTGTCATAATCCACAATCCGAGGAAACCTGCAATTAATTTCACAGCAACCATACCGAAATCCATCTTAAAGCCTCCCTAAGCACATTTTATCGATATTACTTACCCAACGGGCTACATAAATGAATAGTTCATCCGTTAATATCTAAAGGAATTAGGGTATTTTATTTAGATGGGTGTATGTAAAGGAGTTGACTAAAGCATGATTACGGAATACATCATTCGATTAGCGGTGGCTGGACTGCTTGGAGCTGTCATCGGACTGGAGCGTGAGTTAAGAGCTAAAGAGGCTGGACTGCGGACACATTTCCTCGTCGCAGTTGGAAGTGCGCTGATCATGCTCGTCTCACAATATGGCTTCTCCGAAGTCATCAATCATGAGCATATTGCTCTCGACCCTAGCCGAATTGCTGCACAGGCGGTCAGTGGTATCGGTTTCCTCGGCGCAGGAATGATTATTATTGAACGCAAAATGGTCCGTGGACTTACCACCGCAGCAGGGGTTTGGGCGACGTCCGGCATTGGTCTGACGATAGGATCAGGCATGTATGCCGCGGGCATAAGTGCCACCATTCTTGTACTTATAGGACTGGAGTTACTGAGTATGGTTTTTAAGACAGGCAGAGCTGTGAAACTATCCTTCGATCTGGACTCTCATGAATCTGTTGAGCCACTGCTCAAAGTGTTATCCACCAAGCATATCGCAGTCTTGTCCTATGAAATGGAGCATAACCCCCAATTTCCCGAAAAATACATTCTAAGCATTGAAGGTAAAGCCAGACACAATGGCTCATTACACGAGTTACTACAGGATATGCCGACGCTTCCTCCGATTTTATCTGCCAAAATGGAATAAGTACGGTGATAAAATCTTGTATTCCCTCACATGATATGCAATAGTGAAGTAAGAAAGATAAAGGAGGGATCCCCGTTTGTCCCTTGCGGAATTGTATATCCAACCATTCTCAGTAGCAGAATGGATTCATATTGATGGGTTCACCGATGCTGGTGTTAACCTAATCGCTGCCGGACTTGCCGTGATTGTGTTCCTTTGGCTGTATATTCGTACCGCACGTTCTTTCCGTTCGGCCGCATCAGCGCGGCTCGAACGGCTTCAGTCAACACTTGCGCTATATTGCCGTGCAGCTGGGCTTTTGCGTGAAGAGGCTGACGATGTTTCAGATGCTGTTATTTTACTACTTGAAGAATGTAAAGCTGCTCCGCTCATGACGACCGAACTCCTTGAATTGATTGATGCCTATTTACAGGAACGCGATCGATCTCGCCTCCATCAATTACAGCGGGCATTGGACCGTGAAATTAACCATCGTATTCATGAACAAGCTACAATTATTCGTACGCTCGATAGCCCGGGATGGGGTATTAGCTTCTGGAAGATGCTCAAACCAGCTATTCCCTTTGCAGCCTTAGCTGCACTGCTATTATGGAGTATTCAGCTCTACGATGGGCTGCATGAGCCTACGACAGTTATGGCATCATCCTTGTGGACAAGTATAGCGTTATGGTCACGTTATATTTCTAGTTTGGCTGCGACACTCTCGTTATACCTCGTTATTATGGAGACACGCAGAGGTGAATCTAGAGTAATATATCAAACGCTCTCTCTTCTGATCTCAGCCGTCGCCTTGCTTCATTTCATCGGATTAAGCTTCTCACCCTATATACTTATATTGCAGCTTATCCTATTCCTGTGTGGATTTAGCCTTACCCGCAAACGTTCAAGACGTGAGCGTCCATACCCCGGTCATGAAGATTTTTTGGAATAACCCTTCTTACAGATTGAACACAAATTATTGTCTTACATAAGCTATACTGGCTAGCAACCACAAAAAACCCCGCTAAACATATGATGGACTTCCCTTTTCGGAAGCTCTCATGCGTTTAGCGGGGTTATTAGTTATGAGTCAAGTTTATCTGTAACTAGATTCACGGCTGGATCTTGGCTCGGCCTTAGCGACTGTTCCTGGTTTGATTACATTGGAGGTATTCTCAAAGCGTTTCCGCTCTGTACGCTCCATTTGTACGATTTGTCCTTCATGCACCACGATATGAAGTGAACCGAATTCCATATCGTTTAATTGCCCGGCAATCCGTTCTAACCATACCTCATCCACTTTAAGGGGTTTTGCCATCCTGCCGCCTCCTTCTTACTTCGAATCATACGTTGTCAGATTTCAAAATGAGTTTAAACGTTGATCACCTTAGTTACCTTATTAGAATGAATATTCAATTTCATTATCCATCCTTTTCCAACCTATTTACTATGTTTTATACATTACCACGGCTACAAAACTGCTGTCAATGTGCATTTTTACGTGTAAACCAACTTTTTAGAATCAGTGTCACTAATGCCAATAGAAGAAGTAGCGAGGCGACTGCGAACGATGCTGAAAATTGATATTCGTTATATAAAATTTCGACATGTAACGGCAGCGTATTCGTCTCTCCTCGGATATGACCGGATACGACCGAGACGGCGCCAAACTCCCCCATTGCACGAGCATTACACAGAATAATTCCATATAATAGACCCCAGCGGATGTTTGGCAACGTAACTCTCGTAAAGATATACCAACCACGTGCACCGAGTGTAACAGCCGCCTCTTCCTCTTGTTGCCCTTGTTCTTCCATGAGTGGAATCAGCTCTCTAGCCACAAAAGGAAATGTAACAAATAAGGTTGCAAGTACAATACCCGGAACTGCATAAATAATTTTGATGTCATGGTCGCCAAGCCAAGATCCAAACCAGCCATTTGCCCCAAAAACGAGCACATAGATTAGACCGCCAATAACCGGTGAAACCGCAAAAGGTAAATCAATCAGTGTAATCAATATCCCTTTACCGCGAAAATTAAACTTCGTCACCGCCCAAGCAGCTGCCACTCCGAATATCGTGTTTAGGGGTACCGTAATAACAGCAACGAGTAACGTTAACTTTAGCGCGGACAAGGCATCCGGATCTGATAATGCCGCAATATATACATCCCAGCCTTTTTCAATGCCTCAGTTAATACAATCGTTAAAGGCAATACAATCAGCCACAACAGTACCAGTCCAGCAGCAACAATAAGAAACCACTTTACAAAGCTTGATTCTGTCGCTGCCGGTGATACCGGCGATTTCGTGCGCGCCGCAGCCATAGGAACAGTACCTGCCATATTCTCTCCTCCTTAATCCATATCGATATGAATAATTTGCTTATTGCATCATTTCCAAGCCATGGTTACCGAGCCGAACGACGTGTCCAGCGCTGCAAGGAGTTAATGAACAGCAAGAGTAAGAAGGAAATCAATAGCAATAGTAATGCCACAGCTGTGGCTCCAGCATAATCATACTGCTCCAGCTTCGACATAATCAGTAACGGAGCAATTTCTGTCTTCATGGGCATATTTCCCGAGATAAATACCACCGAGCCGTATTCCCCAATTCCACGTGCAAAGGCAAGTGCAAAGCCTGTAAGTAGTGGTGGTATCAAATCGGGTAAAATAATGGACCAAAAAGTTCGAAACCGCCCCGCCCCGAGTGTTGCTGCAGCTTCCTCCGCATCCGGCTGTACATCTTGTAAAACCGGCTGCACGGTGCGAACCACAAATGGAATACCGATAAACATCAGCGCGATTGTAATGCCAAGCTGTGTGAAGGCTACCTTAATGCCAAGTGGCTCGAGAAATGAACCTACCCAGCCGTTTCCAGCGTAGAGTGCGGTTAAAGCTACACCAGCGACTGCCGTCGGAAGGGCAAATGGAAGATCAATCAGCGCATCAAACAATCTTTTACCTGGAAATTCATAGCGAACCAGAACCCAAGCCAGCAGCAATCCAAGAAGCGTATCAATCAGCGCCGCTACTGCAGAAGTTGTGAAGCTGATCCGGTAGGAGGTCAGCACCCTTGGATCCGTCGCAACATCCCAAAATTTATCCCAAGTTAACCCCGTTGAATTAAGAAGCAATGCAGATAAAGGCAGGAGAACAACCAGGCTTAAGTACAGCATACTGTAACCCATGGTTAGTCCGAAGCCGGGCAGAATGTTTCGCTGTACTGCCTTGACTTGACTCATGAATCTTCATCCTTTCATGGCCTTCGGTCATCTGTGGACCGATCAGCTACCCGGCGTGTAAATGCTATCGAATACGCCGCCATCTTTGAAATGCTTTGTTTGTGTTTCTTCCCATGTACCAAACACATCTTTAAGCGTAAACAGTTCTAGATCCTTGAACTGATCTTTAAACTTCGCTTTTACACTATCAAGTGTCGGACGGTAGAAGTTCTCTGCAGCAATGGTCTGACCCTCTTCAGAATACAAATACTTCAGATATCCCTCTGCTACCTCACGTGTGCCATGCTTATCTACAACTTTATCGACAACGGCTACTGGGGGCTCAGCCAAAATACTCACCGAAGGATATACAATATCAAATTTATCAGGACCCAATTCTTTTACAGATAGCAAAGCTTCATTCTCCCATGCAAGTAGTACATCACCAATGCCGCGTTCGACGAACGTAGTCGTTGCTCCACGAGCACCTGTATCCAATACGGGAACGTGTTTGTACAATTGTTGGACGAATTCCTTCGCTTTTGCCTCATCATTGTTATTCTTTTTCAGTGCATATCCCCATGCTGCGAGATAGTTCCAACGCGCTCCACCTGAAGTCTTAGGATTTGGAGTGATCACCTTCACGTCACCCTCAATCAAATTGTTCCAATCTTGAATGTGCTTTGGATTTCCTTTACGCACTAGAAATACGATGGTTGAGCTATAAGGCGTGCTGTTGTGTTCAAACTTATTCTCCCATCCATCTTGAATCAGTCCCTTTTTACGTAAAGCATCGATGTCGTACCCAAGCGCAAGTGTCACAACATCAGCTTCTAGTCCATCAATGACGGAACGACTCTGTGCACCCGATCCCCCATGGGACTGTTTAATCGTAACTTTCTGGCCCTTTTCTTTCTCCCAATAGGCTGCAAAAGCCTTATTGTACTTGGCATACAACTCTCTCGTTGGATCATAGGAAACGTTAAGCAATTCGATGTCTTTGGCGGTACTGCTCGTTCCTTTCGTGGTTGAAGCATCTGCGGTAGAAGCTTCCTTTTTACTATTATTGTCTCCGCAAGCAGCCATCATGGCGGTCATCAGTAGTGTAAGTCCAATCAAGATCCCCTGTTTTACAACTCGTGTTTTCTGTACTCTACTCTTTACCATTCTTTCCACTCCCCATCGTTATTTACTGCCATTCAGTCCTTTTTCCATAAAAAAAGACGAAGAGACATCTACCACGACATCACAATGATCTTGAATGGCCCTTGTGGGAATTCAATTCGGATCTGCCTAGGTTCGATGTTCCTCCGTCTGTACGGCGAGAACTGATTTAATATTATTCCTACCCGATTAGTAAGATATAGTATTATTGTAAAGAGTGCCCTCTCTGCTGTCAAACCTTTTTTTATTTTTAATAATCATTTTATGTTTATAATGGGTTTTATTGGATATTGGGAGTTTTCCGTTATATAATTCTTATATTATTAGAGATTACATATGGGAGAATGGAGGTTTGGAATTGGAACTTGATACTACGGAAAATTCACTTCCCGTCTATGAGGCGTTAGCTAGCCAAGTACGGCTAAGGGTTATTCGGCTTCTTGCCAAACAGCAAATGAATATTCGCGAGCTTGCAGAAGCACTCAATCTAAGCAGTGCCATTATGACCATGCATATCAAAAAGCTGGAACGCGCTCACCTAATTACAACCCGTATGGCCCCCGGCAAAGGTGGTGTACAGAAAATTTGTTCATTATCCGCAGATAAAATCGAAATTATGATGCCCCAAACCCTCAACCATCAACGTAGCTTCCACTATACAGACATTGCTATTGGACATTTCACAGATTGTGATGTGACGCCCTCCTGTGGATTAGCTACCATTTCTCAAATGATTGGTGAGTTAGACGAGCCCCGATGCTTCTGGAGCCCCGAACGTGTGGAGGCTAAGATTCTGTGGTTCAATCAAGGCTTCTTGGAATATAAAGTTCCAAACTTCCTCCTCCCAAGTCAGCAGCCAGATGAACTGGAAATATCATTTGAAGCTCGCTCTGAAACCCCATTTACACAAGGACAGTGGCCCGCTGGACTAACCTTTTCATTAAATGATCATGAACTCGGTTCATGGACAAGCCCTAGCGATTGCGAGGGAAAACGGGGTAAATATACTCCCAATTGGTGGCCAAGCACGATTAATCAATATGGGACGCTCAAATCCCTCCGTATTTGCCGTGAAGGTACCTTTCTCGATGGCAATCGCATATCAAACGTTACACTGGACATGTTGTCCATCGAACAGAAGCAGTGGACATTCCGCATTTCCGTACCAGAGGATATTCGTCACAACGGTGGCCTAACGTTATTCGGTGCGGGATTCGGCAATTATAATCAGGATCTCTCCTTCAAGCTATATTACTCAACCCATGCCTATCCACTCTAGACTCTAATCTAGAGGGCTCTTATACGTAAATACGCACTCTTGATTAAACAAGAGTCGGCGTATTTGTCTTTCCCTAATCCACGTTCAAACCATTTATTTTCCCTGTCCTGTCGGACGAATACATACTGGTTTAGGAAGCTCAAGCGAGTACCCCGTTGGTGTTAAGCGGCCCGTGTCCGTATCCATACGTAAAGAAATGATATTGCTGCTGTTCTGATTAGCAGAGATCACATACCCAGGTTTCAGGATCGCGAAGTTCCGTGGATATGTTCCGCCAGATGTCGCCCAGTCCACCGGTGTCAACTGGCCTGTAGACAAATCGATGTGGAATAATACGATACTGTCATGTCCACGGTTGGAACCATATAGAAAGCGACCACAAGGCGAGACATGAATATCCGCGCAGTAGCTTTCACCGCTGTAGTCCTCTGGGAGCGCATCAACACTCTGGATCAGTTGTAGATCTCCAGCCAGTTCATTATAAGCAAATGCGATAATCTTGTTATCTAGCTCATTGATGGCATATGCCCACTTTTGAGTAGGATGGAACGCTAAATGACGAGGCCCTGCTCCCGGAGTAAACTTCACTTCACCCTTCGTACTTAGTTTACCGTCCTGCAAGCGATAGATTATGATCTGATCCAGACCAAGATCACATACAAATACATAGGCTCCAGATGCATCTGAATATATCGAATGTGGATGTGGCGCATCCTGCCGATCATCACGTATGCTGCGGCCGCTGTGTTTGACCATTGCCGTCATCTCTTCCAGTGCGCCATTACTGTCTACACTGAACACATTAATGTTGCCTCCAGAATAGTTAGATACAAGTACATTCTTACCATCCGGTGTAAGCGATACATAACATGGGTCTGCCCCTTCAGTAGACATCCGATTTAGAAGACTAAGCTCACCATTATTCGGGTCAATGGCATAAGCAAAGACTTCCCCCTCACCTTTTTCACTCACTGCATATAGACGATCTTCTGCCGCATTTAGAGCTAGAAATGAAGGGTTTTCGATTCCTGATGTGCTGCTCACGACCTTCAACTCACCGTTCTCTTCGTTGACTGAGCAAAGGAAGATTCCTGATTCTCCCTCGGGTGCATATGTCCCTGTGTAAAAGAAACTTTGATTCTCCGAATTCATAACTCATTCACTCCTTCTATGGTTGTAAAAATAAGTATATATCCTACTATAGTTCATTCTTTATTCTTTTACCCTATTTACCCCTTAAGTTAGACCATAATTATTGTAAATATAAAAAAAGTACCTTTCAGGCTCCTCTGGTGTAGAGAATTCCGACTGGCACTTCGATATTGTATAACCTTCAAGCTCATAGCTTTAATTTATTCATTCGTTTCGCTTTCAATTGTTTGTATTGGAAATAGATCGTACAGCCGATGCAATATCCGCATAGTGCCGCACCCGCAGCAAGAAATAACATAGCCTCAAAGATATATCCGAGAATGGGAAGCTGCGCCAGAAACAATAATAAGGATAGACTTAGAAAAATGATAGCTAGCACATTATTGAACCTTTGTAATTCAAGTGCTTGTGTAGTTGCACCCTGTACATTTATAGCAGGTTTGGCAATGAGCACAAATACATTTTTACCCGTCAAGATGCCTACCACTTGGATGATCCAAAGCACGAGCAAAATATAAGGCTGATTGAGTAGTGCGCTTAGCAGTACAAACAGAACAATTCCCGCCTGATTCGCTTTAACGTATGGTTCAGGTATTTCTTTCACCCTTCTCACCAACCTTCACGATCTATTGCCCATACTATAGTATATTATTCCTACCTATACAATAGGTTTTTATCATTTTATGGATAACAGGCCATACACCATGGAATACCTTTGTTAGATCTGAAATCTCGTTCATCCTAAGCCAGTTCTTCATGTAATCAATCTATATAAAAAAGCCCAGCTTTCGCTGGACTTTCGGATGAATTATTATTCGGGATTCTCGGTACCTGCATCTTCAATTTGTTGCTTTACATCGGCCAGCGTAATTCCATCTAAGTAACGCTCTAGAGCCTGTTCTCCGCCGTTATATATTTGACTCATAATTCCCTTCATATTGGATGCTACCTCACAAGGGAGTTCTTCTCCGCCTGAACACCAGCTTGGTTTCAGCGAGCCTTGTGCGAGCAGACGATATAAATCGCCAAGCGTTACCTCTGCGGTCTCCGTATTCAGCAAATACCCACCGCCAACACCTTCCTTGGTCGTGACATAGCCATGTTTACGCAATATGCCCAGTACCTTACGAATACGGGCCGGATGCGTACATACACTCTTAGCAATTTCCTCACTATTAGCCATATGTTCCGCTTTCAAACTAAGAAGGGTTAAACAATGGACGGCAATATTAAATTCACTATTCATATGTGATCCTCCTCATACTGTAATTATATGGTTAACAGTTGGTTGTGTCAACCGAACGTAAGGAGGCCTGATGCCCCGCTCCCATCCCTCGTAGCAAACTGTATATTTTAACCTTATGTAAATTAACAAGCTCTGCGAAGACTTCCTTGTGCCCTGAAAGTACCTGCTCGATTAGGGCTATTTCCCTTGACGGGTTATTCATATCGATCCCCCTTATTCTTCTGTACCTCTAACTATTTAGACGAGACCGCTACCCTATTCCTCTCACTACATCGCTATATAACTTAAATCACACTTCAATTTTCCAACATACTATCATATAATAAGAACATAAGTTCCTATTTTTGGTTGTATAACCCCATTATTTAACTCCATCAATAATAAAGACTATTATATCTAGGAGGTCACGACATGGGAGCTATTGATTATTATAAAAGAGAACTAAATCGGATTGCTTGGCGCATCCAAGATCGTGTCAAACGTCAACATAGACGTGAAATTACTCTACCCATTGAGATTAAAGCAGCAGTACCCTCTTTCGCTGAAACTTCGGATAATAGAATGTTGGTTCAACATCTATTCGAGAAACTGCCTGACCATTTAGGCAAAAAAATCATCTACGATATTTACATACATGGTAAAAAAGAAATCGAGATTGCGTGTGAACTACAAATCAGTCAGCAGGCGGTGAACAGATGGAAGCGAAAAACGATTCTTCAATTACGTCAGATGCTGCTTTTGTAAAGCTATTAAAGCTGGTTCGAGAACACAATGATCCAGAGGCTATGATTGCGATTTTAGATTTTTTTGAACAAGACATTGTTCGCTTAAGTAGATATATACGCATTCCTAGAGAGGATGCCATTCAAATTATTACACTCGAATTAATGACATTGTTGAAGGATTCAGAGAAGAATATTTACTAAAATGCAACTTTAACAGACATCTAAATCGTTATACCTTATAAATAGCGAAAATATATAGGGGGACTATATGTTAAGAGATGCCACGTCATCTCACGTCATCTATAGTAAGAACAGCTGGAAAGTTGATGGTGTGACCTTTTCACTTATTCAAGAAATTCTTAATCCCTAAGGATTCTCTCTTTAATTTATATGTTAACAAACAAAAGTAGCTCCTTCTCAAGCGAAGGAGCTACTTTTAGTAGCAGTCATGATAATCATACTATTGAAGTGTAACGTGAGGGTTCAAAGTAATCTCAAAAGCTCGTCCCCAAATGAAGTCCGGATTTTCGTAATCAAGTGATGCACTGACGTATTCAGCATAGAACCACTTATTTCTTCTAATTTGACGTATACTACATGAACCTGCCGAATGACCAATTTGAAAGGCATTTTTACCAGCAAGAGTTTCCGTATATGTCTGCATTCGATCTCTTAGGAGCGTCTGTAAATATGCATAATCCTCTCCTGTGTTGAAAAGGAGCATATTTTGATCCGCTATTGTAGCTACATTCGTATACATAGAATGATCTCTAGAATATTTCCGAATCTCTGCAATAGCTACTGCTTTATAGTAATAGTCTTTCAAGAAACGTTTGAACAATAGCGAACCATGAGCATTCATTGCAGCATCGAGTGCAGAGGCTTTCGTTTCAGCTATTAAATATGCATATCTTGCCTGCCCCATACCAAGCGCAATTCCAATCTTATTTCCCGGTGTATTCCAAGCGCTGTAACCTAGAATCCGTCCAGTTTGTGGACAACCAAGCAATGCCTCTGTAACTGTTGCATCTGCCGGCCCTTGACCCACGAAATCAATAACGATCGTTGGAAGATGATTGGCTGCGTTCGTTTCAATTCGGCTGACTGCGCTTGTTACTTGGTTAACATCTGTAATGGCTATAATTTCAACATTGGGAGAGCAGGTTACATTCTGACCTCCGATGATATCAACATGGCGTTGAATATTCTGATGTACATCCATATATTCATAAGTGCTAGTGATCGTCGAACCGTGAGGACCATAATATTGGACTGCGTACCCTGGTTTTGACCCACTTCGATATAAGTGATTGGCCATACGAGCCATTAGGGCGTGACCTAAGCCATCCGCATCTGGGAGAATAATGGCACGATCAGGGTTTTGTCCCCCCGTTCCACCTAACCAAGCATTAATGCGTCCTTCAACAAATTTAATTTCATTGATTTGAACTCCTTGTGTGTTTGCATCATCTACACCAACCGCAAGGAAATCAATATATCCCAACTTAGCAAGCTGGTCCAAGATATAATAGTTAGATTTAAATTTATGCTGTCTCGTGTTGTAATACTCGTCTTTATTAAAGTTGACCGTACTTCCATACGATGATGAAGTCGGCGATAAATTATATCCATTTAAGATATCGTTAAACGCTGTGAAGCTTTTGCGTGGTTGTTGCATCAAACTGCGTGATTCTGTATAGGCAGCCGTAGCTAGACCACCAGCAAAGGCTGTCGTAGCTAGTCGCATAATTGTATCCAGTACATAAATTGGCTTATGAGGATAAGACTGTTTTACTTGGCGAATAACATCCAGCAGGTTTGTCGTAGTCGCATCATAATTCGGATATGAATCACCTCCACTTGCGCGAAGACGTCTGCTACCAATTAGACCTCCATAAGCGAGCATGTCCGTTGAGATAATGAAGCCATCCACCGAAGCTGCGTTATTGAGAATAAATTGTTTAATGTTTGCTGTGTTACCGTATGTCGGCGACGAAGTGGTATCTAGTGTGGTGTCCGTTGCTGTTTTTTGTGAGTCTAGACGATTCTTAATATCATTAACGCTTGGGGTGATGACATTAATTCCTGCCGATCTTCCTTGCACAACGACATCATCCAAATTTGCTGGCCGATCGTCGAGCGGTACATACAGAATGTTTTTCATATAAAAAGCCCCTTATATTTAGATAGGCCATATACAAAAGGAAAGTGAAGAATTGTAGTAGACCCCTTTCCAAGTCCAATACAATTCTTTTTTGTTCACGCCTTCACTAATATAGGAGGTTTAAAGTTAATAAACACAACCCAATTAATGATTTATTGCAAAAAATAAATAAAAAAAGTTTCGGAAGAACAACACACACTGCACACCGTACATGGACTACGAAGTCTTCTTCATGGATTTGCATCTCTTGAACAAAACCACGGCTTTCGTATGCAACTGGATCTTAATGAAAGTTTAGCCTATACACTTCGCATGTTTCTACACGGTTTGAAGCTATCCTAAACAACAGAGAATATGTACCTCCTCTTCAGGTAAAGATGTCATATGACATTCAAGTTTACATCGACCTTTGTGTGATATAATATAGTTACATGTGATTAATTACATTGAAGAGAGGAGTCTTGAAACGTGCCTCATATCAGTCCCTTATATTTGCAAATCGGAACCACCGTAGGGACCCTCGTCTTGGCTCTATTGACCATATTTATTCGGTTAAAAGCAAGTCATCGGCCTGTTACCATCAAAAAAATTCTGATTCCACCGCTCGGTATGTCCACAGGTTTTCTAATGTTTGTGGTACCTGCTGTACGGGTACCCATGCTGTGGGCACTCGCCGCTTTTTTGGTCGGTTGGTTATTATTTTCATATCCCCTTATTCGCAGTACGAAGTTTGAATTTGTTGAGGGAAAGGTATTTGCACAACGCTCAAAGAGCTTTATAGTGATCCTATTTGTTCTTTTAGCTGTGCGTATGCTACTCCATCAGGTGATCGAGGAATACGTGTCTCTGCCTCAAACCGGAGCTCTGTTCTTCTTACTAGCTTTCGGTATGATTACCCGCTGGCGACTGTATATGCTAAAGCAGTATTATAAGTTTGCTGCGGAGGGCTTGGTTTCACAGGAAGAGGAAACCAAGAAGAATTCCTTATCCTCGAGAAATAAAAAAGATTAAATAATAGGAAAAACCGCTTCTGTAGGTTACGAAGGCGGTTTTTTTTATATATTGCTGATCTGTTGTTTGCGAGTCTGACAGCTAGACAGCTACCAGAATATCATTAACCATGGTACGGTTTCTACCGCCTTCCTTTGCCTGATAAAGCGCTTGGTCCGCAAGTGTAATCATGAGATTGGCCGTCATTTCTGTTCGTGATTCATCTCGATCCATGGTGTATCCACCTACACTAATTGTAATCCAAGGACTTCCCTTAGAAGCTGCATGCGGAATATGCTGTCCCTCAACCATTCGGCGGATTTGCTCTGCCATGTTTAATGCTTCTCTGTGGTCCTTGCCTGGTAAAATAACGGCAAACTCTTCTCCCCCGTAACGAGCTACCATGCCTCCGACCAATTCAACTGCTGAATGAATAGACTGAGCTACACGCTGCAATACAGCATCTCCACCAAGATGACCATAATAATCATTGTAGGCTTTGAAATGGTCGACATCGAGCATAAGGAGTGAAAGGGGGCTTTTTCTTATACCAGCCAGTTCCAACTCTTGCAGCAAACGTTCATCAAAATGTCTGCGATTTGCGATACCCGTCAAACCATCCAGACTAGATAATAACATGAGCTGGTCGTTCACCCGCGTTAATCTTGCCTGAGAATCCACCAACTGATCCTGCTGATCTGCAAGTCGAACGTATAGACGATTGATTTCATAGGAAATAGAGAAAATCACCGCCGTAGTAGCCACGAGCGAATTCACTCTAGCCACATACCAGCCTAAACTATACCTTTCCCCAGCAAATAAAGTTAAGGTTACATCAAGTAAGGAAGCAAATACTGCTACAGTAAGCCATAAATTAAGCACATCTCTTGCTTTATGTATACGGATCATTAAGAATAGAGCTAATAAATTTAGTAGCCAAACTACAGGACCTACGCCCGAGGTTATTAGAATTCGGTAGTTCCCTTTTTGAATGATTCTCGGCAGTAGATCGTTACCCAGAGTTACAAGCACATAGATCGTTGCCAGAACAGCCACGGTAATGCCAACCCCATACACTCCGAATCTAAAAATCATCTGTGGCTTAATCGACTTCGTAAAAAATACGTCCGACAACAGATATAGCATTACCCCTGCCGGAAATCCACCATGCCAGAACACCCACAGCCATACAGCACTTTGATCCCCCGCTCCGATCAGACCTGTGTCAGAGAACACGCCCGGAAAGGTTAAAATATGCGGAATAATAATAAATCCGGTAAATAAATAACTACAAGCAAGTACCAGTTGGGGTATGGATTTCGAAGCACGATATTGGATAAATAGTAAATACGATGTCATTAGATCACCAAAAATAAACCACGAGACAAACATCGGAAGAAAGGGCTTCACTTCAGGAAGCATCCGGGTTCCAAACGGTAAGACTGCAACGGTAGCCAAGAATATAAACAAGGCTGCCGCCCATGCAATTTTCTTCTGTCTAAGACTTGCAGGAATATTTAACAACTGCGTGACATACTTCTCTCGGCGATTCATCCATTTCGTTCCCTTCATCTAAACAACCTTCAAACATATGTACCCCATTATAAGCCTGCTATATACAACATACGATATTTTTCGATAAAAGTTGGTTATTTCTCAAATAGATCCTTGGGAAATTGTTGAAAGAGCTTATCCCAGACGAATAACAAACTTCACACCTCCATAGACATTAATTATTCTTTAATATGGAGGAACCTTTGTGCGAAGTCGTTATAAATCGGAAGAATTCACCATTTGGATTGTCACCCGTGCGGATATGAGAAAATTTCTGATATTCGAAATTTTATTTAGTTCTGCCCTATATGCAGGCCTTAAAACGATAAATGGGCATGACTTGATTGCCATGATCGGCAGCTCTGTTGGAACTAACTTTTGCAAAAGATGGCCTTCGGATCGCTTCCCTAGTTATCTGTTTCGCAGAAAAGATTTACAGGTCATGTCTTGGGCGAAGCAGCTTCCCCTCTATTCCTGATATAAAAAAGAAGAGGTGGCTAATATTAGCCCCTCTTCAACTTGCTTTGCTCTATTCCATAATCGGCGGCAAACGATGTTTGGTTGCTTGCTCATAACTATAAGCTATTTTGATCAACGTCGGTTCACTGAAGGCTATACCTGCAAATGAAATACCCTGTGGTCCTTTTGTATTATAGCCGCCACTTGCGATTACGCCATCTAACGCATATCCCCCCGGAACCGTAACGACTGGAAAACCCGCTCTGGAAGCTAGATCATTCACATCCTCGTCCCCGAGAAACATCAGCGCATCAAGTTGATGCAGCTTCATCACAGCTTCAAGTCCTTGGTCACGCGCTAGCTCATGGTTCATACGTAGGCTGTCCAGATATGCAGGTTCCGTCAGTGTTCCACTGGTCTTCTCAGCTTGGACAAGCACGTCCTGTCCATATTTTAAGCAAGATTCAGAGTGTTCAATGTTAAAGGCAATGACTTCCTGTAAAGAATGTACAGGTATATGATCCGGTAATTTGCCGAGATAATCATTGACACCCTTTTTAAATTCATACAATAATACATGCCAGTTCCATGCTATCTGCTCTGTCCCGATCTCTACTGGATCAATAACCGTAGCTCCCTGATCTTTGACCACTTGAATGGCCGCTTCAATCACGCTGAGCCTATCTGGGTCTAAATCTTTATAATAATAGCGCGGAATACCAATCCGAGTATGTTTGAGTGCATGACTGTCTAGAAATGGCGTATAGTCTTTACAAAATTGCCCCTCACTTTTTAAAGTAACTTCATCACGAGAATCCACACCTGTCAGCACCCCTAGAATGATGGCGGCATCTGCCACCGATCTCGTGATCGGCCCCGCCGTATCCTGACTATGCGTAATCGGAATAATGCCTTGACGGCTAATTAAACCATGTGTAGGCTTAATGCCCACAACGCTATTCTGACTTGCCGGACTAATAATGGAGCCTGATGTTTCGGTTCCTATAGCAGCCGCCGCCAAGTTGGCAGCGACGGCAGACGCCGAACCCGAGCTCGACCCTCCCACAAAAAATCTCCCGGGCCATACGGATTGAGGCAAAGCCCACCTCTTGTGCTGTAACCTGCCCACATCGAATTCGACATAAAGTTAGCCCATTCCGACATGTTCGCTTTTCCCAGAAGTATTGCGCCTGCTGCCCTAAGTTTGCTAGCAACCCATGCGTCCTGAGCTGCCAAGTTATCTTGAAGAGCAAGTGCTCCTGCGCTGGTGTGCATCTTATCATGTGTATCAATATTATCTTTAAGGATGATTGGAATGCCATGTAACGGACCCCTAGTTCCACGCTTCTGACGTTCTTGATCCAGTGATTTAGCAATTTCAATGGCTTCGGGGTTCACTTCAATGATGGATTTCAGCTTGTCGTCATACCTACAAATTCTCTCTAAATATACTTCTACTAAATCCTCCGAGCGTATATGGCCCGCGACCATAGCGGCCTGCATCCTGCTAATATCTGCCTCGATGATCCATTCATTCAAATTTTGTTTATTTACCATGATGAGCTAGACCTCCTCTTCGTGAAAAAATATTAATCTCCCAAGTAGAAAGGAATGACTGGAGTTTCACGAATCTCCCCATGTATACATTCCACCTCATATGCTCTAGCATCTGGCCGTGAGCTTACGATCTTTTGAATATGATCATCAATATAATGGATCGCAACGCCATCACTAGCTGCGATTCCACTACAAATTTGTCCTTCTAGTAAGAGACGATGGTATTCTCTTCTATACATGGGATCATTATCGTAATGCGGACTATGGCTACCCTTTACTAATCCTAGTCCATTAATGACTACAGACTGTCCCGGAATACAATCGCTGACCCCTTCTTCAAACCAACAAAGTGAACCTGCACTCAAGCCAGACAAAATGACTCCCTGCTCCCATGCTTTTTGCAAATACTTATCTAATTCCCAATGTCTCCATAACGCTAGTAGACTTGTCGTATTTCCACCGCCAACATATATGATATCTTTATCCAATATATAATCTTCCAAGTCAGCTGTAGGCAAATTGAACAAGGATAGATGAGAAGGAACACAGCTATGCTTCTCAAATGCTTGATAGAATCCTTCTATGTATCCTTCGGCATCTCCACTTGCAGTAGGAATGAAACATACCTTCGGCTGTTTTTGACTAGATTGCTTCAATATATATTGATCCAACAGCGGGTTATCCGGTTCCATTGAGAATCCTCCGCCACCCATAGCGATAATCTGTTTCATATCTATCAACTCCAGTCATGATTTACTAATATCATAATGGTAGTTATACATAATTCCAATCTGCATATTAGACGGGTAGACGTTAAACTTGTTATGAATCAGGGTATAGGAGTTGAATAGGATACGTATCAGGGGAGGAACAACAATGAATGAGTCAAGCACAGTGACAAGGCGGCCGAAAATCGCATTGACCGGAGCCACTGGCTATATCGGACATAATCTTTTAGAAAAGTTAACCGATCATGCGGATATGATCGCTTTGTCTCGCAATGGCAGCAAGCATGAAAGTACCAATGACGTTGAATGGCGCTCATGTGATTTCTTTTCACTAGAAGATGCTGTGCAGGGTTTAAAAGATGCTGATTATGCTATCTATCTCATTCACTCCATGCTACCTTCGGCTAAATTAACGCAAGGTACATTCGAGGACATGGATGTCATTTTGGCAGAGCATTTTGCAAGAGCGGCATATCAAAATGGGGTTAAACAGATCATTTATTTAAGTGGCATTATTCCACCCCACACCACAAAAGATGAACTGTCTCGTCACCTCCGCAGCCGTCTAGAGGTAGAAGAAACGCTCGCTTCATTTGGTGTACCCGTTACCACGATTCGTGCCGGACTTATTGTAGGTCCTGAAGGCTCGTCTTTCCCCATTCTCGCCAAGCTCGTTCGCAGGCTGCCTTTGATGATTTTGCCAACTTGGACGCGCACCAAAACGCATCCAATCGCGCTATCTGATGTTCTGGAAGCATTAACGAAGTGTATTGGGAATGAACGTGTATTTAGTCAATCCGTTGATGTAGGTGGACCTGATGTCATGTCGTATAAGGAGATGATGCAACGCACAGCAGACATTATGCATAAAAAGAGAAGGTTTATTAATGTTCCTTTTCTAACCATTAAACTGTCCAGGCTATGGGTCACGCTGATTACGGGCACACCGAAGGAAATGGCCTATCCTCTAATCGAGAGTCTCGCACATCCGATGGTAGCTCAGAACAGACATCTGGTAGAGGGAATCAGTGAGGGAGAAATGACGTACGAGGAGGCCGCACGCACTGCTTTAGAGGAAGAACAGCGAAAGATTGAGGCACAGAAGTCTCGTAAACAGGAAAAAGGTTATCTTCCACATCCACTCAAGGCCATGAAACGCGCCATGAAAGCGGATGTTCGTTCCGTTCAAAGAATCCATTTGCCCGAAGGTAAAGATGCACAGTGGGCAGCAGGATATTATTTCAATTGGCTTCCAAGCTTCGCCAAACCATTAATTCGAACAGAAACGCAGACCAATGGAGTTACTCGTGTATATCTCCTATTCAGCCGCAGGCCTTTACTAGAACTGACATATTCACGCGCAACAAGCAGACCTGCACATGCTATTTACCGCATCACGGGAGGCTCTTTTGCCAAGGCCAAAGAAGCTCATCGAGGTAGACTTGAATTTATGCAAATACCGGGCACTCGCGAATGCGTGGTCGCCATTCATGAATATATGCCATCGTTGCCATGGTTTCTCTACAAATACACACAAGCTAAGGTACATTTATGGGTCATGTATGCCTTTCATAGGCACCTACTTCGCCTAATCCGAAACAACACTGTAAAGTATGCTAAGCCTGTGGATCAAGGTCCCGGGATACGCAAATCATAAGGTAACGTATTACAGAAGATCCAGATTAACTATTGTGGCGCTTCACTAGATTCATAGTGTCCTTGGTATGTAGCTTTGATATATATTCCTTTCGATGCCTCAACAGCAATTTCTTTACTCTCACTTACACCTTTAATAGAGTAATATCCTGTAGTTCCCTTCGGTTAGCTGTTAGAGAAATTACCATAATACGTTCCTTCCTGATCCGAATATAACGTGACTTTACCAATCTTCTGATCAATGTTATTTTCTTGGATGCGACCATCGGTTATTACGTAAATATCACCTGAATAAACTACGAAACGATAAGCCCAGCTGGCTGATACTAAAGGATTTTATTAGAGAAGACATACATAATTAGCATTAAAAATGATGACTCTCCTCATTTGGATTCTCTTTTTATATCTATATCCCATGTCCAAATCTAATATAGGATTTTCATTCATATATGAATGTCTTCAATGTAGTGAAAGGAGAAAACCAAATTCAGTCGTCTCCAATCACGTTAGTTATGGTATTATACTTCTTTTTTCAAATCATTCGCCTCAATTTTTAGGTTTAAGATCAAATTTTTGGGCATTAACTATTCCACAAATTATCTCAACAACTTGCGGAATAGTTAAATTTTATATGAATTAACTTAAACGAATTATATTAAAGGCTGCACCTGTTGCACCACCCCCAACAATTACAACCGTGCCTACAACCCCGAAAAACTGAAGTTGTAGCGTATTACCTGCGGTCAAATTCACCATAAAGCTATTATTGAACTGGGTCACAGCTAAAGCAGGCGAAAGTACTGAACCTGGAATCTGAGTCGAACCATTAAGCAAGACTCTTGTATTGGAAAGTAAGGATGCTGTTGTGTTCAAATTGTAGGTAACATAGTACAGGCCACTCACTGGAACTGTAAACGTTGTATTGGAACCATCCACAGTGAATCCATCTAATATTTGATTGTTAGGAAGTGCAACAGATGTCCCTCCTAATAAGACAACAATCGTAGCTCCTGAGGTATTTGAGGCATACATCGAGTTAGACGTCGCACTTGTTCCGGTGGCCCCAGTGACTCCATTCAGTCCAGTTGCTCCTGTGACTCCGTTCACCCCGGTTGCCCCTGTGACTCCGTTCACCCCGGTTGCCCCTGTGGCTCCATTCAATCCGGTTGCTCCGGTGACTCCGTTCAATCCAGTAGCTCCGGTGACTCCACTCAATCCAGTCGCGCCTGTAACTCCATTCAA
>NZ_BAVZ01000013.1 GCF_000576305.1 Paenibacillus pini JCM 16418 | reverse complement strand
CGCTCCGCGTTTCATTCAGCCAGAAGGCATGAACCAAAACACTTCGCTTTTCGACTTTACAAGTAAAGTCGTTACTCACTCGTTGTTCAGTTTTCAAAGATCAATTTCTCTTTCGTTGCTACCAGTTTGTCTCAGAAGCAACTTTTATAATATATCATGTCCGGCAGTTTAATGCAAGCTTTTTTTTGAGATGTTTTAATTTCTTTCCAATCAGCTTGTCGAGAAAAGTCGTTGTTTAAACGTGTTTTTCTTGACCGGATTTATAATATACCATGGGCGTCAAAATTATACAAGCTTTTTTTACAAATTAAAAAAAAGACCATCATCTTCTCTTCCGAGTCGACAATGGCCTACTTCATATTATAGTGGTCGATTGATTACGTTTCTTCTATATATATGTTTTCTATTCTATTCCGAACCAAGGAATACAAAGCGACAAACTACGATAATTGCTAAAACCCACATGAGCCAGTGGATTCTCTCTTTACGTTTGCCGAAGATATTCGCTATGATCCCCAAGATAACATAAGACAGAATACCAGCGGAGATACCGTTTGCTATACCACCTGAGAAAGGCATTAATACAATCGTCAAGAAAGCTGGGAAAGCGTGAAAGAAATCATCCCATTCGATTTGACGAACCTGGCTCATCATCAATACACCGACGATAATGAGTGCAGGAGCTGTTGCAGCAGATGGAACAACTAAAGCTAATGGAGCGATGAACAAGGCGAGTAGGAATAAAACGCCTGTTGTTACGGCTGTCAGACCTGTACGTCCACCCTCTTCAACACCAGTAGTACTTTCTACGAAAGTAGTAATTGTACTTGTACCAAGAACTGCACCCGCACTTACACCAACAGCGTCTACTAGCATTGCCTTACCAATGATCTTATCGCCCTTCTCTTTATCCTTCATAATTCCCATCCGAGAAGTTGTACCTACCAATGTACCGAACGTATCGAACAGTTCAACGAACGTGAAGATAAATACGATATCAAACAATCCAATATGGAATGCACCTGCTAAATCCAACTTGCCAACAGCAAGATCTGTAAATGAAGGAAGCCAGTTCGCATGAGCCAATGAACTTACATCTGTAACTCCGAGTGGAATACCGATAAGCGTAGTTGCTACGATACCGATCAAAAGTGCTCCTTTAACACGAAGTACCATCAAGATTGCAATAATTAAAAGGCCGATCAGTGCGAGTAGCGTATCTTTATGGTTAATGAAATCCCCTAGCATGAGGTTGAAACTTCCACCACCGATAGGCCCACTAACATCCGTACCTGGATTGACGCTAATAGCGACTAGATTACTCAATTTGAAACCGATCATTGCGATAAACAAACCGATACCAACGGTGATTGCGTGCTTAATATTTGCAGGAACAGCTACCATTAACATCTGACGAATCTTCGTTACTGTCAAAATGATAAAGATAATCCCCGAGATGAATACTGCGCCAAGTGCCGCCTGCCAAGTAATTTGACCATTGGAGCTAAGTACAACAGTCATAAAGTATGCGTTAAGTCCCATACCCGGCGCCAGAGCGATCGGAATATTAACGAACAATCCCATCAGTATAGTTACAAGTCCTGCACCAACTGCGGTTGCAAAGAACACGCCGTTATGTGGAATTCCTGCACCATTTTCTCCAAGAAACAGGTCGTTAACGAAAAGAATGTATGCCATCGCCATAAACGTAGTTAAACCTGCGATGATTTCTGTTCTGACATTTGTTCCGTGTTCCTTTAGCTTAAAGAAACGCTCCATTAGTAAAAATCCCCCTTAAATAATTGAGTCATTACGACAAAAACCCGGCTAGATCTATAAGATCCACCGGGTGTTATGCAAAAAAAAGAGATTTTCTAAAATCGACGACTATCAAAGAACATCATAAATGTCCAAAAGTTTAATCAAATCGTTTCTAGTGTTCCAAGTCTCTTCTTCTCGTAGCTAGATCATTACGGTGACCTCGTAGAAACTTCCGAGCCTATCCTCGGAAATATACGAAAAGATATTCAGTTATTGTCGTTTCTCACATCATTTATTTTATGGAGAACTAAGGAGCTTGTCAATACAGAAAACGAATGTTTTATCATATTTAACTATCCAATGTTCGGAAATAGTGGGTGTTTCCTAAAAACTACTCAATTTCAACAATCAATTCAATCTCAACCGGTGTATTAAACGGAAGTTCATTCGCAGAAATAGCTGAACGTGCATGTCTTCCCTTTTCGCCAAAAATCTCTACTAACAGTTCTGAAGCGCCATTGATAACATAAGGCTGTTCAACGAAACCGTCTGCTGAATTAACGAAAGCGAGCATTTTGACAACTTGCTTGACGCGGTCAAGATCACCCAGATGATCTTTAAGCACAGAGATAATATTTATCATTACCTGACGAGCAGCATCGTATCCCTGCTCAACCGTAAGATCCAATCCAACCTTACCTTCATATTTCAATTTCCCATTTAAACGACAATCATTTCCTGATGTATACACGAGGTTGCCTACCGTTTTTGCTGGAACATATTCTGCTACAGGTACAGGTACTTTCTCCAACACGATACCTTTTTCTTCAAGAATCTTTTCGATATTAGCCATAATTAATAATCTCCTTCTCATGTACATGAATGTATTTTTTAGTTGATATGCAAATGCTTCAGCGTTGATGTTGTGAGCAGCAGTGCTGTACCGGAATAAATATTCCCGGTCGGTCATGCGTATGTTGCTGATGTTCCATCGTCTTGCGTCCATTTACCATGACTAATGAAATCCCGTCTGGATAACGGATTGGATCTTGATAGGATGCTGTGTCCGCGATACGTTCTGGATCAAACACGACGATATCCGCCGCATAACCTGGAACGAGTAATCCGCGTTTACCTAGTTTGAAGCGCTGAACTGGAAAAGAGGTCACTTTTCGTACAGCCTGCTCTAACGTAAGCACTTTCTGTTCCCGAACATACTTAGCAAAGAGACGTGGAAATGTACCGTAAGAACGTGGGTGAGGTTTACCCGTAACACAGCCTAGGCTATCTGAAGCAATCAGTGATTTATCATACCGAATGACTTCCTTCACATCATCTTCTGACATGTGGAAATATACAATCGATACCTTTCCCTGTTCACGAGCCAGAAGTTCTAGTACAACATCCTCAGGGTCCATTCCCCATATTTCACTGATTTCAAGCACATGTTTGCCTTCAAGCAACTGCCCAGCCTGAGATGTGACGGCTGATATGTAAACACTTTGCCAGCCCGTCGAAGCAACGAGATTATCCCAATCTTGCTGTTCCTCTCGTAGTTCAAGTTTAATGCGTTTGCGAATAGCAGGATCCTTAAGACGTTCTAGAGTAGATTCGATTCCGCCCTCCAATACCCAAGGTGGTAGAATAGTAGTAAGTGAAGTCGATCCAGCTGAATAAGGATAAACATCACAAGTAACATCCATCCCCCGGCTTCTTGCATCCTCAATTAGAGTTAGAGCGTTACCCGTTTGGCCCCAATTGATTTTGCCCGCTGCCTTAAGATGACTAACATGCAGTGATACACCGCTACGCTCAGCAATCCAAATTACTTCCCGTACAGAGGCGAGTAAATTGTTACCCTCACCGCGAATATGAGTAGAGAGCAAGCCATTGTAACGGGCTACGACCTTACATAACTCCGTTAGTTCTTCTTTTGAAGTGTAGCTTCCAGGTGCGTACAGCAAGCCAATCGATAAACCGATGGCACCCGCTTGTAGCCCAGCTTCTAGCAGTTCTTTCATTTGCTTCAGCTCTGCCGGTGATGCTGGACGGTTGTCAAAGCCCATGACTGAGATTCGAAGAGCTCCATGAGCGACGTAGGTTGAAACATTTTCCGAAGCAGGTGACTTGGATAGATACTCCATATACTCCTCGATGTTCTCCCATGGCCAAGCCCATGCCGTTTTGCCGATAACCGGTTCAATGTAGCTCTGCAGCTCCGCGGCTCTATGCTTAAAATAAGGTGCAGGTGCAAGGCCACAGTTCCCCACGACCTCAGTGGTAACTCCTTGCTGCACTTTAAATTCGCTGTCTGGCTGATCTAGAATGAGCAAATCTGAGTGGCAGTGCCCATCAATAAAGCCTGGGGCAACAACTTGACCCTTAACGTCTATACGCTCTTTGCTCTCTTCATCCGTCCTACCCACATGGGTAATCACTCCATCTTTTACGCCTAATTGTCCAAAGAACCACGGATTCCCACTGCCATCTACCAATCTACCATTTTCAATGATGATATCGAGCATGAATGCTAAACCTCCCGCATGATCCTGTTCTGCTAAGCTAGCTTTCCTCTTGCTAAAACTGCTAATGTTCGTATTCCTTCTTCTTCATTCGTTATATAGACTTCATTATGCAGATTCACAGTGGAGCAGATATGATTGGGTATAATGTCGAGTGTCTGTCCTACACGCAATCCATGCGCACTGTTCGTACGGATCATTCCATGCTCTTCATTCATTCTCTCAAGGATCGCGTCCGGGTACCCTATAATCTCACCGAACCCTTTTAACTGGAGTGGTGGTTGATTAGGCTGAACGTCGGTAGCGAATGTTTTGCTACCCCCATCCACTACAAGTCGGTCGGGGCTGGGAACGCTCACAATCGTGACACGAACTTTGGCCGCACATTCTTCAATTTGGCAAGCTTCATAACCGTAAGCATACGATCATTGAAAATATACGTCCCCGGTCTTATTTCGGTAACACCCTCGACCTTCGCCGCATAAATGGCCGTTGGAGACGAACCCACACTGACATGTTGAATTCTCAAGCCAGCATTTTGTAGTATTTCAGCAGTCTCTACCATGATCCGTCCTTCTTCTAAACCTGCTGCCTCTAAATCAAGCGTGGATGAACCTTTATAGACTGCACCTTTAAAAGTAAAGATCCCGTTTAGATCAAGTCCTGGTAACGCAGCAATTTGCTGCGCAAGCTCCAATGCTTGGTGAGGGGCTACGCCAGTGCGTGCAAGTCCAGTATCCACTTCAAGACGAAGTTGAAGGGTTACCCCTGCTTCTGTTGCCTGCCGAGATAATTCCTCCGCTGCTGCCATGCTTTCCACACCAATTGAAATTCGGATACGCTTAGCCAAAGCGATCACACGTTTGATTTTGGAAGGAGCTACAATCGGATAAGCAATAAAGATATCGCTAATTCCATGATCGGCCATAACCTCTGCTTCGCTTACTTTCGCAGTCGTGATTCCTACTGCTCCTTGAGAGACTTGCTGCAGTGCAAACTCAGGAATTTTGTGAGTCTTGATATGCGGTCTTAGCTGAACTCCATTCTGCCTTGCAAACTCAGCCATCGTCGCGATATTATGCTTCACAATATTTTCATCAATAACAATACATGGTGTTTCCAATGAGCTTATTTCTATCATGTTCGTTCTCTCCTTCCTTTAGGGAGTGGATTGAGATAAAAAAGGCACAGCTTAATTATATACATTTCATCTTATAACGGAATGATAAAATACGATGATCCTTATACAAATCACGGAAAAATATAAATAACCGAGTAATTACATAAGCTCCGAACAAAAAAACCAGCTTCATGGATTCGTCAAGGTTACGGAAGGAAAATATATTTTACAGATTACTAACAGCTGCATACTGACAGAGTGAGCGTACTAATTGAAGGCCGCTACTCACATCCATTTTCTTCTAATCTTATGATATTAAAATCCCACTAACTCTATGTTCCACCCCCTTCTATTCAAGTAACATATTCCATTAATTCAAAGAACATAAGGTGTGTATGTTGATATGCTATGTAACGCATAGTATAATGCGATGTATAATATTTTGGTGCATTCGGGCATCACATAAATGACAAATTACAATTTTAATTTTTAATGAATGGGTAGGGGGCATGCTATGGACGTACAGTTAAAACGCGGTTTGTTAGAAGTTTGTGTACTGACGGTTCTCTCAAAAGAAGATTCTTATGGATATAAAATTGTAAAGGATCTATCAAAGCATATAGAAATTTCAGAATCAACGCTCTATCCCATATTGAAGCGATTGGAGACCCAGAACTGCGTCACAATATACTCGGTTGAACACAACAGCAGGCTGCGTAAATATTACAAAATCACAGAGCAGGGTAAGGATAAAATTCATAACTTTCTAAATGAATGGGAGTCCGTAATAGCTCTACATGAATTTGTTAAGGAAGGAGCAAACTATGAATAAATTAACATTCTTATCCGAACTTGCTACTAAATTAAACACGCTACCACAAAATGAAATTACGAAATCTCTGGATTTTTATTCTGAAATCATTGACGATCGCATGGATGAAGGAATGAACGAAGAAGATGCAGTCATGGGACTTGGACGCATTGATGACATTGCAAGTGAGATTATTCTTGATTCCACGCCTTTAATTAAGCTGATCGTTCCCGTCTCGGGAAATCAGCTTTCAAAGAGTAATATTGCATTGATATGCCTAGCTTCACCATTATTGATAACTTTGTTTGCAGTGATATTCGTTTTTTATGCGTGCGTATGGTTGATCGTACTTACTCTATTTTTAATCGAACTCTCCTTCATGGTGGCTGGAATTGCAGGAGTAGTTGCTTCGGTTATTCATTTTAGTGAAGATATTCCACTCAGTTTACTTATGTTCTTTGGAGGCTTAATTAGCGTGAGTGTGGGCATTGTGACATTTCGCCCGATTAAACTAATTTCCAAAAAGCTGATGGGATTGGCCATTTGGTTCACAAGAAAAGTTAAACTTAAATTTAAGAAAGAGGTTGACTTCATATGAATACAATATATAAAAAAACGTCGGGGATCCTTATTGCACTCGGATTAGCACTCGTTACTTCAGCCTGCACAACAGATTCTAGTTCGCAGGATACTTCATCTTCATACGAAGAAAAAAATTACACTGTTGAATCGGAGAAAGTCAGCCAAATATCTCTAACTACCCAAGATCGAGCCATTGAGTTGATAGCGTCTAACGATAAGCAGATTCATATCGATTATTTTGAAAGTGAAAAGGAATCCTATGATCTAAAGGTTTCAGACAACAAGGAACTTACAATGAACGCGGTTAATCATAAGAATTGGAAAGATTATATTGGTCTGGATACCGAAAAGACGCATCGTAATATAAAGATAGCCGTTCCAACCGACATTGCCAGCGGGATTCATATTAAAACAACTAACGGTGATATTAAAGTCTCTAAATTGAATATTGCTGGCGCCGTTGATTTAGCAAACTCAGGTGGCAAGATTGAATTGAAAAACGTCGCAGTTGATAAAAGCTTGGTGTTGAAAACCAAAAATGACGACATGTTATTATCCGATGTAAACATCAAGGGTTCCGTTGATGCGTCCAATTCAGATGGTAATATCAAAGTTACCTCCGTTGGGGTTGACGATACGTTGAAATTAAACTCTAAGAATGGAGATATTACGGGTACCATTAAAGGTTCATATGACGTCTTTAATATATCAAGTAAAGCCTCCAAAGGAAAAAATAATCTCCCTGAAAATAAAAGCGGGGGGAATAAGACTTTAGAGGTAAATACAAATAATGGAGATATTAACCTTGAGTTCGTTAAATAAATAGTTGAAATAATAAAAAAAACCTCTTATTTGCGAGAAAACGCAGATAAGAGGTTTTTTGATATTACAGATTTACTAATCTCAAGCCTACTCCCACTCAATCGTAGCCGGTGGCTTAGAAGTCACATCGTAAACGATACGGTTTACGTTATCTACCTCGTTAACGATACGTACGGAAATTTTCTCAAGCACATCCCAAGGGATACGAGCCCAGTCCGCAGTCATACCGTCGATTGAAGTTACAGCACGGATACCTACCGTGTAGGAATACGTACGGGAATCACCCATTACGCCAACGCTCTTCATGTTAGGGAGAGCCGTAAAGTACTGCCAAATTTCGCGATCCAGACCAGCCTTCGCAATTTCTTCACGCAGGATATAATCGGACTCACGTACAATTTGCAGTTTTTCTTCTGTTACTTCACCTAGAACACGAATAGCTAGACCCGGTCCTGGGAAAGGTTGACGCCAAACGATTTCAGGTGGCAATCCACATTCTTCACCAACCTTACGTACTTCATCCTTGAACAATGCGTTCAGCGGTTCAATAAGCTTAAACTTCATGTCTTCTGGAAGTCCGCCTACATTATGGTGAGATTTAATGGTTTCAGCAGTAGCTGTACCACTCTCTACGATATCTGTATAAAGGGTACCTTGGGCAAGGAATGTGAAATCATCAAATTGCTTCGATTCTTCTTCGAAAACATAGATGAATTCGTTACCGATGATTTTACGCTTCTGCTCAGGATCATCGACGCTGCAAGCTTCGACATGAAACGTTCACGTGCATCAATCTTAACTACCTTCATATCGAATTTACCAACGAAGGTTTCCATAACGCTCTCTGCTTCACCTTTACGCAAGAGGTTGTGATCAATGAACATACAAGTCAATTGGTCTCCGATTGCCTTATGAATCAACATCGCTACGACGGAAGAATCTACTCCACCACTTAGTGCACACAGCACCTTACGGTCGCCAACTTCATTGCGAATATCTTTAATCTTCTCTTCGATGAAGGATTCCATCGTCCAGTTACCTTCGCATTTACATACTTCATATAAGAAGTTTTTGATCATTTCATTACCCTGAACAGAGTGACGCACTTCAGGATGGAATTGAACAGCATAAAGCTGCTTGTCCAAATTACTCATCGCCGCAATTGGAGCTGATTCCGTTCCTGCGTCAAGCTTGAATCCCTCAGGCAGCTCAACAACATGGTCTCCATGACTCATCCATACGGTCTGCTTGTCCTCAAGACCTTTAACTAAAACTGAATTTGGAGCAAACTCAAGATCTGCTTTACCGTATTCACGCTTAGATGAACGCTCTACTTTACCTTTAAGCTGTTGCGCCATCAATTGCATACCGTAGCAAATACCAAAAATCGGTAGTCCAAGCTCATAAATAGCTGGGTCAACATGCGGTGCACCTTCTGCATACACGCTAGATGGTCCTCCTGAGAATACGATCCCTTTAGGAGATAACTCCCGAATCTTCTCTACAGGTGTATTGTAAGGCATTAATTCGCTATAAACGCCCAAATCACGAATGCGTCGTGCGATAAGTTGGTTGTATTGTCCCCCGAAGTCCAGGACAACAATGATTTCATTTGGTTTATCCATTACCGAGCCTCCCTCAATTGTTGAAGTTAATTATACGCAACGATAAATCATACCGTCAAGAAAACCGCAATAGCAAACTTATACCAGTTGGTTTGCGATCAGCCAGCATTCTTGCATAAAAGCAATACTCGTTGTACGATTTGGCGGAACTTCATCATAAGCTATCTTTTCCCAATCGTCCGCAAAAGAGTACAAACGGCTGCGCATTATTTCTTCCTCAATATTCAGGGATGTAATGTATTCTCTTACGGTTGCACCCGGATCAATCGCACCATATCGCCGTCCTAAGCCTTCCCAAACAGGGTTCGCCGCTGCCATCAAATGCTTCTTGTGTGGAAAGGTTCGACGGGTGAAATGTAACTGCTTCCATAGTCGATACATTTCACGGCTATGCCATAGATGATGTACCGCTAGAAATAACAAGATTAAACTTAAACTGGTACCTACGATAAGCACCCAATTCAGTCTATTGAGCACAGTAATTAAGCCTAACATTTTCGACCATGAAGAGGGGTTTATAAAGCTTGACCAAGTATATGAAAACACATTGTATATGTTGTTATCTGATGTTTGTGGAGCTAAAACAGGAGAGACTATACTGCCTGTAGCAGCTCCTGGTGTTGGATCAAAAGGTACCCATCCTTGCTGTGGAAAATATACCTCTACCCACGCATGAGCATCACCTTCTGTAATCAAGTAGCGATTGGCTTCCCCTGCATATTTTTGGCCAGGTGCAAACCCCATAACGTACCTTGCAGGAATGTTCTGGCTACGTAATAACACGGTCATTGCGGTTGCAAAATGGGTGCAGTAACCTTGCTTCGTTTCAAACAAAAAGTTATCTACAAAATCTTGGCCTTGGGCTGGAACTCGCGTATCCAACGTATAGGTCATATGCTTCGCTAGATACTCCTTCACCGCGTATACCGTATCATATCGATTTGTATTACCCGAAGTGACTTGTAATCCAAGTTCTTTTACACGGGCTGGTAACTCCCCAGGCAATTGCAAATAATGATCTTTAATCGTTGAAGGATCCGTGCCACCTTGAAGACGCAGCTTGTCCAGCTCGACCTTAGGGATGTAGGTCTCGATTTTGTAACCGACAACACCAGCCGTATTCGTATCGACTGCGAGCTTAATTGTTCCTGCCAACGGGTCTGCCATCATGACAGGTAGAGCTTTAGGGCTACCTGTCTCCACAGCAACTACTTTAGATATAATGCCTCCACCAAATAGCGGGAAGTCTTGTCTCAGTGCTTGCTTAAATTCCACATGCTGCGTGATCAAGTTTCCTTTTTCCTGTGCGATAACCTCATTTTTCGATCCAAAAGGATTTATTGCCGTAGTAGGCATCAAATTGTCAGGTTTCATTGACCACTTACGTCCGTCATAGTTATTCAAAATTTCCCCGCGCCAATACGTTTGCACAGGACTATCCGCTATAAAATATGGTTTACTATTCTGGATTATAGGTTGACCCATATCGATCATGTCACCGCTTAAATTATAGCCCGTCTCAGCCTTCTCTTGTCCTAACTGCATATATCCTGTCTCAGCCCATGCCTGTACATGGCCCACTGCATCATTCAGTGAAGCTCTGTTAAGCTCCTTTGCGGGCATCACTTGCAACCCCGACCAGACTATAGCAACCAACCCCACAGCCGCTAAACTGACAGATATGATCCAAATACCATAAACGGATTTACGAATAACACCTGAAGCATCACTATCTCTGAGTCTTGCTAGATGAGTTAAACCCTGTAACAATAGCACCAGCATACAGGTACGGATTACATCTGCATATACTTGCAGATCAAGTACGGTTTCAAGACCAATCAAGAACAACACAGTAGCTACAGCAAACAGCATAATGCTGCGGCGAAATAGTGCAAGCGACTGTACCGAATACACCAGCATGCACCAGCCAATTACGAGAACCAGCGTACGCGTCTCCTGACTCAACGCAGTATAATGCCCAGTATTCAGCAGATCCACTGCATCGTTTTGAAGGATGTCAATATAAGATCGCATCCATGATAAGGATACTCCTTCCTCGAATGCATACATCCACGCAAACAAGATACTGGCGACATATATCCAAGTCGAGACAAACCACCGGAAACCAAACATGCCAATAAAGAGCAACACTGCAGTTAATACGTACAGTACCTCTATTAGTCGATTGCCGCTTGAACCTTCTACAATAGCCGTAAAGGGATGGAGCCATTCAGCAAACAATCCCATCAGCGTCAGTGATAACAACAATCGAAACAAAAGCGGATCACTGGCTGTGAGATCTAGAGTTTTCCCAGTCGATTTAAACGTGGTTTGGACAGATAGGTTCTCAGATCCAATAAGTTTGCTTTGCGTCTCCACTACCGTCCACCTCCTTACTTAAAGCAGGAGCAGCCGGTCCATTCATTAAAGTAAGTCTGCCGTTCTCAGCACCAAATAATCTTACTCCAAGACGGTTCAACATTTGTGAGGATGCCACAGTGTCAGCGTGATCATACGAAGCATGCTGTTCTTTTCCCAGTGCAATGATCGACTCCTGAAACGCAATGGGTGCCGTACAACAGACATCAACCGCAGCTCCAAGCTCTAGCAATAATGAGACCTCGTGCACTAGCTGCCCCGTCAACACACCACTAATAACCACTACGTGCATGCCAGGTATAATTCGTTGTCTTACCTCTTTGAGCAGTGCTGGGCGCTGTGCTTGACACTTGAGATGAATCGTGGACAGAGCTAGCATCTCCGATGAGATTTTATCATATTTGGCTGACGACCCATTTGGAGAAGTATCACAAATAAGTTCTGTCTGATCACTGTTTCTTCCACAGGTCAGAACCCATCCGGCTGCCGTGGATACGGCAGCTTCAAAAATGAGTTCCGCCGCTTCTTGCCTCTGCTTAGGAGGAAGCGAAGCGATCTCATATCCCTGTGATGAATGATCCAGAATGATGACATGCTCAGCAGTATGTTCTTTTTCCGGCAAAAAGGTCTGAAGGTTCCCGCGTCGTGCTGAACTTTTCCAATGAATTCGGTTTAACGGATCGCCGGGCACATAATCTCTCACTTCATTTCCTCTCGCATCTGGGCTTCTAGTGAAGAAGCGATCTGTGTGTATATGATCATTTTTGAAAGTGCCGATTCTTACATTACTGTCCTCTACAAGATAAGCAGCGGGCATCACAAGGAGATGGTCTTCTCCATCAATCGTAACTCGTCTACTCGCCTTGAACCAACCAAAAAGTCCACCCCACTCTATAGGACAGCTCTCAAATGTACACATCCCCCGGTCTAGTTCATGTATGTAATAAGTACAGGTAAACGAACGCCGAAATCCAGGGAATTCAAGTATACGGCAGCTTCCTCCCGTAAATCGCTCATCTAGAGCAAGCCAAGGCACAGGAAGCACAGACTTGAAATGAACATGCAGTGTGACTTCAATTCCTTCACCTACTGTGACGAACGAATGTTGAAGCTGTCTCCTCATCGTCACCTTTCTTGGACCAAGCAGTTGTAATGCCACTGCCGCTGCGCATATTGCCACACTTAGTAGAAATAAAAACCATACAGAGGCTCCGCCCCGTCCAATATAGATGAGCAATAACGTTATGAGTACTGCTGCGGCTGTTCCCCATTCCAGCCATCTGCGCTTCATGATTGTATCCCTTTGCGCGGATGGAACCCAAGCAGAACAACTTGCTTAAGCAGCTCCTGAATGACATCTTCTCCACGCAGTCCCACAAGCAATGAGGCATGACTTAACACAATACGATGTGCAAGGACAAACGGAGCCGTTTCCTTCATGTCTCCTGGAATGACATAGGATCGACCGTTCATATAAGCCTCGGCCTGAGATGCGTTCATCCATGCCAATGTCCCTCTTGGACTTATACCCAATTGAAGCCTCGGATCATGGCGTGATGTATCGGCGACCTGCACCATGGCTTGCTTAATTGAATCATCCACGTAAATATTCCGTACAGCCTGCTGCATCGCTTCCATTTCCTCGACTAGCATAATAGGCCTCATATGCTCTAGCAGTTGAGAAGACTGCATGCGCGACAGTAGTTCAACTTCCTGCTCTGGGGCGGGATATCCTAGGCTTAGCCGCATAAAGAACCGATCAAGCTGTGCTTCAGGCAAACGATACGTCCCCTCGAAATGCAACGGATTCTGCGTTGCTAGAAGTAGAAATGGACGCGGAAGTGGATAGGTCACTCCATCAACCGTTATTTTACGTTCCTCCATTGCCTCAAGTAGAGCCGACTGCGTCCGTGGTGAAGCACGGTTAATTTCATCAGCCAGTACCATTTGAGACAAAATAGGACCTGGTCTAAATTCAAAACTACCGGTATGTGGAAGGTAGACAGATGTTCCCGTAATATCCGCTGGCATCAGATCATATGTAAACTGAATTCGTCCAAAAGTACAGCCCATACAAGCGGCCATTGTGCGTACGAGGAGCGTCTTTCCTACGCCAGGAACATCCTCAAGTAGCACATGCCCTCCGCATAGCATGGCGAGCAGAACTCTACGAATTTCAGTATCTTTGCCGACCATAACCGTGCTTACCCTTGCAATCATCTGCTGTAGCAGGTCCGGAGCAAAATCATAATCTTGTTTAGGTGAAGTTGACAATGGTACAACCTCCGCTTCATTCACAGATTGATTCCAATTGGAATCTATCATCTATTCTTTCCATGAATGAGAGGAAGTAGACATGAGACTATCTAAGCTACTTTTACGCGGCGTTCTTTCAAATCTGTTGTAGCTAACATGCGGTCATGACCTGCCTTCTCAAAAATATCCCTCAGTGGCACCCAAACTGAATCATTGATCATTTGCACGGGTACCGTAACTGTCGTAGTCTCCCCGCTTCGCTTAGTCGATACGAGTATTCCTTGATCAACATCTATCTTCAGGGAGGTCGCCGCATCAAAGCTAAAGGTTGCTGAGCGAGCCTGCTGATCCCAACGGATACTCCCACCCAATCTTTCAATTACCATACGTAACGGCACCATATATCTCCCTTCTTCAATAAGATATTCTCCGTGTTTCAACGTAGTTCGATAGGGCCTACTTCCAGCATGAGTGGAAGTCCCTGTTCAAACAGAGCTGTATTCATTGAGATATGTGAACGAACCCAATTCGCATCTGGCGCGCTTCTGTGCAATGATTCTGCCTTGGCCGTCACTTTGAATTGTACAGGTGCCATATCCGGAGACAAACTAGCAAACTGATATCCATGTGCACGGTATTTAGCAATAATATCAGGCAAAGCCTTCACAGTTTCACCATGCCCAGAGCCGTCATGCATAAGCAGAACGATGCTATTACTTTTCATGTTCGCAGTTGCTTCCCGTAGTATATCCGCCGCTGGTACCCCACGCCGCTTGGAATCCCCACTATCCACATTCCAATCTGTCACAATGTATCCGCCTTGCTTCAATAGGGTAAAATAGGTATGATCAAAATGCCCGGCAGTTCCGCCTGGCGCCCTTACCAATTGAGGACGGACACCGGTAATCTCACGGATCTCTTCTTCTGTTTCTTTAATCTGATTCCAAAATATTGGGAAAGCCTGATATAACTCTTTATAATTATGGTTAAATGAATGATTACCTATGACATGTCCCTCTTCAGACATACGGTTGATCATTTCAGGATACTGCTTCACCTGTTCTCCAAGCACGAAAAAGGTAGCCTGAATATGCTCCCTCTTCAAAATATCAAGTACCTTCGGCGTTAAGCACTAGGCCCGTCGTCAAAAGTCAGATAGACCGTATTAGGATTTACTGTGATTGAAGCGTTCACCTTGCTTGCCTCTGCCAGAAGCTTATCACTATTCATCAGGCTGCTTACAACGATGAACACAAGCAAGATCATACAACGAATCATTCCGAAATTACCTCTACCGTGATTACGATATACCAATGAATCTAACATCCTATTCTACCTCCACATATCTATGATTCTTGCGCTCTAGTAGATTATATGGATTCATTTCATGAAATAGACTTCTGACAGCGCTATTATTCCAGATTAGATTAAAGTGCTGCGTACCGATAAATTCAGGCATCCCTTAGGGCCTTTTGGAGTGTGAACTATAATGGAACTGCTGAAATGGGTCCAGTTGTTATTCAGTGAGTACGGCTATGCTGTATTGTTCATTGGATTGCTGCTGGAATGTATTGCCCTTCCCTTTCCAGGGGAGACCACGATGAGCTACGCAGGATATCTCTCCTATGCAGGTAAATTAGATTTCTGGGGGCTGCTAGTTCTTGCGTTTGTAGGAACTACAATTGGCATCACAATCACCTATCTCATTGGCCTCAAAGCGGGTCTTCCCTTTATCAAGCGCTATGGCAAATGGGTACTGCTCACGGATCACAAAATCGAACGTGCCCAAAAATGGTTTAATAAATATGGCAACGGACTCATTTTTATCGGTTATTTCATTCCTGGCGTCCGTCACTTC
Source organism: Paenibacillus pini JCM 16418 (assembly GCF_000576305.1). Classification (GTDB taxonomy): domain Bacteria; phylum Bacillota; class Bacilli; order Paenibacillales; family Paenibacillaceae; genus Paenibacillus_AQ; species Paenibacillus_AQ pini. Next base: position 94,549 of record NZ_BAVZ01000013.1, on the reverse strand, counting down.
ACTGGTTATTTTGCGGGAATCATTTCTCTTCCTTTCCGTAAATTCGCTTTATATGCTTACAGTGGTGCTGCGCTCTGGGTTACCCTTTTCCTAAGCATAGGTAAAATATTTGGTCCACAATGGAAAAGCGTATTTCACCTCGTAGAGAAATATTCATTCTGGGTTGTCGGTGGAATCATCCTCGTTGCAGTTCTGTTGCTACTTTACAGGTCGCGAAACAAATTTCTGCCACTCCTGCTAAAGACCGAACGCAAGAAGAAGGTCAAGCATGTATCTAAACCACGTTAAACACTTTAAAATAGAACATAAAAAAAGAGGATGCTGAAATTTCAGCATCCTCTTTCTTATGATTCACAATAATCATGGAGTCTATCTTCTTATGCGTTGTTTGCTTCGCTCTTAGGCGTACTCATTTCTTTCTGCAAGTTCTCTGGTTGCGGCTTTGTTTTCTTAATAAAGAACGCAAGTACCAGAGCAGTTACACTAAGCCAAGTCGCAATAACAAATGCGTAATTGATACCATGTACCGTTGATTCTGCAACTACTTTGGCCATTTGCACTTTATTGTTCGGATCTACTCCACCTGCTGCAAGTGTTTCTGTAACACGGTGCTTGGTCTGAGTTGTCATAATCGTTACCAAGATCGCTGTACCGATTGATCCGGAAATCGTCCGAAGTGTATTCGACATGGCCGTACCATGAGCAATCATCCGTTGCGGCAACTGATTTAGACCTGCTGTTTGAATTGGCATCATCAGCATAGACATACCGAACATCCGCGCTGTGTACATCAGAATTAAATGTGTATATGTCATATCTACAGTAAGACGACTGAATTCAAAAGTTGTAATCACTGTGATGACCAAACCTATAACTGATAGCCATCTTGCCCCAATTTTATCAAAAATAGCACCGGTGATTGGAGACATAATCCCCATTAGAATCGCACCTGGAAGCATCATAAGACCCGATTGAATAGGAGTAAAACCACGAATGTTTTGTAAGAAAATAGGAAGCAAGATCATACCTGCAAACATAGCCATTGTAATAATGACGTTAATTATCGTAGTCAACGTATACATATTATATTTGAAAATTTTAAATTCCAGTAACGGAGTCTCGGACTTTAACTGACGCCAAACAAATATGACAAGTGATAACGCACCTATAACAAGAGTAGAAATAACTGTTGCGCTACCCCATCCATCCGTACCGGCATCACTGAAACCGTACAAAAGACCACCAAAACCTACTGTTGAAAGCACGACAGATAAATAGTCCAGTTTCGGCTTCGTCACTTTCGTTACATTGGTTAGGAAGAAAATACCGATCAATGTAGCAATAACAGCGACTGGCAAAATAATATAGAACAGAACTCTCCAAGAATGATGCTCTACAACGTAACCCGATAAGGTTGGTCCAATGGCTGGTGCGAGAATCATTGCGATCCCCATCATACCCATGGCGGAACCACGTTTCTCAATCGGGAAAATATTAAGGAATACAACGGTCATGAGCGGCATTAGAATACCTGCTCCTGCTGCTTGGACAACACGCCCTGTCATTAATATAGCAAAGGTTGGTGAAATCGCACATATGAGTGTACCTATAGAAAATAACGACATAGCGGTAATAAACAATTGACGAGTCGTAAATCTTGCAATCAAGAATGCAGAAACCGGAATCAATACCCCGTTAACGAGCATGTAGCCTGTCGTTAGCCATTGGCCTGTTGATGCGGTAATGCCTAAGTTCTCCATAATCTTCGGTAATGCTACATTCATTAGCGTCTGGTTCAAGAACGCTACAAATGCTCCGATAAGCAGGGCTGCGATAATCGGCCCTTTGCGTATGTGCTCCATTGACTGAGCTTGGCTGCTATTCATAATTAGTCTCTCTCTCTCCCTCTTTTGGTTGTTGTAATTTCTCAACAATTTGTTCATGTATTCTAAATAAATGTTCCCTGTCCTCTGCACTGATATCCAAAAGTGGGATCAGATTATCCATACGGGTGTCTTCAGTTCGTTTGCGAATTTCATCTCCTTTCACTGTAGCGCGTAGTGTAATCGACCTGCGATCATTCTCCGAACGAGTACGCGCAACCAGACCAGCTTTGACAAGTCGATCTACAACACCGCTGGTTGTACTGTTACCAATGTGAATCAATTCTGCTAACTCATTAAGACGGATGTCAGGATGATCCCGTAAGGTTCGGAGAACAAGAAATTGTATCCAGGTGATTTCAGGGGTTTCATTGTCTTTCCACAATAAGTGGTATAACGAAAGATGTACTTTACGAAAAGAGCACAGCATTTCGAGGATTTTCTCTTGAGGATCCAATATTTGCTTCACCTTGTTTCATAATCTATTGCAAGATTAATTATTCGTGTACGAATTATATTAATGAGAACAGATTTAAATGTCAATAAAAACATACGATAAAAATTACATATGATTTTACATTCTATTTTCAAAAGTCCAGCCTAATGCAGTATAAATCGCTTACATTCTTGCAACAATTTACAATATCGATAAGATCTCATCACGATGGCCAGCAACCTTCACTTTTCTCCATTCCTTCATTAGCTTGCCCTCTTCATCGATAAGAAATGTAGAACGAACGATACCCTCGTACTCGCGGCCGTACATTTTTTTGAGCTGCCATACTCCATATTGTTCACTTACTTTATGATCTGGATCTGAAAGTAGCATGAAAGGAAGATCATATTTAGCAGCAAATTTCGTATGTGACTTCAATTCATCTGGACTAATACCAATAACGACAGCCCCCTTATTTTGCAGCTCATGATGAGCGTCACGGAAATCACAGGCTTCCTGTGTACATCCCGGTGTCATATCTTTTGGATAAAAATAGAGCACGACTTTACTCCCACGAAAATGACTCAACGTTACATTCTCTCCATTTGAACCTAGTAACGTAAAATCAGGTACCTCTTGTCCTATTTCCATGTTTACCATCACTAATCAAGCCCCTTTCCCATTCTGGGTTTTCTATTAAAATTGCTAGAACACATAAAAAAAATTATAATAAATGAGTCATCAACGCACAAATAAGGAAGCAACATGCCTCTACCACGATCATGATAGTGAAAGGAAGAACCGAATGTCCTCTAGGAAAAAAACAATATTGTGGATTGTCGCCATCATCTTAATTGCCGTCATCGGCTATGCGATCTACTATGTTACTTCTATTTATAACGGATTGGAAGGATTGAAGAAGGACGGTGAAGCCTCCCCTTTTAAAACAATCGCTACTGAACCTGTTAGTGTGCCTGATCCCCCGAAATGGGAAGGAACAGAACCCGTCAACATTCTACTGATGGGTGTGGATGCCCGTGGAGCAAAAGAGGGTGAAGTTCCCCGTTCAGACAGTATGATGGTAGCATCATTAGATCCCGTGAAAAAGAAAATACATGTATTCTCTATTTTGCGCGATACGTATGTAGATATTCCAGAGCATAGGAAGGACCGGATTAATACTGCGATTACGCATGGCCCGAACACGGCAATGAAGGCAGTTGGTGACCTGCTCGGTATTCCTATTCAATATTATGTCTACACTGACTTCCAAGGCTTCATTAAATTGGTGGACGCAGTAAACGGTGTGGATTTCTTCGTGGAGAAGGATATGTATTATCCGAGTAATGCGGATAAGCATGAATACGATATTAATTTAAAAGAGGGCATGCAGCATCTCGATGGAAATACCGCGCTACAGTATGTACGTTTCCGCCATGATGCAACATCCGATTTCAGCAGAACTGAACGCCAGCGTGAATTCCTGAAAGCCATGGCTGAGAAGCTACAGTCCACGACTTCTATTATGAAGCTGCCTTCCATTCTTGAAGGAGTAAGTCCTTACATCGACACAAATCTGTCGGTCAATGATATGTGGAAGCTCGCCTCTGTTGGCTACCAAAGTAAAATGGCTGGAAGTGAACAGATTCCACCGATGAAGCTGCTCAAAGAAACTACCGTTGGCGCATCTGATGTTATAACAGTTTCGAATGAAAAGGCACTCAAATCGTACATTCAAGATATTCTCAGCAAACCCGAGCCGGTACCTGTCTCAAGTGAAGGAAAACCCGGAACGGATGACTCAACTACATCAACTCAAGACAAAACGTCTTCAAGCACAAAAGATGGAACCGACAGCAACTAATGCTGGCGGTTTTCTCCGCATGTGTACATGAAAGGAAGTCTACCAGATATGAATCGAACACGTTCTGAACAATTATACCAAGAAGCATTACAACACATCGTCGGTGGCGTCAACAGCCCCTCCCGTTCTTTTAAAGCGGTTGGCGGCGGTGCACCTGTCTTTATGAAACGAGCCAAAGGTGCCTTCTTCTGGGATGAAGATGACAATCGTTACATTGATTATTTGGCTGCTTATGGCCCAATTATTACGGGACATGCCCATCCACATATTACAGCTGCGATCACACGCGCTGCGGAGAATGGTACACTATATGGCACGCCAACAGAGCTTGAAATCCGCTTGGCACGCATGTTGAAGGAAGCTATTCCTTCTATGGATAAGGTGCGCTTCGTTAACTCCGGTACAGAGGCTGTCATGACGACGATTCGGGTCGCAAGAGCCTATACGAAACGCAGTAAAATTATTAAGTTTGCTGGCTGCTATCACGGCCACTCCGATCTTGTACTTGTTGCAGCCGGTTCTGGTCCATCTACACTTGGTATTCCGGACAGCGCTGGTGTCCCCGCTAGTATTGCGCAAGAAGTGATTACGGTTCCTTTTAACGACTTAGACGCACTGCAAACAACCCTTGCTAAATGGGGCGAGGATGTCGCTGCTGTTATGGTTGAGCCTATCGTTGGTAACTTCGGTATGGTTATGCCTCATGAAGGCTTCCTCGAAGGATTGTGCAAGCTTACACATGATAATGGATCGCTCGTTATTTATGACGAAGTCATCACAGCCTTCCGCTTCCATTACGGCTCAGCCCAAACCTTTGCGGGTCTCGGTAACCCTGAGGACATTCAGCCTGACCTGACTGCCCTTGGCAAAGTCATTGGTGGCGGGCTGCCTATTGGTGCATACGGTGGCCGTAAGCACGTTATGGAGCAAGTTGCTCCGCTCGGCCCTGCTTACCAAGCTGGCACAATGGCAGGCAACCCAGCCTCCATTTCCGCAGGTATTGCCTGCCTAGAGGTACTTCAAGGCGAGGGCGTCTATGAAGAGATGGATCGCTTAGCCATTAAGCTTGCTGATGGACTTAAGGCATCAGCAGATCGACACGGTATTCCACTTACGATTAACCGTATTCGTGGTTCATTCTCTACTCACTTCTGTGATCACCCAGTTACGAACTATGAAGAAGCGCAGGATACAGACGGAGAAGCATTTGCAGCGTTCTTCCGCCACATGTTAGAGCGTAACATCAACTTAGCACCTTCTAAGTATGAAGCTTGGTTCTTAACCACTGCCCATACGGAGGCCGACATTGATGCGACGCTAGAAGCGGCAGATGCTTCGTTTCGTGAGATGAGCGGGAAGTAAGATTAGGAGCTGAACGCTTCCCGAACGGAACGCTTTTCCATAATTGTTTCATTCTCTCCGCTAATTCCAGCATTAAATTTACTTCTTATAATAATTAAAAAGGCAGACCAAGAAATTTCTTGGTCTGCCTTTTTAATGTGTAATATTTAATCAGCTCGTTAACTTTCTACTTCTTAATTACAACGTATCTAATAATTTCTCTTGGACTACATTAGACATTGCAGCATAGTCATCCTGAGTTCCGAATGGGGCCAAATTATGGATTAATAAAAGCCGTTCTAAGATTCGGTACGTATTGAACATCGAAACCAAGACCAGAAGCCAATACCGCTAACGGAACATAAGTCTTTGATTCTTTACCTACTTTATTCAAAAAAGCCGGTGCAGCTACAGGAATGACCTCTCCGTTAACTTTCACGGATGAAGCTCCAATCTTAACCACTACGGTACTCCCTGCGTAAGAAATAGTGGCACTGGATGTCTTATTGTCCCAAGTGGACTTCGCTCCAATCGCATCCACAATATCTTTAATGGCTACAAAATTCATGTTCTTGCGAATTACAGGTTTATAGGGGGTATTCAACTCTTTACCACTCACGATAATTCCCATCGGTTCCCCTGCTTCGTGCACGATTTGCTTACTATAACTGCCCCAAATCGATTCAGCGAATACCTTCGCCATCGCTTCATATCCAAGCTGATTCGGATGTATGTCGCGATCAGCTATCATATGAGTCATCGTACCTTCACTACCCACAAACTCCTTAGCCACATGGGCTACCTTGACGTTAATGCCTTGAGTCTGATAACCTGCCGCCAACTTGTCAGTTAAGTTAGTGAATGATGCTGCTGCTTTCATTAACTTCGGGTAAAGCACCTTATCGCCAATCTCAGGTACAGGCTGGTACTGGTCGGCCATAACAATTAATGCTTTTGGACTGAGTTCGTGTAAATCATTAATTACAGTATTCATGCTATCCGAATACGACTTAAACAATTGTTCCATTCTACCATTTAGCTCATCTTCACTAAGCTTGGTAGCTCCTTGGATCAATTCCATAAAGTCATTTCCGCCGATCGTTATGGTAATGACATCAGCCGATTCCAAATCAGCCTTCGTCTGTGCTGTAGCCGCTCCGATTTGAGGCGTGCGTGGGTCAGGCAAATTCGGCTGAATTGCATCCGCCGTTATCGGCTGACCTGCTTTCACTGCCTCAACGTAATGCAATAAACCTGTACTTTTGAGCCCTGCAATACCAGCATTCACCGTCCAACTGCGACCGTGTAACAGTCCCTGCTCTTGAAGACGATCAACAAATCCGTAAGGAATATTCTTCTCACTCTTACCCGGCTCGTAGCCAACGGTTAATGAATCTCCAATCGCTACGATACGGTAAGGGTCCATTGTAGCTATTCCTGTTGTCGTCGCCGCTGCGCCGACAGCCGTTCCTAGCATCGCAGCTAACAACGCTGTACCTGCCATTGCTGATATGTATTTCTTCCAGGACTTCTGCAATTTTACCACTCCTTCTTCTCATCCTTAACCTTGATTTTACCATTATCCGTAGGTAAACGGCTACCAGTCAATTTGTAAATTTAGAACAATTTTCATATACTCCCATGTGATTATTTCAGCTGTCCGACCCTGCTCCAATCCATCCATTACACAATCAAAAGAGCCTTTACTTATCGTAAAGGCTCTCACTCACTTATCCTATTCGATTATTCTTTTTCCGTTGTAGACCCAGAGGGGTCTTGATCTACCTTGTCCATATATTTATCATAGCGATCGTCTAGTTCCTTCGCCATCGAGCGATACTGACGGGTTTCTTCAACGATAGGATCATGCTTGGTTTGAATTCGAACTTCATATTTAGGTGAAATGAGCTGTCGTTCCCGCTCTTCTTTGCTCTGTTCTTCTGCCATTTCGCCTTCAGTCAGCATTTCACTGAGCTCACGCTCCAGATCATGATTCTCGCTCATAGCTTGTCACTCCTCTGCGATATGTGGGCTAAACCGCCCTGTGCTTCTTAATACCCGTTCAGAAAGAGAGCGAATCGTTCATCTCGAAGGGGATTATCCATTCAATCCCGTAGCATTAGCTTCCTTCAAGGCCTCTACGAATTCGGAGTGGATCTTACGATTACTAGCGACCACATTTCTTACACTCAAATCGTAGGGGCGTCCAAGCGTATCACTTACAGATCCACCTGATTCTTGTACTATTAATGCACCTGCTGCAAGATCCCAAGCATTCAATCCAATTTCCCAAAAGCCACTAAGTCTACCTGCTGCCACATATGCCATATGTAGCGCCGCGGAACCGCCTGAACGAATATTTCGTACCTTAGGAACTAAATGCTGAAGTCCTGCCATATTCATTGGCAGTGTCGATGAAATTCCAACTGGAAAACCGGTTGCAATAAGGCTCTCACTTAATCTTCCCTCTGCTGATACTTCCATACGATTACCATGAACATAGCAACCTTTTCCTTTTTCAGCGACGAATAACTCATCTCTGGACGGATCGTAGATCACACCTACAATCACTTCTCCCTGATAAGCAAGCGCTATCGAAACGCAGTAAAAGGGAAATCCATGTACATAGTTTGTTGTCCCATCAATGGGATCGACAATCCAGACATAATCTTCATCCAGTGCTTCTTTCAGTGCATCCGCTGAAGCCTGTGGCCCAGGTTCAACACCTTCCTCACCAAGAATATGATGATCTGGAAAATGGGTTAGAATCAACTTCCGAATCATCTGCTCGGCACCTTTATCTACTTCTGTCACTAAATCCTGGGCACCTGATTTCATGCCTAATTGTTTTACCGTACCCAGCTTACTCTTAATCCATTCTCCTGCTTTAGATGCAGCATTGATCGCCACAGCAGTATAGCTCTTGCTCGTCACGACATAAGGAACCTTATCCTCTTGGTTCAAAGCACTCACTCTACTTTCTATTTAAATCTAGCATGTATTGGTATTCTATTCTCTTAAGGAATAATACGTGTAACACAGGTTTAGGTTTCGACAAAAAAACAGCCTACGCATATACAATAGGCTGGCTTATCCAAATGTTCATCAACTAAACTCCACCAGCAGGAATACACTACGCCAACACTTCCACACTCGCCTCGCTTAATATCTTGACACCTTCCTCACTAAAGTTGGATAAGTCTTTCATCAGATCAAATAAGGCAGTATCTTTGCTTTTTGCTTCGATCATGACATCAAGTGCAGGTGTGTAAGGTGCAATTTCTCGTAGAAAGGCGAGTAGCGGAGCGACCTCAACCCCATCCGCATGACTGCGCAACTCCGTTGGACTCTTGGGACTAGAGACATGAATTTTGGGAGGAAGCGGCTGATCTAAGGTAGCATCTGCCTGCGCTAAGTTTCCTTGCCAAGTCTTGAGGATATCTGACCAAAGTTCCCATGGCTTTTCTCCGTCGTTGTTAACCCATTGGTGATGGATATCCAGTACCATCGGTACGCCTAGATTCTGGCATACAGCCAGCGTCTCCTGAGCTGTGAACGTCTTATCATCATTCTCAAGTGTCAAGCGCTCTTGAATTCTCGGATCAAGCCCTCGAAAATTTTCTTCAAACCGTGCGGAAGCCGTTTGCTTATCTTTATAGCTCCACCAATATGAATGTTGTTCTTGGCCATGGCGTTTAGCCCCATCGCATCTAGCATTTGCACATGGTGCTGTAGATCGCGAATGGAATTTTGCAACACTTCTGGCCGTGGTGTACTCAGCACCGTGAAATGGTCTGGATGGAAAGATACTCTCATGCCATGCTCACGCACATATTTTCCGACATCAGCAAAATCATCTTTAAGTGCTATGAACGGATCCCAATCTGTCAAATCAGCATGTGTAGCTAATGGTATCAACTTGGAAGAAAATCGGTAAACCTTGATGTCATACGCCCGATTATGTTTAAGCAGCCTGAGCGTGTTGTGCAAATTCTCAGCGGCAATGCGTTCGAGCTTACGAATAGCCGCATCTCTGTTATTTAATTTAGTGAAACTGGCCATTGTCATCGTTTTTGATGGCGATGCGTTCTTTACGACTGTGGACATAGCGACATACCCGAAGCGGACGATCATATGCTTGTACCCCTCTGAGTTGTTTTATTTTCAACCGTTAGTACTATGTTCCCCAAAAAACATTTCATAAGCCAAATTAGTTTGAATTCGTGATTCCTCATCATTCAGTCTGCGTATTAACTCCATCTCAACCTCAGTGACTTCTTCACCTTGAAAGTTAATTTCAGCAATACAACCAACAATTTTCACGATAGCAACGGCCGCATTATCAGGAGTATAAGCAATAACCTTCTGTCCTGTTGGAAATACGCGGAAGCCTTGCTTCACCATTTTGCCACGTCCATACTCCATCAGTTCATACAGTTCTTGCGCATTCTTGAATTTACATACAGAATTAAACTCGGTTTGATATCCCATTTGTACCTCTCCTTATATTTTAATAAAACATGTGGATAAAGCTAAGGGTACCCAACCAGCTGTCTACTTCACGGTCGGATACCCACTTCTATTCAGGATTATAATTCGTTTGCAAAATGTAGCGCCTGTCTGCTGGAATAGCGTTCCAGCGCAAGCTCAATCATCTTATCGAGTAGAGCCTGATAATCCAGTCCCGTCTCGCGCCATAGGAGCGGATACATGCTATACGGCGTGAAGCCTGGCATTGTATTCACTTCATTAATAAAAATAGCTCCATCGGATCTGCGAATGAAAAAGTCTGACCGCGTAATACCGCTACCTTCAATAGCTGTGAAGGCCGTCAGTGCTGCCTCGCGCAAGCGATCAGCAACTTCGGAATCAATCGGTGCCGGAATCAGCATTTCGGATTGACCGTCTGTATATTTAGCAGCATAGTCATAATAATCGCTAGAAGAAACGATTTCACCTGGCACAGAGGCCATTGGCTCTGCATTGCCAAGCACGGCAACCTCTACCTCGCGCGCATCAACAAATTCCTCAACGATTACTTTCAAATCAAAGCGGAAAGCGTGCTCAACAGCCTTCTGCAATTCTTCGCGATCTTTCGCTTTCGAAATACCTACGCTCGAACCCAAATTCGCTGGTTTGACGAAGCATGGATATCCCAGTGCATCCTCAACATCAACGAGGAGATTGTAACTGCTACGATCCCATTGTGCTTTCGTAAAATAACGATATCCACACTGAGGCAGTCCCGCCTGTGCGAACAATTTTTTCATAACCACTTTATCCATACCCGCGGATGATGCCAATACACCTGCACCCACATAAGGGATATTAGCCATCTCAAACATCCCTTGAATCGTTCCGTCCTCACCATACGTGCCATGAAGAAGTGGGAACATGAGGTCAATGACCTCACCATGTCCATAAAGACGACTGAAAATAGCACCTAAAGCCGCTTCCGTTCCTCCAACCTCACCGTGCTCCAATTTAAGCTGTTCTACCTTACTAAAAGGAGAGCTGAGTACGCTACCTTTTTTCCATTCACCCTGCTTGGTAATATAAAAAGGGATCAATTCATATTTATCGTAATCAAAGGCGTTCATAACTGCATACGCCGTTTGCAATGAGACCTCATGTTCGCCTGATTTGCCACCGTACACAAGGCCTACAGTTGTTTTATTGTTCCCCATGCCTAACATCTCTCTTTCTCGTTTTGCAGGCTGCTCCTGCTGTTTACTGTTGTCATTATAACGTGCTAAAAGTAATCAGGAATATGCAAAAAACGGTATACCGTTTTGTCATTCCATGCATATGAATCACGATAATCCCAGTAACGATGTTTACTGCTGACCGTGTGGGCATTTACAAGTGGTTTCCCACCCGCGTCAAAAGCAGTAACGATCGTGCTATGCTGGTACAAACCATCTCCGTCCCAATCATACACAATAACGTCTCCAAGCATTAATTGTTCAGGACGTTCAACTCGCTCCGCTTGAAGCCCCCACGAACTTGTGGTCAAATATCGTTCCAAACTGTTTGATACTGCCCAGCTGTAACTCCACCATTCCTTACCGCTAACATATCCTTTGTACCACCAGCCCGTTTCTCTTTTACCAGTATAGTTTATTGGTGCATCCCCTGCAAAGAGGCATTGCGAAATGTAATTGGTACAGTTAACATCAAACGTCGCAAACTCAGGATTATTCGAATCCCACCAACGATCCGCATAGGCCGCTGCTGCTTCACGGTTGTAACGCGCTTTACGCTTACCTGCACCATAGTTCCCACCAGGCTGAACATGAGCATTTAAAAATGGCTGAGAACCTCCCTGGGCATAGGCATAAGAATGCTGCTCCGCAGGATTCCCATGATGGCCCCCTGTTGGATATTTCTCTGGAGTAAGATGCTCTACAGATACAATTACCCAATCGTCTCCGTCTCGGATCAGGGTTAGCCGTTCACGCTGAATAATTTCCTCAAGATGGTTCACTCCACCTTTTTCATAAAATAACTGTACATGCAGCTGCACATCTACGACCGTTTCCTCTTGCGTCTCCCCCACCATTCGCAGTAGCTTGGCCCTCGTCTCGCTGCGCAGTGGACTTGCACCCCGCTCTTTGTACCATCCTGCTAATCTGTATGTCCGCTCCCCGCTCCGCATTAAATAGGCAGGATCCGTAACAACCTGCTGTGTATTATGGGAACGGTAGTCAATTTGATGCTGATTGTACTGATTTACGTAGGTATATAGTGCCTGCTTCCATCCCTTCTCCATCTGCTTCTTCCCCTCTCACCCATCTTTTCTCCGAAATTCAAACCCAATATGAAGTCGTTATATTTCAATATATGAAAACAAAGTCGTTGCTATGTACTGGAGAACTCAGAATAAAGGACATGCTTCTGCTTCATCTATATATCTATTATAAATGTGCTATTTATTAAGGAAAAAGTTCTTTACTACACTACGTGTACACGGTATACTTAATACAAAGATCAATTTTGAAATTACGTTTCACTAGATGAAACGTAAGTCGGCGCAAGGATACTCTGTTTGTCATTCACAAGTTTGTGATCGGGGCATTCGCAACCATGCACGCCGCTGCTAATGTAATCATTGATACTTGTTATGAAAAATGAGACCACACTCAAGGAGGTACATGTATGACAGCAAAAGATCAATTCTCAACAGCCCGCTCGCTAGAAGTAGGCGGCAAGTCCTACCGTTACTACAACTTGCAAGCGCTGGAAGAGCAAGGACTCGGCAATATTTCTAAACTTCCATTCTCAATTAAAGTATTGCTTGAAGCAGCTGTACGTCAATTCGATGGACGTGCTATTACAGAAGAGCATGTAGCACAGTTGGCTAAATGGACTGAAGACCGTGATAGTAACAAAGAAATTCCATTTATCCCTGCACGTATCGTATTGCAAGATTTCACTGGCGTTCCCGTTGTAGTCGATCTTGCCGCTATGCGCGACACCGTGAAAAAATCCGGTGGAGATCCGAAATCAATTAACCCGCTAGTGCCGGTTGACCTCGTTATTGACCACTCCGTTATGGTTGATGCTTTTGGTACAAGTGAAGCATTGAACTACAACATGGAGCTTGAATTTGAACGTAACGAAGAACGTTATCGTTTCCTTCGCTGGGCACAAACGGCATTCAATAACTTCCGTGCTGTTCCTCCAGCTACAGGTATCGTTCACCAAGTAAACTTGGAGTATCTAGCTTCCGTTGCTGCTACGAAGACAATTGACGGCGAAACTGTCGTATATCCTGACTCCCTCGTAGGTACGGATTCCCATACAACCATGATTAATGGTCTTGGCGTTGTAGGTTGGGGCGTTGGTGGTATTGAAGCAGAAGCAGGTATGCTTGGGCAACCGCTTTACTTCGTAACACCTGATGTTATTGGTTTCAAATTAACAGGTAGTTTGACTGAAGGTTCTACAGCTACAGACCTGGCGCTTACAGTTACGGAAATTCTTCGTAAAAAGGGTGTTGTAGGTAAGTTTGTTGAGTTCTTTGGCCCTGGTCTTGCTAATATCAGCCTTGCTGACCGTGCAACGGTAGCCAACATGGCTCCAGAGTATGGCGCAACGGTTGGATTCTTCCCTGTCGATGATGAGACTCTTGCGTACCTTCGTAGTACGGGTCGTACGGATGAGCAAGTTGACCTCGTTGAAGCTTACTATAAAGCGCAGAACATGTTCCGTACTGCTGAAACAGAAGATCCTGAATTCAGCGCTGTCATCGAGCTTGACCTCGCTTCCGTTGTACCAAGTCTTGCAGGACCTAAGCGTCCACAGGACCGCATTGAGCTTACGAACATGAAAGATTCTTTCAATGATATCGTTCGTACTCCTGTTGATAAAGGTGGCTACGGTCTTAGTGATGCTAAGATTGAAGAAGTCGTACCTGTAAAACATAAAGATGGTTCTACAAGTGAAATGAGTGCAGGTGCTGTCGTGATTGCTGCGATTACAAGCTGTACGAACACATCGAACCCAAGCGTTATGGTGGGCGCAGGAATTCTGGCTAAGAAAGCCGTAGCACGCGGCCTTAAGAAACCAGGATACGTGAAGAGCAGTTTGACACCAGGTTCCCTTGTTGTTACGGAATATTTGGAGAAGGCTGATTTGCTTAAGCCATTAGAATCTCTTGGATTCTACGTTGCAGGTTACGGCTGTGCGACTTGTATCGGTAACTCCGGTCCGTTGCCGGATGAAGTTAGCCAAGCGATCACAGATAATGACATGACCGTTGCTGCTGTGCTGTCAGGTAACCGTAACTTTGAAGGCCGTGTTCACGCTCAGGTAAAAGCTAACTATTTGGCTTCACCGCCACTCGTTGTTGCTTACGCTCTAGCAGGAACGGTTAACATCGATCTACAGAATGATCCGATCGGCTACGATCCAAACAACGAGCCTGTATATTTGAAGGACATCTGGCCAACTTCTGCTGAAATCAAAGAAGCTATTGCTCAGTCCTTGAGCGCTGAAATGTTCCGTCGTAAATATGAAAATGTATTTACAGCTAACGAGCGCTGGAATGCGATTCCAGTTCCAGAAGGCGAACTATATGAGTGGGATGACAAGTCCACTTACATTGCAAACCCACCATTCTTCGAGAATTTGGGCGCCGATCTGAACGATATTCAAGATATTAATCAAGCGAAGGTACTAGCTCTGCTTGGTGACTCTGTAACAACAGACCATATCTCTCCTGCGGGTAACATTTCACCAACTAGCCCAGCGGGTCTGTATTTGAAAGATCATGGCGTTGAGCGCAAAGACTTTAACTCATACGGTTCCCGTCGTGGTAACCATGAAGTGATGATGAGAGGTACATTTGCTAACATCCGTATTCGTAACCAGGTTGCACCTGGAACTGAGGGCGGCGTAACGACTTACCTAACAACAGATGAAGTGATGTCGATCTATGATGCTTCGATGAAGTATCAAGATAACGGTCAGAACCTTATCGTTATTGCTGGTAAAGAGTACGGAACAGGAAGTTCCCGTGACTGGGCTGCAAAAGGTACCTACCTACTTGGTGCGAAGGCAGTTATCGCAGAGAGCTTTGAACGTATTCACCGTAGTAACTTGGTTGGTATGGGCGTTCTGCCACTTCAATTCCAAGAAGGTCATGGCTGGAAGAGCCTTGGACTGAACGGTAGAGAAACTTTCGATATCAATGGTCTAAGCAATGATATTAAACCAGGTGAGAACGTTAAGGTTACAGCAACTCGTGAAGACGGCACCAAGTTCGAATTCACAGTAACTGCTCGTCTCGACAGCATGGTTGATGTCGACTACTACCGTAATGGTGGTATCCTGCAAACCGTATTACGTCAAATGATTGCTAATCAAAAACAATCATAATATCGGTATTACAAAAGAGACTCCCGTCAGCTGTAAACTGCTGACGGGAGTCTCTTTTTATTTTATATCACAAACCATAGCGCTTTTATCTTAATCCAATATCTTGAGCACGATTGACGACACGCTCCTGCATATACTCCTTTAACGCTTGAACTGCAAGCTCTTCATGATATGCCGCCTTCATCAGATGTTGAGTCAGTTCTTCCTCTACACTCTTTATTCTCACAGCCAAATGATTTTCAAAATTTAGTTCCTGAACGACAAGAGCCATCTTCTCAAAATTATCTGATACATATTGGTAATGTAGTGAAGCTGGATGAAGCTCTGTCCACTGTCTACTCAATTGGCTCATATAGATGCCTATATCTCTTTTCGAAGCTGCATAATCTTGAATGACTCTCTGTACCCCAACATGATCATACACTCCACTCTCTAAGGCAACAATCATCGCTTCATAGGCAGCACGGCCACAAGCATATTCTGATGATGGAAGCATCGGATCATGAGTCTCCCATTTATAAATAGCCTGCATTAAAGATTCCTGATAAATCCCAATCTCATCAAGCTCAATCTGTTCTTCCAACACTTGAAAATACCAATACGGGGCATCATTACGCCCAAATTCAGCGTATGATAACCGTTGTAGCCCTGGCATATTCCCATCGGAATAATACAATGACTGCTGCTCATCATCATAGCCAGTGACAATAACAAATTGATCTTTCCATATGATGGACCCCCTTTGCTGATCGATCGAGTCCTTCATACTCTGAACAGCATAAGCTTGATATAATGGGAAGGTGGCGCTAAACGAAAACCCAGCTTGTTGGGATGCAGTTATGCCTATAAAATCAGCAGCCAGTAAGTTTTCTGCCATCCAGTTGTATGCCGTGGAAGACTCTTCAAATAGATTCCGATTGACCGTGAAACGAAAACCCGTGACCGTCATTCCCGATAACATCGCTTTAGATTTTTTATTCCAACCTTGATAATCCACAATAGCATGCAGAGCATCAATATAGGACATAGACTCAGACTTCATATGTAATCCTTCTAGTATATGCGTTTTCATATAACCACTCCTTTACTACCTTAACCTCCATCAATCTATCGGGGCGTATGTTTCCCCCACCGAGGTACAGTAGAACGAATTGGATCTGGATACTGAGACGAAATATGCCGAAATACCCTCATCGCCTCCTCTTCTAACGCTGTTGCTTGTATAAGTATTTCTACCAGCTCTGGTATTCGTCTACGATCTATTTTACGGTGTCCATCTTGCATAATCATATATGTCTGCACTGGAACCACAATCTCATTTAACTGGTCATATGAAGATAGTGCTTCTTGTAATCCACCTAAATGTAAACAAGCTTCCTGAAGAAAATCACGGATTTCCGATCTCGAATATTGGTAGGATCTCAAAATATATACAGCACCTTTTTCATCAAAAGACTCTAAATTTAACGCACGAATAAGGAATGTATATGCCATTCTGCCTGTAGCAACTGAAGCATTTGAAAGTATGTGATCTGTATCCCAGTCATCGATCGCCATCCGAATGGCTTCTAGAATGGCTACCTCCACAGGAACTTCAACTTTCCCACCTACCATTTGAACATACCAGAATGGTGTGCTGTTAATACCCAAATTATCGTATAGTACAACTTGACTCCCAGCGTTCACACCGTTCTGCACCCAAAATATTTCGTCCTCATCATCATACCCATGAATAACGCCAAACTCCGGTATCCAGTAAATTACACCTATTCCCTGATCCAGACTCGCTTTAATCCACTGTACCGCATCCTGCTGGTAATACCGGAATGTAGGGTGCCTATTCCTTCCCCCATCATATGAGGTAAATAGACCAAGGTTATCAACAGCTGGCTGATGTACCGTACCCCACTCTCCATACGCACTCACGGACATAAACCAAAGCTGCTCGTGTACGCTGAATTTAAAAGCCATTCCACTTAATCCGGAAAGCATGTATTTAGGACCACTAAATAGATCAGCCGCTGTAAGAATCGCATACAGACTATCTATGAACGATTTAGACTCCCTTTTCATCTGAACTCCTTCTAGATAGACGCTAGTCATCCGCCGATGCTCCTCTCCTCACCACTTTGCAAACGTTGCATCATTTGAACGCAAGTATTCTCTAGTTTTTCCTTGAGCCATTTCGGAGCCAACAGTTGTGTCCACTCCGCTACAATCAATTGTTGAAGAAAGGCTTGCGTCTCATAAAAATAAATATCGTAGATGTTCTCTTGTACAAGCTGATATGGGTATCCATTCCATGTTTCCTCAGAAAGAACGCCCTGAAACTTCACTCTAGCTGTAAATGGTTTATGTACTGGAAGCGATGCATCCACTTCATCGTCCATGTCATGTAAAGACAGAGTGAAAGACTGCTTTGTGACAATTAGACTTTCAATACAGTCTAAACGAAAGCTCATACGTTGAGATTGTTGGACACAGTTAGCTGTAATGTAATCTGCATTATATTTAGAAACGAACTTTAACGGGCAGATATGTAATTGAGATACTTTACCTTCCACTTTATAGCTGATCTGAACAACAACATGCTCTTTTATTGCATAGGATAGCAACTGCATATACTGCATTAGCCGTGGATTAGCACTGAATAAAGGTAACCTACTGGATTTTAGAGGTTCTTCATCCTCATCCGTAAATCTACTCAATAAATGAGCAACGCGCTGCACAGAACTGTTGTGATCATCATAGTAATGTCGGTATCGATAAGAAAGGTAACGTAGAACATCCTTTTCCTCTTCGGTCATATATAAATGAGGCAATACAAAAGTCTTATCCTCATAGATATAGCCGCGATGCTTCGCAACATACATCAACGGAGCGCGCAGCGATATTTCCAAGTATTCAATATCACGCTGAGCTTGGCGTCTGGAGATTTCAAATTGATAAGCAAGCCGCTGGCTATTGGGATAATTACCTTCCCTGATCTGCTGATCAAACCACTGAACGCGGTGCATATTGCTCATTGCATCTCCCCCTCTTTCATATCCCCGTTAATTCATCCTTATGATGATTAGAACATTCCGCACTTCGACTGACAAGCGGTTTTCGCAAAATCACCCGTTATCCCTATGCAGGAAAACGGGCGATCAACTTCATTGTTTACCTAACTTGTCGTAATTGCATCAAGGCGAGATTGTGGTGCTTTATAGCACCTTTTACATACCTTAACTGCCGTCCCATTGGCATCAGTACGTGGATACAACAGTTTAATTCGGGTTGCGCTACATACGGGACAAGTTCCACGCCCCCTTGAAGGCAAACTCCACAGAATTCTTCCTCTTTTTGTCTTTGCCATACTGCTCAGAAACCTCATTTCATAGTTCATATACAAATGCTAAGCACTTGACTTCCCCATTATAAATGACCAGGTACGACATAAAATGTCGTATCAAAACATAAAAAAGACTATTCCTTATTCGGGTTATTTCCCATAATAACGATAGCCCTTCATTTCCTTATCATTCTTTTAGCTAAGCCCTCATCGAATGATTGCCTGGCAACGATCGTCTGTATTGTGCGGATAGAAACACCATATATTTACGCAAGTACTTATAACTCAAATACGCTATTCCTCCGATAATTGCACCCACTACAAGAGAGAATATCATACTGTACTCAGATGGGATCTCTAAGCCGGGACCAATATTCATATTAATCCAAGTCGCTCCAAACGTACGCAGAACTCCTGCAAGTAGCGTAAGTACAGTACAAAAACCAAAACCATAAGCAAATACAGCTAGCACCGGAATCACGATTACACTGAGAAGACCCGTGGTACAATAAAATCCAATTAAAGTAAGAACATCCTTGAAGGATTTTACTCCCTTAAGCCCCATGATATGCTCACTCCGATATGCCTTAGCTAGCTTCAGGGGATCCCCGAGACGTGACAGAATCATTGCCTCTGGCTGTCCATTCGCAATGCCTTCAGAAATATGACTTTCAATCTCTCTAACCGCATCAATTCTTTCTTCTTCCGGAAGCTTCACCAAATATCTGTTCAGTTTCTCAAGGTATGCCATTCCATGTGAACTAATCATGAACCTTCTCCTCCAAACCATTCAATTTGTCCGACAGCACCGCTAATTTTGCTCCATTCTACTGACATCATATCCATTAAATGTCGCCCTGAAGTAGTCAAGCTATAGTATTTACGCGGGGGTCCAGATTCTGATTCTTTCCAAAATGATTCAATATAATTGTCTTTGAGTAGCCGTCTTAGCAACGGGTATAGTGTTCCTTCCGTCACCGCCAGTGGCTCCCATCGATCCAACAAAGTCACCAGTTCATAACCGTATCTAGGCTCCTTGCCGATAAGTTGCAAAATACAAAACTCTAATATGCCTCTGCGAACTTGTGAAGTCCATTCTGACATTTCCATTCATCTGTTCGCTCCCTTCGCCAATATCATATCATTCAGTACTATGCTTTGCAAGGTACTATGTGTAGAACTGTTCCTTTTTTAGAATAGGTATCCATTGTTAACGGAAGTGTATCGGTGTGAGTCCTATACTCATACGATAGCCCTACAAATAATCCGACCAATGTACCAAAAAACGTAATATACGTTTTATATTCGCCGTATGCGGGTAACAAATAACAAAGAAACTAAAGAAGCGGATATATCCGGATTTGCGAGAGGAGAAACAAAAGATGATGAACGTTTCCGGAATGATGCCTTTTCATCATTCCTTTCCAAGACCCCAGGTACTGAGCCAGCAAAAGAAGGATCAAAGTAATGAGAAACCCCTTAGCTTTAAAGAGGTATTACATGAGAAAATGAGTCAAAAACGCTGATTATCAAAAAATACATATAAGTGATTGGATCAAAAAAGAGAACGACTCGATCGAGTCGTTCTCTTTTTTGATCTTTTTGTTGGACTCCCTCGTTCCCTATTTACATCTTTAATTCTAACTGTTATATTACATATATAACAGTTAGAATTAATGAAAAGGAGACCTTCTCTTGATTATCCGACTTGATATGCAATCGGAGCTTCCGATTTACACACAGCTTATGAATCAAATCATCGAAGGCATTGCCAGTGGTAGCCTACAGCCTGGCGAATCACTCCCATCTGTTCGAAGTATGGCTTCCGATCTGGGCGTCAACCTTCATACCGTGAATAAAACATATACGCTGTTAAAACAAGAGGGATTTATTCTTGTTCATAGACAAAAAGGAGTCGTCATTAATCCCGAAGGCATGCCTGAAATTACAGCAGAGTATGAGCATAAACTGCACGGGCAATTAAAGCCGGTCGTTGCTGAAGCGATCTGTCGCGGTATGAGCCAGGATCAGCTACTCACCATAATTAAAGACATGTATAAGCAAATTGCACATGGTAGAAAGGAGAATATATAATGAACTGGATATCTACAATTGTGTTCATAGCCATGTTAGTTCCTATTTCTCTCTCTTTAATATGTATGCCTTATCTTACTCGAAGAACGGTTAGCTTTGGCATTTCAGTAAGTGAGGAGGTGTACAGTAGCCCTGAATTACGCCGGATGCGTAAACAATACGCATGGATTAGCGCTGCCATCTATGGACTTCTCATCCTCCTCAGTCTGCTCACGCTCATCAACTTCACAGACGATCAAAAAGCGATTGGTTTTGGTGCCTATATTATAGCGATTGTGGTATCGTCTACTTTAATCAATGTGATGTTCTATTACAAAATGAAAAGACTAAAAGCCACCCTGCCTAAATCTATCTCACAAGGCTCTATCATCGCTGTAGATACCCGTTTTCGAAATAACAATCACAAGCTGATTTACTCAAACAAGTGGTTTCTAATCCATTTGGCTTTAGTGATCGGCAGTGTCATCATTACATTGGTATATTACGACCGAATTCCTAGTACCATTCCGATGAAGTTTGACTTTGATGGGCATGTAACTCGAAGCGCAGACAAATCCTATCGTACCATCCTAGGCTTCAATCTCATGCAGCTCGCCATGATTGGATTATTCATGTTTATTAACTGGACAATTAAGAAGAGCAAACAGCAAATATCACCAACGAATTCACAACAATCCGTTCAGCAAAATATAATTTTTCGTCGCCGTTGGTCATTGTTTGTTCTTATTTCTGGACTGATGATGGTGCTGATGTTTACGCTCATCCAATTCAACATAATATTCCCGATTGATGCTAGCCTGCTCATTCCCTTGAGCCTAATCACTCCCATCACGGTCGTTATCATTGCCCTTATTCTTAGCTTTACAACGGGGCAAGGTGGCAGCCGAATTCATAAACAACCCCAAGATTCATCCAGTGAGGCACCTGTTAATGATGATTCATACTGGAAATTTGGCGGAATTTATTATAATCCTCTAGACCCCTCACTGTTCGTTGAGAAACGAATGGGTATTGGCTGGACGATTAATACAGCACGCCCCTTGGCTTGGACTATCTTTGCAGTCATTATTGGTGGGATTCTGGCCATATCCTTAATTACATCCTAGAACAACTTGGGTATATAAATACTATCGGTAATATATGTCTAGTAGAAATGTTATTTGAGGAGGAACCATGTTTATGACTAGAAAGACTGGATTCAAAAGTAAAAGTAACACGTTGCGCATTACCGCAGCCGCATCACTTGCGCTCAGCCTATGCTTACCCACTATTGCTCAAGCAGCTACGCCAACTCAGCAAATTCGTATCTTAGCCGAACCTGTTCGCGATATCGCAACCAAGGTTGGTGCAGTTGTACAATGGAATCAGAGTTTACGAACGGTAACACTCGTAAAGGGTAACAACACACTTATTCTTACCATCGGTAAAGCAGAGGCACTATTCAATGGTAAATCTAAAGATGTTGGTGGAGTAGTCCGTGTAGAATCTGGTCGTGCCTATGCACCTTCGGATCGGCTTATCGAATGGTTTAAAGAGAATAACAAGACGGAGACCCCGTACTCATCAGATCCAGCTGATTTATTTATGAAACAACTCCAAGATGGGAACGGTTCTAAAGCCACTGAATATATGAGCCCCGCTTTGAAGAAGGCCGCTCCTGAGCAAGCTATAAGTGTAATGTGGAAACAATTCACACAGGCATTTGGCACAGCATCAACTGAACCTATCAAGCAAGAGAACAGTAATAGCGTTCATCGAAATGTAACCTATTCCTTTAAGACAGATCGCATTCCCTATGACCTTACTCTACGCTTAAATGCCCAGAATGAAGTTGATGACTTTAGAATTGTGCCTGCAAGCCCCTTAGCTTATCAGAAGCCAGCTTATGAACATACAGATGCTTATACTGAGAAGGAAGTAACGATTGGTGAAGGTGAACTTGCACTTCCAGGCACACTTACTACCCCTGCTGGGCAAGGTCCGTTCCCCGCTGTTGTTCTTGTACATGGTTCAGGACCAAGCGATAGAGATGAAAGCGTTGGAGGAGCTAAGCCTCTTAGAGATCTCGCCGTAGGACTTGCTAATAAAGGTATCGCCGTGCTGCGCTACGATAAGGTAACCTATGAGCATACGATGAAGGTAAACGCTGATCCGAAATTTAACATTAAGAAAGAGACGGTAGATGATGCCATATCGGCCGTAAACCTACTTACTAAAACTCAGAATATTGATTCTACTCGTATCTTCGTCGCCGGTCACAGTCAAGGCGGGTATGCAATGCCGCTAATCATTGATGCAGATAAACAGAAGCATATTGCCGGTACAATTCTACTTGCAGGACCTAGCTCCAAATTTATAGACGTAGCTATTGAACAGACGAATGAGGTTATGCAACGGGTCAAGGAGTTAGGTCAAGATCCAACTCCTTACGAACCACTATTGCAGACATGGACATCAGTTGCCAAACTTTTGAATGACCCACAGTACTCCGTCGATAAGCTACCTGCGAACTTCCCGATGCCTCCTGCTTATTGGTGGTATGAACAGAAAAATTATAAACCAACCGACTTAGCAAAGACTCAAACAGGACCGATGCTAGTTCTACAAGGAGAAAATGATTATCAGGTGCCTATCCAAGAATATGAAGCCTGGAAGAAGGAACTGAAGGATCGTAAAGACGTCGAATTTAAATCTTATCCAAAAGTGACTCATCTATTAACCGAATATGATGGTATCTCTACCGGAGCAGAATACGCCATGCCTGCTAACGTATCTCCAACCCTCATCGACGACATTGCTAACTGGGTCAATAAAAATACAAAGAAATAATACATTCCTTCATACTTGTAACGTTAAAAAAGCCTGAATTCCAAGAAAACAAGGAATTCAGGCTTTTCTCTTTATAGTTATCTTATTGCGCAATCACTTAGGGGATCATCAATCCCATTTCTCGAGCCGCTTCAATGAGAACAGGAGCAAACTCATGTAGCGTATTCATCGAGAGTCTGCTTACGGGTCCTGATACAGATAATGCAGCAGTCACAACTCCACTGCGGTTAACGATAGGCACAGACACGGCCGCTGCACCCGGTTCCCGCTCCTCTAGGCTCGTAGCATAGCCACGCTCTGTAATTTCTTTTAACTGCCGCATATAGCCATTACGGTCGATAGAATCGGGCCATTCAGGATCGTTCAGCAAATCCTGCTGTTCCCCTAGTGGTGCAAATGCAACTAATACTTTACTTGATGCACCTACATATAGCGGCAACCTTGCTCCGACTTGAGCCACTCGGCGGATGGCCTGATTGCTCTGCACGGCCTGAATCCGTATCCGGTCTTTGCCATCACGCAAATACAGGCTTACGGTCTCTCCCAACTGATCACGCAATCGTTCCATAGCAGGTAATAACATGACCGATGGATCGTCATTCTGGGACAGGTGGGTCGACAGCTCCCACACTTTCATTCCGAGATGATATTTCTCTGTAGCAGCATCTCGGATGACAAACCCCTTCTCTTCCAGTGTAGTCATCAGACGATGAACCGTACTCTTATGGAGATTAATCATACCGGCAATCTCAGTTAATCCTAATTCATTATGTTTAGTAAAACACATTAATATATCAAGTGCCCGTTCCACGGCACGCACAGTCAACTTGCGGTCTTCCATGGATATCCAGCCCTCCCTATGTTTCACCACATGAAACGTGGTTACATAAATTATAAGAAATTAAACTTAGAAAGTCTACTTTATCCGAATAAAAAATTAAATAAAACGTATCGATAAATCTCGCAATGTTTGACTTTATGGGTGGGTCGGAATAGGATATAGAGTAAAATTTTATTTATTTAGCATTTTTAAAATACAAGTTACACTAGTATATACAAGAAACATAAATAAAGGAGGGGCAAGTATGAATAACACATCACAGAATGAAGTGCAGCTATCTCGCCCCCTGTCTAGCACACCTATACCACTGTCACCACGTCTTATTCGCTTTAAGCATATTGTGGTAGCTTTACTTCTATCGATCTTATTCTTCCTCCTCTTCTGCTTCATCGCTTTGCACGCATATATTGCATGGGTTTTATCTAATCCGACAGTAGCCCCTCTTTATTCCAATCCTATGCAGGCCAAGTCTATGAAATACGAAGACATCACATTTCCGGCGCTCGATGGAAGCCGGATGATGCAGGGCTGGTATATCCCCTCTCCGGGCTCCAGTAAGACAATCGTTTTTAGTCATGGATACGGGGCCAACCGAGAAGAAACATGGATTCCAATGTATGATTTAGCTCATTTCGCACATCGTTTGAATTTTAATGTGGTTATGTTCGATTATGGCTTTGCTTCTCAGAACAGCAAGGATGTGGCTACAGGCGGCAAAGTGGAGGCTCAGCAGCTACTCGGTGCTATACAATTTGCCAAGCAGCATGGGTCCAAACAAATCGTTGTGTGGGGCTTCTCCATGGGTGCCGGCACAGCATTACAAGCGGGACTGCACACGAAAGATGTTGATGCCATGATTCTCGATAGCACATTCCTACTCGAACCAGATACGCTGTATCATAACATCAAGAATCAGATTGATCTGCCGCGCCATCCTTCACAGGAAATACTAGAACTTCTCTTTCCTGTTCTAAATGGAACAAGTCTGAATCAAATTCCATATCAGGAAGTCAAAAAGAAAGATTATCCGTTCCCCATCTTCTTTATTCATGGAACAGCGGATGAGAAGGCACCCTATCCGATTCCAGAGAAGTTGGCAGCTAATCAGACGAATCCCTTTTCGGACGTTTGGATTTCCAAAGGAAGCCTGCATGAGTTGATCTTCCGCGAGCATCCAAGGGAATATTTACGCCGTGTCTCGACCTTCCTTGGAAATGTGAAGCTTGCCGAACAAATTGATATTGATAACGCCCGAAATCTTAAGAATAAATAATAAAAAGAGGATCTGTCCCCATCATGGGATAGATCCTCTTTTTATACTGGTTCTATTCATTAATTAATGCTTAATGCTAGCTCTTAATCAATGACAGGAATTCTGCTCTGGATGCTGAATCTTCACGGAAGATACCGCGCACTCCAGATGTAACCGTCTTACTGCCCGGTTTCTTCACGCCACGCGCGCACATACATAGATGTTCACCTTCAACAACGACCATAACGCCGTGAGGATTCAGGACCTCTACCATAATATCAGCGATTTGCGAAGTAATTCGCTCCTGCACCTGCAGTTTACGAGTCACTGCTTCTACCAAACGAGCAAACTTACTGAGTCCGGCAATTTTACCACTAGGAATATATCCGATATGCACTTTCCCGAAGAAAGGCGCCATATGGTGTTCACATTGGCTGTAGTAAACAATATCTTTTACAATGACCAGTTCCTCGTGATTCTCGTCGAATGTTACACCAAGTGCCTCACGCGGATCAACCTCATATCCCGCAAAGATCTCCTCATACATTCGAGTGACGCGTGCCGGAGTTTCGAGCAGTCCTTCCCGCTCGGTATCCTCGCCGATCAATCTCAGAATCTGTGCGACATGATGCTCTATTTGTTCACGGTTATTACCTACCTCGGTATTTACATAATCTTTAACACCAGCCATGGCACTTCCTCCTCCCACAACCCCTGGTTCTCATCTATATTAATCTATATACGGGGGTTACTTTCCTTTGCGACCTTGTCCATGTTTTGCGCTTCCGTTTAATCCTGGGATTTTCTTACCTGACTGCTGATTCTTCATCATTTGTTGTGCCTTTTGCATTTGGCTTCCATTTAAATTGTATCCCATCTGCTTGGCCATTTTTTGCAGCATTTGAGGGTCACTTTGCATTTTCTCCATTTGCTTGCGCAAATAATACACCCCAATAAAAAATCCCCCGATTAATCCTACAATTAACGTAATAACAGGTATAACATATTGCATACTCCGCCACCTCTATGGTTTAAAATAGTAATTGTGCTTTGCAACACGAACTTATCATAGCATGTACAATAAAAGCTGACAAATGGATTTCTACGCAAGGACACCCTCAATAAATACGGTCGTTTCCTTCGCCATATCGAGCTCTACTACATCCATAGCATTCGCTTCTCCATGTACTATTCGGATGATAGGACGACCCGGGAGACCACGATGCTGCCTTACCACAACGCCCATTTCTTTTGTGGACAATCGAACCATGGTGCCATTTGGATAAATGGAGACAATCCGGTTGAATTGAAAAAGCACCTCATGATCCAATTGTTTCTCTGACATGGCCATCATTTTCTCACAAGCCTCATGCGGTAAAAGGGTTTTCTTTGAAGGATGTAGGGGATTAATTAAGCGATCATACGTATTGGCAACAGCTACAATTTTAGCATACATATGAATCTCTTCATCCGTTAGGCCGCGTGGAAAACCAAATCCATCAACTTGCTCATGATGCTGCAAAGCTACATGCGCAATCAATAGATTAAATTCACGTTTATGTTTCAGTTTCTCGAATCCGCGCCACGTATGATGTGTCTTTTGACCCGGTACGATATCTTCTTCTCTCATACCGTTCTTACCAATATCGTGAAGTAGTGCCCCTATCGCCAATTCTTTGACTTGCAAATAATTCAGACCCATATTTACACCTATTGTCGTAGACAACAAGCAAACATTTATAGCGTGGATGTACTGACTATTATCCATTGTACGGATATCCGTTAGCTGAACTAATGTATCCCTATTACTCATCACATCTTCTAGTAGCTTCTCAACGGTTGAGTTGATATGCTGTGCGTTCCATTCCTTCCCTGAACGGACAGCCTCGAAGGTATCACTCATCTCCTGAATAATAGCCTGTTTTGTTTCTCCACTAAGCATATCGTCCAATTCAACATCCGCGAATAAAGGATCTAAAATATATACCATTGGAACACCAATCCGATTAAGCGTATTAATCATGAACACAGTCAACTGAACACCCGCAGATAAAAGCACTGTTCCTTTACCTGAATATATCGTTTTTCCAAGATACTGCCCAGGCTCAACATTCCCTATGCCCACATACCTCATGTTACTTCCCCCGATTTCGATCCTAAGTTACCTACCCGCGATAAGCGGTACGATCCGGTAAAGAATCCTCAGCGAGCAAAAGCTGGCGCTTGATTTCCATGCCCCCACCATAACCAACTAAACTACCGTCAGTCCCAATCACTCGGTGGCAAGGAACAATCAAAGGAACCGGATTTTTGTTGTTGGCTCCCCCTACTGCTCTAACTGCTTTGGCTCTGCCAATAGCACTTGCAATGTCAGAGTAGGAACGAAGCTCTCCATAAGGAATATCGGCAAGAGCGTTCCAAACCTGTAGTTGAAAAGCAGTGCCACGCAAATCAAGAGGTAGATCAAAGATCTTTCGCTCTCCATCAAAATATGCCTTAAGCTGCTGCTTCACCTCTGCTAGTCGCTCTTCATTATGTTCAAACTCTGCTCCACCACACCAAGTACGTGACCACTTCTGGAGCACCGCCTCTTTAACAACAAAGGGTCCAAATTCGATCAGGCAAATCCCTTTACCGGTCGCTGCAATCGTTAACGGACCAATAGGCGATTCCATTTCGTCGTAATAAATAACTTTATCTTCCTCGGATGATTGAGAAAAAGGGACTTGTGCTTGCACGCGTTCAGCTTCAATAATCTCTTTCACAGATTTTGGCGATCCTGTCTCAGGATCTAGCTTCTCCCTTGCTTGCTTCAGCATCTCTTGAACTTTCTCGTCCTGCTCCTTAGCAATCTCTCTATTTAAAATATCCATTGCTTCTTTACCTCCAATTCGTCCCAGCGACCAAGCTGCAGCTCCCCGCAGCTCTGGCCGTGGATCTTCCTGCAGCAACCTGCCAAGGCGAGGTACCGCAGAGATGTCTTTGAAATTCCCAAGTGCAATAACCGCATTACGCTGAATCGGCTTACGGCCTCTCCAAGCAGCAGCACTCTCACCGAACTTCTCCTTGAACTCACGATTACTCAAATCGAGAATCGGCAATAGCAGGGGTTTGTCCTTCTCAGGCTGTGGCAACAAATATTCATGATGCGTCCAGTTTTTCCCGTGATTCTTCGGCAGATAACCTGGCAAGTATCACAACCATACAACCGATTGCCAATCTTGCGCATAACTTCCTCTTCCAAGAATCCTTTAGTCTGTGTAAGAAAAGATATACACCGCTGCGCATTAAGCTGTCCGGGACCTACGAGTGCTCCCGTCGGACAAGCATCAATACAAAGCGTGCAATCGCCGCAATCTTCCGTAACTGGTGTATCTGGAGGGAATGGGATGTTGGTCACCATCTCGCCGAGATATATCCATGAGCCCATTTAGGAGAAATAATGCAGCAGTTCTTGCCACTAAAGCCTATCCCAGCCCGCTGGGAAACAGCACGATCAACTAAAGCTCCAGTATCCACCATACTCTCAAGCACAGCCTCAGGCACACGCTCACGAATAAACGCCTCTAGCTTAGCCATTGCGTCACGAAGGACCTGATGGTAGTCCCGTCCCCACGCAGAACGTGCTAATATCCCACGATACTGACCAGGCTCATTTTTCGGCGGATTCATCATTTTGGAAGGATAAGCAACAGCGATGGCAATTAATGAGGCAGGCTCGGATGAGGGAAGTGCGGGGGTAACTCTTTTATCTAAATCGGGTTCTTCAAAACCAGACTCATATCCTAAATCACGGTGATTCTGCAAAATCGACCGCAGCGATACAAATGGATCTGCCGAAGCAAAACCAATATCATCAATACCAAAATCAGCTGCTGCTTCTTTAATTTCTTGTTTAAGCTGTTCCCAAGGGGATGGCGAAGGAGCGTAGCCTGCTTGTTTCTTCTGCGATGTCATCTCATTCGCCTCCTTTTCTATTTAAAATTTCACAGTATCCGAATTTATAATGACTTTATTTGGGTTATTGGCCAGAAAATAAACTCAGCCCGTCCAACAATATCTCCAGCCTTTACACTACCGAAGGAACGGCTGTCTCTGCTCGCACTTAAATGCCGGTTATCACCCATTACAAAATAGTGATCCTTTTCTATAGTAATCGGAGCAAAGTCCTCATCTTGAATATCCACTTCCGTATAGGGTTCAACCTTTAATATACCATTCACGTAAAGCTTATGTTCTTTAACTTCCACAATATCACCAGGTACTCCAACAATACGTTTTACTAGAAATTCTTTCTTATCAGGCCCATCGCTTGGGTCCTTTAATACGACAACCTCGCCATGTTTGGGATTTGTAAAATCGTACACGATTTTATCAACAAATAACCGCTCATTCTCATATAATGTTGGCTGCATGGACTGACCTCTCACCGAAGAAAGATTAAATACGAATAAATTAAGTAGCATCATGACGACAAATGCGATCACTATGGTTTTAGCCCAATCCCAAAACTCAGCGAGTCCGCTAGATTTCTCTGCTCTTACCTTGTCTCGTCCGCCGGAAACCTTATCTTGTTGCGGTTCCTGCACGTTCATTTCATTCATGTTACACCTCATCTATTCAAAATTTACCCTTATATACAGAAAAGCATATCTTGTGCGCTTTTGCAACGGCGGCACAGATATGCTCCATATCATCAATATAGCTTGTACATACAAAGAAAGGAAATTCCGGTTCTGTTCTCTCTATTATTGTGCGATAATGCTTAGCTTTTGGAAGGCCTCCAAAATTTTATTCGCTCCGTATCCCATCGCTTCATACAATGGCATAATCGCTTTGTTGTGTTCATCTCCGGCAACTAGAATCCGACTTACTTTACGTTGTTGAAACCGACTTTCCATCGCAGACACCAAGGCACTGCCTACCCCTTGACGGCGGTAATCCGGGTGAATCGCAATCCGGTAATAGCAGCCATGATTGTTCTCGATCGTGCCGATCAAAGCACCGATAATGTCGCCATCTTCTTCTGCTACCATAATCAAATCTGAGTCCCATGACAATTGTCTTGAGAACGGTTCAATCGTATTTTCGTAACATTCTTCGGACAAAGCAATTTGCAGTAATTCAGTGACCGATGTACAATCACTCAACTGAAAGGAACGAACATGCATGTATAAAATCTCCCTTTTTGTCAGCTTAATCAGATGATTTAGAAGAGATTATTTCTCTCTCAAACCTCTTACAATCCAGAATAAAAATTACGACAAAAACCGTTAAATTCCCTCTTTATCATTCATTAAACCATAGTATGCTTCAAAAAACACCCTATTTCTTTTGAAAGCGCTTTATATCAGGCATTTGTTTTCTAGCATCGCAAAATTAACATTTAATGGATTTTATAGACTCGCATAATTATCGCTCGCTAGGGTAATAGATATATACGGGCTATGTAGACTTATTCTTTTTTATGCAGATCGACTTTGTAAACATAAATGTTGATTTAATCTAAAAAATACGGTTTAATATAACTAAGTTGCGATTTAAGCTACATATTCCGGCCTATAGGGCATGTCATTTTGGGATGAAATCACATCTTGAATCATGCTTTATGATATGGATCATCTTTTATTGATCCCATAAAAAAAACATTTTCGGGAGGTTTTTTAATTATGGCATTTCAATTACCGGCACTTCCTTATTCGAACAACGCGCTTGAACCTCACATTGACGCTTTGACGATGGAGATCCACCATGATCGTCACCATAACACATATGTGACTAACTTGAATGCTGCTTTGGAAAATGCACCTGAACTCCAAAATAAGAGCATTGAAGAACTTCTTCAAAACCTAGATAGCGTACCTGAAAGCATTCGTACAGCTGTTCGTAACAATGGTGGCGGACACGCAAACCACTCCCTATTCTGGGAAGTTATTGGACCTAATGCTGGCGGTAATCCTACTGGCGCATTGGCTACAGCAATTGACAACGAATTGGGTGGCTTTGATAAATTCAAAGAAGATTTCGCTAAAGCAGCTACTACACGTTTCGGTAGCGGCTGGGCATGGCTTGTTGTAGGTAAAGACGGCAAACTCGCTGTTACTAGCACACCTAACCAAGACAACCCAATCAGCGAAGGCCTGACTCCAGTTCTAGGACTTGATGTTTGGGAGCATGCTTACTACCTGAAATTCCAAAACAAACGTCCTGATTACATTGCTTCTTTCTGGAACGTAGTGAACTGGGATGAAGTTGGCAAACGTTACGAGCAAGCAAAACAAGCTTAATATAGCCTAAAGCAAACCCGCATTCCTTAAGGAGTGCGGGTTTTTTTGTGTTATTTACTCTGCTGCTTATCAAAATATAGATTCAGTGTCTTCAAGAATACCAATGGAAAGGCGTATTGCTCCATATCTTCTTTATTAATCCATATATACGAGGGCTGGTCGGTATTCGTATCAACATCTTCAGTTGTAAGGACGCTATAATTCGTTTTAGATTCTGCCACCTGCGGCAGATCCTCTTCACGGCATCGATACACTTGTAGGTTCCAGTGAATATGGCTAAACGTATGCTCTGCATCCGTCAGATGATCCAATGGTCTTGCTCTAAACCCTTCATCCGCCAGCTCTCGGCCTAAAATGTCCATCGCAGGTTCATCAGGCATCCGCCCGCTGCGATCAATAGGTACCTGTACATGTGGGAGTTCCCACATCCGTGCAAGTAGTCCAGATTGCGGCCGTTGCCGAATGAGTACTCTTCCCTCATGTTCACCTGTGCCTTCTACGAGGGCAACTACACGATATTCCGGACGCGGCGGCTTAGCCTTAGTCTTCACGGGGAGTGTCTCCTCCCTGCCTTCAATTCGTCCTGAACAGTGCTCCATAACAGGACAGGTTAGGCAGTGTGGTGATTTAGGTGTGCAGACAAGTGCACCCAGCTCCATAAGTGCCTGATTGAAGTGAGAGGCCTGTCCATCGGGAATAAGCATAACGACAAGCTTCTCCATAAAAGCACGGGTGCTCCCTTTCATGATGTCTTCTTCAATAAGGAAATATCGGGAAAGTACACGCATGACATTGCCATCCACCGCAGGTTCAGGCTTATTAAAAGCGATGCTGAGGATAGCACCCGCCGTATATGGCCCTACTCCCTTTAGCGCGAATACAGCTTGTTTATCATCCGGTACGATGCCTCCGTGTAGCTCTTTAACCTGTCTCGCTGCAAACTGAAGATTTCGAGCGCGAGAGTAATACCCTAATCCCTCCCAGCTCTTAAGTACCTCCTGTTCTGGCGCATCTGCCAAGGCTTCAATTGAAGGGAACTTTTCAATAAATCGGTTAAAATATGGGATTACCGTATCCACTCTCGTCTGCTGTAACATAATTTCTGAAACCCAGATATAATAGGGATTGCGATGGCGACGCAAGGCAAATCTCGTTTGTTCTCAAGATACCATTCCAGCAGATGTTTACTGAAATAGCTTTGTTGTTTCTGATTGTTCATGAAATTCTATTTCAATCCTTTCGGTCTATTACATGCATTTTTCCACAACGGCAAATGCTGAAGCTAGCTCTGTCTGATGGGATATCGACAAATGAACCCGATACTCAGGTTCTCCTGGCAAACCCAAGCGTCTCCATGCTTCTGGGTTAATCACGACGATTGGACGTCCACATGCATCAGGCAAAATGTTCATATCCGTAAAACTAAGCTTCTTCCCTATACCGCAGCCAAAAGCTTTGGAAATCGCTTCTTTAGCCGCAAAACGTCCTGCTACAAACTCCGTCAGCTTACCGCCTCTGGTCTGTGCCTCTTCTCGCTCTTCTAAAGTTAGCACTCTCTCCATAAACTTTAAACCTAGAGGTCCGTCAAGCAGAAGCGACAGCCGCTTGATTTCAAGTACATCGTTCCCGATTCCATAGATCAATCGCCCTGCACCTTCCTTCCCTGACATCAGTTCTTATTGTAACAGGAGCCGAGCCTTCGTGCGAGTAACCTTAGCAACCATTTCTATGAACTTAAAATTACATTTTTGCCCCAAAATACATATCCATCAATTATAATATATATTATTATGTATTAATTTACATTAAACCCAAATATTAAGGAGGTTAAATATCGTAACATCCAATATTTTATGATATGAATATTTCATCAAAAATGCAAAGGAATGACCGATCTAATGTCTATTGAAATAACGAATAATAAGAATACTTCACCGTATGCTAAGAAGCATCCAATATGGACGGTTGTCATTGTCGAGCTGCTACTTTTGATCATCATGTTTGCAGCCGGTGCCTACGCTACCATTAAAAAAGTTGACGATGCCACACTTCCTGTACTCATTGCATTCATTCCTATCGCGATCGCCCTTATCATTTATCTATCCTGGAAACGTAGATGGCGTTATATGGGCT
This sequence comes from Paenibacillus pini JCM 16418, assembly GCF_000576305.1. GTDB lineage: Bacteria > Bacillota > Bacilli > Paenibacillales > Paenibacillaceae > Paenibacillus_AQ > Paenibacillus_AQ pini. The sequence continues at coordinate 60,373 of NZ_BAVZ01000013.1, read as the reverse complement.
TTAGACCGCTATTAGAAATACCTAAACGCGGATGGCTCTACTATCTTCCATTCGTTGCCGTTCTAGCTGCAATCAGTGCCTCAGGTTTCAAGGAGGTTACTTCCTCAGAGCTGTTATACTTCCTAGGTTTCACACTCTTAGTCGGATTTGTAGAAGAGACGGTATACCGTGGCCTTATTCTAAAAGCACTCCTCAACAAAAGTATCCCTACAGCAGTGATCACTTCAAGTGTTCTATTCGGTATTACCCACTTGCTTAACATGCTTTCCGGTCAGAATCTCCTCGACACAATCATGCAAATCATCTATGCCTTACTTATTGGTGCAGCTCTTTCCTTATTAATTATTAAGAATAACAATATCCTGCCGCTCATTTTGTTTCACTTTATACATAATCTGATTCGCTTCCTGAGCCCAGAAGTTGCTGGCACTTCAATTAATACACCTGTCATCATGGATGGCTTAGTCATTTTGATACTCCTCGCTCAGTGTATTTGGATTGCAAGCAGTTTGAAGAAGAAAACCAAAGCAATCACATGAACTAAAACCACATTTTAGCGAGCACCTTGCTGCATGACATATAAAGGGATCGTCCTATACCGTAGTCAGCTACGGAAGAACGATCCCTTTATGTATTTCTATTCCTCAGCATTAAATGCCAGGAATTGTATTACGTTTATGCGCTGTGCGCTTGTAGTAGCTCTCCAGACTCTCGCGAGCAGCATCCGATACCTGCTTGCCTTCGAGATAATCGCTATTTTCGTCGTACGAAATTCCAAGCTCAGCTTCGTCTGTCTGACCTTCCCACAGGCCGGCTGTAGGTGCCTTTTCGAGGATTGCCTGAGGTACACCAATATAAGCAGCGATTTGTCGAACCTGACGCTTATTAAGGGTGCTAAGCGGTGTAATATCAACCGCCCCATCGCCCCATTTGGTATAGAATCCAGTAATGGCTTCAGAAGCATGATCTGTACCTACAACGAGTAGATTTAAATCGAATGAGAGTGCATATTGCATAACCATTCTCGTTCTTGCTTTCACGTTTCCTTTGTTCTGATGTGTGATGTGGCGATGTATACCCAACTGTTTGAGTCCGTGTTCAACTTCAAGAGCTACTTCACCGACCGCATCTTCAATATTAGTTTCAAGCGTATGCTTAAGATTGAACGCCTTGGACACCGCATAGCTATGGTCGATATCATCCTGTGTGCCATAAGGCTGGTAAACACCCAGAGTCATATATTCTTGTCCATTTTCTTTCGTCAATTCATCGGTAGCAAGCTTACATAGACCCGCAGCTACAGCACTGTCGAGCCCCCCACTGATCGCAATGAGCAGTCCCTTCGAGTTGGCATTCTTGACGTAAGCTTTAAGAAAGTTTACTCTGGTACGGATTTCCTCTTCCACATTAATTTCCGGCTTCACTTTTAAATCTGCAATGATTTCATCCTGTAAACTCACTATCAAGCACCTCTTTTCATAAGTTTGCAACATCACATCTAACCCTTAAGCATGCCCAATTTCAAATCACTTAATCTTAAATACAAAAGCCCACAGGAATCGGATATGCCGAATTCCTGGGGCCATATGTAACATGCAGTACGGTTATCTAACGGCACACACGATCAAAAGCTTCAGACAGATCAGCAGCAATTTCTTCAGCTGAACGATCTTCAATTTGATGACGCTCAATGAAATGAACGAGCTCTCCATCTTTAAGCACTGCGATCGAAGGTGATGATGGCGGATACGGAGCGAAATACTCACGTGCCTTAGCCGTAGCCTCTTTATCTTGACCGGCAAATACAGTGAACAAGTTGTCTGGTACCAAATCGTTACTTAGTGCAGTAGCTACACCTGGACGGCACTGCCCAGCGGCACATCCGCATACCGAGTTCACGACAACTAGCGTAGTTCCTTTGGCGTCAGATAGATGTAGTTCAACATCTTCCGGTGTTCTAAGTTCCTGAATACCAAGACTGGTCAACTCATCCCGCATCGGTTGAATCATATCTTTCATATATCTGTCAAATGACATAGACATTCTTGATCACTCCTCTGGCTTCAGCATGTGATTTATATTATTGCAAAACAACCATTGCTGTTAATAATATTATACATTCCTATGATATGAAAGCAAGGGATAGGCTCGAAAGTGGATATGTTTAACTCACCGATTGAACGGAACGATTGAGCGGGAATTTAACTATAAATGCAGTTCCCTCGCCTTCCTCCGATTCGACACTAATTTTACCATTATGACGTTCAACAATGCTTAAGCATAAGGCTAGACCTAGTCCAGTCCCTTTCACCTTAGTTGTAAAAAAGGGCTCAAACAGCTTTTCCTGCTTGCTCTTAGAAATTCCAGGACCCGTATCTTTAATAATCATTTCCACATACTGCTTGTCTATACGAGTTTCGATCGTAAGTTGACCCTTATCCTCCATAGCCTCCATGCCATTACGGCATAAATTTAGAAGTAGCTGCTTGATCTCTTTGGCATTTAGCTCAAGCGCAGGAATTTGTGCATCTAGAATAAGTTCAATGGTTTGCCCACGTAGATTCGCATCAGCCCACAGTAGTGGACTTAAATCATGAATAATATGATCCAGTTGCCATAATTGCTTCTCTGAGATCCGGTTCTGTGCAAGGGAGAGAAAGTCATTAATAATTCCATTTGCACGATCCAATTCTTCCATCACAATCCGATAATAGTGGTCTAGCGATTCTGGACTCTTCTCCTTCATCAATTGAAGGAATCCTCTGACTACGGCCATCGGGTTACGAATTTCATGCGTAATGCTCGCAGCCATTTGCCCCACTAGGCTAAGACGCTCTACATTTCCTAACTCGCTGCGAAGCTTCTCCAGCTCTGTGATATCTTGAATGACTAGCACGGCACCCACAATTTCACCCGTATGGTTGTTCGTAAGCGGTGACGTACTAGTATAAAACATATGTGAGCTAATTCGGATGACCTCATTATCCATCCGGATACCGCCCAGAGCCTGTGCGATTCGGTAATTCATATATTCCTGTTCCATCATATCTATAAACATGTTTACGGGATGTCCAAGAACATCGGATTTGGTCAGGAGAGGCCGTTTGCCTCTAAATAAATTCATCATCATTTCATTCACACTTGTAATCTTGCCTTGGTGGTCAACGGACACAATGGAGAGTGGTGCCGCGTCCATCACTTGTTGGAGCTTTTCTTCTTCTCTTAGAAACTTCTCAGAAATTCCCATAACTTGTTCCTTGAGCAGCAGCTTCTCCATGGCATATTCAATAACGTATATGAGCATACCGCCTGTGAATACCGTGAGCAACATGTAAAAAAGGACGATCAGAATAGGTATAGAGTTAACGATATGTAGTTGAGGATTCTCGATCAAGGGTGACGCAATGATCAATAGTATTGCAGGTAATAGACACATCCAAAGCTTGTTGATTTTCTCGGTGAGGGGGCCTTGTTGAAACCGTGGAGACATCCATAGTAGAAGTGGATATATGAGTACACCTGTGTGAAGTACGAATCCAGGCAATGTCCATGTTTCACTAAAGATAAAATCGAGAACAATATAAAGCGCCGCTAACGGAAGACCGCTCTTATATCCGCCATAGAGTATCGCGATAAATAACGGCAAAATGCCAAGATTAAGTGGTATGATTCCAAATAATGAGGAAGAGAACAAAGAACAGAGAACAATACTCAGTGCGCTGGTCATAATAATAATGAATTCGAAGCCATTTGAAGTCAGTTTATTCTTCATCCTACACGCTCGAACATATTTCTCCAGCGCAAGCGGAAAGAGAATTGCGAATGATCCGGCTATTAGCACCTGTGTTATAATATTTTTCAGTGTATAAATGATTGCAAATCCCTCCTTCCACTGACCGGGCAGCGTTGTATCATATAAAATATAAGAAGGACAGCCCAAATTCTTTTAATTCATTCATTAGAATAGAAGTTTGTAAAAATAAAAATATAATATTCATTTTGATTAAATCACAGCCAACACTATATTACAATATACCCTGATATATCCTAAAAAAGGAAAAACGAAACATGAGTTCGATTATAGCTATATTGGGCATGACAACAAAAGGAGAATAAAAACGTGAATAAAGTCGATGTAATCGTCGTAGGTGGAGGTTCTGCCGGTCTAATGGCCAGCGTAGCGGCTGCTCAGCGCGGGGCTTCCGTACTTCTATTGGATAAAGGAGATAAACTAGGTCGTAAACTAGGCATTTCCGGAGGTGGCAGATGTAATGTGACAAATGCAAAGGAAGCTGAGGAACTTATCGCCCATATTCCTGGTAATGGCCGCTTTCTATACAGTGCATTCCAACATTTTAATAATAGAGATATTATGTCGTTCTTTGAAGGTTTAGGTATTGCGCTTAAGGAAGAAGATAACGGAAGAATGTTCCCAGTTTCCGATAAAGCTGCAAGTGTGGTCAGTGCGCTGGTTCAGGAAATTCAAAGGCTCGGCGTGGAGATCCGTAAGAACAGTCCTGTTGCCGAGATACTCTATATCAATGGACGAGCTGCTGGTGTACGCCTTATTTCTGGCGAAAAATATATGGCTGGTGCGGTCATAGTAGCTACTGGGGGCAAATCGGTCCCCAATACGGGATCTACTGGTGATGGTTATCCGTGGGCTGAAAGTGCTGGTCATACCATTACTGAGCTGTATCCGACAGAAGTTCCGATCGTGTCGCAAGAGAGCTTTATCATGTCGAAAGAGCTTCAAGGATTGTCACTACGTGATGTTGAACTATCTGTATGGACTCCCAAGGGAAAGAAAATGATTGCTCATCGCGGTGACATGATCTTCACCCATTTTGGAATATCAGGGCCAATTGCTCTGCGTTGCAGCCAGTTCATACGCCAGGTTACTCGTAAGTTCGATACGAAAAAAGCCGAAATGGCGATTGATCTGTTTCCTGAATTAACTTCAAATGCACTCGATGCATTATTGAAGGAAAAACTGGCAGCGGAGCCCAAAAAGGCAATTCGCAATGTACTGAAGGGTACCCTTCCTGAACGGATGATTCCACTTCTTCTCAGCCGTGCAGAGCTTGACGGTGATGCAACTTTCGCCCATCTACCCAAGCAAGCGTGGATCACATTGTTGGAACAATTGAAGAGATTTAGTTTCCATGTCGTAGGAACAAGATCACTAGCTGAAGCTTTTGTTACAGGTGGTGGAGTACATCTCAAAGAGATTCATCCTAAAAGTATGGAATCGAAGCTCATGCCGGGGTTGTTCTTTTGCGGTGAGGTACTTGATATTCATGGTTATACTGGAGGATACAACATTACCGCTGCTTTTTCAACAGGTTATACCGCCGGGAAACATGCTGCAGAAATAAATGGAAAATAAAGGTGTACCTCACTACGTCGAATTAAGTCATGTATTGTAGAATGATTTAATTCTGTATTATGGTAAAATATTGAAGAAGCAGCATGGAAGGGATGATAAAATTCCCATACACATGCTGCTTTTTTTCAAAATAAAGATATTAAATTTTTATGATTTCATGTCATTATTATTGAATAGAAGCTTAGTTTCTTCTTAGCATCATCGTCCTTAACAAATATACCCCTAGCCAAGTCAATACTACTGCGCAAGGGATAGATAATAATATACCAAGCCAGATTGGAAATAAAGAACATAACCAGGTAATAGAACCGATAAAGGCAAACGGTAAGAGTAATGCTCGCACCGTATATACACCTGCATGCGGCGTTTCATCATCAGACCAAGGTAGCATGGATACAAATTCATTGTCTATAAAACGAAGCCAGTGTAGAAACAATGAGTATGTGAGTAAAGCGGTCATTGCTAGGAGTACTGCCCATTGTATCGTTGACGGCACCGCAATCAGGGTAACCACACATATCATCATAAACTGAAGGTATAGGAGTACCTGATTGGTCTGACGCAGAAGCGATTTAATTGCAGCATCCGCGAGTCTTTTCATTGGCTTCCTTGAGCGGAATATTGACTGCGAACGGCGCATCAGAATCGGCTTGGACCGAGTCGAGCGAGGTTTATCCATCACTTGACTTAGAACCAAATTGGTCAGTACCGTACGTTGAACCAGATCCTCTTGAATATCACTTATAAGCGTACCCTTCATGCGAAGTCGGATGAGCAACAGGATACCACTCAGTAAGGCCATAATCATTGCCGACTCTACTAATATCACGGAATCTTTATACCATATTGAAGATAAACGCACATATATCGTAATAGGAAGCCATATAAAAGGAATGCTCCACAAATATCTACGCCATCCTTTACTGCGAATCCGAACCAGATGCTTTAGCCAGCTCACAACCCAAGCAAAGGTAATTGAAAATAACAAAAAGCATAGAACAGATTGGGTATCCATTTCAAAGCGCTGAACCAGAAACGGAAGGATGATGACTATGTACAAGCACACTTTTATGATCAGGGTGAACATGCTGTATAAGCTACCACCTAACAATATGCCCTGAATCCAGCGCTTCCTTTGCAGCATAAAGAGTACGTCTCCTTCATGCAAAAGCGTTATAATACTTCCACTCGCCCAAATGAGTAACGCGATTAGAGAAGAGAAAACCACAAACGGAAGCGCTAAACTCCACTCAGGCACCTCATGCCACCAACTATAATAAAAGCGTCCTCCAATCATAGCAGCAGGAATGAGGATGTACAGCCATACTCTCCAGTCATCGACCACAGAGTTAAACATGCCCGTTACATCATGAATATGTTTTCGGAACCTATGCCAAAACACCTTAGCGGGACTATGAAATGTATATGTCTCCTGCTTCATGTTAACTTATCAAAACAGTCAAAAAGGGATGCTTCTGGCATGTCTGCTTGTTCGCGAACATCTGCTAGTGTTCCCTTCGCAGCCATTCTTCCTTCTGAAATCAGTACGAATGTATCACATATTCTCTCTGCTGTATCCAGCACATGTGTGGAGACATTAACACACCGGCTCCTCGTTTTCTCTCGTCATCTAGTAAATTCAAAAAATCTCTTGTTGCTCTCGGATCGAGTCCCATAAAGGGTTCATCCACAATATACACATCAGGCTTAGCAAGGAATCCAAGCATAAGCATCATCTTCTGCTTCATCCCCTTGGAGAATCCAGATGGTAGTAAATGCCTTACCTCACTCATGCCAAAACGTATCAGTAGTTTCTCGGCTTCTGAGACAAACTCTTCATACGCTATTTCATTAGCAGCGGCCGCTAGATCTAGATGTTCCCAAAGCGTTAAATCCTCATAGTATATGGGCTGTTCCGGTACATAAGCATAAGTGCCTTCAATAGAGCGTCCTCCAATTGAAACAGAAGCTTGGGCGTACTTCGTCAGCCCTAGCAGTGTTTTGATCGTTGTACTTTTACCAGCTCCGTTAGGTCCAATAATTCCTACCAATTCCCCTGAGGCAACCTGAAAGGAAATATCCCAGATTCGAGGATGACCTAATTCATATCCAGCTTCTTCAATAGAAACATCAAGCACAGATCCCTGCTGTGTATTCATCATGCAAAGCTCACCTTTCTTAAGACATATTTGAGTTTGTCTCCAAGCTTATGCCGCTTAGAGAATGCTCATCTGCCCGCTCAATATAATGCTTCGTTGCCAGTAGAATCAGAGCGAAGATAATCATAATGCCTCCTGAAATCTCGAATGCAGTTATAGGGCCATAGGCAGTAACTAATATACCTCCAAATAACGGTCCAATAATAACCGCACTACTGCTAAAGCTATTAACCGCTCCAAAGACACGTCCTGTCAGATGGACTGGTGTTCGTTCCTGAAGCATCGTTTGATAAGGTATAGCGGTAATGCCTGCTCCAAATCCTGCAGCAAAAAAAGCGGAAATCAGCACCATATACAAGGTTACACCTTGAAATCCTACCGTGACGGATACTGCTGCTAATACATATACCAAGCCCATAAATGATGCACCTATACCCATTTTAGTGAGCATTTTCCCACCAAGTTTACCCGATATTACAGCGGATATCAGCATTCCTGCTCCAGATGCCGCCATACAATATCCTAGAAATTGTTCATTCATGCCGGGGATCTCCCGGAATAGAGTAATCGTCTGTGAATCTGCAACTGTAAGAATGAGCATTAAAATAACAAGCATGATTAGTCCCGCCCCAAGTAGTGGCATCCTCGAAAGCAGCGCAATACCTGCCCCCATCTCTTTCCAAAAGGATTCTTTCCCTGGGCTATCCGTTTCCACATGCGCACCTTGTACTTCCTCCAACTTAGGCAAGATACTATATTTCGGAACGCCGATCAGAAGGATTGCAGACAATAGAAAAGATGCAGCATCGACGATAAAGCAACCTTTGATGCCAATAAGAGCAACGAGTAATCCGCCGACTGCCGGTCCTGCAATTTTCGTAATCTGTTCAATCCCTGAACTGATCGCAACGGCTTTGCCCATATCTGCTGTAGGTACCACTTCTTTTATTTTCCCGCTTTTTGCTGGTGAGAATAACGTGTCCATTAAACCTTTCAACAGGAGAATAACATATACCTGCCATAAATGATCTGAAAATAGCAATCCTGAGACAATAACCACACGAGTTAAATCAGAAATAATCATTAAATTCTTACGATTCATACGGTCGCTTAAATAGCCAGCAAAGGGTCCACCAATTAGAATGGGCAATGCCATACATAAGGTTATCGTAGTTATTTCCCATGGCGTTGCATGCCATTTCAATCCCACTAATGTCAGTAATGCCAACACATGTAGCCAATCCCCCAGATTCGATACCAATTGTGCCCCCATAAGCATTATAAACGGTCGGTTATTCTTTAAATTCCTGGCACTCATCTCCGCCTCGTACATTAACTTTCCACTCTCCCATATAACATAGAATTCTTATGTCATTAACTGTAAACAACATAAGTCTTCTTTCCATCGGTCCACAGGCCGATTGGGAGATGCACTAGAGGATGATATCCATTCCAAATTTTAAATATTAAAAGTCTGTTGATTGTGACAAATCACATGTTTATTTAAATTTCTTTCGCTTAAGATTAGGTTACAGATAGCCCGAGCCGAGGATGCACGTAAAATGATGTAAGGGAGGAAATCCAAATGATTCAAACTAAGGAATGCGAAGCGCAGTTGTCTCTGCACCTGTACAGGGTGTTCGCTAAGAGTTTTAAAAGTGTAAGTGAGCATGCCTTTATGGGAAGTAAAATGGAAGGTTTCAATCCAACAGCATTTGCTGTGCTCGAGGTGCTTTACTATAAAGGCACACAACCTATCCAACAGATCGGCTCCAAGTTATTGTTACAGAGCGGCAATGTCACTTACGTCATAGATAAGCTGGAGGAGCGCGGGTATATCCACCGGAGACCTTGCCCACATGATCGACGAGTCATTTATGCTGAACTCACACCGGCTGGTGAAGAGCTCATGAATACTCTATATCCGAAATATACGGAACGAATTCATCATGCATTCAGCGGCTTAGAGGACAAGGAGAAGGATCAATTGATCGATCTTCTTAAAAAGCTAGGACTTCAGGCTGAGCGCTTATCTCCATCGATGCGTAAATAAGAGTACCACCAGAATACAAAAAGGACTCCATAGAATCTCATGAAGTCCTTTTTGTCTATTCTAAAAAATGCATACGCAAATGATATGGGAATTAAGTGAAATCCCTAATATTTAATGAGATGCAGCTTGTTCTTGCTCTTCTTCACCCTCAGCAGAAGGTGGTGTGTTCCGAAGTCCAAGTACGACGAACAAACTGATAACAGCAATGATCGCCATAATCACATATAACGAATGAAGACTTCCCTCGAGAATATGTCTAAGCTGTCCAAAAATATCTTTAGACATATGTGTACTTGCTTCAGGAGTTAACAATTCATTCACCGCATCCTGACCCACATTCTTAAGTTCTGATTTGTCTTTAATCTGGCTAGCAATACTAAGGTTGATCCATGAACCGAATACGGCCACACCAATTGTCTGACCTAGAGAGCGGACGAATGTGCTCAGCGCTGTCGACGCTCCGCGCAGACTATATCCAACAGAAGACTGTGCGATGATCGTAAAGACGGTAGTAGAATACCCGAAACCAAGGCCATAAATAAAAGTAAAAATAAGAACTACATAATGAGGTGTGCTGCTCGTTATAAACGCAAGCCCGAGCGCACCGATCATAATCCCCGCGAGTCCGATCACCGTCGTCTTTCTTGAGCCTGCTGACAGGATTAGACGGCTACCTGCGACAGAACCGACTAACCATCCAATGGACATAGGCGCCATGGTTAAACCGGACATGGTCGCATTTTTACCCATAACTCCCTGCACCCACAGTGGCATATAACTAGTGAGCCCAATCAGGAGTGCACTAGTCAGCAGTCCTGCTACCGTTGAAATGGCAATATCACGGATACGGAACAATTTGAGTGGAAGCATCGGTTCCTTCGCTCGTGTTTCAATAATCAAGAAAGAAATAAGGAACATTACGGCGATGATCATACAGGAAATAATGAACAAGGATGACCAGCTGAAATATTGGCCACCCGTCGCCAGTGCGAACAGTAAAGCCGTCATACCAATTGTAAAGGTGGTCGCTCCTGCCACATCAATATGCGTCTCCTGACGTACACGGTTCTCTTTGAAGTGACGGGCAATGAACCACATTGAGACAATCCCAAATGGAATATTAAAAATGAAAATCCAGCGCCAATTCAAATAATCAACAAAATATCCACCAAGCAATGGACCGATAAGGGAGGATATTCCCCATACCGAGCTGATCAAACCTTGAATTTTGGCACGTTCCTGAATTTTGTAAACGTCACCAATAATGGTGAAGGTTACTGGAATAACTGCACCTGCTCCGATGCCCTGTATCGCACGGAAGGCAATCAGTTGACCCATGTTCTGCGATAGTCCGCACAGAAGCGAACCGACCACGAATAATAAAGATCCAATCTGAAACACAATTTTACGACCATAAAGATCACTCACTTTACCGAAAATCGGTGTGGAGACGGCCATGGTAAGTAAATAGGATGTAAAGATCCAGCTGAGCAGCTTCATACCGCCAAAGCTGCCTATAATTGCTGGGCCTGCCGGACCTGTAACCGTTCCTTCAATCGCAGCCATAAACGTGGATAGAAGAATGGCCACCAGAATCAAATTACGATTAGTGGATGAGGCTGTAGTAGTCACGATGTAAATTCCTTTCTATGACGTGAATAAGTACCTTATAACGAAACACATCCACTTCATTTGAAGAGTAGATGCCTACAATAAGTAGACAGCTCCTCAAACGGGGGCGGATATCTAAGTTCTGATATAAGGATTATAGCATACCTCGCTGTTGCGAGTGGAAGAAATGACCATCAATTTTTGTCTTGCCTTTACAGGTTAACAGAGTCCCATTCATCACGAAGTAGAGAGTACATATTTGCATTTACAAAGCCTTGATCTGTATGGCGATAAGCGCGTAAACAGCTTCATCTTGAAATCCAAGCGATTGAAATAATCGATTAGCCTTCGTATTCTCAGGATGGGTTAACGCCTCGATCCGGTTCAAGCCCATCACGTGAAATCCAAAATCAATCAATAAGCCAAGCGCCTCATGCATATATCCATGACCCCAATAATCTCTAGACAGCTCACAGCTTATTTCACCACGATATGCACCTTCAAGTTGCCACCAGTTGAATCCACAGCTCCCAATTATACGACCACTCTCATTCATGATGCCCCATCGAATTCCATCATCCGTTTCTGCAAAATGATTCAATACATTAATCATTTCTACAGCACTCTTCTGATCCGGCATACTCGGTAAATCAGCGAATTTACGTACATCTTCATCTGCCCAGCAACGCAGCATGTCCTCTGCATCCCCAGCCTCCAACATACGGAGCCGCAGACGCTTCCCCGTCAGCTCAGGAATATATCCCCTACATACGTAAAGCACTTAACCACCCCCCCCATAATTGGATACCTAGTATACAAAAAGCATCCCCTCCAAAGACAAGGAATGAATCCTTATCGCTGATAGGAAATGCTTTAATCGTACATCGATTATGCTTCGATTTCATTCTTCTCACGACTACCCAGAAGAAAACAAATGATGAGAATGAATGCAACCAATGCCAATAGAGGAATCGTAATAAATCCGAGCCAGTTCAAGTAATCAAAATTGCAGGGAATTCCGACCTTACACGGAGTTGCCTTAGCAAGTGCTGGTATTTTTTGTTCTGCATAATGATAAATCGAAATACAACCGCCGATGATGCTAAGCGTTAGCGCGTACGGGATGATCTTGCGGTCATTTTTGTAACTGGCTATCCCTAAGAGAATGACCTGCGGATACATAAATATTCGTTGGAACCAGCACAGTTTACAGGGCTCATATAGCATAACATCACTTAAGTACAAGCTTCCTCCTACGGCAACAATAGACACAATCCATGCGAGATAAAGACCGTAGACTCTGATGAACGCTACAAAACGGTTATCTTCCATCGTACGACTCCTTATTTACTTATTTTGAGCTGCTAAGGCCTTATCAATTGTCGATTTAATCGAATCATAATTTAAAATATCTTGATCTGATACTTTATTGCCATTGATAAACAATGAAGGTGTACTCATCACGTTCAGTTTGTTTGCAACAGTATCATGCTCGTTCACTTCATTTTGGTATGTCTTATCTTTGATATCTTTACTTAACAGATCATAATCCACTTTGATATTCTCTTTGCGTGCCAGATCAACTAAGAACTCCGGTGTTGCCCACACCGTTGCCTCATCTTGCTGATTGTCATACAGTGCCTTATTAAATTTCCAATATTCATCTTTGTTCTGGTGGAACACAGACTGTGCGGCAAGTGCGGCAGTATTAGAATCTCCGTCTGGACTAATAACTAAGAAGTTCATAAAGTACATGGCTACTTTACCAGTATCAATATAATCCTTTTGAATTTCAGGAGAAATACTCTGACTAAAAGCCCTACATGTCGGACACTTAAAATCTCCGAATTCAACTAACTTCACAGGTGCTTCTGGATTGCCGAGAACAGGTAGCGTACTGTAATTAAACATGTCTTTTGAATCCTCTGCCGTCTTTTCTCCTTGGGGCCTGATGAACACAAATAGCAGCACGAGCACAACAATACTCGCACCTGTAATCCACATGATTCGTTTCATGCGTTTTTCTTGCGCTGCTTGCTGTTCTTTTCGCCTCGCAACGGAATTAGCTTGTTTCTTTTTCGGTTTCATAGATGTAAATAATCTCCTCTCTATTACAAAGTGACAAAACGAGATATAAAGTCTGTATCATCCTGATTTAACGTGCTTTTATGACTACTATTATTCTAGCATTTCCCTTTCGTGTTGACCATAAGAAGTAGAATATGTTTTCATTACATTTGGTTCTATACTAAGGGTATCAAACTACCATATCGAGTATGAAAGGAACGAATTCCATGGCACTTATTGAATGTCGCTTCAATTCAGAAATTCTTGGTCTAAATACGTCTATGACCGTTATTTTACCAGAACGTAGTCATTCGATCGGACTCAACTCTTCCTCATTTAACGGAAGCCACCCAACGCTATTCCTGCTTCATGGTCTGACCGATGACGATAGCGGTTGGGTTCGTCGTACTTCTATCGAGCGGTATGCCGCTGCACTAGGTATCGCTGTCGTTATGCCACAAGCCCATCATAGTTTCTATACCGACATGGCGTATGGCAACCGATATTGGACGTTTATTAGCGAGGAACTGCCACAAATTGCGCGCTCCTTCTTTCCGCTTTCGCATGCACGAGAAGATAATTTCGTTGCAGGATTATCCATGGGTGGTTATGGTGCTATGAAGCTGGCATTACGCAAACCTGAACATTTTATCGCCGCTGCCAGCCTTTCTGGTGCGCTTCACATGTCCAATGCTGCCTTTAAAGAAGATTGGAAGCGGACTCCATTTCGCTATGATTTAGTGTTTGGTGATCAGGATATCACCGGTACAGATCAGGATCTATTATGGCTACTAAAGCAGTGCGATCAAGCGGATGGACCTAAACCAATGCTTTATCAATGCTGCGGAACTGAAGATTTTCTGTATGAGGACAATCAAGAATTTCGCAAAATATGCGCGGAGACCAACCTGCAGTTAACCTACGTCGAGTCGCCCGGTGGCCACGACTGGACATATTGGGACGCCAAAATTCAGGATGTGCTGAACTGGCTTCCTCTGCGTAAATCTTAATTCCCACAAAATAAGCTCTCACAGGATAAATATCCCGCAAGAGCTTGCTTTGTTTTACCAATTTGATCCACCAGATGAATTATTGTTATTGTTACTATTATTGTTGCTACTGCCTGAGCCCCATGAAGATCCACCGGATGAATTCATTTGAGAATTTTGAAATCTTGCTTCCTCTTCACGTCGACGTTGCTGTTCTTCTAGCATCTGTGCCTCTCTCATTTCACGCTCTACCCGTTCAACTTCAACATTTGCCTGACTCAATCGCTGCTGGGCTTCTAGATACATACCCGCCATGAGCAAATTTTGAATTTGACTCGCCTGCGCCGAATATCCCCCCTGCATATTTAGTCGACGAGCATAGCCCCCATGTAGAGACTGCACTCGCTGGTTTAGACTAAGCATCATCTGTTCGGCTTCTTCCTTTTGCCTTATGATGGTCTCAGCCGATTGTTCAAACGCAGCTACATTCTGCTCTACTGCTTTATATTCCGTATCTAATTGATCCAGATCATGAGGCGTAACTTGAAGCGCCTGCTTAAGCCCGTATATTTTGGCAGGAATGATGTTCAATGCGTTCTGTAGTTGGGTGTTCTGCCGAAGTGAAATCCCTTTTCTCTCAAGAAGATTTTGTATATTAGCATATTGTCGTTGCAGTTCTTCCGTATGTTGCTGTAACCGTTGCAACCAACGATCCAACTCTTCAAATGTATCCAAGCACTGCTTCAATACAGTTTCAGCTTCATCCATCTGCTGCTGCAAACGATCAATAGCTTCTCTTGCCTTGTCGAACTCTTGATGCTCATCATCATTCCACACTGATATCGTTGGTAGTTCTTGCTGAGATTGCTGCACCTTAGCTGCCATATGTTCAAGCTGATCAAACACATCGCCCCAATGATGATGCTCATATCTAGCCCGAATGTCGATCACCTTCGTATTAGCTTCAGAACGAGTGTTATTAAAGACATTTATACGTTGACTTATTTTATCGAGATCTACCGGATTCGTCTTCCGTAGAAGAGCTTGTCGTTCCGTCATCGCTACAGCATCGGCCAGCATGGAATCGGCACGTTCCCAGTGTGTGCGCACTTCATCCATATCTCCATGCTGAAGTCTCTCGCTAAGTTTCTGCATTTCTTCGCGAGATTGATCCAACGTTACGTAAGGTGTAACTTTAATTCGCTCAAGCATATGTTCGGCAATAAGTTGATCAACTTTACTTCGACTAGAGGCAAGCTGCTCCGGATATTCATTCTTATGTTGAACATATACAGCCACATCCTGAACATTCTTACGTGTCTGGTTCCGTTTATCCTCAGCAATCTTTATTTCTTGTTGAGCCGCAATGGGATCAAATAGTTCAAGCCCATCAGCTTTAACAATATGCGCTTCTAGTTGTCCCATATCCACCGTCAGTTGATCTAAAGAGAAGTTCGTTTCCTTCATAGCAGTGGTCAAGGATTCTCTGATCAACTCTTGATCTTCTTTAAGAGATATAATACTTTGCTTAGCGGTCCGATCAGCCTCCTGCAAATTTGTCATCTGCTGCTGTTCAGCCTCAATCGCTTGCTTAATATCATCATGCTCCTGCTCATATCGCCTCACAGCCTGATTGAGTACCGATATACGTAAAATGGAGAGATCTTCAGTCCGCAAATCCTCTTGCGCTTTAGCGATACGAACTAACAAACTTGATAATCTACTAATGATACCCTTAAGCATTTCTCCGGTTTGTCCTTGCACGATACCATTAAAAGAATCAGTTGATTCCAGCACATGATTCGCTTGTACCAATTGTTCTGACAAGCTTACACTAAGCTTATCCAGCCTTCTTTTTTTCATCATCCCGATGCCGATATATACAGCAATACCAATCACCACAATGCCACCTAATATGTAGAGCACTACACTTAATGACATGGCGTTATTCGTAATATTAGAACCTTCACTTGGTTCCGATGTTGAATGGCTGGGAGTATCGGAAGAAGTGTCGTTACCCGTTGTATTTGTACTATTGTCTGCCCCTGGCACCGTAGAAGTCCCTGCAGTTGTCGAGATATTATACAAGGCCTGCATTATAGATGTGCTCCCACCAGCGTAATCGCCCGCTTTGGCATAAGGTATAAATTGATCGTCAAGCAGCTGCTTAATCGCATCTCGACTTGAACCCGATTGTCGCTCTGCCCATGCATTCAATTGATTCTGTAAAGTGGGATTACGGAAATTCAGCTCCACTCTTCGATCTTCTGATGAAATCAATAACAGGACATCCTTCGCCTGTAGTCGCCACTTCTGGTAAACATTCGATGCGTAGGTTTTGGAATCTTCTCCATTTAAACTAGGTATCGTAAGGATATGGAAAGTAAGATTTCCTTTGTCAGCAAGTGAACTCAACTCCACCTGTTCCTCATTCGTAAACATTCCGGCCTCATCTAACACAAGCCCAGACTGTGCTGGTATATCTGCCGCATAAGCATGAGGGACAACGATCATGAGTAGCATGAGACTGATCAGTAACCATTTTTTCAAACGTTGCACGCTCCTATCCTTTTAATGTTGCAGGGAATAATAAGTATATTCACTCAAAGCTTGTAGTCTATTCAAGTATACTTATATAAATGTCCTTACGCATTAAAATTGAGAAGGATTAACAGGATATATTAAGAAAACTTGAAGCTTGCCTCGGGTCCACTTGTCTTTCACATCCTTTTGTTGCATGGGGAGAGTCTTGGGTATTCCGTCCGTAAGATGAAGTTATAATGGCTTTATAATAAAAAATAAAGAAGCTGACATCGGCAATCTACCGACATCAGCTCTTTTAGACATTGCAGCTATTACCAAACAATATTACTAAATCCGGTCAAGCCTGGATTAGTAGATTGAATGTAGTTAAACCCATTCAAGCAGGTGTTGTTGGTACTAGAAATGGTGCTGTATAGTCCAGAATATCCAGCTGTTGCCCAAATACGCTTTGTAGACGAACTATTTTCAGCATAGGAGCTAGACGAACAATAGCTACTAGATTCTGCTTGTGCACTGTCATAGCCTTTCGATAGAGCGTCACACGCTCTGCTCAGCCCCGTACCTGTGCCAATACCACCAGTAGAGTAAGCTGTTGCAACACACTTATAGCCCGCGATTAGCAAGTTAGCGTAAGCTGTTACGCCCTCTTTAATATTGCTAAATTGCAGTCGTTTACCTGGTGTAGTAACTCCGGAGATATACGACCCGCTATATCCACAAGCGGAATCTTGGTTACCAGGATTGTAACGAGCCGTCAATTCAGAACCACTCCAGCCCATCTCAAATCCCCACTGCCCAAGAATCAGAGAAACTGGAATAGCACCGTAATAAGGACTGAGGTAACTTTGATAGGAGACCCATTTTGCTAAGTCAGTAACAGTATACGTATTTGGTGGAAGCGTACCTGTATAATAGGAAACCGAGTAATTGACGAAAGTATTAATATTAGATGCACATGCCATATTGAATTCCTCCAAGGATTGTAGTAAGAAATAAACGGAGAATTAACTGTTCAAGAAACTCTCCAATTTCGTTGAACAATTAGTTTATTTGCTTCTACATATACAGTGGTATCACACGGCGAAAAAACAACCTCTCCTTTAAAAATATTCAATCTAGCCTTCCGCTTTCCATATATTCATAAGTAAAGGCTTCAGCTGGCGCGGTTGGCCCAAGGGTATCCCCAGTCCTCGCATGTATAACATGAAAGAGCACTGTACTCCGCTTGGGAGAACAGTGCTCTTTTAATAATAACTATGCTTATTGAAGCGCCAAGTCCTGTGATATTAGGATTTCAGTAACCTTATTATCGGTAATTCCCATTTGGATAATGTACTGCTCATCCGTCGATTTCTGGAAATACGTGTCGCCTATTGTGATATCAGGATAAGCTTTTTTCACTTCTTCGGATGTGCTCCCAATATGAACCCCACGCGGGTACTACCTTTAAAGGGTGACATCACTAATATATGCCAAATGGGTCCGCCGAAGTCAATGGTGAGTCCTTGTTTCTTAAATATCCAATAGGGTGTTCCCAAACCGTGGGCTATGGTCTTCTCACTGGGTTGGCCGTATTGTTTAACTACGTTATCGATCGTCCCTCCAATCTGGATGCCTCCTACTTCAAGGTCGGCTAAGCTCAAAGGCTTTTGCTGTATAGGGCCAGGGTCATTTCCTTTATTGGACAACTTAATTTCTTGGATGGTATTCTCTTTTAATTTAAAACTAAGGGTAGGAGTAAAACCGCTCTCACCAGTCTTTGTGCCCCCGTTAACCCAAACCATTGTTAAATCTTCGTTTGCGTTTAATGTGGGGTAGGTCTTCTTAATCTGAACCAATGTGTCTGATATTCCAATGAAGGTATCGGTCTTTAGATCAGAACCTGCCCCGATTTGTATGTTCACGACACTGCTCGGCGGCATGTCTGGTAAACTCCGATAAAACTGAACCGTCAAAACCTGTTTCTTATAAATCCAATTCTCATAACCTGTTTGACCGTCATCATTACGTACATCCGGATTACCAAGTGCTCTTAGCACTTCTGATTTTGTATTTCCAATATGGATAGGCCCCAGTGTTGTTTTGCTTGAAAGAGATCCCGGTAAATCTTGATTATTCTTAGAAATGAAGATGCTTTCATCTGTACTTCTCAGTTTTTGTTCTTCCCCTTGGACATTTGAGCTGGGTATGGTTGGGACATTGTTCGAGCCATCAGATTTTTCTGCTTTAGGATTTGTAAGAACACACCCACTTAGCACTAGGATAAGAAGAGATCCCAAGATAGACCACCGATAACTATTTTTACTGAAATATTTGATCATCAGAATCCTTCTTTTCAGTTGAGATTTTTTGGAGGGAAAATGAGCAATACCGGTCGATCAAAAACTATTGGGGCATCTGAAATTTCAGGTATGAGATTCACCATTGTCGTTATCAACACTACCATTTCTCATATTACAATTGTAATGCATAAATGTCAACATATACCATTTTTATTTCATCTTACATCGGTAGAACTACAACATATTCCTTCGCATACAAATAGTTTCAATCCCTTTTTGATGTTCCCACAATCCTTTAAGCTTCGCCACTTCTTTAAGGACAACAGAATGTTAAAAAGTCCGGTCGACAGCTACTCTGTCACCCGGACCATAGATTGGATCATATGAAGATTGAATCACATGAATTCATCACTTTGACGGCTCAGTCTCCACCTTATGAACCGATTGGAGTACCTCATCGCCCAACGTCTGAAGCATGGTTTGTATTTCCTTAAATTCATTGATACCAGTTCCCGTCAAACTGTATCCATCGCTATGAGAGGTAAGGAAATTAAGCTCTGTCAAATGCTCAAGTTCCTGCTTCACCTCTCGTTCACCTACTTTGTATCCTTGTTGCTCAAGTTCAGGTAGCATATCATGAATCGTTAAGTCACCTTGATGTCCACGATAAAGCATATGAATGCCGATAAATAAATTCTGCACATCTGCTCGCATGTTCACCTCTCCTTTCCAGTCCAAGCTTGTCCATAATAAAGTCTGTGATGATTAATCTTTGTTACCTTTGTTTACCCTTGTTAATCCATGCGGAAACAGTAACATCCTCAGGAAGATAGCTTATGTAAGCAAAACGTTATTTCACCCATTTTCCTCTTGACGGCAAAGCATTAGGTATAATATCGTTTATAATTAACCAACGGTTAATAGAAAGGCGGGTTATGATGTTCCAAGCTCTTCCTTATGAAGGTAATCGGAGTGATCAATTCGCTTCCGTACTCAATCAACTGAAGTCACTAATTCAAGATGAACCAAGTTTTATTGCCAATTTGGCCAATGCATCAGCTCTGCTTAAAAATTTTATGCATGATACCAATTGGGCAGGCTTCTATTTGTATGATGGCAAAGAACTAGTGCTAGGTCCCTTTCAAGGATTGCCAGCATGTATCCGGATTCCGATGAATCGCGGAGTATGCGGCACTGCTGCAGCAGAACGTAAGACTCTAGTCGTAAATGATGTGCATGATTTCCCAGGTCACATTGCATGTGATGCTGCATCGAATAGTGAGATCGTTATTCCTCTTGTCAAAGACGGTAGGCTACTCGGCGTACTTGATATCGACAGTCCACTCAAAAGCCGGTTTGATAGCGAAGAACGCCAATTTCTAGAACAATTTGCAGAGATTCTTGCAGAACAACTGCACATCCAACAGTAAATCCTTAGACTAATAAAAGAGGACTTACATGAGTATCCGAAACTGCTACTCATGTAAGTCCTCTTTTTCATGGTTTATCTCATTTCCCGATCCGCGAAGCTTTCATGCCATCTCGTAAATATTCGGCCAAATTAGGATGATATGAATCGTACATTTTTTTGAAATCCGGATGATCTACATATAAATCGCCGAGTCCCGTATATACATCCGCTGTAGGTGTATAGAATCGCTTGATCGATTCAAAATGCCGGCGGATAATTTGCTGCACATGTGGGCTATTAGGGTCTTCACCTGCATTAATCGCGATCTTTAAATCGTAATTAATTCCTTCTATTTCACGCTGCGATTGCAGGTAATCATTTTTAGTCCACTGCTGCATTTTTTCTTTACTTTCCTGAATTTGATCTCCTGTTTGCTCACCGTAACCAGCAAAAACATCCTGTTCATATGCCTCTTGCTTATACGCATCAAATCCTTGGTACATGTCCTCATGCTTCATCTTAATTCTTCCCTCCATATGTGCTATTGTCGAATCTATCGTTTGTATTAGTGAGTATAATTGCTGCGCTCTAATCATCAATTGTCTACGATGCTCCTGTAATAAAGAGACTAGTCCAGCATTCTGATCCATTAGAGGCTTGATTTTAGGTATGGGTACATTCAGTTCCCGAAGAAACATAATCTGTTGTAAACGTAGTAGTTGTGCCTCATCATAGTAGCGATAACCGTGATCCCCAATGTACGATGGTTTTAATAAACCCATCTCATCATAATAATTCAGTGTGCGAGTACTGACACCGGATAACCCAGATAAATCTTTAACCAAATAGGACAACCGGGGTCACCTCCTAATGCACTTAACTTCTTACTCAAGATACAGGAAGATTCACACTCAACCTCATAGATGTTACTTATTGTATCTTGTATTTCTCTTTTACCCGCTCTGTAAAAATTCAACCTCATTTCAGAGGTTTTTTCCCATGTTTTTGTAAATTTAATTAAACGAACCAAAATGTGCAGTTATTCGTCTTATATACAGAACGAGCTGATGGCCGGCCAGGCTGATCCTACAAAGACTTACATCCTTAAGCATATACATCCTAGGAACTTTCAAGCTGCAGTTATAAAGTGTCCCTACGATACAACATTTCTTCGCCGCTACAAAATCCCGATATGAGCAATCCCAATGTTTTCCTAACTTCAGGCTCTAAGACATTTAAGCCGGTTTATTCTGCAGTAACTCCCTTCAGAAGGTTGCGATCTGCTTTCTCAGCAGTCGTTCAATATTTCTGAGGAGAAGTTTAAACATGCACAGCTATACTTTGCTTATCTTCAAGAGAATAAAAAAGTGGATAGGACATGGGCATTCGATTTTGAAGCTGATGGTAAAAAGCTAGTGCTTGGACAGCATGTAATTAAGGGTGGCCGTTACGGTGTGAAGGAAGGATATTTACGTTTCGAATCTCCGGAATGGTTCAAAGTTTGGACCGGTGTTCCGATGAAGCTTGTCTTCTCTGACCAAAGGCCACCCTATTGAATATGGGGTGGCCTTTACTCCTTTAGTACTTATCCTCACTGGAAACTATTCTTCACTAGGCTTGTGAATAATGCTTAATCCCTCTACATGCTTACGGTTCATCATTTTACTCTTCTTTCGATCCTCCTTAGTTTCAAAAATAATATCGAAATCATAATCTTCCGGATACAACTCATCCTTCACAATAAATAATTGAAGTCGTTTCTTGTTCACTCTGATCTTCTGCTTCTGGATCATCACGCCCACCATTCCCATCGAGTCCTCTAGTTCAAAGACAATTCCATTTCGACCATAAGAACTGACATATACAGCATCTCCAATTTCAAATTTACGGACGGTAATAGATGTCTCGCTATCCTTAGGCCGATTCTTAAAAATCATAGCCGGTATCTCCTGAGGATACTTAGACGAAGGGTCCAATTCCGATGCCAGCCCCAATGGCTTACTATTCGTTGTCTGCTGTACTCTCTCCGCATTCCGCCTCTCCACGCCGCAATTTCCATCAATCGTCCCCTGATTCCCAGCCTCTTCGGCTGATCTCATCAATGGCTTATGATCTAGTAAAATCTCCTGTGAACGACTCACAATTCTAGGTAGCATACCGAGCTTCTTGGCGATTTCTATCGCGTAGCTCTGCCCTGCTTCTCCGATGGTAAGTCGGTACAATGGTTCAAGTGTCTCTACATCAAATTCCATACGTGCATTCTGAAACCCATCTGTCCTTGCAGCGAAACTTTTCAACTCATTAAAATGGGTCGTCACCAACATCATTGCGCCCTTACGATTTAACTCCTCCAAAATAGCAATGGACAGCGACATTCCTTCCCCTGGGTCGGTCCCTGCTGCGAGCTCATCGATTAGCAGGAGCGTGGAGTGATCGGCTGCATCTACCATGCCAATTAGCCGCCGTATCTGAGCCGAGAAGGTGCTAAGTGACTGCTCGATACTTTGACCGTCTCCAATGGCAGTTAGTACCTTGGTGAACATGCAGAACATGCTTCCTTCATCTACGGGTACCAGCACACCGGACTGTACCATCAGCGTCAGTAATCCTAGCGTCTTTAAAGCTACGGTCTTACCGCCCGTATTTGGCCCCGTAATAATCAGGGAGCGATACCCTGTCCCCATGTCCAGTTGCAATGGAACCATCGTCTTCAACATGAGCGGATGTCTTGCACCGCGAAGCTGTATTCGTCCTCTATCATTCAGTTCAACCGACCGTCCATCGATCGAACGACTATATTTCGCCTTGGAGAATATAAAATCATACGTCCCTGTAATCTCAATATTGAGCTGTACGTCATTGGCAGATGCCTCTAGGAGTCCTGTCAATGCACTGAGTATAATCCTTCCTCTCTTGCCTCATCACCCTCAAGCATCCCCAGTTCCGTCTGAAGCTGAGATATTTCCTCAGGCTCCACGTACACGGTTTGCCCACTAGTGGATTGATCTAGTACCGCCCCTTTGACCTGTTTGTGATATTCTCGTTTCACAGGAATGACATAGCGTCCGCCTCGTACACTCACTAGATTTTCTTGTAAAATAGAACTGTGTTTCGACATAATGGAACTCATCTTCTTCTGAATACGTTCCTTGGTCACCGCTATTTTCTTACGCACACGTTCTAAGTTCTTACTTGCCTGATCATCCACCCTCCCAAAACGAATACAGCGCTCAATTTCGCTCTTGAGCCGATCCGTCTCTTGCATGGAAGATGCATAGGAGCTAATAACGGGAGCAATATCCCTTTTAGATGCCATATACTTACGTAGCTGCCCACAGCTATTCAGAAAGATAAGGACAGCCATGAAGTCCTGTTCCGCAAATAAATATCCCGTATGCAGAAGGGAAGCAATATGGTCGATTCCCTCTAGTGAAGGCAGTGGAACGCTAGCCCCCTTATCCAGCAGAGCCTTAGCTTCAGCTGTCTCGTCTAATGACATGCGAATCGCTCGGAGGTTACTCGCAGGTATTAATTCATCAATATGCTTCCGTCCAACATATGAAACTGCATATTCCCTCAATCTTTCCTTCATTTGATCATATTCCAGCATGCTCATTGTTACATTGTCCATGTCGTTCTTGAACCTCCCTATAGTTATCAAATAAAACGCAAAAAGGTCAAAGAATACGCACGCGTGCGATTCTTTGACCTTTGGGTATCCGCTTGTTTCGGCTCTTTGTTATACGCAAAAAGACCGTGCTGCGAAGAGCACGGTCTAAACAGTTGCAGACTTAAGCGTTGGTACACTCCTCATCTACACTATATCGATAACAAAGAATAAAACAGCCCAAGAGTCTGTTTGATGCTTCGCGTGTTCTTAACTATTTCCACGACCGTAAATAGGCATTAAGAAATAAAGCTGCCTCTACAGGCAAAACTTTAATTGTACCTCTTCATTACAGTCTGTATGGAGTTTGGTTAGTTAAGAACGTTCACCGTCATCAAAATTTCTCCTCTTGGTTTAGGATGAATTTAATGTACCAAATCGACAAGCTTTAAGTCAACTCTGAATTGTCGTGAGATATACTCTGGATTCGTATGGGCGAAGCGTAAACGTCGAGATATCTTCGCCTGATTTAACTGGATAATTCGATATTAATAAACCTTTCGTATCCACTTGGATACCTTCTGGCAGCTTAAACTCGGCTTCCTTCCCAAAGAAATTCAAGATCACAAGAAGTTGTTGATCCTCTAGCGTCCGCGTATAGGCATAGATTTCTTCATCTAATGGTAACAACAATTCATATAACCCATACACAATAACCTCATGTTGCTTGCGCAAGGCAATGAGTTTGCGGTAATAGTGATAGATGGAATTGGGATCTTTCACTGCCGCTTCTACATTGATCAGAGGATAATTGGAATTCACCCGAATCCAAGGTTCGCCTCCCATTGTCGTAAAGCCCGCCTCTTCCGTGTTGCTCCACTGCATTGGCGTTCTCGCGTTATCCCGGCTCTTGTGCCAGAGAGCCTGCATAATTTTCTCTTCCGGTATACCCCGCTGCATCGATTGCTCGTAGAAATTTAGCGTTTCTACATCCCGATAATCATCAATCGATTGGAATGCAATATTCGTCATTCCGATCTCTTCACCTTGATAAATATAAGGCGTACCTTCTAGCATGTGAAGGAATGTGGCCAGCATCTTCGCAGACTCTACACGGTACTCTTGATCATCTCCAAACCGCGAAACAGAGCGCGGCTGGTCATGGTTACATAAATAGTTAGCATTCCAGCCTTGCTCATGCATGACAATCTGCCAGTGACTGATGATTTTCTTCAGATCGAGTAAATTCCAAGGGACAACATCCCATTTTCCCGTTCCGGTAGATCGTGCATCTAGAAACATATGCTCAAACTGGAATACCATGTTCAGCTCGTTACGAGTATCGCCAACATAGCTCAGCGCCTGCTCCGGCCCAAGTCCCGACGTTTCCCCCACCGTCATGATATCGTAGTGGAAAAGCACGCGGTCATATAGGTTTTTCAGCAAGGTATGCACATTCTCTAAGTTTGAAAAGAGGTCGTATGCCTGAACAGTCGGCAATTTTAAAGGGTTCGCACCATCTGGCAAACCTACGGCTTTGACGATATGGGCAATCGCATCAAAGCGGAATCCGTCCACCCCTTTCTTCAACCACCATTCCACCATTTCATGCATGCTATCGATGACTTTCTGATTCTCCCAGTTTAAATCGGGTTGATGTTTGGAATACAAATGTAAGTAGTACTCATCCGTTGATTCATCGTACTGCCATACAGATCCGCTGAAATAAGACTCCCAGTTGTTCGGTGGCCCTCCGTTCTTTCCTTTGCGCCAGATGAAATAATCACGCTTCGGATTATCCTTCGACGCCTTCGATTCGATAAACCAAGGATGCTCATCCGATGTATGATTCAACACAAGGTCCATCATGATCTTCATGCCGCGTAAGTGAGCCTCTTTCAGCAAAAGATCGAAGTCCTCCATTGTGCCAAATTCGTCCATAATGGCGCAATAGTCGCTAATATCATATCCATTATCATGATTTGGGGACTTATATATCGGGCAGATCCATAACATGTCCACACCTAGATCTTTCAAGTAATCTAATTTGGACATAATGCCCCGTAGATCGCCTTTTCCGTCTCCATTCGAGTCCATAAAACTAATTGGATAAATTTGATATACTACACTTTCTTTCCACCACTTTTTATTCATCATCCGGCTCCTTTTCGGTTGCGCATGGTTCGCTTCCATAAATAAGATTAGCTTGTAAGCTTTACACGTTTTTGCGTACACTATATACTTAACTTAAACATGTTTTGGATTTTCGCTTCAGTATGAAGCCTATTTCATGCAATTAATGGTCAATTAAATAGATATTATCCGGAGGAGCCTGTCATGTACGGGCTCTTTTTGCCTTTTTTACCTGTTCATTCTGTTTGCTTAGCCCCTGTGGATGGGGTCCGTACATTGAAGTTTCTTTTCGGTTGGCCTGAAAGGAGGATCAAGTTCGGATTACCTAAAGCACTTTAGGACATAAGTAAGTAAATAAACGGAATATTCAGGAGGTATTATGGAACAACAAACCATATTAGCGATAGGTATTTTTCTAATTGTGTATGCTTTTATTATTACGGAGAAAATTCACCGTACGATCGTGGCCATGATTGGCGGCGTACTCATGGTCGTAGTCGGTATTGTTAGTCAGGAAAAGGCAATCCACCACATTGATTTCAATACGCTTGGACTGCTGATCGGTATGATGATTATCGTCAACATTACCGCGGAGACAGGACTCTTCAACTATATTGCGATTAAAGCCGCAAAAATGGCAAAAGGTAAACCCGTTCCGATTCTTATATCGCTAACGCTTATTACCGCGATCGGTTCAGCATTCTTAGATAACGTGACGACAATCTTACTCATGATTCCAATCACATTTAGTATTACACGGCAGCTGAACGTCAAACCTCTGCCCTATCTCATTACTCAAATCATAGCTTCTAATGTTGGTGGTACAGCCACGATGATCGGTGATCCCCCTAATATCATGATTGGTAGTGCAGTCAAGGAATTAACTTTTAATGCTTTTATTCAGAATTTGGCACCGATCGTGATCATCATCTTAATCGTATATATTCCTCTATTCATTCTATTGTTCCGCAAACAGCTACGGACAACTAGCGATCGGATGGAAGCCTTGATGGTAACCGATGAATCGATATTAATTCGTGACCGTACATTACTTGTAAAATGCTTAGTGATTCTTGGTCTTACGATGATTGGATTCTTTGTTCATCAGACGCTTCATATCGAGTCAGCGACGGTTGCACTGGCAGGAGCCTTTATATTACTGCTATTGGCAGGCGAGCATAAGTTAGAAGAAGCACTCACCAAAGTGGAGTGGACTACCATTTTCTTCTTCGTCGGGCTATTCGTGCTCGTAGGTGGATTAATTGAGACAGGTGTCATTAAGTCACTTGCGGAGAAGGCCATTGAATTAACAGGTGGAAATGTAACCTCAACCTCGATGCTGATACTATGGCTAAGTGCGATTGCCTCTGCCTTTATCGACAATATCCCTTTCGTAGCGACCATGATTCCAATGATTCAAGATATGGGCAATATGGGTGTCAGCAACCTCGAGCCTGTATGGTGGAGCCTGGCACTCGGAGCATGTCTTGGGGGCAATGGTACCTTAATTGGTGCTAGCGCCAATCTAATTGCAGCCGGAATTGCCGGTAAGGAAGGTCATCCACTGAAATTTATGCAATTTATGAAATATGGATTTCCACTTATGATCTTGTCTGTTGTTATAGCAAGTGGATACGTATATTTACGTTATTTAATATAACTCACAACAACTGAAGCAGGCTCAGGGGTGTATGCCCCTGAGCCTGTTTTATTTTTTTACAGCATCGTATTTACACCTGATGTGTTCTTTTAGCAGAAGTAACAGAGGAATAGGATGAAGCCGTATATTTAAATAATAGGTAGCCCAGAACCGCATAAACCAGTGCAGAGACGAGCGTTCCGAGACTAAAGCTTCGGAAAGGGAACAAAATCAGTAATGCGTTGATCCAGAGTGCATAGGGAAGATATTTAATATTGCTAGAGGCTAGAGTCAGCCATGCCCCCACCCAGAATGCATAATGAGCAATAATCCCAAGCGGGATCACATTAAACATAATATCAAGCGCATGATACGAAGATCCCGGCAACACAGCATATAACAATGCTTCTAGAAATAGCACACCCAAACCGCCAAATAACAATATCAGTTCATAAGACGCAAGCACGGGGTACCATCGGAACAATTCATACCATTTGCGAAGTTCTCGCAAAACGATGGAAAATTGTTGCATGGCTATAATTCCTCCCTCCGTTCGATTTCAATAAAAGGCTTACCGCACACAGGACAGAATCTCGCTCCGACAGGAACTACCTGACCACAGGTGCATTGTTTCTCATCTGTAGCATGATTGATTTGATTCAGATTGTACTCTATTTCATCTTGGAGCCGATGGATTTGATCCATCATAGGTTGAACTTCTTCGCGAGTGCATATTGGATCTCGTTGTGCTGATAAAGAGTCAGCTACCTTTTGCCAATTTGTTGATAAGAATGTTCTATTTCCTTCTGTTTGGAGCTGTTCTGCATCTTCAATCGATTGATTTCTACCGCATTCTTCGCTTTGTTACCTGCTTCAGTCACACCGGACTTTAACTTATCAAAAAAACTCATTATTATCGCCCTCCACTACCCCATTAGACTAATTGGCTAGTTCAATAACCGAGTTATATTTGCGCTCGATATCCTGCATTTGCGATTGATTTCGAATATATTCACCTTCTAACTCACGAAGTATGCCTTGAACCTCAGAACGTTTATCTTGTACCTTAGATAGCGTATCATTGATTCTTCCCTGCACCATCCAATCGGAAATAAATCCATCCCAGAAGTAGTCTGCAAACTTTAGAAAGCTACCGATATCAATGTCGATTTGCAGCACCATTTGTACATCCTTTAGTTCTTTACCGAACCGATTCAAGCTGTTCTGTGCATCATGAATCCGATCCATTGCGTCGTCGATATTGCTATGCTTCATATGAGTTGAGATCATACCCCCTCCCAGCATATCGCCTATCCCCCAGCTCTTAGCAGTATGTAGCTATCTTCAGCATACTCAAGATCGCTCAGTACGACCTTGCCTGCTTGAACAGCTTCCTTCATTTCCTTCATCTGCACCGTCAAGGAAGCGCGCCGCTCCGAGAGATCAACAAGTTCACGGTTACCTCGTAATAGCATCTGTTCCTTATCTCGAAATACCTGCTGGTACTCTACATCCGCATAACGCACCGTTTGCAGTAACCGGAGCATATCATCCCTCTGCGCGCGCACGTCTTCTAGAGAGCGTATAGCAGCGTCATATTTCGCCTTCGCTTCAAGTACTTCAAGCTGTTCATGCTCCAACTTCTCTTCCTTTCGACCAATTAAGCTGAACAACAAACCCGTTAGGGAAGCCGACGTTAAACGTTCAACATCCTTCTCTTCCTTATGAAGCCTAGCCTTCCATGTATCCGCTTCACCCTCAAGCTGCTTCAGTTCACGATCGAGCTCCTCTAACCTCTGGGTCCATCTCTCCTGATTACGCCTATTTTCTTTTAATTGAATCATGCGTTCATTTATTTCTTCAAACATGGCGGATCCCTCCGTCTCCAAATATTAGGCGAACTTATTTATATTATAGACGTTTATATATACGTTAGGTTTCACTGATCAGATGATCATAGGTCCTCAGCCTCTCTGAACACATAAGTTTGAATGACTATTAGCCTGCTGGATTTTCTGTCAAAATACAGATATGATAAAACAAGATTGCACAAAGGAGTGTCTTACATGAAATTCAAATACCTATCTCTTCCGGTTATTACACTTGTAGCGGCAGCACTTATCGTCGGCGGCTGTGGAAACAATGACAAAAAAACAGCAGCGGAAGACAAAGCCGAAACCGGAACTACGACTGAAACTGGAAGTGGAAGTGAAACTCAAGCAGGAACTGGATCTGAAACGAAGACTCCTGCGCAAACTGAAGATGTCAACAAGAAGAGCTGGGACAAGCCACCAGCTATGGAAATTGACAAAACTAAGAACTACGAAGCTGAAGTTAAGACATCCAAAGGATCCTTTACGATTGAATTGTATGCTAAGGATGCTCCAAAGACCGTTAATAACTTTGTGTTTCTTGCAAAACAAGGCTTCTACGATGGTGTGATTTTTCACCGCATCATTGAATCCTTCATGATTCAAACGGGAGACCCAGAAGGAACCGGTATGGGTGGACCTGGATATTCTTTCGAGGATGAGAAGACCACGTACAAGTACGAGCCCGGTATTGTCGCTATGGCTAATGCGGGTCCAAATACGAACGGTAGCCAATTCTTCATTTGTACTGGAGATGACAGTATGGGTTTGAATAGCCAACCCAACTATACGATTTTCGGTAAAATCACGAAGGGTATGGATGTCGTGAAGAAAATTGCCGCAACTCCGGTTGAAGTTGCTAATGGCGAGCAGAGCCATCCGACAGAGAAAATTACGATGGATCAAATCACGATCACACAGAAATAAGCTTCTAATTTCACTCAAAAAAGACTCTCCCTGTAGCGCATGCTGCTTGAGGGAGAGTCTTTTTTATAACCATTTCTTCTTATATCGCTTGATAAGTACTAGGCTTTTATTTGACTAGCCTTACGTACCTGCTGGGCAGCCTCAACCATGCGGCGCAAGGAAGCCACTGTCTCTTCCTTACCACGAGTCTTCAAACCACAGTCAGGATTGATCCAGAACAGTTCAGGATCTAATACGCGTAGTGCGCGTTCAATCATGGATACCATTTCTTCCACTTCAGGCACACGAGGGCTATGAATGTCATATACACCTAAGCCGATGCCTTTGTTATAGGTGGACTCTTCAAAGCTAAAAATCAATTCTCCATGACTACGTGATGTTTCAATTGAGATGACATCCGCATCTAGGTCACGAATCGAATCAATCATGTCATGGAATTCACAGTAGCACATATGTGTATGGATTTGCGTTGTATCTTTAACAGTCGATGTAGATAAACGGAAAGCAAATACAGACCAATCCAAGTAAGGTTGTTTCTGATCTTCCTTCAGCGGCAGACCTTCACGAATAGCAGGCTCATCCACTTGAATCATTTCAATACCCGCTTGCTCCAGTGCTTCTACCTCTTCACGTAATGCGAGTGCAATTTGATAAGCCACTTGCTCACGGCTAAGATCATTACGTACAAATGACCAGTTTAGGATCGTAATCGGTCCAGTCAACATCCCTTTAACAGGCTTGCTTGTTAGAGACTGAGCATACACGCTTTCTTTGACCGTCATCGCTTCTACAAAAGCGACATCTCCATAGATCACTGGTGGCTTCACGCAACGTGAGCCATAGGATTGCACCCATCCGTTCTTGGTGAACGCAAATCCATCTAGCTTCTCTCCGAAAAATTCAACCATGTCCGTACGTTCAAACTCACCATGTACAAGTACATCAATTCCAATATCCTCTTGCAAGTCCATCCATGTCTTAATTTCATCACGGACGAATGCGTCATATTGCTCGCTATCCCACTCGCCTTTTCTCCATTTCTGACGAGCCTGACGAACTTCAACCGTCTGTGGAAAGCTTCCGATCGTTGTTGTGGGCAGGAATGGCAGATTCCAGCGCGCTTGCTGTGCTCCCTTGCGAACATCAAAGCTGCTTGTTCTTGAAGCAGGCTGCTCATGAGCCTGAGCGGCAGCTTGCTGCACATCGGTGCGACTACGCTCTTTAGAGCTGTTTAGTACCTCAATAGCGCTTGTAGCACTCTTGATTTCAGCAGCTACCGCTTCTTTACCTTCGTTCACTGCACGGACAATAAGTGCAATCTCATCCAGCTTCTCATCCGCATACGCGAGCGCGTTCTTCAGAACCGGATTTAATGCCACTTCAGGTTCGGTTGTTACTGGGACATGGAGCAAGCTGCTAGAAGGCTGTACGATGATGCGCTCATAAGGAACAACCTCAGCGAGCTTCGTAAGAAGTTCGAGCGAAGCTTCAATATCCGTGCGCCAAATGTTACGTCCATCTACAATACCCGCTCCTAGAACCTTATCTTTTGGAAATCCAAGTGTCTGAATCGCATTCAGGTTCTGCTCCCCACCATGTACGAAATCAATTCCAATACCATGTACGGGTAGAGCTACGATTTGAGCATAATGCTCAACAGATTCAAAATACGTTTGCAGCATGATTTGAATCCCTGGTGCAGCTTCACGAAGCGCGCTATAAATCGCTTCTACTCGAGCCACATCTTCCTGCGTTAGCGATGTGACAAGGATCGGTTCATCGATCTGAACCCACTTCACACCTTCCTGCTCAAGTTCTTTCAGAATTTGAGTATATAGAGGTAAGAAATATTGGATGACTTCATCCAAAGCATCTGTATCATATCCCTTGGACAGCTTAAGGAATGTGAATAGGCCCACGAGTACAGGTTTACCTTCAATACCAAGCTTCTCTTTAGCTTCACGATAAGCAGTAAGCGGACGGTTCTCCGTCAGCACAGGTTCAGCCCCGTCCAGCTCAGGTACGATGTAGTGATAATTCGTGTTGAACCATTTTGTCATTTCACAAGCAGTCGCTCCTTGATTTCCCCGAGCCATCGCATAGTATGTTTTCAAAGGAACTACGCCGCCCTCATAACCGAAACGCTCAGGAACGAGTCCAAACATGACCGCCGTATCTAGCATGTGATCATACCATGAGAAATCGTTCACTGGAATCAAGTCAATGCCCTTATCTTGCTGCTTCTTCAAATGTTGAAGGCGGATGGTCTCAAGTTCCTTCGTGAATGCTTCCTCAGATAACTTCCCTGCCCAAAAAGCCTCCAGTGCCTTCTTCCATTCGCGATTCGCTCCAATGCGCGGATACCCCAAGTTACTACTCTTCAATGCGCTCATTATGTGCCTCCCTAATGTTTTCTTATCCATGTTATGAATCTATGAAATGCAAAAAAGGCATCTTTACCCCTATCGAAAAAAAGGATAAAGATGCCTGCCATATACATACGTCAGCCGTCATCTTAACACCTTCCTATCTCCCGTAGGTAAAGCAGTGCTGTCAGAACAGGCAGGTCTCCTGGCTCCAGAATCAACGTTTATCTGCTTGCCTTCCCAATCCTGGCGGATCAGTGGCCTTCATTGAGATAAACTCCTCTGTTACAGTGGCGGGACCGCGCCGGCATTACACCGGACTTCCCTTTTAAGCTCGTGATATACACTTGTATATCAGAGCACCTATTCCCACAATATTCAATTTTACATCGCTTAATATTAAGTCGAATCATACCTTATACCACTTTAATATGCAATATGTTTAGTCGGAATTATTTTCATGAATAGCTTAGAGAGCTTGAACATATTTATGATTTGTAAAAGAGAGTTGTACCATCCTTAGGAGGTTTCGAATGAATACGATTGTCTTAGGAAGTTTAGCGACATCTCTATGTACCGCAGCAGGGGCAATTCCCGCTGTATTTTTCTCTAATATGACACATCGAGGGCGTGATATTTTGCTAGCCTTCACGGCTGGAATCATGGTAGCAGCTTCTACATACGGATTAATTCCCTCTGCATTAAAACTATCTAATTTGTGGATTCTGACGATTGGAACGCTGCTAGGAACGGCTATTCTAACGATCCTGGAGCTGCTTATTCCGCATAATGATTTGGAACATTCTCAGAGGACTTCCTCTAGCGGAGGTACAAGCTCCCTTCTATTCTTGTCAGCTATGGCACTCCACAATTTGCCTGAGGGTTTATCAGTAGGCGTCAGCTACGGAAGTAACAATCAAGATTTAGGAACCATTGTTGCACTTAGCATCGGTCTTCAAAATATTCCAGAAGGTTTTCTGACCGCACTATACTTGATCACCCACGGCATGCGAAAAGATATCGCACTACTGCTAGCTACTCTAACGGGAGTACTTGAACTGTTCGCATGCTGGATTGGACTGCAATTCACCAGTAGCTTTACAGCCGTTGTTCCTTATGGGCTTGCATTTGCCGCAGGTGCGATGCTCTTTGTCGTGTATAAAGAACTCATCCCAGAGAGCCATGGAGACGGTAACGAAAGGGCCTCGACATTTTCATTTATACTGGGACTGCTTGTGATGATAGCCCTGACAGAACTACTGAACTAAATTCGTCATAATCAAATAAAAATTATATTCAAATAAATACCATAATTATTGCCCTAGGGAAAAATTTATGTTGCAAGGCAACCTTATTCGTGTTAGTTTATTCTCAATCCTATACGACGAGACGGAATTATTTTTTTGCTCCAAAAGTTGTCCTGAGGCAACATTATTTCCCTAGAGAAAGAAGGTAGACAAACATGGACCCTGCGGTTCAAGAAAAACCTAATCCAGATCCGGGCTGGCGAAAAAAAGGCAACACCCCGAGTTTGCCAGAAGTATACAAATCCATCCGAGTTCCTACAAAGGGAAGCGCATTTCGCAAATTCCTCGCCTTTGTGGGACCGGGATACCTTGTAGCCGTCGGCTATATGGACCCAGGTAACTGGGCCACCGACTTATCAGGAGGAGCCTTATTCGGCTATACGCTTCTATCCGTTATTCTGATCTCCAATCTGATGGCTATCGTTCTACAATCGTTATCCGCTAGGCTTGGTATCGCAACAGGGAGAGACTTAGCTCAGGCTTGCCGCGACCATTACAGTAAACCTGTTAATTTCGCCCTGTGGATACTTTGCGAAATAGCCATCGCTGCTTGCGATCTGGCTGAAGTCATCGGATCTGCAATTGCCTTACAGCTTCTGTTCGGATTACCACTAATCTGGGGCGTGCTGATCACCGTCGTTGATGTGCTACTTGTTCTTATTTTGCAAAATAAAGGGTTTCGGTATATTGAGATCATTGTCATTACACTGCTCGTTACGATTGCACTCTGCTTTGGGATTGAGCTATTCCTTTCCAAGCCTGAACTTTCCGGTGTCATGTCTGGATTCATTCCAAGGTCCGAAATCATTACAAATCCACAAATGCTATATATCGCACTCGGTATTCTAGGTGCTACCGTCATGCCTCATAACTTGTACCTACACTCTTCCATCGTCCAGACAAGGAATTACGAGGATACGGTTACGGGAAAGAAGTCGGCAATTCGCTTCGCAACGATTGATTCCACGGTTGCGCTTATGCTAGCTCTCTTTGTCAATGCGGCTATACTGATTCTTTCAGCAGCCGCCTTCCACACAAGCGGCCATACCGATGTGGCTGAAATTCAAGATGCATATCATCTGCTCACGCCACTTCTTGGAACAGGAATTGCTAGTATTCTATTCGCCGTTGCTTTACTAGCTTCCGGACAGAATTCTACGCTAACAGGAACGCTTGCCGGACAGATTGTCATGGAAGGATTCCTGAACATCCGTCTCGCTCCTTGGCTGCGCCGCCTCATCACCCGAGCGATTGCCATTATTCCAGCCGTATTGGTTATTGGTATTGCGGGTGAACAAGCGACAGGCAGCCTGCTCATTCTGAGTCAAGTGGTACTATCCCTTCAGCTATCCTTCGCCGTTATTCCGCTGGTGCAATTCACAGGCAACAAGGCGAAGATGGGCCCACATACTGCACCGAGATGGTTACAGATTCTTGCTTGGGTAATCGCCATTATCATCGCGCTACTGAATATCTATTTGCTGTACGGAACGTTCTTTGGATAATCATTTTGCTCTAGTACATACAACAAAAAAAGCTGTCCTCAAGCCAAATGGCTACGGGGCAGCTTTCATGATGATCACCATAATAAACTGATAGTTATATAGCTCAACGCCAGTAACGGTGCTTGTCTAATGTATCGAGTTAAAAATTGAACGCTACGCGGATGGATTGTCCACCTCTATTACAGTGTTACAACTGCCTCTCGTTCTCCGAAATAGTAGCCGGATTAATAGTTGCTCAATTCACCTTGTGTAAGCTACCTCTTCGGTATATTTTCCAAACACCCCACCCGCTAAGGCCATATAGCAGCGCACTGAAATAGAACAACACATCGATCGTCAACCAGTCGATCAAGTAACCACCCAGCAGGACCGCAAACCCTGATGCAGCTGATGTCCAGAAATGATAGGAGCCGATAACAGGCCCACGTTTACCTATATGCGTATAATCCGCGAGAAGTAGTCGCTCACTCATCTTTTGCATAGCACTACAACATCCCATTCCGGCCTGAAGGAGGATTACCCATAGGTAAGACTCCACCCAAGGAAACGCCACCATGGCCACCATCATACCCACAGCGCTCCAAATCATCATCTTCATTCCGCTGCGATCAAGACGCGGCGCGAGCCACTGCGAACAAGCAGCTGAGCTTATCGTAAACACGGCAAAAGCCAGTCCATATTTAGAATAGCTGTTGCCGAGGTTCTTCAGAAACAATAAATAATAAGGATAAATCATTCCTGAGGCTAAGGTCATGATGCTTTGTGAACGGATCAGCCAACGTATATTCATGTAAAGCTACTCCCCTTTATATTGTTCATAGAAATAGTTCATAAATATATGATCCGGATCAAACTGATCTTTTGCCTTAAAGAATGTGTTATAACCCGGGTACGCTTCTCTAAACTGCTCTACAGACGGATAAGCAGCATATGGAAGATAGTAGGTGCCTCGATGCCTTAGCACTTGATCCACAATGTTGCGAACGGTTTGCTTCATCTCCGCGTGCCCCTCTTTAGAGAGCGATGTATTAAATAAGCATACCAAGGCTAACATGTCCTCTTTGGCGTAGGATAGCACCACGTCCTGATTACGCGGAACATAACGTACTGTAATATTAAGTAGATTAACCTTATCACCAGCATCCTTGAGGACGGATTTCAAATCCTCCACAAATGATGCAAACTCATCCACAGGTACGAAATACTCTTGAAGTAGATCATTAGCACCCGCCTCGTGATATTCCATAAAAGAAGACTCCGGGCGCATCGCATTGTTACGGCTAATGATTGCATCCTCTTGATATGTAAAATATTTTTTCTGTAGATTCCAAAACATATTCTTCCCCGTATCGGAAGCTCGGTTCAAATGAAATAGCAGTTTACTTGGTAGTACCCCCGATTCATGAGTCTTCAGCTTATCGTTATGCTCCAAATCAAGAGAAGGATCGACTTGATAATTAATAGCATACATATCCGTCAAAAAGCTGTCAGGCGCAACCGAAATCCGTGCAATATGCATCCGTACATCGGGGTCCGCCAGCACCTTTTCTTTTAAATAATGACTATAGTCTTTGGCCTGAATAGCTCTATCTTCGTTCGGTACACCTCATCATCCGTTAAGTGAAGCGTAACGTCCAGAATAATTCCAAATAAGCCGTATCCTCCGAGAGCTAGTCGAAATAGCTCCGGCTCTTTCGTACGACTGATCTCGCGGATTAGTCCATCGGCCGTAAGCAGATGAAAGGACTCAACACTATTAATAAGTGACCCATTTCTGAGATCACGTCCATGAGCGTTAATACTGATCGAACCGCCGACCGTAAAAATATTTTGAGATTGCATCGATGAAACCGAGAGATGGTAGGGGTTAATTCGGTCCTGGATATCTTTCCACGTTGCACCCGCTTGGACACGAATCAGCTTACGTTTTGGATCTAGCATGAGGATCTGATTGAAGCTCGTCATATCAATGACAATAGCATCTTTATAATAAGTATGTCCGCCTTGGCTGTGGCGCTGCCCTGATATCGACAGCTTTAGCCCCTTAGCCTTGGCATCTTGAAGCAGCTGAGCAAGCTGCTCTTCTTCTTTTCCTTCTACAATCCGCTCTACCTTAACTGGATGTAGACGGCTATAGTCCGTGATCAGATAGGGATTCTGATCTGGGGTATCATTTGTAATATATTCATAGACACATAAACATGTAAGGAACAGCAGGACTATGGTTTTCTTCACATGTACCTCCGGCAATGGTATACCTAATATTGTATTATTCTACCATACCGGACGTAAACGATGAGGAATATTCCCTTCACTTGTAAAATTAACAATACTAAGTAGATCCTCATGTAACTCCTTCATACGATTGTGACCAATAATCTTAGCCCAGCGCTCCTCAACTTCGGTGTAAATTTTTTCTTTGGAGCGGACAACGGACCAGCCACGCTCTGTTAAAATAATTAGCTTTCCCCTTCCATCCGAAGGATGGGGTTTACGCGCAACGTATCCTCGAGCCTCGAGCTCATCGACCATTTGGCTAACAGCCTGTTTGGTGATACCTAAATGCTGAACTAATGCCTTAGCGGTTGAACCATCCGGAATTAATCCCTGAAATAAAAATCCGTGCGCAGGACGCACATCTGTGAAGCCCATCTCATTCAGACGCATGTGTAATTCCTGATTGAGTGAACTGAAGGTTAATGATAACAGCGAAGCTAAATCTTGATTATGTCGTGATATTTGCGGCATTGCTACGTACGCTCCTTTACTGAAGACACCTATTGATAAACATGCCCTTGGACTTGCAGTAAATCCAATTATACCGCTGATTTCGCCACCTTATCAACCTGCTTCAACTTAAGAAATATATGGATGAAACAATCACTGGAAGAATTTGAAACATTCTATATTTGGATTCGTCTAATCATTAGACTAATAATTCCCAAATAAGAGATATGAATTATATTTGAATATAGGAGGTAAATCTATTTTGTTCAAAAAAAGACTTAACCCCTCTAGAATACTACTCAGGCTGGGCTTATTCTTGCTCCTTACACTCTCAACAGCCTGTGCTAGTACCACTAAAGCGGAGCAGCCATCTCCATCCCCTCCAGCTATTTCACTAAGTGATCGTCAGCGGCATATTGATAAGGTATTAGATACGCGTATAGTACGTGCCCAGAATCATTTTGGCCTACGTCTGCATCAGGTACTCACCAAGAACGGAGACGGTGGTAATCTCATTCTGTCTCCTTATAGTATCGCCACATCACTGAGCATGGCATACAGCGGTAGCGCAGGTGAAACCGAAGCTGAGATGTCTAAAGCCCTCGGATATCAGACGATGAAACGGGAAGAGGTACAAAGTGCCAGCAAGGTTTTACAAGAGCTCGAGGAAAGTCCCGATTCCGGCGTGAGACTAAACATTGCTAATGCGGTTTGGTATGCCGAGGGAATCCCATTGAAGAATTCTTTTCAGAACACCGTTAAAGATAACTATCATGCAAGTGTGGAGCCACTTGATTTCAGTAGTGATAAAAGTGTAGTTATGGTAAACAATTGGGTCAAGAAGCAAACGAACGGGAAGATCAACCAACTTCTGAGTGAACCACCTGGCTCAGATATGGTATCTCTAATCGTGAATGCGATTTATTTTAACGGGACCTGGAAAACTCCCTTTGATGAAAAGTTAACGGAGAACGCTGTATTCACCACCAACGTAAACATCACAAAGCAAGTTCCTATGATGAAACAAGGTGGTTCGTTTGCTTACGCACAGAATCAGGACTGGCAAGCCATTCGCATTCCTTACGGAAGTGGACAGATGAATATGCTCATTATTCTGCCCAGTGAGCAATCATCACTTCCTAAACTTGAGGAGCAGTTATGGAAGGACATGACGCCATGGGAGAAGAATTTTGAATACCAATCAGGGCAAATCCGCATTCCACGCTTCAAAGCAGAGTATAAGCAGCAGCTTAATAAAGCTCTTATGGGACTTGGAATGAAGAATAGCTTTCTTCCTCAAGCTGACTTCTCTAACATGTCTGATCGTAAGCCACTGTTCATATCGAATGTTATGCACAAAACGGTACTTGAAGTGAATGAACGAGGTACCGAAGCTGCCGCGGTCACTTCTCTTGAGATGGCAGGATCTGCTCCGCCAGAGAAACCCTTTGATATGGTCGTAAACCGCCCCTTCTTCTTCGCCATTGAGGATGCGCAGACTAAGCTGTGGCTCTTTATGGGTTCAATCAACGATCCCGCTACAGAATAGCATACCTATCCCAAAGTAACAGAAAACTCCAATCTAGCAGCCGCAAACGCAGTCCCTAGATTGGAGTTTGTTTTATTCAAGATTAAGCATTTTGTTGCAGTGTGACTCCCTCTGGTAGAACGGATAACACATGCGTAAGAACAGAAGCGTCAGACTGCATTTCCTCACCCAGAATAGCGACGATTCCTTTGTCCTCACGGGTACGAATCAAACGCCCAATGCCCTGTCTGAAGCGCAGAAGCATATAAGGCAAGTCCACCTCTTCAAATGGAGTTTCTGCTTCGCTACGCTTAGCAATAAACACTGGATCATGCGGAGGAAAAGGCATCGACCAGATAATCACATTCGACAGCGATGATCCCGGAACATCCAGACCTTCCCACAAGCTAACTGCACAGAGTACGCTTGCTTCGTCACGTTGGAACGCTGAGATGAGATAACTGATTTCTTGATCTCCTTCAAAATAGAAGGTCATGCCTGCAACTTCAGATTCCTCTGAAATCCGCTCCTTAAACTGCATCAACTCATCTTTGGATTTGAATAAGATCAAAGCACGTCCTTCGGATCGTTGAAGAAGTTTTATAGCTTCTTTCATTTTGCCAGCGAAGCCTTCGGCTATGTTCCATCGAGGAGCAAGTGCCTCCATCTGCTCGGCATAATCATAAGGTGATACTACTGAGAAGGATAGAAATTTCTCAATACCCAGACTATCTGCTACATAACGGAATGAACCCTCTACTGAGAGTGTAGCTGACGAAAACACAATCGGAATATTAGCACCAAAGACACGCTCTTGCAGCACTTCCTTAACCGTTCGCGGCATAATGGATAACGTCAAACCTTCTGGACTATCCGTTACCCAGCAAATAAGCGCTTCGGAGCGTTCGAACAACATCAGTGCCTTCTGCATCATTTCGATATGCTCTTCCACAATGCGTAATTGATAGTCATTTAGTGAATATAGCTCACCTTCAAAAACAAGCTCTTCTTCAATGGCAGTTAGCACATCACGGAAACGATGAACCTCACGTAGTAGCCCTTCACTAAGTATAATCTCTTTACGATCAGAGCCTTCAATAGCTCGACTGTGCTTACCAAGCGCCTTGAACATTCGCTCGCTTTGGACAATAGACTCATCAATAAGCACGGCGAGAGATTCGCGGATTTCACCTTGCAACAGACGAAGGATCAGCTCCTCAAATACGACATGCTTCATTTTGTAACTGAGCGCCTTCATAGCTGCTGATTCTAGTAAAT
This sequence comes from Paenibacillus pini JCM 16418, assembly GCF_000576305.1. GTDB lineage: Bacteria > Bacillota > Bacilli > Paenibacillales > Paenibacillaceae > Paenibacillus_AQ > Paenibacillus_AQ pini. The sequence goes on along the minus strand of NZ_BAVZ01000013.1, from coordinate 18,980 downwards.
GTCCTTCATCAAAAATGACTGCACTATGTTCTGGCAGTAGAGGCAATTGCCCTTCGCGTTTGCGACCCTCATATGTCCAGACATGCTCCATATAATAGTCATGCGAACAAATGATGAGATCACCCGAATGACGATAATGCTCCCGCGAAAGCGTCTGACCACAGCGTTGACGTCGGTCACAAGTGAAACAATCTTGGAACGTATCCCAGTTAATGTTCTGCCATTGCTCATCACTCAGATGAGGATAATCCTTACGGTCGCCATATGCGTGGAAATTTTGCATGGCGCCATGAGAATATACAAAGTCCGGCAGGCTTGCGGCCAAATCATCCACTGCACACCCTCTTCATCGCGTAACCGCACATCGTCTAACTTCCGCAGACATACGTATTGATCCGGCGATTTACCCAGTCTAGCATCAATAGCCAGTCCTAAGTGATGAGCAAGCTTCGCAATATCCCTTCGGGTTTAACAAGCTGTTCAATCAGCGATTCATCTGCACAAGCAATAATCGCGGGTTTCCGTGTATAACGGGCGTAACAGATAGAATATAGTAAGTACACAAGAGTCTTACCTGTTCCTACCCCAGCCTCTGCGAAGATCGTTTTCTTCTCTGCAAATGCCTTTTCCAATTGAAAAGCCATATAGATTTGTTCATCACGGACTTCAAAGCCCGCTTCCGGCAATATATCGTAGAATACATCCGCCACCCATTCGCCTACCTGGGCAATAAATGGACGGGTTGGATCATATGTGAAAGGATAACGCTCCACTATATCAAGTTACCTCCATAGCATTGAAGTTTAAAATACATGCTTGCTAGTCTTATTTTCAAGACCAACACTACATTATCCCATGCTTACGTTATAAACACAATAACCTATATGCATAAAGCCCGGATCTGCGATATAAGCAGATCCGGGCTTTTCTCTTCCATACTAAGCATAGAAGATCCTATTCATTCGCTTCATTATGGATTTTTAGGTGGAATCGAAGGATTGGGATTCACAGGCTCGTACAGATTTGAACGAATTCGGAACCATTGATAGAGATGGGTCACAATGACCTTGATAACGGCATAACCTGGAACCGCAAGCACGATACCAGCGATACCAAACAAATTCCCCGCTGTAAGAATAACAAATATAATGGTAATCGGGTGTATTTTGAGTGTTTTTCCCATGATTTGAGGGGAGATAAACTTCCCTTCGATGAGCTGGACAATCGTCCAGACGATCAGCATCTTGAGCAGCATCACTGGCGAAGTGACCATCGCAACAATCAGCGCAGGCGTAATCGCAATGACCGGTCCTAGGTAAGGAACGATACTGGTACATGCAGCGATGACAGCCAAGATCAGAGAATAATCAAGCCCAATAATAATATATCCCAAATAGAGAAGCACCCCAATACAGAAGCTGACAATAATTTGTCCGCGAATGTATGAAGCAATCTGATGATTCATCTCTTTCATGACTCGCTGGCTTTCACCACGAAGTTTAACCGGAATAAATGAAAGAATGAAGTTCGGTAATTTCTTGCCATCCTTGAGCAAATAGAACAGGATGAACGGCAGCGTTATAAGTGCCAATACCACTTCAGTCAGGACGCCTAGAAATCCGCCTATACCCGTCCACGTACTATTGAGAAAGCTTGAAGCCCGCTCCGAAATCATTTTCACGACTTCCTGTGGATTAAATGAAATGGATTGTTGCAGCTTACTTACCAAGTTACTGCCCATTAAATTTTCAAATTGTAATCTTGCCGCTTCACTGTACGTTGGAAAATTATCTACCAAGTCGTTAATTTGTTCACGAATGACCGGAATAACCGACGTCACTAGTAATGTGATAATAGCAATGATTAACACATACAACACTAGAATAGAAGTTACCCGCCCCATCTTGCGGGTTTGCAGATAATCAACGATCGGATTTAGCAAATAATATGCAATTCCCGTCAGGATTAGAGGCAGAACAATTGTTTTAATTAATACGATGAAAGGGTGAAATACAAACGAAACCTTATTTAGCACCATGATATTTAAACCGATCAGCAATAAAACGAGCAGAAAGAGTACAAATCGGTTATTTAGAAAAAAACGTTTGAATCTTGTTGACCAACTTAACGGATTCTCCATCTATTCTTCCTACTCCTCACTCACTTTTCGCTTTTTAATATCAAGCTTGCAGTATCGATTGTTATCTCTCTCGAGTAGCGTGAATTTCACCCCATCAAATACCAAGGATTCGTTCTCCTCCATCTCACTTTGCTGGCTGTACAACCAACCACCAATCGTATCCCATTCATGAGAATCCAGATCAAGGTTGAAATGATCGTTAATGACATACAGTGAAACCTTACCATCGACAATCATATGATGCTTCGACATAATTTGAATGTCTTCCTCTTCGTCTCCGTCAAATTCATCACGTATTTCACCGACAATTTCTTCAATAATATCTTCAATGGTGACGAGCCCTGAAGTTCCACCATACTCATCAATGAGAATAGCCATATGTGTACCTTCCAGCTGCATCCGCTTCAGAAGCGTATTCACTGGTGTTACCTCTGACACTGCCATTACCGGATGAAGTAGTTTTGTAACGTCTACATCAGGATCATCCTCATAAGCTAAGAAAAATTGTTTCGTATTTATGATGCCGATGACGTTATCTTTATTCCCGTCAACCAGCGGAAACCTCGTATATTGCTGTTCTTTAATAATCGCCACATTCTCTGCACGCGGCTTTTCTTTATACAAACAGATCATGTCTGTACGCGGAACCATAATTTCTTTGGCTAACATATTATCGAAAGCGAAGATTCGACTTACATAGCCAAATTCATTTCGATTAATCTTACCACTTTCAAAACTTTCACTAAGAATAATTTGCAGTTCTTCCTCGGAATGGGCATCCTCATGCTCTGAGGCAGGCTTGATGCCGAACAGCCGAACCAGCTGGTTAGCAGATCCGTTCAAGATCCAAATGAATGGATACATGATTTTGTTAAACCAGATAATAGGGGTGGCGGTTAATAAAGCAACCGTCTCTGCTTTACGAATAGCGATGGTTTTCGGAGCTAACTCACCAATAACTACGTGTAAATAGGTAATGATGGCAAACGCGATGAACAAGGACAGAAACTGTCTAACCCCCTCCGATAAACCCCACTGTTCAAACAGCGGATGGAGTATTTTCTCCACCGTCGGTTCTCCAAGAAAACCAAGGCAGAGCGAAGTAATGGTTATCCCGAGCTGGCATGCCGATAAGTAGCCGTCCAAATTGCCCAGCACTTTCTTTACGGCCACCGCTCCTTTCTTTCCTTCGTCAATCAACTGATCTACTCTGCTTGCGCGTATGCGGATCACCGCAAATTCAACCGCTACAAAGAAGGCCGATAAACCAATCAATAAAGCTACTAAAACCAAATTTAACACATACCTGTCACTTTCCACTTCTGCATCTTCTCCTTTTTATTTTCCTATCTTTTACCATACCACAAAGGTTATATACAATGAAATAACGCTTAAACGGGTTATACGAAACAGACTGTCAGAGGTTTCATATTTAAATTGGAATCTAAGAGTCTATTTCATCATAATCCTGATATCTTCTTACAAAAAAACTTCAGCTCGCCCGGTTACTACACCCGCCAAGCTAAAGCTTAAATTTATTATTCTGATTTGTGTGAATGATGACTTTTTGCCTGCGACAATTGGAATTCAGGACTAGTCACTGTTTCCATATTTAATGCGGGGAGTAACGTGCGTAATTAGTCTGCGCGCAGCTGTCCCTTCCATGCCAAGTGTTGCCTTAAGCTGATCCATCAGTAGGTATTCCAGTTGGTACTCTTGCACAGAACGCATCGGTGACCGTCACCTTCTCAGTTACCTTGACGGAGGTTGCTGGCATCTCGCTTACGGGTATTGAAAATTAGGGTAATGCTTCTTTCAATGTTAATTCGGTATCAATTGGAGGCTATATTTCCTACACGATAACCGTATCGAATACAGGTACTACTGCGCTTCAGGGCATCGTTACTGACCCACTTTCTACAGGAGCATTGTTTGTTTCAGGAAGCCTCACGTTAAATGGAAATCTAGTAATGCTAGAGATTTAAAAAAGCCGCAACCATCCTATAAGGATGATGGCGGCTTCTTTTTCATATCTATTTCTCATTGTCTCAAGCGCTTAGTGTCCCATCATCATGGATGGATCCGGCGTGTTGCCATCTAGGGATTCCTTTTCAGTAGCTAAGGCTCTAGGTTTACGCAAAATGAGCGTAAGCAGAACACCAACAATCGCAAGCCAAGCCGCGAGGAAGAATACATCATTATAGCCTGAGACAGCAGCAGTTAAGGGATTAACCCCTTTGTTCAAGCCTACATTTATGCGGTTCGTTAAATATCCCGTCATACCAGCCACGGCAAAGGATACAACCACCTGCTGAGCCGCAGCCGTAAGTGATGTTACACGACCAACCAATTTACGCGGAGCCGCATTCAGTACATGCGTATTTAATGGCATCATAGACAGACCCATACCAAATCCCATCAGGCCAAGTATCGGCATAATATAGGATAGCGAAGTCGTTGGCGAGATATCTGACAGTAGGAATAGAGACGAAGAAATAATAAGGAGTCCGACAAAAGCCACTGGACGAGCTCCAAATTTATCAAAAAGCTTACCGCCAATCGGCATTCCGATTCCAGAAGCCAAAGCCTGCGGGAGCAAGATGAGTCCGGTCTCCAGTGGCGTGAAATGACGAATACTTTGCAAGTACAATGGAACAAATAGCATGGAGCCAAATAGTGCTGCCTGCATGATCCACGTCAAAATGATCCCACGAGTGAAATCAGAAGAGGCGAATACTCTTAGCTCAAGAAGTGGGTTCTTTTGCCGTAGCTCGACAATGATAAACAGCAGCAGCGCAATTCCTCCGACGGTAAGTCCTATTACCGCATTCGTCGAAGACCATTTTCCACTTCCACCTTCATTTACACCGTAAGCAAGTGCCGAAAATGCAATTGGCGCTAAAATAATGCCGAGTACATCCAGATGTGGAGCCTTCTGCCGATCGGTATCGGGTAAGAATTTTACCCCCAAAATAACTGCAATAATACCAATGGGAACATTAATGAGGAAAATCCAGCGCCAGGTGGCAGCTTCAACGAGCCAGCCAGAAAGTACAGGACCTAAAGCAGGGGCGAGTAACATGGGAATGCCAAGCATACCCATCACAGCTCCTCTTCGTTCAGGAGGTGCCAGTTTAAATACCATTGCCATACCGATCGGTGCAACCATGCCTCCACCAAGCCCCTGGATAACACGGTAGATGATCAGTTGTGTGGATGTCTGAGCAATGGAACATAATGCAGATCCGAGGATAAACATAATTACCGTTGTGATAAATACTTTCTTAGAACCAAACTTGTCGGTCATCCAGCCAGCTAGTGGAATGACTGCTGCAAGAGCTAGCGTATACCCCGTAATGGCCCACTGAACGGTTTTCAGATCCGACCCAAAGAACTCCTGTAGCTTCGGAATCGCTACGTTGACAACTGTACCATCCAAGATAACCATGATCATACCCACAATAATAGCGAGCAATGGTGGTATGATCTCTTTCATGGAAAACGGCCTTTCCTCAGCGACCTTGGGGTCAGCTAATTGACTAGACATGATTTTCTCCACTCATTTCTATATAGGATGATCTGTAAGATCATGGGTGTAAAATAACATAGGAAATAATAGACTTTCTCGTCTAATCTGCTGTTAAATGTATACTCGGAAAAGCTATAAAGTCAAGAATTAATTGTAAATTATTACATATAATTATACGTCCAACGTCGTTCATGAAGATGATTAGCATAACTGCTCTTATCTGCTCTTGAATACCTAATGATATGCCTTCGATTCAACAGCACTGGAAGCCAAAATGGCTCTCAGCAATTTTTCCCGCCGAGAACCTAATGAATAATATAAAATACATCATGTGTGATCAAATCACTTCTTGAATATGTATTTCTCGATCCTTACTAAGGTCTAAATAGTTCTGGCCTACCTTTACTAATGGATTTGTATCATCATGTGGATTGATATAAACGACCTCGCCCCATTGACCATTCGATAATTTAACGCTTCTTCCGATCAGATTGCGGATAAGATTATTCAGAAAAACAGCAACAATATGAGGATCTAACTCTCCGAAAAAACCTTGTCGCATGCGGGCTACAATCTCATAAAAGGGTAAGGCATCCTGATAAGGACGTTTCGAAGACATGGCATGAAAAATATCAGCAACAGCAACAATTCGGCTCATCGGATCTATTTGATCTTGTTTTAACTTAAGAGGGTAACCGCTACCATTTGCTCGTTCGTGATGCTGTAATGCAACCCATGCCACACGTGGGCTAATTCCAACCGTTTCCTTAAGCATTTCGTAGCCATAAATCGTATGACGCTTCATTTCTTCGTATTCTTCATTTGTTAACTTGCCTGGTTTCAGTAATATTTCTTGTGGAATTCGAACCTTACCTACATCATGCATTGTAGCTGCAAGTGATAGTAACGCGATCTCCGTTTCATCCCATTTCATCCATCTACCAATCAGAGTCGATAATATGCCCACCCCTATATTATGTTGATATGTATACTCATCTTTGGCTCTAATCGATTCAAATAATTTATACAAGTCTGCATGCTCTGATACTTGTTTTACAAAAGGGATAAGTTCATCCTTAATTTCCAGAAGAGGGATTTTGCGGGTAGTTTTAATTCGATAGAATAAATCCTTTGCATAGTTAGCCGTATCTTCCACAAGTGATACAAGGGAGCTGGAATCGGAATCGCTAGTGGACATCAAAGTAACATCAGAAGTTTCAATCCCATGCTGCTGAAGCAGATGAATATGTTCTTGTGTTAACTTTACTCGGGCAGGAACCAAGACTAGTCCCCGATTATTTGTTATATCATATTTCGTTTTTTTGCCCAAAAGCCCATCTAGTGACATCCCACCACCCCTATCTTTCGATATATATCCATCATCTTATACACATATTTTTTAAAAAGAGTTTATAAGAGGTTTTTATTGATATAATTTATATTAATTTACATTTTACAACAATTATAGAACGTTAGCACATACATTCTCACACGATGTATTCATTTTTCAGCATTTATTTCATTTAATTAGTTGCTCCTACGGTTTATCTTCAACCTTGTATGCATTAAAGTTACGTAAATCACAGAGTGCAACATGTACTGAACTAGGATTTAGGATATAGGTCCAAATAAGTTTTGTACCAATCCGGGCGTTTCGCTTTAATCAGTGAAAGTGCCTCTGACAAAGCTATCCCTCTTAAACAAGTTAATTTTTCATAATCAATTCGTTGTGTTCTCAGCCATATTTGACCTAGTGATTCGCCACAACTTGCTACGATCATCTCATCAAAATTACTATCATTTGATACCTTGATTAAAAAGTCTACTGTTTCTTCATCTTGAAAATTAATGCCTAGTTCTATTACTGCATCATCTTTTTCTGCATCATTTGAAGAAGAGTCTAATAATATTTCAAACAGGCTTTTCTTATCCAAACATATCACTTCCCTAATGGAATATGAGTACCAATACCCTTACTACCCGTTTCTCCTGTAAATGGGTTTACATATGTTCCCTCATCATTTAATCTAGCATCAAAACGTGGTTGCTTACTTCCTGAACCAAGACCTTCTCTTGTACTAACTTCGGGCTTCAGTTTCAGCCTCCAACTAAAAGCACCTTTAGAATCCTTCACCCCCCACTGTTCAACACCACCTTCAGTATATTTTTGCTCCCAACCATTATTTTTAGCCCAGACCCTTAAGTTATCAGTGTTTTTCGCCAAATCACCAGTATCTTTTACTGGAATGTTACCTTCGCCCTCTACCTTTTCGCTCCCTCCCTTACCCGATCCTGCTGATTCATTACTCTTACTTCCATGCATTTGATACAAATCTCTACCAGAATTCAATGCCCCTTGTACTCCACCCTTAGCGGTAAGGTATCCGTGAGAAATTAGACCAAGTGATACCACACCGACAGGAACACCCACAATGGCTCCAATTCCTGTGACATCTAATGCAAGTGAAGCTCCATCTCCCAGAATACCTCCAATCATCTCTACAGTTCCAAGAGCGGTTGTTACTCCATGACCAAACAGTTCCCCCCATGCTCGAGACTTCGGATGAATGCTTGTCATATCCTTATCCATTAGACCAAAAGTTAAATCCTTTACGGTCGCTAAACCCGCTCCAGATAGAAATTCCCCGAAATTACTTCCTTCACTTGAAGCATCTGCTTCCTTAAATCTACGAGATATATTAGCTAGCTCTTGTCCGGTATTAGACAATCTATCTAGCATCTGATTCATTTGGTACTGTGCATCGCGGAAGGTTGTAAAAAAGTGCTCTCTTGTCGCTCCACTCCATACCGATCTCAGATGATATATTTCCTTATCTAGAAGCTGGATGATTCGATCCATTTCATGACGCCCGTTTAAGCATTGCTGCGCTACACGCATAATCTCTTCGGGTGGAACGCGTATTTCAGGCATCCATAACCCTCCAATCTGGGACACCTTAGCGGTGATTATAATATCCAATATTAACCATATATTCTATTGCGCTAACTTGTCCAAACATATTAATTCAAAAAAGGAGCCAATCATGGAATGGCTCCTCTTCTTAATATCTATCCAAATACAAATCATTCACTTTTAAAAATGAATACTAAAGCTTCCCCCTTGCTGACCAGTCCAAGTTAATTGATATGTACCACTTGGTAAATTGGGAAAGGATCCACTAAGCGTTTCCTTCACAACAGAACCTGTATAGGGGTCACTATAATGATGTGAATACACGACAGCACCCGTGACAACTTCCTTAAGAATCAGATCGCCCCCATGATAATTAGCGACATAACCTGTCACATACAGGTCACCTTGCCCTTGCGCCGTGTTAGAAGATACAGCTGCAAAAGCGGCGATTGGAGCCAAAACAAACACCAACATACAGATAAACATAGCCATTACCATTTTCTTTTTCACTTAACATCAATCCCTTCGACTATTTATTTAGGGTAGTTGTGACAGTCAAGAAGTGAATACTGGCCTATGAATCTATGCATTTTCCCCATATCATTAAATTACCATAAAATTCAATAGTATACTATAATTGTTTTTCATTCTTCTTTACCTGATGTCTCATCATATATTTAACGAAATCTGTTAAAATCAGCTGGTTGTACTGACTATGGTTTGCGTGATTTGTTGCATTTCCTCGATCGAAATACGATGAACATATTTACTGAACTTCTCTTTCCCCTTAGCGTTAGCCTTATAATAATCAATGATTGCTGTTATAACAGGAACAAGCTGAGCTTCTGATAATCCGGATATAAGCAATCGAGCTATTGACGCTTTGATACCTTTTGACTCTCCTCCAACATAGATATCAAACGTATTTAGCATTTTAACAACCCCAATGTCTTTTAACAAAGGTTCGCTGGTCCCAAGAGCGCAGCCTGCAAAACCAACCTTAAGTGGAGTCGGAGTCACAATACCTGCGATAGCCCGGTTCAGAACTTGAGCTGCTACCAGTCCACCTTTCTCCGCTCCTTTGCAGAAATTACAGGCAATCAAACTTTTGGTTACGAAGCCTGATGGATATACTTCCAGACCCGAGTACTCAAGTTCTTCTTTTATTGCATCGCTTCGTTCGAGGGGAACTTCCAAATAAAGCTGCTGAAAGTTCGTCATTTCAATTTTAGAATCCGTACTTGCAACAGTACCAATCTTCACAAGTTGTTCTGGCGTAAATAGGCTTCCTCCTACTTGAATAGGAGGTGTAACCGCAATTCTCGTCTTTTCTCCCACGCATCCGTTCTCCTTCTGCTTATAAGGCTACTGTACATATGTTGAATCCTTCTCCACCCACCCAGTTGATTAATGACGTATTTTAACACGTTGTAGACGTAGAGCATTGAGGACAACAGAAATGGAGCTGAGTGCCATTGCTGCACCTGCTAACCATGGAGCCAATAGTCCCAATGCCGCAATTGGAATACCTAGAGTGTTATATCCGAGTGCCCAGAACAGATTTTGTTTGATATTTGTCATCGTTTTACGACTCATATAGATTGCATCCGGTATACTGGATAGATCGCCACGCATCAGAGTCACATCCGCTGCCTCCATAGCTACGTCAGTACCTGTACCGATAGCCATACCGATATTTGCTGTTGCAAGTGCCGGAGCATCATTAATACCATCACCGACCATGGCTACTGTCTTACCTTGCGCTTGCAATTTCTTCACTTCTTCTGCTTTTCCTTCTGGAAGAACCTCAGCAAGTACATGATCGATACCCACTTGAGCCGCAATCGCCTTCGCTGTTCGTTCGTTATCTCCCGTAATCATAATGACTTGAATACCCATTTCTTTCAGTCGACTTACCGCTGCCTGAGAGGTTTCTTTGATTGTATCCGCAACAGCTACCATACCCATGTACCCTTTATCTATGGCGACAAGCATTGCTGTTTTACCGGACTCCTCCAGTTTGGACATCGTCTCATAAGCATGTTTTGCGTCCACTCCGAATTGATCCATTAAACGGCGTGTTCCAATCAACAGCTCTTTACCTTCGACGACAGCCTTAATTCCGTAACCCGGAATCGCTTCAAAAGACTCTGTATTTGGCAGTTCGATATTTCTTTCTTTAATACCTATGACAATCGCTTCTGCGAGCGGATGCTCTGAATTTTTCTCTGCAGCGCCCACAAGTCTAAGGAATTCTGTTTCGTTGCCTTCCACCAACAGAACATCGGTAAGCTCAGGCTTCCCTTTAGTTACTGTACCTGTTTTATCCAAAATAATTGCATCTATTTTATGAGTTTTCTCTAGATGCTCTCCGCCTTTGAACAAAATACCCATTTCCGCGGCACGTCCCGATCCTGCCATAATGGAAGTAGGAGTAGCCAATCCCAGTGCACATGGGCAAGCAATAACCAAAATTGCAATTGCCTTTTCCAGAGACCCTGCAAAATCCCCAGGTGTTACGAAGAAGTACCATACTAGGAAAGCTGCAATAGCAATCCCAACAACAATAGGAACAAAGATGCCTGAGATAACATCGGCAACCCTTTGGATGGGTGCCTTGGACCCCTGTGCTTCCTCTACAACCTTTATAATTTGTGCTAGAGCTGTTTCTTTACCGACCTTTGTCGCTTTTATACGCAGCATGCCATTCTTATTTATTGTTGCGCCGATGACTGCATCGCCGGCTTTCTTTTCCACAGGAAGACTTTCACCAGTCAACATCGATTCGTCTATTGACGAGACACCCTCCAATACTTCACCGTCAACAGGCACTTTATCACCTGGACGTACAACTACAATATCTCCAGCGATTACTTCATCTACTGGAATGGTCATTTCCTGACCTTCACGGACAACGAGCGCTGTCTTAGCTTGGAGTCCCATCAAAGACTTAATAGCTTCAGATGTCCGGCCTTTGGCTAACGATTCAAACAATTTGCCCATTAAAACCAGTGTGATGAGGACAGCACTTGTCTCATAATACATCTCAGGTCCGTGATGGACACTGCCACCCTCCACAGCCCATTTTATGGTCAGATATAAGCTATAGAAATATGCGGCCGAGGTGCCCAGCGAGACGAGAACGTCCATGTTGGCACTGCCATTGCGGAGCGCTTTATAGGCGCCAATATAGAATTGTCTTCCGATATAAAATTGAACTGGTGTTGCAAGAATCAATTGGAACCATGGATTCATAAACAATTCAGGCAACCAGATCCATGAAGTAAACGAAAAGTGACTCACCATTGCCCAGAGCAGTGGAAAAGACAAGATAGCGGAGACAATAAGCTTTCGCTTTTGCCGTTTGATTTCTTTCTCCCGATGTTCAGCAGGATCACTTTGCTCCTGTTTAGGAACAGCTTTATATCCGAGCTTATCTATTCGTTTCAGCATATCGGTTACGGATACTTCCATCGGATTATACGCCACATGAGCACTTTCAACCGCAAAGTTAACTGTTGCATTGCTGACACCAGGTAACTTGTTTAACGTCTTCTCGATTTTCAGTGCACATGCTGCGCAGGTCATTCCGACAAGTTGTAAATCGACTTCTTCTTTCGAAGTACCATATCCAAGCTTCTGAATACTTTCTTCCATTTTCACAGTGTTTGTTATCGTCGGATCATAAGTAACCGATGCTCGTTCCAACGCAAAGTTTACGTTAGCTTCTGTTACACCTTCCAGTTTGTTTAATCCTTTTTCAATACGGTTCGCACAAGCTGCGCAGGTCATACCCGTGATCTGTAATGATGTTTGTTTTGTCTCTGCGCTATTGGCTTCCATAGTTAACACTCCTCTTCCCTAGACTTCATATCCTTGCTCCTCAATGGCGTCTTTAATCTTATCGATTGAAAGCTTATTTTCATCAAATTCTACGGTTACTGTTTCGCTATTTAGGTCAACTTTGCCTTTAGCTCCTATTTCTTTCAAAGCACCCTCGATTGAATTTACGCAGTGACCACAAGACATCCCTTTTACATTCAAGACTTCATTTTTCATTTTTCATTTCTCCTTATATTTAATTCACTTCTTGTCTCATGTTTTAATACGGCTATGACACTATTTTGTAATCTCGCTCTCGGTTACCCATTTATGATTTTTAACTACCTCTCCACCCGTAGTTGGTGTGTAGTCCAACATATATACTGTTGTTTTTTCAGCTGAATCAATGGTAGCTTTTGCTCCATTCATGCCATTCATATGATCCGCCTGCAAAACGACCTGATCTCCTTCTTTGTAAGGTTCCGCTTCATGATCTTTAATCTCCTCCTGGATCACCCATTTATGATTTGTTACTTTTTCACCGCCAGTAGTAGGGTTGTACGAAACCGCATATGCAGTTGTGCTATATGCACCCACAACCGTCGCCTTCGCTCCATCCATACCTTTCATATGATCGGTATGAATTGTTACGCTGTCTCCCACCTTAAAGGTTGGATTCTCTGCCTCTTTTAAGCCTTCTGGAACTTGTCCGGACCCAGTATGATTCATATCCATATCTGCCATCTGCTGCTTATTGTTATCCGTAGTGTTCGAGCTTGTGCTTGTCCCACAGGCAGTTAAAGAAAGAGCAAGCATAGCAGCAGCACTTATTAGGGTTAATTGTTTCTTCATAATCCGTTCACTCCTAGTCATTAGTTAAATTTTTTACTTATTGTGTTCCAAGAGTAATTCCTCAATTTCTTGACGATTGAAAACAAATCCGAAAAACATTTGATCGTTGATAAATATAGTAGGTACTAAATTCTTCCCAGAACGTCTGCGCAGCTCGGTTGCATAATCGGAATTCTCTGCAATATCAAATGCTTTATATGGAATTTCATGCTCTTCCAGAAACTTCTTAAAATTTCGGCAATCTTCACATGTAGGCGTTGTGTATACCTCAACTCTAAACATTATTATTCCCTCCTTATTGAATACCTTATTAAAGTGATAATCTTAATTCATTTGTAGTATACCCCCCTATAGTATAATTAGTCAATATAAATTTAGATTACCCCCCTACACTATATTTTGAACCAACAAAAAAAGGATTCCTGCGAATCCTCTCGTGGTTACCTACTTCATCAGTTTATTTATAGTCACTAGCAACTCATCAATGACTTGATTATCGCCTTCTTGAATACGTTCCATAACACAGCTCTTCATATGATGTTCTAGGAGCAGCTTCCCTACACCATTTAATGCAGATTGCACCGAAGAAATCTGATTTAGAACATCGTCACAATAGGTGTCCTTCTCAATCAAACCTTTTAGACCTCTTACTTGACCCTCAATTCGATTGAGTCGACTAATGAGGTTCTTTTTCGTTTTTTCAGAATGATGGCTTTTTCGATCATCCGTATCACATGATTCATGTGTCTGGGTATTTGGTTCTACAATTATGTCCTCCATGCGCCGCTCACTCCCCTTTTCTTCATTATACAATGGCATTCCTGATTTTACACTTTCATTTCTTCATGCTGTATGGCTCTCGTTTCAATCTGAATGGTCGTATGTTGAATTTGAAATTGATTGGATATGAATTGAATAGCTTGTTGCAGTATTGCCTGATTGTCTTGATTATCCTCAATTAAGAGGTGACAGCTTAGTGAGTCTAGGCCTGAAGTAATGGTCCAGATATGAAGATCATGAACATCTATAACGCCGTCAATGCTTGCTAATGCTTCTTTAACTTCTGATGAATTTACCGTTACTGGTGTACCCTCCATAAGAATATGAGTAGCATGCTGAATAACACCCCAAGCTCCTTTAAGAATTAACAGAGAAACAAGAATACTAATAATAGGGTCCGCAATATACCACCCAAAGATCATCATAATCAAACCTGCTACTATCGCACCAACTGAACCCAAAGCATCACCTAAAATATGAAGATATGCACTTCGAAGATTAATATTATTCTTCACATCCCCTTTTCTCATAAGGGACCATGCACTCAATACATTGGCTAACAGCCCAATGCTGGCAATCAGCATCATTGGACCACTCGCAACCGTTGGCGGCTGTGAGAAACGTCCAATCGCTTCCCAAATGATAAATCCTGCAACTATGAATAATGTAACTCCATTTAGGAGTGCTGCTAATATTTCAAACCGATAAAACCCGTACGTTTTATTAGGAGACGCGGGTCTTGTGGCAAACCATACAGCAGCTACGCTTAAGAGTAGTGAGCTTGAATCGCTTAGCATATGTCCACTATCGGATAACAGAGCTAAGCTGTTTGTAGCGAGCCCTCCGAAAAATTCTAAAACCATAATACCTACAGTAATGAATAAAGCTATGACTAATCCTTTTTTGTTTCCGTTAGGGTCAACATGATGATGACCGTGATGGTCATGAGCGTGATCATGGTGACTGTGTGAGTGAATATGCTTCGCGTGATTGTGAATTCGATTTGAACTGCCCATTGTTATTGTCGCCTCCTGAACCTTATACATATGAACAATTGCTCATATATTTATATTACGATTATTGTTCGGATACCGATTTTTGTCAAGACTATGGTCGTTAACTTTTACATAAGATCTGGATGCAATTGACAATCTTCAAACATATCCGTATTAGAATTCACAGTAACAACTAAAACAACAACAACTAAAATAAAAACCAATATGTATTTGTTGTGTTGTTTGGGTACCAGAAGGGAGCTGTAACATTATCAACTAATCCGACCTATTTAGAGTGATCCAACATGCAGATGTAGCGTTAATCGTTCCTAGTCTCTTGTTCTCAATCGAAATTACAAGGAGGATTATAATATGAAAATCAATAAAATGTTATCTGTTTGCATGGCAGGAATGATTGTGCTTTCCACGATGTATTCTAATGGAACAATATTCACTCCATTTGCTCATGCTGCAACTGCCGTGAATAAGCCAGTAACATCCAAGCCCAGCGGACGTTATGAGCAGTCTGTAGCCATTACGCTAAACAGTACTACCACTGGAGCAACCGTATTTTACACGCTTGACGGGACACTCCCGGATGAAACAAGCCCTAAATACACTGGAACACCGATTGTTCTAGCGGATTCGACGAACGTCTCGGTCAGAGCGTTCAAGGACGGCGTATGGAGCGATGCTGCAACTTACGGCTATATCATTAAAACAACCGAAAAACCTTTGCTTCAATTCGTAGCGATGTCTGATTTACATATCGGCTCCTCGAACGGAGACACGCAGGGCAATTCGGCTGAGGCTCTGGCAAAAATTAAAGCGCGTTATACGAGCAACTTTGATGTTATATCATCCATTTTTAAAAATCCCGATGCTATTCTCATTGCAGGTGACGCAATCAATGATAACGGCGATGGACTAGGTGCAAATCACGCGATTGTGCAAAATATTTTCAAGGAACAGCTCGCTCGCACGAACATGACGAATACACGTGTTCAATTCGCTATGGGTAACCACGACGATAAAGTGGAAAAGGCTATCAAAAACTATCCTCCAGAGTGGTTTACTACACAGCCCAACGGCTATTATGAGCAGACCATTGGTGGTTATTCATTTATCTTCTTAAATGGTAACAACTATAACATTGACTTGGGACAGCGAATCTGGTTGAAAAACAGACTATCCGCGATTACGAGTAATGCGGCAAATATGAACAAGCCCATTTTCATTACGTTACATCAGCCCGTGACAGGCACCGTTATGGATGGTCAACAGACCTCAAACCCGAACCTCTATAAGGATCTACAGAATTATCCGCAGGTCGTTGTCCTGAGCGGGCACTCTCATTTGAATATCAATGACGACCGTGCCATAGATCAGAAGGATTTTACATCCATTAACGTAGGATCGATGTCCTATATTGAGGTGGATCATGGTTACTCTGCTGTCACCGTTGAAGGTCTAGCAGATGGACGATTCGAATTCCCTGTGAATCAAGCTCAATTTATTGAAGTGTATGCCGATCGTATTGAGATTGATCGCGTCGAATTTAATGGTGATGCTGGCTCCATCTATCTTGGCGGTAAATGGCAAGGCACTCCCAATCCCCCATTCAACAGTGCTGGCGCGCTTGCGGGCAAGAAGTGGGTTGTGAAGCTGCAAGGTAAGACCAAAGAAGAAATAAAGAAAAATTTCACTTTTACTTCGAACAACCGCAACACAACGTCACCTCAATTTCCCGCTGATCCAGATCTTCGAATGACTGCCGGCACAAACAACATACCTATGCTCTCGTTCAGACAAGCCACAGACGACCAATCCATGCATCATTATCAAATTATAATATCTAAGAAAAGCACAGGCGTTGCCGTCAAAACCTTGAACGTGTTATCGGATTACTACTTCTCCCCCATTCCCAATCGTATGAACATTCCGATAGCTGGACTGGATAAAGCAACCGCTTATACGATGACCATCACTGCTGTCGATGCTTATGGTAATAAGAGTTCGACACTGCAAAGTTCCTTCACAACAGGTAGTTTGCCTTTGAATTAACAACGAT
The DNA here is from genome assembly GCF_000576305.1 of Paenibacillus pini JCM 16418. Taxonomy (GTDB): domain Bacteria; phylum Bacillota; class Bacilli; order Paenibacillales; family Paenibacillaceae; genus Paenibacillus_AQ; species Paenibacillus_AQ pini. The sequence goes on along the minus strand of NZ_BAVZ01000013.1, from coordinate 1,877 downwards.
CCTTCCAGCATTAATGAGGAGTCTGCTTGTAGACAAAACGGGCTATGATTTATAAAACAAATACCCCTTAGAATAGACATTGGATACACCCTAGGGTTATCCGATGTATATCTAAGGGGTTTGACTATGACATGGACCTACTGATGGAAAAAAAAGAAATGACTCCATTTCTGAGTCACTCCCATGCAACGCTATAAGCTTATGCTTTGTCCCTTCCCCTAAAAATCCACAATGCCGAGCAGCATATTCATTTGACCTTTTTCTACTCACTGGATTTTTCCTGTTCCTGATTCTCTCTTTCTTCTCCTGTGGGTAACGTTTATAATTGAGACAAAAAGATCATCAAAACAGGTGATATCCTTGTTATAAGTGAGACTAAGTTGTTTAATAAGTGAGACTGTTTGTTGTTATTTTAGTTATAGATGATATTCGTCGTTGATAAACATTTCTCAGCTCACAGGGTAAAGAACTGTGGAATAACGAGATCCTCGGTTTTCACATAAGCAGGCGTATGACAATCCGAATTCCTCAATCAAGAGTTTCTTCTCTCATCTTAAAATCTAAGCACTCTATCCTTATGATATAAGAAGTATCGATGAGGTAGAAAGAAGAATTGAGGAATTCATTCGTTTTTTAACGAAGATAACATATCGAAAATTAAACAAGCTGACTCCTGTTGAATACAGGAGTCAGCTTGTTTCCTAGGTATTTTTACACTGTCTTCTAAATGGGGTCTTGACTAAAATACCTCTTCGTCATCTTTTGTAATACTATTTGTAAATTAATAATCATCAATCCTATTGAGCCACTGTACGCACGATCATTATTTTAACAATGATCTCTTTCTATACGAATCTCTAGTAGTTTCTCTTTTCTCATCGTAAAAGATCTTATAATATTTACCTTCGTGATTAGAGGACTCCTAACCATTATGAGTTCAGAAGTCTAGAGTTTTCAAGCTCAATGAATTTCTAGACACGAAGGAGATTCTCTATGCCATACGCAAGTAAGCCACGATTTTCTTATCCTTCATCATGAAGGAATATTTTGAAGCATCATTTTTCTTCTTTTCCTTATTCAAGATTTACTTGTTCTTCATCCCCCTCTAATTTAATATTCGGACTTATTAAAATCACTTGGTTAACTTTTGTTTTAAAGATAATAGAAACATCCGTAAACGAGCTATTTAGCAATTTAAGATTTGTAAACTCAATGATACCTTCTTTATTAGAAGTTAAAGACACTGTACCTGTCAATTCTCCTTCTCCACTATTTATGAAAGCTTCAACGCTTGCATCATAAATTGGATTTCCAAACATATCAGTAACAAGAATAATAGGATGCGGTATAAATAATTGTTCTTTCGTTTTGAAAACCTTCGGTTCTTGAAGAAACAATAATTTTTGTATTTCCGAAGGTAGTACTTGGACATTAAGTTCGCGGAGACTTTCCTTCATATCAATTACTTCATAATAAATTGTTTGACTCCCCGCAACTGTTAATATTAATGGAATTTCGGCAATCCCATTATATAATGGAACATCGATGATGGTGGATCCTGAATCTAATAGCTCCTGACCACCAAATTGACCTGATTTTCCAAATGGAGATGTTTTGTAACCTGATATTTTGACTTTTACTATGCCATTTAGAAGATCTGTTTTAGTATTATCGTCACCATATACACTGTTACTTACGCTAGCTTTTACTAAAATTTGTTTGCCTGCTTCAATTGATATCTTCTCTATAGTATCTGTATTTTTTAAGAAAAATGGATATACTTCTAGCCAACCTGATTCCGACCACTCCGACCACGCATGCTCATCCTTCACTTTTACCCTAACCTGTAATACTTCACCTACAGGTAATGCTGTTGA